>NZ_WMII01000014.1:3460-127030 GCF_009711265.1 Paracoccus shanxieyensis | reverse complement strand
CACGCTTCCCGGTGCGAGCACGGCAAAAGGCGGGCGCTTTGGGTGCTTATCCTGCGGCGTGTGGGAGAAGTGCTTAGCTGAGGTTTGCGTTCCGTGGGGAAATGGCATCACGGCTCAGCAGATTGCGCTTCCGTCAAAGGACGGTTGCCTCACGGTCCGGAGGGGGCGTTTCGGCTTTTACGCGACGGTCCGCGGGAGGTCGCGTCACGGTCAGGAAAAGGCTCCGTCACGGCACATCCCACGCCTCGCGCGCCACCGCCGCGGCCATCTCGCGGCGGAAGCGTTCGATGGTCATTTCGGCAAAGCTGGACAAGGGCCGCCCCTTGCGCGTCACCACCCAGGCCGTGATCGCCGCCTTTTCAACCAGAGGCCGACGCGTCACACCGGGCATGTAAAGCTCGGCCACCGAAAACTCGTCGATCAGCGCCACGCCAAGCAGCCTTCACGGCCAAGGCCTTCATTAGCTGGCCAGCCAGCCGATCAGACTCCATCAGCGGCAGCCATCAGGACATAAAAAAAACCGGCCGGGGAACGCCCCGGCCGGAATGATATCACCTTGGAACCGATCAGAATTCCGCGGTCAGCCCCAGCCACAGGCGGCGGCCTTCCTTGATGGTGTTGAACTCGGTTTCGTTGATTTCCTCGTTCAGCACGTTGTAGACGGCGGCGTTCAGGCGGGCGCGGTCGTTGATCTGGTAATTCGCCCCCAGATCGACGGTGGTATAGGCGCCGTATTTGCGGCCTTCGACCCCGTTGATCGTGATCGGGCTGCCATTGGTGCCGATGCGCAGACCCGAGGCGATCTCGGTGCCGTGGTAATTGGCCGAAAGCCACGCATCCAGACCCGTCACCGGCGTCATCCAGTCAAAGCGCAGGCTGGCCATGTGCTCAGGCGTGCGGGCCAGCGGGAAGTCCCGGAAATCGCCGGTTTTCTGCTTCGACTTCGTGTAGGTATAGCTGGCGCGCATTTCCAGATCGCTGGTGATCGACCAGTCGCCCGCCAGTTCCACGCCCGAGATCGTGGCCTCATCGACGTTGAAGTTCTGATAGACGATATAGTCGTGCAGCAGACCGTCATCGCCGCGATATTGCGGACCGTCCCAGGTGACCGGGTTACCGGCTGCGTCTTCGGCGATGCGCTGTTGCAGCTTGTTCTTGAACTTGGTGTGGAAGGCCGTGGCGCTGACGCTGTAGCTGTCGGCCTCATAGATCGCGCCAAGCTCGAAGTTCGTGGTTTCTTCCGGATCCAGATCGTCATTGCCCAGAATGACGCCGCAGCTATTGCGGCTGCGGCAGCTGCCGCCGCCCGTGGTATAGGCGTAATCGGGCACGATCGACCGCACGTCCGGCGCACGGAAGCCGGTCGAGATGCCGCCCTTGACGGTCAGCTGGTCGGTCGCGTCCCAGACACCATAGATCCGCGGCGTGATATGGCCGCCATAGATCTCGTGATCGCTGTAGCGCAGGCCCAGCGTCAGGGCGAAATCGTCACGCACCCGCCATTCGTCTTCGACAAACAGCGCCCACTGCCAGTTCGAGAAGGTCTGGTCATAGCGGTCCGCCGGGTCCAGTTCAGCCTGCTGGCCGGGGTTCTGGTCACGGATCGAGGCCTTGGTGTATTGCGCGCCGAAGGTCAGGCGGTGCGCGCCATTCCAGTCCAGCGGCGTCGAGGCCTTGGCGTCGATGGTGGTGTTCGTGACCTCGGGCGAGCGCGGATCTTCGACGATCAGGCCGCTGTCATCATCGGGACCGAAGCTGACGCGTTCGCCGACTTCCTGATAGATCGCGACCTCGGTATCGGTCTCGCCATAGCTGCCTTTGTGGCTCAGCGACCAGTGGTTGCGGTCGTGGTTGCGCCAGCTTTCGCCGCCCAGTTCTTCGCTTTTCAGGCGCGTGCGGCCGGCTTCAAAGCGGAATTCGTTCTGCGCGTCCAGCGCCCATGTCAGACGGCCGGTCAGATCGAAGTCGTCCGAACCCGCAGGCCCGGCCTCGATATCGGACGGATCCTGATCCAGCTTGCGGCCCCACAATTGCAGGCTAAGCTGGTCGCGGATGACCGGACCCGAGGCATAGAAGGACAGCTGCTGGCTGTTTTCAAAGCCGTCCTCGCCCTGAAGCGTGGCTTCGGCCGTGACCGAGCCGCTCCATTCGTCGGCGACGGGCTTGGTGATGATGTTGATGACGCCGCCCATCGCATCCGAGCCGTAAAGCGACGACATCGGACCGCGCACGACCTCGATCCGTTCGATGGCCGAGACCGGCGGGATGAAGCTTTGCTCATATCCCGCATTGCCGTTGGTGCGGGATTCGCGGGTGCTCTGGCGCTTGCCGTCGACAAGGATCAGCGTGTACTGGCCGGGCAGTCCGCGAATGAAAATGTCTTCTTCGTTGGCGCTGCCGGTGGTGACGACGCCGGTGACTTCGCGCAATGCATCGGACAGGTTGGTGAAGCTGCCCTTCTCAAGATCTTCCGAGGTGATGACCGAGACCGAGGCGGGCGTGTCGCGCACGCTTTGTTCAAAGCCCGATGCGGTGATGACGACGGTATCCAGTGCGACCGACGGCTGGCTGGTCGCATCCTGAGCCATCGCGACCGAGGGCATGACCACGGCAGAACACAGCAGCAGCGCGCGCAATTTCAGATCCGCGGACGGTCGCGGGTTTCCAGATGACATTGACAAGCATTCCTTCAACAAAGGCCGACCATCGGTGGTGATTTGCTGGCGTGAATGCTTGCTAGGACGGGTCGGCGTGGCGGCAGACGATTTGGTCTATGTTGGGGTCGGGCTGCGGTGTCAACCAAGGCGCGCGCATTGAAGGGCTTGTTTTTCCTGCATTCCCTGAATCCTTGGCATAGCCGTGGCAAAAAAAGCACAGTCCTGTGATCTGCTGTCGGAATTCGCCGGGATCGGCGGCGCGTTGTCACATGCAAAACTGCGCCGCCTAGGTTACTTGCGACTCAGTTTGCGATGGGTTTCGGCTTTTTCAGGGTCTTTGCGTGGCTGGCAATCCAGTCCATCGCCGCCAGCAGAACCCCGGAAATCACGAAGACCAGATGGATGACGACCATCCAGCGGATATGTTCGGGCGTGTAATGCGCAACATCCATGAACACCTTCAGCAGATGGATGCCCGAAATCGCCACGATCGAGGCGACCAGCTTCAGCTTCAGACCCGAAAAATCGACCTCACCCTGCCATTCCGGGCGGTCTTCCTGCGTTTCAAGGTTCATCCGGCTGACGAAGTTTTCATAGCCGGAAAAGATGACGATCATCAGCAGATTGGCGGCAAGGCTCAGGTCGATCAGCGCCAGCACGCCCAGCACGGCGTCGTCGACGGTCATCACCGGCAGCAGCAGGATGAGCTTCCAAAGCTCGACGGCAAAGACCCAGACCAGCAGCACAAGCGCGAAGGCCAGACCAAGATACATGGGGGCCATCAGCCATCGGCTGGCAAAAAGGCTTCGTTCGATCAGGCGTTCCATGAATTCTCCTATGGGGAAGCTGCGCGGCCTAGATACGCACGGCCCCGTGCCGCCACCAGCCCGCGCATCGGCCAGAACGCCTTAGTTCAGCGACCTGTCGCCGATCCATATCGCGGGCGACAATCCGCGCAGCGCATTGCCGACCCAAAGCCGCACCTGCGGCAGGGCGGCTCCCGGCAAAATCTCCTCGCGGCAGGCCCCCCGCGCCAGCATCGAGGCGCGCAGCACGCCCGGCAGCAGCCCGCAGGACAAGGGCGGCGTGCAAAGCCCGTCGCCGCGATCAAAGAACAGCGTGGTGATGGTGCCGTCACAGACCTGATCGTGTTCGTTCAGCAAGACCAGTTCATCGCAATCCGCAGGCATCGCCTCGCGGGCGGCGTCATAGGCGGGACGGCGGGTGGATTTGACCGACAGCCACGGATCGTCCGACCGCAGCCGCATGTCGGACAGGCCCAGCCGCCACAGCGGGATCGGCGCGGGCAGCGGCGCCGATTGCAGCGTCAGCCCGCCGCTTCGGTCCAGCAGCAGCCGCAATCGCGCGGGCTGGCCTGCCGGACCTTGCAAGGCGGCACGCGCTTTTTCGGGATCGACGTGCCACCCCAGCCGTGCCGCGCCCGCTGACAGACGCGCCAGATGCCCGTCCAGCAGCGGGCAGGCCGCGCCGTCCCACAGCACGGTTTCGATCAGGCTTAGCCCGGGATCGTCAAGGGCATCATGAAACGGGCTTTCCAAAGCGCCTCCTCCCATTCGCTGTCGGCGGTCGAATCCGCGACGATCCCGCCGCCGACATTCAGCCGGATATCGGTTCCGCTGACGGACAGGGTGCGGATCGCCACGGAGAAGGCCGAGGCCCCATCGGGCGCCATCCAGCCCAAACTGCCGCAATAGATGCCGCGCGGTTGCGGTTCCAGTTCCCGGATGATCTGCATGGCGCGGATCTTTGGCGCGCCGGTGATCGAGCCACAGGGGAACAGTGCGGGCATAAGGGACGAAATTGACGCCGGATCAGTCAGTTGCGCCGTGATACTTGAAGTCATCTGATGCACGGTGGCAAAGCTCTCGACGGCGAAAAGCTGGGGCACGCGCACAGATCCGACGCGGGCCAGCATCGAGATGTCGTTGCGCAGCAGATCGACGATCATCAGGTTTTCGGCGCGGTTCTTTTCCGAGGCCGCCAGCCCCGCCGCCAGTTCCGCATCCCGGCGGGGATCGGGATGGCGCGGTGCGGTGCCCTTCATCGGGCGTGCCTCGATCCGGCCATCAGCCTGCGTGCGAAAGAACAGCTCGGGCGAGCGCGAGATGACGACCGGACCCACGCCCATATCGGCAAAAGCGCCAAAGCCCACCGGCTGCAAGCGGGCCAAGGCGGATGCCAGATCGGCGGGCGTGCCCTGGATCAGACGGGCGTCCAGCGGAAAGGTCAGGTTGATCTGATAACAGTCGCCCGCCGCGATGTAGGCCTGGGCGCGCGCAAAGGCCGCGCGATAGTCGTCCTGCGTGATCGCCGGTGTCAGGGCAGACAGCCGGACCTTCCCCGTCGTCAGCGGCACCGGCTCTGAGGGACCGGCATAGGCCCCCAGAACCGCCAGCGGCTGGCCGGTATCGGGGATCAGCGACCACAGGCGCGGCTCGAAGGCAAGGCCCGCCTCATAGGTCAGCCAGCCCGCGATCCACGCGCCCTCTCCGCGCAGCGCATCGGCGCGCGCAAGGGCGGCGGGCAGGTCCGCGGCCTGCCACGCCACGATCAGTTCCTGCGGGTCGCAGAACTGCGCCGGCCGCTCCCCGGGTCCGAAATCGAACGTGATCATCCGCGCCTCCTGAATTTCAGCGCCATAGCAGGCCCGCGCCGCAAGCAGAAGCGGCGCCAGCGGCGAAGTCGCTGTAAATTCGCGTTCTCGAAGGCGTGCCGAAGGATTAGACTGCGCGGGACCACAGGAAGGGCCGTTATCATGCACATGTCTGCCGCCTCCGCCGCAGGGCGTTTCACCTTTCCGGGCAGTGATCTGTCCGTCAACCGCATGGGCTATGGCGCCATGCAACTGGCCGGGCCGCATGTCTTCGGCGAACCCAAGGACCCCGAGGAATGCTGCGCCGTCCTGCGCGAGGCGCTGGCGCAGGGCGTCGATCATATCGACACCAGCGACTTTTACGGCCCGCATGTCACCAACCGCCTGATCCACGAGGCGATCTTTCCCTATCCCAAGGATCTGGTCATCGTCACCAAGATCGGCGCGTGGCGCGATGACAAGGGCGCGTGGGTGCTGGAACGCGGCGACGATTTCCTGCGCGCCTCGGTTCTGGACAATCTTCAGCGGCTTGGCCTGTCGCGCATGGACATCGTGAACCTGCGCATGGGCGGGCCGCAGGACGATATTGCCGCGCCGATGCAGGTGATGCGGCAGATGCAGGATGAGGGGCTGATCGCGCATATCGGCGTCAGCACGGTCGATGAGGCGCAATTGCGCATTGCCCGCGACATCGCCCCCATCGTCTGCGTGCAGAACCATTACAATCTGGTGCATCGCGCCGACGATGACATGATCGACGCGCTGGCGGCTGAGGGCATCGCCTATGTGCCCTATTTCCCGCTGGGAGGTTTCACCCCCTTGCAGGACCGGGAACTTGCCGCCGTGGCGCAGGAGGCGGGCCAGACGCCGCAGGCCGTGGCGCTGGCATGGCTGTTGCAGCGCAGCCCGAATATCCTGCTGATCCCCGGAACCTCGCGCCGCGCGCATCTGCATCAGAACATCGCCGCAGCAGCCTTGCGGCTGTCGCCGGACCATGTGGCGCGGCTGGATGCCATTGCGGGGCTGGGCGGCTAGGCCGGGCGCAGCGTGATGCGGGGGTGTCCGGCGATGATCTCAAGCAGGATCTGGAAATAGCTCTGCCCGGTCCCGGCATTCAGGGCGTCAAGATCGGCCTGAAACCTGGCTGCGTTGAACAGGTCGGGCCGGGCGATCTTGGCCGTCAGATAATCGCGCGTCGCGGCAAGGCCCAGATCGGCGCGGCTTTTGGCGAAATCGCGCCAGATCAGCGTGACCGGCCCATCCCCCCGCAGCGCGCCAAAGCCACCATGCAGCAGGTCGTTAAACGCATCCAGACTGGGGCCAAGCTGCCAGCTTTCATCCGCCATGAAGACGCGGTTGATCTCGGTGTAAAAGCCGGGGGTGTCGTGGAAATTCGCGCCTTCGATGACAAGGCGGCGCATGGTCAGGCGGGCCGGGCAAAGCCAAGGATGACCACCGCACCCGCAAGACAAAGCGCCGCGCCCAGCACGTCCGAAAAGGCGGGACGCTCGCCCTCGACCAGCCACATCCACAGGACCGAGGCGATGATATAAACCCCGCCATAGGCCGCATAGGCCCGCCCGGCAGCCGACGTTTCGACCTGCGCCAGAAGCCATGCGAACCCCGCCAGCGCGACCATTCCGGGGATCAGCCACAGCACGGATGCGCCGCTGCGCCACCACGCCCAGACGGCGAAGCAGCCAGCGATTTCGGCCAGCGCGGCCATCGGATAGATCAGGGCGACGGTCATGGGCGCGAGACTAATCCCCGCGCCCAAAAAGGGAAATCCCTTAGTTCGTGGCCGGGATCCCGACCCCGCCCGACGAGGCCACGCTAAGCGCGACGAAGTTCAGCGCCTGCTGGCGCACGGCATTGGCCAGTTCCTGACGGGCATCCAGCAGCGTCCGCTCGGCGTCCAGAACCGGGAAGAAGCCCGCCTCGCCCAGCTCATACGAGGTGCGCGCCAGATCGACCGACTCGGCGGCGTTGGCGACAAGGCGGGTCTGGGCGGCCACGGCGCGGGAATCGCGGTTATAGCCCGCAAGCGCGTTCTCGACCTCTTCGACGGCGTTCAGGACCGAGGATTGCCATGCCAGCCGCGCCTGTTCGGCCTTGGCCTGCGCCGCCGAAAGCTGCGCCTGATTGGCGGCATTGAACAGCGGCACGGAAAGCTGCGGGCCAAAGGCCCAGGTCTTCATGCTGCCCGCGCTGCCCAGATCGATCGGCGTGACATTGCCCGACAGCGTCAGCTTGGGATAGAACGCGGCCTGCGCCTCGCCCACGCCCGCGACGGCTGCGGCCAGTTGCCGTTCGGCGACGCGGACATCGGGCCGCGCCCGGATCACATCGGCGGGCACGCCCACGCTGGCGCGATACCGCGCGCGGGGCTGGCTGCCGCCGCGCCGCAGACGCGCGCCCAGATCGCCGCTGCGCCCGGCGGTCAGCGTGGCCAGCCGGTTCACCGACTGGTCATAGCCCAGTTCCAGCGCTGGAAGCTGCGCCTCGGCCTGCGTGACCAGCTGTTCGGCCTGCAAGACCTCGATCCGGGACACCGAGCCCAGCACGTCCTGTTCGCGGGTCAGCGACAGGGTGCGGCGGCGGCTTTCCAGACTTTGCCGGGTCAGCACCACGGCCTCTTGATAGTAACGCGCGTCGATATAGGCCTGCGCCACGGCGCTGGCCACGGTCAGGCGGGCGACCTCGGCGGACAGATAAGCCGCGTCAAGCTGGGCCGCCGCGCCGCGACGGGCCGCGCGGTTCGCGCCGAAAATGTCGATCAGCCACGACACGCCCAGCGTGCCCGAGCTTTGATCGACCACGGTTCCGGTGCCCTGCGCGTCCCCGCGCTGCAGCGCGCCTTCCAGCGTGGCGTTCGGAATGTCGTTGGCGCCGACCAGACGGGCATTCGCCTGCGCCTCGCGGATGACCTGAATGGCGGTCAGCACGTCCAGATTTCGCGCAAGCCCGGTGGCCACCAGACCGTCAAGCTGGCTGTCGCGGAACGCGCCCCACCAGGCGTTGCTGCCCGCGCGGCGCGCCGGGCTGTCGGCGGCAAAGCGGTCGGCGACATCGGCCTTGGGTGCGTCATAGGCGATCTGCCCGCACGCGGCCAGCGCCAGTGTCGAAGCCATGCTGCCCAGCATCAGGCGGCGCGACAGGATCAAGGAATGTGACATCTGCTGCTTCTTTCATGCGCCCCCGCGCCTGCGGCGGCTTCAAACGGTTGAAGGCGCGGGCCATGGGGGCCAAAGCAGCCCCGGCCCGCGCCGGTCGACAGGCCGAAGATCAGCCCGTCGTCTTGCTTTCGGGTGCCTTGTCCGGGGATCCCCGACGCATCTTGCTGACCAGATTCAGCACGAAGACGAAGAAGACCGGCACGAAGAACACCGCAAGGATCGTGGCCGAGATCATGCCGCCGATCACCCCGGTGCCGATCGCGTTCTGCGAGGCCGACGAGGCGCCCGTGGCAATCGCCAGCGGCACCACGCCCAGCGTGAAGGCCATCGAGGTCATCAGGATCGGACGGAAGCGCAGCTTCGCCGCCTCGACCGCCGCCTCCAGAAGCGTCATGCCCTGTTCGCGCATGTCCTTGGCGAACTCGACGATCAGGATGGCGTTCTTGGCGGACAATCCGATGATCGCGATCAGGCCGACCTTGAAATACACGTCGTTCGGCATGTCGCGCAGCATGACCGCCGCGATACAGCCGATGACCCCCAAGGGCACCACCAGCATCACCGACAGCGGGATCGACCAGCTTTCGTAAAGCCCCGACAGCAGCAGGAACACGAACAGGATCGACATGGCGAAAAGCAGCGCCGAGGTATTGCCCGAGCTGATTTCCTCAAGCGTCTGCCCGGTCCATTCATAGGCAAAGCCCTGCGGCAGGTCCGAGGCCAGCCGCTCCATCTCGGCCACCGCCGCGCCGGACGAAAAGCCCGGCAGCGCGCTGCCCGCGATCCGCACCGAAGGATAGCCGTTATAGCCCACGACCTGCGACGGACCCTGTTCCCATTCCACCGTCGCAAAGGACGAGAAGGGCACCATGCCGCCTTGCGAGTTCTGCACGGTCAGCTTCAGGATCTCTTCGGCCTGCATCCGGCTTTCCTGCTGGGCCTGCACGATCACGCGCTGCATCCGGCCCTGGTTCGGGAAGTCGTTGACATAGGACGAGCCGAAATTGGCCGACAGCGTCTGGTTGATATCGGCAAAGGCCACGCCGAAGGTCTGCGCCTTGTCGCGGTCGATGACGACCGAGACCTGCGCGGCGGCGGGCATGCCTTCGATCCGCAGCCCCGTGACGACGCCGCCCTTCTGGGCCTCGGCCATCAATTGCTGGGCTGCGGCCTGCAGAGCCTGCTGACCATTGCCGCCCCGGTCCTGCAGACGGAAGCTGAAGCCGCCCGCCGTGCCGAAGCCCGGAATGGCCGGAGGCGACAGCGAATAGATCTGCGCATCCTTGGTCTGGAACAGCGCCATGTTCGCGCCATTGGCGATGTCATTGGCCGATTGGTCGCGGTCGGCCCAGTCGGTGAAGGTGATGAAGGCCAGCCCCGCATTCGGCCCCTGCCCCGAGAACGAGAAGCCGCGGATGCCCACGACGTTTTCCACCGCCGGGTTCTGGCCGTAATATTCCTCGATGGTGCGGATCGCCGCATCGGTGCGCTGCGAGCTTGCCGTGGCAGGCGTCTGGATATCCGAGATGATGAAGCCCTGATCCTCATTGGGCAGGAACGAGGTCGGCAGCGAGGTGAAGCCCCAGCCCGTCAGACCCACGATGCCCAGATAGACCAGCATCACCAGCCCGGTGCGGCGCGTCAGCACCGACACGCCCCGGCCATAGCGCTGCGTCGCCGCGTCGAATTTGCGGTTGAACCAGCCGAAGAAGCCCTTTTTCTCGTGATGGCCCTTGATGGGTTTCAGGAAGGTCGCGCACAGCGCCGGCGTCAGCGTCAGCGCCAGGAAGGCCGAGAACAGGATCGACACCACCATGGTCAGCGCGAACTGACGATAGATGATCCCTGTCGAGCCCGGGAAGAACGCCATCGGGATGAACACCGCCGACAGCACCAGCGTGATGCCGACAATGGCGCCCGAGATCTCGCCCATGGCCTTTTGCGTGGCTTCCTTGGGCGGCAGGCCCTCATGCGCCATGATGCGTTCGACGTTTTCGATGACCACGATGGCGTCATCGACAAGGATGCCGATGGCCAGCACCATGGCGAACATGGTCAGCACGTTGATCGAAAAGCCCGCCAGCAGCATGATGGCCAGCGTGCCCGACAGCGCGATCGGCACGACCAGCGTCGGGATCACCGTATACCGGAAGTTCTGCAGGAACAGGAACATCACGATAAAGACCAGCACCACGGCCTCGATCAGGGTGTGGATCACCTTCTCGATGGATTTGCCGACGAAGGGGGCGGTGTCATAGGGGATGGAATACTGGATGCCCGAGGGGAAGAACTCGGACAGTTCGTTCATCTTGGCCTGCACGGCCTCCGACGTGGCAAGCGCGTTGCCGGTGGTCGAAAGCTGCACGCCGATCATCGCCGCGGGCTGCCCGTTCAGGCGCGAGGCGAAGTTGTAGCTGTCCGCGCCGATTTCCACCCGCGCCACGTCGCGCAGCCGGACGGTCGAGCCGTCGGGATTGGCACGCAGGACGATATTGGCGAATTCCTCGGGCTGGGTCAGCTGGCCCTTGACCAGAACGGTCGCGGTCAGTTGCTGGCCGATGGGGTTCGGGTCGGCGCCGATCTGACCGGCGGCGACCTGCGCGTTCTGCGCCCGGATGGCGGCGGCCACTTCGGCGGGCGACAGGTTCAGGCCGGTCATCTTGGCCGGATCAAGCCAGATGCGCATGGCCTCTTCCGAAGCGAAGACCTGCGCACGACCCACGCCGTCGATGCGGCGGATTTCGCCGACGACGTTGCGGTTGATGTAATCGCCCAGCTGAACGCTGTTCATCGACCCGTCGGTCGAGGTCAGCGACACGATCATCAGAAAGCCGGCACCGGCTTCCTCGACGGTGACGCCCTGATCGACCACGGTTTGCGGAAGCACGGGTTCGACCCGGCTGACGGCGTTCTGCACGTCAACCTGTGCGGTCCCGACATCTGTGCCCGGCGCGAAGGTCGCGGTGATCGAGATCGAGCCCGACACGTCCGAGGTGGATTCGAAATACTGGATGCCCTTGATGCCGTTCAGCTCTTCCTCGATGGGCTGAGCGACGGATTGATACATCTCGGTGGGCGATGCGCCGGTATAGGCGGTCGAGATCTGGATCTGCGGCGGCGCGACCTGCGGATATTGCGCGATGGGCAATTGCGGCAGCGACAGCATCCCGGCAATCACGATGAAAATCGCGATCACCCATGCAAGAACCGGGCGGTGAATGAAGAACTGAGCCATATCCGTGTCTTAGCCTTCGTCATTCGCGGCGGGCGGCGCGGCAGGTGCCGGCTCGGCCGCAGGATCGGCCGCTGCTGCGGGCTGGTCATCGGTCGCGGGCTGCGCATCCGGGGCGGGTGCGGCTGCGGGGGCGGTTTCCGGGGCGGGCGCATCGCCTGCCGCCGCGGCCTCGGGGACGACCTTGGCGTCGGGGTAAAGCTTCTGCGCGCCTTCCACGACGACGCGTTCGCCGGGCGCCAGCCCGTCCTCGACCAGCCAGCCGGTGGGATAGGTCTGGCCCAGCGTGACGACGCGGCGTTCTACGGTGTCGCCCTCTTTCACCACATAGACGAAAGCCTGCCCGTTGGTGTCGCGCTGCACTGCCATCTGCGGAATGGTCAGCGCGTTTTCACGCACGGCCTGTTCGACACGGGCCCGGACATACAGCCCCGGCAGCAGATCGCCATCGGGGTTCGGGAATTCCGCGCGCAGCGTGATCTGCCCGGTCGAGCTGTCCACGCTGGCTTCGGAAAACAGCAGCTTGCCCGGATGGGCATATTCCGTGCCGTCGTCAAAGATCAGCTGCACCTTGGCATCGTCCGAGGTCGCCATCGCCAGCTTGCCTGCATCCCGCGCGCGCCGCAGCGCAAACAGTTCGGACGAGGATTGCGTCACATCGACGTAAACCGGATCAAGCTGCTGGATCGTCGCCATCACATCGGTCTGGGCGCTGACCAGCGCGCCTTCCGTCACCAGCGCGCGCCCGACGATGCCGCTGATCGGGGCGGTGACATCGGTATAGCCCAAGCTAAGCTGCGCCTCTTGCAACGAGGCGCGGGCGATGGCCACATCCGCCTCGGCCTGTGCCAGCGTGGTCGCGGCGTTTTCCAGATCGACCCCCGCCGTCACGCGGCGTTCGCGCAGGGCTTCCGACCGGCGCATCTGATCCTGTGCATTGTCCCGCGTCGCTTCGGCCCGCGCCAGCGTCGCCTCGGCAGAGGCCACGCGCACGGCATAGGTGGCCGGGTCGATCTGATACAGCACATCGCCTTCCTGAACGTGCGAGCCCTGCGTGAACACGCGCTTGACGACGATGCCGCCGACACGCGGGCGCACCTCGGCGGTGCGGGTGGCGGCGACGCGGCCCGGCAATTCGTTCACGATGGGCAGCGGTTCGGCTTGCAGCGTCTGGACGCTGACGACAGGCGGCGGCAACTCTTGCGCGGTGGCGGCACCGGCAAGAAACACAAGGCCGGCCATCAGGCAGGCAAACCTGCCGGAAATACGGTCATGATGCATGGTCTGACTTTCGGGATCGGTCTTCGGGGAGGAAGATGGGTGGACAGGGACTGGCGGGATCAGGTGGCGGGATCGGTAGCGGGCGATGCGCCTGCGTCGCTTTCGGCGATCGTCATCAGGTCATCGAGAATCTCAGTGCGCACGGCGTCGTCAAAGCGATGAAAGCCCAAATATTCCAGAAACGCCATGCCATGCAGCGTCAAAAGCGCCCGCAGCAGCTTGCGCGGCTCGGCGGCTTCGCTGGCGACACGTTCGGCATCGGCATGCAGTTGCTGGCGCATGATGTCGCGGCATTCGGCATTTTCGCCCATGCCCGCGCTGATCAGCAGCGCCATGGCGATGTCTTCATCGGTGGGGGCGGTGCGGAATTCGTCGATCAGCGCGCGCAGCCAGGAATTCGGCTGGCCTTCATGGCGGGCAAAGGCCTGCTCGAAACTTTCGCGGTGCTGCTGCAGTTGATAGCGCGTGAAGGCGGCCAGCAAACCGGCCTTGCTTTCGCAGTCATAGACCACGCTGGACTTGCTGACGCCCGCCTCTTTGGCAACGGCGTCGATGCTTAGCCCGCTGACGCCATTGCGGCGCGCGACACATTCCACGGCCTGCATCAGGCAGTCGCGATCAATGCTGCGCTTGCGTCCCATGGGTATCCTTGATTTTTCCGTACGACCGTTCGTAAATAAACCGGATCGCTACGTCAAGCCGTCATTGCCATTGCCCCGGCCCATCTCCTGCGCCATTGTGCCTGCCAACAAAAAGAAAGGGGGGAGGTTGTGGCGGATTGGCTGAATGAGAAGGTTCCGATTGCCCGGAAAAACGCCGCAGAAGTCGTGTTCGAGGATCTGCGCGGCTCGATCCTTTCCGGTCAGGTTCCCGTCGGCAGCCGCCTACCCTCGGAAGAAAAACTGGCGCGCACCTATGGCGTCAGCCGCCCCATCATCCGCGAGGCGATGCGGTCCCTGCAGACGCTTGGCCTGACGCGCAGCCGCAGCGGGTCGGGCAGTTTCGTGATTTCGGATCAGCAGCGCAGCGAACTGGCCTATGGTGACATCTCGGCCCGCGATCTGGACGAGGCGCGCCCGCATATCGAGATCCCGGCGGCGGGCTGGGCGGCGCTGCGCCGCGACAGCGCGCAGGTTCAGGCGCTGCTGGCGCTGTGCGACCAGATGGAGGCGCATGTCGAATCGCTGAAATGGGTGCAGATGGACAGCGATTTTCACACGCTGATCGCCACCGCGTCGCAGAATGCGCTGTTCGCGCGCATCGTGTCGGAATCGCGCGACGCCATGATGCAGCAATCCGAACTGGTGAACCTGCTGGCCCATCGACGCCACGCCTCGAACGAGGAACATCGCAAGATCGCCGAAGCCATCGCGGCGGGATCCGAGCCTGACGCGCGGGCAGCCATGGCCGATCATCTGGATCTGGTGAAAAAGGCCATGGCGCGGATCACGCGGGCCTAGCGCAGCAGGCCGCGCAGCTCTGCCTGAATGCGCTGAAGCTGCGCAAGAAACCGCGACGGCAGTGCCGCCGCCTCGGCATGGCTGGCGGCCAGACCCACGTTCAGCGCCGCCACCACCCTGCCCCGCGCGTTCAGCAAGGGCACGGCGATCGACCGCAGGCCCAGCTCGACCTCTTGGTCGATCACCGCATAGCCGTGGGCGCGGACGCGCGACAATTCGTCGGCCAGCGCCTGCGGGTCGGTCAGCGTGTGCGGCGTGCGCGCGGGATAGGGGCCCAGCCCCAGCAGCGCCAGCACCTCGGCATCGGACAAGGCCGCCAGCATCACCCGCCCCATCGAGGTGCAGTATGCAGGCAGGCGCGACCCCGGCATCAGCGCGATCGACATCACCCGCTGCTGCGCCGCGCGGGCGACATAAACGATTTCCGGCCCGTCAAGGATCGACACGGACGAGCTTTCGCCGATCTGATCGGACAGCGCATCCAGCGACGGCTGCACGATCTGCGGCAGGGGCATGGTGGCAAGGCAGGACGTGCCCAGCCGCAGAATGCGCGGCGTCAGCGTGAAGAACTTGCCGTCGTAATCGGCATATCCCCCCTGCGCCAGCGTCAGCAGGCAGCGCCGCGCGGTGGCGCGGTCCAGCCCCGAGGCCAGCGCCACCTCGGCGATGGATTGACGCGGACGTTCGGCGGTGAAGGTCTCGATGACGCGCAGCCCTTTCGCAAGGCCCCCCATCGTGTCGCGGTCGCTGATGCTCATGCGGTCCGTTTGTGCGATATGTGAACAAAAGCACTATATCGCACAAATCGGCTGTATAACAGCCCGCATCGGCCTATACCCAGCCCGACGAAACCAATCTTGCAGGAGGGGCGGAATGGACAAGACGCTTCCCGATCTGGCTACAGCGGTGGCGGGGATCGAAGACGGAATGACGGTGATGATCGGCGGCTTCGGCGGCTCGGGCGGACCGATGGAACTGATCCACGCCTTGATCGACCGCTATCTGGCGACGGGCCACCCCAAGAACCTGACGGTGGTGAACAACAATGCGGGCAATGGCCATGTGGGTCTTGCGGCGCTGATCGAACAGGGCATGGTCGCCAAGCTGATCTGTTCCTTCCCGCGTTCCGCCGATCCGCGCGTCTTCACCGAAGCCTATCAGGCCGGCAAGATCGAGCTTGAGCTGGTGCCGCAGGGCACGCTGGCCGAACGCATCCGCGCAGGCGGCGCGGGCATCCCGGCCTTTTACACCCCCACCAGCTATGGCACCGATCTGGCGAATGGCAAGAAGGTCGAGGAATTCGACGGCCGCCCCTATGTGCAGGAACGCTGGCTGAAAGCCGATTACGCGCTGGTCAAAGCCGATCGCGGCGACCGGCTGGGCAACCTGACTTATCGCATGGCTGCGCGCAATTTCGGCCCCGTCATGTGCACGGCGGCGGCCACGACCATTGTGCAGGTCTCGGCCGTGGTCGAACCCGGCAGCATCGACCCGGAAGCCGTGGTGACGCCCGGCATCTTCGTGCAGGGCATCGTCGAGGTGGCGAACCCCGCGCAGGAAGAACAGCTGAACCGCGCCAATGCCCGTTATCCGGAGGCTGCAGAATGAGCAAACTGACCTCGACCCAGATCGCGTGGCGCGCGGCGCAGGACATCACCGACGGTGCCTATGTGAACCTTGGCATCGGCTTTCCCGAGATGGTGGCGCAGTTCCAGCCCCCCGGTCGTCAGGCGATCTTTCACACCGAGAACGGCATTCTTGGCTTTGGCGAGGCTCCGGCCCCCGGAACCGAGGACTGGGACCTGATCAACGCGGGCAAGAAGGCCGTGACGATCAAGCCGGGCACGGCGTTCTTCCACCACGCCGACAGCTTCGCGATGGTGCGCGGCGGGCATCTGGATGTGGCTATTCTGGGCGCCTATCAGGTGGCGCAGAACGGCGATCTGGCGAACTGGTCCACCGGCCCCAAGGGTGTTCCCGCCGTAGGCGGTGCGATGGATCTGGTGCATGGCGCGAAACGTGTGGCCGTCATCACCGATCACGTCACCAAGGACGGCAAGCCCAAGCTGCTGGAAGCCTGCACCCTGCCGCTGACCGGCGTGGGCTGCGTGACGCGCGTCTATACCTCGCTTGCGGTGGTCGATATCCAGGACGGCCATTTCGTGCTGCGTGAAAAACTGCCCAGCCTGTCCCTGGACGAGCTGCAATCCATGACCGGCGCCACCCTGCATCTGGATGGCGACGTGGCTGACCTCATCGTGCCGGAGCTGTAAGATGACCGAGGTTTTCATCTGCGATTATATCCGCACCCCCATCGGTCGCTTTGGCGGCAGTCTGGCCTCGGTCCGGGCCGACGATCTGGGCGCGGTGCCGCTGCGCGCGTTGATGGCGCGCAATCAGGGCGTCGACTGGCAGGCCGTCGATGATGTGGTCTTTGGCTGCGCCAATCAGGCCGGCGAGGACAACCGCAACGTCGCCCGCATGTCGCTGCTGCTGGCGGGTCTGCCGCTGGAGGTGCCGGGCACCACGATCAACCGGCTCTGCGGATCGGGCATGGATGCGGTGCTGGTCGCCGCGCGTCAGATCATGGCCGGTCAGGCCGATCTGATGATCGCGGGCGGGGTCGAGTCGATGTCGCGCGCGCCCTTCGTCATGCCCAAGGCCGAAAGCGCCTATTCGCGCGCGGCCGAGATCCACGACACCACCATCGGCTGGCGTTTCGTGAACCCGGCCATGGCCAAGGCTTACGGCGTCGACTCGATGCCGCAGACCGGCCAGAACGTCGCCGACGACTATGGCATCTCGCGCGAGGCGCAGGATGCCATGGCGCTGGCCTCGCAGGCCAAGGCGGCCGCGGCGCAGGCAAACGGGCGCCTGGCGCGCGAGATCACCCCGGTCAGCGTGCCGCAGCGCAAGGGCGATCCGCTGGTCGTGGACCGTGACGAACACCCCCGCGCCACCACCCCCGAGGCGCTGGCCAAGCTGCGCCCGCTATTCGATGGCGGCAGCGTCACCGCAGGCAATGCCTCGGGCGTCAATGACGGTGCCGCGGCGCTGATCCTTGCCACCGCCGAAGCCGCGAAAAAGCACGGCCTGACCCCCATCGCCCGCGTTCTGGGCGGCGCGACGGCGGGCGTGCCGCCGCGCATCATGGGCATCGGCCCCGCGCCTGCCAGCCAGAAACTGCTGGCGCGGCTGGGTCTGACGCAGGCCGATTTCGACGTGATCGAGCTGAACGAGGCCTTTGCCGCCCAAGGGGTCGCCACGCTGCGCGAACTGGGCATCGCGGATGACGACCCGCGGGTGAACCCGAATGGCGGCGCCATCGCGCTGGGGCATCCCTTGGGCATGTCGGGCGCGCGCATTGCGGGCACGGCGGCGCTGGAACTGGCGCTGAATGGCGGCAAACGTTCGCTTTCAACGATGTGCATCGGCGTCGGGCAAGGAATTGCCATCGCGCTGGAGCGTGCGTAATCCGGACATTATAAGGATATTTTAATATCTTGAATGAATAATCTGGAAAAATTCCAAGCCCGCGCCAACACCTTGGCGCGGGCATCTTGCATTTCTCCTTGACGATTCCGCGTCGCAAGGACTAAGCGCCGGATCTGTCAAACAGCATTGCAGCATTGCATATGGTGGAGCTTGGCCCGGGCGGGCCGGATCGCCACCGGACGGGACGGAGAACCCATGTCACATCACAACACCCCTGCCGAGGGTCAGGTCTTCGCCAAGGAAGATGCGGGCTTTCACAAGGCGCTGAAGCCGCGCCAGATCCAGATGATCGCCATTGGCGGCGCCATCGGCACGGGGCTGTTTCTGGGCGCGGGTGGGCGTCTGGCCGCCGCCGGTCCGGCGCTGGTGCTGGTCTATGCGCTGTGCGGCTTTTTCGGGTTTCTGGTGCTGCGCGCGCTGGGTGAGCTGATCATGCACCGGCCCAGCTCAGGCTCGTTCGTCAGCTATGCCCGCGAATTCTATGGCGAAAAACTGGCCTTCGCGGCAGGCTGGATGTATTGGATCAACTGGGCGATGACCTCGGTTGCCGATGTGACGGCGGTGGCGCTGTATATGAATTTCTTCAAGGCCTATGTGCCGTGGCTGGCGGGGATCGACCAATGGGTGTTCGCCCTTGTGGCGCTGGTCGTGGTGCTGGCGATGAACATGCTGTCGGTCAAGGTCTTCGGTGAGCTGGAATTCTGGTTCAGCCTGATCAAGGTCGCGGCGCTGGTGGGCTTTCTGCTGATCGGCATCTGGTTCGTCGTGACCGGCACCCCGGTCGGCGGCCATACCCCCGGCCTGCAGCTGATTGCCGATAGCGGCGGCTGGTTCCCGAATGGCCTGCTGCCTGCGCTGGTCATCATTCAGGGCGTGATCTTCGCCTATGCCTCGATCGAGCTGATCGGCACGGCGGCGGGCGAAACCCGCGACCCGCGCGAGGTGATGCCGCGCGCCATCCGCACGGTGGTTCTGCGGCTGGTGGTGTTCTATGTCGGTTCCGTGCTTCTGCTGTCGCTTCTGCTGCCATATACCGCCTATAAAGCAGATGAGAGCCCGTTCGTGACCTTCTTCGGCGCAGTGGGCATCGAGGGGGCGGATGTGATCATGAACCTTGTGGTGCTGACGGCGGTGCTGTCTTCGCTGAATGCGGGGCTGTATTCGACGGGCCGCATCCTGCATTCCATGGCCGTCTCTGGCTCGGCCCCGGCGGCGCTGGCGCGGATGAACAGCGCGGGCGTGCCTTACATGGGCATCGCGGTCACCGCGGTCGTGACCGTCCTGGGCGTGGTGCTGAACGCCTATATGCCCGCAGATGCGTTCGAGATTGCCATCAACGTCGCCGCGCTGGGTCTGATCTTTGCATGGGCCACCATCGTGCTGTGCCAGTTGAAGCTGTGGAGCCTGTCGCGCAAGGGCGTCATCGCCCGCCCCGATTTCCGCATGTTCGGCGCGCCCTTTACCGGCATCGCCACGCTGGCCTTCCTTCTGGGGGTCGTGGTGCTGATGGCCTTTGACTATCCCATCGGCACCTATACCGTCGCCTCGCTGCTGGTGATCGTACCCGCGCTGGTGATCGGCTGGTATCTGGCGCGCGACCGCATCGCCGCCATCGCCCGCGCCAATCAAGCGGGGGCTTCGTGAACGCCAAGGTGACACCTCCTCTGGTCGCAGTCATCGCGACCGGAGGCACGATTGCCAGCCGCAAGGACGCCACGGGTGCGGCCCGGCCCGCCTTGACCGGGCAGGATCTGCTGGATCTGCTGCCGCCGATGGATGTGCAGCTGCGCGCGGTCGAGCTGCTGGCCAAGGACAGTTCCAGCCTGACCTTGGCCGATATGCAGACGATCAGCGATGCGGTGGCGGTGCAGCTTGCCGATCCCGCGGTCGCGGGTGTGGTGGTTCTGCACGGCACCGACGCGATGGAGGAAACCGCGCTGCTGGTCGAATTGCAGCATGGCGGCGGGCGGGCCGTGGTGTTCACCGGCGCGCAGTTTTCCGCAGACAGCGCCATGCCCGACGGTCCGGCCAATCTGGCGGATGCTATCCGCACCGCGCTGGACGTGCCCGGCGTGCGACTGGCCTTCGGAGCCCGGGCGCTGCCGGTCTGCGGGATTTACAAGGCGGCCTCGGACAAGGCCGATGCCTTTCGTCTGGTCGTGCCCGCGCCGCCTGCCCTGCCGCGTTTGCCCCAGGCTTTGACACGGCAGCGCGTCGATATCGTCGCGCTGCATCCGGGCGCGGATGATGTGCATTTCCGGGCCAGCATGGCCGCGGGCGCAGACGGCATCGTGCTGGCGGCGCTGGGATCGGGCAATGCTTCGGCGGCCATCGTGGCAGCGGTGGCCGAAGCCCGTGCGGCAGACATTGCGGTCATCACCTCAAGCCGCGTGCCCGAGGGTGTGCTGACACCCACCTATGGCGGTGGCGGCGGCGGGCATGATCTGGTGGCGGCGGGCGCGGTCCATTCGCGCGTCCTGCGCCCCGGACAGGCGCGGATCCTGCTGGCGGCGCTGCTGGCGAACAAGGCGGATGCCCGGCAGATCGCACAGGCGTTTTCATAAGCCCGCATGATGCGGGCCATTGTGTCCGCCGTGGGATTGCAGCAGTAAGGCGGCCTGCTGTTCGCGTATCATCCTGCCCTGTCATGAACCCTGTCTCGCCCTGGACGCTGCGTGCGTTGCAACTTTTCGCGGCGGCCGCGATCTCGCTGGTGCTTGCCGTCCGGCTGGGGCTGCAAAACCCGTTCTGGGCCGCGATCCCGGTCTGGGTGGTGGCCCAGCCGCATCGTCAGGATCTGCTGCTGCGTGCGGTCATGCGGATCGCAGGCACGGCGCTTGGCGCCGCCATCGGCTGGGCCGGGCTGATCTGGCTGCCCGATGAGGCCAGCCGCATGGCCTTGCTGATAGGCTCGGCCGGGATCGGGGCGGCTTTGGCCTATTGGATCGGCACGGGCTACAGTTATGGGGTGGTGCTGGCGGCGATTACCGTGGCCGTCGTCATCGTGCCTTCGATGGATCACCCGGTCGATGCGACGCATCTGGCGCTGGACCGCATCTGGTGCACGCTGATCGGCGTCATTTCGGTCACGGTCATCACCTTCGCCTTCACGCCGCGCCGCACGGATCCGATGCCGCCCAGAACCCGCGCCGGTGCCGTGACGGTGCTGCGTCACGGCCTGATCGCGGCGGGCTGTGCGCTGGCGGGGGCGCTATGGGTCAAGACCGTGGGCGGCCCGCCCGGCATGGCCGGAGCGATGTCGCTGAGCATCTTTTCGGTGCTGGCCTGTTCGACCCGCATGCCGACGCCGATGATGCGCAATCTGGTGCCGGGGACGCTGATCGGCGTGCTGGCCGCAGTCGCCTATCGTGCGCTGGATCTGGCCCTGCCCGATCCGTCGGGCAGTGTGCTGTTGCTGGCGCTGCCTTTCCTTGCCGCCGGGTCGGTCCTGCGCACCCATCCGCGCACGGCGGCCTTGGGACTGGATACCAACATGGTCTTTCTGCTGGCCGCCGAGGCCGGGACGCAGGGCCATCTGCTGCAGACCCATGTTCTGGCGGCGCTGTCGCTTCTGGGATCGGCCATCGCCTTCACGGCGGTGTTTCGCAGGTTCGGCCACATGCCATGACGATGCGCCATGATGATGGTCAGGCGCGGCCCAGAGACCGCGCCCGCCGGCGTTACAGCAGGAAGTCGCTGGCGACATAGCTGTTGGCATTGCTGGCACCGTCATTGATCCTGACGGTCATCTCGATTGCCGCATCGGCGTCGATGTTGACCCGCAGCCATGTCTCGGCGCCCGAATTCACCACCCATGCCGTGCCCATGCCGCCCGCCACCGTGCCGGTGAAGGTCAGCACGCCGCCATAGACATTGGTCAGGTCGATCCGGTCCTCGGTCACGGGGCCGGGTTGCAGGCCTGCGCCCTGAAAATCGGTGATCAGATCGAACCCCGTGCCCGGCGCGGAGTCGGTGACGTTGTTGAAGACGAAGATATCCTCGCCCACGCCGCCGGTCAGCGTATCGGACCCGGAAAGCCCGATCAGCGTATCATTGCCGGTATTGCCCGCAAGCCTGTCCGTACCTGCCCCGCCCTGCACCACATCGCTGCCATCGCCACCCGACAGAACGTCATTGCCCAGCTCTCCGGACAGGAAATCATTGCCAGCGCCGCCGTTCACCACATCATTGCCGCCGCCGGTATAGAAGCTGTTGGCCGCGGCCGTGCCCAGAACGGTGTCATTGCCGTTGCCGGTGATGCCGTTTTCAAAGCCGGTGAAGCTTTCGCCTGCGAAATTCGTGGCGCCTGTGGCCAGATTGACCAGATAATTGCCGTTAAAGGTGCGGGTGTTCAGCCAGTCGGTGCCGCTGCCGCCCACCAGCGTCTCGGCCGAGCCGAGCCCGGCATAGATATAGTCGTTTTCGGTGCCGCCATCATAATAGCCCGCGCCCGACGACCGGATCGTATCGTCGCCCGCAGCGCCATAGACGCTGTCCGTGCCGCCGCCGCCCAGCAGGCTGTCAGCGCCGAGATCGCCATACAGATAATCGTCGCCGGTCCCGCCATCGACGGTATCGTTGCCCGCCCCGGCATAGATGACATTCGCGCCCGTGGTTCCGGTCAGGCTGTCATTGCCCGACCCGCTGACAAGGTTTTCAAAATCGATGAAGTCCTCGCCCGCATAATTGGTCGCGCCGGTCGCAAGGTTCACGACATAATCGCCGTTGAAGCTGGTGGTGTTCAGCCAGTCGATCCCCGTGCCGCCGCGCAGCGATTCCGGCGTGCCCAGACCGGCATAGACATAGTCGTTCCCGCCATCGCCATGGTAATAGCCGCTGCCGCCCGAGGTGATGGTGTCATTGCCGTCGCCGCCAAGCAGCGTGTCGCTGCCGCCCGCGCCGGTCAGAACATCGTTGCCCGCGCCGCCATAGATATAATTCGCAACGCCGGTGCCGCTCAGCGTGTCATTGCCGTCGCCGCTGATCAGGTTCTCGAATTCAAGGAAGCTTTCGCCGGCGAAATTGGTGGCCCCGGTGGCAAGATCGACGCGGTAATCGCCGTTGAAGGTCGTGGTATATAGCCAGTCGTTGCCCGCGCCGCCGCGCAGCGTCTCGGCCACGCCGATCCCGGCATAGACATAGTCGTTATCCGCGCCCGCGTCGTAATACCCACCCCCGCTGGAGCGGATCGTGTCCGAGCCCGACGCGCCATAGACGGTATCGCTGCCGCCGCCGCCGGTGATGTAGTCGTTGCCGTCCATCCCGTGCAGGTAATCGTTGCCGGTTCCGCCATCCAGCCAGTCGTCGCCGTCATAGCCATAGATGGTGTCGTTGCCGTCCTGCCCATAGGCGGTATCGTTGCCGCCAAGGGCATAGATGATGTCGTTCCCCGCCAGCCCGTAATAATATTCAGATGTGTTGTTGCCGATCAGGGTATCGTTTCCGTTTGTTCCGGTAGGCATGTCAACTCTCCCCCTGCTTCTCGGTAAAATACCGATGAAAAATGCAGAGTCGCAGCCTAGTCACCATGGCGTGAATCGGCTGTGAAACGGGCTGTGGCAGAGTGGGCGCGATGCCGGGCTACAGCCCGAACACCTGCGCAATCGGCTCGGATGCGGCCAGACGGCGGATCCACTCTGCCTCAAGCTGCATCTTGGCCTCGGCGGGTTCGATCAGGCGCTGCATCTGCGCAGGCGTCAGCGCGGCCAGCCCGTCATCATCGCCGATCAGCAGATCGCCGGGCGATACGGCGCAGCCGCCGATGGTGACAGGCAGATTGACCTGATCGCCGCTGGCCCCGACAGGGCCGCGCGGATTGACATGGCGGGCATAGATCGACAGCCCGGCCATGCCGACCAGATTGCCGGTGTCGCGCACCGCGCCGTCGCAGACGATCCCCGCCGCGCCGATGCGGTGCAGATGCCCGCCCAGCACATCGCCGATCATGGCCCAGCCGGATTCGCCCGCAGCGTCGATGACCAGAACCTGACCCGGCTGGATCACCGCAATGGCCCGCAGCACCGCGCCGAAATCCGGCGGCGTGCAGCGCGCCGTCACCGCCTGCCCGAACAGCACATGCTGCAAGCCTGCGGGCCGCAGCGGACGGATGGCGATGTCGATCTGAGATTCAGGCGCCAGATCGACCACCACCGGCACCGGAATGCGGCGCCAGCGTTCCAGCAAACCGTCCATGTCGTTCCCCCCTTAAAGACCGCGCGCGATGACCATGCGCTGCACCTCGCTGGTGCCTTCGTAAATCTGGCAGATGCGGATGTCGCGGTAAATCCGCTCGACCGGGTAATCGGCCAGATAGCCATAGCCGCCATGGATCTGGATCGCGTCAGAGGCCACTTTCTCGGCGATTTCCGAAGCGAACAGCTTGGCCATGCTGGCTTCGGTCAGGCAGGGCTTGCCCGCATCGCGCAGCATGGCGGCGCGCCAGACCAGAAGCCGCGCGGCGTCGATCTGCGTCGCCATGTCGGCCAGCTTGAAGGCCACCGCCTGATGTTCGGTCAGGGGCTTGCCAAAGGCCAGCCGGTCGCGGGCATAGGCCAGCGCGGCTTCATGGGCGGCGCGCGCCATGCCGACGGCCTGGGCTGCGATGCCGATGCGCCCGCCTTCCAGATTGGCCAGCGCGATGCGGTAGCCCTCGCCCTCGGTGCCCAGCAGGTTTTCCGCCGGGACGCGCATTTCGGCAAAGGCCAGCGCGCAGGTGTCCGAGGCGTGCAGCCCCAGCTTGTCCTCGGTGCGCACCACCTGATAGCCGGGCGTGTCCGTCGGCACGATGAAGGCCGAGATGCCCTTTTTGCCCGCATCGGGATCGGTCACGGCAAAGACGATGATGACATCGCCGTTTTTGCCCGAGGTGATGAACTGCTTGGCGCCGTCGATGACATAGTGATCGCCGTCGCGCCGCGCCCGCGTCTTCAGGTTCGACGCATCCGAACCCGCCTGCGGCTCGGTCAGGGCAAACCCGCCGATCCAGTCGCCCGCGGCCATTTTCGGCAGGAACCGCGCCTTTTGCGCGTCCGAGCCAAAGCGCAGGATCGGCACGCAGCCGACCGAGCTGTGCACCGACATGATGGTCGAACAGGCCCCGTCGGCTGCGGCGATTTCCTCGATGGCCAGCGCATAGGCCAGCATCCCGGTGTCGGACCCGCCATGGGCTTCGGGGACCAGCATCCCCAGAAAGCCAAGCGCCCCCATCTCGGCCAGTTCGGCGCGCGGAAAGCTGTGGTCGCGGTCGCGGGCCGCCGCGCCGGGGGCAAGGCGGCCCTGCGCGAAATCGCGCGCGGCATCGCGGATCTGTTGCTGTTCGCCCGTCAGCATCAGGACAGCCTTTCGATCAGCATGGCCGTCGCTTCGCCGCCGCCGATGCACAGGCTGGCGACACCGCGCCGCAGCCCATGCGCCTCAAGCGCGGCCAGCAGCGTGACCAGCACCCGCGCGCCGGATGCGCCGATGGGATGACCCAGCGCGCAGGCGCCGCCATGCAGGTTCACGATGTCATGGGACAGCCCCAGATCGTGCATCGCGGCCATGGCGACGACGGCAAAGGCCTCGTTGATCTCGTAAAGGTCGATATCGTCCCGAGCCATGCCGGTGCGGTCCATCAGCTTGCGGATCGCCCCGATGGGGGCGGTCGGAAACAGGCCGGGACTGTCCGCATGGGTCGCATGGCCAAGGATGCGGGCGCGGGGCGTCAGGCCGCGCCGCTCGGCTTCGGATTGGCGCATCAGCACTAGCGCCGCCGCCCCGTCCGAGATCGAGGAGCTGTTCGCCGCCGTCACCGTGCCGCCGTCGCGAAAGGCCGGGCGCAGCGTCGGGATCTTGTCCGGACGCGCCTTTCCGGGCTGTTCATCCACCGAAACCACGCCGGCCTTGACCGCCACCGGGGCGATTTCGGCCACGAAAAGCCCTTCGGCAATCGCGCGTTGCGCCCGTGCCAGCGAGGTCAGGGCATAGCCATCCTGCGCCTCGCGCGTGAATTGATAGGACTGGGCGCAGTCTTCGGCGAAACTGCCCATCAGACGGCCCTTGTCATAGGCGTCCTCAAGCCCGTCAAGGAACATGTGGTCGATGACCTGACCATGCCCCATGCGATAGCCGCCGCGCGCCTTCGGCAGCAGATATGGCGCGTTCGACATGCTTTCCATCCCGCCCGCGACCACCACATCGGCGGATCCGGCAAGGATCAGGTCATGGCCCAGCATCGCGGCCTTCATCCCCGAGCCGCACATCTTGTTGACGGTCGTGGCCCCCGCCGCCAGTGGCAGCCCCGCCGCCAGTGCCGCCTGCCGCGCCGGGGCCTGTCCCTGACCGGCGGGCAGAACGCAGCCCATGATGATTTCCTGCACCGCGTCGGGGTCCAGCCCGGCCAGGGCCTTGCCGATGGCGGTGGCGCCAAGCGTCGCGGCCTCGACGCCCGCCAGATCGCCCTGAAAGCCGCCCATGGGCGTGCGGGCTGCGCCGGTGATGACGATGGGATCCATGAGGGGGTTCATCTCCGTTCCTTATTTCGGAGCCATGCGCAGCGCGCCGTCCAGCCGGATGACCTCGCCGTTGAGCATGGGGTTTTCGACGATATGGCGTACCAGCGCCGCAAATTCCGCGGGATCGCCAAGGCGCGGCGGAAATGGCACGGTGGCGCCCAGACTTTCCTGCACCTCGGGCGGCAGCCCCGCCATCATCGGCGTGGCGAAAATGCCGGGGGCGATGGTCATGACACGGATGCCGTGGCGGGCCAGTTCGCGCGCGGCGGGCAGCGTCAGCGCGGCGACCCCACCCTTCGAGGCCGCATAGGCCGCTTGCCCGATCTGCCCGTCATAGGCCGCGATCGAGGCCGTGTTGACAATCACCCCCCGCGCCGGGCCGTCGTTGCGGGTCATGGCCTCGGCGGCAAGGCGCAGCATGTTGAAGCTGCCGATCAGGTTGATCTGGACGGCGCGGGCGAAGCTTTCCAGATCATGCGGCCCGTCGCGGCCGACGATGCGTTCGCCCGGAGCGACGCCCGCGCAGTTCACCGCCACGTCGATGCGGCCAAAAGCCTGCAGCGTGGCGCGGATCGCGGCCTGACCCTCGGCGGCGCTGGTGACATCGGTGCGGATGAAGCATGCGCCCAGTTCGTCGGCCACCGCCTGCCCGGCTTCGGCATTGATGTCCAGAATGGCTGCCTGCGCGCCCGCCTTAACCGCCATCCGCGCCACCGCAGCCCCTAGGCCGGACCCGCCGCCCGTGATCAGAAAGACGCTATCCCTTGGCTGCATCACGCATCCCCTGTTTCTCGATTTCCGCTTTACGCAGCAGGAAACGCTGAATTTTTCCGCTGGGTGTCTTGGGCAGCTCCGCGACGAACTCGACCAGTCGCGGATAGGCATGGGCCGACAGCCGCGCCTTCACATGCGCGCGCAATTCCTCGGCCAGTGCCTCGGACGGCGGGGCATCGCCCAGAACGACGAAAGCCTTGACCAGTTCGGTCCGCTCGGGGTCGGGCACGCCGATGACGGCGGCCTCGATCACGGCCGGATGTTCGATCAGCGCGCTTTCGACATCGAACGGCCCGATCCGATAGCCCGATGAGGTGATGACATCATCCGACCGCCCGATGAAGCTGACCGAGCCATCCGCCGCAAGCTCGACGCTGTCGCCGGTGCGGTAATAGCGGCCCGACAGCCGTGGCTGCCCGGAATAGCCGGTAAACCACATCAGGGGCGATTGCTGCAGATCGATCGCCAGCACGCCGGGCGCGCCGGGCGGCAATTCGCGGTCATCGTCCGACAGCACCGCCACGCGATAGCCGGGCATCGGCACGCCGGACGATCCGGGGCGCACCGGATGGGCCAGACCGTGGTGATTGTTGACGCACATGCCCATCTCGGTCTGGCCGTAATGGTCATGGATCGGCGCGGACAGGTGCTGGGCGAACCAGCGCGCGATTTCCGGGTTCAACGGCTCACCGGCCGAGCTGACCGCGCGCAATTGCCCCTTCAGCGGCGCCGCAGCCTCGGCCCCTGCCGCGATCAGCAGGCGGAACGCGGTGGGCGATCCGGCAAGGTTGGTCACGCCCAGCCGCCGGATCAGGCCAAAGGTCGAGTCCGCGGTAAATCCGCCCTCGTACAGCGTGGTGGCGGCGCCGATGAGCAGCGGCCCGCAGATCGCGTAATACAGCCCGTAAGCCCAGCCGGGATCGGCGATGTTCCAGAACACATCCCCCTGCCGCAGGTCCACCGCCTCGCGCATATAGGCCTCGAACGCGGGCAAGGCGCGCAGTGGCACGGGCACGCCCTTGGGAAAGCCCGTCGTGCCGGATGTGGCCATCATCATGAACAGATCATCGCCCCGCCGCAGGACCGGCGCGAAATCCGCCGAGGCCGCCGCCAGTCCGGCGCGAAAGTCGATATCCTGTGCCGGGATCGGCTGATCCCCGGTTCTGACCAAGGCGATCTGCGGGCAATCCTCGACCGTATCCAGCTTGGCGCGATTGGCGGGGTCGGTGACGACCAGCCTAGCCCCGCTTGTCTGCAGGCGATGCGCGATGGCCTTGGGGCCGAAGGCAGTGAACAGCGGCTGATAGACCGCGCCCAGCCGCCATGTCCCAAGGATCAGCGCCACCAGATCGACGGTGCGCGGCATCAGCCCCGCCACGACATCGCCGGGCTGAATGCCCTTGTCGCTCAGCAGGTTTGCCGCGCGGGCCGACAGGTCGCGCAGATCCCGAAAGCCGTATTCCGTCAGGCTGCCATCCGCAGCGATGCAGCGCAGGGCCGGCCGGTCGTTCTGGCAATGGCGGTCACAGCACTCGATACAGGCATTGATGCCGGTTTCCATGTCGCCCGACAGCCGCGCCGTGGCGTCGTCGATCCGAAACGCCTGATAGGCCGGGCCGTAGCCGGGCAGGTCGCATTCGCCCATGTCGTTCCTCCCTGAAAAACTCCCGCGCGGACGCGGCTCCTCATGAGTTTCGGCAAGTCTACGCCGGGGGATATTGCAGACAATGACATTCGCGGACAGAATTTCTGATCGGAAATGCCATGTTGGAGGGGCGGATGGAGCGGCGGATGATCTCGGCCGGGTTCGTGCAGGATGCGCTGGCGGCGGTTGGGCAACTGGACGCGGCCGCCCTGCTGGCGCGGGCGGGGATTGCGGATGCGGGCCAGCCGGTGTCGCATCTGCAATATGGCCGGTTGTGGCTGGCGATTGCCCAAGACACGGGATGCGAGTTCTTTGGTCAGGGCGCGCGGCAGATGCGTCCGGGCAGCTTTGCGCTGATGGGGCATGCGGTGCTGCACGCCGAAACGCTGGACCGGGCGCTGCGGCGCGCGCTGCGGTTCATGGACATGGCGATCGTCGCGCCAAGCGGTCGGTTGCTGCTGCGCGACGGCATGGCGGAAATCGTGCTGCGGGATGACGGGCCGCAGGATGACGGGCCCCCACGCGCGGCCTTTGCCTATCGCACCTATTGGCTGATCCTTTTGGGGCTGATGTGCTGGCTGATCGGACGGCGCATTGCCTTGGCGCGGGTCGATTTCGCCTGTCAGGCCCCGCCGAACCGGCAGGATTACCGGCAGTTCTTCGGCGCGCCGGTGCAGTTCGGCCAACCTCACAGCCGTCTGGTCTTTGCTGCGGATTACCTGTCGCTGCCCCTGATCCGGTCCGAGCGCGCGCTGAAAGCCTTTCTGCGCGGCGCACCCGCGAATATCCTGTTGCGCTACCCGCATGATCAGGGGCTTTCGGGCCGCATCCGCGCCCGTCTGCGCGCCGTCCCGCCCGAGCAATGGCCGGATTTCGACAGCCTCGCCCGCGATCTGGGCCAGTCCCCCGCGACGCTGCGCCGCCGCCTGCGGGCCGAGGGTCAGGGCTTTGCCGCCATCCGCGCCGAGATGCGCCACGCCATGGCCTGCCGTCTGCTGCGCGACACCAAAGCCCCCATCGCAGCCATTGCCGCCCGCCTTGGCTATGCCGAGCCGGGGGCGTTTCATCGCGCCTTCCTGAAGCTGGCGGGCATGACCCCGGCCACATTCCGCCGCGGGGCGTAAGCTAGGTTTTGCCGGCCACACCCTGCCCGCAAGACCCTGCCGCCGCTTGCAGACCATCTTTCCCGCAGCGCCTGCGTGGATTATGCAACCGGAATGTAGCACCGGGCCCGCGCGCCCGACCCCACAAGGATGAGCGTTCGCCAATGCCGCAAGGGCCAGAGATCGAGGATCAAGCGCCGACCAGAACCGCGCTCTGGCGTCATTTCCTGCCCTATGTCGTGGCCTTCGCACTGTTCGGTGCCGGGCTTTACGCCCTGAACAGCCTGTTGGCCGAGGTGGATATCCGCGAGGTCGCAAATCAGGTCCGCACGACGCCGTGGCAGGTCACAGGCATCGCGTTTCTGACCACGGTGGCGGGCTATCTGTTTCTGGCAGGTTATGACTGGTCGGCGCTGCGCCATATCGGCAAGCCGCTGCCGCTGCCAGTCGCGATGACGGGCGGGCTGATGGCCTATGCCTTCGGCAACACCATCGGGCTGTCGGCGATTTCGGGGGCGGCGGTGCGCTGGCGGGTCTATTCCGGGCTGGGGCTGGACGGCTATGACATCGCGGCGATCTCGACCTTCACGGCGGCGTCCTTTGGCGTCGGCGCGTCGCTGCTGGGCTTTTCGGCGCTGGCGCTGCATCCCGGCGCGCTGGGGCCGATCCTGCCCCTGCCGCATGGCACGATCCGGCTGCTGGCGATTGCCGCCGTGCTGATCGTGACGCTGCCGATGCTGTGGGCCTCGATCACCCAGCGCGAATTGCCCATCGGGCGCTTTCGCCTGCGCGCGCCGACGCCGGGCATTCTGGCGGCGCAGATCGTCATCTGTTCGGGCGATATCGTGTTTTCCGCCCTGACGCTTTATGTGCTGCTGCCGGTCACGGATTTCGGCTTCCCGACCTTTCTTGTGGTGTTTTCCGCCGCGATGATGGCGGGCGTTCTCAGCCATGTGCCGGGCGGCGTCGGCGTCTTTGAAAGCGTCATCATTGCCGCGATGCCGGCGGGCACGCCCATCGACAAGGTGGCGGCGGGGCTGTTGCTGTTCCGCATGATCTATTATCTGGCGCCCTTCACGCTGGCTTTGCTGTTGCTGGCCGCCTATGAGGGCTGGCGGATGCTGGGCCGCGCGCCCTCGACCGCGTTCGGGCGCCGCCTGTCGGTGATCGAGCCTGCGCTGCGCGCCGTCATGCCGCTGGCGCCCTTGCTGCTGGCCGTGATGGTCTTCGGCTCGGGCCTGTGGATGAGCGTCTCTGCCCTGCTGCCGCCGATGACCGAGACCTCGGAACTGGCCGAGTCGTTTTTCCCGCTGGCCTTTGTCGAAGGCTCCATCCTGCTCTCCAGCGCGCTTGGCGCGGGGCTGGTGGTGCTGTCGCTGGGCGTCGTGCGCCGCAGCCTTGGCGCCTTCTGGCTGACAATTGCCGCCATGCTGACCGGCGCGGTCTTTGCCCTGCTGGAGGGGGTCGATCTGGAACAGGCCAGCGCGCTGCTGCTGGGCGTGCTGATCCTGCTGCCGTTTCGCCGGGCGTTCCACCGCCGCTCGATGCTGACGCATTCGGCGCTGACGCCGGGCTGGATCGCGATCATGGTGGCGGCGGTGGCGGGCTTTGGCTTCGTGCTGTTCTTTGCCCATAAGGAAACGCCGTATTCCAACGAGTTATGGTGGCAGTTCGCGGCGGATGAACGCGCGCCGCGTGCGCTGCGCGCCGGGCTGCTGGCGGCGCTGCTGGTGGGGTTGGGCGCGCTGTTTCTGCTGCTGCGCATCCCGCGGTTCCGCCCGCTGCCGCCCGATGCCCGCACGCTGGAAATCGCGGGCGGCATCGCCATGGCGCAGGACAATCCCGATGCGGGCTTTGTTCTCAGCGGCGACAAGGCGATCATGCTTTCTGACAACCGCGAGGCCTTCCTGATGTTCGGCGTCGCCGGGTCGTCCTGGATCTCATACGGGCCGCCCATAGGCCTGCCCGAAGATGCCGAGGAAGTCGCCTACAGCTTCGTCGATGCCGCGCGTCGCGCCGGGGCACGGCCGATCTTTTACGAGGTCGGGCCTGCCGATGTGCCGCTGATGCTGGATCTGGGCATGACGCTGCACAAGATGGGCGAAGAGGCCGTGGTGGACCTGCGCCGCTTTTCGCTGGAAGGCTCGGCCCGCAAGCGCCTGCGCACCACCTATGCCCGTGCCGGGCGCGACGGCTTGACGCTGGAATTGGTGATGCCGCCGCATGACGCCGCCCTGATGGCCGAATTGCGCGACATTTCCGACGAATGGCTGATGGCGCGCAAGTCGCGGGAAAAGGGCTTTTCGGTCGGGCGGTTCTCATCCGATTGGCTGGACCGCTGGGCCTTGGCATTGGTGCGTCAGAACGGGCGGCTGATCGCCTTTGGCAATGTCATGACCACCGATCGCCATGCCGTCGCCTCGATCGACCTGATGCGGCATCGCAACGACGCGCCCTCGGGCACGATGGAGTTCATGTTCACCGCGCTGATGCTGGCGCTGAAGGAACGCGGCTATCCGGCATTCTCGCTGGGCATGGCACCGCTGGCCGGGCTGGATCCCAACCGCTCGCGCCGGGTCTGGGACCGCTTCGGAGCGCTGATCTTCCGCCATGGCGGCAGCTTTTACAAATTCGAGGGGCTGCGCGCGTTCAAGGACAAGTTCGATCCCGACTGGACGCCGCATTATCTGGCGACGCCGACCTCGATGCCGCCGCTTCTGCCGCTGGCGGATGCCGCCCGGCTGATCGCCCGGCAACCCGGCGCAGGCAGCGCGGTCAGCGAGGCGAATTAGGTTGCGGCTGGCGGCGCGGTGGTCTCGCGCAGCATCAGGATCGGGGATACCAGCGTGAGCGGCGCCACCTCATGCCCCTCGATCCGGTTCAGCAGCACCCGCGCGGCCAGCCGCCCCAGATCGCGCTTGGGCTGGCGGATGGTGGTCAGCGCCGGTGCGATATGCGAGACCAGTTCGATATCGTCAAAGCCGATGACCGAGACATCGCGCGGCACCGACAGCCCCGCCCGCGTCAGCGTGGCGACAAAGGCGCAGGCCATCTCATCGGAAAAGGCAAAGACCGCCGAAGGGCGTTGGGTCGCGGGCAGCGCCAGCCATGCCTGCGCTGCGGCCTGACCGGCCTGCAAGCTGAAATCGCCTGCAAAGACCGTCAGCCGCGCGTCACCCGCCGCCTCGGTTGCGCCGGTCAGCCGGGCGATATGCAGCACATTCGCCGCAGGCCCGCCGATCACCCCGATATGGCGATGCCCCAATCCCAGCAGATGCTGCATCGCCATGCGCCCGCCGTCACGATTGTCCAGCATGACGCGCGGCAGCGCGGCCCCCTCGATCCATTCGCAGGCGGTGATGACGGGCGGCAGGTCGGGGCCGGTCAGGCTGGCCAAGGGCACCAGCCCATCCATCAGGATGATGCCATCCGCACGCGACGGGTCCAGAAACCGCGCGACCGCCGCATCCCGACCCTGCCCCTCCAGCGTATCAGCCACCAGCAGGCCATAGCCCGCCGCCGCCAGTTCGCGCCCCATGCCGTCAAGGATCTTGGCAAAAAACGGATTGCCCAGATTGGGCACCAGCGCCACGACGCTGCCGGTGCGGCCCCGGCGCAGGTTGCTGGCGGCGTGGTTCATCCGGTAGCCGGTCGCTGCGACCGCATCCATGACCGCGATCCGGGTGGCCTCGGCCACGACTTCGGGCTGTGACAAGACGCGGCTGACCGTCGAGGCCGAAACCCCCGCCATCCGGGCCACATCCGCCAATTTCACGCGCGTTGACAGCTTGTCCATCTGCGCAGACTAGGCCGGGTTTGTGGTATCGGCAAGCCGTCGAAAGAACATGTTGCAATCGATTTCAAACCAGTGCAGCCTGAGCGCGAGGAGAGTGAGGATTCCATGCGGACGATCAAAGGGCCTGCGCTTTTTCTGGCGCAGTTCATCGGTGACCAGCATCCATTCGACAGCTGGGACGGCATCACGAAATGGGCCGCCGATTGCGGCTATCTGGGCGTGCAGGTGCCTGCGGGCGATCCGCGCTTTCTGGATCTGGCGCTTGCGGAACGCTCGCAGGATTATCGCGACACGTTCCTTGGCACGGCACGGGCGAATGGCGTCGAGGTGACCGAGATCTCGACCCATTTGCAGGGCCAGCTTGTTGCGGTGCATCCGGCCTATGATGCGGGGTTCGACGCCTTTGCGCCCGCCGCGCTGCGCGGCAATCCCAAGGCGCGGCAGGAATGGGCGGTGGCGCAGGTCGCCAGCGCCATCCGTGTCAGCCGCTTGCTGGGTCTGACCGCCATGGCGACGTTTTCGGGGGCCTTGGCATGGCCCTATCTCTATCCGTGGCCGCAGCGCGCGCCGGGTCTGGTGGAGACCGCCTTTGACACTCTGGCCGCGCGCTGGCGTCCTCTGCTGGATCTGGCCGAGGAACACGGCGTCGATATCTGCTATGAGATCCACCCCGGCGAGGATCTGCATGACGGCATCACATTCGAGATGTTTCTGGACCGCGTGGACCAGCATGCGCGGGCGAACATGCTTTACGATCCTTCGCATTATGTGCTGCAACAGCTTGATTATCTGCAGAATATCGACATCTATCACGACCGCATCCGCATGTTCCACGTCAAGGATGCCGAGTTTCGCCCCACGGGCCGGCAGGGCGTCTATGGCGGCTATCAACCTTGGGCCGAGCGCGCGGGACGGTTCCGCAGCCCCGGCGACGGGCAGGTGGATTTCGGGGCGGTCTTCTCGAAACTGACGCAATACGGCTTTGACGGCTGGGCGGTGGTCGAATGGGAATGTGCGCTGAAACACCCCGAGGACGGCGCCCGTGAAGGCGCGGCTTTCGTGCGCGACCATCTGATCCGCGTCACGCCCCATGCGTTCGACGATTTCGCCGCCAGCAGCGTCGACCGTGCGGCCATTGAAAAGGCGTTGGGGCTATGACGCCGATCCGACTGGGCATGGTGGGCGGCGGCGCGGGCGCATTCATCGGTGCGGTGCATCGCATCGCGGCGCGGCTTGACGGGCAGTTCCAGCTGGTCGCCGGCGCATTGAGCAGCGATCCCGACCGGGCGCGGGCCAGCGCGGATGAGCTGGGCATCCGGTCCTATGACGATTTCACCCAGATGGCCCTGGCCGAAGCCGCGCGCGCGGATGGCATTCAGGCGGTCAGCATCGTCACGCCCAATCACATGCACGCGGCCCCTGCTGCGGCCTTTCTGCGCGCGGGCATCCATGTCATCTGCGACAAGCCCTTGGCCGCGACCCCCGCGCAGGCGGCCGAGATCGCGGGCGCGGTGTCGGAAGGCCGTGCGCGGTTCTTCCTGACGCATAACTATGCCGCCATGCCCATGGTGCGCGAGGCGCGGGCGCTGGTGCAGGACGGCGCGCTTGGGCAGATCCGGCTGGTGCAGGCCGAATATCTGCAAGGCTGGCTGTCGGATGACACGCACAGCAAACAAGCCGAATGGCGAACCGATCCCGCGCGCGCAGGGGCAGGCGCGCTTGGCGATATTGGCACGCATGCCTGGCAATTGGCGGCGTTCGTCACCGGGATGACGCCCAGCCATATCTCGGCCGACCTGTCCAGCATGGTGCCGGGCAGGCCCATCGACGATGATGCGCGGGTGGCGCTGCGCTATGCCACGGGCGCCAAGGGCGGGATCTGGGCCAGTCAGGTGGCGGTCGGGCAGGAAAACGGCCTGTCGCTGCGGGTCTTTGGCACCAGGGCGGCGCTGGATTGGCGGCTCGAGGCCAGCGAAAAGCTGGTGCTGTCGCCCAAGGACGGCCCCGCGCAGATCCTGACGCGGGCGCAGGACCGCTCGGCCTCATTCCGAACGCCGCCCGGCCACCCCGAGGGCTATCTGGAGGGGTTCGCAAATATTTACAAGGATGTAGCGGCAATAATTCGCGGAGATTCAAGCCATGCGGTCCGGGTGCCCGGTCTGGCCGACGGTCTGTCGGGCATGGCATTCATCGCGGCCTGCAAGGCATCGGCCAAACAGGACAGCGCATGGGTCGAGGTGGCGGCATGACAGTGCTTGCGTTGAAGGATGTCTCGAAAAGCTTCGGCCCGATCGAGGTGCTGCACAATGTCGATCTGGCGCTGGAACCCGGCGAGGTTCACGCGCTGATCGGCGAAAACGGCGCGGGCAAATCCACGATCATGAAGATTCTGGGCGGGTTTCTGGCGCCGACCTCGGGTCAGGTGATGCTGGACGGACAGCCCCGCGATTTTGCCAGCGGCCCCGATGCCGAGGCGGCGGGCATCATCGTCATCCATCAGGAATTCAATCTGGCCGCCGATCTGTCGGTGACGGCGAATGTGTTTCTGGGGCGCGAACTGGGCGGGTTCCGGCTGGACCATGCTGGGATGCGCAAGCAGACGGCGGCGCTGCTGGACCGGCTGCACAGCAAGATCAACCCCGACACGCTGATCCGCGACCTGTCGGTGCCGGATCGTCAGATGGTGGAAATCGCCAAGGCTCTGGCCCGCAACACGCGCGTGCTGATCATGGACGAACCCAGCGCCGTGCTGACCCACCGCGAGGTCGGCACGCTTTACGAACAGGTGGACCGGCTGCGCGCGCAGGGCGTGGCGATCCTGTATTGCTCGCACCGGCTGGATGAGGTGGCGCATCTGGCCGACCGCATCACCGTGCTGCGCGATGGCCGCGTCGTGCGGCAGGCCCTGCGCGGCGAACTGACCGAGGACGGCATGGCAACCGCCATGGTGGGCCGGGAATTGCAGGATTTCTATCCGCCCAAGGGCACGCCCAGCGGGCAGGTCGCGCTGGCCGTTCGCGGTCTGACCGTGCCGGGCCGCGTGCATGGCGTGGATCTGACGCTGGGCCGCGGCGAGGTGCTGGGCATTGCCGGGCTGGTCGGGTCGGGGCGCACCGAACTGGCCGAGGGGCTGGTCGGGCTGCGCCCTGCGACCGGGGACATCAGCGTGGCGGGCAAGCCCACGCCGATCCGCGACCTGCGCGACGCCTTTGCCGCCGGGCTGGCCTATCTGACCGAGGATCGCAAGGAAGCCGGGCTGCTGCTGGACAAGGGCCTGCGCGAAAACCTGACGCTGGCCACGCTGGAGCGTTTCGGCAATCTGCGGCTGGATGTGCGCGCCGAAGAGGCCGCGCTGGAACGGGCCACGGCGGATTTCGACATCCGCGCCAAAAGCCGCGACATGGTTGCGGGCAAGCTGTCGGGCGGCAACCAGCAAAAGCTGCTGCTGGCGAAAACCATGCTGCCCGATCCCCGGATCATCATCATCGACGAACCGACGCGCGGCATCGACGTGGGCACCAAGCGCCAGATCTATGCCTTCATCCGCAAGCTGGCGGATGAGGGGCGCAGCGTCATCGTCATCAGCTCGGAAATGACCGAGGTCATCGGCCTGTCCGACCGGGTGCTGGTCATGCGCGAAGGCCGCCTTGCCGGGGAAGTGCAGGGCGATGCCATGACCGAGGAAAACATCGTGCGCCTTGCCATGGGCGTCGGCGGGGAGGCCGCATGAAACGTCTGGATTTGCATACACTTGGACCCATCGTCGCGCTGATCGCGCTGGTCATTCTGGGGGCGTTGCTGAATTCGTCCTTTCTGGCGCCGGGCAATATCACCAATGTTCTGGCCCGCTCGGCCTTTATCGGCATGATCGCGGTGGGCATGACATTCGTCATCACCGCGGGCGGGCTTGACCTGTCGGTGGGGTCGATGGCTGCGTTTCTGGCGGGGCTGGCGATCATCGCGATGAATGCGGTTCTGCCCTCGGTCGGCAGCAATTGGGGCACGATCCTGATCGGCATGGGCGTGGCGATTCTTGGCGGGATCATCGCGGGCTATGTGAACGGCGCGCTGATCACCAAGGCCCGGATCGAGCCCTTCATCGTCACGCTGGGCACGATGGGCATCTTCCGGTCGCTGGTGACATGGCTGGCCGATGGCGGCACGCTGTCCCTGGAATACGGCCTGCGCACGCTGTATCGCCCCGTCTATTACGGCGGCATCGGCTGGATCACCTGGCCGATCATCGCCTTTGCCGTGGTCGCCATCATCGGCGAATGGATGATGCGGCATTCCCGCTTTGGCCGCCATGTCGAGGCCATCGGCTCGAACGACCGGGTGGCGAAGTATTCCGCCATCGACGTGAACCGCGTCAAGCTGATGACCTATTTGGTGCTGGGGCTGCTGGTCGGTCTGGCGACCGTGCTGTATGTGCCGCGCCTTGGTTCTGCCTCGGGCTCAACAGGCGTCTTGTGGGAGCTGGAGGCGATCGCCGCGGTCATCATCGGCGGCACCGCGCTGAAGGGCGGCACTGGCCGGGTCTGGGGCACGGTGGTCGGCGTGCTGATCCTGTCCCTGATCGACAATATCCTGAATCTGGCCGATCTGGTCAGCCCCTATCTGAACGGGGCGATCCAGGGGGTCATCATCGTTCTTGCTGTCGTGCTGCAGCGGGAAAAACGCACCGCTGACGAGCGGTAATGGGAGGGAGAACCGGAGATGAAACGCAGAACTCTGATGCAAGCCGCAGCAATCGCGGCGACGCTTGGACTGACCTCGGGCGCGGCCATCGCGCAGGACGGGGAAAAGAAGGTGATCGGCGTGTCGATCCCCTCGGCGACGCATGGCTTCATGGGCGGGCTGAACTGGCACGCGCAGGACACGATCAAGCGGCTGGGCGAAGCCTATCCGAATATCGAATTCGTGCTGTCCACCGCCAGCGACCCCGCCAAGCAGGTCAATGATATCGAAGACATGATGGCCACGCGCAATATCGACGGGCTGGTCGTCCTGCCCTTTGAATCCGAACCGCTGACCGCCCCCGTCGCCGCCGTCAAGGAAGCGGGCAAGTTCGTGACCGTGGTGGATCGCGGCCTTGCGCAAGAGGGCATCGAGGATCTGTATGTCGCGGGCGACAACACCGCCTTTGGCCGTGTCGCGGGCACCTATTTCAAAGAGCATCTGCAGCCCGGCAGCAAGATCGTGGTGCTGCGCGGCATCCCGACCACGCTGGACAATGAACGCGTCGAGGCGTTTCAGCCCGCGCTGGAGGGGTCAGAGATCCAGATCCTTGACATGCAGCACGGCAACTGGAACCGCGACGACGCCTTTACCGTCATGCAGGACTATCTGTCGAAATACCCGGAAATCAACGCGGTCTGGGCGGCCGATGACGATATGGCGGTCGGCGTGCTGGAAGCCATCTCGGCCGCGAACCGTCAGGATGAGATGTGGGTCATCGGCGGCGCGGGCATGAAGGAAATCGTCAAGCGCATCATGGATGGGGACAAGCAGCTGCCGGTCAACGTGACCTATCCGCCCGCGCTGATTTCCTCGGCCATCGAGATGACGGCGCTGCATTTCACCTCGAACGCGCCGATGACGGGCCGCTTTATCATCGGCAGCCAGCTGATCACGCCGGAAAACGCGCAGCAATTCTATTATCCCGACAGCCCGTTCTAGGCCGATGTGCCGGATTGCCCCGACACCCTGCCGGACATGGCGGGGTGTTTTCGTTTTATATACCTTTGAATCATGGGCTTGTCGGTGATCGGTGGCGCGGTTTTCCGGCAACCAAACATTCACACAGCGTCACAGGAACTGTCAGCCGTCTGTCATGAAATGCAGCGACACCTGCAGCCGGACAAGACAGGGACGGCAATGCGGATCGAAGCGGAACAGATCACCCGGATTTTCGGAACGGCCAAGGCGGTCGATGCCGCAAGCTTCGTGATCGACCGGCCGATGGTCGTGGGCATCATCGGCAGTTCGGGGGCGGGCAAGTCCACGCTGTTGCGCATGGTGAACCGCCTGACCGATGCCAGCCAAGGCCGCCTGCTGATCGACGGGCGCGACGTTCTGGCCCTGACCGGCCGGGACAAGCGCGCGTGGCAGGCCGATTGCGCGATGATCTTTCAGCAGTTCAACCTTGTGCCGCGGCTGGACGTGGTGTCGAACGTGCTGCACGGACTTCTGAACAAGCGCGGCCTGCTGCCCACCCTGCTGAATATCTGGTCGCGCCCCGATATCGACCGCGCCTGCCAGATCCTCGACCGCCTTGGCATTGCCGAACAGGCCACCAAACGGGCCGAGGCGCTGTCGGGCGGCCAGCAGCAGCGCGTGGCGATTGCCCGCGCGCTGATGCAGGATCCCCGGATCATTCTGGCCGACGAACCCATTGCCAGCCTTGATCCAATGAATGCGCAGATCGTCATGGACACGCTGCGCCGCATTCATGACGAAGACGGGCGCACCGTGATTGCCAACCTGCACACGCTGGACACGGCCCGGCGCTATTGCGACCGGGTGATCGGCATGCGCAAGGGCCGCATCGTCTTTGACGGCACGCCCGATCTGCTGACCACCGGCGCCGCCCGCGACATCTATGGCGCCGGGGCCGAGTTCAGCGAAGCCACGACATCCACCGCTCTTGCCCCCCCCGCCCCGGCCGATCGCGCATATGCCGACCGGCTGCTGGCGGATTGATCCCCATGGAGACGATCATGACCAAGACCCTGACCCTGCTGGCGCTGACCACCGCGCTGGCCCTGCCGCAACTGGCCGCCGCGCAAGAGATCACCGAATTCCGCATCGGCGTTCTGGGTGGCGAAAACGCGCAAGAGCGGATGACCAACAACGAATGCCTTGCCAAACACACCAGCGAAACGCTGGGCGTCCCGGTCCGCATTTTCACGCCCGCCGATTATGACGGCGTGATCCAGGGCCTGCTGGGCGGCACGCTGGACGCGGCCATCCTTGGCGCCTCGGGCTATGCCAAGGCCTATCTGACGAACCCCGATGCGGTCGAGCCGGTTCTGGTCAAGACCAACCTTGACGGCTCGTCCGAGTATTTCTCGGTGGGCTTTGCCCGCAAGGATCACCACATCACCTCGCTGGCCGACATGAAGGGCAAGGTGCTGGGCTTCGGCGATCCGAACTCGACCTCGGGCTATCTGATCCCCGCCGTCGAAATGCCCAAACAGGGCTATTCGATGGAGCCGGGCGCCTATTTCAAGGACATCAAGTTCACCGGCGGTCATGAGCAGACCATCGTTGCCGTGAACAATGGCGATGTCGATGCGGGTGTGACCTGGGCCGATGGTCTGGGCAACTGGGAAGACGGCTACAACTCGGGCGCGCTGCGCAAGGCGGTCGATGCCGGTCTGGTCGATATGAACGACATGGTGGAAATCTGGCGCTCGGAGCCGATCCCGGAAGGCCCGCTGGTCGTGCGCAAGGCACTGCCCGAGGATGTAAAGGCCAAGTTCACCGCGATGATGGCCGATCTGATCAACACCGACAAAGACTGCACCTATGGCGTCGCGGGCGGGGAAACCGCCGGTTTCACCCCGGTGAAGCATGACAACTATCTGTCGATCATCGAGGCGCGCAAACTGGAAGAAGCCAAAGGCAGCTGATCCGCCGCCAGCATTCTGACGCGCGGGCCGTCATGGTCCGCGCGCTTTCAATTCGCGACCCCCGAGGCCCCGATGACCACTTCCCTTGCCGATCGCATGGCCGCGTCCTATCACGCGCAGCAGCGCCGCCGCCGCACCTACAGCGCCGTGCTGTGGGCGATCTTCGTGGCGCTGCTGGTCGCGGGCTTCGACATGGCCGACAGCCGCAATGCCGGAAGCTTCGTCGGCGGCTTGCCCAAGGTCTTCGACTATCCCGCTGCCCTGATTTCCGAGGCATGGCAAAAGGCCGGCAACCTGCCCGGCCATATGCAGCGCGCCCTGCCCGCGCTGGTCGAGACGCTGAACATCGCCGCCGCCTCGACGCTTCTGGGCACGATCGGCGGCGCGGTGATGGCCTTGCTTTCGACACGCGGGCTGGCACCGTTTCCCCGGCTGGTGCCGCTGTTCCGGCGCATGATGGACATCGCCCGCGCGTTTCCGGAAATGGTCATCGCGCTGATGCTGATCTTTGTGCTGGGCGGCGGGCCGGTTCCCGCCGTCATCGCCATCGCCATTCATTCGGTGGGGGCATTGGGCAAGCTGTTTTCGGAAGTGGCCGAAAATGCCAGTCTGAAGCCGGTCGAGGGGCTGGAATCCGTCGGGGCAGGCTGGCTTCAGCGCATGTGGTTCGGCATCGTGCCGCAGGTCGCGCCGAACTGGGCCAGCTATGCCATGCTGCGCTTTGAAATCAACATCCGCGCCAGCGCCATCCTTGGCTTCGTCGGCGCGGGCGGTATCGGCTATGAGCTGCGCAACGCGATCAGCTGGGGCCAGGGCAAATACGACGCCGCCGCCGCCATCTTCATCCTGCTGTTCCTGACCATCGTATTTTTCGACCAACTGACCTCGGTGGCACGCAACCGGCTGGTGCGCGGACAGGAACAGGGCCAGCGCGGAGGCCGGATCTGATGTCGCTTGCCGATACCAATATCGCCGCGCAGGGCATGATTCGCCGCAAGCGCCTGTGGTCGCTGGGCGTGCCCGCGCTGATCGTGGCCTATCTGGCCTATGTCGCCATCGCCTTTGATCTGGGCGGGCTGGCGGGGCGGGCGCGCTGGGACAATGGCATGCTGATGGCGCAGGACTTCTGGTCCTACAAGGTGCATGTCACCCGCGACAATCGCAGCCAGAACATCTCTGCCTCGATCGAGGGGATGCGCAACGCGACCTTCGCCCCCGACCAGCGCCCCGGCTGGATCACCGACACGGCCAGCGGCACGCATGTCGCGCTGCCGCAGGGCAACAGCGTCGATTTCGGGCCCGAGGGGCTGGTGGTGCTGACCACGCCGGATGGCCAATACCGCATTCATGCCGCAGGCGGGGCCATTCAGGCCGATATTCCCGACCCGCCGGCGAATTTCAACGTCTCGGACAGCCGCTTCACCGCCTATCTGCCCGAAGGCGCGCGCCTGACCGTCACCCGCGCCCGCACCGAGGTATTCCGCCGTCAGGCCGGGTGGGAGCTGTTCTTTTTCGATCTGTCCTCGGATTTCCATGGCAAAAGCTGGGGCGAACTGGCGGCGCTGAGCTTTGGCGACAGGCTTGATCCGGCCCGCCCGAACATCGTCGGAATGGCGCAGGATTTCTGGAAGAATTCCATATGGCATCACGGCGATGTGGCATGGGCGATCTTTGAAACCGTCCTGATGGCGTTTCTGGGCACCTTCGCGGCCGGGCTGATCTCGGTGCCGCTGGCCTTTCTGGCGGCGGCGAATTTCACCCCGCTGCTGCTGGTGCGTCAGGCGGTGCGGCGGGTCTTTGACCTGCTGCGCGGGGTGGATGCGCTGATCTGGACCGTCATCATGTCGCGCGCCTTCGGCCCCGGCCCGCTGACCGGCAGTCTGGCGATCCTGCTGACCGATACCGGCACCTTCGGCAAGCTGTTCAGCGAGGCGCTGGAGAATATCGACGAAAAGCCGGTCGAGGGTCTGCGCTCGACCGGGGCCGGAGCCTTGGCGCGGATCCGCTGGGCGGTGATCCCGCAGGTCGCGCCGGTCATCATGTCGCAACTGCTGTATTACTTCGAATCCAACACGCGCGGCGCCACCGTGATCGGGGCGATCACCGGCGGCGGGATCGGGCTTTTGCTGATGCAGGCGATGCAGACCCAGCAGGACTGGGAACATGTCGCCTATTACATCGTGCTGATCCTGCTGATGGTGATGGCCATGGACTGGCTGTCAGGCAAACTGCGCGCGCGACTGATCAAAGGCTGAGGACGATGCCGAAACTTTCCCCCGACGCCCCCTTTCTGCATGAGGGGGCCCAGATCGCCAATTCCGATTTCGGCCGCTATTGTGAGGTGGGCGCCGATGCGCGCGTGCTGAATTCCAGCTTTGGCGATTACAGTTACTGCGAACGGCTGTCCGACATTGCCAATACGACCATCGGCAAATTCGCCAATATCGCGGCAATGACGCGGATCGGCCCGACGGATCATCCGATGACCACGGCCAGCCTGCATCATTTCCTGTATCGCTCGGACGATTATTTCGACGATGCCGCACCCGATGCCGATTTTTTCGCGGCACGGGCGGCGCGGCGCACGGTGATCGGCCATGACACATGGATCGGCCATGGCGCGATCATCAAACCCGAAGTGAGCGTCGGCCACGGCGCGATCGTCGCCGCCGGAGCGGTTGTCACCAAGGACGTGCCCGACTGGATGATCGTCGCGGGTTGTCCGGCCAAACCGCTGCGCGAACGCTTTCCGGCAGAGATCGGCGCACGGCTGATGGCGCTGTCATGGTGGGACTGGGACCATGCGCGCCTGCGCCGCGCCCTGCCCGATTTCCGCGCCCTGCACGTGGCGCAGTTTCTGCGCCGTTACGAAAGCTGATGCGGCAGGGTCAGCGTCACCCGCTCGGCCGCCCACCATGTCAGCGCGCGTTCGACCATCTGGCCCTGCCACTGGCTCAGCCCCTCGGTGCGCAGCAGCGGATCGCCCGGCTCAAGCTGCAACTTGCCCGCCTGCACCGCATCCGCCGTTCTGGCCGAGATGCGGGTCACAAGGCGCTGGTAATCCGCGACGCCGCAGGCCCGCAACGCCTGCGTGACGGAATCGTGCTGGCGCAGCGCGGCGGGCAGATCGGGGACCAAGGCGGCGGGATAGATGCTGCGAAACAGCGCGACCGGCTTGAAATCGACCAGCGACACGCCTTCGGCCACATGCACCGGCTGGCCCGGCTCCAGCCCCAGCGCCTCGGCCTCGGCATCGCCTGCCGGGCGGGTCATGATCGCGTCGATGGTACGGCCCGGCACCTTGCCCGACAGTTCGATATTGCGGTGAAAGCGCACGCGCTCGCTCAGCGGATAATCGACGGGGGTGGCGGCCACGAACACGCCCGCACCGCGCCGGGAATACAAAAGCCCCTCATCGGCAAGCACACGGGTGGCGTGGCGGACGGTGTGGCGGTTCACGCCAAAGCGGGCGGCCAGTTCGGCCTCGGGCGGCAGGCGGGTGCCGGGCGGCCATTTGCCGCGCGCGATTTCACCGCGCAACTGATCCGAGATGCTTTGCCACAGGCTCATGTCGTCACCGAAAATTCACAATTTCCGGATTGTCGCCCGGTCTGGATCACACTACAAGAAGTATAGTTGTATAGACAACCGAGGAATTTCGATGAGCGCGAGTCTTTCCCCCGCCGACCGCCGCGACGCGCTGGGTCTTCTGGCCCGTGCACCCGCTGCCCGACTGGCTGAACTGCTGCCGGACCTGCCCGCGCATGAGACGCTGCGCGCGCCGGAAATCGGCACGGTCATGGTGCAGGGCCGGGCGGGCGGCACGGGGGCGGCCTTCAATCTGGGCGAAATCACCGTGACGCGGGCCTCGGTCCGGCTGGCCTCGGGTCAGGTCGGGCATGGCTATGTGCAGGGCCGCGACAAGGGCCATGCCCTGCGCGCGGCGCTGATCGATGCGGCGGGCCGGCCCGACATCATCGCCACCCTGCGCGCCGAAGAGAACGCCCGCCGCGCAAGGATCGCCGCCGAGGCTGCCGCCACCCGCGTCGAATTCTTCACCCTGGCCCGAGGAGAGGACGAATGAACGCCCCCGCGACCCGGCTTTCCGGCGGCTTTGCCAGCCCCGCACATGACAGCGCACGCGGCTTTCGCACCATCCTGTCGGCCATGTCGCGGCCCGGCAGTGTGCTGGATCTGGCGCAAGCTGCTGGTCCCGCGCCGATCTCGGCTGCGGCGGCGACGGTGCTGCTGGTGCTGTGTGACCGCACCACGCCGCTTTATCTGGCGCCGTCCCATGACAGCCCGGAGCTGCGCGACTGGATCGCCTTTCACTGCGCCGCACCCCTTGTTGCCGCGCCCGAGGCCAGCTTTGCGCTTGGCGGCTGGGCGGCGTTGCAGCCCTTGGACCGTTTCGCCATCGGTACGCCCGAATATCCCGACCGCGCCGCGACGCTGATCGTGGACGGCCATGATTTCGACGCCCCGCCGATCACCCCGCCCGCGACCCTGTCCGGTCCCGGCATCAAGGACGAGGCGCAGCTTGCCTTGCCCGACACCGCCGCCTTCGCCGCGAACCACGCCCGCTTTCCCTTGGGCTGGGACGCCATCTTCACCGCAGGATCGCGCATCGCGGCCCTGCCCCGATCGACACAGGTGCGCTGATGTATGTTGCCGTCAAAGGGGGCGAGCGCGCGATTGACGCCGCCCATGACTGGCTGGGCCGCGCCCATCGCGGCGCGCCCGACCAGCCCGCGCTGGATACCGCGCAGATCCGCGATCAGATGGCGCTGGCCGTGGCGCGGGTGATGGCCGAGGGCTCGCTTTACGATCCCGATCTGGCGGCGCTGGCGATCAAGCAGGCGCGCGGCGATCTGATCGAGGCGATTTTCCTGATCCGCGCCTATCGCACCACGCTGCCCCGGCTGGGGGCCTCGGACCCGGTTCAGACTGGCGCGATGCGGGTGAAGCGCCGGATCTCGGGCACGTTCAAGGACATTCCCGGCGGGCAGGTGCTGGGCCCGACCTTCGATTATACCCACCGGCTGCTGGATTTCCGGCTGATGGCAGATGGCGAACTGCCCGAAACCAGCCCGGCCGCCGCAGATTGCCAGCCGCTGCCCGCCCCGCATGTGCTGGATTTCCTGAACCGCGACGGCCTGATCGAGGATGCCGCGGATGACGGCAACGCGCCGGGCGATCTGACGCGCGAGCCGATGGAACTGCCTGCCGCGCGCGCCTTGCGGCTGCAGGCGCTGGCACGCGGGGATGAGGGGTTTCTGTTGGGTCTCGCCTATTCCACGCAGCGCGGCTATGCCCGCAACCACGCCTTTGTCGGCGAATTGCGCATCGGCCATGTCGATGTCGAGATGCAGGTCCCCGAGCTGGGATTTTCGATCCAGCTTGGCGAAATCGAGCTGACCGAATGCGAAACGGTGAATCAGTTCAAGGGCTCGCGCACGGAACCGGCGCAGTTTACCCGCGGCTATGGCCTGACCCTTGGCCAGACCGAGCGCAAGGCGCTGTCCATGGCGCTGGTCGATCGCGCGCTGCGCTGGCAGGAACTGGGCGAGGACGATCAGGGCGCGCCGGCTCAGGATGCGGAATTCGTGCTGTCGCATTGCGACAACATTCAGGCGACCGGCTTTCTGGAGCATATCAAGCTGCCGCATTACGTCGATTTTCAGGCCGAGCTGGAACTGGTGCGGCGCCTGCGCGCCGATATTCCCCACGCAGGTGCGCCCGACGCAGGCAAGGAGGACGCGGCATGAGCGATTACAATTTCGCCTATCTGGACGAGGACACCAAGCGCATGATCCGTCGCGCCATCCTGAAGGGGATTGCCGTGCCGGGCTATCAGGTGCCCTTCGCCAGCCGCGAGATGCCGATGCCTTACGGCTGGGGCACGGGCGGCGTGCAGGTCACGGCGGCCACGCTGGTCCCCGAGGATGTGCTGAAGGTCATCGATCAGGGCGCGGATGACACCACGAACGCCGTCAGCATCCGCAAGTTCTTCCAGAAGACCGCCGGGATCGCCGTGACGCAGCGCACGCGTCAGGCGACGCTGATCCAGACCCGGCATCGCGTGCCGGAAATCCCGCTGACCGAGGATCAGATTCTGGTCTTTCAGGTGCCGATCCCCGAGCCCATGCGGTTTCTGGAGCCGCGCGAGACCGAGACGCGGCGCATCCATGCGCTGGCGGATTACGGGCTGATGCAGGTGCGGCTTTACGAAGATATCGCCCGGCATGGCCAGATCGCGACCTCATATGCCTATCCGGTCGAGGTGGCGGGACGCTATGTCATGGACCCCTCGCCCATTCCGAAATTCGACAATCCCAAGCTGGACGACTGCCCGGCGATCCAGCTGTTCGGAGCGGGGCGCGAACAGCGGATCTATGCGCTGCCGCCCTATACCCGCGTGCGCAGTCTGGATTTCGACGATCATCCTTTCGTGGCCTCGAAGGCGGATCATGCCTGTGCAATCTGCGGATCGACCGTCAGCTATCTGGATGAGGTCATCACCGATGATGCCGGGGGGCGGATGTTTGTCTGTTCGGACACGGATTATTGCGCGGAATTTGCCGAAGGAGGTGCGTGATGGACAGGGAGCTTGCCTCCGGCGGGAGTATTTTGCGGAACGAAGAAGCCCGGCCGCTGCTTTCGGTGCGCGGCATCGAGAAGCGCTATGGTGCGCGGATCGGCTGCACCGGCGTCGGTTTCGATCTGTGGCCGGGCGAGGTGCTGGGCATCGTCGGCGAAAGCGGATCGGGCAAGTCCACGCTGCTTGGCTGCCTGTCGGGTCAGTTGCGGCCCGATGCGGGATCGGTCGTCTTTGACACGCGCGATCAGGGTCCGGTCGATACCCTGACCCTGAGCGAGGCCGCGCGGCGGCATCTGGGTCGCACCGACTGGGCCTTTGTGCATCAAAACCCGCGCGACGGATTGCGGCTGGGCGTCAGCGCCGGCGGCAATGTCGGCGAGCGGCTGATGGCCAATGGTGCGCGGCATTATGGCGGCATCCGCGCCACGGCCGCCGACTGGCTGGAGCGGGTCGAGATCGATCCGGGCCGGATCGACGACCGGCCGCGGCAGTTTTCGGGCGGCATGCAGCAACGCTTGCAGATCGCGCGCAATCTGGTGTCCGGGCCGAGGCTTGCCTTCATGGACGAGCCGACCGGCGGGCTGGATGTCAGCGTGCAGGCGCGGCTGCTGGATCTGCTGCGCGGCCTTGTGCGCGATATCGGGTTGTCTGTCGTGCTGGTCACGCATGATCTGGCCGTGGTCCGGCTTCTGGCGGACCGGCTGATGGTGATGAAGGGCGGGCATGTCATCGAAAGCGGGTTGACCGATCAGGTCTTGGATGATCCGCAGCATGCCTATACCCAGCTTCTTGTGTCCTCTGTCTTGCAGGTGTGAGCCTATGATCCTTGCTGAAAACGTCGCCAAGGAATTCACCTTGCACAATCAGGGCGGCACGGTGCTGCGCGTCATGCAGGGCGCCAGCCTTGCGGTCGCGCCGGGGGAATGCGTGGCCTTGACCGGCGCCTCGGGCGCGGGGAAATCCACGCTGATGCGGATGATCTGGGGCAATTACCGCACCGATGCCGGGGTGATCCGCGTGGGCGGGCTGACCGTCAGCCATGCCGAGCCGCGCCAGATCATCGCGATGCGTCGCGCCGGTCTGGGCTATGTCAGCCAGTTTCTGCGCGTGCTGCCGCGCGTGCCGACGCTGCGGGTCGTGGCCGAGCCGCTGCTGGCGCTTGGCGTGCCCCAGCCCGAGGCGGAAACCCGCGCCGCGCATCTGCTGTCGCGCCTGCGCATCGCCGAGCGGCTGTGGTCGCTGTCGCCGACCACGTTTTCGGGCGGCGAGCAGCAGCGCGTCAATATCGCGCGCGGGTTCATCCATCCCTATCCGGCGCTGCTGCTGGACGAACCGACGGCCAGCCTGGATGCGCAGAACCGCGAGACGGTGATGCAACTGATCGAGGAGGCCAAGGCACGCGGCACCGCCATTCTGGGCATTTTCCACGATGAGGGCGCGCGGGACCGGCTGTGTGACCGGGTCGTCGACGTGACGGGCTTCCGTCCCGAGGTGCAGGCATGACGCATGTCGCGGTGGTCGGCCCGTCAGGTGCGGGCAAGGATACGCTGATGCTGGCGGCATGCGCGATCCGGCCCGATCTGCGGCTGGTGCGGCGGGTCATCACCCGTCCCTCGGGTTCGGGGGGCGAAGATTTCGAGGGCGTCACGCCCGAGGCTTTCGCGCAGATGCAGGCGCAGGGCCGGTTCCTGCTGGACTGGCAGGCGCATGGCCTGCGCTACGGCCTGCCGCGCGACGCCTTTCTGGACGGGCCCGTGCTGGTGAACCTGTCGCGCCGGGCCCTGGCGCAGGCGGCGACGGTTCTGCCGGGGCTGCATGTCATCCACATCACCGCCCGCCCCGAGGTTCTGGCCAAGCGCCTGTCCGCACGGGGCCGCGAGGATGCCGGGCAGATCGCCGCCCGCATCGCGCGCGGGACCGGCCCCTTGCCCGAGGGCCTGCCGGTGACGCATATCGACAATTCCGAAACTGTGGAGACAGCGGTCAGGGCCTTTCTGGCCGCGCTGGACAAGGTGAACGCATGATACTGGCCAATGCCCAACTGATCCTTGCCGACCGCGTGATGCGCGGGCAGGTCCATATCGAAGATGGCCGGATCGCCGCCATCACCGAAGGCGACGCCGTGCCCGCAGGCGCCGAGGATTGCGGCGGCGCGCATCTGGCGCCCGGTCTGATCGAGCTGCATACCGACAATCTGGAACGCCACATCCAGCCGCGTCCGGGCGTGAACTGGCCGCATTCGGCGGCGATCTTTGCCCATGATGGCGAGCTTGCCTCGACCGGGATCACCACAGTATTCGATGCGGTGCGGGTGGGCTCGATCCCCAAGGATGGCGCGGGTTATGCGAAATATGCCCGGCCTCTGGTCACGGAAATCAACGCTCTGGTCGCGGCGCGGCGCTTGCGCATCAGCCATTTCATCCACCTGCGCACCGAGATCTGCAGCGAAACCCTGATGGATGAGCTGGCCGAGTTCACCCCGGGCGACCGCGTGCGGCTGGTCAGCCTGATGGATCACACGCCCGGCCAGCGCCAGTTTCGCGACATCAGCAAGCTTGCGGAATATGTGCAGGGCTCGAAAGGGCTGAGCAATGCCGAGTTCGACGAACATGTCGCGCGGCTGAAGGATCTGCGCGCCCGCTTCGGCGACGCGCATGAGGCAGGCGCAGTCGCCGCGGCCCGCCGTCTGGGCGCGACACTGGCCAGCCATGACGATACCGATGCCGCTCAGGTCGCCGTCAGCGCCGCGCATGGCGTCAGGCTGGCCGAGTTTCCCACGACCGAGGAAGCCGCACGGGCGGGCCATGACCACGGCATCCTGAACATCATGGGCGGGCCGAACCTGATCCGGGGCGGGTCGCATTCGGGCAATATCGCCGCCGAGCTTCTGGCGAAGGCCGGGCTGCTGGACATCATCTCGTCGGATTATGTGCCCTCTAGCCTGCTGCTGGGGGCCTGTCATCTGGCGCGGCTGTGGGACGATCTGCCGCGCGCCTTCTGCACGGTGACAGATGCGCCCGCGCGCGCGACGGGGCTGGATGACCGGGGGCGGATTGCCGTGGGCCTGCGTGCCGACCTGATCCGGCTGGCGGATATGGAGCGCACGGCGCGTGTCACCGGCGTCTGGGTCGAAGGCCGCCGGGTGGGATGAAAAAGGGGGCGCAAGGCCCCCTTTTCCTTATGCTTTTGCGCGTTCGACGTAGGACAGGTCTTCGGTATTGATGATGACCTTGGTGCCGACGCCGATATGGGGCGGCACCATGATACGCACGCCGTTATGGGCGATGGCGGGTTTGTAGCTGGACGAGGCGGTCTGACCCTTCACCACCGGCTCGGTCTCGGCCACTTCGACGGTGACGCGCTGGGGCAGTTCGATGGCGATCACCACATCGTTGTGAACCTGCAGGAACACGCGGATGCCGTCTTCCAGAAACACCTTGTCGTCGCCGACGACATCGGGGGCCACGACGACCTGCGCATAGCTTTCCGGCTCCATGAAATGGTAGCCTTCGCTGTCTTCATACAGGAAGTCATAGGACCGTTCGTCGACATGGGCGCGTTCGACCTGTTCGGTGGTCTTCCAGCGTTCCGACACCTTGTTGCCGTCGGCGATGCGGCGCAGATCGACCTGCGTCGTGGGCGTGCCCTTGCCGGGGTGGAAGTTGGTCGCCGTCAGGACGACATGAAGCTTGCCGTCGATTTCGACGACATTGCCTTTGCGAAGGCTGGAGGCGATGACTTTCAAGGCGCGTTTCCTTGCGTGCTTTTCAAATACCGGATCACCGGCTATGCGAGGGCCGGCAAAGATGGGGTTCAATAACGCCTTGCGCGCTGCAATGCCAGTCTGGAAAGGATATTGCATGTCAACGCCGTGGTGGAACCGCGAATATCATGCCGAACGCCGCCCGCTGCTGATGGCGCGCAACCGCACGCAATCGGCGATCCGCGACTGGCTGGGCAGGCAGGATTTCCTTGAGGTGGACGCCTCGGCCCTTGCCATCAGCCCCGGAAATGAGGCGCATCTGCACGGTTTCGCCACGCAGATGATCGGCAATGACGGCATGGCGCAGCCGATGTATCTGCATACCAGCCCGGAATTTGCCATGAAGAAGCTGCTGGCCGCCGGTGAGCCGCGCATCTTCAGCCTTGGCCATGTCTGGCGCAACCGCGAACGCACGCCGCGCCATCATCCCGAATTCACCATGCTGGAATGGTATCGCGTGGGGCAGGATTATCATGTGCTGTTCGACGATTGCGCGGCGTTCCTGCGGTTGGCGGCGCAGGCTGCGGGGGCAACGCTGCTGCAGCATCGCGGCGCCACCTGCGATCCCTATGCCACGCCTCAGGTGATGACCGTGGCCGAGGCCTTTCGCGACTATGCGGGCATCGACCTGCTGGCCACCTGCGACGGCGCCGATACCGATGTCGAGGCGCTGCGCGCGCAGACCGATCTGCGCACCGCGCCCGATGACACATGGTCCGACATCCTGTCGCGCGTGCTGGTCGAAAAGGTGGAACCGCATCTGGGCCATGGCCGCCCGCTGATCCTTGACCGCTATCCCGCCGCCGAAGCCGCGCTGGCCCGGCCCGCCACCGACCCGCGCGAGGCCGAGCGGTTCGAGCTTTACGCCTGCGGCATCGAACTGGCCAATGGCTTTGGCGAATTGACCGATCCCGCCGAGCAGCGCCGCCGCTTCCTGCAGGAGATGGACGAAAAGGCGCGCGTCTATGGCGAACGCTATCCGCTGGATGAGGATTTTCTGGCGGCGCTGGCGCAGATGCCGCCTGCCTCGGGTTGTGCCTTGGGGTTCGACCGGCTGGTCATGCTGGCCACCGGCGCGCCGCGGATCGAGGACGTGATCTGGACCCCGGTCAGCGACGGCCAGGGCGGCGGTCAGGGCGGCATTCAGGGCTAGGCGGCCTGCCGCTCCTCGGGCGGGGGGGCGTCGCTGACCTCGCGCAGCGCCACGGTTTCGGGGGTGACGGCGCGGGTGGCCGGGGCCATGCGGAAGGCGGTCTTTTCCTCGGGGCGCAGGGCGGTGCGGGCGCGGATGCGGACCAACCCAAAGCCGATCAGCGCGGCATGGGCGAACCCGGTGACCCAGAACAGGCTGACCGGGCCAAAGCCGGTCATCGCAAAACCCGCCACCGTCGGGCCGATCATCGTGCCGACGCCAAAGACCAGCAGCAGCCCGCCGCTGACCTGAATGGCCGTGCCTGCGGGGGCGTGGTCATTGGCATGGGCCACGATCAGCGGATACATGGCAAAGACCATGGCCCCGAACCAGCCCGCGACCACCAGATTGCCCACAGGCCCCTGCGGCGCGGCAAGGATGAACACCAGATCGGCCCCCAGCGCGATGACCGCCGTGCCGATCAGCACCAGCCTGCGGTCCAGACGGTCCGACAGAAAGCCCACCGGCAATTGCGCCAGCGCCCCCGCCAGCACCGGCACGCTGGCAAACAGCGCGATATCGCTGAGCGTCAGCCCCGCCCGCGCGGCATAGACCGGCGCCAGCGTGCCGAAGCTGCCATTCGAAATGCCGACCATGAAGACCGCAAACACCGCGACCGGAGAGTTGCGCCACAAGGCTCGCAGATCCAGCCGGACACTGGCCAGCGGCGCGGGCGTCGAGGTGGCCGACACGGCGGTCGGCAGCAGCGCCAGGCAATAGATGATCGCAGCAAGGACAAAGAACAGATAGCCGCGCGGATCGCCCAGCGTCAGCACCATCTGCCCCGCCGTCGTCGCCGACAGGTTCACCATGGTATAGACGCCGAAGACGCGGCCGCGCGCGCTTTGCTCGGCCCGTTCGCTCAGCCAGCTTTCCACCACCATGGCCGCGCCCGCAAAGCAAAAGCCCGACAGGCCGCGCAGCGGGATCCAGACCCAAGGCGACATCATCAGCAGCGACAGCAGGATCGAGATGGCGGCAAAGGCGCACATCGCGCCAAAGACCCGCACATGCCCCACGCGCTGCACCAGCCGGGGCGTCAGCACGCAACCGGCGACATAGCCAACGGCCCAGCCCGTGCCCAGCAGCCCCAGAGAGGCGGCGGTAAAGCCCTGAATCTCGCCCCGAATGGGCAGGATCAGGGCGTTCACGCCCCCGGCGAAAAGAAGAAAGGCGGACCCCAGAAGAAGCGCACCCAGCGGCAAAATGCTTTTCAACATAAGCTTTCGGTGTTCGGCATCGGTAGGGGGACAGGTCAACATGCCTGACCGGACATGACAACCCCGCTAACGCGATTGCGATCACGTCGGCGGGGCCGCTGCCTGTTCAGGCGGCAAAGATCGCGTCAAGGATCTCGGCCTCGATGGCAGCCAGTTCGGCGCTGCCGCGCGTGGTGGGGCCGACGCGCAGGATCTGGGTTTCCGACAGGATGCCGCCCTGACCCAGCACGATCACCCGGTCGGACAGGGCCACGGCCTCGGCCACGTCATGGGTGACAAGGATGGCGGTGAAGCCCGCCTTGGCGTGCATGTCGCGGATCAGGTTCTGCATGGTCAGCCGCGTCAGCGCGTCCAGCGCGCCAAGCGGCTCGTCCAGAACCAGAAGGCCCGGATGGCTGACCAGCGCGCGGGCCAGCGCCACGCGCTGCCGCTGGCCGCCCGACAGCTGCGCGGGCCAGAAATCGGCCTTGTCGGGCAGTTGCACCGCCGCCAGCGCATCGGCCACGGATGTCGGGTCGGGGCCACCGCGGAGGCCGACCGCGACATTTTCGGCGACCGAGGCCCAGGGCAGCAGGCGGGGTTCCTGAAACATGATGCGCAGCCGGTCGCCTGCCTGCGTCGCAGGCTTGCCATCGACGGTGACCGTGCCGGATGTGGGCTTGTCCAGCCCGGCGATCAGCCGCAGCAGCGTGGACTTGCCGCAGCCGCTTTTGCCGACGATGGACAGAAACTCGCCGGGGCGCACGGTCAGATCCAACCCGGAGAGCACGCGGTTGCCGTCAAAACTGCGGCTGACATGCGACAGCTTGACCGCCGCGCCTTCGCCATGGCGCAGCATGGGGGGCACGTCGATATCGCGGGGAAGAAGGTTAACGGCCTGCATAAGCGGGGCTCCATTTCAGGGCGCGGCGTTCCAACGCACGGGTCAGGGTGTCGGCCAGCTTGCCAAGGGCGGCGTAAAGCAGGATCGACAGCACCACGACATCAAGGATCATGAATTCACGCGCCTGCATCGCCATGTAGCCAAGCCCCGACGAGGCCGACAGGGTTTCCGCCACGATCAGCGTCAGCCACATGATGCCCAGCCCGTAACGCAGCCCGACAAAGATCGAAGGCAGCGCGCCCGGCAGCACGATGCGGCGGAACAACTGGCGCGAGGTCATGCCGTAAGCCCGTCCCATCTCGATTAGCTGAGAATCTACATTACGAATACCATGCAACGTGTTCAGATAGATCGGGAAAAACACGCCAAGCGCGACAAGGAACAGTTTCGCGCCTTCGCCGATGCCGAACCACAGGATGACCAGCGGGATCAGCGCAAGATGCGGGATGTTGCGGATCATCTGCAGCGTGGTGTCGGTCAGCGTCTCGGACAGGCGCGAGACGCCATTGGCCACGCCAAGCGCAAAGCCGATGCTGCCGCCGACGATCAGACCGGCCAGCGCGCGGGCAGCCGATACGCCCAGATGCGTGAACAGCTCGCCCGAGGCCGTCAGCCGCAGCGCGGTGGCGAAAATGGTCGATGGGCGCGGCATGATCGTGTCGGCCATCAGCCCCGTGGCGCCGGCGATTTCCCACAGGATCAGGATGGCGGCGGGCACGGCATAGGGCAGCAGCGCCTGCCGTCCGGGCAGGCTGGGTCGCCAGGACGGGCTGCGGCTGCGGACGGCACTTAGGGTGTCGGTCAGGCTCATCTGCTATCCTTTCCTTCAGCTTGCGGTTTGCGGCGTCCAGACCACCGAGGCGATGTCCAGCTGCCGGGGGATGATCTTCAGCTTGAAAAACTCGTCCGCGACGCCCTGCTCATAGGCGATGTGTTTCGGCTCGATAAAGCCGACCAGCCCCAGATCGCTGCCCTTGCGGGTCAGGAACCGCTGCATCACGCTTTCCGGCAGGCCGGTGGCTTTGGACAGTGTGGCGATGGTGGTGGGCAGATCGGCCTGCCCCTGCTGGCCCACGGCCTTGACCGTATCGACCAGCGTGGCGATCAGTTCGGGGTTGTCCTTGGCATAGTTGCCATTGGCCGAATAGAAGTTGAACTCCGGCTCCAGCTGTTCGGTCGTCGACAGAACGCGGGTGTTGGGGCGTTCCTGCGCGGCGGCGAAATAGGGATCCCAGATCGTCCATGCGCCGATGGCGCCCGCATCAAAGGCGGCGATGGCATCGGGCGGCGCCAGATCCTGCGGCTTGATGTCGTCCAGCGTCAGCCCGGCCGTGCGCAAAAGCTTGATCGTCGCATAATGCGCCGAGCTGCCACGCTTGAAGGCGACGGTCTGGCCCTTCAGGTCGGCAATCGTCTGGATGGGCGAGTCCTTGGGCACCAGAATGGCATGCCCCTCGCGCGAGCCCTGGCCCGCGCCGACAAAGACCAGATTGCCGCGCGCGGCATGGGCAAAGATCGGCGGCACATTGCCGGTATAGCCGAAATCCAGCGCATTGGCCGACAGCGCCTCAAGCAGCGGCGGGCCTGAGGTGAATTCCGACCAGCTGACGCGGATGCCCTTGTCGGCCAGCGCCTGTTCAAACGCGCCCGAGCCTTTCACAAGTCCCAGAAGCCCGCCCTTTTGCCAGCCGACCCGCAAGGCTTTTGCCGGGGCGGCGCGCAGGATGCCGGGCGCTGCCAGCGCCGCCATGCCAAGGCCAAGGGCAAGCGCATGGCGGCGGGAAATTGTCGTGGTCATGATCTGGCTCCTGTCAAAGCGCCTTGAGGATGGCGGGCTCGGCTGCCGGTTGGGCGGCACGGGGCGGAAGGAAGGGGGCAAGCTGGTTCACGGCGCGGCTCAAGCGCGCCCGCGCCGCTTCGTCCGCCAGCTTGCCGCCGACGAATTCGCGGTCCGAGGCATAGATGCCCGTGCCCAGCGTCTGCGCCTCGAAAAAGGCGAAAAGCGGGCGAAGCTGGTGCTCGATCATCAGCGCGTGACGGTCGCCGCCGCCGGTGGCGGCCAACAGGATCGGCTTGCCCTGCAACATGCTGGGATCCAACAGGTCGAAGACATGCTTGAACAATCCGGCATAGCTGCCCTTATGCGTCGGGCTGGCGATGACCAGCGCGTCGGCATGGATCAGCGAATGGACCAGATCGCGCGCCTGCGCGTCCAGATCGCCCAGACTGCGGGCATTGCCCAGCGAAGGGCCAAGCTCGCCCAGATCGAAGACATGGCCGGTCACGTCGAACCGTTCGGTCGCAAGCTCGATGGCGGATTCGACCAGTGAGCGGGTGCGCGAGGGCACCGAGAAGCTGCCGGCGAAACCGGCAATGGTCAGGGTTGTCATGGAAAACTCCTGTCGTTTCAGTCCTGCCCGACCGCGCGGGCATGTTCGATGGATGGGGCCGTCGGCCCGAAAGTAGCGTGCAGGGCGATTTCCTGTGCCAGATGCAGCGAATGAACCGAACATTCGGGCGCACCGACCAGCTCGCCCACCTGCCCCCGCGCCAAGGGCCCGGCGATCAGCACCCGGTCACTGTCGCGGCCCTTCGGGTCGCGCGCCCAGCCCCGCAGCGTGGTATCAAGACCCAGACCCAGGGGATCGGGCGCGATCAGCCCCAGCCGCGCCAGCGCCGACAGCGCCGGGTTGCCGTCGATACATCGGTCATGCGCCGGGCCGGTGGTGACGATCACACGGTCGAACGGCTGCCGCTGGATCTGCCGCGTGCCGCGCAGCCGCCACGCCACCTGAACCGAGCCATCCGCCTGCGGCATGGCCGAGGTCAGGTGACCGGCCAGATAGCGCAGCCGCCCCGCCCCGATCAGCCGGTCCAGCACGGCCTCGACCTGCGGGGCGATGCGAAAGCGGTGCACGTCCCAATAGGTCCGCAGATGGCGCAGCAAGCGGCGGCGGGCGGCGCTGTCCAGCGCGGTCCAGATCGCGCCGCCCTGATCGCGCACGCGCTGGATCGTCGCCTGCCAGCCCTGCCCCTGCGCCAGATCGTCCACGATGGCGTGGCGCACGCGCCGCAGCAGGTCCGAGGCGCCCTGAAGCGGCGGATCGGTGAAATCCACCTCGGATTCGCGGATGACCTCGCCATGCCCGCGCGAGCGCAGACCGTGGCGCGAGATGCAGGTGATCTGGCCCTGAAAACCCTGCCGGTCCAGCGTCGCGATGACATCGGCCGAGGTCAGCGCAGCACCCATGATCAGCACCCGCGCGTCCTTGGGCACCCGGGCAAGCTGCGCCGGATCATAGGGATCGGCGACAAGCGGGCCCTGCCCCGAAAGGCCAGCCAGAACCTTCGGCACGGCGGGCGGCGGATGGCCTGTCGCCAGCACCAGCAGATCGGCGCGCACCAGACCGTCATCGGACAGATGCAGCAGCAGCGAGCCGTCCTCATTGCGCTGGATGTCCTGCACCCGCGCCCGCAGATGGCGCACCGCCCCGGCCTGCAGATGCGGAGCAAGGCGGTCGGCCACATATTGGCCAAAGACCTCGCGCCGGGGAAACAGGTCGCCGCGTCCCGCATCGGCCTGATCGTCGGGCGGCAGCCTGCCGCTGGCCGCGGCCTCGCGCAGCCAATCCGCGAAATCATCGTGGTGATCGGGGTCCAGCGACATGCGATGCGCGGGGACGTTGATGCGATGCGTGGGCTCGGTCGTGGAATAGGCCAGACCGCGGCCCAGTTCGGCGCGTGGCTCGATGACCGTGACCACGACCGGAACCTGCATCTGCGCCAGATGCCAGGCCAGCGAGGCCCCGGACAGGCCGCCGCCGACGATGACGACCCGCAGCGGCGCAGTGACGTGGGACATGGGCATCAGGTTCACCTGTCAGCCTCCGGTCACCAGAACGGGCCGGGGCGCGGTGGCGGGGCGATAATCATTGCCCACCGTTTCACCGAACGGACCCATATTCGCGGAAAGCTGCGCCTGCGGCAGCGGATGATCCAGCGGCAGCAGCGGCAGGACGCGTTCCCCGAAGCTGTAGGCCTCTTCCAGATGCGGATAGCCCGACATGATGAAGGTATCGATGCCCACGCGGCGGTATTCGTCGATCCGTTCGGCCACCGTTTCGGCATCGCCGACCAGCGCCGTGCCCGCACCGCCCCGCACAAGGCCGACGCCCGCCCACAGGTTCGGGCTGATCTCCAGCTTGTCGCGGCGCCCGCCATGCAGCGCGGCCATGCGGCGCTGCCCGACCGAGTCCATGCGGGCAAAGGTTTCCTGCGCCTTGGCGATGGTCGCGTCGTCCAGACGGCTGATCAGCCGGTCGGCGGCCTCCCACGCTTCGGCATTGGTCTCGCGCACGATGACATGCAGGCGGATGCCGAAACTGACATCGCGCCCCTCGGCCTCGGCCAGACGGCGGACGCTTTCGAGCTTGTCGCGGACCTGCGCGGGCGGCTCGCCCCATGTCAGGTATTTGTCGACCTGCTTGGCCGCCACCGCATTCGCCGCCTCGGACGAGCCGCCGAAATACAGCGGCGGGCCCGAGGGTTGCAGGGGCGCAAACAGCAGCTTGCCGTCGTCGATCTTCAGGTGCTTGCCATGATGATTGACCGTCTCACCGGCCAGCAGGGCCTTGTAGACATCCAGAAACTCCTGCGTGACCTCATAGCGTTCGGCGTGATCCAGATGGATGCCATCGCCGGCATTTTCCACCGGATCGCCGCCTGTCACCACGTTGATCAGCAGCCGCCCGCCCGACAGCCGGTCCAGCGTCGCGGTCATGCGCGCGGCCAGCGTCGGCGATTGCAGCCCCGGCCGCACGGCGACCAGAAAGCGCAGCTTCTGCGTCTGCGAGGCCAGGGCCGCAGCCACGACCCAGCTGTCTTCGCAACTGCGGCCCGTGGGCAGCAGCACACCGAAATAGCCCAGTTCATCCGCCGCCTGCGCGATCTGGCGCAGATAGGGCAGGTTCACAGACCGGCCACCTTCGGACGTGCCCAGATAGCGCGCATCGCCATGCGTGGGCAGAAACCACAAAACCTTGATCTTTTCGGGGGTTGGAATGGTCATATGCCGGTCCTTTCCTGACTTGGGCCGCAACGACGCCAAAGCGCGTCGGGTGATTCATCACGGAAAGAATACACTTAATAACGACTGAGTATATAGAGATTCCGGTGTTTACCCCGCATTGGGGAAATTCGTCTTCTCTTCTCACCTCGGGCAGAGCGGGATTTGCGCAAAAACCGATCAGCCCTTCAGATCGTCCCGGCTTCTGGCCGGGATGCGGGAAGTGGTTGTTCCGGATGGAAAACGCCTGCCGCACTGGCAAGATGACGGCAACCCCGCGCCTAGAATTCGGGCGCGACCGCCAAAGCCAGCAAAGCCTGCATGGCACGGGTGCGGTGACGGCGGGGGTCCGACAGCACGGAAAACACCCGCTCGGCCCCGGGAAGCGGCGTGATGCGCACCCAGCCCGCACCTGCTGCACTGGCCACGGCGCGCTGCGACAGGGCGGCAAGGCATTGGCTGTGCGACACGGCGCTGAGCACCGCCTCGTTCGAGGGCAGCTCGATGGCGATGTCCAGCGCCGCGACCGAGCTTCCGCGCTGCACCAGCCACGCTTCAAATTCGGCCCGCGTGCCCGAACCCGGCTCGCGCAGTGCCCAGCGGTAATCCAGCCATTGCGCCGGATCGGGTGATTGCTCTGATGCCAGCGGATGCGTGTCCGCCATGACCAGCGCCAGACGGTCGCGGGCGACGACCTGCCGGTGCAAATCGCCATGGCTGACATCGCCTTCGACAAAGCCGATATCGGCGGCGCCTTCGGCGACGGCATCCGCGACCTGCCGGGTATTGCCCAGCGTCAGGCGGAATTCGATCCCCGGATGCAGGTCATGCAGCGCCATCAGGCGCGGCGGCAGCCAATAGCTGGCGACGGTCTGGCTGGCATGGATGCGCAACCGCCCCTGCGGTTCGCGCGACAGATCGGCCAGCAGCATCTCGGCGGTTTCGGCCCGGTCCAGCACCGCCTGCGCCTCGGCCATGAAGGCGCGGCCATCCTCGGTCAGCTGGATCCGGCGCCCGATGCGGTCAAACAGCCGGACGCCGTGTCGCGTCTCCAGCGCGGTCAGGGCCGCACTGACGGCGGATTGCGTCAGCCCAAGCGCCGTTGCCGCCTGCGTCACATGTTCGCGGCTGGCGACGGCCATGAAGATGCGCAACTGCTCCAGCGTCATTCATCACCAAAATCGAACGATCTTAGCAGAATAATCCGTTTGATTGATCGAAATGCAAGCCTCATTCTGCGCCATATGCCAGGAGATCCAAGCATGACCAGCATCGAAGCAAGCCTTTCCTCACCCGCCCGGACGCTGCGGCTGCTGCCGGGGCTGGTGCTGACCATGGCGATTGCGGCGCTGGCAATGCTGATCCAGCGCCTGTCGGGCATCGCCGCGCTCAGCCCGCTGGCTGTGGCGCTGGTCATCGGGATCGTCCTCCGCAATCTGGCCCCGCTGCCCCAGACATTCCGTCCGGGGATCGCATTTTCCATGCGCAGGCTGCTGCGGCTGGCCATCGTGCTGCTGGGGTTTCAACTGACGCTGGGGCAATTGGCCGCCATCGGTCTGCCGGGGCTTGCGGTGATCGTTCTGGCCTTAGTCGCCACCTTCATATTCACGACATGGGCCGGAAAGGCGCTTGGCGTTCCGGCGCAACTGACGCAACTGATCGCGGCGGGCACATCGGTCTGCGGCGCGTCGGCGGTGCTGGCGACGAACACCGTGACCCGTGGCAGCGATGAGGATGTGGCCTATGCGATTGCCTGCGTCACGGTCTTCGGTTCGGTCGCCATGCTTGTGCTGCCGTGGCTGGGCCATGTGCTGGGGCTTGGGGCCACGGATTACGGCATCTGGGTCGGCGCGACCGTGCATGAGGTGGCGCAGGTCGCAGGCGCGGCCTTTCAGCACGGCCCCGAGGCCGGGCAGGCCGGAACCGTGGCCAAGCTGGGCCGGGTCATCATGCTGGCACCGCTGATCCTGTGTCTGGGTGCGCTGGCCCGTCGTCGCGGTCAGGCAGCGGAAGGCGCCGCACCAACGCCCTGGTTCGTGCTGGGCTTCGTGGGCGTGGTGCTGCTGAACAGCGCCCTGCCGGTCCCCGAGACGCTGCGCGCCGCAATCGCCGTCCTCACCAGTTTTCTGCTGACCGTGGCGCTTGCGGCGATGGGGCTGGAAACCGATCTGCGCCGCCTGCGGGCCAAGGGCGCGCGGCCGCTGCTGCTGGGGGCGCTGGCCTCGGGGTTCATCTCGGCGGTGGGGCTTGGGCTGGTGCTGCTGATGTCGGGGCGTTGAGCCTGCGCGCGTTGGTCCCTAGATAAAGGGCTGTGCCGCAGCAGGAAGGACGATCCAGACATGACGCCCGCCCCCGCCGATCCCCGGCCCCTGACCCTGCGTGAGGCCGAGATCCGCCGTTTCGTGCGCGCGCGCTATGGCATTCGCGGCACGTTCCGGCTGCATCGCGCGGCGCTGGGGCTGGATCTGCTGCGTGCGCCGGTGAACGTCATGCTGTCGCCGGTCTTTTTGCTGATCAAGCTGATCGCCGCCATCCTTGGCTGGTGCGGGGCGCGGCGCGCCTCGGCATGGCTGGCGGCGCGGCAGATCTTTCTGACCTCGGATGTGGCGCGGCAGCTTGAGATCGACCTGAACGCCCTGCTGGACAGGCTGCGCGATCAGGGCATCGGTCCCGACGCCCCGCCCGAGGTCGCGCGCCACGCCATCAACGGCTATGCCGAGACCCGCAATGCCGTGTCCGAGATCACCACATCGCTGATCGTGCTGGCGCTTGGCTTTGTGATGTTCAACCGTGCCACGCCGGGCGTGATTTCCTTGGCCGAGCCCATTGCCAATATGGGCGCGCAGGGTCAGGCCATTCACGATTTCGCCTTGGGAAGCTGGGCCGGAGGGGTGTGGTATGGCTTGTTTCCCGCGCATCTGGCCGTCTGGCAGGTGGTGCTGACCGGGGTCGTGCTGTCGGTGCTGGCCTCGGTTCTGACGACATTTGCCGGGCTGATTGCGGACCCGGTGCAGGTGGGCCTTGGCACGCATCGCCGGCGTCTGATGCGGATGCTGGACCGGCTGGACCGGCATCAGGGCGCAGCCGGGGTCGAACGCGAACACGTCCTTGCCCGGCTGGGCGATCTGGGCGACATCGCCTCGTCGATCTGGCGGGGGCTGCGTTAGACGCCGGTGCTAGGCGCCGGTGCTGGCTGCAAAGGCGCGGGCCTCGGCGGGGGCCGTGCCAAGTCCGCCCGCCGCTGACAGGTCCAGATCGGGGAAGTCACGGGCGACCAGATCGGGCAGCGATCGGTTGTCCGACATGGCCTGCTTGCACAGCGCCTTGATCCTGGCCTGCGCTTCGGGGCGCGGCATATGGCGGGCCAGCGCGAAGGTATAGGCCTCGGCATGGATCAGCCCTGTGCCGTCGTCCAGCCCCCGCGCCATCGCCTGCGCATCGGGGCTGATGCGGGTAGCAAGGTCTGCGGCCAGCGCGATGGCCCGGCCCGTGCTGATGCAAAGCTGCGGCAGGCACAGCCATTCCACGAACCATGCCGCGCCGTCGCGCTGCTGGCGGTGGACGCCCGCGCCCTGCACCGCGCCGGACAGCGCCAGCACCTGCCGCGCCAGCGCCACCAGCACCGAAGGGCCGACAGGGTTCTGCTTTTGCGGCATGGTCGAGGATCCGCCCGCGCCTTCAAGCCGTATTTCATTGATGCCCGATTGGGTCATCAGGATCAGATCCTCGCCCATCTTGGCAAGACTGGTGGTGACGCCGGTCATCCATGCGGCCAGCGCGCCCATGCGGTCGCGTTCGGCGTGCCAGCTGTGGCCCGGATCGGCCAGATCCAGGGCCTGCGCCAAGGCGCTGCGCACGGCGGGGCCTTCCGCGCCCATGGCCGACAGCGTGCCCGCAGCGCCGCCCAGCGACACGGTGGCAAGCGCGGGGCGCAGGTCGGCCAATGCCTGACGATGCCGGATCAGCGGATGGCCCCAGCCCGCCACCACCGCGCCGAAGCTGGTGGGCGTCGCCGCCTGACCATAGGTACGCGCGGCCATCGGCAGATCGGCATGGGTGCGCGCCAATTGCCCCAGGGCGGCGATCAGCCCGGCAAGGCCTGCGTCCCAAAGCTCCAGCACGCGGCGCAGGCGCAGGGCCTGCGCGGTTTCCACGATGTCCTGACTGGTGGCGCCCCAATGCAGATATTGCGCATGTTCCGGCGCCTGCATCGCCTTGCGGAAGGCGGCGACGAGGCCGGGGATCGGCACGCCGTTGGTAGCCGTTTCCTGCGCCAGCGCGGCGGGGTCGATCTGCACCTCGCGCGCGGCGCGGTCGATGAAGGCGGCGGCGGTTTCGGGGATGATGCCCAACTGTCCCTGCACGCGGGCCAGCGCGCCTTCGACCAGCAACATGGCACGGATTTCGGCGCTGTCGGTGAACAGCGCCGCCGTGGCGTCGTCCGAGAACAGGGTGCGGTAGATGGCGCTGTCGGCAATCGAGGCGGGCATGGGCAGTCCTTGGTGGTGCGGTTGGCCGGGGGGCTGTCTGCCCCCCGCACCCCCGAGAGTATTTTCAGAACGAAGAAATCAGAGCGCGGGCATCCGCAGCCCGAGGATCTGTCGGGCCTGCTGCCAGCTTGCGACCGGGCGGTCGTGGCGGGCGCAGATGTCAGCGGTGCGTTTCACCAATGCGGCGTTCGAGGGCGCGAGCGTGTCGCGGTGGAGCCGCACATTGTCTTCCAGACCCGTGCGGGCATGGCCTCCGGCGCCGATCGCCCATTCATTCAAGAGCAATTGGTTCGGGCCGATGCCGGCCGCGCACCAGGGCGTGTCGTCGCCGAACAGCCGTTTGACGGTGTGGATGTAATAGTCGAACACCTCGCGGTCGGCAGGCATGGCGTTCTTGACGCCCATGACGAACTGCACATAGGGCCGGTCCTTGATGCGCCCGTCCTTATACATGGCGGCTGCCTGCAGGATATGGCTGAGATCGAAGGCCTCGATTTCCGGTTTCACGTCATGGCGGATCATCTCGGCCGCCAGCCAGTTCACCAGATCCGGTGGGTTTTCATAGACGCGTGTCGGGAAGTTGTTCGAGCCGACCGAGAGCGAGGCCATGTCGGGCGAAAGGGGCAGCATGCCGCCCCGCGCCTGTCCCGCGCCCGACCTGCCGCCCGTGGACAGCTGGACGATCAGGCCGGGGCAGTGTTTTTCCAGGCCCTGTTTCAGCGCCGCGAAACGGTCGGGATCCGAGCTGGGTCGGCCTTCGTCATCGCGCACATGGCAATGCGCGATGCTGGCCCCGGCCTCGAACGCTTCCTGCGTCGATTCGATCTGTTCGGCGACCGTGATCGGCACCGCCGGGTTGTTTTCCTTGGTCGGAAGCGAGCCGGTGATGGCGACGCAGATGATGCAGGGCGTGCCGGTCATGTTCACCTCACATATCGAAGAAGACGGTTTCGTTGTCGCCCTGCAGCACGATGTCGAAGCGATACTGCCCCGGCGCTGTCTGTTTCGCAATCAGCGTCTGCACGCGGGGGCGGTGTTCGATCCGTTGCAGCACGGGGCAGGATTCGTTGTCCTCATCTTCGAAATAGATGCGGGTCTGCAGGCCAAGGTTGATGCCGCGCGCCACCACCCAAAGCGAGATATGCGGCGCCATCATGCGACCGTCGGGAAACGGCACCCGGCCCGGCTTGACCGTGCTGAGCGTCCATTCGCCGCTGTCGAAATCGGCGATGATGCGCGCCCAGCCGGTGACATTCGGATCGGCCGCGCCGCGCGGGTCATTGCCCGGATAAATGCCTTGGGCATCGGCCTGCCAGCTTTCGATCAGCGCATCGCGCATGATCATGCCCGCGCCGTCCTGCACGTGCCCGGTGATCGTGATGAGCTGGCCCTTGGCTCCGTCGCGGATCGGGCTGAGGCCCAGATCTTCAGGATAGATGCCGGGATTGCCCAGCGTGTTCGGGGTCAGGCCGATATGGACATAGGGACCCGCCGTCTGCGAGGGCGTTTCCTTGAGATATTCGAGCGGCTGCATCACATCCCCTCCTTGCGGTTTTCAAAGAAGGACTGGCGGCGGCCCCGCAGCACGATGTCGAACTTATAGGCCAGACAGTCCATCGGAATGGCGCGGTTCATGTCCAGCGGCGCGACCAGAGCCTGAATGGCCTTGTCATTGCCGATGGTCTTGACGATGGGGCATTTCGCGATCAGCGGGTCGCCCTCGAAATACAGCTGGGTGATCAGCCGCTGGCCGAAGCCCGAGCCGAAGACCGAGATATGGATATGCATCGGCCGCCAGTCGTTGACGCGGTTCGGCCAGGGATAGGCGCCGGGGCGGACGGTCAGGAATTCATAGGCTCCGTCCGGCCCCGACAGCGTGCGCCCGCAGCCGCCGAAATTCGGATCAAGCGGCGCGGCATAGCTGTCTTTCTTGTGGCGGTAGCGGCCGCCCGCATTGGCCTGCCAGATCTCGACCAGCACATTGGGAACGCCGCGGCCGGTTTCGTCCAGCACCCGGCCATGCATGATGATGCGTTCGCCGATGGCCGGTTGCCCGGTGAAATTCATGATCAGGTTGTTGTCCAGCGCGCCGATCATCGAGTGACCGAAGGCCGGGCCGGTTTCCTCGCTGAGGGTCGAGCCCATGGCGACCAGCGGCCGGAACGGCGCGCGGGTCATCGAGGTCTTGTAGCCCGGCGTATAGGCCGCCGGGTGCCAGTCGCGGTCGCGGAAGAACAGCGGACCGCGTTCGATATGGCTGGGGTTCATCCCTTGCTCTCCATTTCAGCGAAGGTTTCCTTGGCGATCTTGATGGCGTGGTTCGCGCGCGGCACGCCGGCATAGATCGCGACATGCAGCAGCGATTCCAGCACATCATCCTGCGATGCGCCGGTATTGGCGGTGGCGCGGATATGCATGGCCAGTTCGTGGTCATTGCCCAGACCCGCCAGCAGCGCGATGGTCAGCATCGAGCGTTCGCGCGGGCTGATCGTGTCACGCGACCAGACCGAGCCCCATGCGGCTTCGGTGATCAGCGTCTGGAAGGGTTCATCAAAGGCGGTCTTGGCGGCTTCGGCGCGGTTCACATGGGCATCGCCCAGAACACGGCGGCGGGTCGTCATGCCTTGGTCAAAGCGTGGGTTCATTGGCAATGTTCCTGCACAAAGGGCTTCAGGATCGCGGCAAAAGCCGCGGGCTGTTCGACGCAGGGCAGATGGCCCGCATCGGGGATGATGTGAAAATCGGCGCCGGGGATCAGATCGGCCGTGCCGCGCACCAGATCGGCGGGGGATGAGCCGTCCTGATCGCCCGCGATCACCAGCACCGGCAGATCCAGCAGGCGGGTCGTCAGCGTCAGATCGGTCGCGGCCAGCGTGCGGCAGGCGGCGGCATAGCCCGCAGCCGAGGTGCGCGTAACCATGTTGCGCCATGCCGCCAGTTCGGGCGTGGCGCGGAAGGGCGGTGCGAACCACCGCTCCATGATGGTGTCGGCGATGGAGGCGATGCCCTGATTTTCGACGGCGGCGATGCGCTGCGCCCAGCCTTCGGCATTGCCCATGCGCACGGCGGTATTCGACAGCACGGCGGCACGGACCAGATCGGGACGGCGCGCGGCAAGGGCCTGCGCGATCATGCCGCCGATGGACAGGCCGACGAAAACGACAGGGCCAAGCCCCAGATGTTCGATCAGCGCGGCGGCATCGTCGGCCAGATCGTCGATGCTGAAGGCCTCGCTGTCATCGCTGAGACCGTGGCCGCGCTTGTCGAAACGGATGGCGCGGATCTGCGGCATCTGTGCCAGCACTGCGTCCCACAAACGCAGATCGGTGCCCAGCGAATTGGCAAACACAACGGCAGGCGCGTTGGCTGGTCCGTCGATGCAATAATGCATCGCGCCCCCTGGGCGGTTCAGAACTTGCATGGTAATCTCCCTTAAAGCGTGTTTGCCATAGCAATCCCGGCTTGGATAATGCTAAATTTGCAGGAATGGATAACAAGAACGCTATACATCCGGGCGTGAAGCTGCGCCATATCCGCGCCTTTCTGGATATTGCCGCCGAAGGCAACCTGTCTGCCGTGGCCCGCGCGCAGGGCATCACCCAACCTGCCCTGTCGCGCACTTTGGCCGAACTGGAAACGCTTCTGGGTCAGCCGATGTTCCTGCGTCAGGGCCGCAGGATGCATCTGAGCGAGGCGGGCGCGCTGTTTCGCCGCCATGCCTCGATCGCGTTGCAGGCGCTTGAGGCGGGGGCGGCGGCATTGCAGCCCGGCAATCACGGCACGCTGCGCATCGGCGTCCTGCCGACCGTCGCAACACGGGTCCTGCCACAGATCGCGCTGCGCCTGCGCGAGCTGCATCCCGATGTCACGCTGAGCGCCGAAACCGGGCCGCATTTCCATCTGATGCGGCTTTTGCGCGAAGGATCGGTCGATCTGGTCATCGGGCGCCTGCCCGGCTCGGCGGAAATTGCCGGGATGAACTTTGAACATCTCTATGAGGAAGAGGTCATTCTGGTGGCGCGGGCCGGCCATCCCGGTCTGGGACGTCCGACGGCCAAGGTTCTGGCAGAGATGCCGGCGATCCTGCCGCCGGTCACGGCGCTGATCCGCCCCGCCGTGGACGATTATCTGGCCGCGAACGGTCTGTCCGGTCTGCGCCCGGCGATTGAAACCGTCTCGCTGGCGCTGGGGCGCGGGATCTGCCTTGCCTCGGACGCGGTGTGGTTCATCTCGCGCGGGGTGGTGATTCACGAACTTGAACGCGGCGATCTGGTGGAGCTGCCCACGGGCGCCCGCTTCCTGTCGGGTGCGGTCGGCATGACGCAACGTCAATCATGGTCGGCCCCCGGTCTGGACGACTTCCAGCAGATCGCGCGCGATATCGCGCGTGTGAGAGAATGATCCCGCATACGGGCCGGACAAAGAACCGGACAAAGAAAATGTTTACCGCGACCTTATCCCCGAGTAAGCGCCGCAAACCGGAGCGCGCTGAGGAGGCGCGTCCGCCTTTCCGCATGACAGGAGAAACCGATGATGGAAGCTCAATCACGGTCGCGCACGGGCCCTGCCGCAGGCTGGGTCGCCACCCTTTGCTGGATCGCCGTGGTTCTGGATGGGTTCGATCTGGTGGTGCTGGGCGCGCTGATCCCCACGCTGACCGGGGGCGACATCCCCTTTATGACCCCCGCCGAGGCGACGTTCGTATCGACCATCAGCCTTGTCGGCATGACCTTTGGCGCGCTGATGATCGGGGCACTGACCGACCGCATCGGACGGCGCAAGGCGATGATCTGGGCGGTTGGCGCATTTTCGGTCGCCACCATGGCCTGCGCCTTTGCGCATGACTGGACGACGCTGGGCCTGTTCCGCTTTCTGGCCGGGTTCGGTCTGGGGGGCTGCCTGCCCACCGCGATCGCCATGGTCACCGAATTCTCGCGCGGGCAGACCGGCAAGGCCTCGACCCGCGTGATGACCGGCTATCACGTCGGCGCGGTCGCAACGGCGCTGCTGGGGCTGATCCTGTTGCCGACGCTGGGCTGGCGGTCGATGTTCGTCGCGGGCGCGGTGCCGGGCTTCATCCTTCTTCCCATGATGTGGAGGCATCTTCCTGAATCGCCTGCATTTCTTCTGGCAAAAGGCCGCCGCGCCGAGGCCGAAACCGTCGCCCGCGACAACGGCCTGACGCTGGACCCCGCGCCCGTGGCGCAGCAGGCCGAGGAACCCGCCTCAGGCGGGGTGCTGTTCCGCGCGCCGTTCCTGCGCAACTCGCTGGGGATCTGGGTCACTTCGTTCATGGGGCTGCTTTTGGTCTATGCGCTGAACACCTGGCTGCCGACGCTGATGGTCTCTGCCGGATACGGGCTGTCGCGCGGGCTGTGGTTCCTGCTGTTGATGAACGTCGGCGCGGTCGTCGGTCTGCTGATCGCGGGCCATGTCGGCGACCGGATCGGGCTGAAGCCCGCCGCGCTGATCTGGTTTCTGGCCAGTGCCGTGTTGCTGGCCGCTTTGTCGGTCAAGCTGCCGGTCGTGGCGCTGTATGTCGTGATCTTCATCACCGGCTGCTTCGTCTTTTCCGCGCAGGTGCTGGTCTATGCCTATACGGCGGCAAACCACCCGCCCGCGATCCGCGCCACCGCGCTTGGCATGGCGGCCGGGATCGGGCGTCTGGGGGCGATTTCCGGCCCGCTTCTGGGCGGGACGCTGGTGACGATGGGCGTGGGCCATCCATGGGGCTTTTACGTCTTTGCCGCCGTGGGGCTTGCCGCGGCCATCGCGCTGGCCACGACACAGGTCATGCGCCGCACGGCCTGAAACGAAACCGCCTGAAACGAAAAACGCCCGGAGATATCTCCGGGCGTTTTGCTTTTATTTTCGACCTTTGGGTGCGTGCTTGGCCTTGGCACCATCGCGTTTCGGCGCGGGCTTGGCCCAGCCCGGCTTGCCCGCAGATGCCTTTGCGGGCTTTCCGGCGGGCTTGTAGTCCTTGACGCCTTCGGCACGACGCGCGGCCTTTTCCTCGCCCGACCAGCGGGCCTTCTTGGGGGCGGCGTCCTCGCGGGGGGCACGATCATCGCGTGCCGCCCGATCATCGCGGGGCTCGCGATATTCGCGGGGGGCGCGGTCCTCGCGCGCGGCATATTCGCGCGGCGGGCGGGGCTCGTCGTCGCGACGCTTGGGATAGCCCTTCTTTTCCGGACGCGGGCGCGGCGCCGAGGGACGTTCGCTGCGCTCGAAACTGGGCATTCCGGGCAGACGCATCATCATCAGCCCCTCTTCCAGTTCGATCGCTTCGCCGAACTTGTCGGCATCGGCCTTGGCGATCTGCACGAAGCTTTCGTCATCGCGCACCTTGATCGCGCCGATGGCGTTCTTGGTGACGCCACCCGCTTCGCAGATCTTGGGCAGCAGCCAGCGCGCCTCGGCTCGGCCCGAATAGCCGACCGACAGCGAGAACCAGACCGAATCGCCGAATTCGCGCGGCTCACGCGGGGCGCTGGGTTCGGGACGTTCGCGCACGATGGTCAGTTCCTCGGGCGTCGGACGGCCTTCGCGCCACAGGCGGATGAACGCCGCGGCCACGTTCTCGGCCCCGAAGCGTTCGATCAGCGTCGCGGCCTGCGCGGCCTCGTCGCCGGGCGCTTCGGTCAGGCCGGGATGGGCCAGCATCCGCTCATCGTCTTTCGCGCGCACTTCGTCCGCCGAAGGTGCCGGGCCCCATTCGGCCTCGACCTTGGCGAATTTCAGCAGTCGCTGGGCTTTCTTGTATTCCGGCGCCACCACGATCAGCGCCGAGACGCCCTTGGAGCCCGCCCGACCCGTCCGGCCCGAACGGTGCAGCAGCGTTTCCGCATTCGTCGGCAGGTCGGCATGGATCACCAGTTCCAGCCCCGGCAGGTCGATGCCGCGCGCCGCCACATCGGTCGCGATACAGACGCTGGCGCGGCCGTCGCGCAGGGCCTGCAAGGCGTGGGTGCGTTCGGCTTGCGACAACTCGCCCGACAAGGCCACGGCCTTGAAGCCGCGATTGCTCATCCGGGCCAGCAGATGGTTCACATTGGCGCGGGTCTTGCAGAAGATGATCGTCGTGCGGGCATCATGCAGCCGCAGCATGTTGAAGATCGCAGGTTCCCGGTCGCGGGTCTGCACGCTGATCGCGCGATATTCGATATCGCCATGCTGGCGCGCCTCGCCGCCTGCGGCAATGCGCAAGGCGTCGTTCTGGAAATCCTTGGCCAGCTTTTCGATGGCGGGCGGCACGGTGGCCGAAAACATCAGGGTGCGGCGGTCGGTGGGCGCAGCGCCAAGGATGAACTCCAGATCTTCACGGAAGCCCAGATCCAGCATCTCATCGGCCTCGTCCAGCACGGCGGCCTTCAGCGCCGACAGGTCAAGCCCGCCCCGGTCGATATGGTCGCGCAGACGGCCCGGCGTGCCGACGACGATATGCGGGCCGCGTTCCAGCGCCCGACGCTCGGTCCGGTAATCCATGCCACCGACGCAGGTGGCGATGCGCGCGCCCGCCTCGGCATACAGCCATTCCAACTCGCGCGCGACCTGCAGCGCCAGCTCGCGGGTCGGCGCAATCGCCAGACCCAGCGGCGCGAAGGCCGGTTGCAGCGTGTCATTGCCACCCAGAATGTCGGGGGCCACAGCCAGTCCGAAGGCCACGGTCTTGCCCGAGCCGGTCTGCGCCGACACCAGCATGTCGCGCCCTGCCGCATCGGCGGCCAGCACCGCCTCCTGCACCGAGGTCAGGCTGGCATAGCCTTTGGCCGCCAGCGCCGCAGCCAGAGGCGCGGCAATATTTTGTTCAGTCATGTCTTTGCCAAAACGGGGGCGCGATGCGCCGATGAGAGGCCCAAGAACCCTTGCGGCGGCTACTCCCAACCCGCCACTCCGGGCGTGCGGAGCCAAAGGCGGCTGCTTAACGGCGCGCTATCGGCATGTAAAGCAGTTTCCGTCTGATATGATTTATTTCCGCGCCTTTTGCTGCCATGCAGCAAAATACCCAGCAAACAGATGTATTGACGCATAATAAGTCATACTTTATCTGTGTCAGCACAAGGGTTGGGAGGCCCTTCTTGGGGAGGATTACCATGAAAGCCAAGCTTTTGGCGGCCAGCTCGGCCGCTTGCCTGATGCTGTCCGGCGCGGGTTATGCGCAGGATGTGACCGTGGGCTTTTCGCAGATCGGCTCGGAATCGGGCTGGCGCGCGGCGGAAACCACTGTGACGCAGCAGCAGGCCAAGGACCGCGGGATCGACCTGAAATTCGCCGATGCCCAGCAGAAACAGGAAAACCAGATCAAGGCCGTGCGCGGCTTCATCGCGCAAGGCGTGGATGCCATTCTGATCGCCCCCGTGGTCGCGACCGGCTGGGACGATGTGCTGGCCGAGGCGAAGGATGCCGAAATCCCCGTGGTGCTGCTGGACAGACAGATCGACGCACCCGAGGATCTGTATCTGACCGCCGTCACCTCGGATCAGGTCTATGAGGGCAAGGTTGCGGGCGAATGGCTGGCCAAAGAGGTCGGCGACAAGGATTGCAAGGTGGTCGAGTTGCAGGGCACCACCGGATCGTCCCCGGCCATCAACCGCAAGAAGGGTTTCGAGGAAGGTATCGCCGCCAATCCGAAGATCACCATCGCCCGCAGCCAGACCGGAGACTTCACCCGCACCAAAGGCAAGGAAGTCATGGAAAGCTTCATCAAGGCCGAAGGCGGCGGCAAGGATATCTGCGCGGTCTATGCCCATAATGACGACATGGCCGTGGGCGCCATTCAGGCCATCAAGGAGGCGGGCCTGAAGCCCGGCACCGATATCAAGGTCGTCTCGATCGACGCCGTTCCCGACATCTTCCTGGCCATGGAGGCCGGCGAGGCGAATGCCACGGTCGAGCTGACGCCCAACATGGCCGGCCCCGCCTTCGACGCGCTGGCGAAATACATCGCCGACGGCACCGAGCCGCCGAAATGGATCCAGACCGAATCCAAGCTTTACACGCAGGCGGACGACCCCAAAGGCGTCTATGAGGCGAAAAAGGGCTTGGGCTACTGACGAAACCGGGCGGGGGCAACCTCGCCCGCAATTTCCGGGGGACGGGCCATGACTGGCGTTCTGACGGCGCAGGGCATCGACAAGTCATTCTTTGGCGTCAAAGTTCTGGATCAGGTAAACTTTGACCTGCAATCGAATGAAATACATGCGCTTTTAGGCGAAAATGGCGCAGGGAAATCGACGCTGGTCAAGATCCTGACCGGCGCTTATCGCCGCGATGCGGGCAAGATGCAGCTTGCGGGGGCCGAGGTCGAGCCGCGCTCGGTCGCCGAGGCCCAGGCGCTTGGTATCGGCACGGTCTATCAGGAGGTGAACCTGCTGGACAATCTGACCGTGGCCGAGAACCTGTATCTGGGCCGCCAGCCGCGCCGCTTTGGGCTGGTGGACCGCGCGAAGATGCGCCGCGATGCCCGTGCCCTGCTGGCGCGCTATGGCATCGACGCCGACCCGGATGAGACGCTGGCGCATTACCCCGTTGCCATCCGCCAGATCATCGCCATCGCCCGGGCGGTGGATCTGTCGGGCAAGGTGCTGTTTCTGGACGAACCCACCGCCAGCCTTGACGCGGCCGAGGTGCAGGCGTTGTTCGCCGTGCTGCGTCAATTGCGCGATCAGGGGCTGGGCATCGTCATCATCACGCATTTTCTGGATCAGGTCTATCAGATCGCCGACCGCGTGACCGTGCTGCGCAATGGCAAGATGGTCGGCAACCGAGCCATCGCCGATCTGCCGCGCCGCGATCTGGTCGCCATGATGCTGGGCCGCGAACTGGCCGAGGCGACCGCCCATCGCGACCCCGACGCAGCACCCCCGGACACCCCTGCCGAGTTCCGGTTTCAGCATTACGGCAAACGCGGCAGCATCGCGCCCTTTGATCTGGACCTGCGCCCCGGAGAGGTCGTGGGCATCGCGGGCCTGCTGGGGTCCGGGCGCACGGAAACCGCACGGCTGCTGTTCGGCATCGACCGGGCCGATAGCGGACAGGCCTTGGTAGATGGCCAGCCCGTCACACTGACCTCGCCCGAGGATGCCATCCGCCTTGGTTTCGGCATGTGCCCCGAAGAGCGCAAATCCGACGGCATCATCGGCGATCTGTCGGTGCGCCAGAACATCGTGCTGGCCCTGCAGGCGCGCCGGGGCTGGGCCAATCCCGTGCCGCGCCGCGAGGCCGACGCGCTGGCCGCGCGCTATATCAAGGCGCTGGACATTCGCCCGCCGGATCCGAACCGGCCCATCAAGTTCCTGTCGGGCGGCAACCAGCAGAAAGCCATCCTTGCCCGCTGGCTGGCCACCGATCCGCGCCTGCTGATCCTTGACGAACCAACCCGCGGCATCGACATCGGCGCCCATGCCGAAATCATCAACCTGATCGCGCAACTGCGTTCGGACGGTATGGCGCTCGTGGTTATTTCCTCGGAAATCGAGGAACTTGTCTCCTATTCTTCACGCGTGATCATCCTGTCCGACCGTCAGCATGTCCGCGAATTGCGCGGTGCCGAGATCACGCCGCAGGCCATCGTTGCCGCCATGGCCACACCGGGGGCCGCTGCATGAGAAAAATTCTGGAACTCCGCACGCAACTTATTGCTTTTTCTGTGGTCATCGCGCTGATCGCGGTAATCTCGCCCGGGTTTCTGACGATCACGATGCAGGGCGGCAGGCTTTATGGCAGCCTGATCGATGTGGGCGTGCGCGTGGCGCCCGTGGCGCTGCTGGCCATCGGCATGACGCTGGTCATCGCGACCAAGGGGATCGACCTGTCGGTGGGTGCGGTCATGGCGATCACCGGCGCGGTGGCGGCCAGCCTTGTCGCCGATGGCCAGCCGGTCGTCGTGGTGCTGGCGGTGTCCTTGGCGCTGGGGCTGATCTGCGGGCTGTGGAACGGCATCCTTGTCGCCTTTCTGGACATCCAGCCGATCATCGCCACGCTGATCCTGATGGTCGCAGGCCGGGGCATCGCGCAACTGATCACCGGCGGCGTCATCCTGACCTTCAACAATCCGGCCTTCAGCTTCATCGGCTCGGGCGCGGTCTTCGGCATCCCGATGCCCATCCTGATCTGGCTGGCGATGGGGCTGGTGGTCGGCCTGCTGGTGCGCCGCACCGCGCTTGGCCTGCTGATCGAGGCGGTGGGCATCAACCGCCGCGCCTCGATGCTGGTGGGCATCCGCGCGCGGTTCCTGATCCTTGCGACCTATGCGATTTCCGGGCTGTGCGCGGCCATGGCGGGCATGATCGTCACCGCCGACATTCGCGGCGCGGATGCGAACAATGCCGGCCTGTGGCTGGAGCTGGACGCGATCCTTGCCGTCGTCATCGGCGGCACTTCACTGGCGGGCGGGCGCTTTTCGATCACCGCATCGCTGATCGGGGCGCTGATCATTCAGGCGCTGAACACCGGCATCCTGATGTCCGGCTGGCCGCCCGAATTCAACCTGATCGTCAAGGCCGTGGTCATCGTCGCCATCCTGACGCTGCAATCGCCCGCCGTCGCCGATGAACTGGCCGTGCTGCGCCGCGCATTAAGGAAACGCCCATGATCCGCGCCCGCACCCTGCCCTTTGTCGCGACCGTGGCGATCTTTCTGCTGGCCTATGCGCTGTGCGTGGCGCAGTTCCCCAACATGCTGTCATGGCGCGTGGCGGGCAACCTTCTGACCGACAACGCCTTTCTGGGCATTGCGGCGGTGGGCATGACCTTTGTCATCATCTCGGGCGGGATCGATCTGTCGGTGGGCTCGGTCATCGCCTTCACCTCGGTGCTGGTGGCGGTGCTGATCCGCGCGGGCGTGCATCCGGCGCTGGCCTTTGCGCTGGCTTTGGCACTTTCGACGGCATTCGGTGCGCTGATGGGGCTGACGATCCACGCGCTGAAAATGCCGCCCTTTGTCGTGACGCTGGCCGGGATGTTTCTGGCGCGGGGCGCGGCCTTCCTGCTGTCGACCGATTCCGTGCCGATCAGCCACGACTTCCTGCGCAGCCTGAAGACGCTGTATATCGCTTTGCCCGACAAGGGTCGCCTGACCTTTCTGGCCATGCTGATGCTGGCGGCCTTTGCCATCGGCGTGATCCTTGCCCATCGCACGCGCTTTGGGGCGAATGTCTATGCCCTGGGCGGATCGCCGCAATCGGCCGAGCTGATGGGCGTGCCGATCCGGCGCACCACGGTGCAGCTTTACGCCTTTTCCGGCTTCATGGCGGGGCTGTCGGGTCTGGCCTATACGCTTTACACCTCGGCCGGCTATTCGCTGGCGACGGTGGGGGTCGAACTGGATGCCATCGCCGCCGTCGTGGTGGGCGGCACGCTGCTGACCGGGGGCGCGGGGCTGGTTCTGGGCACGCTGTTCGGCGTCTTGATCCAGGGGCTGATCCAGACCTATATCGTCTTTGACGGCACGCTGTCTTCGTGGTGGACCAAGATTGTCGTGGGGATCCTTCTGTTTACCTTCATCATCCTGCAACGCCTGATCCTGCTGGTCTCGGAACGGCGGGCGATGCGGCGGGTCAGCTGACATGGGCGTGCTGCGCCAGCGCATGTATGGCGGCAAGCCCCGGTCGAACCACGCGCGCGTGGTCGATGACCTTGGCCGCGCCATCATCACCGGCGAATTCCACGTGGGCGAAACCCTGCCCGGCGATCCGCAACTGCTGGAGCGGTTCGGCGTCTCGCGCAGCGTCCTGCGCGAGGCGATGAAAACCCTTGCCGCCAAGGGCCTTGTGCGGGCGAAATCCCGCGTAGGCACCCGCGTGAACCCGCGCGACAACTGGAATTTCGTCGACAGCGATGTGATCACATGGCAGATGCAGGCCGGAATGGACGCGGAATTCGTCGGCCATCTGTGCGAGATGCGGCTGGCCTTTGAACCCGCCGCCGCAGGCCTTGCCGCGCAGAACGCCACGGCCGAGGAAATCGTCAACCTGTATGGCATCGCCGCCCGCATCGACAACCCGGCCCATAGCCGCGAAACCATCGCGCAAGAGGATCTGAACTTTCACCTCGCCGTGGCCGAGATGTCGCGCAACCCGTTCATGCGCTCGGTCTCGACGCTGATCGAGGCGGCGCTGGCGGTGTCGTTCCAGATCTCATCCCCCGCGCTTTCGCCCGAGATGATCGCGCAATGCGCCTCGCAGCATCTGCGCATCGCCGCCGCGATTGCGTCCCGCGACAGTCAGGCGGCTGCCACCGCCATGCGCGCGGTCATTCTTGAAGGGGCGACACGCGCCCGGCTGGCGCTGCAAAACGCCTAGACCGCCACGTTGTCGATCAGCCGCACGCCGTCCAGCCAGACAGCCAGCAGCAGCCGCGCCCCGCGGCCCGGCTGCGCCTCGCCCAAGGTTTCGGCATCGCGCAGCGCCAGATATTCCACCGGACCAAGCCCCGCGCCCTCAAGCCGCGCCCGCGCCGCATCCAGCACCTGCGCGACATCGCCGCCGGCGCCGATCCGTCCGGCGGCATCGAACAGCACCGCCGGGATGGTGGCCGCCTGCGCGCGCGCCGCCGCACTGAGGCGTTGGTTGCGCGACGACATCGCCAGCCCGTCCGGATCGCGCACCGACGGACATGGCACCACCTGCACCGGCATCTGCAAATCGGCCACCATCCGGCGCACGACCTGCAATTGCTGCCAATCCTTTTCCCCGAAATAGGCGCGGTCGGCCTGCGTCATGTTGAACAGCATCGCCACCACCGTCGCCACGCCGTCGAAATGGCCGGGCCGGTGCGCGCCTTCCAGCGGGCCGCTGACCCCGCCAACCGTTACGGCGCTGACATGGCCGGGGGGATAGATCTCGGCCGCGTCCGGCACGAACAGCACATCGGCCGACAAAGGCGCAAGGATCGCGGCATCCGCCGCCTCGGTCCGGGGGTATTTCGCGAAATCCTCGGGATTGTTGAACTGGCGCGGGTTGATGAACAGCGTGACGATCACCCGGTCGCATTCGGCCTGCGCGGCGCGGACAAGGCTAAGATGGCCGTCATGCAGCGCGCCCATGGTCGGCACGACGCCGACAAGATCACCCGCCCGCCGCCAGCCCTGCGTGATGCGGCGCAACTGGGCCACGCCCCTGACGATCTGGGTCATTCGGAAAATCCATGCTCCGCTGCGGGAAAGCGACGGTTGCGCACATCGTCGGCATAGGCGGCAATGGCACGGGCGGCGGCCACACCCTGTTCCTCATATCGTTTGACAAACTTCGGCTTGAAGTCACTGAAAATGCCCAACATATCATCGACCACAAGAACCTGACCATCACAGCCCGCGCCCGCGCCGATGCCGATGGTCGGAACCGCGATCTGACGGCTGATCCGCGTCCCCAAAGCCTCGGGCAATTTTTCCAGCACCACGGCGAACGCCCCCGCCTCGGCCAGCGCCGCTGCGTCATCCGCAATGCGGTCGCCATCGGCGCCGCGCCCCTGCACCTTGTAGCCGCCAAGCACATTCACCGCCTGCGGCGTCAGCCCGACATGGCCCATCACCGGAATGCCGCGCGTCACCAGAAAGGCCACGGTTTCGGCCATATGCCGCCCGCCTTCCAGCTTGACCGCCTGACAGCCGGTTTCCGCCAGCAGCCGGGCCGCGTTGCGCATGGCCTGCTGCGGGCTTTCCTCATAGCTGCCAAAGGGCATGTCGACGACCAGACAGGCGTGATCGACGCCCCGCGCAACGGCGCGGCCATGCAGCACCATCATCTCCATCGTCACGCCAAGGGTCGAAGGCAGACCGTGCAGCACCATGCCCACGCTGTCGCCGACCAGAACCAGATCGCAGGCCCGGTCGACCAGCTTCGCCATGGGCGTGGTATAGGCCGTCAGGCAGGCCACCGGCACGCCACCCTTGCGGGCGCGGATATCGCTGGGCGTCAGTCGAGGCTTCCGCTCGGGCGTGGCGCTCATGGTGGTCTCCCTGTCACAATCCGCGCAAAGTGATGCCGTATCCGGCAGCAGATGTCGCCCCCAAAATGCACGATCCGCAAGGCGGATGCCACAACGTCAGCACGGCGGGGTCTGTCACGCGGCTGTGTGGCGATGGGGGACAGGCCAGCGTTGCGTCTTGCGCGCATCTGGTCTAAACGCCCCACCACCGGTCGCAGCCCACCCGGTCATCAAAACAAGGGATCACAAGATGAAAACTCTCGTCGTCTGCTCGGGCGGACTCGATTCCGTGTCGCTGGCGCATATCGTCGCGCGCGATCACGACCTGACACGGCTGGTGTCATTCGACTATGGCCAGCGTCACCGCAAAGAGCTTGATTTCGCAGCCGAAGCCGCCACCCGGCTGGGCGTGCCGCATCACCTGATCGACATGCGCGGCATCGGTGCTGCGCTGACAGGCTCGGCCCTGACCGATGATCTGGAGGTGCCGGACGGCCATTACGCCGAAGAGACCATGCGCATCACCGTCGTGCCGAACCGCAATGCGATCATGCTGACCGTGGCCTTTGGAATTGCGGCGGCCAATGGCTGCGCGGCGGTGGCGACGGCCGTGCATGGCGGCGACCATTTCATCTATCCCGATTGCCGACCCAGATTCACCAACGCCTTCAACGATATGCAGGCGGCGGCGCTGGACGGTTATGCCGATGTGCGGCTGCTGACACCCTTTGTCCATCGCGACAAGGCCGCCATCGTGACCGCAGGCGCGCAGGCGGGCACGCCCTTTGCGCGCACATGGTCGTGCTACAAGGGCGGCGCGGTGCATTGCGGGCGCTGCGGCACCTGCGTCGAGCGGCGCGAGGCCTTCGACATTGCCGGGGTGCCCGATCCCACCCCCTATGCCGATGCCGATTTCTGGCTGCAGGCCGTGAGGGCGCATCATGTATAGGATCGCCAAGGAATTCAGCTTCAGCGCCTCGCACCGCCTGCCCGGACTGGCCACGGATCACCCCTGCGGGCGTATTCACGGCCATAACTATGTCATCACCGTCGAACTGGCCGCAGCCACGTTGAACGCTCAGGGCTTTGTCCGCGAATATGCCGAGTTGCGGCCGCTGAGGGATTATCTGGACGACCAGCTGGATCACCGGCATCTGAACGATGTGCTGGGCGATGATTGCGTCACCTCGGAGCAATTGGCCAAGCATCTTTACGACTGGTGCAAGGCGCGCTGGCCCGAAACCTCGGCGATCCGGGTGGCCGAGACCCCGAAGATCTGGGCGGAATACCGGCCATGACGCTGCGCATCGCTGAAATCTTCGGCCCGACGATTCAGGGCGAAGGCGTGCTGATCGGCCAGCCCACGGTGTTCATCCGCGCGGGCGGCTGCGATTATCGCTGTTCGTGGTGCGACAGCCTGCATGCGGTCGACAGCCAGTATCGCCACGACTGGACGCCGATGCAGCCCGATGCGGTGTTTGCCCGCGTGCGCGATCTGTCGGGCGGCCAGCCGCTGACAGTCTCGATTTCCGGCGGAAACCCGGCCATTCAGGATTTCGGCCCGGTGATCGCGCAAGGCAATGCCCAAGGCTACCGCTTTGCCTGCGAAACGCAGGGCTCGATACCGCGCGACTGGTTCGGGGATCTGTCGACGCTGGTGCTGTCGCCAAAGCCGCCTTCCAGCGGCGAGGTGGTGGATTGGGACAAATTCGCGGCCTGCGTTGCTGCGGGCCCGGCACAGACCATTATGAAGATCGTCATTTTCGATGAGGCCGATCTGGCATGGGCGCGTGCCGCCCATGCGCGCCATCCGCATCTGCCGCTGTATCTGCAACCCGGAAACCCCGTGACCGACCCCGAAATTGCCGTCGCCCCGCAGGCGCTGGCCGACCGGCTGCTGTGGCTGGTCGATGCCACGGTCGGGCGCGGCTGGCTGACGCCCCATATCCTGCCGCAACTGCATGTCCTGATCTGGGGCAATCGTCGCGGCGTCTGAAAGGAATTCTCATGTCCGATATCTATCAGAACCTGACCCAGCTGGGCGGCGCGACCGTGATGCCCGAAAGCCCCGAAAAAGCGGTGCTTGAGCGGGTGGCGAACCCGCAGGCCGATGTCAGTTACAATGTGCGCTTCACCGCGCCCGAGTTCACCTCGCTGTGTCCGATGACCGGGCAGCCGGATTTCGCGCATCTGGTCATCGACTATGTGCCAGGCGACTGGCTGGTCGAGTCCAAATCCCTGAAGCTGTTTCTGGGATCCTTTCGTAACCATGGCGCATTCCACGAAGATTGCACCATCAGCATCGCCCGCCGCCTGAGCGATTTTCTTGCCCCGCGCTGGCTGCGGATCGGCGGTTACTGGTATCCGCGCGGCGGCATCCCGATCGACGTGTTCTGGCAGACCGGCGCCATCCCCGAAGGCGTCTGGACCCCCGATCAGGGCGTGCCGCCCTATCGCGGGCGCGGCTAGGCGGCTTTGGCAAGCACGGCGGCAGCGAGTTCAAGATCGCGGGTGAAATTCGCCGTCTCGGCCTCGGCGGCGGCGCGATCGGGCAGACGCAACAGATAGGCCGGATGCCATGTCGGCAGCACCGGCGGTGCGCCGGGGATCAGCCGCCCGCGCAGGTCGGTCATCTTGCCCGCCTGCCCCATCAGGCCCAGCAGCGCCGTCGCCCCCATGGCGACGATCAGGCGCGGCTGGACCTGTTCGATTTCGCGCTGCAGCCACCAGCGGCAATGCGACACCTCACCGGCATTCGGACGCTGGTGGATGCGCCGCTTGCCCTGCGGCACGAATTTGAAATGCTTCACGGCATTGGTCAGATAGATGCGGCTGCGGTCCAGCCCGGCCTGCCCCAGCGCGCGGTCAAGGATCTGCCCGGCAGGACCGATAAAGGGGCGCCCGGCCAGATCCTCATGATCGCCCGGCTGTTCGCCGACGATCATCAGGGCTGCGTCCTGCGGGCCTTCGCCCAGCACGGTCTGCGTCGCTTGCGCGTGCAGACCGCAGCGTGTGCAGGCCGCCGCATCATGGCGCAGGGCGGACCACGGATCGGCAGGCGCGGGCCGGGCTGCCGGGCGGCGCGACTGGATCGCGGCGTGAAAGGCGGGCGGCGCTTTGGCCTGCTGTTGCTGCATCTGCGTGACGCGCGATTGCGCCTGCGCAATCAGGCCGGGGATCAGTTCGGCCTCGGGCAGGTTTTTCCAGTATTTGCGCGGCATTTCGGATTGCATCGCCTTCACCTTCAGCCGCGCCGGATTGAAGATCGAACTGAAATAGGTCCGCCAAAGCTGTTCCGTCGCATCCTCAAGATCGGGCTTTTTCGCGGCAATCTCATCGGTGTGAAGTTGGCCTTCGTGAAAGCGCGCGCTGCCCTTTGGCGTCAGGATCAGCCAATCCATATCGGCAAAGCGGCGGGCAAAGAAGGGCGTCGCATGGGCGATGATGTGATGGTCGGGTTCAAACCACGCGACAAAGCGGCGGCGGCTGTCATCGCCCGGCATTTCGCGGAAGCGGACGAAGGCATGCATCTTGTGGCTGTCGCGGCGCACCGCCTTGACCATGCGGTGCAGCGCCTGCACGTCGGGATCGGGGGCGATCTCCAGCAGGCCGCTTTCGGTCTGGAGCCGCCATAGCAGCCGATACAGCAGGGCAAAGCGCGCGGGATCGGCGTGACAGATCGCGGTGGCCAACAGGCCCGGAAAGACGCGGGGCACACGCGGCGGGATGGCGCCGGGGGGCGGCGCGGGCAAGGGATCGTCGCCGCCGAACAGATCGCGCCCCGCGCCCATCTGCCAATCGACCGCATCCGGGGCGATCCGCGCCATGACCAGCGCCCGCGCCGCCTGTCGCCATGCCAGCGGATCGGCTTGCGCGGACAGCCGCACCCGTATCACAGCAGGGCCAGTTGCTGCGGCGGCGGCGTGAACAGATCGCGCAGATCGGCGCGGTCGATCAGCCGCAGGGGAGTCCAGCCCCCGGCCGACACGAACGCGCGCACCTTGCGCACGGACACGCGCATCCGGCCCAGATCCTCCAGCGTCAGGCGGCGATGGCGCCGCGCGGCCAGAATGGCGTTGACGGTCTTGGCCCCCAGCCCCGGCACGCGCAGCAGAGTCTCGCGCGGGGCCCGGTTGATATCGACGGGAAAATCCGCGCGATGCGCCAAGGCCCAGGCCAGTTTCGGATCAAGGTCCAGATCCAGCATGCCATCGGGCCGTGCCGAGGTGATTTCTTCGACGGAAAAGCCGTAAAAGCGATACAGCCAATCCGCCTGATACAGCCGATGTTCGCGCAGCAGCGGCGGCTTTGACGGCGGCAGCTTGGCCGAGGCATCCGGGATCGGGCTGAAGGCCGAATAATACACCCGTTTCAGCCCATAGCTGCCATAAAGCCGCGCGCTGGATCCCAGAATGCCCGCATCGCTGGTGCCGTCCGCGCCGACGATCATCTGGGTGGACTGCCCAGCCGGCGCGAAGCGCTGCTTGCGCCGGGTTTGCAGCGTCGGGTCGGATTTTTCTTCGATTTTCAGGCGCAGCCCGGCCATGGCGCGCCGGATCTGGCCAGGCTGCTTTTCGGGGGCCAGCGCGGCGATCCCGGCATCGGTGGGCAGTTCGATATTGATCGACAGCCGGTCGGCATAAAGCCCCGCCTCTTCGATCAGGGCGGGCGAGGCTTCGGGAATGGTTTTCAGATGGATATATCCCTTGAAGCCGTGCACCTGCCGCAGATCGCGCGCCACGCGGACAAGCTGCTCCATCGTATGATCGGCGGAGCGCACGATGCCCGAGGACAGAAACAGCCCTTCGATATAGTTGCGGCGGTAAAATTCCAGCACCAGCCAGACCACCTCTTCCGGGGTGAAGCGGGCGCGTTCGACGTTGCTGGAACTGCGATTGATGCAATAGGCACAGTCGAAAATGCAGAAATTCGTCAGCAAGATCTTCAGCAATGAAATGCAGCGCCCGTCGGGCGCATAGGCATGACAGATCCCCATCCCCTCGGTCGAGCCGATGCCGCCACCGCGCGAATCCCTTCGCGTGCTGCCGCTGGAGGCGCAGGAGGCATCGTATTTCGCCGCATCGGCAAGGATCGCCAGACGGTGCTGCAAATCGCGTTTCATAGGAATGTTCTATAAATGTTCTGGACCCATCCGGCAACGGTTCCGCGCCGGGGCTATCAAAGATCAAGCGGGCGGCGGGGTGATGCGGTCATGGCTGACGGCGGGGGGATGAAACAGCGCCAGCGCCTGCGCCTGATCCTTGCGGCCATGGGTCAGCACCGACAGCATGCCGTTCGGCTCGAGCACGGCCAGATGCACCTCGGAAAGGTCGGTGACGCCCTTGTCGCGCAGCTTCATGAACAGTTCGGACATGCTGATGCCCTGACTGCGCAGCCGGTCATGATGCAGCCTGCCATCGGTCACGACGATCTGCGGCTCGCCCTCCAGCACGCGGGTCATGCGGTCGGACCGCAGGATCATCTGATCGACCGCCTTGTTGAACAGCACCACCAGCAGGATCGCCAGCATGGCCGGGATCAGCGGCACATCGGGATAAAACAGCGAATCCCCCACGGCCGAGCCGATGGCGATGACCAGCAGGAACTCGACGATGGAAAGCTGGGCGACACTGCGCCCGCCGATCCAGCGCATCAGCGCCAGCGTATAGAAATAGACGATCACCGTGCGGAACAGGACTTCGGCCAGAAAGGCCGGGCTTTGATCGCCAAGAAAGATGCGGTGCAGGTCTTCAAGCATGGCGCGGCTCCGGCTGGGTAGCGAAACCAAATCCTCCAGCCACGAATGGGGTTCCGGCGCGCCGCGATGCGGGATACAGAAAGCCCATGCTGATAGATCCGAACAATCCGTTTTTCGACCGCCTGTGGGTCCGCCTGATCTGCGTCGCAGCCCCCTTGGCATGGGCCGGGGTCGAGTTGTGGAACCGGCAATTCTTTTGGGGCGCGGGCTTTGCCGCAGCGGGGCTGTATCTGGCCTTTGCGCTGTTCGTGCAGCGCGGACGCTAATCCGCCTCGCGCTGCAGCAGCGCGCGTTTGCGCGCCACGCCCCAGCGATAGCCCGAGATCGCGCCATCGGCCCGGACCACGCGGTGACATGGAATGGCCACAGCCAGCCTGTTGGCCGCACATGCCCCCGCAACGGCGCGCGTGGCGTCCGGCGCGCCGATGCGGCGGGCGATGTCGGCATAGCTTGCGGTCTCGCCGGGGCGCAGATCGCGCAGCGCCTGCCAGACGCGCTGCTGAAAGGCCGTGCCGCGAATGTCCAGCGGCAGGTCCAGCCCGATCTGCGGCGCTTCGACAAAGCCCACGACCTGAGCCACCAGCAGATCGAACGCCGCATCTCCGCCGATCAGCCGGGCCTTTGGGAACATCTCTTGCAATTCAGTCAGCAGCGGCTGCGGCGCATCGCCCATGCTGATGGCGCAGATGCCCCGGTCGCTGGCCGCAACTAAGATCGCCCCCAGCGCGCATTGCGCGATGGCAAAGCGGATTTCGCTGTCGGCGCCGCCCTTGCGATAGGTGTCGGGCGCCATGCCCAGAATCTGATCCGCCGTGGCATAGAAGCGGCTGCTGGAGTTGAACCCCGCATCATAGATCGCCCCGGTCACGCTGGCATGGTCCTGAAGCCCGCGGCGCATCCGGTCGGCGCGATGGGCGGCGGCATAGGCGCGCGGCGTCATGCCGGTCACGGCCTTGAACTGGCGGTGGAAATGAAAGCGGCTAAGGCCGATCCGCGCGGCCAGATCGGCGGTGGGCAGCGGCGCATCGGCGTCTTCGATCATGCGGCAGGCGGCAGCGATCAGCTCGGCATTGGCCTGCATCGGGGTCTGCGCGCGGGGGTGGCAGCGCAGACAGGGGCGAAAGCCTGCCGCCTCGGCCGCGTCGGGATCGGCAAAGAACGTCACATTTTCGCGCTTGGCGCGACGCGACGGGCAGGACGGCCGGCAATAGACGCCGGTGGTACGCACGCCATAGCAGAATTGCCCGTCCAAAGCCGGATTGCGATCCAGAACGGCTTGCCACAATGCGTCAGGGGGCAGGTTTTGATCCTTGGCCATGAACATGATATAGCAACTTCCTCATGATGATGAAGTCCGGCTTAAGGGCATTTCGCAGGCACTGCCTCCCACGGGTTGCTGTCAAATCCGGCCCGCCCGCAAGGCAGCGCCAAAGGGCGGAACCCATGTGCGATGCCGGGGCTTTAGGTGGCGACGGCGCGGAAACGCGCCAGCGGAATGACGGAGAGAGCCTTGAAGGATATCGCCCTGCAATTCGGATCGCTGGATCTGGACAGACACGCCTTTTTCTTTGATTTCGACGGCACGCTGGCCGAACTGGTCGATGATCCGGCCAATGTCAGTCTGGCCGGGGAACTGGCCGGGGATCTGGCGCGCCTCAGCGCACGCACGCGCGGCGCGGTCGCCATCATCACCGGACGCCACCGCGATGAGGTGGCGCCGATGCTGGGCGATATTCCCGTCGCAGGGCTGCATGGCAGCGACTTTCCCGGCGATATCGCCCGGACCGATCAGGATGCGGTGCGCATGGCGGTGATCCGTCCGCTGCTGCCCGCGCTGGCCGATCTGGTCGCGGCCCATCCGGGCGCGATTCTGGAAGACAAGGGCGCGGGTCTTGCGCTGCACTGGCGCGGCGCACCGGGCGCGGCCGAGGTCATGTCGCGCGCCGCTGATCAGACGCTTGCAGCGCTAGGGCCGGACTGGCGGATGCAGCATGGCAAATGCGTGGCCGAGATCCGCCCGGTAGGCGACGACAAGGGCGTGGCGCTGCGCCGGTTCATGGCAGAGCCGGCCTTTGCCGACCGCCGCCCCGTGGCCTTCGGCGACGACCTGAACGATCTGCCCATGTTGCAGGCCGCGCGCGATTTCGGCGGCATCGCGGTCGCGCTGGGGGAACGGGATCTGCCTGCCGACCTGCGCCTTGCCGGGCCTGCCGCATTGGCGGCGTGGCTGTCGGAAAGGCTGGCCGCGTAATGGTGCAGGAACATACCGCCTCGCTGGATCTGGGGCTGATCGGGAATTCCACCACAGCCGCGCTGCTGAACACCTATGGCGATGTCTGCTGGATGTGCCTGCCGCGCTTTGACGGCGATCCGGTGTTCTGCGGCCTGCTGGAGCCGCAATCCGGGCCGGAAACCGGCATCTGGTCGATCCGCTGCGATGAGATGACGCATGTCAGCCGGAATTATCGCAGAAATACCGCCATTCTGGAAACCTACCAGACCGATGCGCAGGGCAACCGGCTGCGCATCACCGATTTCATGCCGCGCTTCCGCGACCGGGGCCGCACCTTCCGGGGGCGCACGCTTGTGCGCATCGTCGAGCCGCTGGAGGGCATGCCCCGCATCACCGTGCGCCTGCGCCCGCGCCACGATTACGGCGAAAAAGCCGCGCGCATCCATCGCGGCAGCAACCATCTGCGCTATGAGATGGGCCTTGAGGAAATGCGGCTGACCACCTCGGCCCCGATCGAATTCGTGCTACACGAAACGCCTTTCCTGCTGGACCGCCCGCATGTCTTCCTGCTGGGCCCGGATGAGCCGCTGAGCGATGCGCCCCACGCCATTGCCATGCATTTTCTGGAACGCACGCAGGATTACTGGATCGACTGGGTGCGGTCGCTGACCATTCCCCCCGATTACCAAGAGGCGGTAATCCGCGCCGCGATCACGCTGAAACTGTGCGAATACGAAGAAACCGGCGGGATCGTCGCGGCGCTGACGACCTCGATCCCCGAATATGAAGGCACGACGCGCAACTGGGATTACAGGTATTGCTGGCTGCGCGACAGTTTCTTCACGGTCAAGGCGCTGAACGGGCTGGGCGTCACCAAGACCATGGAGGACTACCTTGCCTATGTGCTAAACCTCGCCACCAGCGCGCCCGAGGGCTATATGCAGCCGCTGTTCGGGCTGGGGCATGAACATGTGCTGACCGAAGAGACCTGTCTTGGCCTTGGTGGCTATCGCGGCAACCTGCCGGTGCGGCGCGGCAATGCCGCCTATACGCAAGTGCAGAATGACGGCTATGGCTCGGTCATTCTGGCGGTCAGTCAGGCGTTTTTCGACCAGCGCCTGCCCCGCATGGGCGGCGTGGACCTGTTCCAGCGGCTTGAAATGCTGGGCCATCAGGCCGTGGCGCGCTGGAACACGCCCGATGCCGGGCTGTGGGAATTCCGCAGCCGCGAAAGCATCCACACCCATTCCGCGATGATGTGCTGGGGCGCCTGCGACCGTCTGGCACGGATCGCGGCGCATCTGAACCTGCCCGACCGCGCCGCCTATTGGGGGGCCGAGGCCGCCAAGATCCGCGAGGCCGTCGAGGCCTATGGCTGGAACGAAAAGCTGCAATCCTATGTCATGGCCTTCGGCGGTGACGACCTGGATGCCAGCCTGCTGCTGATGCCGGAAATCGGCTTCACCACGGGACAGGATCCGCGCTATCGCTCGACCGTGGCCGCGATCGAGACGCAGCTGCGGCAGGGCCATCACCTGTTCCGCTATAAGGCGCCCGACGATTTCGGCACGCCGGAAACTGCCTTCACCGTCTGCACCTTCTGGCTGATCGAGGCGCTGAGCCGCCTTGGCCGCCACGACGAAGCGCGCGAGATCTTTGCCGAGGTGCTGGCGCAGCGCACGCCGCTGGGGCTTTTGTCCGAGGGCATTCACGTGTCCAGCAAGACCTTGTGGGGCAACTTCCCGCAGACCTATTCCATGGTGGGGCTGATCAATGCGGCATGGAAGCTGTCGCGGAAGTGGGAGGACGTGGTTTGAGCCGGCTGATCGTCGTATCGAACCGCCTGCCCGCGCTTGGCAAAGGCGTCGCGGCAGGCGGCCTTGCCGTGGCACTGGAAGCGGCTTTGAAGACCCGCGGCGGGCTGTGGCTGGGCTGGTCGGGCAAGACGCTGGACAAACCCGCCAAGGGCGTCAGCCTGCAGGATCTTGGCAATGTCACCTATGCGGCGATGGACCTGAGCGCCGAGGAAGTCTCGGGCTATTACGAGGGTATCTCGAACAGCGTGCTGTGGCCCCTGTGCCATTACCGGCCCGATCTTCTGGAATATACCCGCACCGCCATGGACCTTTATCTGTCGGTGAATGGCAGGTTCGCCGATGAGCTTCTGGACCTGCTGCGGCCCGATGACGTGATCTGGGTGCATGACTATCACCTGATCCCGCTGGCCCAGGCGCTGCGCGAACGGGGCGTTCAGAACCGCATCGGCTATTTTCACCACATCCCGTGGCCCGCGCAGGATCTGTTCCGCGCCATGCCCAAGGCCAGCAAGCTGCTGGCCTCGATGCTGGCCTATGATGTCATCGGTTTGCAGACCGCCACCGATGCCCGCAACCTGCGCGCCGCGCTGGATGCCGCGCGCCCCGATCTTGAGGCAAGCACCACGCCGCGCGGCACGCGGATCGGCACCTATCCGATCTCGATCGACACGCAGGGCTTTTCGAGCCGCGCCCGCCGGGCCGAGAACCTGCCCCGCATCCGCGAGTTGCATCAGCGCTTCGGCCCGCGCGAGATGGTGATCGGCGTGGACCGGCTGGATTATTCCAAGGGCCTGCCCGAACGGCTGCGCGCCATCGAGCATCTACTGGAAAACCGCGCCGCCTTGCACAACCGCGTCAGCTTCTTGCAGATCACCCCCGCCTCGCGCAGCGGCATCGAGGGCTATGACCGCATCCAGCAAGAGGTCGCCGAGCGTGCGGGCCGGCTGAATGCCAGCTATGGCACGCTGGACTGGGTGCCGGTGCGCTATATCAACCGCGCCTTCAGCCAAAGCCTGCTGGCGGGGTTGTATCGGCTGTCAAAGGTCGGGCTGGTGACGCCCTTGCGCGACGGGATGAACCTTGTCGCCAAGGAATATGTCGCGGCGCAGGATCCCGAGGATCCGGGCGTGCTGGTCCTGTCGCAATTCGCCGGGGCGGCGGCAGAGCTGGACGGGGCGCTGATCGTCAATCCCTATGACGTGGCCGATGTGTCGAACGCCATGGCGCGGGCGTTGGACATGCCCATGGACGAACGGCGGACGCGCCATGCCAGCATGATGGCGCGTCTTGAGGCGCATCCGGTCGCGGTCTGGTCGGAAACCTTCCTGCGCGATCTGGCCGGTTAGTCGCTTCAGTCCTGCGAGCGGTCGCGGCGCAGCACATAGAATGCGCCCGCCGCAAGCCCCGCAGCCATTGCGAACCATGTCAGCGCATAGCTAAGATGGTTGTTGCGGAAACTGACGACCGTCAGCCCGCCCACCGGCAATTGCCCGGCCTGCCCCGCATCTGCGTCGATGAAATAGGGCGCATGGTCGGGCACGTCGAACGTGTCCGACAAAGCCTGCACGTCGCGCGAATACCAGCGGTCGCCCGCCGGATCATTCGCGCGCAGAAACGCGCCATCCGGCTGGGTGATGCGCAAAAGCCCGGTTATCTGCTGCACGCCTTCGGGGCGGCTGCGCTGCGACGCCTCGCGTCGGTCCGAGGGCACGAAGCCCCGGTTGATCCAGACCGACCAGCCTTCGGGCGTGGCCAGCGGGGTCATGACCCAGAAGCCCGCGCCCTGCGAGGTGACGGCCTGCACCAGCACCTCATCGGCATAATCGAAGCTGCCCGACACGGCGATGCGGCGATATTCATCGGCCTGCGCGGTGATGTCGTCCCAGTTTTCGACGCCGGGGGCCGGGGTCGCGGGGGCTGTCACCCGCGCCTCGACCCGGGCGATCAGATCGGTTTTCCAGGCCAGACGCTGCACCTGCCAGATGCCCAGCCCCAGAAGCACAACGACGCCTGCCATCATGGCAAGCGCCGTCAGCGCCCAGACCGTTTTCGATCTGGGCCCGCGCGACCCGTCCGGGGTCGCGTCCTCGTTCATCACGGCATGACCTGCAATTCGTGGTTCATCTGCGGCATCATGTTGGTGTTCAGGTGGAACATGACCCATAGCGAGCCTGCGATCATGATGACCACGACAACGATGGTGAAGATGGTGGACAGCAGCGTCCAGCCTTCTTCCGCGTTGCTGTCCATGTGCAGGAAATAGATCATGTGGACCAGAACCTGCGCCACGGCACACAGAACCACCACGGCGATGGTCCAGAACCGGCTGTCGAAGCCGCCGCCCATGACGATCCCGAACGGGATCACCGTCAGGATCACGGCAAGGACGAAGCCCGTCACATAGCCCCGATAGGTGGTGTGTTCGGCATGATCGCCATGGCCGTGATGCGCGTCATGATGGTTGTGCGAATGTGCCATCAGATCATCCCCATCAGATAGACAAAGGTGAAGACGCCGATCCAGATCAGGTCAAGGAAGTGCCAGAACAGGCTCAGGCACATCAGGCGGCGCATATTGGCCTGATGCAGACCAAACTTGTAAACCTGCACCATCAGCGTCACCAGCCAGATCGAGCCGAAGGTGACGTGCAGACCGTGCGTGCCGACCAGCGTGAAGAAGGCCGACAGGAAGGCCGAGCGCTGCGGTCCCGCCCCGACATGGATCAGGTGGTGGAACTCGTAAAGCTCGATCGCCAGGAAGCACAGGCCAAAGAACAGCGTCACACCCAGCCAGCGCAGCGTGCTTTGCTTGTTGCCCTTGTAGGCCGCGATCATCGCGAAACCATAGGTGATCGACGAAAACAGCAGCATGGCCGTGTTCAGCGCGATCAGCTCAAGGTCGAACAGATCCTTGGGGCCGGGACCGGCCGCAAAGTTTCCGTGCAGCACGCCATAGGTCGCGAAAAGAACCGCGAACATCAGGCAGTCGCTCATCAGATAGACCCAGAAGCCGATATTGGTCGAGGCGCCTTCAGGGTGATGATGCGGCTCGGTTTCCCAGTAATCGGCCGGGGCTTGCAGTTGGGTTGCGGTGCTCATCGTCTCAGGCCCCCTGTGCCAGCTGACGGTCGCGCGCGTCTTCCACGGCCCGGACCTCATCGGCGGGGATGTAGTAATCGCGGTCGTAGTTGAAGGTGTGATAGATCGAATAGCCGACGATGCCGATGAAGGACACGATCGCGAGCCACCAGATATACCAGATCATGGCCATGCCGAAGACGGTGCAGAGCGCGGCGATGATCACCCCCGAGCCGGTGTAACGCGGCATGTGGATCGGGATGTAATCGGCCTTGGGACGCTGGGCGCCGGCAGCCTTCATCTCGGACCAGGCATCCAGCCCGTGCACGACAGGGGTGAAGGCGAAGTTATAGCTGGGCGGCGGCGACGAAGTCGCCCATTCCAGCGAACGCCCACCCCACGGATCGCCCGAGTTGTCGCGGTATTCCGGCTCGTTGCGTTTCCAGATCGAGATGCCGAACTGCAGGAACATCGCTCCGATGCCAGCCGCGATCAGCACCGCGCCGAAGGCTGCAATGATGAACCAGATCTGCAGGCTGGGATCGTCGAAGACGCGCATCCGGCGGGTCACACCCATCAGGCCAAGGATGTAGAGCGGCGTGAAGGCAACCCAGAAGCCGATGACCCAGCACCAGAAGCTGACTTTGCCCCAGAACACGTTCAGCTTGAAGCCGAAGGCCTTGGGCCACCAGAAGTTGATCGCCGCGAAGACCCCGAACACCACGCCGCCGATGATGACGTTATGGAAGTGCGCGATCAGGAACAGCGAGTTGTGCAGCACGAAGTCCGCCGGAGGAACGGCCAGCAGAACGCCGGTCATGCCGCCGATGGTGAAGGTCAGCATGAACGCGATCACCCACATCATCGGCAGGTCGTAACGGACCCGGCCATGATACATGGTGAACAGCCAGTTGAAGATCTTCGCGCCCGTCGGGATCGAGATGATCATCGTGGTGATCCCGAAGAACGAGTTCACGGATGCGCCCGAGCCCATGGTGAAGAAGTGGTGCAGCCACACGACATAGGACAGCACCGTGATGCAGACCGTCGCATAGACCATCGAGGTATAGCCGAACAGGCGCTTGCCCGAGAAGGTCGAGGTGATTTCCGAGAACACGCCGAACAGCGGCAGGATCAGGATGTAAACCTCGGGGTGGCCCCAGATCCAGATGAGGTTGATATACATCATCGGGTTGCCACCAAGGTCATTGGTGAAGAAGTTCGTGCCCAGATAGCGGTCCAGCGTCAGCAGGATCAGCGTCATGGTCAGAATGGGGAACGAGGCCACGATCAGGATGTTCGTGCAGAAGGCGGTCCAGGTGAAGACGGGCATCTTCATCATGGTCATGCCGGGCGCACGCATCTTCAGGATCGTCACCATCAGGTTGATGCCCGACAGCGTCGTGCCGACCCCGGCGACCTGCAGGCCCCAGATATAATAGTCCACGCCGACATAGGGACTGTAGGCAATGCCCGACAGCGGCGGGAAGGCCAGCCAGCCGGTCTGCGCAAACTCACCCACGAACAGCGATGCCATCACGATCACCGCGCCGCCCACCGTCATCCAGAACGAGAAGTTGTTCAGGAACGGGAAGGACACGTCGCGGGCGCCGATCTGCAGCGGCACGACATAGTTCATCAGACCCGTGACGAAGGGCATCGCCACGAAAAAGATCATGATGACGCCATGCGCCGTGAAGATCTGGTCATAGTGGTGCGCGTTCAGATAGCCTTCGCTGCCGTTGAACGCCATGGCCTGCTGGGCGCGCATCATGATGGCGTCGGCAAAACCGCGCACGAACATGATCAGGCCAAGGATCATGTACATGATCCCGATCTTCTTGTGGTCGATCGAGGTGAACCACTCGTTCCAGAGATAACCCCAGAGCTTGAATTTCGTCAGCGCCCACAGCAGGGCCGCGCCACCGATGGCCACACCGACAAAGGTGATCCAAACGATGGGATCCTTCGGGATGGCGTCAAAGTTCAGGCGCCCCAGAAGGAAGGTAGTCTCGACATTGGCAGGAATGGCCATCTGGGACTCCGGTCAGAGTTTCGGCTCGGCGGCGTCATCGCGCCGAGCGTCCTGGATGATCCGCGGCATTTCGATGCCAAGGCGGTTTTCGGGGCGGGGCAAGGCGATGCCGCGCATCGGCGACTGGTCCTTGCGGATGACCGGCGCGTTCTCGCGCAGGTCGGCAAACATCTTGGCGCTGTCGGCCGGGGTGCAGAAGCCGGTGACCATGAAGGGCTGGCTGCCAAAGACCGGCCGGGCCACGCCGCGACGCACATCCTTGTCATGGGTCAGCTGCGCCATGTTCATGGTGCCTGCCAGACCCGTGCCGCCTTGCGCATCAAGCGCCATCATCTCGGCCATGCAGATCTTGCCGTCTTCGACGCACATGTTGACGATGCGGTCGAACAGCGACGGGTCCACCTCGCCGAAAGGCGTGGGCTTCACGTTTTCGCTGGGCGTTTCCAGTTCCAGAAACTTCGCGCGGTCCAGATTGGCACCGCTGGCGCGGGCTTCGTCGACCCAGGCGTCGAAACCGGCCTGATCCACGGCATGTGCCTTGAAGCGCATCCCAGAGAAGCCTGCGCCCGAATAATGCGAGGCAAGACCCTGATATTCGCCGGGGTTGTTGAAGACGCCGTGCAGCTTGGTTTCCATCCCCGGCATGGCATAGATCATGCCCGCCATCGCAGGGATGTAGAATGCGTTCATCACCGAGGTCGAGGTCAGGCTGAATTCCACCTCGCGGTCAACCGGCACGGCCATTTCATTGACCATGGCGATGCCCTGTTCGGGATAGATGAACAGCCATTTCCAGTCCAGCGCGACGACTTCGACGCGCAGCGGATCCTGATCGGGTACCGGCTGGCCTTCCGCGATGCGGTCAAGCGGGCGATACGGGTCCAACAGATGCGTGCCGACCCAGGTCATCGCGCCAAGGCAGATGACGATCAGCAGCGGCGCGGCCCAGATGACCAGCTCGAACTTGGTCGAATGGTCCCAGTCGGGCTTGTAGGTCGCGTTCTTGTTCGATGCGCGATAGCGCCATGCGAACAGGACGGTCAGCAGCATCACCGGAATAATGATGATAAGCATCAGCCAGGTCGAGGTCAGAAGCAGGTCCTTCTGACGCTCGGCCACGTCGCCGGAGGGCTTGAGCACCTCCATCTTACAGGCGGCCAAGGCAAGGAAAAGCGGGGCAAGCGCGACAAAGCGCGCCAAGCGGGGGAGTTTACGCATGATAGCCGTTACCTCACCTCAGAGGGGAGAAAAGGAGGGGATCGGTGGGCTCTACCCCCTAAGGGATGGGGCCGGTCGCAGACATAGGACAATTTGCCACACCCCTTACACCTTGAACATGACGGTTGACCATTAGAGTTTCGCGGCCTCTATTGCCCCCAAACGCCCCCTCGCCTCCCCCGTCGGGTCCTACAGAGGTCAGCCAGACATGAGCGCAGCAAACTCACACTCCTCCTTGCCCCGCGAGGCGAATTCCGATCATCACGTGTCGCCATCCGATATCGCGGTCGGCGTCGTCATCGGCCGGTCGTCGGAATTCTTCGACTTCTTCGTCTTCGCCATCGCATCGGTCATCGTATTCCCGCATCGGTATTTTTCCTTTGCAGATCCGCTGACTGCGACGCTTTGGTCCTTCGCGGTCTTCGCGCTGGCCTTCCTTGCACGCCCGCTTGGCACGGCCTTTTTCACCGTCATCGACCGCCGCTATGGCAAAAGCACCAAGCTGACGCTGGCGCTGCTCGTTCTGGGCACCTCGACCGTCGGCATGGGTCTGATCCCGTCCTATGAAAACATCGGCGCAGCTTCGATCTTCGTGCTGTGCCTGCTGCGAATCGGCCAGGGTTTTGCGCTTGGCGGCGCATGGGACGGCCTGCCCTCGCTGCTGGCGATCAACGCACCGCAGGGCAAGCGTGGCTTTTATGTCATGGTGCCGCAGCTTGGCGCCTTTGTCGGGCTGGGCGTCGCGGCCCTGCTGTTCGCCTATCTGCTGAACAACATGAGCCAGGCGGATTTCCTTGACTGGGGCTGGCGTTACCCGTTCTTCGTGGCCTTCGCGATCAACGTCGTGGCGCTGTTTGCCCGGCTGCGGATCGTGGTCACGCCGGAATATACCGAAGCCTTCGATTCGAATGAGCTGAAGCCCTCCAGCTTCCGCGCGGCCTTCGGGCAGGATGGCAGCACCATCCTGATCGGGGCCTTCGTGCCGCTGGCCAGCTTTGCGCTGTTTCACATCGTCACGGTGTTCCCGCTGTCCTGGGTCTATCTTTACACCAACGACAACCCCGCCAGCTTCCTGATCATCGAGGCGATTGCCGCCGCATGGGGCTTTCTTGCCGTCATCGCCTCGGGCGTGATCGCGGACCGCATCGGCCACCGCAAACTGCTGTATCGGGGTGCCATCGCCATTGCGGTATTCGCCGTGATCGCCCCCCTGTTGCTTCTGGGCGACAAGTTCGGTGAAGCGGTCTATATGACGGTCGGCGCGATCATTCTGGGCCTGAGCTTCGGCCAGTCCTCGGGTGCGGTCGCATCGCTGTTCCAGGCCAGCCGCCGCTATACCGGCTCGGCCGTGGTGTCGGATCTGGCATGGCTGTTCGGTGCGGGCTTTGCCCCGCTGGCCGCGCTGGCGCTGTCGGCATGGCTGGGTCTGTGGGCTGCTGGCCTGTATCTACTGTCGGGTTCGGTCTGCACCATTCTGGCGCTGCGCTATGCGCGCCGGGTGATGGCCCGCGCCAGCTGAGGCGATCTTGACCACGACATTCGGACGCCCGGCAGCGAAAGCTTGCCGGGCGTTTTTCTTGAAAACCCACCGAAAAGGTACTATCTAGATAGCTAGCTAGCTAGATGAAGGGCAATGCCATGTGGACGCTTCAGGACGCCAAGAACCGCTTTTCCGCCGTGGTGGACGCAGCCCTTGCCGGGCAACCGCAAGAGGTGTCGCGCCGGGGCAAGCCTGCCGTTGTCGTGCTGTCGGCGGATGAATATGCCCGGATGCGGGCCGCAGCCGGGGAAAAGCGTGGCTCTTTCATCACGCATCTGCTGAGCTTTCCCGGCGATCCCGACAGCCCCCGCCCCCAGATCACGCCGCGCGATGTCAGTTTCTGAATGCTGATTCTGGATACCAACGTGCTGTCGGCGCTGCGCCGCCCCGAGCGCAGCCCGAATGTCGCCGCATGGCTGGCGCGTCAGGATGAAACGCAACTGCACCTGTCCGTGGTGACACTGGGCGAAATCGAACGCGGCATCGCCCGGCAGGAAGAGCTGAACCCGCCCTTTGCCCGCGACCTGCGCGACTGGATCGCGCGCACGACGACGCTTTTCGCCGACCGGCTGCTGCCTTTCGGCGCGGACGAGGCACTGATCTGGGGCAGGCTTTCCGCGCGGATCGGTCATTCCGGTGCCGATTTGCTGATCGCGGCAACCGCCCTTGCACGGGATGCAACGGTCGTGACCGGCAATATCGCCGATTTTCGGCCCTCGGGCTGCCGTCTGACCGACCCGTTTGCCTGATCCACGCGGGAATCGCCCGATTCCATTCCGGCCCGCACGGTAAAACCGGAACTTTTTCATCACCTTCCGCGTCAAGGCGATGAGCCTATGCTTATTTCGGCGGCAGGTCTTACCACCGCGTGCCGCCATCACTACCATATGCTTCCAACAATTGCCGGAGATGCGTCATGGCGCCAGTGCTTATCAATCTGGTTGTGTTCGCCGCGTTGCTTTACGGGCTGTTCCGCCTGCAAAGCCGCGATCTTTCCCTGTCTGTCCGGGTGTTCATCGCCCTGATCCTTGGCACGCTGTTCGGTGTCGTGCTGCAACTGATCTATGGCCATGACGCGCCCGCGCTGCAGACCACGATCAATTGGGTCAATATCGTCGGCAATGGCTATGTGCAGCTGTTGCAGATGATCGTGATGCCGCTGGTCTTTGTGGCGATCCTGAATGCGGTGTCGAAACTGCATGACGCCTCGTCGCTGGGCAAGATCTCGACGCTGACGCTGGGCACGCTGCTGTTGACCACCGCGATCGCGGCGGCGGTCGGCATCGCCATGTCGCTGATCTTTGGCCTGACCGCCGAGGGGCTGGTGCAGGGCGCTGCCGAAACCGCGCGGCTCTCGACGCTGGAAAGCAGTTATGCCCCACGCGTCGCCGATCTGACTGTGCCGCAGCTGATCCTGTCCTTCATCCCGAAGAATCCCTTCGCGGATCTGACCGGCGCAAACCCGACCTCGATCATCTCGGTGGTGATCTTTGCGGCCTTCCTTGGCGTCGCGGCGATCCGGCTGGTCAAGCGGGACGCGGAAAAGGGCCGCAGCCTGCTGGCGCTGATCGACCTGCTGCAAAGCTGGATCGGCCAGCTGGTGCGGCTGATCATGATGCTGACGCCCTTTGGCGTCATGGCGCTGATGACCAAGGTGGCGGCGACCTCGAACGCCGCCGATATCCTGAACCTCGGGAAATTCGTCGTGGCCTCATATATCGGGCTGGCGATCATGTTCGGCGTGCATGCGATCCTGCTGACGATGACCGGGGTCAACCCGCTGAACTTCTTCCGCAAGGCGCTGCCGGTGCTGAGCTTTGCGTTTTCCAGCCGCTCCAGCGCCGCCTCGATCCCGCTGAATGTCGAGGTGCAGACCCGTCGTCTGGGTGTGCCGCCGACCATCGCCTCGTTCGCGGCAAGCTTTGGCGCGACCATCGGCCAGAATGGCTGCGCGGGGCTTTATCCGGCCATGCTGGCGGTGATGGTCGCGCCGACGGTCGGCATCAACCCGCTGGACCCGACATGGATCGCCACGCTGATCGCCATCGTCACCTTGTCATCGGCCGGTGTGGCGGGCGTCGGCGGCGGCGCGACGATGGCCGCGCTGATCGTGCTGCCGACCATGGGGCTGCCCGTGACGCTGGTGGCGCTGCTGATCTCGATCGAGCCGCTGATCGACATGGGCCGCACGGCGCTGAACGTCTCGGGGTCGATGACGGCGGGGACCGTCACCTCGCAGATCCTTGGCCAGACCGACCGCGCCGTCATGGACAGCACCGATACGGCAGACCTGCAAAACGCCTGATCCGCAGGCAGAAAAACCACAAAGGCCCCCGCGATGCCGGGGGCTTTTTTCCAGACGGGTTCCAGCGATGCGCGCCATGCGCTAACAGGATCGGGCCAGCCCAAGGAATGCAAGCCCATGCCCGAACAGCCCCCCGTCAATCCGACCATCCGCACCATCGCCATGCCCGCCGATACCAACCCGGCAGGCGACATCTTCGGCGGTTGGCTGATGAGCCAGATGGACCTTGCGGCAGGCTCGATCGCCGCGCTGACCGCACGCGGTCGCAGCGCCACCATCGCGGTCGAGGGCATGAAGTTTCACCGCCCCGTCAAGGTCGGCGACGAGGTGTCGCTTTACGCCGATCTGATCCATGTCGGCCGCACCTCGATGCGCATCCATGTCGAGGCATGGCGGCGCGAACGCGACAGCGACGACACCCAGCAGGTGACCGAGGCGACCTTCACCTTTGTCGCGATCAATGAAGATGGCAGCGCCCGCGCCGTCAGAGGCGACTGATCGGCACTCAGCCGTCCCGCCGCATGGCCTTGACGTGATCGACCATGGCGCGCAGCTTTGCAGGCATGTTCGCGCGGCTGGGAAAGAACAGATAGAACCCGGCAAAGGGCGGCAGGAAATCCTGCAGGATCGGCGTCAACTGTCCGCTGTCGATATAGGGGCGGAACGTCTCGTGCATGCCGAAGGTGATGCCTGCCCCGGCCAGCGCCGTGCGGATCATCAACTGCATGTCATTGGTGGTCAGATGCGGCGGCACGGCGACATCGAAGGCGCGCCCCGCCTCCTCGAATTCCCAGCGATAGGGCGAGGCATCGGGCGATGGCCGCCAGCCGATGCAGCGATGCGCGGTCAGGTCGCGGGGATGGCGGGGCGTGCCGTATTGCGCCAGATAGGCCGGTGCCGCCACGGCCACCTGCCGCTGCGGGCCGGTCAGGGGAATGGCGATCATGTCCTGCTGGATCACCTCGCCCAGCCGGATCCCGGCATCCAGCCCCGCCGCCACGATATCCGATTCGTCATCCGTCACGGTGACATCCAGCATCACATCGGGATAGGCCGCCAGAAATGAAGCGATCATCGGCCCGAACAGGAAACGCTCGGCGATCGAGGTGACGGCGATCCGCAAGGTGCCGCGCGGGGTCTGATCCAGCGCCAGATCGGCAAAGGCGCGGTCGATGCCGGCCAGCGCCTCGGCAGTGGTCAGGTGGAACCGCTCACCGGCTTCGGTCAGGCGCACGCTGCGCGTGGTGCGGCTAACCAGCGCGGTGCCGCAACTGTCCTCAAGCCGCCGGATCCCCTGACTGACCGCCGAGCGTGTGACACCCAGCCTGTCCGCTGCCGCGCGGAAATTGCCGCCTTTCGCAACGGCATCTAAGATCCGCAACAGGTTCAGATCCGTCATTGTCCAGCACTGCTAACCGCCAAGGCCAGAACCTGGCAGGTAGTAGGCGACAAAGCAACGGCCATATCCTTGGCACACCAACCAAGGAGACTGTCATGGACAAGGTCATTCTGGTCACCGGCGCCTCAAGCGGGATCGGCATGGGCATTGCGCGTGAACTTGCGGCAGCCGGGGCAAAGATCATGATCGGCGCCCGCCGGACCGAACGGCTGGCCGCATTGGCGCAGGACCTGCGGGCGAAAGGCGGCGAGGTGCGGCACCGCGCGCACCGCGCGCTGGACGTGACGCAACCCGACGATCTGGTCGCGTTCGCACAGGCCGCGCGTGCGGAATGGGGCCGGATCGATGCCATCGTCAACAATGCGGGCGTGATGCCGCTGTCCGAGCTTGCGGCGGTAAAGGTCAACGAATGGGACCGGATGATCGACGTGAACATCAAGGGCGTGCTTTACGGCATCGCCGCCGTGCTGCCCGAAATGACGGCGCGCGGCGCGGGGCATATCGTCAACATCGCCTCGATCGGGGCTCTGGCGGTTTCACCGACCGCTGCGGTCTATTGCGCCAAGAAACACGCGGTGCGGGCCATTTCGGACGGGCTGCGGCAGGAACGCCCCGACATCCGCGTGACCTGCATCAATCCCGGCGTGGTGGAAAGCGAACTTGCCGGGACCATCACCGATCCGGCGGCTGCCGAACTGATGCGATCATACCGCGCCATCGCGCTGCAACCCGACGCCATCGGACGCGCGGTGCGGTTCGCGCTGGAACAGCCCGAGGATGTCGACGTGAACGAAATCACCCTGCGCCCCACATTGATGAAAGGATGACACCATGACGCGCAATCTGATCATCGCGGCGCTGACCGCAGGCAGCCTTGAGGCGGCATCGGCCCAGACCGCCCATCCCTATCTGGGTCTGTGGGTCACGGCAGACGGGCATGTCCGTCAGGAACTGCGCCCCGACAACCGATATGTCGAGGCACGTGGCACGCGCGAGGCGGCCTATACCGGCAGATACCAGATCACCGGCGACCGCATCGAATATTGGGACGATACCGGCTTCACGGCGGATGGGCGTTTTGTCGATGGCGTGCTGCACCATGCCGGAATGGTCATGACACGCAGCGAGTGATTTTTATTGGTCAACGGAAGATGCGTCGAAAGGCGGCGGCACGGGCCGCCGTCATTCAGGCGTCTTTTGTTCGGCGTCGATCTGGGCCACGATCATCTCGAACGCGGCATCCACTTCTTCGTCAGTCAAATCGTGGGCGATATGCTTTTCCGCAGCGACCAATGGGCCGCGCGCGGTGTCGGAACGCGGGTTTTCCACATGAAACCCTCCATCACACCTGTTCGATGATTCGGACGGGATATCTCCAACTTACAGGTTATCCGCCGAAATAGCGAACATCATGGCAACGGCTGACATAAGTTAAGCTTGCGGCAAAAGGCCTTAGCCCGGTCTGGTCCCGCTGCCGCAGCAAAAGGCAGCGGGCGTGGCGGGGGCGTGAAAACCGCCGCGACGAATTGACCTGACGCGCCGCGCGGTGCTGATCTGCGGCAGCGCAGCGACCATCGGGACATGAGCATGAAGATCCTCGTCTTTCAGCACCTTGCCGTCGAACATCCCGGCATCTTCCGCGATTTCTGGGCCGAAGACGGTCACAGCGTCCATATCGCCGCGCTGGACGAAGGCGCAGCCATTCCCGATCTGGAAGGTTTCGATCTGCTGGCCGTGATGGGCGGGCCGATGGATGTCTGGGACACCGACGCCCACCCATGGCTGGTGCCGGAAATGGCCGCGATCCGGCATTGGGTCCGTGATCTGGCGCGGCCTTATCTGGGGATCTGTCTGGGGCATCAGCTTCTGGCGCAGGCTTTGGGCGGAACTGTCGGACTGATGGCCGCGCCCGAGGTCGGAATTACCATGACGCAGCTGTCAGATGCGGGCCGCGACGATCCGCTGTTTCGCGGCCTGCCGCCGGATCTTCAGGTCTTTCAATGGCATGGCGCCGAGGTGCAGGTCTTGCGAGAGGGCGGTGTCGTGCTGGCCGGAAATGCCGCCTGCCCGGTGCAGGCCCTGCGCGTCGGGCAACACGCCTGGGGCATCCAGTTCCATATCGAGATGACGCCCAGCACCGTCGCGGAATGGAGCGCGGTTCCCGAATATGCCGCAAGCATGCAGCGCGCCTTGGGCGCAAGCCGCGCGGCGGGACTGCAGGCCGAACTTGCAGGACACCTGCCAGCCTTCAACCGCATGGCCCGCAGCATCAACGACAATCTTTTCGGCGTTATCAGCTAGTTGAACGCCCAGCCTTAACCGGCACAGGGGTCGCAGCTTGGGAAACCAAACCGCGACCGCCCATTCCATCCGCAAATCGGAACGCGATCTGCACGGTTTTCATGCAGCCATCGAGCCGCGCCGGATTTTCCCATCGCGCCATATAATTTCATTTGAGGAAACTCATATTCCTGTTAAGCAACAACCCACGACATTCTTTGCACGGAGAAGAACATGTGCGGCATCGTTGGCCTGTTCCTGAAGAAAGAGGATCTGCGCCCGCAACTGGGCGAGTTGCTGACCGACATGCTTATCACCATGACCGATCGCGGCCCCGACAGCGCCGGGATCGCGATCTATGGCGATGACAGCGGCAAGCTGAAGATCACCGTCCAGTCCGACACGCCGGACGACACCTTCGCCGGTCTGGACAGCGCGCTGTCGGCGGCGGTGGATGGCCCCGTGTCGATGCGGGTGATCGACACCCATGCCGTGCTGACCCTGCCCGACGGTGCCGAGGCGCAGGCTCGCGCGTTCCTGACCGAAAAAGGCATCCGCATCATGGGCGCCGGTCAGTCGATGGAGATCTATAAGGAAGTCGGCCTGCCCAAGGATGTCGCCGCACGCTTTGCGCTGCGCGACATGGCGGGCAGCCACGGCATCGGCCACACGCGGATGGCCACCGAAAGCGCGGTGACGACCATGGGCGCGCACCCGTTCTCGACCGGGGCGGACCAGTGCCTTGTGCATAACGGCTCGTTGTCGAACCATGCCGGGATGCGGCGTGAACTGGCGGCCAAGGGCTTTACCACCCAGACGCAGAACGACACCGAAGTCGCCGCGACCTATATCTCGTCCCGTCTGGCCGCAGGGGCCAATCTGGGTCAGGCGCTGGAAGGCACGCTGGACGATCTGGACGGCTTCTTCACCTTCGTCGTCGGCACCAAGAACGGCTTCGGCGTGGTGCGCGATCCCATCGCCTGCAAACCCGCCGTGATGGCCGAGACCGAGGATTACGTGGCCTTTGGCAGCGAATACCGCGCCCTGGCCAATCTGCCGGGCATCGAAAATGCCCGCGTCTGGGAACCCGAACCCGCCACCGTCTATTTCTGGGAGCGTTGATCCATGCAGACCATCGACATGGCCACCACCGAACTGCGCGAACTGAACAGCACGCTTCAGGCGCAGGCCAATGAAACCAACCAGACCGCATGGGTCATCGAAAACCCCAAGGGCGCGCATGCCATCGCCGTCGGTCTTGATGCGCCGATCGAGGTGACGGTCAAAGGCTCGACCGGCTATTACTGCGCGGGCATGAACAAGCAGGCCACCGTCCATGTCACCGGCTCGGCCGGGCCGGGTGTTGCGGAAAACATGATGTCGGGCACCGTCATCATCGACGGCGATGCCAGCCAATATGCCGGCGCGACCGGCAATGGCGGGCTTCTGGTCATCAAGGGCAATGCCTCGTCGCGCTGCGGCATCTCGATGAAGGGCATCGACATCGTGGTGCATGGCAATATCGGCCATATGTCGGCCTTCATGGCGCAGTCGGGCAATCTGGTCGTCTGCGGCGATGCGGGCGATGCGCTGGGGGATTCGCTGTATGAGGCGCGGCTTTTCGTGCGCGGCTCGGTGAAATCGCTGGGGGCCGACTGCATCGAAAAAGAGATGCGCCCCGAACATCTGCAGATCCTTGCCGATCTGCTGTCGCGCGCCGAAAGCGACGCCAAGCCCGAGGACTTCAAGCGCTATGGCTCGGCCCGCAAGCTTTACAATTTCCACGTCGATCACGCAGGCGCCTACTGATGAGGGATATCATGGACAAGACCCCGCAAACCCTGCCCCGCGACAGCTGGACCTATTCCTCCGAGATCAACGCCGAAATCCGCCGCGCCGCCGATACCGGCATCTATGATATCCGGGGCGGTGGCGCGAAACGCCGCGTGCCGCATTTCGACGATCTGCTGTTTCTGGGCGCGTCCATGTCGCGTTACCCGCTGGAAGGCTATCGCGAGAAATGCGACACCTCGGTCGTGCTGGGCACGCGCTTTGCCAAAAAGCCCATCGAGCTGAAGATCCCCGTGACCATTGCCGGCATGTCCTTCGGCGCGCTGTCCGGCCCCGCCAAAGAGGCGCTGGGACGCGGCGCGACCATGGCGGGCACCTCGACCACCACGGGCGATGGCGGCATGACCAATGAGGAACGCGGCCATTCCGAAAAGCTGGTCTATCAGTATCTGCCCAGCCGTTACGGCATGAACCCCGACGATCTGCGCCGCGCCGACGCCATCGAAATCGTGGTCGGCCAAGGCGCAAAGCCCGGCGGCGGCGGCATGCTGCTGGGCCAGAAGATCACCGAGCGCGTGGCCAAGATGCGCAACCTGCCCATCGGCATCGACCAGCGGTCCGCCTGCCGTCACCCCGACTGGACCGGCCCGGACGATCTGGAGATCAAGATCCTTGAGATCCGCGAGATCACCAATTGGGAAAAACCGATCTATATCAAGATCGGCGGCGCACGGCCCTATTACGACACCGCGCTGGCGGTGAAGGCCGGGGCCGATGTGGTGGTGCTGGACGGGATGCAGGGCGGCACGGCTGCCACGCAGGACGTGTTCATCGAAAACGTCGGACAGCCGACGCTGGCCTGTATCCGCCCCGCCGTGAAGGCGCTGCAGGATCTGGGGATGCATCGCAAGGTCCAGCTTGTCGTCTCGGGCGGGATCCGCACCGGCGCGGATGTGGCCAAGGCTCTGGCGCTTGGCGCGGATGCGGTTGCCATCGGCACGGCAGCGCTGATCGCGCTTGGCGAAAACGACCCGAAATGGGCCGCTGAATACGAGGCGCTGGGGACCACCGCCGCCGCCTATGACGACTGGCACGAAGGCAAGGATCCGGCGGGCATCACCACGCAGGATCCCGAACTGATGAAGCGTCTGGACCCGATCGAGGCCGGGCGTCGGCTGCGCAACTATCTGGCCGTGCTGACGCTGGAATGCCAGACCATCGCGCGGGCCTGTGGCAAAAGCCATGTGCACAACCTTGAACCCGAGGATCTGTGCGCACTGACCCTAGAAGCCGCCGCCATGGCGGGCGTGCCCTTGGCGGGCACAAGCTGGATCCCCGGTCAGTCCGGCTTCTGATCCAAGACCAGAAGGGCGGGGCCAAGCCCCCCGCCCCGGTGCTTCATGCCAATCAACAGGGAACGGAAATGACCGATCTTGCCGAATTCGCCCGCGAAAAGGGCATCAAATACTTCATGATTTCCTATACCGACCTGTTCGGCGGTCAGCGCGCCAAACTGGTTCCGGCGCAGGCCATTGCCGACATGCAGGCCGATGGTGCGGGCTTTGCCGGGTTTGCCACATGGCTGGACCTGACGCCCGCGCATCCCGACATGATAGCCCTGCCCGACGCCTCCTCGGTGATCCAGCTGCCGTGGAAAAAGGACGTGGCATGGGTCGCCTCGAACTGCGTGATGGCGGGCGGCGGTCCGCTGGATCAGGCGCCGCGCAACGTGCTGGCCCGTCTGGTGACTGAGGCCGCCGATCTGGGCCTTGAGGTCAAGACCGGGGTCGAGCCGGAATTCTTCCTGCTGACCCCCGAGGGCACGGCGATTTCGGACGCCGCCGATACCGCCGTCAAACCCTGCTACGACCAGCAGGCGGTCATGCGCCGCTATGACGTGATCGCAGAGATCTGCGACTATATGCTGGAGCTGGGCTGGGAGGCCTATCAGAACGACCACGAGGATGCGAACGGCCAGTTCGAGATGAACTGGAAATATGACGGCGCCATGGCCACCGCCGACAAGCACAGCTTCTTCAAGTTCATGACCCGCTCGGTCGCGGAAAAGCACGGGCTGCGCGCGACCTTCATGCCCAAGCCGATCATGGGGCTGACGGGGAATGGCTGCCACGCGCATATCTCGGTCTGGACCAAGGACGGCAAGAACGCCTTTGCCGATGACAGCAAGGAACTGTCGCTGTCCGATCAGGGCCGGCATTTCCTTGGCGGCATCATGAAACACGCCTCGGCGCTGGCCGCGATCACCAACCCGACGGTGAACAGCTACAAGCGCATCAATGCACCGCGCACCACCTCGGGCGCGACATGGGCGCCGAATTCGGTGACCTGGACCGGGAATAACCGCACGCATATGGTGCGCGTCCCCGGCCCCGGCCGGTTCGAATTGCGCCTGCCCGATGGGGCGGTCAACCCCTATCTGCTGCAGGCCGTCATCATCGCGGCCGGGCTCTCGGGGCTGAAATCCAAGGCCGATCCGGGCAAGCGCTGGGATATCGACATGTATGCCGAAGGCCACAAGGTCACGGATGCGCCGAAGCTGCCGCTGAACCTCTTGGACGCCATCCGCGCCTTTGATGCGGATGACGGCCTGAAACAGGCCATTGGCGCGGATTTCTCGGCGGCCTATATCAAGCTGAAGACGCAGGAATGGAACGCCTATACCGCGCATCTGACGCAGTGGGAACGCGACAACACCCTCGACATCTAAGCCACAGTTGCGCCAATTTGGCGCAATTGGTTCAATCCCCGATGGCAATCTTTCGGACGGCGCGATACGCTCGCGTCGTCCTTATGCCGTCGGAGGCCGCATGTCGCTTTTGCCGCAATCTGTACCGCGCAGCCAGCCCGACAAGGCGCAGGGGTCCACCGTGCAGATGGTGGCCGAGGCGCTGGCCGCGCGCATGGCACAAGGCGATTACCCCCCCGGCAGCCGCCTGCCCGCCGAGCGGCAACTGGCCGAAAGCCTGAAGGTTGCGCGCAATACCCTGCGCGAGGCGCTGGATATTCTGGAAACCCGCGGGCTGATCCTGCGCCGCGCCGGTGCGGGATCCTTTGTAACCGAACCGGGCGGCTGGGACAGTGCCGCCCCGGTCATCGCCGCGACCGGGCCGCTGCATTTGCAGGTCATGCGCGGCATTCTGGAACCCGAGATCGCGCGGCTGGCCATCGTCAACATGCCCCCCGCGACCATCGACGCACTGGCCGATGTTTTGGACCAGATGCAGACCGCCGCCGACCCGGCAAGCTTTGCGCGGCATGAAGAAGATTTCCACATGCGGCTGGTCGAAGGCACCGGCAATCCGCTGCTGGTCGCCTGCTACAATCTGGTGGTCAAGGCACGGCGTCAGCCGCAGCGCAGCGCCATGCTGCGCCGTCACATGACGCCCGAGCGCCTGCGCAGCCAATGCGAATCCTATATCGCGCTGCTGGCGGCGCTGACCGCGCGCGACATTCCGCAAGCCATGGAACTGGTGCAGCAGGCGCTGCTGGAAGAACAGCGCCTGTTCATGCAAGAGAGCTGACGCGCTGCTGCCACAGCAGATCCAGCGCCTGCAATTCCTGCAGCAGCAACGGCTCATGCTGGGCCAGCCAGCCAAGCACCGAGCCGAATTCCACGATCCGCGCCACGCCGTCGATGACCCGCACGACGGGCCAACTGCCGATCAGCGCATTGTCGATGCCAAACAGCGCCTCGCCATGCCAGCGGGCCGGGCCGAAGACCTGCATCATCTGGCCGCCGCGCTTGATCGCTGCCAGCACCGCCATCGGATCGGTGGTTCCGGCAATTTCGACGGCCGACTGCCAAAGGTCAAGAATCGCTGGATATTCCCAGCTTACGGCCGACCAGTGGCCGGGAAAGCGATCGCCATAGCTGGCATGAAACGCCGAGGGCTGGCGAAAGAAGAACGTCCGCTCGATCAGTTGCGGATCATCGAAATCGGGGAAATGAAAGATGAAATTTTCCATGAATTCCGCCGAGGTCCGCGCCACCAGCCGGCGGTAATTGTCGCCGGTGCAGCTGAGGATCGGGCCGCGAAACCCGGCATGAAAGGCGGCTTCGGTCAGGGCATGGATCATATGCGGCTCGGATGAACACCAGCACAGGATCTGCGGATCGCTGGCCAGCATGGCGGCGACCATCGCATCGGCGTCCCGGGATTTCGGGTCGTATCGCACCTGATGCACCACCTTTATCCCTTCGGCGGCAAAGGCCGCGCGATAGGTCGCAAGCGAGGGCCGGCCCATCATGTCCTCCTGACTGCACAGCGCCACGCGCTTCAGATCGGGCCGCTGCCGCGCCAGCCACGCCACGCCGGTGACGACGAAGACCGGATGGATTTCGGCAGGCGCGATCAGGCTGGGCGTGCGCGGCGACAGATCGAAAGGCAGCAGTGTCGAAGTCAGCACGCCCCGCGCCATCAGCCAAGGCAGCACCGGGCGCAGACTGTCGCCGCCAAGTGCCAGAAGAATGCGCACGCCGGATCGCTCGACCAGTTCGCGTCCGGCAAGAATGGTTTCCTCCGGCGACAGGGCGGCATCGCGGGCGACGATCTCGACCGGCAGGCGGCGGTTGCCGACGATCAGCCCGCCCTGCCCGTTCACCCAATCGGCCCAGATCATGCAGCCATCCAGCCCCGGCCTGCCCCATGGCGCCGAAGGTCCGCTGAGGGGCGCCAGAAACCCGATTCGGACCGGCCCGCCGCTGCTGCGCAGATGTCGCGGCATGGCCCCGGACACGGCCAGTTGTTGTGCCAAGGATATGCTCAATTTTTACCCCCTATCTGCAAGGATTTTGTCCGGCCTGGGGCAGAAGTCAAAAACTTCACTCTTCATCAGAAGAAATATTCTTGACCTGCAAGGAATATGGGCGGGTAATTGGTCCATGCCAAATAATACGCGACCGAAAACTGGTCCGAACCAAAATAGGGAGATCAAGATGACGCAGCGTGTCGCCGTGATCGGCGCCGGGCCTTCGGGCCTTGCCCAGCTACGTGCCTTTCAGTCCGCTGCCGCCAAGGGCGATGCGATCCCCGAGGTGGTCTGCTTTGAAAAGCAGTCGAACTGGGGTGGGTTGTGGAACTATACATGGCGCACGGGTGTCGATGAATATGGCGAGCCGGTGCATGGCTCGATGTATCGCTATCTCTGGTCGAACGGTCCCAAGGAAGGGCTTGAATTCGCCGACTATTCCTTTGAGGAACATTTCGGCAAGCAGATCGCCTCATACCCGCCGCGCGCCGTGATGTTCGATTATATCGAAGGCCGGGTGAACAAGGCCGAAGTGCGCGACTGGATCCGGTTTTCCAGCGTGGTGCGCAATGTCGTCTATGATGCCGAAGGCGACAATTTCACCGTCACCGTCCACGATCAGGTGAATGATCGGGTCTATTCCGAGGTGTTCGACTGGGTCGTCGTGGCCTCGGGGCATTTCTCGACGCCGAACATGCCGGAATATCCGGGCTTCGAGCGGTTCAACGGCCGCATCGTCCACGCCCATGATTTCCGCGACGCCCGCGCGTTCAAGGGGCAGGATGTGCTGCTGATCGGCACGTCCTATTCCGCCGAGGATATCGGTTCGCAATGCTGGAAATATGGCTGCAAATCCATCACCGTCAGCTATCGCACCGCGCCGATGGGCTTTGACTGGCCCGAGAACTGGCGCGAAGTGCCGATCCTGTCGCATGTGACCGAGGATACGGCGCATTTCTCGGACGGGACCAGCAAGCGGGTGGATGCGATCATCCTGTGCACGGGATACAAGCATTATTTCCCGTTCCTGCCCGACGATCTGCGGCTGAAGACGAAGAACCGGCTGGCGGCGGCGGATCTGTATCGCGGCGTCGTCTATGTCCACAATCCCAAGCTGCTGTATCTTGGGATGCAGGACCAGTGGTTCACCTTCAACATGTTCGATGCGCAGGCATGGTATGCCCGCGATATCATCATGGACCGCATCGCCATCCCCGCCGACAAGCAAGAGCTGATGGCCGATGTGGCCGAACGCGAAGCGCGCGAGGATGCGGGCACGGACAATAAATACGCGATCTATTATCAGGGCGATTACGTCAAGGAACTGATCGCGCTGACCGATTATCCCGATTTCGACGTGGATGGCGCCTGCGAGGCTTTCCTGGAATGGAAGCATCACAAGGCCGAAAACATCATGGGGTTCCGCGACAATTCCTATCGCTCGGTCATCACCGGCACGATGGCCCCCAAGCACCACACCCCGTGGAAGGATGCGCTGGACGACAGCATGGAAGCCTATCTGCAGAACTGATCCCCCCTGGCGGGGCAGCCCGAAATCTGCCCCGCCCTTTTTCTTCATGAGCGATCGCATGACCAGCCAACCCCGCCTTTTCCGGCCCGGCCCGCCCCAGCCCAGCGGCCTGCGCATGGCCAGCGCCGCGCCCCAGCGTCATGTCGTGCCGGGCGGCGGGGCGCTGATGCTGGCCATCGCGACGGGCGATCGCATCCGCATCACCAATGCCGAGGGCGGCCAGCGCGCCGAACTGATCGCCGCCGACGCGCAGGGCCGGACCGATACCGCGCTTCTGGGCGTCGCGGCCACCGACGAACCGCATGGTCTGCGCCGCGCGCTTGGCCAGAAAGATGCCAGCCTGACCCGGATGGCCCGCGGCATCGCCGCACGGGGGATCGACCTGTCTGGGCACTGCGCGGTGACGCTGTTCGGCGGCTTCAGCCCCGCAGGCGACAGCGCCGAATTCACCGCCAGCGGCGCGGGCTGGCTGATCGTGGCCGCCCCGGCGCCCGCGATGTCGCCCGAAACCCATGACACGGCCTCGCCCCTTGTGGTGCAGCTTCAGTCCGCCACCCCGCAGGCCAAGCTGCGGTTCGATCTGCCCGATCCGCTGGCCGATCCGATCCTTGATCTGCGCATTTCCTCGGCCACGGCCAGCGCCTATCTGGTGCGGGCCGGAGAATATATTCAGGTGCTGGATGTCGACGGGCGGCAATGCACGGATTTTCAGTGCTTCGACGCCCGCAAGCTGGATCGCGGCATTCAGAACCCGCTGGACGTGACGACGACGCGCACCCTTCTGGGTCACAGCTATGCCATGCCGGGGCTGCATGCGAAATATTTCGATCAGGACATGACGCCGCTGGTCGAGGTAGTGCAGGATACCTGCGGGCGCCACGATGCCTTCGCCATGGCCTGCGCGGCCAAGTATTACGACGATATCGGTTATCCGGGCCATGCGAACTGCTCGGACAATTTCAATGCCGCGCTGGCCCCTTACGGGGTCGATCCTCGAAAAGGCTGGATGGCTGCGAATTTCTTTTTCAACACATGGATCGACGCGCAGGGCGTGCTGCTGACCGATGAGCCATGGTCGCGGCCCGGCGATTATGTGCTGATGCGGGCGCTGACCGACATCGTCTGCGTGTCCTCGGCCTGCCCGGACGATACCAGCCCGGCCAATGGCTGGAACCTGACCGATATCCATGTGCGCAGCTATGGCGCCACCGAAACATTCCAGCGCGCCGTCGCATGGCGCCCGATGCCGGATTTAGAACCGATCATGACCCGACAGACCGCCTTTCACGACAGTTTCGCCGCGCAGACCCGCGATTTCATCGAATACAAGGGCTTCTGGCTGCCCAACACCTTCCCCACCACCTCGCCCGAAGAGGAATATCGCGCCTGCCGCAGCGCCGTGACGATGATGGACCTGTCGGCGCTGCGCAAATTCGAGGTGACAGGCCCCGATGCCGAGGCGCTGCTGCAATGGGTGCTGACCCGCGACGTGAAGAAGCTGGGCGATGGGCAGGTGGTCTATTCCGCGATGTGCTATCCGCATGGCGGCATGATCGACGACGGCACGCTGTTCCGCATGAGCCATGACCGCTTCCGCTGGATCGGCGGCAGCGATTACGGCGGCGAATGGCTGCGCGAACAGGCCGCCCAGCTTGGGTTGAAGGTGATGGTGCGCGGCTCGACGGATCAGTTGCACAATCTGGCGGTGCAGGGGCCGAATTCGCGCGATCTGCTGTCGGATCTGATCTGGACCGCCCCCATGCAGCCGACGATCCGCGAACTGGGCTGGTTCCGCTTTGCCGTGGCGCGCCTTGGCGGGCCCGAGGGCGCGCCGCTGGTCGTGTCGCGCACCGGCTATACCGGCGAGCTGGGCTATGAGGTGTTCTGCCATCCCAAGGACGGCGCGGCGGTGTTTGACGCGATCCAGACCGCAGGCCAACGCTTCGGGCTGAAGCCCATGGGTCTGGCCGCGCTGGACCTTTTGCGGATCGAAGCCGGGCTGATCTTTGCCGATCACGAATTCACCGACCAGACCGACCCGTTCGAGGCGGGCATCGGCTTCACCGTGCCGCTGAAAAGCAAGCCCGACGACTTTATCGGGCGCGAGGCCTTGCAGCGCCGCAAGGACAATCCGCGCTGGAAGCTGGTCGGGCTGGACATCGACAGCCGCATTCCCGCCCATCATGGCGACTGCCTGCATATCGGGCGTGCGCAGGTGGGCGAGATCACCTCGGCCATGTGGTCGCCCCTGCTGGACCGCCAGATCGCGCTGGCCCGCGTCGATGTCACCCATGCCACCGAGGGCACGGAAATCGAGGTCGGCAAGCTGGACGGGCAGCAGAAACGCCTGCCCGCCCGCATCTCGGCCTTCCCGCATTACGACCCGAAAAAAGAACGGCCGCGGTCCTGAACCCGCCGCCCCCGCAATCATGACCGGAGACAAGACATGACGAATTCCTGGCGCTTTTCGACCCTTGGCGACCGCCACCGGGCCCTTGGCTCGGACCTTGAGGACTGGAGCGGCATGGGCACCGCATGGTCCTATACCTCGGGCGACCCGGATGCCGAATATATGGCGATCCGCACCAAGGCAGGGCTCATGGACGTGTCGGGGCTGAAAAAGGTGCATGTCACCGGCCCCGCCGCCAGCCATGTGATCGAACGCGCGACGACGCGGAACATGGAAAAGCTGATGCCGGGCCGCTCGGTCTATGCCTGCATGCTGAACGATGCGGGCAAGTTCGTGGACGATTGCGTGATCTATCGCACCGGGCCGAACGCCTTCATGGTCGTCCACGGCTCGGGTCAGGGGTTCGAGCAGCTGACCATGGCGGCTTACGGCCGCGATGTCTCGGTCCGGTTCGACGACAACCTGCACGATCTGTCACTGCAAGGGCCGCTGGCGGTGGATTTTCTGGAAAAGCATGTGCCGGGCATCCGCGATCTGGCCTATTTCGGGCATCTGCAGACCTCGCTGTTCGGCAAGCCCGCGATGATCTCGCGCACGGGCTATACCGGCGAACGCGGCTATGAGCTGTTCGTGCGCGGTCAGGATGCCGGGATGATCTGGGACCGCATCCTTGAGGAAGGTGCCGATCTGGGGATCATCCCCTGCCGCTTCACCACGCTGGATATGCTGCGGGCGGAAAGCTATCTGCTGTTCTTCCCCTATGACAATTCCGAGATGTATCCCTTTGACGACCAGCCGGGCGGCGACACGCTGTGGGAACTGGGACTGGATTTCACCGTCAGCCCCGGCAAGCAGGGCTTCCGCGGCGCCGAGGAGCATTACCGCCTGAAAGGCCGCGAACGCTTCAAGATCTGGGGCCTCAAGCTCGACGGCAAGAACGTCCCCGGCAACGGCGCGCCGGTCTTCAAGGACGGCCAGAAGGTCGGCGTGGTGACGCAGGCGATGTATTCGCCCCTGAACGACTGGACCGTCGCGATTGCCCGCCTGCCCGTCGATTGCGCCAATGAAGGCACCAAGCTGACCGTCAACTGCGCCACGCATGGCGAGATCGCCGCGACCACCGCCGCGATGCCCTTCTTCGATCCCGACAAGAAGCGCCGCACCGCCAAGGGCTGAACCCTGATGACGGGGGCTCGTGCGGCCCCCGTCACCGCCCGCCTTCCCGCCCAGCCTCAGCATCTTCGCCAAGGACCCCCGATGACCCCACGCATTGCCAGCCATCCCAGCTTTGCACCGCTTGAGCCCCGGCCCTGTCAGTCCGCCTTGATGATCGCCGATGATGCGGGCATGGCGGCCCTGGACGCGCTGATCGGCAGCGCGCCCGAACTGAAGCCCAAGGCCACCATCCTGCGCGTCTCGGCCAAGGCGCCGGCGGCGACGCTGCCTGCCGCCATCGCCGGGGCGGTGTCGCAGGCGAAGATGGGCCTGCAGGTCTGGCTGGCGGGGTCGCACGGGCTGATTGCGCAGGCGCAGGCGCAGCTTCTGGCGGCGGGTCTGCCCAAGGGGGCGATACAGGCGCAGCACTGCGGCAGCCCGGCGCGGCGGATGCAATGCGTGCATTGCAAGACCATCGCCGAAGAGGTGATGACCGACCCCTATACCTGCCCCGGCTGTGGACGCGCGCTGTTCGTGCGCGATCATTTCTCGGCCCGGCTGGGGGCATTTCAGGGTGTCTGCATCGACGCCGAAACCCCGGGCGACATTCCCCAGCCACAGGAGTTGCGCGCATGATCCCGCTGCTGCTGACCGAAAAGACCCCGCTTTCGCCGCGCATCACGCGCTTTCGCTTTCAGCATCCCGACGGCGCGGCGCTGCCGGTGTTTTCGGGCGGCGCGCATGTCATCGTCGAGATGCAGGATGGCGACACGCTGCGGCGCAATGCCTATTCGCTGGTCTCGGACCCGCAGGACGGCTCGGGCTATGAGATCGCGGTCCAGCGCGAGGATCAGGGCCGGGGCGGGTCGCGCTTCATGCATGAACAGGCGCAGCCGGGCATGACGATGCGGCTGGGCCAGCCGGTGAACCTGTTCGGCCTGAACCTGACCGCGCGCAAGCATCTGCTGATCGCGGGCGGCGTCGGCATCACGCCGTTTCTGGCGCAGATCGCCGATCTGGACCGGCTGGGCGCCGAATATGAACTGCATTACGCCCTGCGCGCGCGCAGCGAACTGGCCGCCGATCTGCCGGGCGCACATCTGCATGTCAGCGACGAAGGCTCGCGCATGGATCTGGCGGCAATCCTTGCCGATCAGCCCTTGGGCACGCATCTTTACGTCTGCGGCTCGGCCCGGATGATCGACAGCGTGCTGCAGGCCGCCATCGCGCTTGGCTGGCCCCGCGACGCCCTGCATTCCGAAGAGTTTCTGGCCCCCGCGCCGGGCGCGCCCTTTGCCGTCCATTGCGCCGCCAGCGACCAGACCCTGACCGTCGGCCCGCATCAAAGCCTGCTTGAAGCGATGGAGGCGGCGGGCATCGACGCGCCGTGGCTGTGTCGCGGCGGGGCCTGCGGGCAATGCGAAACCGACGTTCTGGCCTGCGATGGCCAGATCGACCATCGCGATCACTGGCTGGAGCCGGGCGAACAGGCCCGCAAGATCATGCCCTGCGTGTCCCGGTTCAAGGGCGCGCTTCTGACCATCGACCGATAGGAGCCCGCCTTGACCATCACCTTCAACAAGGAAAGCTTTCGCGGCGATTACAGCTTTCACAACTCGGCCGCCGCCATCCGCCGCTTTCCCTTCCCCTTCGACCGCGACGAATACATGTATTCGGTGAACATGGAGCCGCATAAGGGCGGCCGCGACGGCAGCGTCTTCCAGCGCCGCTTCGATGTCGACGAACATTACCTGTCCGAGATGGAGGACCGCGCCATCACGCTGTCGCGCGATCCGATGCGCTGCCAGTCTCTGCCGCATATGCGTGTGGCGGGATGGGACGTGCTGGAACTGATCATGGTCAGCAAATCCGAGGATTACCCGGATCTGTTTGAACTGCATCGCGACGGCGACCGCTGGCGCTGGATCAACCGGCCCATGGGTATCGATGACAGCTTTACCTTTCTGGATGACAGCACCCTGCCTTATGGCCCGCTGGAATACATCACCCGCCAGACGCAGGGCGATTTCGCCGTGCTGGACCAAAGACAGGGCAATCTGTGGATGGATGCGGGCATGATCACCTCGCAGGCCGACTGGTCGCTGGATTTCGACATCGGCATGAGCTTCTTTGAATGGCACGCCCCGGTGCCGCGCGCGGCCGAGATGGGCATCTTCCAGCGCGCGCTGAAGTTTCTGCTGAACGTCCAGCAGGACAGCCCGGCGCGGCGGCTGAACTGGACGCTGACGGTGAACCCGCGTCTGGATACCAGCCCGGAAACCTATCCCGAATGGGGACCCGAGAAACGCAGCCTGACGCCCGAAAACATCGGCGAAAAGCAGTTCCTGCGGGTCGAGCTGCAAAGCTTCTGGCGCCTGCCCCGCTCGAACGGAGTGCTGTTTCCGATCCGCTGCTATCTGATCTCGATGCAGGATCTGGTGACCGTGCCGAAATGGGGACGCCGCCTGCATCGCGTGATCCGCGACCTGCCCGAGGATCTGGCGACCTATAAGGGCTTCATCGTCAACCGCCCGCTGATCGTCGATTATCTGGCGCGTTTCGACGATGGCGCGCCGACCTCGGCCGACATCTGGCCGGACTGACCCTTGCGCCGGGCGGCCTGACGGCGCTTGCCCGGCGACATGCCGAACCGTTCACCGTACAGCCGCGAAAAATGCGCGGCGCTGACAAAGCCCGTGACCTGCGCCACGTCCAGCATGGACAGCCCGCTTTGCTGCACCAGCTCATCGGCCTTTTGCAGCCGCATCTCGCGGTAGAACTGCATCATCGAACGGCCCAGCTGGTCGCCGAACAACCGCTGCAACTGGCGCGGGCTGCAGCCGACCTGCGCGGCCAGCTGTTCGGGCGACAGCGGATCGGCCAGATGGCTGAACATCAGATCCACCGCCTGCACCAGCATCGGGTGACGCAGATCGAACCGCTGCGCCACGGGTGAGCGCTGCGGCTCATCGGCGGTGCGCGGGCGGGGATGGATGAACCAGTCGGCGACGGCGCGGGAAAATTCCGCGCCATGATCGCGGGCGATGATGCCGCACATCATGTCCAGCGCCGCCACCCCGCCCGCGCAGGTATAGCGGTCGCGGTCGATGACATATAGCGCCCGTTCGATCAGCAGATCGGGATAGGCCTCGGACAGCGCCTCGACATGCGCCCAGTGCAGCGTGAAGCGCCGCCCCTCGATCAGGCCCAGCCGCGCAAGGATCGCGGCGCCCCCCGAAATGCCGCCCAAGGGCACCTTGCGCGCCTGCAGGCTGCGCAGCCCGCGCGCCAGAACCGCATCCTCATAGCGCATCGGATTGCCGCCCGCGACGACCAGCGCCAGATCCAGCGCGCCCGCCTCGGACAAGGGCAGCGTCTGAAACCCGCCACCCGAGGTCGAGGCGGCAAATCCCCCCGCGACGGAATAATAGCTGGGCCGGTAAAGTTCGCGATCCGCCAGATGGTTTGCCGCGCGCAAGGGCTCGACCGCCGAGCCCAGCGACATCAGCGCATAGTCCGGGGTCAGGATGAAGCCAATGCGCAATGGGTCGCTCATCGCACCTTCTAACGGCAGATGGCAGGTCTGGGCAAGATCCTGTCCGCAGCGGACAAGTCAGTTTGCGCAAGCCGCTGCTTTGACGAAAAAATGCATCTTTGCCGAAACAGGCAAGAAAATGTCCGAGGTGGACAAATGCAGCGATTCCCGGACAGCTAATCTGTATCTGTGAATCGGCTTACAGGAGCGGCGGCCAGTGCGATATTCAGGGCTACGCGTCATCAAAGAGGCGCTGACCGGCCATAAGGGCTGGGCGCCGATCTGGCGCAATCCAGAGCCGCAATCGTCCTATGATTACGTAATCATCGGCGGCGGCGGGCACGGGCTGGCCACGGCTTATTACCTGTCGAACACCTTCAAAAAGGCCCGCATCGCGGTGCTGGAAAAGGGCTGGCTGGGGTCCGGCAATATCGGCCGGAACACGACGATCATCCGCTCGAACTATCTGCTGCCGGGCAATGAACCCTTCTACGAATTTTCGATGAAGCTGTGGGAGAACCTCGAGCAGGAATTCAACTTCAACGCCATGGTCAGCCAGCGCGGCATTCTGAACCTGATCCATACCGACGGGCAGCGCGACGCCTATCGCCGCCGCGGCAATGCGATGATCCTTGCGGGCGCGGATGCCGGGCTGCTGGACCAGGACGGCGTGCGGGCGATGTATCCGTGGCTGAACTTCGACAATGCGCGCTTCCCGATCAAGGGCGGGCTGTTGCAGCGCCGCGCGGGCACGGCGCGCCATGACGGCGTGGCCTGGGGCTATGCACGCGGCGCCGATCGCGCGGGCGTCGATCTGATCCAGAATTGCGAAGTCACCGGGTTCCGCATCGAAAACGGCGTGATGCGCGGGGTCGACACCTCGCGCGGGTATATCGCGGCGGGCAAGGTCGGCGTGGCGGTCGCAGGCTCGACGGGGCGGGTGATGGCGATGGCGGGCATGCGGATGCCCATCGAAAGCCATGTGCTGCAAGCCTTTGTCTCGGAAGGGCTGAAGCCCTTTATCGACGGGGTGATCACCTTTGGCGCCGGGCATTTCTATGTCAGCCAGTCCGACAAGGGCGGGCTGGTCTTTGGCGGCGATATCGACGGCTATAACAGCTATGCCCAACGCGGCAATCTGGCCGTGGTCGAGGATGTGGCGCAGGGCGGCATGGCCCTGATGCCCGCCATCGGTCGCGCCCGCCTGCTGCGGATCTGGGGCGGCATCATGGACATGTCGATGGATGGCAGCCCGATCATCGACCGCACGCCGGTGCAGGGTCTCTACCTGAATGCGGGCTGGTGCTATGGCGGGTTCAAGGCCACGCCCGCCAGCGGCTATGCCTTCGCGCATCTGCTGGCCACCGACACGCCGCATGACACCGCCCGCGCCTACCGCCTTGACCGCTTCCAGCGCGGGCTTCCCATCGACGAAAAAGGCATGGGCGCGACGCCCAACCTGCATTGAGGCCATGACATGCTGATCCCCCATCCCCTGCTTGGTCTGCGCGACGCCGGTGAGTTCACCTATCTGGGCGACGCGCGGTTGCTGGATCGTCCCGATGCCAGCGCCCCGGACGCCGCCGCGGCCTTTCACGATTATGTCCACCTGCGCGACAACCCCGCGGGCATCCACCGCGAGCTCTGGTTTCACGAACAGGGCGACCGCAGCTGGCTGGTGGTGACCCGCAACACGCTCACGCATGAAATTCTTGGCGCGGAACTGGCGCGCGACATCCGGAAAGGCGGTGCGGCATGACGCGCCTGACAGGGGGGCTGATCGACCGGTCCCGCAGCCTTCGCTTCAGCTTCGACGGCAAGTCCTATGCCGGATATGCGGGGGATACGCTGGCCTCGGCGCTGCTGGCCAATGACGTGCGCCTGATGGGCCGCAGCTTCAAGTATCACCGCCCGCGCGGCGTGTTCAGCGCTGGCTCGGAAGAGCCGAACGCGCTGGTCGAATTGCGCAGCGGCGCGCGGCAAGAGCCGAACACCCGTGCCACGGTGGCCGAGCTTTTCGACGGGCTTCAGGCGCGCAGCCAGAACCGGGTCGGCACATTGGGGTTCGATCTGCTGGCGGTCAACGATCTGCTGTCACCGTTCCTTGCGGCAGGGTTTTACTACAAGACCTTCATGTGGCCGCGGGCCTTCTGGGAAAAGCTCTATGAGCCGGCGATCCGGCGCGCGGCGGGTCTGGGCCGCCTGACGCATCAGGCCGATCCGGACGATTATGACGCGGGTTTCCTGCATTGCGACCTGCTGGTGATCGGCGGCGGCGCGGCGGGGCTGGCCGCTGCCCTGACCGCCGCGCGAACCGGGGCGCAGGTGATCCTTGCCGATGAGGATTTCCGTCTGGGTGGTCGGCTGCTGGCCGAAAGCAACCCGCTGGAACAACCCGCGACCGCGTGGATCGACAGCGTGCAGGCCGAATTCGCCAGCCTGCCCAATCTGCGCGTCATGCGCCGCACGACCGTCTGGGGCGCGTTCGATCATGGCGTCTATGGCGCGGTCGAGCGTGTGGCCGACCATCTGCCGACACCGGGCCGGCGCGTGCGCCAGACGCTGTGGCGCATCACCGCCAAGCGCGCCGTTCTGGCCGCAGGGGCCACGGAACGCCACATCCCCTTTGCCAATAACGACCGCCCCGGTGTCATGCTGGCGGGGGCGATGCGGGCCTATGCCAATCGCTGGGCCGTCAGCCCGGCGCAGCGCGTGGCGATCTTTACCAGCAATGATGACGGCCACCGCACCGCGCTGGATCTGGTCGCCAAGGGCATTGAGGTCGTCGCCGTCGTCGATGCCCGCCCCGATGCCGCGTCGCAAGGCGGCTATCGCACCATCGCGGGCGGCCATGTCACCGACAGCAAGGGCCGCCTTGGTCTCAGCGCCGTGCAGGTCACGGCGGATGGCCGCAGCGAATGGCTGGATTGCGGCGCGCTTGGGGTGGCGGGCGGCTGGAACCCGAACCTGCATCTGGCCTCGCATCACCGGGGGCGGCCGCAATGGAACGATGCCGCGCAGGGCTTTCTGGCCGCCGATCACGGCGTGCCGGGCCTTGGCCTTGCCGGTGCCGCGGCGGGCATGGGCTCGACCGCGCAGGCTCTGGCATCGGGGGCGCGGGCCGCGCAGGCGGCGCTGGCCGATCTGGGCGTGACCGCCAGCCTGCCCGATCTGCCGCGCGGCGAAGACGCCGCGATGAACCAGCATTGGCTGTGGCATGTCCCCGGCAAGGGCCGCGCCTGGGTGGATTTCCAGAACGATGTGACCGTCAAGGACATCAAGCTGGCGCATCAGGAAAACATGCGCCCGGTCGAGCATCTGAAGCGCTGGACCACGCTGGGCATGGCGACCGATCAGGGCAAGACCTCGAACGTGACCGCGCTGGCCGTCATGGCCGAACTGACCGGCCAGTCGATGGGCCAGACCGGCACGACGATCTTTCGCCCGCCCTATACGCCGGTCTCGATGTCGGTGCTGGGCGGGGGCGACACGGGCCCGCATTTCCGCCCGCGCCGCCTGACGCCGACGCATGACTGGGCGCAATCGCAGGGCGCGGTGTTTGTCGAGGTCGGCCAATGGATGCGGGCGCAGTATTTCCCCCGCGCCGGTGAAACCACATGGCGCGAGACGGTCGACCGCGAGGTTCTGGCCACCCGCGCGGGCGTCGGCATCTGCGACGTGACCACCCTGGGCAAGATCGACGTGCAGGGCGCGGACGCGGCCGAGTTTCTGAACCGCATCTATGCCAATGCCATGGCCAGCCTGAAGGTCGGCATGGTGCGCTATGGCCTGATGCTGCGCGAGGACGGCTTTGCCTGGGATGACGGCACCTGCGCCCGGCTGGGTCAGACGCATTATGTCGTCACCACCACCACCGCGAATGCTGGCACGATCTTCCGGCACATGGAATTCTGCCGCCAATGCCTGTGGCCGGATCTGGATGTCAGCCTGATTTCCACCACCGACGCCTGGGCGCAGCTGTCCATCGCCGGTCCCAATGCCCGCAAGCTGCTGCAGCGCGTGGTCGACGGGTTCGACCTGTCGAATGCGGGTCTGCCGTTCATGGGCTGCGCCAATCTGACGATCTGCGGCGGGCTGCGGGCGCGGATCTTCCGCATCAGCTTCTCGGGCGAGCTGGCCTATGAACTGGCGGTGCCTGCGCGCTATGGCAATGCGCTGATGGCCCGGCTGATCCAGATCGGTGCCGATCTGGGCGCTGCGCCTTACGGCACGGAAACGCTGGGCGTGCTGCGCATCGAAAAGGGCCACGCCGCAGGCAACGAACTGAACGGCCAGACCACGGCGCAGATGCTGGGCATGGGCCGCATGGTCAGCACCGCCAAGGACAGCATCGGCGCGGTCCTGTCGCGCCGCGACGGCATGGTCGCCGACCGCCGTGTGCTGGTGGGCTTGCAGCCGGTCGATCCGGCCGATCCGGTCGTCGCCGGGTCGCATCTGTTTACCCAGGGGTCGCCGCAGAACACCGCCAGCGATCAGGGCTGGATTACCTCGGCCTGTTTCTCGCCCCATATCGGCTCGGCCATCGGGCTGGGCTATCTGGAAAACGGCGCTGCGCGGATGGATGAGATCATCACCGCCGCCAATCCGCTGCAAGGGCAAAGCGTGGCGCTGCGCGTCGTCTCGGCCCATTTCGTCGACCCGGAAGGAGGGCGCGTCCGTGACTGACCTGCATCCGATCTGCGCCCTTGGCGGCGCGGCCCCGCAATCGGCCCGCTTCGGCGCGCTGAGCCTGCGCGAAAACCCCGATCTGGCGCTGGCCTCGGTGGCGCATCTGCGCGGCGGCCAAAGCGAGCTGCCGCGCCCCGGCCCCGGCCTGTGGCAGCAGGACGATGGCATCGCCGCCTTCTGGACCGGCCCCGATCAGTGGATGATCGAAGGCGCAGGTCTGGCCGCCAGCGATTTCGCCGCCACCGTGGCCGCCCGCGCGCCGGGCTGCGCGGTGACCGAACAGACCGACGGCTTCGTCGCGTTCGAGATCACCTCGGACAGCGGCGCCGCCCCCATCCGCGCCTTGCTGGAAAAGCTGGTCAATATTGACGCGCAGGGCTTTGGTCCGGGCCGCGCCACCCGCACCGGCCTGCACCACATGAGCATCTTCATCATCCGCCGCGCCGAGCATCATCTGGCGGTCCTTGGCATGCGCTCGGCCGCAGGCACCATCTGGCACGCCCTGACCCAAGCGGCCGCGCGCCAGC
>NZ_WMII01000014.1:0-3450 GCF_009711265.1 Paracoccus shanxieyensis | reverse complement strand
GCCGGGCTGCAGGCAGGCCTCTGCCCCCCGCCAGACCAGTTCGCAAAGCGCTGGCAGCTGAACCGCCAGTTCACGCCGCAGATGGATGACAAGCTGAGGGACCAGAAATATAGGCGGTGGAAGAAAGCCATCACAGCAACCATCGAGGCCGCATGACCCCCTTTGCCTTCGCCCTGCCGGGCCGTGTGATCTTTGGCCGCGGGCAGGCGCAGGACGCGCCCGCGCTGGTTCGTGCGCTTGGCCCGCGCGGCGTTCTGGTGCATGGCGCGGACGGGTCGCGGGCGCAATGGCTGGTCGATGCGCTGCATGCGCAGGGCGCGCAGGTCCTGCCGCTGGCCTGCGGGGGTGAACCGACGCTGCCGATGCTGCAAGCCACATTGGCCGAGGCCCGCGATGTCGCGCCCGATTGGGTGGTGGCCCTTGGCGGTGGCGCGGCGCTTGACATGGGCAAGGCGGTCGCGGCGCTGATCCCGGCCCCCGGCGGCATCATGGACCACCTTGAGGTGGTCGGTCGCGGCCTGCCGCTGGTCGCCGCGCCTTTGCCTTTCGTCGCCATCCCCACCACCGCAGGCACAGGCGCCGAGGCGACGCGCAATGCCGTCATCGGCCTGCCCGATCACGGCCGCAAGGTCTCGATCCGCGATGACCGCATGTTGCCGCGTCTGGCCATCGTCGATCCGGCGCTGACCGATCATTGCCCGCGCGCGGTGACGCTGGCCTCGGGGCTGGATGCGTTGGCGCAGGTCATCGAACCCTATGTCTCGGCCCGCGCGACGCCCTTTACCGATGCGCTGGTGCAGCCGGTGATCGCCACGGGTCTGGCCGCGCTGATCCGGTTGATGCAGGCCGAGGATGCGAGCGCGCGCGACCAGATGGCATGGACCAGCCTGTGCGGCGGCGTGGCGCTGGCCAATGGGGGCCTGGGCGCGGTGCATGGGCTGGCAGGCGTGATCGGCGGCGTGACCCCGGCCGCGCATGGCGCGATCTGCGGCGCGCTGCTGGGTCCGGTTCTGGAGATGAACCGCCGTCTGATGCCGGACAATCCGCGCATCGCCCAGGTCTGCCGCATCATTCTGGACAGCCTTGACGGCACCGATGCGCCGCAGGCGCTGTCGGGCTGGGCGCGCGATCAGGGGCTGCCGGGCCTGCAGGCGCAGGGTCTGGCGCCGCAGATGCACGAACAGGTGGCCGAGGCGTCCCTTGCCAGTTCCTCGATGAAGGGAAATCCGGTCGCCCCCAGCATCCCGGATCTTGTCCGCGCGATGGCGCAGGCGGGCTAGGACCCCGGCCGCAGTCCACGACGCCTGCGCAGAATAATCGCGACGACGCCAGAAAACGACAGCATTCGGTCGCAAAGTGCCGGGGCAATCGGGGGGTGTCGCAGGACAAGTGCGGCGAAGCCATGAACGTCGGGGGGCGTTATGAATGCGTCTTTGATCCCAGCTGCGGCTAAGCTATCCGCTTGTGCGAACCTGCCTGAACCGCAAGCAGCCAAGGAGATCACCCCATGACCCCCCCCCTTATTGACGGCAAATCCTTTGCCTCTGGCATTCGTTCGCGTGTTGCGTCTGGTGTTTTGGCGCTGTCTGCGCGGGGCATCACGCCCGGTCTGGCGGTGGTGCTTGTGGGCGAGGATCCGGCCTCGGCGGTTTATGTGCGCAACAAGGGCGTGCAGACGCGCGAGGTCGGGATGAACTCTTATGAGCACAAGCTGGAGGCCACGACCTCGCAGGCGGATCTGCTGGCGCTGATCGCGCGGCTGAACCGCGACAGCGATGTGCATGGCATTCTGGTGCAGTTGCCTCTGCCCGGCCATATCGACAGCGACGCGGTGCTGAATGCCATCGACCCGGCCAAGGATGTCGACGGCTTTCACGTCATCAATGCCGGCAGGCTGGCCACCGGGCAAAAGGCCATGGTGCCCTGCACGCCGCTGGGTTGCCTGATGATGCTGCGCGACCGGCTGGGCGATCTGTCGGGGCTGGACGCGCTGGTGATCGGGCGCAGCAATATCGTCGGCAAGCCCATGGCGCAGCTGCTGCTGGCCGAAGGCTGCACGGTGACCATCGCGCATTCGCGCAGCCGCAACCTGCCCGATCTGGCCCGGCGCGCCGATATCCTTGTCGCCGCCGTCGGCCGCCCCGAGATGGTGCAGGGCGACTGGATCAAGCCCGGTGCCACGGTGATCGACGTGGGCATCAACCGCATCGAGCGGGACGGCAAGCCGCGGCTGGTGGGCGATGTCGATTTCGCCGCGGCCGCCGCCGTGGCCGGGGCCATCACTCCGGTGCCGGGCGGTGTCGGTCCGATGACCATCGCCTGCCTTCTGGCCAATACGCTGACCGCCTGCTGCCGGGCCAATGGCCTGCCCGAACCCGAGGGCCTGACTGCCTGATGGTGACCCGCTGATGCCGACCGCCTGATCGCCTTTCGCGGCAGCTCCGCCCCGTGACGGGGCGGGCGGGCCGCAGCCTTACCCGATGCAGCGCCCGCTGCCTTCTTCACAGCAGCTCCCGCTGCCTTTTCCTGCCTCATGCACGCCAAGGGACATGCCTAGATGACCAAATACTGCCTGACCGTCACCTGCACCTCGACCCGGGGGATCGTGTCCGCGATCTCCAGCTATCTGGCGGCGCAGGGCTGCAACATCACCGATTCCAGCCAGTTCGACGATACCGAGACCGGCCGCTTCTTCATGCGCGTCAGCTTCGTGCCCGAAAGCGGCGCCACGCTGGAGACCCTGCGCGAGGGCATGCCCGCCGTCGCCGAAGGCTTCGACATGGACTGGGCCTTTCATGACGAGGCCGAAAAGATGAAGGTCGTCATCATGGTCAGCCGCTTCGGCCATTGCCTAAACGACCTGCTCTATCGCTGGCGCATCGGCGCGCTGCCGATCGACATCGTGGCGGTGATTTCGAACCACATGGATTATCAGAAGGTGGTGGTGAACCACGACATCCCCTTTCACATGATCCGGGTCACCAAGGAGAACAAGCCCGAGGCCGAGGCGCAGCTGATGCGCGTGGTCGAGGATTCGGGGGCCGAGCTTGTGGTGCTGGCGCGCTATATGCAGGTGCTGTCGGATGATCTGTGCCGCAAGATGTCGGGGCGGATCATCAACATCCACCACTCGTTCCTGCCGTCGTTCAAGGGGGCGAACCCCTATAAGCAGGCCTATGAGCGCGGGGTGAAGCTGATCGGGGCGACCAGCCATTACGTGACCGCCGATCTGGACGAAGGGCCGATCATCGAGCAGGACACCATCCGCGTGACCCATGCGCAATCGCCCGAGGATTACGTTTCGCTGGGCCGCGACGTGGAAAGCCAGGTTCTGGCGCGGGCGATCCACGCCCATATCCACCGCCGCGCCTTCCTGAACGGCAACAAGACCGTGATCTTCCCGGCCTCGCCCGGCAGCTATGCCAGCGAACGCATGGGGTGAGGGGCTGG
>NZ_WMII01000013.1 GCF_009711265.1 Paracoccus shanxieyensis | reverse complement strand
GCCCGCTGGTCAGCGCGATACGCACCGCATCCCTGCGAAATTCATCCGTCCTGCCTGTGCCCATGGTTCATCTCCTTTGCTGCACATTACGTGATCAAAGGAGCGGCACCAAACCGCGACAGGTCCAGGCCATGCTCGAAAGCTCCGGTAGCATGGCGGTGACGCCGGCCGTTTTACGAAAGTTCGCCACGACCGCGCGGCGTCGGCTCAGGCAGGAAGGCGGCGGCTACCGGCGGGATCATCTGCGCGCTTTTGCCCAGCGCGTCGAAGTCGGAGAAGGCCATGTTCGCATCATGGGATCGAAGGGCGAACTGCTGCGCGCCCTTACTTCGGTCTCTAGCGGGAAATCGGCGGGAATCGGCGTGCCCACTTTGGGACTGAAATGGCGGACAGTGAGGGATTCGAACCCTCGAGACGGTTCCCCGCCTACACACTTTCCAGGCGTGCGCCTTCGACCACTCGGCCAACTGTCCGTGGCGGCCCGTCTAGCCTGTTCGACGGGCCGGTGCAAGCGGTCAGAGCTTGGAAACCCGTTTCTGCAATTCGGCCAGCTGGCGGCGGATTTCGTCCATGTCGTCGCCTGCTGCGCGCGGGCGCGCGGGGGTGTCATCATCCGGTTCCATGCCCGGCCCGGTCGACCCGGCACCCCAACCCGAAGCCATCGCCTTCAGGAACATCTGCTGTTGACGCCGCAAGGCCTCGAACCCCGGCATCGAGGCCATGGGGTTCGGAAAGGTCGTCATGTTCTCCATCATCTTGGACTGCCCCTCGCGCAGCATCTCGAAGCTGGCGGCAAGGAATTGCGGCACGACGGACTGCGCCTGCGTGGTATAGCTGCGCACCAGATCGGTCAGCACCTCGATGGGCAGGACGTTTTCGCCGCGGCCCTCATGTTCGGCGATGATCTGCAGCAGATACTGCCGGGTCAGATCGTCGCCGGATTTCAGATCCACGATCTGCACCTGACGCCCGGCGCGGATGAAGCGCGCGATGTCTTCAAGCGTCACATAATCGCTGGTCTCGGTATTATAGAGACGACGGCTGGCGTATCGCTTGATCAGAAGCGGGGATGTGCTGTCGACCTCTGCCATGGCTTCTCCTGCAATGCGTATGCAGCATGATGGAAAAACAGACACAAGAATGCAAAGAAAATCGCCGCATTGATGACGCGGGAAATGCTGCGTCGCGGCACGAAAAAAGGGGCGATCTCTCGCCCCTTGATTGCCGATGCGACAGCTTGGATCAGCTTTTGCTGGCGGCGCTGGTGGCGCGGCTGACAGCAGCCTGCGTTTCGCGGGTCGCTTTCTGCGTCGCCTTCTGCGCGTCGGACGCGATGTCCTTGCCAGCGGTCAGCATCAGATCGACGGTATCCATCTGAACCTTTTTCGCGACTTCTGCGAAAGCGGCCATATGCTCGGCGGCCATTTCAGCCGAAGCGGTGGCGAAATCGCTCATGGCTTTGGCGTATTCGGCCGGCTCTTCCTTGGTCGAGGTCAGCTCACCCATGCGGGCGATGGTGTCCTTGGCCCATGCAGCCGAGATCTCGGTCGAGCGCTCGGCAGCGGCAAGCGCGACTTTGGCCATACGCTCACCCAGAAGGGTCTGCGATTTGAATGCGTCCTGGAACGAGCTGGTGTCGACCGGGAACTTGGCCATCATGTCTTGCATCGTCTTGGTGAAATCGGGGGTCTTGGCCATATCGTATCTCCTGCTTGTGTGGCGCGAAGCATCCGGGCGCCGTGGGGTAAACTCTTACTTCCCTGATATAAATGCTGCACTGCAGCATTTCAACAGTTTTCGCTGCAACGCAGCATAATCTTTTTCACGCCCGCTCATGCACATACTCGCCCGGCGCGGGGCCGAAGCCCTGTTCCGGGGTGCGGGCATCCACCTTCGCCCCGGACCGAGTCGCCAGCCATTCGCCCCAGCGCGGCCACCAGCTGCCATCGTGCCGCACGGCAGCATCGCGCCATTGCCGGAACCCCTCGGCAAAGCCGTGATCCGAGACATAGTGGCCGTATTTCTTTTTGCTGGGCGGATTGATGATCCCGGCGATATGGCCCGATTCCGACAGGATGAAGGTTCTGTCCTGCGATCCCATCTGCGCCACGCCGCGCCAGCTGTCACGGGCAGGCGCGATATGGTCGGTCTCGCAGGCGATGGCACATAGCGGCACGGTCACATCCTGCAGGTTCAGCGTCAGCCCGAACAGCGGGAAGCCCTGTCTTGCGAAGGCGTTCTGCTGGCACAGCCCGCGCAGATACTGCACCGCCATCCGGCCCGGCAGGTTGGTGCCATCGCCGTTCCAGAACAGCAGATCGAATGCGGGCGGTGGCTCGCCCAGCATATAGCTGCGGATCGCGGGCCCCCAGATCAGATCATTGGCGCGCAGGAAGCTGAAGGTGCGCGTCATCAGCTGCGCGCTCAGCACGCCGGTCCGCGCCGCCTCTTGTTCGATGCCGGACACGAAGTCCTCTTGCAGGAAGGCGGTGAACTCCCCCTGATCCGAGAAATCCGTCAAGGTGGTGAAGAAGGTCGCCGAATTGACCCGATCATCGCCGCGCTGCTTCAGCAGCGACAGCGTCAGCGCCAGGGTGGTGCCCGCGATGCAATAGCCCACCACGTTCAGCTTTTCCTGCCCGGTGGTGTCCTGCACCCGGTCCATCACCTCAAGATAGGCCGAGACGTAATCCTCCATCCCGGTCTGGCCGTAACTGGTATCGGGGTTTTTCCACGCCACGACGAACAGCGTATATCCCTGATCCACGATCCAGCGGATCAGGCTGTTCTGCGGCTTCAGATCCATGATGTAGAATTTGTTGATCCATGGCGGAAAGATCACCAGCGGGATCTCATGCACCTGATCGGTCGTCGGCGAATACTGGATCAGCTCATACAGCTTGGTGCGCGCAACCACCCTGCCCTCGGCGGTGCCGATCGACTCGCCCACGCGGAACGCATCGCGATCGGCCAGCGACACCAGCATCTCGCCGCCATGCTGTTCGATGTCGCGCACCAGGTTCTCAAGGCCCTTGACCAGACTTTCGCCCTCGGTCGCCAGGGCCTTTTCCAGCGCATCCGGATTGGTCGCCAGAAAATTCGTCGGCGCCATCATGTCGATCATCTGACGCGTGAACCATTCCACGCGGCGGCGGTCGGTCATGCTGCCGATGTCCAGATCGCTGGCAGCCTTGCGCATGGCATCGGCGTTGATCTGATACTGCCGCTTGATGAAGTTGAAGAACGGATGCGACTGCCACAGCGGGTTCTTGAACCGCGAATCGCTGGGCCCGTCATCGGGCGGCGCGGTCAGCGTGCCGCGCGATGCCGCCGCCTGCGCCTCGGCGAAATGGCGCAGCGTCTCGCCCCAATAGCTGACCTGCTGGCCCATGATCCGCTCTGGCTGCTCGGCCAGAAGCTTCATCCAGGCATTGGCGGCGGTGGTGAAAAGATCCGCCCCCGGCGCTTCGACGCCCGGCGCTTTCGGCTGGCGCAGCGACAGCGCGCCGACAAGCCGCTGGGTCAGCGCCTCGATCCGTTCGATATTCTTCGCAAGCTGTTCGGGCAGACGGCTTTGCGGACCGAATGCCGCTTCCATGAACGCCTTCGAGGACGTGGTGTCACGGGGCTGCGATCCGCTATCCGCAGCGCCCTCAGCCGTCTCGATCTGCGGTGCGACGGCGGGCTCCTGATCTTCGGCGCTGTTGCGGCGGCGGCGGTGGGTGACAGTGCGCGTATCCTGCCGCGCCGCGGTTCTGGCGCGCCCGGACGCGCTGCGTGTCGAGGCTTTGCCGGGCTTCGACGACTTTGCCTTTGCGGCTGCGGGCTTGGGATCGGCGGGCTTCGGCGCGACGGATGCCGTCAGCGCGGCATCTGCATCGGCGGATGCCGCCTTGGCCTTCGCAGTTCTGCCCGCAACCGGCTTTGCCGCCGCGCGCTCTGGCTTCGACGCTCCGGAATTTGCACTCGCCTTCGCAACCCCGGACTTCGCAGCACTCGCCTTCGCAGAACCCGCCTTCGCAGAACCCGCCTTTGCGCGCGCAGTCTTTGCCGGTGCTTTCGCTGCAACGCCGGTCTCAGACGATGCCGGCTTCGCGCTGGCGGCGCGGCGGCTGCCCGCTTTACCGGCAGGCGGCGCGGGCTGCTTTTCCGTGGACGCCGTGCTGTGTTCCGCAGGCGTCTTCGGCATGTCGTCGTCCCGAGCCATAATTGACAATCCTCCCCATCCGTAAAATCATTATGCCCAAGCCGAAACGCAGGTAAAGCGTAACCGACCCGGCCAAGGCTGAATCGAAGCGAGGTTTCGAAGATGACAAGCTACAAAGGCCTCAGGGGCATCATGTCCTATGATGCGATGGAAACGATCCGCAGCACGAATGAATGGCTTGGATCGACCGCCAAGGCCTTCGGGTCTTATCCCGCTTTCGCGCTGATCCCGAACCCCATGTTCCAGCTGATGGCGGCATGGGGCCGGGTCGCGGAACGCAGCCACGCCCGCATGATCGTCAAACCCGACTGGGACCTGCCGCCAATCGTGTCGGAATCCGGTCAGGACCACATCGTCTATGCCGAGCCGGTGCTGCGGCGCGATTTCGGCGACCTGCTGCATTTCCGCGTCGCCCGGCGCGAGCCGATGGCCCGCAAGGTTCTGCTGGTGGCGCCGATGTCCGGCCATTACGCGACCCTTCTGCGATCCACGGTGGTCTCTCTGCTCCCGGACTGTGACGTGTATGTGACGGATTGGCACAATGCGCGGGATATTCCGGTCAGCGCGGGCAAGTTCGATGTCGAGGATTACACCCAGTATCTGGTCGATTTCATCCGCCATCTGGGACCGGGCACCAATGTGATCGCCGTCTGCCAGCCCGCGCCGCTGGCGCTGGCGGCAACCGCGATCCTTGCCAAGCAAGATCCCAAGGCCCAGCCGAAATCCCTGATCCTGATCGGCGGCCCGATCGACCCTGATGCGCAAGCCACCGAAGTCACCGATTTCGGCAATCGCGTCACGATGGGAGAGCTTGAGCATCTGGTGATCCAGCAGGTCGGCTTCAAATATCGCGGCGCGGGGCGCATGGTCTATCCGGGGCTGGCGCAGCTCAGCTCATTCATCGCGATGAATGCCGAAACCCATGCCAAGGCTTTCATCGACCAGGTCTTTGCCGAGGCGCGCGGCGAAGCCTCCGACAACGACCGGCACAACAAGTTCTATGACGAATATCTGGCCGTCATGGACATGACCGCCGAATTCTACCTGTCGACGGTCGAACGCATCTTCAAGAACAACGAGATCAAGAACAACATCTTCACCGTCAACGGCACGCCCGTCGACATCACCGCCATCCGCGACGTGGCGCTGATGACGGTGGAAGGTGCCAATGACGACATCTCGGCCCCCGGCCAATGCGTGGCGGCGCTGGATCTGTGCAAGGGCATCCCCGCCAATCGCAAGACCCAGCACCTTGAACCGAATGCCGGCCATTACGGCATCTTCGCGGGCAAAAGCTGGCGGCTGAACATCCGTCCGCTGGTCTTGGACTTCATCGACGAACAGATCGAGGCCTCCGCCCCTGCCAAACGCCGTCGCGGCGGCCCGCAGCCCGTCGATTGCGGCGTCAGCAGCCCGCGCGAAGAAGACGGCAAGATCGCCGTCTGACCAAGCCCCCTGACCAAAGGCTCCGGCGCGGGATCACACCCGCGCCAGCACCTCCTCGACCGCCGTGCCGATCAGCCCCAGACAATCCGGCGTCGAAAAGCGGTGATCCGCCCCCTTCACCAGCGTCAGCCGCAGATCCGGCCCCTCGGCATGGTCCAGCAGATCCATGGCCCAGCCAACTGGCACATCGGCATCCGCGGTGCCCTGCAAGAACCGCGTCGGGAAGGGCAGCGACAAGGGCTGCGACAGCACCAGATGCGCGCGCCCGTCCTCGATCAGACGGCGCGTGATGACATAGGGATCGCCGTAATCGCTGGGCCGCAAAACCTGCCCCTCGCGCATCAGCCTGTCGCGCTGCGCCTCGGAAAACTCGGGCCAGAAGCCGCGCTCGGTGAAATCCGGCGCGGCAGCAATCGTCACCAGCCCCGCCACACGTTCGGGCACGGCGCGCGCCAGCAACAGGCTGATCCAGCCGCCCATGCTGGACCCGACCAGCACCACCGGACCCGGCATCAGATCCAGCGCCGCCCGCGCATCGGCCAGCCAGTCGCCGATGCAGCCCGCCTCGAACGCGCCCTGCGACGCGCCATGCCCGGAATAATCGAACCGCAGAAACGCCCGTTCCCGCGCCTTGGCCCAATCCTCCAGCCACACGGCCTTGGTGCCGCCCATATCCGACCGGAACCCGCCCAGAAACACCACGCCCGGCCCCTGCCCCGGCGTTTGCATATAGGCCAGCCGCCCGTTCGGCCCTTCCAGAAATTCCGTCATCTTCTTCGTTCCCAAAATACTCTGCGGGGGAGTCGCCTTGGCGACGGGGGCGCAAAGCCCCCTGCCTGCCTAACCGCATTGACAACGCCCGGCAATCGCGCGACACCCGCGCGACATAACCCGCAACCGGGCGTTCCGTGGGCGCCAAACCGACGAGGAGGACATGATGTCCCAGATCTCCCTCACCTTTCCCGATGGCAATGCGCGCGACTATCCCGCCGGCGTGACGGCGGCCGAGGTCGCAGCCTCGATCGCGCCCAGCCTTGCCAAGAACGCGATTTCCGCCAGCCTTGATGGCCAGCATATCGATCTGGCATGGCCGATCCGGACCTCGGGCAAGATCGCCATCAACACGATGAAGGATGCCGAACCGGCGCTGGAACTGATCCGCCACGATCTGGCCCATATCATGGCCCGCGCCGTGCAAGAGATCTGGCCCGATGTGAAAGTCACCATCGGCCCGGTCCGCGATCAGGGCTGGTTTTACGATTTCGACCGCGCCGAGCCCTTCACCCCCGAAGATCTGGGCACCATTGAAGCGCGGATGAAACAGATCATCAACGCCCGCGACCCGGTCCGCACCGAGGTCTGGGACCGCGCCCGCGCCATTGCGCATTATCAGGACCGCAACGAACCCTTCAAGGTCGAACTGATCGACCGCATCCCCGAAGGCGAAGACCTGCGGATGTATTGGCATGGCGACTGGCAGGATCTGTGCCGCGGTCCGCATCTGCAAAACACCGGGCAAGTCCCGGCCGATGCCTTCAAGCTGACGCATGTCGCCGGGGCCTATTGGCTGGGCGACAGCATGCGGCCGATGCTGCAACGCATCTATGGCGTGGCCTTCCGCAATCGCGACGACCTGAAAGCCCATATGACCATGCTGGAAGAGGCCGCGAAACGCGACCACCGCAAGCTGGGCCGCGAAATGGAGCTGTTCCACTTTCAGGAAGAAGCGCCCGGCATGGTGTTCTGGCACCCGAACGGCTGGACCATCTACCGCGAGCTGGAGGCCTATATGCGCCGCCGCCTGATCCGCGCGGGCTATAAGGAAATCAAGACGCCGCAGGTGGTGGACCGCATCCTTTGGGAAAAATCCGGCCATTGGGAAGCCTACCGCGAAAACATGTTCATCGTCGAGGTGGACGAGGAAGGCGCCAAGGAAAAGCGCATCAACGCGCTGAAACCGATGAACTGCCCTTGCCATGTTCAGGTCTATAATCAGGGTCTGAAATCCTATCGCGACCTGCCCTTGCGGCTGGCCGAGTTCGGGTCGTGCCACCGCTACGAATCCTCGGGCTCGATGCACGGTCTGATGCGGGTGCGCGGCTTCGTGCAGGACGACGCGCATATCTTCTGCACCGAGGATCAGATCCAGGGCGAATGCGCGGGCTTCATCAGCCTGCTGTCCTCGGTCTATGACCACCTGGGATTCGCGAAATTCGACATCAAGCTGTCGACCCGCCCCGATGTGCGCGTCGGCTCGGATGAGATCTGGGACAAGGCCGAGGCGGCGCTGAAAGGCGCCATCGAACATCTGGGCCTGCCCTATGAGATCAACGAAGGCGACGGCGCCTTTTACGGTCCCAAGTTGGATTTCAAGCTGACCGATGCCATTGGCCGCGAATGGCAATGCGGCACCTTCCAGTGCGATTTCAACCTGCCTGACCGGCTGGACGCGGAATTCGTCGGCGAAGATGGCCACAAGCACATGCCCGTCATGCTGCACCGCGCCGTCTTGGGCAGCTTTGAACGCTTCATCGGCATCCTGATCGAAAACTACGCGGGCAAGATGCCGCTGTGGCTGGCCCCGCGTCAGGTCGTGGTGGCCTCGATCGTGTCGGGCGCGGATGCCTATGTGCATGAGGTGGTTGAAACCCTGCGCGCCGCAGGCATCCGGGCCGAAGCCGATACGCGCAATGAAAAGATCAATTACAAAGTGCGCGAACATTCGGTCGGCAAGGTGCCCGCGATCATGGCCATCGGCATGAAAGAGGTCGATGAACGCAGTGTGTCAATCCGCCGTCTGGACAAGCAGGGCAGCGAGACGCTAAGCCTCGACATGGCCGTTCAGGCTCTGGTTGCCGAAGCCGCGCCGCCAGATCTTCGCTGACGCGATCAGCAATAATTTGCCGAAGTTTCGCCGGAACGCAGATGTGATCTGCGTCTCTCGGCGCATTATTGCTTGCGTTTTGCCGGGAATCGTTCATCTTCTCACCCGCGTGAGCACGACTTTCTACCGCCTCCCTTTACGGGGCAGCCGGACTTGACGGGAAAGGGCTGCACGGCCCGGCGGCAATATCGCCTCCGGGAGACTTGAAGGAGAGACGGTATTATGGCTACCGGCACCGTGAAATGGTTTAACGCCACCAAAGGCTATGGCTTCATCGCACCCGATGATGGCGGCAAAGATGTGTTCGTTCACATCTCGGCGGTTGAACGCGCTGGCCTGACCGGCCTGAACGACAACCAGAAGATCGCTTATGAACTGCAGTCCGGTCGTGATGGCCGCGCTTCGGCCAGCGATCTGAAACTGCTCTGATCGGCAGTTCCCAGAATTCGGAAACGGCCCGCCCCGTCGCGGGCCGTTTTCATTTCCGGGGCTTTTCTGACACGGCTGAAGGACCTATCTGGTCGGCAAAAGGGAAAAGCCGCGATGAATCTGGCGCAATATGTGCTGCAGGCCGGACTGGCCACCCCCGACAAGCTGGCCATGTCGATCCTTGGCCTGTCGCGGGCTGACAGGTGGTCCCATGCCCGCCTGCGTCAGGCGGTTCTGGGCACGGCGACCGGGCTTTTGCAGGCGGGCCTGCGCCCCGGCGACCGGCTGCTGCTGCGGCTGGGCAATACGCCCGCCTTTCCCGTCACCTATCTTGCGGCGATTGCCGCGGGCATCGTTCCGGTCCCGACCTCGGCGCAACTGACCGAGGCCGAGATCACCCGCATGGCCGCAGCCGTGGCGCCCGCAGCCATCGCGCATGAGGCAGGCGTGGCCCTGCCCGATCATCCCGCCCGCATCCTGACCGCCGCCGAACTGGCGCGCTTCGCCGATCTGCCGCCTGCGGATTTCCAGCAAGGCGACCCGGAGCGGCTGGCCTATATCGTGTTCACCTCGGGCTCATCGGGTCAGCCGCGCGCGGTCTGTCATGCGCATCGCGCCATTCTTGCGCGGCGCATGATGTTTGACGGCTGGTATGGCCTGACACCGCAGGACCGGCTGCTGCATGCCGGAGCCTTCAACTGGACCTTTACGTTGGGCACGGGGCTGATGGATCCGTGGACCATGGGCGCAACGGCGCTGATCCCGGCCAAGGGCATCACCCCGGCCCAGATCCCGCTGATCGCCAGCCGCCACGGCGCCACGCTGATCGCCGCCGCTCCGGGGGTGTTTCGCCAGATGCTGCGCGCCGACTGGCCGGTCTGGCCGGGTCTGCGCCACGGGCTGACGGCGGGCGAGCGGCTGGACCCGACCCTGCGCCGCGACTGGCAGTCCCGCACCGGCACCGACCTGCACGAGGCCATGGGCATGTCCGAAGTCTCGACCTTCATCTCGGGCAGCCCCGCCCGGCCCGCGCCCGATGGCCATGCAGGCTTTCCCCAGCCGGGGCGGCGCATCGCCATTCGCGACGGGCAACTGGCCGTGCATCGCAGCGATCCCGGCCTGTTTCTGGGCTATCTGGACCAGCCGCAGGACAGCATGGCGCGCTTTGACGGCGACTGGTTTCTGACCGGAGATCTGGCCCAGCAGACGCCCGACGGCGCGATCCGCACGCTGGGGCGCTCCGACGATCTGATGAACGCGGGCGGCTTTCGCGTCGCACCCGCCGAAATCGAGGATGCGCTGGCCGATCTGCCCGGCATCGGCGATCTGGCGGTGACGGAAATCGCCGTGCCCTCGGGGACAATCATCGCGGCCTTCTGGACCGGCCCGGCGGATGCCTTAGCGCTGAAAAGCCGGGCCGAGGAACGCCTGGCGCGCTATCGCCAGCCGCGCGAATACATTCATCTGGACGCCCTGCCCCGCACGGCGACCGGCAAGATCAACCGCCGCGCCCTGCGCTGCGCCCATCGCAAGGACCGCTGACATGACCGGAACCATTCGCCTTGATATCTTTGCCGATCCGGTCTGCCCGTGGTGTGTGATCGGCAAGGCGGAACTGGACCGCGCGCTGGAAAGCCGCCCCGACCATCCCTTTGCGATCACATGGCAACCCTTCCGGCTGGACCCGCAGATGCCGCAAGCGGGCATGGATCACGTCGCCTATATGAAGATGAAATTCCGCGACGAGAAAGGCATTCTGGCCGCGATGAAGCCGGTGATGGAGGCCAGCGAGCGGCTGGGCCTGTGGCTGAACCCCAGCCTGATCCAGCGCATCCCGAACACGCTGAACGCCCATCGCCTGATGCATTGGGCGGGGCTCGAGGGCGCGCAGACCCCCGTCATGTCGGCCCTGATGCGGGCGCATTGGCGCGAGGGCAAGAATATCGGCAATCCCGACGTGCTGGCCGATATCGGCGCGGCGGCGGGCATGGATCCCGGCATGATCCGCCGCCTGCTGGCCACCGACGAAGACAAGGCCGAAGTCGCCAACCGCGAAATCCATGCCCGCCAGCGCGGTGTCAGCTCGGTCCCGACCTTCATCGTGGCCGACAGCCATGTCGTGACCGGCGCGCAGCCCGCCAGCCTGTGGATGCAGGTCATCGACGAATTGACCGGCGCGTGACGGCTGCGGTTTCGGAGCCGTGATCGGGGAAACTCTGCTATCCTGCGCGGGCCGCGTTTGCCGCAGGATCGCAGATGACCCGCTTTGCCGCCCCCATCGCCGAACAGATCTGGGACATGAAATACCGGCTGAAAGGCCCGGATGGCGCAGCCCTTGACCTGACGGTTCAGGACAGCTGGCGCCGCGTCGCCCATGATCTGGCCCGTGTCGAGGCCGACCCCGCCGTATGGCAGGACCGCTTTTATCACGCGCTGCAGGATTTCCGCTTTCTGCCCGCCGGACGCATCCTTGCGGGCGCCGGCACCGGGCGCGAGGTGACGCTGTTCAACTGCTTCGTCATGGGCACCATCCCCGACAGCATGGAGGGCATCTTTCAGGCCCTGAAAGAGGCCGCGCTGACCATGCAGCAGGGCGGCGGCATCGGCTATGATTTCAGCACGCTGCGGCCCAAGGGGGCGGCGGTGCACGGGGTGGCGGCGGATGCCTCGGGGCCGCTGAGCTTCATGGATGTCTGGGACGCGATGTGCCGCACGATCATGTCGGCGGGCTCGCGCCGGGGCGCGATGATGGCGACGATGCGCTGCGACCATCCCGATATCGAAGCCTTCATCGCCGCCAAGCAGGACAGCGCAAGGCTGCGCATGTTCAACCTGTCGGTGCTGGTAACGGACGGGTTCATGCAGGCCGTTCGCACTGACGGGCCGTGGGATCTGCAATTCGGCGGCCGGGTCTGGCAGACCGTCCCGGCCCGCGATCTGTGGAACCGCATCATGCGCGCGACCTATGACTATGCCGAGCCGGGGGTGATCTTCATCGACCGCATCAACCAGATGAACAATCTGGCCTATGCCGAAACCATCGCCGCGACCAATCCCTGCGGCGAACAGCCTCTGCCGCCCTATGGCGCCTGCCTGCTGGGCTCGGTGAACCTTGCGCGTCTGGTCATGGACCCGTTCACCCCTCAGGCCCGCATGGACATGGATGCGCTGGACGATCTGGTGCGGGTGGCGGTGCGGATGATGGACAATACCGTCGATGCCTCGCGCTTTCCGCTGCCCCAGCAGGCCCGCGAAGCGCAGGCCAAGCGCCGCATCGGTCTGGGCGTCACCGGGCTTGCGGATGCGCTGATGATGCTGGGGCTGCGCTATGGCGCGGCCGATGCGGTGCAGGTCACGCGCGACTGGATGCGGGCGATTGCGCATTCGGCCTATTGGTCTTCGGTCGGGATCGCGCAGGAAAAGGGGGCGTTTCCCCTGTTCGATGCGGACCGCTTTCTGGCCTCGGGCTTCATGGCGCGGATGGATGGCGATCTGCGCGCGGCGATTGCCGCGCATGGCATCCGCAACGCCCTGCTGACCAGCATCGCGCCGACCGGCACGATCAGCCTTTACGCGGGCAATGTCAGTTCCGGGATCGAGCCGGTGTTTTCCCCCGCCTATCGCCGCAAGGTGCTGCAACCCGACGGCTCGCGCACCGAGGAGGAGGTCGTGGATTACGCTGTCGCGCTGTGGCGGCAGATGCAGGGCGATGCGCCCCTGCCCGCACAATTCGTCGACGCCCAGACGCTGGAGCCTTTGGCGCATGTCGCCATGCAGGCCGCCGCGCAGGAATGGGTGGACAGCAGCATCTCGAAGACCATCAACTGCCCCGAAGGTATCGGCTTCGACGCCTTCAAGGACGTGTATCTGGCCGCATGGGATCAGGGCTGCAAGGGCTGCACCACCTATCGTCCGAACGCGGTCACCGGATCGGTCCTGTCGGTGGACACCACGCCCGCCCCCGCTGATGCCATGCCCGCCCCCGCCGATCTCAGCGAACCGCTGCACCGCCCCGCCGCGCTGGAGGGCCAGACCTACAAGCTGAAATTCCCCGGCAGCGAACATGCGATCTATATCACCATCAACGACATCATCGACGCAGGCCAGCGCCGCCCGTTCGAGGTCTTCATCAACTCGAAGAACATGGAGCACTACGCCTGGACCGTGGCGCTGACGCGGATGATCTCGGCGGTGTTCCGGCGCGGGGGCGATGTGTCCTTCGTGGTCGAGGAATTGAAGGCGGTCTTCGATCCGCGCGGCGGCGCTTGGATGGGCGGGCGCTATGTGCCGTCGATCCTTGCCGCGATCGGCGGCGTCATCGAACGCCACATGATCGCCACGGGCTTCATCGCGGGCGAAGGCATGGGGCTGAAATCCGACCCAAAGGCCGCCATGCCGGTCGATCCGCCGCGCGGTCCCGCCTGCCCCAATTGCGGCCAATACGGCATGCGCATGGTGGAGGGCTGCATGACCTGCCCACATTGCGGCCATTCGGAATGCGGCTAGGCGGCTAGGCGGCTATTCCAGCAATGCGCCTTCGATGCTTTCCCCGGTCATGCGGCGATACAGGTGTTCGTTCCAATAGGGCGTCCAGCAGACCAGCGCCTTGCCCTTGCCGGTAAAGACCCGCAGCCGCTTCTGCCCCGAAATCATGCTGCGCGGCCAGCGCGCGGCGGGACGCGAGGAAAACTTCAGCCCCTCGGTCCGGCCCAGCACAAGCCGGCCCTGCACGCGCAATTCGCCGTCGACATCCACCACCTCGACCGGGCCGGGCGCATTGATGGCGACGCGGCCGGGATTGCGCAGCGTGGTTTTCCAGGTGAACAGCCCGTCCCCCGCCCACAGGCTGGACCAGAAGGGTTCGCGCCGCATTCCCAGCGCCACATCGCCCTCGGAGGCCCAATAGATCTCGGGCTCAAGGATCCATGCCTCGCCGTCTTCGACATCCAGCAGGTGATAGCCCGCCAAAGACGGCTGCAACATGATCGAGCCGCTGCCGCTGTAATAGGGGCGGATGCGCGCCTCGCTGGTGAAGATCGACCGGAAGATGTCGCCAAATCCCGGCAGGCGCGGCGTCAGCTTGATGTCGCCGCGCATGGTGGACATGGCCCCGCGCCGGGCGCGCACGGTTTCCCCGGCGATATCGACGCGGACCTGCCGCATCCCCTCGACCTCGCGGATGGAAAAATCAGCCATGCCCGCGCCCCCTATGGCTCATCCCAGATCATCGCGCGGTCCCACAGCCGTTGCAGCGGATCGGGCTTGATCCCGCCCTCGCCGCGCAGGGGGTCGTCCAGCGCCACGATGACGAACAGGATGACGCCAAGAAAGAACGCGGTGATGGTGCCCAGCACGAATTGCCGCACGGGCCGCATCCGCAGCAGCACGATCAGGATGATGTTGATCGCCGCGCCGACCAGAACCGCATACCACAGCACATTCGGGATCTGGGTATAGACCCCGTTCAGGCGCAGCTGGCGCGCGCGGGTGAATTCCTGAAAAGCCGACAGCATCTGCGCATGCAGCACCTCCTGCCCCGGCGTTGCCGGCTCGAACCCGGCCAGCTTCTGGCGGATGGCGTTGACGCGGTTCGCGCCGCCATCAAGATAAAAGCCCTGCCGATGCGCGGGCCAGTCCTTGTGCAGCGTGAACAGCACATAGTCGCGGATCATCGCCTTGGTCTCGGAGCGGATCGGTTCGGGATAGGCGTTCACATCGGAATAGACGGCGGCCAGCACGGTGGCTTCCTGCAGGACCGCCTCGGAAATGCGTTCGTTGTTCTGATAGGCCGAGACGGTCAGCAGACCCAGCAGCAGCCCGTAAAACAGATTGAAGCCCGCCGTGCCGTAATTGATCGCCTCGTTCAGGTCCGGGCCTGCGCCGATCAGCAGCCGCATGATCGGCTTGACGATCAGCATTCCGATGACGACCGAGGCCACCGCCGCAAGCGCGAAATAGGTGGCAAGCTGCTTTAGCGGAATATCATAGACAAAATCCGGCATGAGGCCCCGAATCCGAATTGCCTGCATATTCTGGCCCGGGGAAATGGTTAACGCGAGCGGAATTTACGGCTTGCCGCGTTATTCCTGCCATGCCCTAATATGCGCGCCGGTCTTTTGGGGTTGTCCATGCTTCGACTTGTCCTTGCCCTTGCGATGGGCCTTGGCGTTTCTGCGCAGGCGCAGGATCTGCGGCTTTACACGCTGGGTTCGGGGGATGTCAGCGGCAGCTATTACGCTGCAGCGACGGCGCTGTGCGATGCCACGAACCGGGTCGAGCGGGGGCATCTGCGGTGCAGCCCGGAAGCCACGCCCGGCTCGATCTACAACCTCAGCGCGCTGCGCAACGGGCAGTTGGATTTCGCGCTGGTGCAATCGGACGTGCAGCATATGGCGATGACCGCGGATGGTCCGTTCAAGACCGCGCCGCCCTTCAACGACCTGCGCAGCGTCACCTCGCTTTACCCCGAGGCGCTGACCATTCTGGCGCGTCCGGGCGCAAGGATCCTCAGCCTCAAGGGGCTTCTGGGCAAGCGTGTCGATATCGGCCTGCCCGCCTCGGGGCGGCAGGCGACGGCGCTGCGGCTGTTCGATGCCCTGGGCTATGATCGCAACGATTTCATGGCGCTGCTGGAGCTGTCGGCGGGCAGCGGGCTGGATGAGCTGTGCGCCGGCAGGATCGACGCGATGGTGCTGATTACCGGCCACCCCAATGCGGGCGTGGCGCGGGCGATCAGCGAATGCGATGCGCGGCTGGTCACCGTGTCCGGCCCGGACATCCGCGCCTTTCTTGAGGCCAATCCGGATTATGTCTATGCCTCGATCCCGCGCGGGCTTTACGGCAAGAAGGGCCGCGCCATGACCTTCGCAGTGATGGCCACGCTGGTCACGCGGGCGGATATGGACGACGACATCGTCGGCGCGCTTGTGCGCAATACGCTGGACAATCTTCTGGTGGTGGGCATTTCTGCGCCGGTTCTGGATGCGCTGTCGCCCAATGCCATGCGCAGCACCGGATTATCGGCCCCGATGCATCCCGCAGCGCAAATCGCCTTTGATCAATATAATCCGCAATAGCGCAGCAAATATTCAACCCACGGCTGTCTTATTACAGCAGGCATATTATCTCGCGTGCGCGGGCTGCTGAATATCGCGGCTTAATCGCGTGAAAACAGATCCTCGGCCAAGACCGCGTCGGCCATCCCCGCCGGAATGGCGCCAGCCATGCGGCCGCGTCCCTGCATCAATCTGGTGCGGATGAAGGCCGGGGCCAAAGCATGCCCACCCGCCACCAGAACCGCGGCCGTCAGCAGCAGCGCCGTCTGTTCGGCAAACTGCCGCGCCTCGGCTTCGGTGGGCAGGTCGGACCAGCGCGATTGCCAATCCGCCAGCGCGGCGTCGTAATCGGCCAGCACGCCCCTGCTAGCCGCCAGCCGCGCGGCCAGCACATCGCGGCACAAGGGATCGCGCGACAGGCTGCGCAGCAGATCAAGGCAGATCACATTGCCCGAGCCTTCCCAGATGCCGTTCAGCGGCGCTTCGCGATACAGCAGCGGCAGGCCGGTTTCTTCGACATAGCCCATGCCGCCCAGGACCTCCATCGCCTCGGCCACGACCAATGGGCACAGCTTGTTCCCCATGTATTTCGCCAGCGCCACGCCGATCCGGGCAAAGGCGCGATCTTCGGGCGCGGTGCCGTCGAAGCTGGCCGCCACCGCCATGCCCAGCGTCAGGCTGCCCAGCCAGTCCAGCACCAGATCCGCCAGAACCGCGCGCATCAGCGGCTGGTCGATCAGCCGCTTCTGAAAGGCACTGCGATGCGCGGCCCAATGGAACGCGTCGCGCAGTGCCGCCCGCATCAGCCCCGCCGGAGCCATGGCCGTATCCAGCCGCGTGTGATGGACCATGGCGACGATGGTGCGCAGCCCGCAGCCCTGCGCCCCCACGGGCAAAGCCAGCGCGCGGTCATATTCGATCTCGGCCGAGGCATTGGCGCGATTGCCCAGCTTGTCCTTCAGCCGCATCAGGCGGATGCCATTGCGCCCGTCCGGCAGCCAGCGCGGCACCAGAAAGCAGCTTAACCCGTCGGGCGTCTGCGCCAGCGTCAGAAACCCGTCCGACATCGGGGCCGAGCAGAACCATTTATGCCCGGTCAGCCGCCACGCCGCGCCGTCGCGTTCGGCCCGCGTGGTATTGGCCCTGACATCCGAGCCGCCCTGCTTTTCCGTCATCGCCATGCCCAGCGTCAGGCCGCGCTTTTCGGGCGCGGGCAGCACGCGCGGGTCATAGTCGCGCGACAGCGCCCCGGCCTGCCAGTCGGGCAGATCCGCCAGCAGCGGATGCGCGGCATAGGTCATGGTCAGGGGACAGCAATGCCCCGGCTCGGTCTGGCTTGCCAGATAGACCATGGCGGCGTGCTGCGCATGGCTGCCGCCGGCCTGCCACGCCACGGCGTGATAGCCCGCCGCCATGGAGGCCTGCATGACCTGATGCCATGCGGGGTGAAACGTCACCTCATCCAGCCGCCGCCCGTGCTGGTCAAAGCCGTGCAACTCGGGCGGAAACCGGTTTGCCGCCTGCCCCGCCCGGCGCATGGCGTCCCGCCCCATCAGCGCGCCGTAAGCGGCCAGTTCCGGCGCGCGCGTCAAAGCGCGCAGCGCCGGGTCGTCTGCCCAGAAATCCCGGTCCCCCGCATCCGGCGGCTGGTTGGCCACCCGATGCGTGGACAGATCATCGCCGGGCGCGGGTCGCATCAGCAGACCCCATCAGTCCAGGCTGACATTGGCGTCGCGGACCACCGGCTCCCATTTCGCCATCTCGGCCTTGACGTGTTCGCCCAAGGCCTCGGGGGTCGAGGCGACGATGCTGGCCGAAAACTCGCCCATGCGGGCCACGACAGCGGGATCGGCCATGGCTTCGACGGCGGCCTTGTTCAGCGCGGCGATGGCTTCGGGCGGCGTGCCTGCCGGGGCAAACAGGGCGTTCCAGCTGTAGGTCTCATATCCTGGCAGCGTTTCGGCAATCGCGGGCATGTCGGGGAAGCTGGGCGCGCGTTCCTTGGTGGTGACGCCAAGCCCGCGCAGCTTGCCCGAGGCGATATGCCCCGACGCCGAGGGCAGGTTGTCAAAGATGATCGGCACCTGATTGCCCAGCACATCCGTCAGCGCCGGGCCCGAGCCCTTATAGGGGATATGCGTGATGTCCACGCCCGCCATCGACTTGAACAGCTCGCCCGACAGATGCAGCGGCGTGCCGTTCCCCGATGAGGCATAGGCCAGCGCACCGGGATCCTTCTTGGCCAGATCGATCAGCTCCTGCACGGTATTGACCGGCAGTTCCGGGTTTACCGCCAGCACGTTCGGCACCAGCACCAGCAGCGAGACCGGCGCGAAATCCGCCACCGGATCATAGGGCTTCTGCTTCAGGATCAGCGGGTTCAGCGCATGTGTGGCGACCGTGCCCATCAGGATGGTATAGCCGTCAGGATCGGCCTTGGCGACCTGCCCCGCCCCAAGGCTGCCGCCCGCGCCGCCGACGTTCTGGACGACGATCTGCTGGCCAAGCGCCGCGCCCATGCGGTCGGCGACGATGCGCCCGACCACATCGGTCGAGCCTCCGGCGGCAAAGGGGATCACCAGCGTGATCGGACGGTCGGGAAACTGGGCCGCGGCGGCCCCCGCAAGGCCCAGAACAAGGGCCGCGGCAAGGGTCGCACGGCGGGTCAGATTGAATGTCATGGCATCCTCCACATGCTTCAGGCATCGCTTTCGGTGAAAACTTCGTCGCGGCGTTTGCGGATCTGGGGCAGGAAGACCAGCACCAGCACCGCCAGCGCCATCAGCAGCAGACCTGCGCTGATCGGCCGCGTGACGAAGGTCGTCGGATCGCCACGCGACAGGATCATGGCGCGGCGCAGGTTTTCCTCAAGCAGCGGGCCAAGGACAAAGCCCAGCAGCAAAGGCGCGGGTTCGCAGCGCAGCTTGGACATCAGATAGCCCAGCAGACCAAAGAACGCGACGGCATACAGGTCGAACGTGTTCGAGGCGACCGAATAGACCCCGATCGAACACATCGCCATGATGATCGGAAACAGCACGAAATAGGGCACGGTCAGCAGCTTCACCCACATGCCGATCAGCGGCAGGTTCAGCAGCACCAGCATCAGGTTGCCGATCCACATCGACGCGATGATGCCCCAGAACAGTTCCGGCTGTTCGCTGACCACGTTCGGGCCGGGCACGATGCCCTGAATGATCATCGCCCCGATCATCAGCGCCATGACCGGATTGGCCGGGATCCCCAGCGTCAGCAGCGGGATGAAGCTGGTCTGCGCCCCCGCATTGTTGGCCGATTCCGGCCCGGCCACGCCCGCAAGCGCGCCCTTGCCGAATTCCTCGGGGTGTTTCGACAGCTTCTTTTCCACCGTATAGCTGGCAAAGCTGGCAAGGATCGCGCCCCCGCCCGGCAGGATGCCCAGCACCGAGCCGACACCCGTGCCGCGCAGGACCGGGCCGATCATCTGGCGCAGTTCGTCCCGCGTCGGCAGCAGGCGGTTGATGTTTTTCGTCATCACCTCGCGTTCGGTTTCGTCTTCCAGATTGCGCAGGATCTCGGCGATGCCGAAGACGCCCACGGCCAGCGCGACGAAGTTCAGCCCGTCGGCATATTGCGTGATGCCCATGGTGAAGCGCGGCGTGCCGGTATAGATATCCGTGCCCACGATCCCCAGCAGCAGGCCCAGAACGACCATGGCCAGCGCCTTCAGCACCGAGCCATGGGCCAGCGCCACCGACATCACCAGACCCAGCACCATCAGGCTGAAATATTCCGCCGCGCCGAATTTCAGCGCCACCTCGGTCAGCGGCGGGGCAAAGATCGCGACAAGGAAGGTCGAGACCGTGCCGGCAAAGAACGACCCCAGCGCCGCCACAGCCAGCGCCGTGCCCGCCTTGCCCTTGCGCGCCATCTGATAGCCGTCGATGGCCGTCACCGCAGACGAGCTTTCGCCCGGCATGTTGATCAGGATCGCCGTGGTCGAGCCGCCATATTGCGCCCCGTAATAGATGCCCGCCAGCATGATCAGCGAACTGACCGGCTCAAGCTGGAAGGTGATGGGCAGCAGCATGGCGATGGTCGCCGTGGCGCCGATGCCCGGCAAGACGCCGATCAGCGTGCCCAGAAGCACCCCGATCAGACAGAACAGCATATTGGCCAGCGATCCCGCGACCATGAAGCCCATGCTCAGATTGGAAAGAAGATCCATCCCCGCCCCTCCCTAGAACTGGACCCACGGCCCGAACCGCCGGAACGGCAGGCCAAGACCATAGCTGAAGATCAGCGTCGACATGATCGTCACCAGCACCGCCAGCACCAGCGCATGCAGCGGCCGCATCCGCACCGAAGCCTGCGAGGCGATCAGCGTGGTGACAAACAGCGCAGGCACGAAGCCAAGGCCGCGCACCGTCAGGCCGAAGAAGATGGGCGCGGGCAGGATGAACAGCGCCCCGCGCCACGCGATGCGGCCGAATGGCTCGCCCTCGCGGCCAAAGGATTTCAGCGTGATCAGCGCGCCCAGCACGAACAGCAGGATCGACAGGACCATCGGGAAATATCCCGGCCCCATGCGCAGCGATGTGCCGATGGGCAGACCCATGGTCTGCCAGCCGAAAAACGCCGCCGCCGCCATCAGGATCAGACCCGCCGCAAGATCGGTCGAGTCCTTGGGTTTCGTGGACATGAAACATTCCCCCGGTGAAAGGCCCCGCCACATCGGCGGGGCCGTCTTGCATCAGTCGGCATAGACGCCAGCGGCCTCGATCACGGGCTTCCAGCGGGCGATCTCGGATTCCAGCTTGGCTTTCAGCGCGGCGGGGGTGCCATCCTCGGCGGATGAGGGCGCGGTGCCCAGATCGGCCATCGCCTTGGCCACGCCTTCATCGGCCAGCGCGGATTGCAGCGATTTCGACAGACGCTCGTTCACCTCGGCGGGCGTGCCCTTGGGGGTGTAGATGCCGTGCCAGATGCTGACCTCGAAATTCGCCAGACCGGATTCCTCGGCGGTGGGCAGGTCAGGAAACAGCGGCAGGCGTTCGGGCGTGGTCACGGCATAGGCCTTGATCGTGCCGCCCTTGATCTGCTGCGTGGTGTTGGTTGTCTGGTCGCACATGATGTCGGTCTGCCCGCCCAGAAGATCGGTCATCGCCGGACCCGTGCCCTTATAGGGAACGGTGACAAGCGGCGTTTCCAGCGCCTGCATCAGCAGCATCCCGCACAGATGGCTGGCCGCCCCGATGCCTGCATTGGCCAGCGTCAGGCTGTCGCCATTGGCCTTCACATAGTCGATGAAGCCCTTGAAATCCGTCGGCTCGAAATCCTTGCGGGCGACGACGACCATGGGCACCTCGGTCACAAGGCCCACATATTCAAAGGCGTTCAGCGTGTCATAGGCCAGATTGCGATACAGTGTCGCCGCCGTCGCCATGCCGATATGGTGCAACAGCACGGTATAGCCGTCGGGATCGGCCTTGGCGACCTGACCCGCGCCCAGCGTGCCGCCCGCGCCGCCGACATTTTCCACGACGATCTGCTGGCCCAGATCTGCCGACATCTTTTCCGCCACCAGCCGCGCCACGGTATCGGTGGGCCCGCCCGCCGAGAACGGCACGACCATGGTGATCTGGCGTTCGGGATAATCCTGCGCGAAGGCAGGCGCGGTCAGCATCGTGGCCGCACAAAGCGCGCCAAGCAATTTCTTCATGATATCCTCCCTGAGTGCCGCGCCCGCTCCTCAACGGGTGCGCTTGACCTCAGCCTGCGGCCAAGGGCTGCGCGATACCAAGCCAAATCCGGGCCGCAGCGCGGGCTTTCGCATCGCAGCGCGCGGGAATGGGTGGAAAGGGTGACAACACGCATCCGTGATGGGTGGAAATCCACCCATCAGCCATCCGGATCGACCAGCAGGCGGCGGTCCAGCCCGTATTTCTGCATCTTTTCGTACAGCGTCTTGCGCGAGATCCCCAGCGTTTCGTAGACCGGCCGCAGGTGACCGCCATGCGCGGCGATGGCCCCCGCGATCAGGCTGCGTTCAAATTCCGCGACCTGATCGGCCAGCCGCGCGCCCTGCCCGGCCAGTTCCGCGCCCTCCAGCCCCAGCACGACGCGTTCGGCCAGATTGCGCAATTCGCGGACATTGCCGGGCCAGTCCTTGGCGGCAAGACCGGCCAGAAAGGCCGAGGGCGGGTCGCGCTCGGGCAGTTTGTGGCGGGCGGCGGCCTCGCGCAGCAATTGCAGAAACAGCAGCGGGATATCCTCGCGCCGGGCCGACAGCGGCGGGACGTGCAGGACGGCGACGTTCAGGCGCCAATACAGATCCTCGCGGAAACTGCCGCGCTGCACGGCCAGGCCCAGATCGGTCTTCGAGATGGCGATGAAGCGCACGTCCAGCGGGATGGGCTCATTCGCGCCCAGCCGGGTGATGACGCGGTCCTGCAGGACGCGCAGCAGCTTGGCTTGCAGATCCAGCGGCATCGAGCCGATTTCATCCAGCAGCACCGTGCCGCCGCGCGCATGTTCAAACTTGCCGAACCGTGCGCGGACCGCACCGGGAAACGCCCCCGCCTCATGGCCGAACAGTTCGGATTCGATCAGCGCCGCAGGCAGGGCGGCACAGTTGATCGCGACGAAGGGCCGGGCGGCACGGGCCGACAGATCATGCAGCGCATGGGCCACGACCTCTTTGCCCGCCCCGGTCGGCGCGATGATCAGCGCATCCGCATCCGAGCCGCCGATGGCACGCAGCCGATAGCGCAGATCGACCATCACCTGCGTGCGACCGGGCAGCCGCGCCTCGATATCGTCGCGCTTGCCCGCGACGGCGCGCAGGCGGCGGTTTTCCAGCACCAGCTTGCGGTGATCGGCGGCGCGGCGGATGACCGTCGCCAGTTCCTGCACGCGAAACGGCTTTTCGATGAAATCGTAAGCCCCGCCCCGGATCGCCTCGACCGCCAAGGGCACCTCGGCATGGCCGGTCACAAGGATCACCGGCAGGTCGGGGTCGATGTCGCGCAGCCGTCCCAGCAGCGTCATCCCGTCCATGCCGGGCATGCGGATATCGCTGACGATGACGCCCGCAAAGCCCGGCCCGGCCAGCGCCAGCGCCTCGGGCCCCGAGGCCAGCGGCTCGACGGCGAAGCCCGCCAGTTCCAGCGCCTGCGCGGTCGAGGCGCGCATCTTTTCGTCGTCATCGACCAGCAGCACCCGCGTCATGCGGCAGCCTCAAGGCGGGCGGCGGGCAGCGTCACCAGAAACTCGGCCCCCGGCGCAGCATTGCGGCATGACAGCGTGCCGCCCAGATCGCGCATTATGCTGGAACAGATCGACAGGCCCAGCCCAAGCCCGAAGCCCTTGGTGGTGAAGAAGGGGTCAAAGATCCGCGCGGCGATGGCATCGGGAATGCCGGGGCCGTGGTCGCGGATGCGGATGGCGATGCTGTCGCCCTCAAGGCGGGCGGACAGCGTGATGCGGCGGTCCGCCAGCCCCTCGACGGCATCGGCGGCATTGGTGATCAGGTTGACCAGCACCTGCTGCAGGCGCGTGGGTCCGGCGCGTAGGGGCGGCAGGCCCGGCGGCACATCCAGTTCCAGCCGCGCATCGGCGCTGGCCAGACGCGCGGCGACGATGGTCTGCGTTTCGCGCAGCAGCGGATGCAGGTCCACCGCGCCAAGCTGGTCATCGGGCTTGCGGGCCGCCTGCCGCAGATGCGTGCCGATGGCGGCCATGCGGTCGATCAGCGCCAGGATCTCGGCGATGTTGTCGCGCGCGCGGACCAGATCGCCGCGCTCGATCAGGATGGCGGCGCTGTCGGCGAAATTGCGCGCCGCCGCCAGCGGCTGATTGATCTCATGCGAAATCGAGGCCGACATCTGCCCCAGCGTCGCGAGCTTTCCGACCTGCACAAGGCTTTCCTGCGCGGCCCGCAGTTCGGCCTCGGTCGCGCGGCGTTCGGTGATTTCCTGCCCCAGCTGGTCATTGGCACGGGCCAGCGCGGCGGTGCGTTCGGTCACGCGGCGTTCCAGTTCGGCGGTGGCAAACCGCTGCATGGCGCGGCGCTGGCGCCACATCAGCGCGACGATCCCCGCCGCCAGCAGCAACAGCGCCAGCGTCAGCATGGCCAGCCGCGCCTCGGCCCGCGCGCCTTCGCTGTCCAGCAGAACATGCACCGTCCAGCCCGCATCCGGCATCCGGTCCGAGGCGGAGATGAAATCATGCCAGCCATCCGCCGCGGGCATCCGAAACAGCGGCACGCCCGCCAGATCGCCGCGCTGCATGGCAAATTCGGTCAACGGCAGACTGGCATAGCGCCGCGATGCCGCCGTCCGCGCCATGCGGTCCGGCGTCAGCGCGTGGATCGAGTGATACAGCCAGCCCGGTTCCGAGGACAGAAACACCGCCCCCTCGGGGTCGGTCACCATGACGCGGTATTCGACGCCGCGCCACGCCGCCTCGATCCGGTCGACGCCGATCTTGACCGCGATGACGGCGGCGATGTGTCCCTGATCGTCGCGCACCGGCGCCGAAAAGTAATAGCCCCGCACGCCCGAGGTCGTGCCCACGCCGTAAAACCGCGCCGGATGCCCTGCCATGGCGTCGATGAAATAGGGGCGATAGCTGAAATTCTCGCCGATGAAGCTGTTGGGGCCGGTCGCGGTGGAATGCGCGATGGTGTGGCCATCGGGCAGGATCAGATAGATGTCCGAGGCCTGCACATCGGCATTCTGTTCGGCCAGCCACGCATTCGTCTGCCGCCGCAGGGCCGCGTTGCCGGGATCGGCGGCCAGCCGGTGGATCAGGTCCAGATCGCCGACCAGCAGCGGCACGACCTCATAGCGGGCCAGATCGGCCTCCAGCGCGTTGACGGTCAGGCGCAGCGCGGTTTCGGCGCGTGTCTGCGCGGCCCGTGCGTAATGCTGCCCGGCAAGCTGGCCGCCCAGCCAGACCAGCACAGCTGCAGCGGCAATGCCGGCGATGATCCATGGGCCGCGCAGGCTTGGCATGGTCGCTCCTCTCTCCCATCCGGAAAATCTGCCAGCAGTGCCGTCGCTGCGCAATCATCCTGCGCGGTTCAGGACAAGAATCACCACGGGACGATTCGCCCGTCGGGGCCTGAAAAAGCCGTGATGTGCGGCGCAGGAATCCCGAGCGAAATGCTAATTTTCGCCGCGTCATCCGGGCGCTGGCCGCCAGGGGCCAAGGGCGCAATCCTGACGGAAAGACATCTGCCACGCGCCCATTGCCGCCGCAGCCAATGCCTGCTGGAAAAAACCAAATCCAAGAAGTTTGTTCGGATCGGCCGATCAATCCTTAGCGAAAAAATCAGAAGGCAAAGACCAAGCTAACTAGTCAACTATTTGTTTTTATTGATATTTCCTTGAAGCCGCCAGATCGGCGGGCTATATATGTCTCAAGGTCGCCAGCCAGCAGACGCCAGCCAGCCACCTAAGACAAAGCAGCCAGACAGGAGATTTCATCATGGCCAAGACTGCATGCAGCGCCTGCGCGTTCTATGAAGATCACGTGGCGAACTCCGCCAGCACGCTTTCCGATTCCGGCCTGTGCCGCGCGAACCCGCCGGTCACCCAGAAAGACGCCGACACCCGCGGCTATTGGCCGGTGGTTCAGTCCAGCGACTGGTGCGGCCAATATGCAACCAGCTTCGCGGCCGAATAAGCGACCGCAAGGCGGATGCACAGGGCAGCCCATCGGGCTGCCCTTTAACATATGCGCAGGTCAGGGATGTGCCGCGATGATGGCGTCCAGCCGCTCGCGGGCGCGCTTGGGCAGATCGTCGGGCAAATGTACCGCAGGCGCACCGCCCACCCGGATCAGCATGACCATGCCCATCGCGTAATGCGGCGAACATTTGATGCCGTAATTGCCCGGCACATCCAGCGTCAGATCGAAATCCTGATTGAGCCTTGACCGAAACGCCTGCGCCCCTTCGGGCAGCATGCCGTCGATGCTGGCCGCATTGTGGCCGGGCTGGCTGGACAGAAAGCGCACCGTGTCGCCGGGCGCGATCTGCAGGAAGGCGGGCTCATAGACCATGGGTCCGCTGTCGCCCCGGTTCAGCATCTTCACCTCATGGATTTCGGCGAAGGCGGGTTGGGCAAGGACCAGCAGGGCAAGGGCGGCAAGGCGCATGGGGCAGACCTCAAAGACTGTGGAAACGGAAAAGCGGCGGCTGGCCGGGCGCGTCCAGACGTGTCGCGCCGACGCGGAACACGGCCGCCAGAAGTTCGGGCGTCAGCACCTGCGCCGGGTCGCCGCAGGCCAGCATGCGGCCGCCCGACATGACGCCCACCCGGTCGCAGGTCATCGCCTGATTCAGATCGTGGATCGCCATGACGACGGTTTGCGGCAGGGTGCGCACCAGCGCCATCAGCGCCAGTTGATGATGGATATCCAGATGGTTCGTCGGTTCGTCCAGCTGCAGAACGCGCGGTTGCTGGGCCAGCGCGCGGGCCAGATGCACGCGCTGGCGTTCGCCCCCCGAGAGCGTGGCCCAGCACCGGTCGGCCATGGCCTGCATATCGACGCGCGCCAGCGCCATATCGACGATATCGGCGTCCTGCGCGCCAAAGGGCGCAATGGGCGACAGCCATGGCGTGCGGCCCAGTTCCACCGCATCGCGCACGCGTAACGCCTCGGCCGTGTCGGCATGCTGTTCGACAAAGGCCAGACAGCGCGCAATGTCGCGGCGCGCCATCGCGCTCAGCGGTGTGTCGTCCAGCGCCACCTGCCCCGCCGCGCGCGGCAGCAGGCCCGCCAGCAGGCGCAGCAGCGTGGATTTCCCCGAGCCATTGGGACCGACCAGCCCGAATGTCTCGCCCGCCGCGATCTCGACCGACACGTCGCGGACGATCTGGCGCCAGCCCAAGGCTTTGGCCGTGATCCTCATGCGCGGCTCCGCTTGCGGATCAGGATCAGCGCAAAGCCTGGCGCGCCCACCAGCGCGGTCACCACGCCGATCGGCACGACCTGCCCCGGGATCAGCATCCGCGACACGATATCGGCGGCAATCAGAAACACCGCCCCCGCAAGGGCCGAGGCCGGGATCAGCGCGCCGTGCCGCACGCCGGCGACAAAGCGCATGGCATGGGGGATCACCAGCCCAACAAAGCCGATGGCCCCGACCAGACTGACCATCACCGCCGTCATCAGCGTCGTCATGCCGATCAGCACCAGCTGCACGCGCAGCACCGGCACGCCAAGCGCCGCCGCCGCATCCGCGCCAAAGGAAAACGCATCCATCGCCCGCGCATACCACAGACAGGCCAGACAACCGGCCAGCGCCACCGGCAGCGCCAGCGTGACATCGGGCCAGCGCACGCCCGACAGATTGCCCAGCAGCCAGAACATGATGCCCCGCGCCTGTTCGGCATTGGCGGATTTGGCGATGAAAAAGCTGGTCAGCGCGTTGAACAGCTGCGACCCGGCAATCCCCGCCAGCACCAGCTGCGCCGAGCCTCCGCCCGCCGCGCGGGCCAGCGCCGCGACCAGCACAAAGGCCAGCGCCGCGCCCAGAAACGCGCCGGTCGAGATGCCGATCATGCCGCCCCCCAGACCCATGATCGTCACCGCCACCGCCCCGGTCGAGGCCCCCGCCGACACGCCCAGCAGATAGGGATCGGCCAGCGCATTGCGCACCAGCGATTGCAGCACCACGCCCGACAGCGCCAGCCCCGCGCCGCAGGCCGCCGCCACCAGCGTGCGCGGCAGGCGGTAATTCCAGATGATGCCCGCGTCGATGGGATCGACGGCATGGCCCGCATTCCACAAATTGTTGGAAAAGACCGCCGCCACCGTATGAAACGGCAGCGGCGTCTCGCCGATGACAACCCCGGCAAGGATCGCCAGCAGCAGCACGACCAGTCCGACGGCGCCTTTCAACACGAAAGACCGCAGCACTGGAGACCCGAAGGCGCCGGAACTGGTCGCAACCGTCATTTCAGATCAAAGCCCGGCAGCGCCTCGGCCAGCGTCTCAAGCGCGGTGACATTGCGGATCGAGGGATCCATGGCATGGGCGTCAAGAATGACGATGCGGTCGTTTTTCACCGCATCCATCTGGCGGGTCACCGGATCGGATTTCAGGAAGGCCAGCTTCTTTTCGTAATCATCGGCCTCGAACCGGCGGCGGTCCATCTTGGCGATGACGATGACCGAAGGGTTGGCGCGGGCGATGGTTTCCCAGCTGACGGTCGGCCATTCCTCATCGCTTTCGATGACATTGGTCAGGCCCAGCGCGTTCATCATATAGCCGGGCGGCCCCTTGCGACCGGCGACATAGGGGTCGATGTCGATCTCGGCCGATGAGAACCAGAACAGCGCCGAGGCGCCCTTCAGATCCAGCGCGCGGGCCTTTTCGATGGCCGCGGCTTCACGCGCCTTCAGATCCTGAACCAGCGTCTGGCCCTTGTCCGCAACGTCGAAGATCTGCGCCAGTTCGCTCACGCCCTGATAGATCCCGTCCATGGTGAACATGGCCGTGCGCGTCCCGTCCGAGCCGACGCTGTTATCCTTGCCCGCGCAATCGGCGGGCAGGATATAGGTCGGGATGCCAAGGTCGGAAAACTGATCGCGGGTGGCGACGATCCCCTGCGGGCCGACATGCCATTCATACTGCACCGCGACCAGACCGGGGCGCTTGGCCACGATGCTTTCAAAGCTGGGATCGTTATCGGCCAGCCGCTCGATCCCGGCATTCACGTCCTTGTATTGCGGCAAAACATCGGTGAACCAGACCGAGGTTCCCGTCACCTTTTCGGCAAGGCCCAGCGAATACAGCACCTCGGTCGCGGCCTGACCGACGGTCACCACGCTGCCGGGCGCGTTCTGAAAGGTCACGTCGACGCCGCAATTCTGCAGCGTCAGCGGATAGGTCGTCTGCGCATGGGCAGTCAGGGCAAGGCCGGTGGCGACGGCCAGGCCAGTCAGGATGCGGATCATGGGAACCCCTGTGATTTCCGGCTGCGGGAAATATCGGGAAAGGTCCGCCCCAGGGCTGGTGCGCGCTGATGCGCTGGCTTGAACCGGCAGGCTTGCGCCACCAGAAAGACATGGTTCATTCGGACACCTCTCCGGACATCCCCGCCCGGGTGCAGTTGCGTTTCGCGTCGGCAGGTCTCCTGACTGGCGGGTCATCAAGGGCTGCGGCCTTCCCATGGCATCTGCCACAGTGGCGTGATCGCAGTCCTTTCGCCGCCTACAGTTGCGGGGGCAGTTCCGGTTCGACAGGTCGCCCTGCCGACGGATTCCCTTTCAATTCCTTTCGGAAACCGACGCCGCATGGCTAGCCCGCAACCCCGGTCGCAGGCAACACCTTTTCGCGGCGGTGCTGTGGAAAAGCGCCGGCCCGTGGGGAATCTGCGTTCGGGCGGGGTGTTCACGGGAATCGTCGCCAGACGGCCCGCTGCGATCCTAAGATGCGCTGGCAAAAACCACGCTGAAGCGCGTCCTGTCCGCCTCGGGGGGCGAGGAAAGCCTGACCGCAGCGCCAAAGCCATCCGCGATCTGGCGCACGATGGCGAGCCCCAGACCCGAGCCGCCCGGACCGGCAGCCGCGCCGCGCTGGAAGCGGCCGAAGATCTTGTCACGTTCGGCCAGCGGAATGCCCGGACCGTCATCCGCGACGGTCAGCACCGCCTGCGCGCCCTGCTGTTCCACGGTCACGTCGATGACCGGCCCGCCGTGACGAATGGCATTGTCCACGAGGTTCAGAACGATTTCGCGGCATAAAAGCTGCGATCCCAGAATGAAGACCGGCTGAGGCGGCAGCGAAAAGCCCAGATCGCAGCCCTGCCGCTCGCTGATCGTCAGCAGTTCCGGCACCATCTGCCGGACCAGCGCCGCCAGATCGAAGCGCACGGCGTCGTGACAATGATGCGCGGCCTCGCTGCGGCTGTGGACCAGCAACTGCTCGGCCAACCGGGCCGAGGCGCGGGTGTCCTCGACCAGCGCGGACACGCCGTCGCGCAGCGGTCCTTCGGGCATGTCGCGCTGCAAAAGCTGGGCGCGCAGATGCAGCGATGTCAGCGGCGAGCGCAACTGATGGCTGGCATCGTCGATGAACTGCCGCTCATGCTCCAGCGCCTGCCGCAGCCGGGCGACCAGCGTGTTCAGCGCCTCGCCGATCGACCGCAGGTCGCTGGGCAGCGTCGCCCGGATCGGCGACAGATCCGCGGCCGAGCGCATGGCGATCTGGTCGCGGAACTGCAACAGCGACCGCAGGCCGCGCCGCACGGCAAAGAAGGCCAGCACCCCCGCCCCGGCCAGCAACAGCCCCAGCCGCAGCGCCGCCGAGAAGACCGAGGCCAGCATCGCCGCATCGCGTTCGTTGCGGGTCATGCCGACATGCACGGTGATCCAGTCGGGCACCAGCGCGTCCGAGCCGAAAAACCGCAGCGACACCGCCCGCAGCCGCTGGCCGCGATAGGTCATGTCGCTGATGCGCGGCACGCCGGGTTCCAGCGCCGTCTCATCGCCCGGCGGATGAAAATCCTCATATCCCGTCAGATAGGACCGGCTGGGGCCGATGATGCGATAATAGATCCGCTCCTCGGTGGTGTTGCGCAGCAGCGAGATGATCTCATCCTCGACCAGATCGCCATAGGTGCGGTCCACCGCTTCGCTGATGCTGATGGCCGAGGCAACCAGCATCTGGTCATACAGCCGGTCGGTGGCGCGGCGGGCGCTGACCCATGCCTCGGCCAGAAAGGCCAGCACCACAAGGCTCAGCGGCCCCAGCAGCCATAACAAGACCGACCATGTGACCGAGGGGCGGCGTCTCATCCGGCGGCGTCCAGCACATAGCCCAGACCCCGCGCCGTGCGCAGCTGGCAGCCGCTGCCTTCCAACCGCTTGCGCAGGCGGTGCACATAGATCTCGACCGCGTTCGGCGTCAGTTCGTCGTCAAAGCCCGACAGCCGCGCGGCGATGCGTTCCTTCGGGACCACGGTTCCGGCGTTTTCGACCAGCAATTGCAGCAGGGCACGTTCCCGCGCGGGCATGTCCAGCGCCGCCCCGTCCAGCCGCGCGTCCCGGCTGACGGTATCGAAACTCAGCCGGCCAAGGCGGATCACCGGGGCATCGACGCCACCGACGCGGCGGGCCAGCGCGCGGATCCGGGCTTCGAATTCGGCCAGTTCAAAGGGCTTTGCCAGATAGTCATCGGCCCCCAGATCAAGGCCCCGCACCCTGTCCTGCACCCCGCCCCGCGCGGTCAGGATCAGCACGCCCACCGCCTTGGCAGCAGCGCGCAGATGGCGCAGGAAATCCAGCCCGTCCTGATTGCCAAGGTTCAGATCCAGCACCACCAGATCGTAATCGGCGACGGCGGCCAGATCGAATGCCTCGGGCAGCGAGGCGGCGCGGTCGACGGCATGACCCAGCCCCTCCAGCGAATGGCGGATGCCTGCGGCAATGCCGGGATTGTCCTCGACGATCAGGCTGCGCATCGCTGTTCCCCCCCGTGTCGCGTCGGCTGCAATTCTTTATCAGCCATGAAAGCTTGATGAAAGAAACCCCGTGCTAACAGGGATTCGGAGGAGGACGGCAGCGCGGCGACAGCACGCTGCCGGGCATGGAGGAATGCCGTGAACCGCAGAGAATTCATCGCCGCCGCGACTGCCGGGGTCGTTGCCCCCGTCTGCGCCCCGGCCAGCGCGCATGCGGCCCAGCCGATCCAATGGGTCGTGCCGTTTCAGGAAGGCGGCGGCACGGATGTCTGGGCCCGCTTCATGGCGGGCTGGCTGTCGGCGACCCTGCCCGACCGGCCCGAGGTGCGGCTGCTGAACGTCTCGGGCGGGAACTCGACCCGCGCCGCGAATTTCTTTGCCGCCGAGGCCCGCGCCGATGGCCGCATGTTGCTGGGCACCACCGGATCGACGCAATTCGCGGCGCTGCTGGGCGACCGGCGCGTGCAATATGATTATGCCGACTGGCGCATCGTCGCGGCGCAGCCCTCGGGCGGGGCGATCTATGTCCCCTCCGCGCTGGGGGTCGGCAGCATGGCCCAGCTTGTCGCGCGGGGGCGGACGGTGCATTTCGGTTCGATCGGGGCGGCGTCGCTGGACATCGTGCCGCTGCTGGCCCTTGAGATGCTGGGGCTGGATGTGGCGGTCCTGCTGGGCCTGAACAGCCGCAATGCCGCCCGCGCCGGCCTGATCGGCGGCGAATTCGACGTGGATTACCAGACATCGCCCGGCTATCTGGCGCAGGTCCAGCCTTTGGCGGATGCGGGCCGCGTGGTGCCGCTGATGAGCCTTGGCGCATTGGACGCGCATGGCCGCTGGGCGCGCGATCCGGCCTTTCCCGCCCTGCCCGCCTTTCCCGAGGTCTTTCGCCAGATCCATGGACGCGACCCGGACGGCGCCGAATGGCAGGCATGGCAGGCCCTGTTCCGCGCCGGTTTCGCCGCGCAGAAAATGGTCTTTCTGCCCGGCAGCGTGCCGGTCGCGCGCAGTCAGTTGTTTCGCGAAGCCTTTTCGCACATGGCCGCCAATCCGCGCTTCCGCGATCAGGCAGCCCCGGTGCTTGGCCCCTATCCGCTTCTGACCGGGGCGCGCGCCGATGCCGCCTTGGCGCAGGCCATGACCATGGCCCCCGACATCCGCAAATGGACGCGCGACTGGCTGGAGCGCCGGTTCCGCGTCACGCCCTGAACCCTGAAGGAGGAGAAACCAATGACCCTGAACCGCCGCACCTTCGGCCTGATGGCCGCCGCCGTGATGACGGCCCTGCCCGTGCTTGCCGCCGCGGAATATCCCGAACGCAATATCACGCTGGTCGTGCCCTTCCCGCCCGGCGGCGGCAATGACGCCATGGCCCGCATCGTCGGCGATGCGCTGACCCGGCAGATCGGCGCCACCGTGGTCGTCGAAAACAAGGCCGGCGCGGGCGGTGTCGTCGGCACGCAATCGGTGCAGAACGCCAAAGCCGATGGCTATACGCTGCTGCTGGGCCATTCGGGCACCATGGGCATCAACCCGCATGTCTATCCCGCCGCCACCTATCACCCCACCAGGGATTTCACGCCGGTCGGGCTGATTTCGGAAATTCCGCTGGCGCTGGTGGTCAACAAGGATCTGCCCGCGCAGGACGTGGCGGGGCTGATCGCGCTGGCCAAGGAAAAGCCGGGTGAACTTTCCTATGCGTCATCGGGCGTCGGCACCGGCTCGCATATGGCGGCCGAGCTTTTCGCCCATGATGCCGGGATCGAGGTCGCGCATATCCCCTATCGCGGCTCGGGTCCGGCGATGACCGACCTTCTGGGCGGGCGCATCGACTTTCTGTTCGGCGTGATCCCGTCGTCGCATGCGCAGGTCGCGGCGGGCAAGGCGCGGGCGCTGGCGGTGACGGGCGCGGAACGCTCGCCCACGATGCCCGAGGTGCCGACGATGCAGGATGCGGGCGTCGAGGGTTATCAGGCGGCGCTGATCTATGGCCTTCTGGCCCCCGCAGGCACGCCCGAGGATGTCGTGGCCAAAATCAACGCGGCGCTGAACACGGTGTTGAACGATCCGGCGGTGCAGGAAAAGCTGGCCGTCGACGGGTCCGTCCCGCGCCCCGGCACGCCTGCCGATCACCGCGCCGCGCTGGATGCCGATCTGGAAAAATGGGGCGCGCTGATCCGCGACGCCCAGATCGAGATCCACTGACCTGACCCGCCCCGCACGTGATGCGGGGCCCCAAACGGGAAATCGCCATGACTGACCAAACCCATCCCGCCGAGGGACAGGGCCGGGTGCTCTTGTCGCAAGACCGGGTCGCCGGGCTGACGTTGATCGCCATTTCGGCCTTCGCGCTCTGGGCCTCGTCCGATCTGGAAACCGGCACGCTGCGCTTCATCGGCCCCGGCCTGATGCCGAAACTGCTGGCCGCGCTTGTCGGCATCTGCGGGGCCATCCTGCTGGTCCTGTCCTTTCTACGCCCGTCCGAGGCGATGCCGAAGATCCCGCTGCGCGGCCCGCTTTGCGTGCTGGCCGGGATCCTTGCCTTTGCCCTGACCGTGCAGACCGTGGGCTTTGCCATCGCAGCCCCGTTGCTGGCGCTGCTGGCCGGGCTTGCCGACCGAGACATGCGCTGGGGCGAATTGATCGGCTTTGCGATCTTCATGACCGTGGGCTGCATTCTGGTCTTCAAGGTCGGGCTGAACCTGCCGATCCCCGTCCTGATCCTTCCCGGCATCATCCAGTATTGAGGCACCCATGGATCTTCTCAGCAATCTTGCCCTGGGCTTTCAGACGGCCATGTCGTTTCAGAATCTGGGGCTGGCCTTCATCGGCTGCCTTGTCGGCACGCTGATCGGCATCCTGCCCGGCGTCGGCCCCATCGCCACCATCACCATGCTGCTGCCCATCACCTTCGGCATCGACCCGGTGGGCGCGCTGATCATGCTGGCGGGCATCTATTACGGCGCGCAATATGGCGGCTCGACCTCGGCCATTCTGGTCAATATCCCCGGCGAGGCCGGCTCGGTCGTCACCGCGCTGGACGGGCATGCCATGGCGAAAAAGGGCCGGGCCGGGGCCGCGCTTGGCATTTCGGCCATCGGCTCATTCGTGGCGGGCTGCATCGCCACGGTCATCATCGCCGCGCTGGCCGTGCCGCTGACCGAACTGGCGCTGCGCTTTGGCCCGACGGATTACTTTGCGCTGATGGTCATGGGGCTGGTCTTTGCCGTGGTGCTGGCGCATGGCTCGGTCCTGAAGGCGGTGGCGATGATCCTGCTGGGCATCCTGATGTCCACCATCGGCTCGGATCTGGAAACCGGACAGGCGCGCATGACCTTCGGATCGCTGCATCTGGCCGATGGCATCGACTTTGCGGTGCTGGCCATGGGCATCTTCGGTTTCGCCGAGGTGCTGCGCAACCTTGAGGGCGGCGAACAGCGCGACGTGATCCGGGGCACCATGGGTCCGCTGCTGCCGACGCGGGCCGAGCTGCGCCGCTCGATCGCGCCGATCCTGCGCGGCACGGGTCTGGGCTCGGCCTTGGGGATGCTGCCGGGCAATGGCGCGGTGCTGGCGCCCTTTGCCTCGTATACGCTGGAAAAGAAGCTGGCCAAACGCCCGCAGGATTTCGGCAAGGGCGCGATCGAGGCGGTCGCCGGCCCCGAATCCGCCAATAATGCGGGCGCGCAGACCAGCTTCATCCCGCTGCTGACGCTGGGCATTCCGCCGAATGCGGTGATGGCGATCATGGTGGGCGCGATGATGATCCAAGGCATCGTCCCCGGCCCGCAGGTGATGACGGAAAGCCCGACGCTGTTCTGGGGCATGATCGCCAGCATGTGGATCGGCAACCTGATGCTTTTGGTCATCAACCTGCCTTTGGTCGGCATGTGGGTGCGGCTTTTGAAAGTGCCTTACCGGCTGCTGTTCCCGGCGATCCTGATCTTTTCCTGCATCGGTATCTATTCCATCGACAACAATCCGATGGATGTGGTCTTTACCGGCGGCTTTGCCATCCTGGGCTATCTGCTGATCAAGATGGGCTTTGAACCGGCCCCCCTGCTGCTGGGCTTTGTCCTTGGCCACCTGATCGAGGAAAACCTGCGCCGCGCCATGCTGCTGTCGCGGGGCGAGCTGTCGACCTTTACCGACAACCCACTGAGCCTGATCCTGCTGCTGATCTCGGCCGGGCTGCTGGTCCTGTCGGCGATCCCGGCCCTGCGGGCCAAGCGAGAAGAGGTCTTCGTCGAGGATTAAGCCACCCGCCCCCCGTTCCGCGCGGCAGGTCATGGCCGCGCGGAACGGGGGGCATCGTGTCCGGGCCGGATGACCGCGGCCAGTTCAGGCATAGGCATATGATCCATCCGGCCGCGTTGGCACGCGACGTTGCCAATGGATATAGCCGTGTTCCTGCATGGCCTTCTCGTCCATCTCGACCCCCCATCCGGGGCGGTCGGGCCGCAGTTCCAGATAGCCGTCCTTGGGCAGATAGGGGTCGACGACATAATGCGCGGCTTCTTCGCGGCGCTGCACGGTCGTCCCGCCATAGCTGTAGACCTGACCGACCGGCAGCCGGTATTCCAGAATCCTGAAATTCTGCTGCGCGACCGAGAAATGCACGTTCACCGCCGTCGCCAGCGGACCCATGGGATTATGCGGAGCAATGCCCACGAAATGCGCCTCGGCCAAGGTGGCGATGCGCCGCATTTCACAGATGCCGCCCACGACGCAGATATCGGGCTGGATCAGATCCGCGCCCTTGACCTGCAACAGCCGCAGGAATTCGTTGCGGTTATACAGCGACTCTCCGGTCGCCAGCGGGCAGTTCAGTCCTTGGTTCAGATCGCCGTAAAGCTCGATGTTTTCCGGGCGCAGCGGTTCTTCAAAGAACAGGGGATCATAGGGGGCCAGCGCATTGCCCAGCGTGCGCGCGGAATGCACGTCGAAAATCTGCGCATGGGCATCGAAGGCGATGTCATAGCTGGTGTCCACCGTCTCGCGCAGGTCGCGGAAATAGTCGGCCGAGGCGCGCACGACCTCGCCCCAGCGGTGGGCATGCAGATTGACGCGCCACGGGCTGAGCTTGAAGGCCGAAAATCCCCATCCCTCGTGCAGGCGGTCAAGTTCCTCTTTGGCGGCGCCGACATCGGGGGCGGTATAGACGCCCGCATAGACCTTGATGCGGTCGCGGACCTCGCCCCCCAGCAGCTTGTAAACCGGCACGCCCGCAGCCTTTGCCGCAAGATCCCACAGGCAGTGATCCAGCCCCGAAATGGCCGCCAGCCCCAGCGCGCCCGGCGGAAAGCGGCATTGCTGGATCATGTGGTTCACCAGATGATCCACCCGCGTCGGATCCTGTCCGGCGATGAAGCCATACAGATAATCCAGCAGCGGCGGCAGCGCGAGGTCCGGCCCGTGGTTGTAGCATTCGCCCCAGCCCGTCAGCCCGTCATCGGTATCCAGCGCCACGATGACGCGCGGGCGGTCCTTGTCGCGGGTCATGAATACCCGCATCCGGTCGATTTTCATCCTGCTTCCTTTTGCAATCCCAAGGTCGCGCGATAGCCAAGGCTGCCGTCGCGCAGCATTTTCGTATAGGGGTGGCGCAGATCGTCATGGATCATCGCCTGCCGCGAGGCGATCTCGACGAATTTGCCCGTCTGCATGACGGCGATGCGGTCGCTGAGATGCGTCACCACCGCCATGTCGTGACTGACCAGCACATAGGTCAGCCCGGATTTTTCGCGCAGATCCTTCAGAAGGTTCAGGATTTCCGCCTGAATCGACACGTCCAGCGCCGAGGTCGGTTCATCCAGCAACAGCACTTTCGGTTCCAGGATCAGCGCGCGGGCAATGGCGACGCGCTGGCGTTGCCCCCCGGACAACTGATGCGGATAGCGAAAGCGGAAGCGGCGCGGCAGGCCGACCTGATCCAGCGCCTTTTCGATGCGCGCCTCGGTATCGCCGATGCCGTGAATGTCCAAGGGTTCGGACAAGGCCCGCCCGATCGTATGGCGCGGGTGCAGCGATCCGAACGGATCCTGAAACACCATCTGCTGCAGGCGCAGCTGCGACAGGCTGCGCCGTTCCGGCCGCAGCGGCTGGCCCGCGGCAGATATGCTGCCCTGCCAGTGTTTCACCCGCCCGGCGATGGCCCCCAGAACCGTGGATTTGCCGCAACCGGATTCGCCCACCAGTCCGAAACATTCGCCCTCGGCCACGGTCATGTCGACACCGCGCACGACATGATTGGCCTTGGCGCCATGCCCGAAGGTGACATGCAGGCCCAAGACCTCGATCATCTTGCTGCCCTGCATGTCACACCCCCGCCCATGCCGGGTCGCGATGCAGCACGGCAAGGCGGTCCTTGGGCTGGGTCAGACTGGGAAGCGCCGCCAGCAGCCCGCGCGTATAGGGATGCTGGGCTTCGTCAAGCTGCGAGGCGCGCAACTCCTCGACGACCCGGCCGGCATACATGATCAGCACCCTGTCGCAAAAGCTGCGCACAAGGTTCAGATCATGCGAGATGAACAAAAGCCCCATGTCGTTTTCGGCCACCAGCTCGTCCAGAATGGTCAGAACCTGCTGGCGCACCGACACGTCAAGCGCCGAAGTCGGCTCATCCGCGATGATCAGCGCGGGCTTGGCGATCAGCATCATCGAGATCATGACCCGCTGCCCCATCCCGCCCGAGACCTCGTGCGGATAAAGCTTCATCACCCGCTCGGGGTCGCGGATATGCACCTTGTCCAGCATCTGCGTGGCGCGCAGCCGCGATGCGTGGCGCGACAGGCCTTCGTGCAGGATCACGGTTTCCGCGATCTGTTCGCCGACCGTCATCACCGGGTTCAGCGAATATTTCGGATCCTGCAGGATCATGGCGATGCGATGCCCGCGGATGGCGCGCATCTGGCGTTCAGGCAGGGTCAGAAGATCCTTGCCCTGAAACGCCATGCGCTCGGCCGTGATGCGCGTCTTTTTGGGATGAAGCCGCATGATCGCGCGGCCGCAGGTGCTTTTGCCGGATCCGCTTTCGCCGATGATGCCGACCTTTTCGCGCCCCAGATCGAAGCTGACACCGCTGACCGCGGGCCGGATCTGGTGCAGCGAGGGGAAGGCGACGGTCAGGTTCCGCACGGACAGCAAGGGGTCAGGATCAGGCATGTTTCGGGTCCAGAATATCGCGCAGCCCGTCTCCGAGCAGGTTGAAGGCAAGGCTGACGACCAGAATGGCGATGCCCGGCACGGCGGTCAGCCACCACGCGTCCAGCAGATACTGCCGCCCCTGCGCCGCCATCGCGCCCCATTCCGGCATCGGCGGCTGCGCACCAAGGCCCAGAAAGCCAAGCCCGGCTGCCGTCAGGATGATCGAGGCCATGTTCAGCGTCAGCCGGATGATGACCGAAGGCGCACAAAGCGGCACGATATAGCGCAGCAGGATGCGCGTGACGCCCGCGCCCTGCAATTCGGCGGCGACGACGAAATCGGAATACCGGAAGGTCAGCGTCTCGGCCCGGACCAGCCGGGCCACGGGGGGCCAGATCGTCAGCGCGATGGCGATGACCGCATTTTCGATCCCCGGCCCCAGCGCCGCCGAAAAGGCCAGCGCCAGAACAAGGCTGGGAAAGGCCAGAAAGATATCCGTGATCCGCATCAGGACCGTATCGACCCAGCCGCCCAGATATCCCGCCGCCGCCCCGATGACAAAGCCGATCGGCCCGACGATGACGGTGACAAGGATGGCGATATACAGCGTGGTGCGCGCGCCCCAGACCAGCCGGGAATAGACATCGCGGCCCAGTTCATCCGTGCCGAACCAATGGGCGGCGGACGGGGGCTGAAGCGCGCGCGCGAAGTCCTGCGCAAAGGGATCATACATCGCGACCCAAGGCGCCAGCGCCGCGATCAGCGTCAGCAGGATGACGACCGCAAGCCCGCCGAAGGCCAGAGGATTGGCGCTGAAATTCAGCCACGCGACGTAGGCCTGATGCGCCTTGGCGTGGCGCGACGAGGTGAAGTCCTCGCTCAGCAGCCATGCGCGCAGACCGGGGGTTCTGAGGGCAACTGTCATGTCAGCGGGTCCTTGGATCGACGAGGCGGTAAACGATGTCGGACAGCAGATTGATCAGGATCGAGATCAGCCCGATCAGCAGGACCGAGCCCAGCACCGCATTCATGTCGGCATAAAACAGCGCCGCCGTGAGATACTGTCCCAGTCCCGGCCAGCCGAACACGGTCTCGATCAGCACGGCACCGTCCAGCAGCCCGCAGAATGCCAGCGTCACGACCGTCAGAAGCTGCACGCGGATATTGCGGAACGCGTGTTTCCAGATGATCGCCGGTTGTGCCAGCCCCTTGGCGCGGGCGGTCAGGATATATTCCTGATTAAGCTGCTCCAGCATGAAGCTGCGGCTCATCCGGCTGAGATAGGCCATCGCGGCATAACCCAGCAGCAGCGCGGGCGCGAGGATGTGGTGGATGGCCGAAACGAACACCTCCCATTCACCGGCAAGGGCCGCGTCAAGGATCAGCATGCCGGTCGGGCCTTCGACAAGCCCGTCATTGTAAAGGTCGATCCGACCGCCCCCCGGGATCCAGCCCAGACCGGCGTAAAAGATCAGGATGACCATGGTGCCCAGCCAGAAGATCGGCGTGGAATGGCCCAGCAGCCCGACCACCCGTCCCAGATGGTCGACCCATGTGCCGCGCCTGACCGCCGACACGATGCCCAAAGGCACGCCAAGCACCGTGCCGATGAAGATCGCAAGGATGGCCAGTTCCAGCGTCGCCGGAAACACCCGCGCCAGATCGCTGGCCACCATGTTCTTGGTGACGTTCGACTGGCCGAAATCCAGATGCAGGACATTCTGCACATAGCTGAAGAACTGCACATAAAGCGGCTGATCCAGCCCAAGCTGCGCATAGACCCGGTCATAGGCGGCCTGATCGTAGGTATCGCCCAGAATGGCCAGCACAGGATCGGCAGGCACCATCCGGCCGATGATGAAGGTCAAGGCCAGCAGCCCGAACAGCGTCGTGGCCACCACGGCGAAGGACGTGGCAATCTTCTGCAGGGCCTCGATCAGCCCTTGCGCCTGCGCCCTGCGATTGCCTGCCAGATGAATGTCGCTCACATCGGTCTCCTGCGGTCAGGTTCAGGCCTTGGTCACGGTATCCCATCGCGTCACCCATGTCGGATGCCCGACATAGCCGCTGACATTCGCCGCGACCGCCTTCACGTCGATCCGCTCGAACGAGGTGACCAGCGCGGGCGAACTGTGCAGATATTCCTCGTTCAGCGCGGTATAGATCTCGGCGCGTTTGGCCGGGTCGGTTTCGCGGGCGGCGGCAAAAACCTTTTCCTGCAGCGCCTGCGGCACGTCCCATGCCGCGCGCCATGCCAGCAACCCGCTGAGCGGCGCGCCGTCGCTGTTGTCGGAATTCGAGGCATAGGATTGCAGGATCGCATGCGGGTCCGGCAGACGCTCGCCGCTGCGGGCAAGATAGATGTCGGTGGTGCGTTCACGGAACTTGCCCAGATAATCGCCCACCAGCAATTCCAGCCTGATGCCCGCCTGCGCCGCATTGGCCTGCAGCGATTGCGCAAATTCGAAATAGGGCGTGCCGGCGGGCAGATAGCATTTCTTGGAAAACCCGTCCGCCAGTCCCGCCTCGGCCAGCAATTCCTTGGCCTTTTCGATGTCCAGCCGATAGGGGTTCTGATCCACGACCCCGGTCAGGCCGGTCGGGATGATCGTCTGACGCATCACTCCGAAATAGCGCATCACCGTGCTGGAGAGCCCGTCATAATCGATCAGATAGCGGAACGCCTCACGCACCTGCGGACGCGACAGGATGTCGTCCTTCTGGTTCAGCGCGATGTAATAGAAGCCGAAGCCGGGCACTTTCTGGATGTCGATTTCTCCGGCCGTCTCGAATCCCGCCAGATCGGTCGAGGACAGCCGCGTGGCCACATCCAGATCGCCCGCCTGCAACTGAAGCCGCTGCACCGAGGATTCCGGCATATGCCGCATGATGACCCGGCGCATCGCAGGCGCGCCGTTCCAGTAATCAGCAAACGCATCGGCCATGAACACATCGTTGGGCCGGAAGTTGCGCAGCGAAAACGGCCCCGATCCCGCATCCGAGGCCTGCATGAAGCTGCGCCCCATATCGCCATTCTGCTCTTTGCTGAGCGCAAGTTCGCGGTCGACGATGGAACAGCCGGAACTGGCCAGCGAGCCAAGGATCAGGCTCTGGTTCCAAAGCTCGGGCGTCTCGATCACCACGGTCCGCGCATCAGTCGCGCGGATCAGCGTTTCGACGTTGTCATCGTTGAAGCCCCATTGGCGCAGGTCGATGGCGGGCGACAGCCCCAGTTTGACAAGGCGGTGCAGCGACCATTCCACATCCTTGGCGGTCAGCGGATTGCCGGAATGGAAACGGACGCCTTCGCGGATGGTAAAGGTGAAGCTGCGCCCGTCTTCCGACACGTTCCATGCCGTCGCGAGTTGCGGCTTGGGCTCGGTCAGGTTGTCGGGCTCGAAAAAGACCAGCCGGTCATAAAGGTTCGCAAGGATCTCGATCGACTCGATCTGGTTGGCCTCATGCGGATCGACACCCCGCATCGTCGTCATATTGGTCGCGATCACGAACTGGTCGCGCGGGGTCGCCGCGCGGGCCAGACCGGCGGGCAGCATCGTGACGATCGGCAATGCGGCAGCACTCGCCAGAAACTGACGTCTCAGCATGGTGTCTCCTCCCTCCAGGCAGACCCCTATGTCGTTTTTGCAATCGACAATAATTGGGATGTGATATATCAAATTTCACAGTGCGGCTGCGCAGTCAACCGGAGAATTTGTGATGACCACCCTTGCCCCTTTGGATGCGCTTGCGACGGCCGGGCTGCGCGAACATGTGCATCGCGCGCTGCGGCAGGCGATCCTTTCGGGAACCTATGCGCCGGGCACGCGGCTGAATGAACGCCAGATCGCCGAACAGCTTGGCGTCAGCACCACCCCCGTCAAAGAGGCCCTGCGCCAGCTGGATGCCGAGGGGCTGGTGCTGATCAAGCCGCGCAGCGGTGTCGTCGTGCGCTTCGATTACGCCTGGGCCGAAGAGATGATCTTGGCGCGGGCGGCCATCGAATCCACCATCGCCCGGCTTGCCGCGCAGCGCATCCTGCCGGATGACATATCCGCCCTGCACGCGATCATCCAGCACATGCGTGATGCCACCGACAAGGGCGGCGCAGAAGAGCTGATCCGCCTGAACGAGGTCTTTCACACGGCGATCCGGTCGGCGGCACGGGCGAATTATCTGCGCATTCTGAACGACCGGCAGGATGTCTATGACACCGGCGCGCGGCGGGTGATCCATATGGACCCTGGGGAACGCCAGCGGGCATTCGACGAACATGCGGCCATCGGCGCCGCGGTCATCGCCAAGGATGCCGATGCCGCAGAAGCGGCGATGAAGGCGCATGTCCTGCGCGCAGGCGAAAGCTATCTCAACCTCGTATTCTCCAAAGATAAGGACTGACCCGTGACTGACAGCATCCAGACGATCCGCCAGGCATTGAAGGGCATCTCGGGCGTTCCGGTCACCCCTTACGGCCCCGATGGGCAGATCGCGCCTGCGCTTCTGATCCCGCTGATCCAGCGGCTGGCGGGGGCCGGGATCCATAACCTGATGGCCGCCGGCAATACCGGCGAATTCTTTTCGCTGTCGATGGACGAAATCCGCCGCGTGCACGCCATCACCGCCGAGGCCGCCGCAGGCCGGACGCTGATCAGCGCGGCCGTCGGGCGTTCGCTGGTCGAGGCCAAGGCCCTTGCCCGTGATGCCATCGCCGTCGGATGCGGCGCGATCATGAGCCATCATCCGATGGACCCCTTTGCCAGCCCCGCCGCGCAGGTCGATTACTTTCTGGCCCTGGCCGATGCGTCGACCGTTCCGGTCATCGCCTATGTCCGGACCGATACATTCGCGGTCGATGATTTCCGCCGCCTTGGGGCGCATGAAAACATTGCCGGGGTCAAATACGCCTCAAGCAACCTGATGCTGCTGGCCGACGTGATCCGCTCGACCGAGGATCTGGACACGATCTGGGTCTGCGGGCTGGCGGAAGCATGGGCCCCGGCCTTTTACGCCATCGGCGCGCAGGGCTTCACCTCGGGCTTCGTGAATGTCTTTCCCGAAGTCTCGCTGGCCGTCCACGCGGCGCTTGTCCAAGGCGACTATCCCGCCGCGCGCCGCCTGATCAACCGCTTTGCCGGGTTCGAGGCATTGCGCACCCATTACCGCAACGGCTCGAACGTCACCGTCGTCAAAGAGGCGCTGGCAATCCTTGGCACCGAAATGGGCGCGGTGCGCCTGCCCGGCGTGCCGAAACTGTCGACGACCGAGCGCGCGCAGCTGGAAACGATCATTGCCGCGCAGACCGCCGCCTGATGCGGGCGGCGTCTGGTCGCTGGGAAAGGTGACGCCCCGCCCTGCCGCATCAGCGGCACGCGGCACGCGGCGGGGCTTTCATCGCAGGCATGCAACGGGATGCCCCAGCGCTGATGCCTAGGGCAAGGCGTCCAGCGCCCCCAGATCCAGCCGCAGCACCGCGCCCATGGCATCCGGGCGATAGTCGGGATGTTCGGGCCGGGACGGTTCGCTGACCGACATGAACAGCGCCCCTGCGGTTTCGTCCAGCGACAGGTTACTAGGAAAGGTCGGTATGTTCAGCCGCCGCTCTTCGACATATTCCGCCGCGTCGATCACCACCAGACCGCCCCAGCCGACCGGGTTCTGCTGGTCGATGCCGTAATAGGTCACATAGGCCTTGTTCAGCGTCGCGTTGAATTCGACGTCCAAAGCGCCCTTGCCGATGGGCAGGCGGGCCAGTTCCGTGCCGCTTGTGGCATCAAGAACGTAAAGCTGGCCACTGTGGCTGTCGACGGCAAACAGGCGGTTGCGCTGAACGTCCAGCGACAGGTTGACGAAGAAATGCGCGGAGTCATTGCCCGCGCCTTCGGGCGTGTCGCCGGTGGAAAACCGCGTCAGCGTCTTGCCTGTCGCGGCATCCAGCACGATGATCTCATGCGCGCCGCCCGCGCCGATATAAAGCTTGCCCGCCCCGTCATAGGCCAGCCCGGCGGCCCAGATGCCCACATGGTCGATGCGGTGCAAAAGCTTGCCTGCAACGCCGTCGACGATCCAGACGATGCCTTCGTCGGTCGGGCCGGTGACGAAAACATGCCCCGTGGCCTCATCGACCTCGATCATGCGGGTATGTTCCATCTTGCCATCCTTGCCGGGCTGGCCAAGCTGGATCCTGCGCAAGACCAGACCGCTTTTCGCGTCGATCACGGTCAGCGAGCCATCCTTGGTGTTTCCGGCATAAAGCCAGCCGCGCCGGTGATCCATGGCCAGCGCAAAGGGGCGGCGCTGCAGCTGGATGCGGCGGATCACCGACAGATCGTCCTGCCGCAGCATATAGACATCGCCCGGCGCGCCATCCTTGAAATCGGGCACCGAGGCGGCAAAGACCACGCCCAGTTCCGGCACGGCGCGCACCTCGTATCCGCCGGGAATGGCGCTGTTGCGGACGGCCGCCGCGGCGTAATCGGCGGGCTCCAGCATTGGCTTGTCCTGCGCGGATGCAGGCAGGGCAAAGAGCATCGCGGCCAGCAGGACGCGGGAGGTTCTTTTGGGCATGAACAGTCCTCGGATTGGAAAAGGCCCCCCGCGACGGGGGGGCCACAAAGCGTCAGAAGCGCGACACCAGCGTCAGCATGGCATTGCGCGGCTCGCCATAGGCGACGGTGGCCGAGGCGTTGGGGACATAGGTCTTGTCGAACAGGTTGTTGACGTTCAGTTGCGCCGACCACGTGTCGCTGATGTCATAGCGCACCATCGCATCGACCACGGTATTGCCGCCCCGATGCAGCTTCATCTGGCCGCTGGCGGGATAGACATAGTTCCAGGTGTCGTTCTGCCAGCGTGCGCCGCCGCCGATGGTCCATTTTTCATATTGCCCCGGCAGGTTCCATGTCGCGAACAGCTTGGCGGTGCGGGTCGGAAGGAAGGTCAGCGTGTCCTGACCATCCGCATCGGTGATCTTCTGCGTCGATGCGCCCAGAAACAGGTTCAGCCCCCTGGCGATCTCGCCCGAGATCTCCAGCTCAAAGCCCTTGGCGCTGACGCCCTTCAACCCTTCATAGGCCTGTTCGCCATCCGGGGTCAGCACGCCTTCCAGATAGTTGGCCACGTTGTCCTGCGAGGTGTCGAACCAGCTTAGCGACGCATTCAGGCGGTCGTCCATCCACGCCCCCTTGATGCCAAGCTCCTTGCTTTTGCCCTGAACCGGATCAAGATAATCGCCGTTACGGTCCTTCACGTCCTGCGGATTGAAGATCGAGGTATAGCTGGCATAGACCGAGATATCCTTGCTCAGGTCATAGACCAGACCGACATAGGGCGTGGGTTCCTGAAAATGCCGGTCATCGGATTTCCAGTCGGTATATCGCAGCCCCAACACCGCCGTCAGCGGCTCGGCCAGCGACACCCGTGCCGAGCCATAGGCGGCATATTGCGTCGCCCCGCGTTCCCAGTCGGTATGGTTCTCCAGCACCCAGTCGGGCCGCGCCATGTCACCCCGCCAGTCAAAGACGCTGCCCGCCGCCGGCTGACCGCCGCGCGGCACATACAGATCGGACCGCGACCATTCCCGGCCGGCATGGACGCCGAAATTCAGCGCATGTTCGCGCCCGAAGGCCTGCACCGGCCCGCTGACCGAGGCATCCAGCGCAATCTGGCGGTTGAACACGTCGTCCTTTTGCGCGAAGGCCGTCATCCCCTCGCCCGTGATGGGATCGGGCTGGCCATAAAAGCGCATGTGCTCGGCGATATATTCGCGGCGAACCGCGCTGAGGGTGGCATTCGCGGTCCAGTTCCCGCCCAGATCGTGATCGACACGCAGCGTCGCCATGTCCTGCTGCCCCGACCATGAGGCCCACCATGGCGCTGCCGAGAAACCGCGCGGGAAATCCGTCAGCGAGCCGTCGCTGTAGACCGATGCAAAGCCCGCCCATTCCGACCCTATCGGATCATGGTTGCGATGCTCCAGACTGAAGGTCAGCATGGTGTCGGGCGTCACATCCCAGGCCAGCGTGCCATAAAAGGTCTGCTTGTCCACGTGATAGCGGTCCTTGAAGCTGTCGCCGCCAAAGATATCCGCAACCAGCCTGCCCCGCAGCGTGCCCGTGCTGTTCAGCGGGCTTTGCACATCCAGCGTCACGCCCGCGCGGTTCCAGTTGCCGATGCGGGTTTCGACCTTGCCGGTCAATTCGCGCGCGTCGGCCCGCTTTCGTTCGATGCGGACGGCGGCGGCAGGATCGCCCGTGCCGGTCAGCAAACCGCTGGCCCCGCGCACGACCTCGACATGGTCATAGGCCGCGGTCGAGGAATGGATCCCCGTGCCCGCGTGAAAGCCCCAGCCGCCATCGACCAGCACGCCGTCGATGATATAGCTTGAGACCCACTGGCCGCGCGCCCATGTGACATCGCGGTCGGTCTCATAGGTGGCCGAGTTCACGCCGGTGGTATAGGCCAGCACCTGCTGCGTGGTGTCCAGACCCTGATCCTGCATGCGCTGATCGGTGATGACGGTCACGGATTGCGGCGTGCCACGCAGCGTCAGGGGCAGCCCGGTCGATCCGGTCGCGATGTCGGTGGTATAGGAATTCGTGCCCTCGGTCGTGCCGGGCGCGGCGCTGGACAGGCTGATCGGGTTCAGCACGATCGCCCCCGCAGCGGCACCGCTGTCATTTCCGGGCTGTGCCGGCGCAGAAATCGCGACCGTATTGGCGCCGGTAAAGGCATAGCCCAGCCCCGAACCCGCCAGAATACGGGCCAGCGCCTGTTCGGTCGTCATCCGCCCGCGCACCGCCGGTGCCATCGCGCCCGAGGCAGATGCCGTGCGATACGCGATCTGCACGCCCGATTGCGCCGCCAGCATCCGCAATGCGCGGTTCAGCGGCTGGGCGGGAATGTCGAAGTCAGTCGCAGTCGCCGACTGCGCCCACAGCGCGCCCGGCATCAGCGCGACCGGCAGCGCGGCCGCGCATATCGCGGTTCCCGACAGGACGCCCGCCAACACCCGGCCACGCAATACGCGGCCGCAATCATCATTCACTGTCCCAGGCATTCGGCCAGGCCCCTTTTGTCTTCGTTGATGCGTGATCGAAGAGCTTGGGTAACGGCCTGCCTGGTCCCTTCATCATATTGACGCGTGACGCGGGCTTTTGCCCAAAGACGGCAAGAAAGATTTTTTACGCGATCAGGATGATGACGCCCGGAACGCGATGCAGGCTCAGGCCCTGCATCTGCGCCAGGGCCGTCAGCGCGGCCAGCGCCTGATCGGTGGAAAACACCCCGCTGACCGGAACGTCCCCGGCAATATGCGGGGCGATGACCACACGCTCGGCCAGATATCGGCCCAGTTCCTGCACGGCCTGCGCAAAGGCCCGGCCCTCGAAGATCACCCGCCCGCCGCGCCATGCCCGAGCCAGTTCGGTATCTGCGATCTGCGGGGCCGAGGGCGCGCGTCCAGCGCCATAGCTGGCCTGTTCGCCCGCGGTCATTGAAACGCTGTGGCCGTCCGTGCCCGCCGTGATGCGCAGCTGACCCTGATATGCCGTGACGATGGCCTGCTTGCGGTCCAGCCGGATGGAAAACCGTGCCGCCTGCGTTTCCGTCAGGCCGTCCGCTGCGACGACGCCGAACATCCCGGCTGCGGACAGGACGGTGAACTCGGCCTCGCCGCGCAGCAATCCGACACGGCGACGCGCACCGGAATAATCCAGTTTGACCGCACTGTCGGTGTTCAGCGTCACCGAACTGCCGTCCGGCAGCCCGAATGAGGCGATCTGCCCGATCTGGGTCTGGAAATCCGCCCGCAGCGCCACAGCCAATTGCGGCACGAAGACCAGCCCCGCAGCGCCGCCCAGGGCGGCGGCTCCTGTCGCCAGAAAACGTCGCCGTTTCATGCCGGGCTTATCGCGGCCAGCGGCCTCCAAGGCCTGAAGCTGCGTCCAGAAGGCGCGTTCGTGATCGAACGCCTGCGCATTCGCCCCCGAGGCATCGCGCCACGCCTTGAAGCGCGCAAGCTCGGCCTCGGTGATCTGGCCCGAATTCAGGCGCACGATCCAGTCGCGCGCCTCGCGGGCGAATTTTTCGCGACCCTCAGTCATGGTCGATCTGATCGCGCATCTGCGCCAGATGCTCAAGCGCGCGGCGGATGTGGTAATGCACCGCCTGATCGGACATGTCGAACATCTCGGCGATGCGCCGATGCGGCACGTTCTGCAGGCGGTTCAGCAGAAAGATCCGCCGGGTCTTTTCCGGCAGTGCGTCAAGCGCCGCCTGAACCTGCCGCAGTTGATCCCGGCCGATAAGACGGCGCTCGGCAGACAGGGCATCCGAGGGTTCCCAAAGCAGGTCCTGCACCTCGGCGTCGATTTCGGCACGTCGGCGCTCTTTGCGGAAATGGTCGCAGATCACATTGTTCGAGATCTGCTGGATGAACCCGGCAGGGTTATGGATCGTCGTGTCGCCCGGCGCGCTTTCCAGCTTCAGCCATGTGTCCTGCACCAGTTCCTCGGCCAATGCCCGGCTTCCCAGCCGCGATTGCGCCCGCGCCAGACGCTGAGGGCGAAGGTTCATGAATGCCGCAAGAAGTTTGCCAAGGTTGGATTGCTGCAAAGCGGTCAGCCCGTTCAGATGCCTGTCACGTCCTTAGTGCCGGTGCGGCACGCCCGCAATCGCCAAGGATGGCACGTCCAGGCGGCAAGGCCGGGGCCAGCAGTCCCCCGCGACCATGCACCGCGCCCGCCCCGTCTTGCCGCCGCAAGGGCCGTTATCCGATGCGGATACTGCCGTCGCTTTCGTCGAACTGGACCTGCGTGCCCCAATATTGCGACAGATCCGCGATATCCGCGGCAATGCTGCGGGCAAGCTGGCGATCGGCAAGGGCCGGCAGGCCGCGTTCCGACCGCCGCTTGCGGTTCAGGTCCAGATCAAGCGCGACCAGTTTCACGGCGACCCGATCCTCGTCGATATCCAGAACCGCGACGACCGAGCGCGAGAAGCGCGGATCCGCGTTGAACCCGATGGGATTGCCCGCCGCATCCGCCGCGCGCGACATGTGCAGATGCGACGGCAGCGCGTCCCGGCCAAAGCCGTAAGCCGCGAACATCTCGGGCGTCATCTTCTGCATCCCGGCTTCGAATTCCATCAGCAAGCTGCCCAGCGAATAGAAGATCGGCCGCCCGCGATAGATTTCAACGCCGCGCAGCATATGCGGCCCGTGCCCGATCACCGCGGTCGCGCCCGCGTCGATGGCCTTGCGGGCAAATTCTTCAAGGAAGGGCGCGGGGCGGGGGGAATACCAGTTCTCATGCGTGCCCTCATGCGCATGCAGACTGACCAGCACCACCTCGGACCGGTTCGCCGCATCGGCGATATTGGCCAGCAGCGCGGCCTGATCGTCCTTGTTCGCGTGATAACGGATATGCGCGGTGTTGCCCTTTTCAAACCACAGCGATCCCTCGAAGAACGACCCGAATTGCAGGCGGTCGGCGCCGGGATCGGGAATGACCTCGACGCTCATGATCTCTTGGCGGCTGGCGGTGATGCCCAGCATGTCCTCGATCTTCTGGATCTGGGCGAACTGTTCTTCGGGCAGAACATAAGCCCTGCCCCAGCGCAGCGGGTTCAGGCCCGCGCGCGCCGGGATCCCCGTGCCTGCATCCGCTGCCGTGAATTCGGCCGAGCGCGTGGTCCCGGTCGAGATCACGCCGATCCGCCCCTTGGCCGTGTCCAGAAAATGCGGCATCCGCGCTTCGGACAGCGACCGGCCGATGCCGCTGGACATGATGCCCCGCGCCTCGCAGGCCTCGATGGTGTCGATGACACCTTGCGGGCCGAAATCGCCGGTATGGTTGTTGGCAAAGGACAGAAGGTTGATGCCGATGGATGTCAGTTCATCCACCGCCTCGATCCCGACGGCGGTCATGAAGCGGCGCGGCGCGGGGGCGGTGGTGCGGGCCGGGCAGATGAATTCCGCATTGGCAAAGGCTGCATCGCTGTCCTGCAGCAGATCGACCAGCCCCGGATCCAGCCGTTCCGCCAGATTTCCCCCGGAAAACAACGCATCCCCACAGGCAACAATCCGCATCTGAACATCCTTTCCGATCAGCGATCCCGCCGAAGCGGTATGCCAGCGACGGCCCGGACACAAGCCGATTGTCATTTTATGTTCGGCTTGCCGATTGGATTGGAATATTATGACATTAACGGGCCCGCCAGCAGAGCAATATTCCATGAGTGCGACCACGCGCAGAAGTCGTTTCCTTTTTTCCGGTTTCGCACAACTTATCGCTGCTGAAGGGTTTTCGCCGTTGTCCGCTGCGGCTACCAGATGCCTGACTAAAGCCGTTGGAGAATGCATCTGATGACCGCGACCCCGCCCGCGCCCGTGATTGCCTGCAATCTGGACCCCGAACAGGCGGCACGGCTGCGGGCGCATCCGGCACGACCGGTCGTTCTGGAATATGCCGAAGGGGACGTGCCATGGAACGTCCCGCCCAAGGCCGAGGTGCTGATGACCTTTGCCCGTGGCTGGCGTGGCGCCCCGGCAAAGCGCCCCGAAGGCTGGCCGGGCAATCTGAAATGGATGCAGATCGCCGCTGCCGGGATCGACGCCTTTCCCGACTGGGCCTTTGATGTGCCGCTGGTCAGCACCGGGCGCGGCATATCGGCCGACGCCATTGCCGAATACGTCCTCGCGGCGATCTTTGCGCATGAGAAAGGCTTCTTCGATCAGTATCCGCTGCGCGATGCGGCGGGATGGGCGCAGCGCCCCTTGGGCAGCGTCGCGGGCAAACGTCTGGGCCTTGCCGGGTTCGGCGCGATCGGCGCGCGCACGGCGGAACTGGCCGCGGCCTTGGGCATGCAGATCGCCGCCGTCACGCGCAGCGCAACCGTCGCGCCGCATATCCGGCAATATCCGACGCTGGCGCAGATGATCGCCGAAACCGATCATCTGGTGCTGGCCGTGCCGCTGACAGCGGCCACGCGGGGCATGTTGAATGCCGATATTCTGGCCCATGCCAAGCCCGGTCTGCACGTCATCAACGTCTGCCGCGGCGAGGTTGTCGACGATGACGCGCTGTGGCAGGCGATCGAAACCGGACAGGTGGCTGCGGCGACGCTGGATGTCACCTCACCCGAACCGCTGCCACCGGGGCATCGCTTCTATACCCATCCGCGCATTCGGGTGACGCCACATATTTCGTGGACATCGGACGACAATGCCGACCGGATGGCGGCCAAGCTGGCCCGAAATCTGGATGCGTGGCTGCAAGGCCAGCCACCCGAGGACGTATTGCCCAAGGGGCGGGAGTATTAGGATGACCGATACCAGCGGCTCGCGCCAGCTTGCGGCGTTCTGCATCATTCTGGGCGCCGGCGCCCTTTGGGTCGCGCGCGATTACGACGCGGGCAGCGTCATTGCGATGGGACCGGGCTTCTTTCCGCGCGCCATCTCGGGGCTGCTGATCCTGATGGGCATCGTGATCTTTCTGCTGCGGGGCCGCGATGCCGAGCAGGTGCAGGAAGAGCCCGCCCATCCCCTTGTCATCGCCCGCATCATTTTGTGCATCTGCGGCGCGGTCGTGCTGTTCGGGATCACGCTGCAACCGCTGGGTCTGGCGCTGGCGGTGTTTCTGATGGTGCTGCTGGCATCGGGCGCACGCCGGGATGCGGGCATCGTCGGGCCGGTTCTGACCGCGACGGCGCTGGCGGCGCTGGCGGTGGTCCTGTTCGTCTATCTGCTTGGGCTGTCGATCCCGGTTCTGCCAAGGGGATTGATCTGATGGGGGTCTGGGACGGAATTCTGCTGGGTCTTGGCGTCGCCTTGCAGCCGCATAACGTGCTGTTCGCGCTGCTGGGCTGCCTTGTCGGCACGCTGGTCGGCGTGCTTCCGGGGCTGGGGCCGACCGCGACCATCGCCATCCTGATGCCGCTGACATTCGGGCTGGACCCGGTGACGGGGCTGATCGCGCTGGCCGGGATCTATTACGGCGCGCAATACGGCGGCTCGACCACCTCGATCCTGCTGCGCCTGCCGGGCGAGGCATCATCCGTGGTGACCGCGCTGGATGGCCACGCCATGACCCGGAACGGGCGCGGCGGTGCGGCGCTGTCGATTGCGGCGCTGGCCTCGTTCTTTGCCGGGACCATGGGGACGCTGTTCATGGCAGCCTTTGCGCCGGTTCTGGTGGTCGTGGTGCTGAAATTCGGCGCGCCGGAATATTTCATGCTGATGTTTCTGGGGCTGATCACATCGGTCGTGCTGGCGCAGGGATCGGTCATCCGCGCGTTGGCCATGATCCTTGTGGGGCTTTTGCTGGGCATGGCCGGAACCGATGTGAATTCGGGGCAATACCGCTATGATTTCGGCTTTTACGAATTGCTGAACGGCGTGCCCTTCGTGCCGCTGGTCGTGGGCCTGTTCGGGATTGCCGATATCCTTGTGACGCTGGAGCGCGCGGCGAAAGACGATGCCCCGCCGCTGCTGCACAAGATCAGCAGCCTGTGGCCGTGGAAATCCGAGATGCGCCGCGCGGCACCTGCCGCCGCGCGCGGCACGGTGGTCGGGCTGTTTCTGGGACTGCTGCCCGGCGGCGGCGCGCTTTTGTCGTCCTTCATGGCCTATTCGGTGGAAAAGCGCATCTCGAAGACGCCCGAGAAGTTCGGCTCGGGCCTGGTCGAAGGGGTCGCAGCGCCCGAGGCGGCCAACAATGCCGGGGCGCAGACCGCGTTTCTGCCGCTGCTGACGCTGGGCATCCCGTCAAACGCCATCATGGCGCTGATGGTAGGCGCGATGATGGTGCATGGCATCATCCCCGGCCCTCGGGTGATGACGGCGCAACCGGATCTGTTCTGGGGGCTGATCGCCAGCATGTGGGTGGGCAACCTGATGCTGCTGGTCATCAACCTGCCGCTGGTCGGGATCTGGGTGCAGCTGCTGCGCATCCGCTATCATGTGATGTTCCCGATCATCCTGACCGTCAGCGCGGTGGGCATCTATGGCGTCGAGTTCACGACCTTCGACATCTATCTGACCGCGATTTTCGGCGTGCTGGGCTATCTGATGCACAAATGGCGCTGCGAGCCGGCGCCGCTGTTGCTGGCCTTCGTGCTGGGCCCGATGATGGAGGAATATTTCCGCCGTGCCATGCTGGTCGGGCGCGGCGATCCGATGATTTTCCTGACCCACCCCATCAGCGCAGGAATGCTGGTCGTCGCCATCATTCTGCTGATCAGCATGATATTTCCCTCGATCCAATCTTTCCGCCGCAAAGCCTTTGCGGAATAAATCAGGAGCGTTTCCCATGAAGATGTCTGTCAGCCGGCGCGGGTTTCTGGCCGGAACGGTCGGTGCCGCCGCCTTGCTGGGCTTGCCCGCTTTCGCACAGGAATTCCCGGCAAAGGCCTTCACCTATATCGTGCCCTATACCCCCGGCGGCATGAGCGACAATATCTCGCGGTTGATCGGCCAGAAGCTGACGGAAAAGACCGGCCAGCAGGTCGTCAACGACTACAAACCCGGCGCGGGCGGTGCGATCGGGGCGAATTTCTATACCAAGACCCCGGATGACGGCTATACGCTGCTGCAGGCGACCAACAGCTTTTTCGGGGTGATCCCCTTTGTCACCAAGGTCGAATATGATCCGCTGACCGATCTGACACCGCTGGTGCTGGTGGGCGATGCGCCGATGGTGATGGCCGTCCATCCCTCGGTTCAGGCCAATACGCTGGAAGAATTCATCGCCTATGCCAAGGCCAATCCCGGCGCGCTGGCCTATGCCACCGCAGGCAAGGGCACGGTCGGCCATCTGTGCGGCGAATGGCTGCAAGAGCGGGCGGGGATCGAGCTTCTGCACATCCCCTATAACGGGGCGGCTCCGGGCTTTCAGGCCGCCGTCGCCGGTGAGGCGCAGGTCGTCTTCGGCCCGGAAGCGGCCGAGTTCATCTCGGCTGGCAGCCTGAAAGGCATTGCGGTTCTGGGCGCGCAGCGCTGGGACCGGCTGCCCGACCTGCCGACCACCGCCGAGGCGGGCATCGACGGCTGGACCCCGCGCAGCTGGCACACCGTCGTTGTCCACAGCAGCACGCCCGACGCGGTGAAGGAACGGCTGAACAACCTGCTGAACGAGGCGCTTGCCGAAGACAGCACCGTGCAGGCGCTGCGCAATTTCGGCCTGATCCCCGGCATCGCCTCATTGGCCGAAATGAAGCAGCGCGCCGTGGACGACAATACCCAGTTCGGCGAACTGATCCGCAATGCCGGGCTGGCCGTGCAGTAAGGCCCGACCCGTCGGACACAGCAAGAAGGGGCGGCTTGCGACTGCCCCTTCGTCTGTCCCCAATACGCCGGGATCACCGCCCTAGGCCAGAATCTTGCCCGGATTCATGATGCCTTTGGGATCGACCGCATGTTTCAGCGCGGCCATCAGCTGCAGCGCGGCGGGGTCGTATTCGTCGGCCAGATAACCGATCTTGCCCGTGCCCACGCCATGTTCGCCGGTGCAGGTGCCGCCAACGGCAATCGCATGGGCCACCAGCCCGGCATTGATCGCCTTGACCGCCGCGATCTCGGCCGGGTCGGTTACGTCCAGCGCGAAGACGACATGGAAATTGCCGTCTCCGACATGGCCAAGGATGGCGGCGGGAATCGGACAATCGGCCAGCAGATCGCGCGCCACCCGCACCGCGCCCGCCAGTTCCGACACCGGAACGCAGACATCCGACGACCAGCCCTTCGCGCCGATGCGGGTGCCGACCACGGCGTACCACGCGTTATGGCGCGCCTTCCACAGCCGGTTGCGGGCATCGGCATCGGTTGCGGCCTCGAAGCCCTTGCCGCCGCAATCCGCCACGATCTCGGCCACCTGTTCGGCCTGTTCGGCCACGCCCGCATCCGAGCCGTGGAATTCAAAGGCCAGCGTATCCGCCTCTGGCAGCGACAACCCCGAGGCCGCGTTGACCATCCGGATCAGCCCGCGATCCATCAACTCCATCCGCGCGACGGGAATGCCGAATTGCGTCACCATGGTGGCCGCCGCGACCGCCGCGTCAATGTCGTCGAAATGGCAGACGGCAGCGGAAATCGCCTGCGGGATGCCGAACAGCCGCAGCGTCACCTCGGTGATGATGCCGAAGGTGCCTTCGGATCCCACGAACAGCCGCGTCAGGTCATAACCCGCCGAGGATTTTCGCGCCCGCGACGCGGTGGTGATGATCTGACCGTCCGGCAGCACCACCTTCAGCGACAGCACCACCTCGCGCATGGTGCCGTAGCGCACGGCATTCGTCCCCGAGGCCCGCGTCGCCGCCATGCCGCCCAGCGTGGCATTCGCGCCGGGGTCGATGGGAAAGAACAGCCCCTGATCGCGCAGATGCGTGTTCAGCGCCTCGCGCGTGACGCCCGCCTGAACGGTGCAATCCAGATCCTGCGCGCTGACACGCAAAACGCGGTCCATCTGCGTCAGATCGACCGAAATCCCGCCCTTCAGCGCGCCCAACTGCCCCTCAAGCGAGGTGCCCGCGCCAAAGGGGATCACCGGCACGCCTGCCGCATGGCATTGGCGCAGGATCGAGGCGACCTCCTCGGTGCTGTGGACATGGATCACGGCGTCGGGCGGAGCCGCCTTGTGCCATGCCTCGCCGCCGCCATGCTGGTCGCGCAGGGCTTGCGAGGTGGAAAAACGCGGTCCGAATTCGGCCGCAAGGGCGGTGAACAATGCGGCGGTCATGCGTCCTCCGCCGGGCCGGTGGCGACGGGCGTCTGGGTCCCCTGCCCCCATTCGGACCACGATCCGTCATAGACCGCCACATCCGTGCGCCCCAGCAGCGCCAGCGCGAAGGCCAGCGCCGAAGCCGTCACCCCCGACCCGCATGAGGTGATGATCGGCCGGTCCAGATCGACGCCCGCCTGCAGGAACACGTCGCGCAGTGCCTCGGGCGGCAGCACCTTGCCTGTCGCGGGATCCGACAGCAGGTTGAAGGGCAGATTGCGGCTGTGCGGGATATGACCCGAACGCAGACCGGCGCGAGGTTCGGGCACGCGGCCCTCGAACCGTTCCGCACTGCGGGCGTCGATGACCTGCGCGGTCTGATCCGTCACATTGGCCAGCACAGCCGCGCGGTCCGTGACCAGATCCCGGCGCGGCGCCGGGGTGAAGCGTTCGGCAGCCAGCGCGGGCAAGTCGGTCGTGACCGGGCGCCCTTCGTCCGTCCATGCCTTCAGCCCGCCATCCAGCACCGCCACATTTTCATGCCCGAACATGCGCAGCATCCACCATGCCCGCCCCGCCGACATCAGGCCCGCGCGGTCATAGACGACCACCGGCGCACCATCCGCTACGCCCAGCCGACCGGCGATCTGCGCGAATTCCTGTGCCGAGGGCACCATATGCGGCAACGGCGATGCCGTGTCGGCGATCGTCTCGATATCAAAGAAACGCGCGCCGGGAATATGGCCTGCGGCATAGATCGCCGCCGCGTCGGGATCGGCGCCCGGCATGGTGAAGGTGGCGTCCAGCACCACGACATCGTTCAGGTGCCGCGCCAGCCATTCGCTGGAAACAAGCGGGCCGGGAAGGGAAAGGGTCATCAGATTACCTCAGGCAGTCAGTCGGTCGCCGCGCAGCATGCGGGCAGAACAGGGCAGGCAGTCCTGCCCCCGGAAAAGCTGGTCCTCCAGCCGATAGGTCGTCACGCCGCCCCGCAGCCGCGTCACCAGATTGCGTCTGGCCTGCAGCCGCTTGGACAGGTCCCGGCGCGGCGGCGCATGTTAGGCTGCCCCCCAGTCGAAGGCCATGGGTGATTTCCCGGCCGATGCCCGGTGCCTGCGCAGTTTTATGAAAGCCGTTGAGATCGGTGAGCGCGGTTCTGATCGCAGCCCTGCCACATGCCCCACGCATTCCAGCTTCACGCCGATGTGCCCGGCGCGGCGCATTCCGTCGCGTTGAAGCCAAGGACGATACCGGCTGTCAGCCTCGCACGAGACCGGCCTTCAGACTGAGCAAGCCGTATGCCGCACATCATCTGACCGATGTGGTGATAAGTCAGTACATGCTTTCGGGAAAACGCGCATCAGCGCAGCGCTACCACCAGCCAACCACTTGAAAAGGTTAAATGGTGGGCGACCCTGGAATCGAACCAGGCATGGGTCTCCCCGGCGGAGTTACAGTCCGCTGCCGCACCTTGCAGCACGTCGCCCGCCGAACGCCTCGGCGTGGGGGGTCATTACCCATAGCGGCGGGGGGCGTCAAGCGGGATCGCGGGAAAATTCGCAACTCGGTCACCGGATCGCGCAAAGATGGTCCATGGTTGCATTCAGCCGCATTTTCTGTGCAACCCATCAGGAAACCGGGGATGGGCCAATGACCGAGAAACCGCAGAAATCCAAGAAGCCCACATGGGTCATCGACAAGGAACGCGCCCGCAGGGCGGCGGCGGCGGAAACCGTGTGGCTGTTCGGCCTGCACGCCGTCCGGGACGCCTTGGCGAACCCCGCGCGCGAAAAGCTGCGCCTTGTCGTGACGCAGAACGCGCTGGACCGTCTGGGGCCGCTGCCCGAGGGCATCGCGCCTGAAATCACCGACGCCCGCACCTTCGACCGCGCCGTGCCCCTGCCGCCGGAAAGCGTGCATCAGGGCGCCGCGCTGGAGGTCAAGGCGCTGACATGGGGCAAGCTGGCCGATCTGGCGCTGTCCGGGCCGGGCAAGCCCTTGCTGGTGGCGCTGGACCGCGTGACCGATCCGCATAATGTCGGCGCCATCCTGCGCTCGGCCGAGGTGTTCGGCGCGCGCGCCGTCATCGCGCCCTCGCGCCACAGCGCACCCGAAACCGGGGCGCTGGCCAAGACGGCCTCGGGCGCGCTGGAACGTCAGCCCTATCTGCGCGTGGGCAATCTGGCGGATGCGCTGATCGAGCTGAAAGAGATGGGCTATATCGTGCTGGGGCTGGACGGCACGGGCGATGCGTCCTTGCCCGACGCGCTGGCCGCCCTGCCCGGCCGCGCCATCTGCCTTGTGCTGGGTGCCGAAGGCCCCGGCCTGCGCGAACGCACGCGCGAGACCTGCGACCAGATCCTGCGCATTCCCTTTGCCGCGGATTTCGGGTCGCTGAACGTGTCGAACGCGGCGGCAGTTGCGCTGTATGCGGCCTCACAGGTCGGTGCGGATGGATCACAAGCCGGATAGCCTGCGCCAGCGCCTGTTGAGAATCTGCGGTCGGTTTGCCAGATCGTAAGCATCCACACGCCAGAACCGCAGAACCCGCAGACATGATTCGCAGCGCCATCCTATGCACGACCCTGATGCTGACCGCCTGTGCCGCCATGGCGCAGGACTGGGCGCTGGATGGCATGGATCCGGTCTCATACACGCAGGACGGCGCGGCGGTGCCGGGGCGCACCGATCTTGTGACCATGTGGCGCGGCGAGGCATGGCATTTTGCCACCGAACAGAACCGCAACCAGTTCGAGGCCAATCCCAAGGCCTATGCCCCCGGTCTGGGCGGTCTGTGTGTCGTGGCGCTGTCCGAAGGCCGGTCCGAGCCGGGCAACCCGCGTTTCTTCGCCGTCATCGGTCAGCGCACCTATCTGCTGCGCTCGGAACAGGCGCGTGAGCGGCTTTTGGCCGATCCGCAGGGGGTCCTGATGCGGGCCAAAGCCGTCTGGGCCAAGCTGCACCCCTGAAATTTTCACGTTTTTGCGAGACGGGTGGAACTTTTAGGCCACTGTGCACATTTATTTCCTGAACATGTGCACGGAACGCCATGTTCAGATCACTGTCCCTCGTTCCGCGACTTGCGCCCGGCCAGACCTCTGGACCGGGCGCTTTTTCCATGCCACTTTAGATTGAGATCTTGGGGAGGATCACATGACATTTGCTGTTTTGCGCGATATCGGCTCATCGCCGGTGGATCAGGACATTGCGCGGATCGTGCAAACGACGCGCTGCGTGGCCATGGTGGGCCTGTCCCCGAATGAGCTGCGCCCGGCATGGGGCGTGGCGCGCTATCTGAAATCGCAGGGAATTCGCGTGATTCCGGTCAATCCGGGCCACGCCGGCGATACGATTCTGGATGAGACGGTCTATGCCGATCTGGCCCTGATCCCCAAGGAGGCCAAGGTGGATATGGTCGACATCTTCCGCCGCGCCGAGGCTGTCCCCGCCATCGTCGATCAGGCGCTGCAGGCATTGCCGCATCTGGCGACGATCTGGATGCAACTGGGCATCAGCCATCCTCAGGCCGCGGCCCTTGCGCAATCGCGCGGCGTCACGGTCATTCAGGACCGCTGCCCCAAGATCGAGTTCCCAAGGTTCCTGTAACCACACAGGCACAGTGGCCATGAATCCGACCATCACCGCCTTTCAACGCTCGCCCGATGGTGGGCGGGGTCTGGCGCGCGATACCCGCATCCGCTGGGCGCTGGAGGAAATCGGCCAGCCATATGATGTGCGGCTAGTGTCGTTCGACCAGATGAAGCAGCCCGCGCATCTGGCCCTGCACCCGTTCGGCCAGATCCCGACCTATCAGGATGGCGATCTGGTGCTGTTCGAGACCGGGGCCATCGTGCTGCATCTTGCCCAGACGCGCCCGGGGCTGCTGCCCCCCGGCACGCATCCGGCGCGGGTCGCCACATGGGTCTTTGCCGCGCTGAACACGGTCGAGCCGCCGATCATCGAGCGGGAGGCGGCCATCCTGATGGAAAGCGACACGGCATGGCACGCACAGCGCCTGCCCATGCTGAACGACCGCATCCGCGCGCGCCTGTCGGCACTGTCGGCGCGGCTGGACGGCCGGCCCTGGCTGGAGGGCGCGTTCAGCGCGGGCGATCTGATGATGATCTCGGTGCTGCAACGGCTGAGATCATCGGGCCTGCTGCAGGAATATCCCGCTCTGGCCGCCTATGTCGCCCGCGGAGAGGCGCGCCCGGCCTATCAGCGCGCCTTTGCGGCGCAATGGGCAATCAACGGCGCGCCGGAATGAACGCCACGAAAAAAGGCCCCTTGCGGCAAGGGGCCTTTGGCAGGATCTGCGCGCGGCAGGTCACGCGGGGCTGTAAAGCCCTTCATAGATCGGACCCAGCGTGCCGGTTTCAAACAGCGAACTGACCGAGGTGCCGTTCCAGATATTCAGGATCGCCTGCGCAAACATCGGCGCCATCGGCACGATGCGGATATTGCCCGCGCCGCGCACCTTGTCCGTGGGTTCGATGGAATCGGTGATGACCAGCGATTTCATCACCGACTTGCTGACGCGTTCGACCGCAGGGCCGGACAGGACGCCATGGGTGATATAGGCATGCACCTCGACCGCGCCATGTTCGATCAGCACCTCGGCCGCCTTGCACAGCGTGCCTGCGGTGTCGCAGATGTCGTCGACGATGATGCAGGTCTTGCCGGTCACGTCGCCGATGACGGTCATTTCGGCGATCTCGCCGGGCTTTTCGCGGCGTTTGTCCACGATGGCCAGCGGCGCGCCGATGCGCTGCGCCAGTTCGCGGGCGCGGGCCACGCCGCCCACGTCGGGCGAGATGACCATCAGGTTCGACATCTGGTCACGGAAGTTGTGCTGGATATCCAGCGCAAAGACCGGGGCGGCATACAGGTTGTCCACAGGGATGTCGAAGAACCCCTGAATCTGCGCGGCGTGCAGGTCCAGCGTCAACACGCGGTCCACGCCCGCCTCGGTCAACAGGTTGGCGACCAGCTTGGCGCTGATCGGCGTGCGGGCCTTGGCGCGGCGGTCCTGACGGGCATAGCCGAAATAGGGGATGACGGCGGTGATGCGGCTTGCCGACGAACGCTTCAGCGCATCCGTCATGATCAGCAATTCCATCAGGTTGTCATTCGCCGGGTTCGAGGTCGACTGAATGATGAACATGTCCTCGCCGCGGACGTTCTCATAGACTTCGACAAAGATTTCCTGATCGTTGAAGCGCTCGACGCGGGCTTCGATCGGGGCGACATTCATGCCGCGATGCATCGACATGCGACGGGCGATCGCGTTGGCCAAAGGCCGGTTGGCATTGCCCGCGATCAGCTTGGGTTCGGTCATGGCCGGCATGGCATGGCTCCGTTCGGGTGGATTCGTGCGATTGCGCCCGCCTTAGCAGCAAGCTAGCTTGCCCGCAAACCCCGGAGGCACCTCATGGCGCATATCGACTATTACTTCGGCACACAAAGCCCCTACAGCTATCTTGCAGGCGACCGGCTTGAGCAGATTGCCAGCAAGCATGGCGCGCAGATCACCTATAAGCCGCTGGACCTTCTGCAACTGTTCGACCGCACCGGCGGGGTGCGTCCGGCAAACCGCCACCCCTCGCGGATGGAATATCGCGGGCAGGAACTGGCACGCTGGTCGCAGCATCTGGGGATGCCCATGAACCTGAAACCGGCCTTCTGGCCGGTGAACATGGCGCCTTCGTCCTATGCCATCATCGCGGCGGCCAAGGCGGGCGGCGGCGATCTGGCCGGGCTGGTGCAAAGCTTTCTGCGCGGCGTCTGGGCCGAGGAAACCGACATCGCAGATGACGGCGTGATCCGCGACAAGCTGTCGGCTGCGGGCTTCGATCCCGAACTGGCCAATTCCGGCCTGTTCATCGGCGCGCAGGTCTATGAGCGCAATCTGGAAGAGGCGGTCGAGGCGGGCGTCTTTGGCGCCCCCTTCTATATCGTGCGCGACAGCGGGCAGCGGTTCTGGGGTCAGGACCGGCTGGAGTTTCTGGACCGGCATCTGGCCAGCCTGTGACCCAGCCGCATCTTCGTGAATGGCCGGGCCATGCCGACCGCCCGGCGCTGGCGCTGCATTGCATGATGGGCAATGGCAGCTATTGGCGCCCCATTGCCGCGCAGCTGGCCGATCTGGTGCAGATTACCGCGCCCGACATGCCGGGCCATGGCCAAAGCCCCGACTGGACCGGCGCGCCGGATTTCCACACCGCCGTCACCCGGCAGACCGCCGCGCTGATCCAGCGCCCGCTGGATCTGATCGGCCACAGCATCGGCGCGACCGTGGCCCTGCGCATCGCCGTCGCCGCCCCCGAGGCCGTCCGCAGCCTGACCCTGATCGAGCCGGTGCTGTTCGCCGCCGCCCGCGATGCCGACGCGGATGCCGAAATGGACCGCGTGCGCGATCTGGCCCGCGCAGGCCAGCCCGAGGATGCGGCGCGGCGCTTTCTGGACACATGGGGCGGTGTCAGCTGGGAGGCGCAAACGCCAAGCAGCCGCGCCCGGCTGACCCGGCAGATCGCGCTGGTGGCCGATACGAACGACACGCTGCTGCACGACCGCGCCAATCTGCTGCGCGAGGGCGGGCTTGAGGCGATAGATGCGCCAGTCCTTCTGGTCATGGGCGCGCAGTCGCCGCCGGTCATCGCCGCGATTGCCGATGCGCTGGCCCAACGGATGCAGGATGTCGGCCGTGCCACGGTGCCGGATGCGGCGCATATGCTGCCCATCACCCACCCCAGACAGGTGGCGGACCTGATCCGGCTTAATCTGGAACGCGCCAGCTGATCAGGCGTCGAAATCATCCACATGCCGCACCGGGCCGATGGCCAGCCAATTGGCCCGGACGCGCGCCACGCGCGTATCGCCCCATGTGCGGAACTCGATCCTGAAGCCTTCGGCGGTGATGTCGGCAGCCTTCAGATCGGCGCGCTGATTGGCGTTCACGCCGATATCCCACATGCCAAGCGACAGATGCACCACCGGCGGCTCGGCAAAGGGTTCGGGGAAACTGACCTTGACGGTTTCCAGCCGGGGGCCGTTGCCCACCCACATCTGCCCGCCTTCTTCAAACGCGGAAAACAGATCGACGGCACCATTGCTGACACCCACCGCAAAATGATCAAAACGCCGCAAAGCCGAACTCCTCCTGAAACATGATTGCCCGGCAGGGCGAAATGATGAAAGCCCCGGAATGTCCGGGGCTTGCTGTGCTTTTCGACAGGGTCGCCCGACTTAGTGCGGGAAATTCGACCGGTTCGGGTCCAGCCCGATATGGGTGCCAAGGGCCTCCATATCCGCCAGCAGCTTGACCGCCGCCGCGACGATTTCCTCGCCCGCGCTGGTCTCGGACTTTTCCTTCGCCACCTCGACGCGACGCTGGGCATGGGCCAGCATCTCGTCATAGACACCCTGCGTCATCTCGGCGCGCGGATGGCCGCGTTCGGCCAGCAGCGTGACGGATTCGTTGTTGATCTCGGCGAAACCGCCGGTCACCGCGAATTGCGTCTCGGTCCCGTCGGCTGCCACCACGGTCACCAGACCGGGGCGCAGGTTGACGATGGCCGGCGCATGGCCGGGCATCGCGCTAAGATCGCCCTCGGCGCCGGGCAGGCGCACCTCGCGCACCGGGACGGACACAAGGTTCCGCTCGGGCGACACAAGGTCGAACTGCATCGTGTCGGCCATGTCGCCCCCTTACGCCGCGTCAGCGGCGAGACGCTGAGCCTTGGCTTTCACTTCCTCGATGCCGCCAACCATGTAGAAGGCCGCTTCCGGCAGGTGGTCGTATTCACCGGCCACAACCGCCTTGAACGAGCTGATGGTGTCTTCCAGCGGAACCTGCACGCCGTCCGAACCGGTGAAGACCTTCGCCACGTCGAAGGGCTGCGACAGGAAGCGCTGGATCTTCCGGGCGCGGGCCACGGTCAGCTTGTCCTCTTCCGACAGTTCGTCCATGCCCAGAATGGCGATGATGTCCTGCAGCGATTTGTATTTCTGCAGGATGCCCTGAACCGAACGCGCGACGTTGTAATGCTCTTCGCCCAGGATCTGCGGATCCATCAGACGCGAGCTGGAGTCCAGCGGGTCCACGGCCGGATAGATGCCCAGTTCCGAAATCGCGCGCGACAGGTTGGTCGTGGCGTCAAGGTGGGCAAAGGTCGTGGCAGGCGCCGGGTCGGTCAGGTCGTCGGCCGGAACATAGACGGCCTGGATCGAGGTGATCGAGCCGTTCTTGGTCGAGGTGATGCGTTCCTGCATCGCGCCCATGTCGGTGGCCAGCGTCGGCTGGTAGCCCACGGCGGAGGGGATCCGGCCCAGCAGAGCCGACACTTCCGAACCGGCCTGCGTGAAGCGGAAGATGTTGTCCACGAAGAACAGAACGTCGGTGCCCGAGGCATCGCGGAACTGTTCGGCCAGCGTCAGGCCGGTCAGTGCCACGCGCATCCGCGCGCCCGGCGGCTCGTTCATCTGGCCATAGACCAGCGCCACTTTCGATTCCGGCAGGTTGTCGGGAACGATAACGCCCGATTCCACCATCTCGTGATACAGGTCGTTGCCTTCGCGGGTGCGCTCACCCACGCCCGCGAACACCGAATAGCCCGAGTGCACCTTGGCGATGTTGTTGATCAGTTCCATGATCAGAACCGTCTTGCCCACGCCTGCGCCGCCGAACAGGCCGATCTTGCCGCCCTTGGCGTAAGGGGCCAGCAGGTCGATGACCTTGATGCCGGTGACCAGGATCTCGGACGAGGTTGCCTGTTGGGCGAAGTCCGGAGCGGGCTGGTGGATCGCGCGGGATTCGGTCGCGGACACGGCAGCACCGTCATCCACCGGCTCGCCGATGACGTTCAGGATGCGGCCCAGCGTCGCGTCGCCGACGGGAACCATGATCGGTTGACCCAGATCGGTGACCGGCAGACCACGGACCAGACCTTCGGTCGCGTCCATGGCGATGGTGCGGACGGTGTTTTCGCCCAGATGCTGTGCAACTTCCAGCACCAGACGCTTGCCGTTATTTTCGGTCTCAAGTGCGTTCAAAATCGCGGGAAGCTGGCCGTCGAACTGCACGTCCACGACGGCGCCGATCACCTGCGTGATTTTACCTTTGGCCTCTGCCATGTGTTTTACCCCTACGTGTCAGAGCGCCTCGGCGCCCGAGATAATTTCGATAAGTTCCTTGGTGATCGCAGCCTGACGCGTCCGGTTGTATTCGGTGGTCAGCTTGTTGATCATGTCGCCGGCATTGCGGGTCGCGTTGTCCATCGCGCTCATCCGGGCGCCCTGCTCGGAAGCAGAGTTTTCCAGAAGGGCGGCAAAGACCTGCGTGGCCACCGAACGCGGCAGCAGGTCGTTCAGGATCGCGGTTTCATCCGGTTCGTAATCGTAAAGCGACGAGGCTTCCGCCCCCTCCTCGACGACTGCGGGGATGATCTGCCGTGCGGTCGGAACCTGACTGATGACGGATTCGAACCGGGCATAGAACAGCGTCGCCACGTCGAAATTCCCGGCGTCGAAACGGTCCAGAATTTCATCCGCAATGGCGCGCGCATTGTCATAGCCGATGCGCTTGACCTCGCTCAGATCGACGTGATGGACGAAGGCATCGCCGAAATCACGCTTCAACTGTTCGCGGCCTTTCTTGCCGACGGTCAGGATGGTGACATCCTTGCCCGCGGCGCGAAGTTCGGCCAGACGCGTGCGGGCCAGCTTGACGATGGACGAGTTGAACCCGCCCGCAAGCCCGCGCTCCGAGGTCATGACCACCAGCAAGTGACGGCGGTCGTCGCCGGTGCCTGCCAGCAGGCGCGGCGCGCCGTCCGAACCGGCCGCCGAAGCGGTCAGCCCGGCCATGACGGCGGCCATGCGATCTGCATAGGGACGCGCAGCCTCTGCCGCTTCCTGCGCACGGCGCAGTTTCGCGGCAGCAACCATCTGCATCGCCTTGGTGATCTTGCGCGTGTTCTTGACGCTGCCGATCCGGTTCTTGAGATCCTTGAGACTGGGCATCTATTCCCCCTCTCAGGCGTAGGTCTTGGCGTAACCGTCCAGCGCAGCCTTGATCGATGCTTCCAGATCGCCCGCGATCTTGCGGTCGTTCCGGGTCATATCGTCCAGCAGCTCGGCTTTCTGGTTGCGCAGGAACGAAATCAGGCCCTGTTCCCATTTGGTCACTTCTTTGACCGGGACGTTGTCCAGATAGCCTTTGGTGCCCGCATAAATCACGATGACGATCTCGGCATTGGTCAGCGGCGAATATTGCGGCTGTTTCATCAGCTCGGTCAGGCGCGCGCCGCGGTTCAAGAGCTTCTGCGTCGCCGCGTCCAGATCGGACCCGAACTGCGCGAAGGCCGCCATTTCGCGATACTGCGCCAGTTCCAGCTTGACCGGACCCGCGACCGATTTCATCGCCTTGGTCTGTGCCGACGAACCCACGCGCGACACCGACAGACCGGTGTTCACGGCCGGGCGGATGCCCTGGAAGAACAGCTCGGTTTCCAGGAAGATCTGGCCGTCGGTGATCGAGATCACGTTGGTCGGGATATAGGCCGACACGTCGCCCGCCTGCGTCTCGATGATCGGCAGCGCGGTCAGCGAGCCATTGCCGTTTTCGTCGTTCAGCTTGGCCGAACGCTCCAGCAGGCGCGAGTGCAGATAGAACACGTCGCCCGGATAGGCTTCACGTCCCGGCGGACGGCGCAGCAACAGCGACATCTGGCGGTAGGCGACAGCTTGCTTGGACAGGTCATCATAGATGATCAGCGCGTCCATGCCGTTGTCGCGGAAATATTCGCCCATGGCGGTCGCCGAATAGGGCGCCAGATACTGCATCGGTGCCGGGTCCGAGGCGGTCGCGGCCACAACGGTCGTGTAGGCCATGGCGCCGGTCTCTTCCAGCTTCTTCACCAGCTGCGCGACGGTCGAGCGTTTCTGACCCACGGCGACATAGATGCAGTGCAGGGTCTTCATGCCATCGGCTTCGCGGCCGTTATAGTTCGCCTGGTTCAGGATGGTGTCCAGAGCGATGGCGGTCTTGCCGGTCTGACGGTCGCCGATGATCAGCTCGCGCTGGCCACGGCCAACGGGGATCATGGCGTCGACCGATTTCAGGCCGGTCGCCATCGGCTCATGCACCGATTTGCGCGGCATGATGCCGGGGGCTTTGACATCGGCGACGCGACGCTCGACATCGACCAGCGGGCCCTTGCCGTCGATCGGGTTGCCCAGACCGTCGACAACGCGGCCCAGCAGGCCCTTGCCCGCGGGGACTTCCACAATGGTGCCGGTGCGCTTGACGGTGTCGCCTTCCTTGATCGAACGGTCGTCGCCGAAGATCACGATACCGACGTTGTCGGTTTCAAGGTTCAGCACCATGCCGCGGATGCCGCCGGGGAACTCGACCATCTCACCGGCCTGAACCTTGTCCAGACCATAGACGCGGGCAATGCCGTCGCCGACCGACAGCACCTGGCCGACCTCGGCCACCTCGGCGTCCTGACCGAAATTCTTGATCTGATCCTTGAGGATCGCCGAAATCTCGGCAGCCTGGATTCCCATTATCCGACCTCTTTCATAACATTCTGGAGGGAGGCGAGCTTCGAGCGGATCGAACTGTCGATCATCGTCGAGCCCAGTTTCACAATCATGCCGCCGATGAGGGTTTCATCGACCTGCGCGTTCAGTTTGACTTTCTTGCCCGATTTTTCCGACAGCGTGTCGGCCAGACGGGTCATCTGTTCGTTGGTCAGTTGCTGCGCGCTGACGACATCCGCCGTCATCTCGCCCTTGGCATCCGCGATCAGGCCGCGCAGCTTGGCCACGAATTGCGGCAGCGTGAACAGCCGGCGGTTGCGCGCCAGCAGGCGCAGCGTGTTCGTCAGCTCGGCAGACAGCCCCATCTTGGCAGCCAGCGCCTGGACAGCCGCCTCTTGCTGGTCACGGTTGTAAAGGGGCGAGACGGTCAGGTCACGCAGATCCGCACTTTCATCGTAAGCCTGTGCCAGGTCGTCGATCTGCGTGGACAGGGTGTCGATCGACCCCGAATCCTTAACCAGATCGAACAGGGCCTGTGCATAACGCCCGGCAATGTCAGCGGAAATCGAAGAGGAACTGGCCACGGTCATCCTTCCGGTTTGCGCATGCTCCGCAGGCGGGCCGGGTTTTACGCCGGTCAGTCGCGGAGCGCGGGTCAAAGGACGGCCAGACTGGACCTGACAGGCCATCCCAAAAATCTGCCGCGTCTCTAGCAGTTGCCTTCGCCTGCCGCAACCGCATTGAACACGCAAACGCGAGGGTTTGAGCCTTAGGTCGGACGCAATTGCGCCATTCCGGGACAGGTGGCGCTAACTTGCTGCACCGCAGCATCGAAATGCGGTCGCGGGGTGTGATATTGCCGCCACGGATTCGTGGGCAGCAGGCCGCGCTGCCGCTAGGACCGGCCGGGCGACGCATCGCGGCGTGCGCCCTGACGGGCGGTCTTGCCCCCCGCAGGCTTCGGGCGCGCGATCCCCTCCAGCACATCCAGCGGGCTGGGAACGCTGACCTTGTGGATGCGGCCCGTCGGGGCCTGCACCTGCTTGCTGAATTCGGTCATCACCACGCCCGCGACCAGCACCTGACTGATCCGCAGCCCGGCGCGTTCCCACATCTGGGCGCTTTTCAGCCAGAACCGCCGGTCCGAGGGCGGGATATACAGCGCCGCCCCGCCGCGTTCTGGCACGAAACCCGCGCTGCGGGCCTGCGCCTCAAGCTGGCCCGCGGTGTAGCTGCGGCCAAAGCCGAAGGGCGTGGCATCCGAGCGCGCCCACAGCCCGGCCCGGTTCGGCGCCATGACCAGCATCCGCCCGCCCGGCCCCAGCACGCGCCACGCCTCGGCCAGCAGCGCGCCGGGGTGATCGGCGGTCTCCAGCGCGTGCAGCATGACCAGCCGGTCAACGCTGCCGGTGTCCAGTGGCCAGGCGGTCTCGTCGCACAGGGCCACGCAATTCGGCAATCCGGCGGGCCATGCCATGACCCCCTGCGGACCCGGCATCAGACTGATGACGCGCCGCGCACGCCCCAGATAGGGCCGCTGCAACGGCGCGGCAAACCCATAGCCCGCGACCGTCATTCCTGCGGTCTTCTCGGGCGGCCAAAGCTGGATCAGCCGGTCGCGCAGCACACGCTGAACCACGCGGCCCAAAGCCCGCGTGTAATAGAATTTTCGCAACTCGATCACGTCGTGATGCATTGCACCCCCTGATGTCCGGGGCCAGACTGCGGCAAAGCAAAGGAATTGCCAATGCCGCTGGAACTGATCCCCGTCCGCTGCCTGACCGACAATTACGCTTGGCTGGTCCATGGCAACGGCCAGACCGCCCTGATCGATGCCCCCGAGGCCGCGCCGATCCTTGCCGAATTGCAGGCGCGCGGCTGGGGCCTTGATCTGATCGCCCTGACCCATCACCATGCCGACCACATTCAGGCCGTCCCCGAGGTCGTCGCCGCGACCGGCGCCAAGGTGCTGGGCAATGCCGATGACGCGCACCGCCTGCCGGTGCTGGACATCGCCACCCGCCCCGGCCAGCAGATCCAGATCTGCAACGAACCTGCCGATGTGATCGACGTGTCGGGCCACGCCATCGGCCATGTCGCCTTCCATCTGCCGGACTCGGATCTTGCCTTCACCGCCGACAGCCTGATGGCTTTGGGCTGCGGCCGCCTGTTCGAGGGGGACGCCGCGATGATGTGGGACAGCCTGTCGCGGCTGAACGCCCTGCCCGGCCAGACGCTGATCTGTTCGGGTCACGACTATTGCCACGGCAATGGTGCTTTCGCGCTTTCGATAGATTCCGCGAATGAGGCTTTGCAGCAACGGTTGGCGGATACGGCCGCTGGCCGCCGCCCCTGTGCGCCTGCCACGCTGGATGACGAACGCGCGACCAACCCGTTCCTGCGCGTCGCCGCGCTGCGCGACGCGCTTGGCATGACAGACGCGCCCGATGTGGATGTTTTCGCAAGGCTTCGACAGATGAAGGACAGTTTCTGACCGCCCTGCACAGACATCCGCCCCGCCCCGGCCAGCCCGCCTGCGGCCTTGCAAAGCTGGCTGCCGCGCTGGCGCGTGCTTGAAATTTTGGCAGCGCGTCATCACATCTGTTTCAACCGCTGGAATTTCAGCAGGGGCGGGACCAAATACCGCTTGTAATGCGCGAAAATCCACCAAAACTTAACTGTATCGTGACAGTCTGGTCAGGTGGACCGCTACATCTTGGCGGCCCAAACCGCCAGCCGACTGACAGGAGCTGAACGTGCCGTCCTTTTCGAACACGCTGGAACAGGCGATCCATTCCGCACTCGCATTGGCGAATGAACATCGCCACGAACTCGCAACACTTGAACATCTTCTGCTTGCGCTGACGGATGAACCCGATGCCGTCAAGGTGATGCGCGCCTGCAATGTCGATCTGGACGAATTGCGCCGGATGCTGGTCGAATTCATCGAAGATGACCTGTCCACCCTGATCACCGATGTCGAAGGCTCGGAAGCCGTGCCGACCGCCGCCTTCCAGCGGGTGATCCAGCGTGCCGCCATCCACGTCCAGTCCTCGGGCCGGACCGAGGTGACGGGGGCCAATGTTCTGGTCGCGATCTTTGCCGAACGCGAATCGAATGCGGCCTTCTTCCTGCAAGAACTGGACATGACCCGCTATGATGCGGTGAATTTCATCGCGCATGGGGTTGCCAAGAATCCCTCCTTCTCGGAAACGCGCTCGGTGCAGGGCTCGGATCAGCCGGGCGAACAGGCCCAGCCCGAACAGCCCGCCGCCGCCTCCAAGGACGAATCCGCCTTGGCGAAATACTGCGTCGATCTGAACAAGAAAGCGTCCAAGGGCGATGTCGACCCGCTGATCGGCCGCGCCGATGAGGTCGAGCGCTGCATTCAGGTTCTGTGCCGCCGCCGCAAGAACAACCCGCTGCTGGTGGGCGATCCCGGCGTGGGCAAGACCGCCATCGCCGAAGGTCTGGCGCTGAAGATCACGCGCGGTGAAACGCCCGACGTTCTGGCGGGCTCGACCATCTTCTCGCTCGATATGGGCGCGCTGCTGGCGGGCACCCGCTATCGCGGCGATTTCGAGGAACGCCTGAAAGCCGTGGTCAAAGAGCTTGAGGACCATCCCGACGCGATCCTGTTCATCGACGAGATCCATACCGTGATCGGTGCGGGGGCCACCTCGGGCGGTGCCATGGATGCCTCGAACCTGCTGAAACCCGCGCTGTCGGGCGGCAAGCTGCGCTGCATGGGCTCGACCACCTACAAGGAATTCCGCCAGCATTTCGAAAAGGACCGCGCGCTGTCGCGTCGCTTCCAGAAGATCGACGTGAATGAGCCGAACGTCCCCGACACGATCAAGATCCTGATGGGCCTGAAACCCAGCTTCGAAAAGCACCATGACCTGCGTTATACCAATGACGCGATCAAGGCGGCGGTCGAACTGTCGGCCCGCTATATCCACGACCGCAAGCTGCCCGACAAGGCGATCGACGTGATCGACGAAGCCGGCGCGGCCCAGCATCTGGTCTCGGAAAGCAAGCGTCGCAAGACCATCGGCCCGAAAGAGATCGAGGCCGTGGTGGCCAAGATCGCCCGCATCCCCCCGAAAAACGTCACCAAGGACGATGCGGCGGTGCTGAAGGATATGGAAGCCACGCTGAAACGTCTGGTCTTTGGTCAGGATGCCGCGATCGAGGCGCTGTCCTCCTCGATCAAACTGGCCCGTGCTGGTCTGCGCGAACCGGAAAAGCCCATCGGCAACTATCTGTTCGCCGGGCCCACTGGCGTTGGCAAGACCGAGGTGGCCAAGCAACTGGCCAGCACGCTGGGTGTGGAACTGCTGCGCTTCGACATGTCCGAATACATGGAGAAACACGCGGTCAGCCGTCTGATCGGCGCGCCTCCGGGCTATGTCGGCTTCGATCAGGGCGGGCTTCTGACCGATGGCATCGACCAGCACCCGCATTGCGTGCTGCTGCTGGATGAAATCGAAAAGGCGCATCCGGATGTCTACAACATCCTGCTGCAGGTGATGGATAACGGCAAACTGACCGACCATAACGGCCGTCAGGTGGATTTCCGCAACGTGATCCTGATCATGACCTCGAACGCCGGTGCGGCGGATCAGGCGAAAGCGGCCTTCGGCTTCGGCCGCGACCGCCGCGAAGGCGAAGACACCGCCGCCATCGAGCGCACCTTCACGCCCGAATTCCGCAACCGTCTGGATGCGGTCATCAGCTTCGCCCCCCTGTCGCGCGACATCATCGTGCAGGTGGTCGAGAAATTCGTGCTGCAGCTGGAAGCCCAGCTCATCGACCGCGGCGTGCATATCGAACTCACGCCCGAGGCGGCGAACTGGCTGGCTGAAAAAGGCTATGACGACAAGATGGGCGCGCGCCCGCTGGGCCGCGTGATTCAGGAAACCATCAAGAAACCGCTGGCCGAGGAACTGCTCTTCGGTCGCCTGACCAAAGGTGGCATCGTCCGCGTCCGGATCGAGAATGACAAACCCGCATTCGAAATCACCGGCCCCGACGCGCCACGGATCAGCAAATCCAAACCGCCGCTGCTGACGGCGGACTGACCGGAATACCCAAGGGCGGCCCCTCAGGCCGCCCTTGTCATATCGGCACCGCGACAAAAAAAGACCGGCCCGCAACACCGCGCCCCAGTCTTCTTCGTTCCAGAAATACTCATTCTTCCTTGGCAACCGACCCGGCGGCAGGGCACACGACCACCCTCCCCGCTCAGCCCTTCTTCGCGCGGCCTTCCTTGATCTTCGCCGCCAGATCCTTGGCGATCCCGAAGGCCCCCTTGATCCGGTCGGCATCCGTCGGCCAGTCGCGCAGCACGACGATCTTGTTGTCACTGACCTTGGCCTGCCCGCGCTGCTCATGGATGAACTCGACCAGCCCGGCCGGATTCGGGAAGCGGTCGCCATGGAACTGCACCGTCGCCCCCTTCGGCCCCGCATCCAGTTTCGAGATATTGGCCCGCTTCGCCATCGCCTTGATGCGGATGACCAGCAGCAGCGTGTTCACCTCGCGCGGCAGCGGACCGAAGCGGTCGATCAGCTCGGCGGCAAAGCCTTCCAGTTCGACCTTGGTGGTCAGCCCGGACAGCCGCCGATACAGCCCCAGCCGCACATCCAGATCGGGGATATAGCTTTCGGGGATCGTCACCGGCACGCCCAAATTCAACTGCGGCGCCCATTCATCCTCGGGCGTGCCTTCGATCTCGCCGGATTTCAGCTTGGCGATCGTCTCTTCCAGCATGGCCTGGTAAAGCTCGAAGCCGACTTCCTTGATATGACCCGACTGCTCTTCGCCCAGAAGGTTCCCCGCCCCGCGCAGATCCAGATCCTGCGAGGCAAGGTTGAACCCCGCCCCCAGACTGTCGATCGCGCCCAGAAACTTCAGCCGCCGCATGGCCTGCGGGGTCAAAGGCACACGCGGCTTGGTCGTCAGATAGCAATAGGCCCGCGCCTTGGACCGGCCCACCCGGCCCCGGATCTGATACAGTTGCGACAGGCCGAACATGTCGGCGCGCCAGACCACCATGGTGTTCGCGGTGGGAATATCCAGCCCCGATTCTACGATGGTCGTCGCCAGCAACACATCCGCGCCCCGGTCGTAAAAAGCGTTCATCCGCTGATCCAGATCACCCGCCGCAAGCTGGCCATGCGCGACGATGTAGCTGATCTCGGGGACATGTTCCTTCAACCAATGCTCGACATCGGGCAGATCTGACAGCCGCGGCACGACGAAGAAACTTTGACCGCCGCGATATTTCTCGCGCAGCAGGGCCTCGCGGATGGTCACGCTGTCGAATTCCGACACATAGGTGCGGATCGCCAGCCGGTCCACCGGCGGCGTGCCGATGATCGACAGATCGCGCACCCCGGTCAGCGACAGCTGCAAGGTGCGCGGGATCGGCGTGGCGGTCAGCGTCAGGACGTGAATGTCGCTGCGCAACTCCTTCAGGCGCTCTTTGTGGCCGACGCCGAAATGCTGTTCTTCATCGACGATCAGCAGGCCAAGGTTCTTGAACCGCACCTGTTTCGCCAGCACGGCATGGGTGCCGACCACGATATCGACACTGCCATCGGCCAGCCCCTTGCGGGTCTCGGTCGCCTCTTTGGCGGAAACAAACCGCGACAGAGGCCGCACATTGATCGCCGTGCCCCGGAAACGGTCGGCAAAGGTGCGGTAATGCTGGCGCGCCAGCAGCGTCGTCGGCGCCACCACTGCGACCTGCCGCCCCTGAGACGCGGCGATGAAGGCCGCGCGCATCGCGACTTCGGTCTTGCCGAACCCCACATCGCCCACGACCAGCCGGTCCATCGGACGCCCCGCCGCCAGATCCTCGGCCACATCGGCAATGGCGGTGGCCTGATCGTCGGTCTCGGTATAGGGGAAACGGGCGGCGAAGCTTTCGATCTCGTGATGCTCGGGCTCCAGCACCGGGGCGGGACGCAGCAGCCGTTCCGCCGCGACGCGCATCAGCTTGTCGGCGATCAGCTTGATACGTTCCTTTAGCCGCGCCTTGCGGGCCTGCCACGCGCCACCGCCCAGCTTGTCCAGCAGGCCCTCTTCATGGCCATAGCGGCTGAGCAGTTCGATATTTTCCACCGGCAGATACAGCCGGTCGCCGCCGGCATATTCGATGGCCACGCAGTCATGCGGCACCTTCAGCGCCATCACGGTTTCCAGCCCGGTATAACGGCCAATGCCATGTTCGACATGAACCACCAGATCGCCCGGAGACAGCGTGGTGGTGTCGCGCAGGAAATTTTCGGCCTTGCGGCGTTTCTTGGCGCTGCGGATCAGCCGGTCGCCCAGCACATCCTGTTCCGAGATCACCGCCAGCGGCCCCGTCGCCTGCCCGTCCGCCGTGAAGCCTTCCTCCAGCGGCCAGACCGCAAACCCCAGTGAGCCGGTCGCTGCGGGCAGATCGCGCATGTCGCGGATCAGGGTGGCCCCGGCGATGCCCTCATCGGCCAGAAGCCCGGCCAGACGTTCGCGCGCGCCTTCGGAAAAGCTGGCGATGACCACGCGGCGCGAGTCTTGAAGTTTTCTAAGATGATCGGCCAAGGCACCGAACAGGTTGATACTTTCTGCCTGACGTTCCGGCGCGAAATTGCGCCCGACGCGCCCGCCAGCATCCAGCACACCCGGACCCGGCGGATGCTGCAGAACCGATAGCCGCAGCACGCGATGCGCCGCCAGCCAGCCTGCCCATTCGCCCTCATCCGGAAACATCAGCGCCGGAGGCACGGGGCGATAGACGCTGTCGGTGCCGCCCTTGCGGACCAGCGCCTCGCGCCGGGCGTCGAACTGTTCGCGGATCGTGTGCCAGCGCGCATCCCGCACCTGATCGATATGGTCGTCCAGCACGACCGAGGCATCCGGCAGATAGGCGAACAGGCTTTCCAGCCGCTCATGGAACCATGGCAGCCAATGCTCCATCCCGGCGATCTTCTGACCGGCGCTGATCCCCTCATACAGCGGGTCATGCGCGCCGCCGCCATATTCGGCGCGGTAGTTCTGGCGAAAGCGGGTGATCGCCGCCTCGTCCAGAATCACCTCGGACATCGGGGCCAGTTCCAGATGGTCCAGTTTGTCGGTCGAGCGCTGGGTTTCGGCATCAAAGCGGCGCGCGCTGTCCAGCACGTCGCCGAACATGTCCAGCCGGATCGGCCCGGCATCGCCCGGAGGATAGATGTCGATGATGCCGCCGCGCACCGCGAAATCGCCCGGCTCGGTCACCGTGGGCGATTGCGAAAAGCCCATCCGCACCAGATAGGCGCGCAAGGCAGCCTCGTCGATGCGGTTGCCGACGGTGGCGTGGAAGCTGGCATCGCGCAGCGACGCGCGGGGCGGGACACGCTGCATCGTTGCCGACAGCGTGGTCAGCAGCACGAACGGCCCCTTGATCGCGCCATGCGCCAGCGCCGTCAGCACCGCCATCCGCGCAGCCATCACCCCGCCTGCGGGCGACACGCGGTCATAGGGCGTCGTGTCCCATGCCGGAAATTCCAGCACCACGGTCTGCGGCGCGAAAAAGGCCAAGGCGGCGCGCATCGCGGCCATGCGGCGATCATCGCGGGCAATGTGGATGACGGGCTGACCACGGCCCAATTCGCGGGCGATCAGGGCTGCGTCTAGGCCCTCGGGGGCGCCGGAAAGGATCAGATGCTCGGACATGCCAGTTCAGGTAAAGCGGGGACCGCCGGAGTCAAGCCACGTTCAGAAGCCAAAGGGATGCGTCACGATCCAGATCGCGCCGCGCCATGCCGTCACCGCGACCGCCAGAATGGATCCGATATTGATCGCAAGCCGCTGGCGCCGCATCAGTTTTGCGGCAGCCGCGGCCGCGTCATTGACCGATACCGCGCCGGTTTCCGCCGCTTCGACCAGACCAGACAGGCGGCGGCACAAGCGCAATTCTGCGGCATAAAGCACGGCAAAAGGCAGCAGCAGCAGGACCAGCGCCTGCGCCATCTCCAGCCCATAGATGAAACCCAGCAGGAAAAGCGCGGTCAGCACGAAAGTGGCGCAGGCCAGCATGACGATGGCCTCGACCTGCCCCAGATGGCGGCGCGGCAGGGTCAGAGACAGCCAGTCCAGCAACAACAGCGCCGCCGGATCGTCAGGGCCCTGCGGCTTGCGGATCGCGGCCAGCACGTCGCTGGGCACGCCCGCGACGCGACGCCCCGCCAGCGTCCAGCACAGGGTCAGCAGCAGCCAGAACCAGATCGAAGCGAAGGACCGGCTGTCAAGAATGGTCAGGATGCCCTGCGTCAAGTTGTCCCTATCTTTGCGAATTGCGGCAGCGCCGACCCTAACCCTGTCGCGTGCAAAGGAAAACCGTGCTGCGATGCGTGCCGCCTGCGGGGGTTGCGCCCTTGCAACGCAGCGTGCAATTTCCAACGCATTCCAGCGAAAGGCCCAAGCCTCATGCCCACCCCGATCATCGCCCCCTTTCCTGCAACGCGCCTGCGCCGGTTGCGCCGCACGCCCGCGCTGCGCGCCTTGGCGACCGAGGTGAACCTGACGCCCTCGAACCTGATCTGGCCGATCTTCGTGACCGAGATCGAGGGCGGCGAGGGCGAAATCCCCTCGATGCCGGGGATCGAGCGTCTGACGCTGGAGGGCGCGAAACGTGCCGCCGACACCGCGATGCGGCTGGGCATCCCGGCGATCTGCATCTTTCCCCATTCCGATCCCGACCAGAAGACCGAGACCTGCGAGCGCGCATGGGATCCCGACAATATCGGCAACCGCGCCATCCGCGCCATCAAGGAAGTCGCACCCGAGCTGGCGGTGATGACCGATATCGCGCTGGACCCCTATAACGCCAATGGCCATGACGGCATCGTCCGCGACGGCGTGATCGTGAATGACGAAACCGTCGAGGCGCTGGCCCGCATGGCGCTGGTGCAGGCCGAGGCCGGGGCGGATATTCTGGGGCCCTCGGACATGATGGACGGGCGTATTGCCGCGCTGCGCGCCATGCTGGAGACGAACGGGCATCAGGATGTGGCGATCCTGTCCTATGCGGCGAAATATGCCAGCGGCTTCTACGGCCCGTTCCGCGATGCGGTGGGGGCCTCGGGGCGGCTGGTGGGTGACAAGAAGACCTATCAGATGAACCCCGCCAACCGCGACGAGGCGATGCGCTGCGTCGCCCGCGATCTGGCCGAGGGCGCGGATATGGTCATGGTGAAACCCGGCATGCCCTATCTGGACATCTGCCGTATGGTCAAAGACCAGTTCGCCGCGCCGACCTATGCCTATCAGGTCAGCGGCGAATACGCGATGATGGAGGGCGCGATCCGCAATGGCTGGTTGTCGCGCGATGTGGTGATGGAAAGCCTGCTGTCCTTCCGCCGCGCCGGATGCGACGGCATCCTGACCTATTACGCGCCGCAGGTGGCCGAAAAGCTGGCGTGACCCGGCATTTCCACCTATGATCCCGGCTTAATGAGCGGGCCAACCGCCACAGCAAGGGACTTGGTGATTATGAACAAGATCAATGGTATAAGCAGGCGGACCCTGCTGCTGGCCGGGGCTGCCGCGGGGCTTGCCGCCTGCACGAATGCGGTGGGGCAGAATGCCTCGGCCCGGCTGGATGCGCGGGTGGACGCAACGCGCAACTATCTGCTGCAGATGTATCCGGGCATCGCGCCCATGGTGCAGAACGCGCGCGGCGTGCTGTATATGCCGCTGATGACCGAAGCCGGCTTCGGCTTTGGCGGCGCCTATGGTCAGGGCGCGCTGCGCATCAACAATGCCACGGTGGATTACTATTCCGCCACACAGGCCAGCGTCGGCTTTCAGATCGGCGCGCAGCAATATGCGCATGTGCTGATCTTCCAGACCGATGCGGCGCTGAACGATTTCCGCCGCGCGCCGGGCTGGGTCGCCGAGGCGGGGGCCTATTACGCCCTGCCCTCGCGCGGGTTGTCGCTGGGCACGGACACGATTTCGCTGAACCAGCCGGTGGTGGCGATGATCTTTGGCCAGTCCGGGCTGATGGCCGGGGCGTCGATCGCGGGCACGAAATACACGCGCGTCATCCCCTCGACCTTCTGAGGGCCGCATATTCGTCAAGAAGAAGGGCCGCGTTCTGCGGCCCGTTTCTTTCAGCTTCCATGGATGATGCGGACGTAGTTCTTGGTCTCGCGGAAGGGCGGCACGCCGCCATATTTCTGCACCGCGCCCGGCCCGGCATTATAGGCCGCCAGCGCCAGCCGCCAGCTTCCGAACGTATTGTACATCATGCGCAGGTAACGCGCGCCGCCGTCCAGATTCTGCACCGGATCGCTGGGATCGACGCCCAGCTTGGCCGCCGTGCCGGGCATCAGCTGCGCCAGACCGCGCGCGCCCTTATGCGACCGGGCCGAGGCGTTCCAGCCCGATTCCTGCTGCACCAGCCGCAGGAACAGATCCTCGGGGACGCCATGCTTGCGCGCGGCCGCACGGGCATGTGGCAGATACTGGCTGCGGCGGTTGCCCTGATAGGCGGGGATATTGCCCGGCAGATCAAGGATCACCACGCTTTTGGAACTGGCGCTGCCCGGCTTCAGGCGGATCGACTTTTCATATTGCCCCGACAGGCGCGAATCCATCAGCCGGGTCTGCCGCTCGAACTGGGCCACGCGCGACTTGCTGCCGCTCTTTTGCAGCCGCAGCCCATCCGCCGCAGCAGGAAGTGCAAGCCCCATGCCCAGCGTGAAAACCAGGGCGGCACGACCAATAAGGCGCAGCCCGGCGCGTTCTGATGAATGCATCTGTCGTCCCTCATGCCGCCATGTTTTTTGCGTGGCACTATAGCCCAAACTTCCCGAAGTGCCGCAAGTCGTTTCAGCCGCGACCGGCACGCCGCAAAAATAGGCGAAATACCGCCTAAACCGCACCGTTCAGCCCCGATACGCCCTGATGCCATGCCCCTTGCCGCCATGGGCCCAGAAGCGCTAGATCACGTGCAAGATGCATGGACAAGACGAAGGACAAGGCACATGGCAGGCAGCGTGAACAAGGTGATCCTGATCGGCAATCTGGGTCAAGACCCCGAAATCCGCAGCTTCCAGAACGGCGGCAAGGTGGCGAACCTGCGCATCGCCACGTCCGAAACCTGGAAGGACCGCAATTCCGGCGAACGCCGCGAGCGCACGGAATGGCACACCATCGCCATCTATTCCGAGCCGCTGGTCCGCGTGGCCGAGCAATATCTGAAAAAAGGCAGCAAGGTCTATGTCGAGGGCCAGCTGGAAACCCGCAAATGGCAGGACCAGCAGGGCAATGACCGCTATTCGACCGAAGTGGCGCTGCGCCCCTTCCGCAGCGAATTGACCATGCTGGACGGTCGCGGCGGTCAGGGCGGCGGCGGTGGCGGCTATGGCGGCGGTCGCGACGATGATGGCGGTTATGGCGGTGGCTATGACGGCGGATCGTCGGGCGGCGGCTATTCCTCGGGCGGCGGTCGCGGCGGCTCGGGCGGTCAATCTTCCGGGGGGCAATCCTCGGGCGGCGGTCGGCCGGACTTCGACGACGAAATCCCGTTCTGATCCCACGGCACGGGCGGGCCGCGACCACGCGTCCGCCATTCCGTCCCAAGGCCGTGGCACCCGATTGACCACGGCCCGTTTGCCGGCACAGCCCGACTTGCCCTGCCGGCGCATCATCCGAAAGATCCGATTTGTCCAGCAAGCGCCCGAAGGCCCCGAAAAAGCAACCTGCCTCCAGCCGTCAATGCCTGCTGGTTCTGGGCATGCACCGCTCTGGCACCAGCGTTCTGGCGCAGCTTCTGGGACTGCTGGGTGCCAAGCTGCCGACGCGGCTGATCGGCGCGACCAAGGACAATGAATACGGCCATTTCGAGCCGGTGACGCTGAACGACCGCAATGAGCGTCTGCTGACCGATCTGGGCAGCAATTGGCATGACTGGTCGCGGCTGGATCTGGACGCGGCGCCGCGCGATCTGATGGCGCAATATGTCTCTGACCTGCGCAGCTTTCTGGCCAATGAACTGGGCAACGCGCCGCTGAGCGTGCTGAAGGAACCGCGCACCTGCCGCGTGCTGCCGCCACTGCTGCGGGCGCTGGCCGCCGAAGACATCGCGCCGCTGGCCGTCATTCCGTTCCGCAACCCGCTGGAGGTCGCAAGCTCGCTGGCGGCGCGCGACGGGATTTCGCTGCGCGAAGGCGTGCTGCTGTGGCTGCGGCATTTTCTGGATGCCGAGCGCGACTCGCGCGGGATCCGGCGCAGCTTCATCGCCTATGACAGCCTGTTCGACGACTGGCGCGGCCAGTTGCGCCGGGTCGGCAAGGATCTGGCGCTGGACTGGCCCACCAGCCTTGACGATGCCGCCCCCCAGATCGACGGCGCCATCGTCCGCGATGCCCGCCATAACCGCTGGACGGCGCAGGATCTTGAGGAAACCACCTATACGCGCGGCTTGGCGCTGCGTGTCCATGCCGCCTGCCAGCTGCTGGTCGCGAACCCCATGGACCCCGATGCGCTGGCCGAACTGGACCGCATTCGCGGCCAATTCGACGAACTGGTCGAACTGACCCTGCCCTCCTATCGCGACGCGCAGAAGGCACTGGCCGGGGCAAGCGCCGATGCCGCCGCGCAAACGCAGGCTGCCGAGACGCTGCGCGCCAAGAATGCTGAGCTTGAGCACAACCTCAAGGGCATCTGGCAACTGCATGATGTCGTCTCGGAACTGAACAAGAAAAACGAACAGTATATCAGCGACATGCGGTCGCAACTGGCCGAGCGGCAGGCCCAGATCGAGGCGGCGCGCAAAGACCTTGCACAATGGCATCAGGACCGCGAGACGCTGGCCCGCACGCAGGCCGAATTGCAGGCCACGCAGGCCGATGCACAGCGCATGGGCCAGCATATCACCGAACTGGACAACCATGCCAAGGCCATCGCGCACGAACTGAGTGCCCGCAGCGCCGAGCTTGACACCAGCCGCAGCGCCCATGAGGCCACGCGCGCCGCCCATGAAGCCACCCGCAGCGCCTATGAGGCCGCGCGCATCGAATCCGGCCATTACGCCCAAGGCGTCAAGGACCGGCTGGCCGAGATCGAGAACCTGACGGCCATGCTGCGCGCCACCTATGACAGCCGCTCGTGGCGGATCACCGCGCCGATGCGCAAGCTGGGCCGGGGCGTCAGCAAGACCCGCCGCGGGCTGAGGCGGCTGGCGGGCGGCGCGGCGCTGGGGATCTGGCGCAATCTGCCGGTGTCGGACAGCAAGCGCATCGCCTTCAAGAACCGGATGTTCGGCTCGGATCTGGGGCGCAGGCTGTTCGGCTCGACCGCGCTTTATCATCAGTGGCAAAGCCTGCAGATCGCGCGCTTTGAAAAGCCGAAAGCGCCTCAGGCGGCGCGCAGCCGCTTCGATGCGGCGGACGACGCCCCGGCCAAGGCGGGCAAGGATACCGACCCGGTTCACGTCGATACCGCCGATCATTTCGTGCCGCGCCGCGTGCAGGCCGATCTGACCGATCCGATGGCGCGGGTCATCGCCTTTTACCTGCCGCAGTTCCACACCTTCCCGGAAAACGACGCGTGGTGGGGCGCGGGCTTTACCGAATGGACCAATGTGCGGCCCGCAAAGCCCATGTTCCCCGGCCATTACCAGCCGCATGAACCGCTGGACATCGGCTATTACGACCTGACCGATCTTCAGGCGCAGGAACGCCAGATCGAACTGGCCAAGCTCTATGGCATCGGCGGCTTCTGCTTTTATTGGTACTGGTTCGACGGCAAGCGGCTGATGGAAAAGCCGATGCAGCAATGGCTGGCCCATCCCGACCGGCTGGACTTCCCCTTCTGCGCCTGCTGGGCCAATGAAAACTGGACGCGCCGCTGGGACGGCAAGGACAGCGAGGTGCTGATCGGGCAGAACCACTCGCCCGAGGACGATCTGGCCTTCATCGCCGATCTGGCGCCCTATCTGCGCGATCCCCGCTATATCCGCATCGACGGCAAGGCGCTGGTGATGGTCTATCGCCCCAGCCTGCTGCCCGATCCGAAGGCCACCGCCGAACGCTGGCGGACATGGTGCCGCGACAATGGCGTGGGCGAGATCTATCTGGCCTATACCCAGTCCTTCGAATCCGAGGATCCGCGCAATTACGGCTTTGACGCGGCGATCGAGTTTCCGCCCAACAATGCCTCGCCCACGGTGCTGACCGACCGGATCAAGGATCTGGACCCGGAATTCACCGGCATCGTCTATGACTGGAATTCCTATGTCGACCGCTCGCGCGATTATCCGCAGCCGGATTACCGGCTGATCCGCTCGGTCTGCCCGGCATGGGACAATACGGCCCGACGCAAGAAGGGCGGTGCGATCTTTCTCAACAGCACGCCTCAGGAATATGGCCGCTGGCTGGGCAATGCGATGACGCGCACCATGCTGGACGCGCCGACGCCCGACGAACGCATCATCTTCTGCAATGCGTGGAACGAATGGGCCGAAGGCGCGCATCTGGAGCCGGATACCCGCTTCGGCTATGCGTGGCTGGAAACCACCCGCAACGCGCTGGACCCGCGCGCGCGTCCGCGCCACATCACGCTGATCGGCCATGACGCGCATTTGCACGGGGCGCAGTTCCTGCTGCTGAATCTTGCCCGCGCCTATAAGCAGGCCGGTCTGGCGGTCAAGATCCTGCTGCTGGAAGGCGGCCCGCTGGTCAAGGATTATGCCGAGGTGGCCGAGCTGATCGAGCTGCCCGACCCCGTGACCCGGCGCGACGACGCGCTGCGCCTGCTGCGCGGTCTGCGCCACGAACATGCCGAAGTGGCGGTCTGCAACACCACGGTGTCCGGCAGCGTCCTGCCCTTGCTGCAGGAAACGGGCTACAGCTCCGTGGCCCTGGTGCATGAGATGCGCTCGGTCTTTGCGCAGATGGACCTGTCGCGCCAGATTGCCGATCTGGCCACGGCCGGGGCGCCGGTGGTGTTTCCCGCCCGCATCGTTCGCGAACAATTTGAACAGGCGCTGGGTGCGCCCGTCAGCACGGCGATCCTGCGCCCGCAAGGCATGTATCTGCGTCCCGCCTTGCGCGATGGCAGCCAGCGCGACGGGTTGCGCCGCGAATATGGCATCGCGGACGACACGCCTTTGCTGCTGGGCTCGGGCTATATCGACCATCGCAAGGGGGCCGATCTGTTCGTGCGCGCCCTGGCCGCGCTGCGCGCCAAGGGCGTTGCGGCACAGGCCATCTGGATCGGGCATGAGGACCGCAATTTCATGGCCGAGGTCCGCGCGCTGGCCGACAATCTGGGCGTTTCGGATGCGATCCGCTTCCCCGGCCGGCAATCCGATCCTGCCCGCTTCTATGCGGCGGCGGATGTGTTCCTGCTGACCTCGCGCGAGGATCCCTATCCTTCGGTCGTGCTGGAGGCGATGGCCGCCGAATTGCCGGTCGTCATGTTCCAGGGCGTCACCGGCTCGGAGGATCTGGCCGAGCGCGGCCTTGCGCTGGCGGTCGAGGCCGAAGACCCCGAAGCCATGGCCGAAGCCACCGCGCGCCTGCTGGACCGTCCGGGCGGCCGCACCGAGATGACCGCCCGCGCGGCCAAGGTCATCGCCGAAGAAACCGGCTTTACCGACTATGCCTTTGATCTGCTGAAGATCGCGGGCCGCCCGGTGCCGCGCATTTCGGTGATCGTGCCCAGCTATAATTACGAGGCCTATATCCGCGACCGGCTGGACAGCGTGATCGCGCAGGATATGCCGGTGCTGGAAATCATCGTGCTGGACGATTGTTCCACCGATCGCAGCCCGGACATCATCGCGGAACTGGCGGCAAACAGCCCCGCCCCCATCCGCTTCGTCCCGAACACCACCAATTCCGGCAATGTCTTCCGGCAATGGCAAAAGGGGCTGGAACTGGCGCGCGGCGATTACATCTGGATCGCCGAGGCCGATGATCTGGCCGCGCCCGATTTCCTGTCCACCGTCATGCGCGGGTTTGAACAGCCCGGCGTGGTGCTGTCTTACTGCGAATCCGCGCAGATCGACGGGCAAGGCAATCCGCTGGCCAACGATTACCGCTATTACACCGACCCGATCTGTCCCGGCAAATGGGCGGCGAATTACGTCAATCCCGGCCGGGCCGAGATCGAGCAGGCGCTGTTCTTGAAAAACACCATCCTGAACGCCTCGGCCGCCGTCATGCGCACCGATGCGCTGCGCGCGGTGTTTCACACCCATCGCGAGGAAATCGAGGGGCTGCGCTTTGCCGGGGACTGGGCGGTCTATCTGAATCTGGCGACGCAGGGCGACATCGCCTATTCCGCGCTGTCCAAGAACTGGCATCGCCGGCATCAATCCAGCGTCACCATCTCGAATTTCAACGAAAAGCAGCTGGATGAGATCCGCGCCATGCAGGCCAAGGCGCGCGGGCTGATCGGGCCGGACAGCGCGCGCGATGCCCGCGCCGACGCCTATATCAGCGAACTGAGAACACAATTCGGGCTGGCGGAACCGGCCCCGCAGGAGGCTTGAGCATGACCACCACGAACCGGCCCGACATCTTCATCGTCGGCACGATGAAGGGCGGCACCACCATCCTGCACGAATTTCTGGCCCACCATCCCCTGATCCATTCCGGGCGCGAAAAGGAAATCCATTACTTCTCGCTGTATGAATCCAAGGGCTTGGACTGGTATCACGGCCAGTTTGAAGGTCTGCCCGCGGGCCAGCATTACATGGATGCCAGCCCGACCTATTTCGACATGACCAATGCGCCGGTGATCCCGAACAAGATCAATGCCTATAATCCCGACGCGCGCGTCATCATGCTGTCGCGCCATCCGATCCAGCGCGCCGTGTCGCATTTCAACCACCTGAAAAAGGTGAACCAGATCAACGCGCTTGATAATGTTACAGCGGATGAGTTCCTGTCGCGCAGCACCGATCTGGCCATGGCGGGCACCAGTGCCGCGGATATCTTCTTGCAGCATGTGCTGGATTTCAGCTGCTATTACCGCAAGGCGCTGCATTACAAACGCATCTTCGGCGACCGCTTCATGGTGATCGACAATGCCAGCCTGTCGCGCGATCCGCAGCAGACCATGCAGCGCGCCTTTCGCCATGTCGGCGTCGATCCGATCAGCAGCCCGGCCTTTGGCGAACGCAAATACAGCCACATGTCCAAGGATGAGGCGCAGATCTCGGCGCAGACACATGCGCGGCTGACGGCGCTGTTCCAGCCGAATTACCGGGCGTTCTGCAAGTTGGTCGGCGTAGACTTCGAATGGTAAGCCCGGCGCAGGTCTTCATCATCTCGCATCCCGGTGCGGATGCGCATCTGTTGCAGGAACTGCTGAACGCCACGCCCGGCACCTGCATCCGGGGGGCGAATGCCGGGGCGCTGTATTCGCTGTCGCGGATTGCGGCGAACCTGCGGGCCGCCCAACGCTTCACCCATATCGGCGAGCCGCCCGGCTCGCCTTGGTATGGGGCGCAGATGATCGACGATCAGGCCTTTCTGCAGCAGGCCCTGCAGGGGTTTCACGACCATGTTCTGGCCCCGCCCACAGGTGCCCGCCTGATCGGCTTTGCCGAGACCCGGCACCTGATGGCCGAGGCGCAGCTTTTCGAATATCTGGACTTTCTGCGCGAAAGCTATCCCTCGGCGCTTCTGGTGCTGAACAGCCGCGATCCCGGCGATGCCCCCGAGGCGGCGGCGATCACCCGGGCCACGGCCAGCTTTGCCAGCTATGCCGCGCAGCATCCCGGCAGCAGCCTGATCTTGCGCCATGCCGATTTCATCGGCGACGAACAGGGGCTGCGCCCGTTGTTCGACCGGCTGGGCCTGCCCTTTGACGCGCCCGCCATCCGCAAGGTGCTGGCGCGCGAAAACCCCGGCATCGACGCGCCACCGCAGCCCGCCGCCCCCGGCACGGTGCAGAACGGCGTGCTGATCGGGCGCGAGGGCTGGCTGTTTCTGTGGGGCGGCTCGAACGATGTGCAGCGGTATTTCACCGATCCCGGCTATTTCACGGATCGCCAGGTGTCCGATTGGGTCGGGCTGCTGGAACGCCGCCGCCAGCGGCTGGCCGCGATCGGCGCGACCTATCGCCACCTGACCGTGCCCGACAAGATCGCGGTGCTGCCGGACCATCTGGGCCTTGCTCTGCCCCATCCCGACCACCACCCCGTGCGCCAGCTTGCCGCGCGGCTGGATGCCGGGCTGAACATCGACATTCTGGACGACCTGCGGGCCGAGGCGCAGCGGCAGCCGGTCTTTTACCGCACCGACACGCATTGGACATCGGCGGGCTGTCAGATCGCCTATCGCCGCATCTGCGAGTCGCTGGGCGTCACGCCGCGCAGCTTTCCCGATCCCGGCCACAAGGGCCGCGTGATGGCAATGGATCTGGGCAACAAGCTGACCCCTGAGGTGCAAGAGGACGCCCGCTTCCTGCCCGTGCTGCGCCATGCGCGCCGCGTCGCCGACAATGCGATGGTGCGCTATAACGAATCCGAGGGCTTCCGGCTGGGCAAGCCGCGCTTTGTCGGCTGTCACATCCGGTTGCAGAACGATGCCGATCACGCCGTCCCGCAAAGCGTGGTGATCTTTGGCGATTCCTTCAGCGAGTTTCGCCCGCATCTGCTGACCGCCATGCTGGCCGAAACCTTCCGCGAGGTGCATTTCGTCTGGTCGACCAGTCTGGACCATGACTTCATCGCCCGCATCCGGCCCGATATCGTCATCACCGAAATCGCCGAGCGCTTCGTGAACAAGCTGCCCGGCGACGATTTCCGCGTGCCGCTGGACTGACGACGCCCGCCTGTTCCTGCCTTTCTGTTCCGGGCTGTAAGCACCGCCCGCCAGACCCGCCCGCAAGAATTGACGAATCGTTCTTGCATGCATAAGAACAAATCAGGAACAATCGACATGCACGCAAACCCTTTCCCCTTGGGGGTGGCGCCTTCTGGGCGGACGCCTGCCCCATCCCTGATCCTGCCCACCCTGTCCGAGGCTTTCGGCCAGCGCCCTCTGGATGGCGCGGCGATCGGCTTTGTGCGCGCGGCACTGCCGCCGGGTCCGGTGCTGTGGGTGCAGGACCGGCTCAGCCGGGCGGAATATGGCGCGCCCTGTCTTGCGGGCATGGGCCGGGCGCTGATCCGGCTGGATCTGACGCGCCCCGCCGATGTGCTGACCGCGCTGGAGGACGGGCTGCAAAGCCATGCCCTTGCCGCGGTCGTGGGCGAAATCCATGGCATGCCGCAGGCGCTGAGCTTTACTGCCAGCCGCCGTCTGGCGCTGCGTGCCGAACGGGGCGGCCTGCCCTGCTGGCTGATCCGTCATGCCGCGCCTGCGGCCGATGCCAGCGCGGCGCGGATGCGCTGGCGGTTGGGGGTGCTGCCATCAGACCGCGATCCGGACGATCCGCAGGCACCGGGCGATCCGCAATGGCGGGCGGAACTGTTCCGTGTCCGGGGTGCGGCCCCATCGCTGTGGCAGGCGCGTCATGACCGGGCGGCGGATCGTCTCGATCTGGTTGCCGTCCCTGGCGATCGAGCATTGGCGCAAACGCCACGGCGCGGGGTGGCCTGAGGATCGGCCCATCGCCCTGGCCGCACCCGGTCCGCATGGCGCGGTCATCCACGGGCTGAACCACGCGGCGGCGCATGCGGGGGCAAGGCTGGGCGCGCGCGTCGCCGATATGCGCGCCGTCTGCCCCGGCCTGCAGATCCGCGACGCCGATCTGGCCGCCGACGCGGCGTTCCTGTCGCGCCTTGGCTTCTGGTCGCGGCGCTGGGGGCCTTACAGCACGACCGATGGCGATGACGGGCTGTTGATCGACACGACCGGCGCCGATCACCTGTTCGGCGGCGAACCCGCGATGCTGGCCGACATGCAGGCCCGGCTGCAAACGGCGGGGCTGACCGCGCAGGCCGCCATCGCCCCCACGCGCGGCGCGGCATGGGCCTTGGCGCGCTTTGCCCCCGGCACGCGCTGCACCGACCCCATGGCCGATCTGGCGCCGCTGCCCGTCGCCGGGCTGCGTCTGGACGCGACCACGCTGCTGCTGCTGCGCCGCCTTGGGCTGAAGACCATCGCCCAGCTTGCCGCCATTCCCCGCCTGTCGCTGATGCGCCGCTTTGCCCGCGCCGATCTGGCGCAGAACCCGCTGTTGCGGCTGGATCAGGTCATGGGCCATCTGCCCGAGCCTGTGGACGCCCCCGACCCCGCCCCCCGCTTCATCGCACAGGCCCGTCTGGCCGAGCCGGTGATGGACCCGACCGACTGGCTGCCCGGCCTTGTGCACGATCTGTGCGCCCAGCTTGCCGCCAAGGCACAGGGCTGCCGCCGCCTGCGCCTGTCGATCTTTCGCGTGGACGGGGCGCGTCTGGACACGCCTCTGCGCATCGCCACGCCGACACATGACGCGGCGCATCTGCTGTCGCTGTTTCACGGCAGGCTGGACCATCTGGACCCCGGTTTCGGCTTCGACCTGCTGCAACTGGAAGCCGAGGCGGTCGAGCCCCTGCCCCCGGCGCAGCCGGGATTTGACAGCGATGCGCAGGGGCTGGAACTGGCCCGGCTGATCGACCGCCTGACCGCGCGCTTTGGCGCGGATCGCCTGCACAGGCCTCAGCCGGTGCAAAGCCACATCCCCGAACGCGCTGAAACGCCGGGCGCCCCGCTGGCAGATGCGCCCGATCCGTCCGCGCGTGCCGACCGCCCCTTGCGGCTGCTGACCCCGCCCGAGGAAATCCGCGTGCTCTATGCCGTTCCCGAAGGCCCGCCCGCGCAATTCGTCTGGCGCAGGCAGGTCATGCGCGTGGCCCGGCATGCCGGGCCGGAACGCATCGCCCCGGAATGGTGGCGCGACCGCCCCGGCACGCGCCTGCGCGACTATTTCCGCATCGAGGATGCCAGCGGGCTGCGGCTATGGATCTATCGCGAGGGGTTGGGCGGCGACGGTCGCGGCGGCCCGCCGCGCTGGTTCTTGCACGGGATCTTTGCCTGATGCCCGACAGCCATCCCAAGGTCGCGCTGAAACTGCCCGATGTGACCGCGCCGAACCCGCGCGCGGCCTATGTGGAGCTGGCCGTGACCAGCGCCTTCAGCTTTCTGCGCGGCGCCTCGCAGCCCGATGAACTGGCGCTGACGGCGCATCTGCTGGGCTATGACGCGCTGGGGATTGCCGATCTGAACAGCCTTGCGGGCGTCGTGCGGCTGCACAAGGCGGCGCGGGCTCTGAAGCTGCGACCGATCATCGGGGCGCGGATCGTTCTGGCCGATGGCACGGCGTTTCTGGCCTATCCCACCGACCGCGCCGCCTATGGCCGGTTGTCGGCGCTGATCACCAAGGGCCGAAGGCAGGATCTGAACGGTGTCTGGCAGAAGAAAGGCCGCTGCGATCTGAGCCTTGACGATCTGGCCGCCCATGCCGAAGGTCTGCGCCTGATCTGGCTGCCGGGCGATCCCGACCGGCTGCCCGCCTTGGCCGCGCGCCTGCCGCAACTTGGCCATGTCGCGGCAAGCTGGCTATACCGCAGCGACGACCGGGCGCGGATCAACCGCCTTGACCGGGCCGCCCGCGCGCTTGGCCTGTCGATCGTGGCGATGAATGACGTGCATTACCACGCCCCCGACCGCCGCCCCCTGCAGGACGTGATGACCTGCATCCGCCACGGCACCACCATCGCGCAGGCAGGCCATCTACTGGCCCAGAACGCCGAGCGTCACCTGAAAACCCCGGCCCAGATGGTCGCGCTGTTCGCCGACTGGCCGCATGCCATCCGCGCGACACGCGATATTGCCGAAAGCTGCCGCTTCTCATTGCAGGATCTGAAATATGAATACCCCTCGGAAACCGTGCCAAGGGGCATGACGGCGCAGCGCCACCTGACGCGGCTGACATGGCGCTATGCCCGCCTGCAGCATCCCGAAGGCATCCCGACCAAGACCCGCGCGCTTCTGGACAAGGAATTGCGCATCATCGGCCGAAAGCGCTTCGCCCCGTATTTCCTGACCATTCACGACATCGTTGCCCATGCCCGCGCGCAGGGCATCCTGTGTCAGGGCCGCGGCTCGGCGGCGAATTCGGCGGTATGCTACATGCTGGGCATCACGCCGGTCGATCCCGAACGGCACGAGCTGCTGTTTGAACGCTTCATCAGCGATACCCGCACCGAGCCGCCCGATATCGACGTGGATTTTGAACATGAACGCCGCGAAGAGGTGATCCAGCACATCTATGACAAATATGGCCGCCATCGCGCGGGCCTGTGCGCCACGGTCATCCACTACCGCCCCCGCAGCGCCATCCGCGAGGTGGGCAAGGTCATGGGCCTGTCCGAAGACGTGACCTCGGCCTTGGCAAATACCGTCTGGGGCAGCTGGGGCGACAGCATGAAAGCGGCGCATCCCGATCAGGCCGGCATCGACATCAGGGATCCCGTCATGGCGCTGGCCATCAGGCTTGCCGGGGACATGATCGGCATGCCGCGTCACCTGTCCCAGCATGTCGGCGGCTTCATCCTGACCGAGGGACCGCTTTTTGAAACCGTCCCCATCGGCAATGCCGCCATGCCCGACCGCAGCTTCATCGAATGGGACAAGGACGATATCGACACGCTGGAAATCCTGAAGGTCGATGTGCTGGCGCTGGGAATGCTGACCTGCATCCGCAAATGCTTCGACCTGATCAAGGCGCATCACGGCACGGCGCTGACACTGGCGGATTTCAACGACGAAGACCCGGACACCTATGCCATGCTGTGCAAGGGCGACAGCATCGGCACGTTTCAGGTGGAAAGCCGGGCGCAGATGAACATGCTGCCCCGCCTGCGACCCAAGGAGCGTTACGATCTGGTGATTCAGGTCGCCATCGTCCGCCCCGGCCCGATTCAGGGCAATATGGTGCATCCCTATCTGCAACGGCGCGCAGATCGGAATGTCGACTATCCCGGCCCCTCCGCCGAACATGGCGACCCGAACGAATTGCGCAGCGTGCTGGAACGCACGCTGGGGGTGCCGATCTTTCAGGAACAGGCGATGAAGATCGCCATGGTCGCCGCGCAGTTCGATGCCGACGAACTGGATCAGTTGCGCAAGGCCATGGCCACATTCCGCTCACGCGGGACGATCGACCAGCTTCAGGACAAGATGGTCGGCCGCATGATCGCCCGTGGCTATGATCCGACCTTTGCCGAGCGCTGCTTCAACCAGATCAAGGGCTTCGGCGATTACGGCTTTCCCGAAAGCCACGCGACCGCATTTGCGCATCTGGCCTATATCTCGGCCTATCTGAAATGCCATTATCCGGCGGCCTTCGCGGCGGCGCTGTTGAACAGCCAGCCGATGGGGTTCTATGCCCCCGCCCAGATCGTCCGCGACGCGTCGGAACATGGTGTGACGGTGCTGCCGGTGGATGTGAATTTCAGCGCATGGGACAATACCCTGCAGCCCGTGGGCAAGGGTTTTGCCCTGCGGCTGGGCCTGCGCCAGATCGAGGGCCTGGCCAACACGCCGGGCCTGCGGGTGCAGGCGGCCGGGGCCGAGGCGCCCTTTGCTGATATGGCCGATCTGAAGACCCGCGCCCGGCTTGACGCCCGCACCATCCGGCTGATCGCGGCGGCGGATGCGCTGCGCTCGGTCGATCTGGACCGCCGCGCGGGGCTGTGGCAGGCGCGCGCCCTGCGCGATGCCCCGGACCTGCCGCTGTTTGACGACCAGCCCGAAGGCGATGAGGCCCCCGTCACCCTGCCCGACATGCCGCTTTGTGAACATGTGACGGCGGATTACCAGACCCTGCGCCTGTCGCTGAAACGTCACCCCATGGCGTTCCTGCGGGCCAGCATGGCAGAACAGGGCTATGTCTCGGCCAAGGGGCTGGACGCGCTGCCGGGCAAAACGCGGCTGCGCATGGCCGGGCTGGTGCTGATCCGCCAGCGTCCGGGCAGCGCCAAGGGGGTGTGCTTCGTCACGCTGGAAGATGAAACCGGCGTGGCCAATCTGGTGCTGTGGAAACGCACCTTCGATGCCTTCCGCCGCGTCGCGATGACCGCCCGCCTGATGGAGGTCTATGGCGAAGTCCAGCGCGCCGAGGGCGTCACCCATGTCGTGGCGCATTGGATCGGGGACCGCTCGGATGCGCTGCTGCGCCTGTCGGGCGATGCGCCGCAGGGCAAACTGACCGCGCCGCGCGCGGGTCATCCGCGCGATGCCCGGATTGTGCCGCGCTCGCGCGATTTCCATTAGGCACATATGCGAAAACCGCGCCCGGCAAGGGGCGCGGTTTCGTAGGGATTGCCTGAAAGCAGATCTTACTTGATCTTGCCTTCCTTGTACTCGACATGCTTGCGCACAACCGGGTCATACTTGTTGACCGTCATTTTCTCGGTCATCGTGCGGGCGTTCTTCTTGGTAACGTAGAAGTGCCCGGTCCCGGCGCTCGAGTTCAGGCGGATCTTGATCGTGGTCGGCTTCGCCATTGTCTTGCTCCTGCTGCGGGGAAAGACGCCTTCTCTGCGAACCCCGTGAAATCTCTTGGAAGCCGCCTTTTAACCATCACAAGCCCAGAGTCAACCGCGAATCTGGCGGTTTTCATCCTTGCATCACCGTGCGGCCATAAAATACGCGGATGGCCTGTAAGCCGGATTTTGTTCCGGGGTCGCCCCCTTCGATGACCATTCCTCTGGCCCCGCCATTGCTGACGGGATCTAGCTGCCAACCCGGACCTGCTGGGGCAAAGGCAGCCCTGTCTTGCGACGCGCGGTCCCTATTCGGCGTTGCTCCCGGTGGGGCTTGCCATGCCGGTCCTGTTGCCAGTCCCGCGGTGGGCTCTTACCCCACCGTTTCACCCTTACCTGCGCAGATGCGCGGGCGGTCTGTTCTCTGTTGCGCTTTCCCTGGGGTTGCCCCCGCCGGGCGTTACCCGGCACCGTGCCTTCATGGAGTCCGGACTTTCCTCGACGGTTGCCCGCCGCGGTCATCCGGCCATCCGCGTCAGGCGCAGATATGGCGGGCCGCCCGGCAGGTCAAGCACCGTCTGGCGTCACCGCCGCATGAGTATTTGCAGAACAGAGAAACCCGATGCGCCGCGCCAGGGCTTCTTCGTTCTTCAAATACTCATCTTTCTGTCACACCAGCCATATCGGGCGGCCAGTTCCGGGCAATCTCGGGCAGGCGATCCTCGATCCAGCCCAGCAGGCCATCGACGCGGGCCGCAGCCTCAAGCCCCAAGGGTGTCAGCGCATATTCGACATGCGGCGGCACGGTCTGGAAATCATGCCGCAGCACCATGCCATCGCTTTCAAGCCCCTGCAGGGTCTGCGCCAGCATCCGTTCGCTGATGCCGTCGATCCGCCGGCGCAAGGCGCTGAAGCGCTGCGGGCCTTCGATCAGCACGACCAGCACCAGCATTCCCCAGCGCCCGGTCAGACGGCGCAGCACATCGCGCGACGGGCAGGCCGCCGCCATCAGATTGCCCCGTCCGGAATCTTTCATACTAACATTCCCGTTCGTACTTACTTTGGGTAAGTTAGGCGCGTATCTCTATCGGCACAAGAGTGACGGAGAGAGACCATGACCATTGCAATCACCGGCGCGACCGGACAATTGGGCCAGCTTGTGCTGACCGCGTTGAATACCCGCCTGCCTGTCGATCAGATCGTCGCGCTGGCGCGCGATCCAAGCCGCGTGCAGGGCGTCACCGCCCGCGCCTTCGATTATGACGCGCCCGAGACGCTGGTTCCTGCGCTTCGGGGCGTGGACAAGCTGCTGCTGATCTCGGGCAGCGAGGTCGGCAAGCGCGAGGCGCAGCACGCAGCCGTCATCGAGGCCGCAAAGACCGCAGGCGTCAAGGACATCGTCTATACCAGCCTGCTGCATGCCGACCGCTCGCCGCTGTCGCTGGCCGCCGAACATGTCGCGACCGAGGCGCTTCTGGCCGCGTCCGGCATCCCGCACACCATCCTGCGCAATGGCTGGTATATCGAGAATTATCTGGGCGCGCTTCCCGCCGCGCTGGAACATGGTGCCTTTATCGGCTCGGTCGGGGCGGGTCGCGTGTCGGGTGCGCCGCGCAAGGATTACGCCGAGGCGGCGGCGGTCGTTCTGACCAGCGAGGGCCATTCCGGCAAGGTCTATGAACTGGCGGGCGACGATGCCTTTACCCTGCCGCAACTGGCCGCCGAGGTCGCGGCGCAATCCGGCAAGCCCGTCGCCTATCAGGATCTGCCCGAGGCCGACTATGCCAAGGCGCTGACCGGCTTCGGTCTGCCCGAGGGTCTGGCCGCCGCCATTGCAAGCTGGGATGTCGGCGCGGCGCAGGGCGCGCTTTATGACGACAGCCGCACGCTGTCGGGGCTGATCGGACGGCCCACCACCTCGCTGGCCGATACCGTCAAGGCCGCGCTTTAGAACGGCACATCGTCCAGCCCGCCCGCCTCGGATGCGGGCTGGACATATCCTGCCTTGATCGTCTTGAAGCCGGTCGGAAACTCTACCGTCAGCGTGTCCTCCGCAATGCCCTGGACCGTGCCATTGCCGAATTTCTGGTGAAACACCCGGTCACCGACCGCGTAGCGCGCGGCGGGCTCGGCGTCGATGGTGATGGGCACGCGATGCACAGGCGCGGCACGCGCCGCGCTGCGGTCCTGCATCCGTTTCCAGCCCGGAGAGTTATACACATCCGCCCGCGCCGCGCGTTCATGCATCTGGGTCGAGGCGAAAGGCTGGGCCGCCGCACCATAGCCGCCGCCATAAAGGCCCGGCGGCGTCAGCACCTCGACATGTTCTTCGGGCAGTTCGTCGATGAAACGCGACGGCAGGCTGGACTGCCATTGCCCATACATGCGGCGGTTGCCGGCGAATGTGATGGTCACCAGTTCCTCGCCCCGCGTGATGCCGACATAGCCAAGGCGGCGCTCTTCCTCGAGCCCCTTGGTGCCGGATTCGTCCATGCTGCGCTGGCTGGGGAACAACCCGTCCTCCCATCCTGGCAGAAAGACGATGGGATATTCCAGACCCTTGGCGGCATGCAGCGTCATGATGCTGACCTCCTCGGCCTGCTCGCCCTTGTCGGTATCCATGACCAAGGCGACGTGCTCAAGGAAACCCTGAAGGTTATCAAATTCTTCCAAGGCCTTTATCAACTCTTTCAAGTTGTCCAGACGGCCCGGAGCGTCCGGGTTCTTGTCGTTCTGCCACATGGCGGTATAGCCGGATTCGTCCAGAATCCGCTCGGCCAGTTCGACATGGTTCACGCGGCTGTCGATGGCGTCGGCGTGCCAGCGGCCCATGCCGTCGGTGAATTGCCGCAGCGCCGCCCCGCCCTTGCCGCCGATGCCCGCCATGGCCAAGACCGAGGCCGCGCCTTCCAGAAGCGACAGGCCGCGGTCGCGGGCCTCGCGCTGGATGGTCTGCACCGCCTTGTCGCCAAGGCCGCGTTTCGGGACATTGACGATGCGTTCAAAGGCCAGATCGTCGGTGGGCGACACGGCCAGCCGGAAATAGGCCATGGCATCGCGGATTTCCTGCCGTTCATAGAAACGCGGCCCGCCGATCACCCGGTAAGGCAGGCCGATGGTCATGAAGCGGTCCTCGAACGCGCGCATCTGGTGGGATGCCCGCACCAGAATGGCAATGTCGTTCAGGCTGCGCTTGCCGATGGCGCGGCGATGCCCGCCCTGAAAGCTTTCGATTTCCTCGCCGATCCAGCGCGCCTCGGCCTCGCTGTCCCAATGGCCGATCAGGCGCACCGGCTCGCCCCCGGTGGCGTCGGTCCACAGCGTCTTGCCCAGCCGCCCCTTGTTCGCGGCGATCAGCCCCGAGGCCGCCGCCAGAATATGCGGGGTCGAGCGGTAGTTCTGTTCCAGCCGGATCACCCGCGCGCCGGGAAAATCCGTTTCAAAACGCAGGATGTTGCCGACCTCGGCGCCGCGCCAGCCATAGATCGACTGGTCGTCATCGCCGACGCAGCAGATGTTCTTATGCGCCTGCGCCAGCAGCCGCAGCCACATGTATTGCGCGACGTTCGTGTCCTGATATTCGTCGACAAGGATATAGCGGAAGCGGTCCTGCCACTGGCGCAGCACATCGGGATGCGCCTGAAAGATGGTGACGCAATGCATCAGCAGGTCGCCGAAATCCACCGCGTTCAGCTCCAGCAGGCGGCGCTGATAGGCCGCATACAGCTTGCCGCCCCAGCCGTCGAAGGCGCGTTCCTCGCCCTTGGGCAGGCGGGCGGGCGTGATGCAGCGGTTCTTCCAGCCGTCGATCAGCCCCGCCAATTGCCGCGCGGGCCAGCGCTTTTCGTCGATATTCTCGGCCGCGATCAGCTGCTTCAGCAGCCGGATCTGATCGTCGGTGTCCAGAATGGTGAAGCTGGGTTTCAGATGCAGCGCGCCCTCGCCCACCAGTTCGGCATGGCGGCGAAGGATCTTGACGCTGACGCTGTGGAAGGTGCCCAACCACGGCATGCCCTCGACCATCTCGCCCAGAAGACGGCCGATGCGGTCCTTCATCTCGCGCGCGGCCTTGTTGGTGAAGGTCACCGCAAGGATCTGGCCGGGCCGGGCCTTGCCCAGCGTCAGCAGATGCGCGATGCGGGTGGTCAGCGCCCGCGTCTTGCCGGTGCCCGCGCCTGCCAGCAGCAGGACGGGACCGTCCAGAACCTCGACCGCCTCTCGCTGTGCGGCGTTCAGCCCCTCCAGATAGGGCATCGGGCGCGCGGACATCGCCCGCTGCGACAAGGGCACAACTGCCGCCTGAAAGGCGTCCTGATCGTCGAAATCGCTCATCGCTGCAGCATAGCTGCCAAGCGCGACTTGGGAAAGCCCATGTTCACGCCTTGTTCCGGATCACGCGCGCAAACTTGCAAACATCGCCGGATCAAGGCTGGACTGGGCAAAGGTCTCGCCCTGCGTCAGCACCGACACGGCGTCATGCGAGTGCAGCGATTCCTGATGACTGGCGATGACGCGGAAATCGCCGATGCGGGGTTCGGCCATCAATTGCTCGGCAAAGGCGCGCACGGCATCCTCGACAAAGATCGGGTTGGCGGCGTTCAGCTCGGCAAAGGCCTGCTCATCCTCGCGCTTGACCATGACCTGCGTTTCGGTGGCGACGGCGCGGCGGCACAGTTGCACCATGTCTTCAAACCACAGCGTGTCGCCCTGCATCACCACGGAAATACGCGCGATCGAGCGCTGCGAATGCGGCGTCGCCAATTGCCCGCGCATCTGCCGGGCATGTTCCGAGAGTTCCAGCGAACACGGGCAGGTCGAGGAATAGACATAATCGAAATGCATGATCCGCAGCCGCTGGCCCGCGCGTTCGACCAGTTCCAGCGCGATGTCGTAATACTGCCAGCCCATCAGCCCCGAGCGCAGCGACGCGACCTGCATCGGATATGACAGGCGCATCTGGATGCGGGCGTCGAAACTGTCCAGATCGGCCTTGTAATCCTCAAGCGCGGCTTCCAGCACGCCCATGGAAAACTGCTTGTCGGCATGGGCGTAAAACGACCGCATGATGCGGCTCATGTTGATGCCCTTGCGGTCGGCCTCAAGGCTGACGGTGCCGGTGACGCTGGTTTCCAGCAGCGTCTCGCCGCCATCGGGCTTGCGATAGCGCAGCGGCAGCCGGAAATTTGAGATGCCGACATGCTGGATCGGGGTATTCGCGCCCACGATCAGACTGGCCGGGCCGTTCTGCAGATCGGGCAGACTGGCCTTGTAACTGTCATCGACGCGGAAATCCGCGGGATATTCGCGCGACAGTGCCGGATAGGCGCGGTCGGTGGCGACAGGGCGGGCTTCGGTCATTGTCGTCTCCCAAGCAGGTCGGACTGCAATCTGGGGATTGCCGGGCTGAAACGAAAGAGGCGCCGGGGTGGTTCCTGACGCCTCTGCCCGCTTATTGCAGCGCCTGACGGATATCTGCGATCAGATCGTCGGCATGCTCCAACCCGATCGACAGCCGCAGCAGGCCGGGCGTGATGCCCAGCTCCGCCTGCACCTCGGGCGTCAGCCGCGAATGCGTGGTCGTGGCGGGATGGGTGACGATGGATTTCGCATCGCCCAGATTGTTCGAGATCAGGAAGATCCCCATCCGATCCATCGCGGCAAAGGCCGCATCCTTGCTGCCAAGGTCGATGGCGACCATCGTGCCGCCCGCGCCCATCTGGCGCAGGGCCAGATCGTGCTGGGCGTGGCTGGCAAGGCCGGGATAGATCACGCGGTCGATGCCGGGCTGGTCCTGCAAGGCCGTGGCCAGCGCCAGCGCGGTCTGGGTCTGGGCCCGCACGCGCAGATCCAGCGTGGTCAGGCCGTTCAGCATGATCCACGCGTTGAACGGGCTGATCGCCGCGCCGGTATGTTTCAGATAGGGCTCGGCCACCTCGCGCACGAATTGCCGCGTGCCGCAGATCACGCCGCCAAGGCAGCGCCCTGCCCCGTCGATATGTTTTGTCGAGGAATAGACCACCACATCCGCGCCCTGCGCCACCGCCTGCGAAAAGACCGGAGTGGCAAAGACGTTATCGACGATGACCAGCGCGCCGACCGCATGGGCCAGTTCCGCCACGCCCGCGATGTCCACGATCTCCAGCGTCGGGTTCGAGACGGATTCGAAGAACACCGCCTTGGTGTCGGGTCGGATCGCCGCGCGCCATTGTTCCAGATCGGTGCCGTCGACATAGCTGATCTCGACCCCGAAGCGGGCCAGCACGTCCAGCACATACAGGCATGATCCGAACAGCGCCTTGGCCGACACGATATGATCGCCGGGCTTGGCAAAGCACATCAGCGCACCGTTCACGGCCGCCATGCCGCTTGCGGTGGCGAATGCGTCCTCGGTGCCTTCCAGATTGGCGATCCGATCCTCGAACATGCGCGAGGTCGGGTTGCCGTAACGGGCATAGATGAATTCATCCGGACCGGTCTTGATGAAGCGCGCCTCGGCTTGGACCGAGTTGTCATAGGCAAAGCCCTGCGTCATGAACAGCGCCTCGGCCATCTCGCCATATTGGCTGCGGCGGATGCCGTGATGGACGGCGCGGGTGCGCGGATGCAGGGCTTTGTCGGACATGGCAGACCTCATTGCGATGGGTCTGGCCGGGTTACTCCTGCCCGGCCAGCCATGCAAGGGCAGCGATCACCGGGCCGTCACTCTTTCGGAAGGGCGTGACGCTCGAACAGTTTGGCGTTCAGCACGAAGAACACCACCATCAGCGCGGGGAGGCCGAAGGTCTTGAAATTGACCCATGCGGTTTCCGACATGGTGCGCCAGACGATTTCATTGGCCACGGCAAGGCCCAGAAACAGCACGACCAGCCGCCCGGTCAGAATGCGCCAGCCTTCCGAGGTCATCGGCAGCGCCTCGGACATCACCAGTTGCAGCCAGTTGCGCCGCAGCGCCAGACTGACCCCAAGGGCCGCGGCAAACAGCAGATAGATCAGCGTGGGCTTCATCTTGAAAAAGCGCGGATCGTTCAGCCAGACCGACAACCCGCCAAAGACGATTACCAACACCAGCGTGGCGATCTGCATGGGCGCAAGCTTGCCCGTCAGCCGCCACAGCGCCAGCGTGCTGGCCACCAGCACCGGGATGAACACCAGCGTGGCCACGATAAAGCCCGAATATTCGGTGCCGCCGATGGCTACGGTCTGATCCCGCAGACGCATGAAGACGACGAAGAACAGGATCAGCGGGCCGAATTCCAAGGCGGCTTTCAGCAGCGGGTTGATCTTTCTGGTCTGGGTCATCCGGGTCTCCCGTGCAAAGATTTGCGCCTGTCTGGCGCAGGCCGCGCGCCTAGTCCAGTCGGATCGCGGCCAGAATGGGGCCGGTCGGGCGGGCCTTGTCGCCGCCGCGCCCCAGCACCTGCGCCAGAATGGCGTGGCGGGTATCCTCGGGGAAATCGCGCGCCGCGGGCTGGGCCGGATCGCCATGCGCCGCAAGCGTCGGGTTCTGATCGGCGCGCACGGTCATGCGCAGCGGTGTGCGACCATCCCAATCGGCGATGCGGTCCACGGCCAGAACGACATTGCGATAGGTCACGGCGACGCCACGGTTTTCGCCCGCCTTGATCGTCACCTGCCGTTCGGGCGCATAGCGCACCAGCAGGATCGCCACGCGACCGGGGATGCGCGCGCGCGGCGTCACCTCGATCTGATAGCCCTGACCCTGCGGGCTGGAGGTGACCAGCACAGGCGCGGGGCGCGCCATCTGGGCATCCAGCAGCGACATCAGCTCCGCCGGGCGCAGGGCGATCAGCGTATCGGTGCCGCCCACGACCATCTGCGGCGTATAGATGCCACGTTCGCCCCAGGCATGGGCATAGGCCTGCTGGCGCTTGGTGAAATCAGGGCTGGCGAATTCATCCGCCCAGCCCAGATAATCCCAGTAATCCACATGCCAGGACAGGGCCAGAATGTCGCTGCGATCCGCCAGATCGCCCAGCATGGCATCGGCGGGCGGACAGGACGAACAGCCCTGCGAGGTGAAAAGCTCGACCACCACGGGCGGATGCCCGACCGGGCCCGCCATGCGCGCCCGGCTTTCGGCGGTGCGGCGTTCGGCAAAGCTGGCCATGCCGGTCATGTCGGCAAAGGGATCGTCGTCCAGACCGGGGATCGCTGCGGCACTGACCGAAGGCGGCTCATCCGGGGCCTCGATCAGGCCGACATCGCTGGCACCCTGCGCTGTCTGCCCCGGCGCTGTCTGCCCCGAAGTCGTGTCCGCCAGTTCCGCCCCCGGTTGCGGCAGGACCGAAACGCCGACCGGATCATCGCCCGGCATCGGCTGCACATCCGCCTGCGGCAGCGGCGTCACCGGCACATCCATCATGCCCGGCACGAACCCCTCGGTCGAGATGCTGAAGCCGTCCGACAATGGCAGCGCATCCTGCCCGCCCGCGTCCTGCGCACGGACCGGCTGGCCCAGCAGGCCGCACAGCACCAGCACCGAAACCGCAAGCCCGCCCCGCAGCAATGTGATGTGCCGACGGCCCGCGCGTTGGTGCCGCGATGCCAATACGGTTGCTGTTTCTGAAGCCATGTCTGCGCTATTTCCCGAGTATTCCGACCCACTTCACCTAACGCCCGCATCAGGCAAGCGCCAAATCAATGCTTTGTTAGCACGACGTTCCAACCATGTGATCGTTGCCGGAAACACACAGATTCCTTTTCCGCCCGCACCGTATGCAATTGCATACAATTGCACCCCGACCCTTGAACCGCATGTTGAAAAGGCGCACATCTTTCCCCGAGACAGTCAGTCAGCCACCTTTTGCAAGGATCAGGGAGCCGAACCGTGACCATCATCACCGGAACCGATACAGCCAAGACGCGCCGCCAGCTTAGTGTGGGCGGCGCCTCGGTCGCCTATTACTCGATCGAGGCCGCAAGCGACGCGGGGCTTGGCGATTTCTCAAGGCTGCCCGCCTCGCTGAAGGTCGTGCTGGAAAACCTGCTGCGCTTTGAAGACGATGGCCGGACGGTCAGCGTGGACGATATCAAGGCCTTCGCCGAATGGGCCGACAAGGGCGGTCAGAATCCGCGCGAGATCGCCTATCGCCCGGCCCGCGTGCTGATGCAGGACTTTACCGGCGTGCCTGCCGTGGTCGATCTGGCCGCCATGCGCGACGGCATCAAATCGCTGGGCGGAGACGCGCAGAAGATCAACCCGCTGAACCCGGTCGATCTGGTCATCGACCATTCGGTGATGATCGACGAATTCGGCAATCCCCGCGCCTTCCAGCGCAATGTGGAACTGGAATACGAACGCAACCTTGAGCGTTACACCTTTCTGAAATGGGGGCAGAACGCCTTCAACAACTTCCGCGTGGTGCCGCCGGGCACGGGCATCTGCCATCAGGTCAACCTTGAATATCTGGCGCAGACCGTCTGGACCGACACCGATCAGGACGGACACGAGGTCGCCTATCCCGACACGCTGGTCGGCACAGACAGCCACACCACCATGGTCAACGGCCTTGCCGTCCTTGGCTGGGGCGTCGGCGGGATCGAGGCCGAGGCCGCGATGCTGGGCCAGCCGATTTCCATGCTGATCCCCGAGGTGGTGGGCTTCAAGATCACCGGCGCGCTGCGCGAAGGCGTCACGGCCACCGATCTGGTGCTGAAGGTCGTGCAGATGCTGCGCAAGCATGGCGTCGTCGGCAAATTCGTCGAATTCTACGGCGAAGGTCTGGACCATATGCCTTTGGCCGACCGCGCCACCATCGCCAATATGGCGCCGGAATATGGCGCGACCTGCGGCTTTTTCCCCATCGATGACGAAACCCTGCGTTACCTGCGCCAGACCGGCCGGGACGAGGATCGCATCGCGCTGGTCGAAGCCTATGCCAAGGAAAACGGCTTCTGGCGCACGCGGGATTATGCGCCGATCTATTCCTCGACGCTGGAACTTGACCAGTCGACCGTGGTGCCGGCGATTTCCGGGCCGAAACGCCCGCAGGATCACGTCGCGCTGACCGATGCGGCCTTTGAATTCAGCAAATACATCAGCGGCACGCGCAATCTGCCCGAACCGACGCTGACTTCGGAAAAACGCTGGAATGCCGATGGCGGCGCGCCCGAGCCCGAGGAACTGCCCGGCCATCTGGACGGCTATAAATCCGGCAACGTCGAAGGGCAGGATTACCAGCTTCACGACGGATCGGTGGTGATTGCGGCGATCACCTCCTGCACCAACACCTCGAACCCCTATGTGCTGATGGCCGCCGGGCTGGTCGCGCGCAAGGCGCGGGCGCTGGGGCTGACGCGCAAGCCCTGGGTCAAGACCTCGCTGGCGCCGGGATCGCAGGTGGTGGCGGAATATCTTGAGGCGGCGAACCTGCAAGAAGATCTGGACGCGCTTGGCTTCAACCTTGTGGGCTTTGGCTGCACCACCTGCATCGGCAATTCCGGCCCGCTGCAACCCGAGATTTCCAAGTCGATCAATGACAATGATCTGGTTGCCGTGTCGGTGCTGTCGGGCAACCGCAACTTTGAAGGCCGCATCAGCCCGGATGTGCGCGCGAACTATCTGGCCTCGCCGCCGCTTGTGGTGGCCTATGCCATCGCGGGCGACATGAATATCGACATCTCGCGCGAGCCGCTGGCCTTCACCGATGCCGGCGATCCGGTGTTTCTGGCCGATATCTGGCCCAGCTCGAAAGAGGTGGCGGAACTGGTCGACACCATCGTCACGCGCGAGATGTTCCAGACCAAATATGCCGATGTGTTCAAGGGCGACGAGCGTTGGCGCGCGGTCGAGGTGACCGACAGCGAAACCTATGACTGGCCACCAAGTTCGACCTATATCCAGAACCCGCCGTATTTTCAGGACATGTCCGCCGAAAAGGGCACGCTGCACGATATCCACGATGCGCGCGTTCTGGCCATCCTTGGCGACATGATCACCACCGACCACATCAGCCCCGCCGGGTCCTTCAAGCCGACCACCCCCGCCGGGACATACCTGACCGAGCGGCAGGTCGCGCCCAAGGATTTCAACAGCTACGGATCGCGCCGCGGCAACCACGAAGTCATGATGCGCGGCACCTTCGCCAATATCCGCATCAAGAACGAGATGCTGGACGGGGTCGAGGGCGGCTATACCAAGGGCCCGGATGGCGGGCAGACCTCGATCTATGATGCGGCGATGGCCTATAAGGATGCGGGCGTGCCGCTGGTCATCTTTGGCGGCATGGAATACGGCGCGGGCTCGTCGCGCGACTGGGCGGCCAAGGGCACCAATCTGCTGGGCGTCAAGGCGGTGATCGCGGAATCCTTTGAACGGATCCACCGCTCGAATCTGGTCGGCATGGGCGTCGTGCCGTTCGAGTTCACGGGCGGCGACACCCGCACCTCGCTGGGCCTGAAGGGCGACGAGGTCGTCACCATCGAAGGGCTTGAGGGTGATTTCAAGCCGCTGTCGGTGGTTCCCTGCACCATTACCTATGGCGACGGCACGCAGAAGACGATCCAGCTGAAAGCCCGCGTCGATACCGAGGTCGAGATCGAATATCTGGAAAACGGCGGCGTGCTGCATTACGTGCTGCGCAATCTGGCCAAATCCTGATCTTGCCCTGCCAAATCGACATCTTGCCCTGAACGTGATGAAGGCCCCGGAACTCTCCGGGGTCTTTTTCATTGGGCTGGCGGGGGTGTCATGACAATCGCACGCTGGCAGGACGCGAATGGTAGAGGGATCGAGCATTGCCAGCTTGATCGCGACGCCGCAGGGCTGCGCCTGTCGGGCAGCGTCGCCGGGATCCGCGACAGCGAGGATGGCGGCTTCTATATCGTCATCGCCGATGCACAGTCCCGCACCCGCGAAGTGCTGGCCTGCCTGACCAGCGGGCCGCGGCTGCATCTGCGGGCGGACGGCTTTGGCCGTTGGCACGATCTGTCGAATGGCGGTGCGCTGCCGCTGCTGGCGGGCTGCCTCGACGTGGATCTGGGCATGTCGCCGTCAACGAATACCCTGCCGATCCTGCGCCTTGGGCTGGCGGTCGGGCAATCCGCCGAGGTTCAGGCCGCCTATATCCCCCTGCCCGGCGAATTCCGCCGCTTTCGCGCCCGGCCCATGCGGCAGCACTATACCCGGCTTGAGGATGATCTTTACCGCTATGAAAGCGATGGGTTCAGCGCCGATCTGCGCGTCGATGCCGATGCGCTGGTCAGGGATTATCCGCAGCTGTACCGCAGGCTTTAGCCTTCCGAGCAATACCACATCGTGCCGCCCACCGCGGCCGAGCCGATGACCATCGAGCCCACGGCCACGGGCGATGCGGCAACCCCCACCGCAGCCGCGCCCGCCGCTTCCAGCGTGCCGACCACCGAGCCCGAGGTCGCGGCCAGCACCGCAGCGCCGGGCCGCTGGGTGATCGCATCAAAGCCTGACACCGCCATCGCATTGGCATTGCGGAAGGTGGCGGCGCGCGTGCTGTTCACCCGTTCGCAGAAGGTCTTGCGGCAAACGGCGTTGCCTTTGCGCGGCCCCTGCTGCGCGCCGATATAGGTGTCGTTCTGGCTGTCCCACAACAGGCAATAGCTGCCGTCATCGGTCATGGCATTGCGGCGCAGGATCTCGCGCAGGGTGACGTAGCCGGGGCAGGAAATCTTGCCCCAGCCCGAGAAGTTCTTTTCCACCCGACCGACATTGGCGCGGAATTCGTCATCGCGCACATAGCCGATCTCGGTGCGGGTGCCCGCGATCGAGCTTTCGCAGGTCCAGACCTTTTCGGCGCGCGACGGGGTGGCTTGCGCGTCCTGCTGCGGCTGGGTTGCGGGCGCGGGCTCATCGGGCATGGCAAGGTCCAGCAGGGGAGCGCTTTCGGCTGGGGTCGCGGCATCGGCGGTTTCAGCACCGGCGGTTGCGGCATCGGCGGGCGCGACCTGCGCCACATCCGGCGCGGCAGGCGCAGCGGCGCCTGCGGCCTCGGGCACGGCCTCGGACACGGGCTGGGTCGCGATGTCCTGCGCCATGGCAGGGCCGCTTAGCCCCGTGATGACAGCCACCAGAAACAGCCCCGACAATGCCCGCATGATCGCCCCCGATTTGACCAACCAGCGCAGTTAAAGCCGAAATGCCGCCATGGTTTCAATCCGGCGCGGCACAACCTCCGGCGTTTGTGATGCAGGCGGGGCACAACAACGAAAAAGGCCGCCCCCGAAGGGACGGCCCGAAATCCGGCGAACTGAAGGGATCAGTTCTTGGCGTAGAATTCGACGACCAGGTTCGGTTCCATCTGCACGGCATAAGGCACATCGCCCAAAGCCGGAGTGCGCACGAAGGTCGCGGTCATCTTGTTGTGGTCGACTTCCAGATAGTCGGGAACGTCACGCTCGGTCAGAGCCACGGCTTCCAGAACGATCGCCAGTTGACGCGAACGGTCGCGGATGGCGACGACATCGCCCTCTTTGACGCGGTAGGACGCGATGTTGACGCGCTGGCCGTTCACTTCCACATGGCCGTGGTTCACGAACTGACGTGCGGCAAAGATGGTGGCGACGAATTTCGCGCGATAGACGACGGCATCCAGACGGCGCTCCAGCAGGCCGACCAGGTTTTCACCGGTGTCACCCTTGACGCGCTCGGCTTCCGCATAGATGCGGCGGAATTGCTTTTCGGTCAGATCGCCGTAATAGCCTTTCAGCTTCTGCTTGGCGCGCAGCTGGGTGCCGAAGTCGGACAGCTTGCCCTTGCGGCGCTGACCGTGCTGGCCAGGGCCGTATTCGCGCTTGTTCAGCGGCGACTTGGCGCGGCCCCAGATGTTTTCGCCCATGCGGCGGTCGATCTTGTACTTGGCAGACGTGCGTTTGGTCACGGCTGATCTCCTTCATGTATATTGTCGAAGGGCGTTGTCCTTTGACACCGGATCTTGCAACCCGGCCGACAGGTTTCCCCTTGCGGGGTCCACCAACACCAATGAAGCGGCGCTTATAGCCGCGTTCGCGCCAGTGTCAAGCACCCCTTGAGCAGATGCGGCGATGCTCTTACATATGGGGCAACGTATAAGGAAGACGCGATGTTTTCGATCCCCGGCAAGGCCCCCGTGTCCATCACCCCTGCGGCTGAAAAGCATATCGCGCGGCTGATGGCGTCGAAATCCTCCAGCGGCCTGCGCATCGGGCTGAAGAAGGGCGGCTGCGCGGGCATGGAATACACCATGGAAATGGCCGATGCCGCCAGCCCCGGCGATGAGGTCGTGGAACAGGGCGACGCCCGCGTGCTGATCGCGCCGACGGCGCAGATGTATATCTTCGGCACCGAAATCGACTATGAAACCGGCCTGCTGGAATCGGGCTTCAAGTTCCGCAACCCGAATGTGACCGAGGCCTGCGGCTGCGGCGAATCCGTCAGCTTCGCCATTCCCGGCGCCAAGGCCTGAGCTTCTTTCCCCAGCGGACGTCTTTGCCGGCGGACTTCTTTTCCGGGCGTTAGCGCACACATCCCAAACCCCGCTTGATCCGCCGGGCTGCCGCCCCTATCCCCTTGTCAGACCGACATAAGGGAGAGGCTGATGGCCCCGCGCAAACTTGCCGCTGGCAACTGGAAAATGAATGGCACGCTGGCATCGCTGGCCGAGATCGACCAGATCCGCGCCACCCCCGCCGAATGTGACGTGCTGATCTGCCCGCCCGCCACGCTGATTCAGGCCGTCGCGGCCACAGGCATCGCGACCGGCGGTCAGGACTGCCATGCCAATGCCTCGGGCGCGCATACCGGCGACATCGCGGCGGCGCAGCTGCGCGACGTGGGCGCAAGCCACGTCATCCTTGGCCATTCCGAACGCCGCACCGATCATGCCGAAACCGATCCGCAGGTGGCCGCCAAGGCCATCGCCGCGCATCAGGCCGGGCTGGTCGCCGCGATCTGCGTCGGCGAAACCGAAACCCAGCGCGACAGCGGCGCCACGCTTGACGTGATCTCGGCCCAGCTTGCCGCTTCGGTCCCCGATTGCACCACCGCCGCCAATACCGTCATCGCCTATGAACCCGTCTGGGCCATCGGCACCGGCCGCACCCCCACCGATGCCCAGATCGCCGAGGTCCACGCCCTGATGCGCGACCGCCTGTCCGCGCGCTTCGCCGATGGTGCGGACATCACCCTGCTCTATGGCGGCTCGGTCAAGCCGGGCAATGCCGCCGAGATCTTTGCCATCCCGCATGTGAATGGCGCGCTGGTCGGCGGGGCCAGCCTGAAAGCCGCCGATTTCGGCCCGATCATCACCGCACTTTCTGCCGCCTGAGCGCAGAAATTTTCGCGAAAAAGGACACCATTCCATCCCAGACGCGCGGGATGGAATGGCGTTGCTGTTTTCGCAGGCATCTGCCCCTTGCAAAAGCCGGGCTTGCGCGCATAGGTCAGCCCTTGATCTCAGGAAGGACCGATGCAGGACGCGGCAATCTCATTTCACGGCGTGACGCGCCGCTATCCGCAAAAGGGCGGCAGCGATGTCGTGGCCTTGCAGGACATCAACCTGTCGGTGCCGCAAGGTGCGGTCACCGGCATCATCGGGCGGTCGGGCGCGGGCAAATCGACGCTGCTGCGCATGGTGAACGGGCTGGAACGCCCCAGCGCCGGCACGGTCACGGTGAACGGGCGCGATGTCGGCACGGCCTCGGGCGCGGATCTGCGCGGCATCCGGCGCGAGGTCGGGATGATCTTCCAGCATTTCAACCTGCTCGCCTCGCGCACGGTGGCCGAAAACATCGCCCTGCCGCTTGAAATCGCGGGCCAGACGAACACCGCCGCCCGCGTGGCCGAACTGATCGAGCGGGTCGGGCTGACCGCGCAGGCCAACCGCTATCCGGCGGAACTGTCGGGCGGGCAGAAACAGCGCGTCGGCATCGCCCGCGCGCTGGCGACCGGCCCCAAGGTGCTGCTTTCGGATGAGGCGACATCGGCGCTGGATCCTGACACCACGCGGCAGGTGCTGGACCTGCTGGCCCGGATCAACCGCGATCTGGGCCTGACGATCCTGCTCATCACCCATGAAATGGCCGTGGTGCGCGACATCTGCAGCCATGTCGCGGTGATCGAAAACGGCCAGATCGTCGAATCGGGCGAAACCTATGCCGTCTTCTCGCGCCCCAGCCATCCGACGACGCGATCCTTCCTGCAAGGCGTGACCGGCGTCACCGTGCCGCAATTCGTGACCGCCCGGCTGCGCCCGGATGCCGGGGCACAGGCGGTGGTGCAGATCACCTTCACCGGCAGCCACGCGACCGATCCGATGCTGGCACGCCTGACCGCCGAGCGCGGCATCAGCGTCAATATCCTCGCCGGTGCCATCGAGGAGATCGGCGACCAGCCCTTCGGCAGCCTGATCGTCGGGCTGCCCGCCGACCGGCTGAGGGAATCGCAGCGTTTCCTTGAAGAACACGGATTGCTGACCGAGGTGCTTGGCTATGTGGACTAACCTCGCGCCGATCCTGTGGGAATCGACCCTGCAAACGCTTTACATGGTGGCGATGTCGGCGCTGATCGGCACGCTGATCGGCGGTCCGCTGGGCGTGTTTCTGGCCACCTCGCGCCGCGGCGAATTGCTGTCCGCGCCGGTGCTGAACACGGTGCTGGGGCTTGTGGTCAATGCTGCGCGCTCGACGCCCTTCATCATCCTTGTCGTCGCCATCATCCCGCTGACGCGCCTGCTGGCCGGCACCTCGATCGGCACGACCGCCGCGATCGTGCCCCTGACGATCGCCGCCGCGCCTTTCATCGCCCGGCTGATCGAAACCGCCATCCGCGAAGTCGATGCCGGGTTGATCGAGGCCGCCCGCGCCATGGGCGCCACCCCCGGCCAGATCGTCAGGAAAGTGCTGATCCCCGAGGCGATGCCCGGCATCATCCTTGGCCTGACGCTCGCCGTGGTCAGCCTGATCGGCTATTCCGCCATGGTCGGCGCGGTCGGCGGCGAAGGTCTGGGCGACCTTGGCATCCGCTACGGCTATCAGCGCTTCATGCCCGAGGTGATGCTGGCCGTCGTGGTCATCCTGATCGTGCTGGTGCAACTGGTCCAGTCGCTGGGCGAATGGATCGCATCGCGCTTTGACAAACGCGCCCCCCGCAACCGGGGCCGGTAACTGAAAGGAAATTTCATGCGTAAAATCGCCCTTCTCGCATCGGCCATGGCGCTGGTCGCCGGTATGGCCTCGGCCGAGGAAATCAAGGTCGGCGTCTCGGTCGGCGAACATGCCGAAATCATGGAACAGGTCGCCAAGGTCGCCGAAACCAAGGGCCTGACCATCGACATCGTGGAATTCACCGATTACGTCGTGCCCAATCAGGCGCTGAACGATGGCGACCTGAATGCCAACAGCTTCCAGCACCAGCCCTATCTGGACAACCAGATCAAGGATCGCGGCTTCGATCTGGTCAGCATCGGCAAGACCATCACCACGCCGATGGGCGTCTATGCGCAAAAGCTGAAATCGCTGGACGACCTGCCCGAGGGCGGTCGCGTGGCGATCCCGAACGACCCGACCAATGGCGGTCGCGCGCTGCTTTTGCTGCAAGCCAAGGGCCTCATCACCGTGAACCCCGATGCGGGCCTGTCGCCCACGCCGCTGGACGTGACGGAAAACGCCAAGAACCTGCGCTTCCTTGAACTCGATGCCGCCCAGCTGCCCCGCGCGCTGGCCGATACCGATGTCGCGGTCATCAACACCAATTACGCGCTGGAAGCTGGCCTGAACCCGGAAAAAGACGCCATCGCCATCGAAAATGCCGATGGCCCCTATGCCAATATCATCGTGGTGCGCACCGCCGACAAGGACGCGCCCTGGGCCAAGACCCTCGTGGAATCCTACAACTCCCCCGAGGTCAAGAAATACATCCAGGACAAATATACCGGCGCTGTCATCCCGGCCTGGTAAGCTTCTTCGTTCTGCAAATACTCAATCGCGACCGCGCGATACGCAAACGCCCCGCAGATCTCGCGGGGCGTTTCGTCATTCACCCAGCCTCACTCGGCCCGCATGGATCCGGTGCGCCGCAGCCGGTCATGCCAGCTCAGCGCCTCCTCCAGCAGATGCGGCGTGTGGCCGCCGCGCAGCACGGCGCGGTCGTGATAATCCGCAATCGCATCGCGCCATTCCGGGGCCACGCAATTGGCGATGATGACGCGCGCCCGTTCGCGCGGCGCCAGCCCGCGCAGATCGGCCAGCCCCTGCTCGGTCACCAGAATATCCACGTCATGCTCGGTATGATCGACATGGCTGACCATCGGCACGACCGACGACACCCGCCCGCCCTTGGCCAGCGATTTGGTGACAAAGACCGACAGATAGGCGTTGCGCGCGAAATCCCCCGAGCCGCCGATGCCGTTCATCATCTGCGTGCCCATGACATGCGTGGAATTCACATTGCCATAGATGTCGAATTCCAGCGCCGTGTTGATGGCGATCAGCCCCAGCCGGCGCACCACCTCGGGATGGTTCGAGATCTCTTGCGGGCGCAGCACCAGCTTTGACTTGAAGTCCTGAAACCGCCCCATCACATCGGCATATTTCGGCGCCGAGAGCGTGATCGACGACCCCGAGGCAAAGACCATCTTGCCCGCATCCATCAGATCAAAGGTCGAATCCTGCAAGACCTCGGAATACATCGTCAGGTCGTGAAACGGGCTGTCGATGAAGCCATGCATCACCGCATTGGCGATGGATCCGATCCCGGCTTGCAAGGGATGCAGCGTCGCGGGCAGACGCCCGCGCGACACTTCGTTTTTCAGAAACTCCGTCAGATGGCCCGCGATCATCCGCGTCTCGGCATCCGGCAGCGTCACGGTCGAGGAACTGTCCAGCTTTTCCGAAATCACGATGGCCGCGATCTTTTCCGGCGGGATCGGGATAAAGGGAAACCCGACCCGGCTTTCCGGCGTCACCACCGGGATCGGAATGCGTGTCGGCCAATAGGTCGGGATATAGATGTCATGCAGCCCCTGCAGATGCTCGGACTGGTTCAGGTTGATCTCGACGATGACCTTCTCGGCCAGAATGGCAAAGCTCGCGCTGTTGCCGACCGAGGTGGTGGGCACGATGCCACCGGTTTCGGTGATCGCAACCGCCTCGATAATGGCCAGATCGACGGCGGGCAGTTGCCGGGTGCGCAATTGCTCGACCGTCTCGGACAGGTGCTGGTCGATATACATGACCTTGCCCGCATTGATCGCGGCGCGCAGACCGGGATCGGACATGAAGGGGATGCGGCGCGACAGCACGCCCGCTTCGGCCAGCGTCTTGTCCAGATCATTGCCCAATGATGCCCCGGTCATCAGCGTGACCTTCAGCGGATCGTGCTTTGCCCGCTGGGCCAGCGCCATGGGCACGGCCTTGGCCTCACCGGCGCGGGTAAAGCCCGACATGCCAAGCACCATGCCGTCGCGGATCAGACCGGCTGCCTGATCGGCGCTGACGACACGTTCGCGCAGCGCCGCATGCCGGATGCGGTGCAGATAATCCCTGTCCATCGGTGTCCTCCCTGATGCGGTTCCCCGAGGATTATGGAGAATTCACGCGACAGACAAATCAAGGCGGCCATGCGATTTTCGCAAGGCCGCCCAAGGGGATCCGTGTGGGATCCGTGTGCTATCAGGGTCGGGCTCAGCGTTTGCGGCCCAGCGACCACGCCCCGTCACCCAAAAGCGACAGCGCGCCCATGACCACGGCCCACAGCACAGGATATTCCCAGCCGCCGCCCGGATTGCTGAAGGTAAAGCCATTGCCCGCATGGGCGAACAGCGCCGCACCCAGCAGCACCGGCACCATGACCAGCGACACCCAGCGCGTGGCGATGCCCGCGATCAGGGCCAGACCGCCCAGGATCTCGATCAGCATGGTCAGATAGCCAAGCGCCCCCGGCAGACCCAGCGATTGAAAATAGCCCGCCGTGCCCGAAGGCGTGAACACGAACAGCTTGGTCAGGCCATGCACCAGAAACACCGCCCCGGTCGAGACGCGCAGGACAAAGGCCGCAATATCGGCATTCTTGTCAGTCATTTTTCATCTTCCTTGATGAATTTCGATAGGGTGAAACTAGGCCTTTGCCACTGTCGCGGAAATGGGTATTGTCGCGGAAACATTGTCGCCAAAACGGGGATAGATGGACAGGCTGGATGGAATACGCGCCTTTGTCGCGGTGGTGGACAGCGGCTCGTTCACGCGGGCCGGACAGCGGCTTGGGATCTCGAACAAGCTGGTCAGCAAATATGTCGCGGCGCTGGAAGGCCAGCAGGGCATCACGCTGCTGAACCGCACCACCCGGGCGCTGTCGCTGACCACGGCGGGCGAGCGTTATCTGATCGCCGCGCGCCGGGTTCTGAATGCGGTCGATGAACTGGACGCACAGGCCAGGGCCGATGACGGCATGCTGTCGGGGCGGCTGCGCATCACGGCTCCGGTCAGTTTCGGCGAAATGTTCGTGCAGGTGCTGACCGCGGATTTTCTGCGCGACCATCCCGGCGCGCAGGTCGATCTGCGGCTGACCGACCGCTATGTCGATCTGGCCGCCGAAGGCTTCGATCTGGCGCTGCGCATCGGGGTCCTGGGCGATTCCAGCCTGATCGCCCGCCGCATCGGCCGGACCGAGACATGGGCCGTGGCAAGCCCCGACTATCTGGCCGCCCACCCGGCCCCGCGCCATCCAGACGATCTGCGCGAACACCGCAACATCCGCGACAGCAACGCGCCGGTCGCCCATCGCGCCACCTTCGTGATCGAGGGCCGCGCCATCAGCGTGCCCCTGCCCGGCCAGATCACGGTGAACAGCGCGCAATCCACCCGCCGTCTTGCCCTGCACGGCGAAGGCATCGCCATCATCCCCCGCTTCATCATCGCCGAGGATGTCGCGCAAGGCCGCCTGATCCGCCTGCTGGAGGGCTTTCCCGGCCCGCAACTGGATATTCAGGCGCTGTCATTGCCGCAGCCCTTCGTGCCGCCGCGCCTGACCGCCTATCTGGACCACCTGCGCCGCAATCTTACGCCGGCGCTTGGGAAAGAACCGCCCCGGGATTCATGATGCCCAAGGGGTCCAGCACCGCCTTGATCGCCCGCATGGCCGCCAGCCGCACGGGATCGCCCCATTCCTCAAGCTCGGCCACCTTCAGGCGGCCCACGCCATGTTCGGCCGAAAAGCTGCCGCCCCGGTCCATGACCATCTGATGCACCATGCGCGACAGCGCCTTGCGCTGGCCGTCATAGTCGCCGCGTGCGCGCCCGGCCACGGGGAACAGGTTGTAATGCAGATTGCCGTCGCCCAGATGGCCAAAGCAGTTGATGCGCACATCATGCGGCGCCAGCGCGGCCCCGGCCGCGTCGATGAAACCGGCGATCTCGGACAAAGGCAGGCTGATATCATGGCTGGCAATCGCGCCGATCAGGCGGTTCGCCTGCGGCAGATGCTCGCGCAGGTTCCAGAATTCCGCCGCCTGCTGGCCGGATTGCGCGATGACGCCATCCTGAACCAGTCCACGTTCCATGGCATCGACCAGCAGCGCCTCAAGCGCGGTCTGGGGCGGCAGGCCTTCGGGCAGGCCCACCTCCAGCAAGACCGACCACGGCGCGCCGGGCAAGGGCTGGCGGATCTGCGGCAAGGTCTGCGACAGAAAGGCCAGCCCCTGCCCCGAGATCAGCTCGAAACTGGTGACGCCCCCCGCCATCCGCCCCTCGGCCAAGGACAGCAGCGTCAGCGCGGCCTGCGGCGAGGGCACCTGCAACATCGCCACGCCCGTTGCAGCGGGCGGCACGACCAGACGCAGGCTGGCGGCGGTGATGATGCCCAGCGTGCCCTCGGCCCCGATCAGCAGATCGCGCAGGTCATAGCCGGTATTGTCCTTGCGCAGCCGCTTCAGGTCACGCAGCACGCGCCCGTCGGGCAGGACCGCCTCGATGCCCAGACACAGCGCGCGGGCGGTGCCGTGGCGCAAGGCCGTCACCCCCCCGGCATTCGTCGCAAGGCAGCCGCCGATCGCCGCCGTGCCCTGACTGGCCAGCGACAGCGGAAACAGCCGCCCCGCCCCATCCGCGGCATCGCGCACGGCTTGCAGGGTCATGCCGGCCTCGGCCACCAGCACGTTTTCCTCGGGCCACAGGCCGCGCAGCGCGGTCATCCGCTCCAGCGACAGGATCAGGGGCGCGGGGCCCTCGGGCATCACCTGCCCGGACACCAGCCCGGTGCCGCCGCCGCGCGCCACGATCCCCACCCGCGCCTGTGCACAGGCCCGCACGATGGCCGCCGCCTCCTCGGTGCTGCGCGGCGCGGCGACCAGCCCGGCCTGCCCGCGATAGCGGCCGCGCGGCTCTTCCAGATAAACGGGGGTGATCGGGCGCAGCACGCCGTCAGGCAGCAAGGCGGCCAGCGCATCATCGGCGGGGTTCAGCATCAGCGCACCTCGGTCTTGCCGCGCCGGTCGCCGCGCAGATTGGCGTAAAGCACATGATTGCGCCAGCGGCCGTTGATCTGCAGATAGCTTTGCGCGACGCCTTCATATTTGAAGCCCGCGCGTTCCAGCACCCCGCGCGAGGCGGCGTTTTCCGGCAGGCAGGCCGCTTCGATCCGCGACAGGTCCAGCGCGGTAAAGGCGTATTTCACCAGCCCGTCAATGGCCTCGCGCATATAGCCCTGCCGCGCGAAGGGCTGGCCGATCCAATAGCCGATGCTGGCCATCTGCGCCGGGCCGCGCCGGATATTGTCCAGCGTGATCGCGCCGACCAGCGTGCCGTCGCGCAGCAGCAGGAACAGGGGCAGCGCCGTGCCGTTGCGATGCGCCCGCTGCGCCCAGTAGACGCGGTTGGTAAAGCTTTTCTTCGACAGATGATCGGCCGCCCAGACCGGCTCCCACGGGGTCAGGAAATCGCGGCTTACCGCGCGCAGGCCCGCCCATGGCTCATGATCGCCATGCGCGGGCAAACGCAGTACCATCCGCTCGGTTTCCAATCGAGGCGGACGGCGGCGGCTGAACATCAGGCAGCAAGCCTTTCCGCCAGCCGGTCGCGCGTGGGGGCCGATTTGACCGGACCATACAGCGCCAGCGCGGGCCGGGCATTCTGGATCAGCCGTGCCGCGTGGTCGCGGACATCGCGGATGGTCACGGCGTCGATGCGCGCGGCCACCTCGGCAGGATCGGCCACGCGGCCCCAGATCGCCAGCGACCGGGCCATGCGTTCGGCCTGCCCCGTGGGGCTTTCCAACCCCATCAGCAGCCCGGCCTTCAACTGGGCGCGGGCGCGGGCAATCTCGGCCTCGGTCATGTCCTCGGCCGAGCGGCGGATCTCATCCACCGTCAGATTGGCCAGATCGGCCACCTGATCGCCCGAGGTTCCTGCATAGATCGTCACCATGCCGGTATCGTCATGGAAACCGGACTGGGCAAAGATCGAATAGCACAAGCCCTTTTCCTCGCGCAGTTTCTGGAACAGCCGCGAGGACATGCCGCCCCCCAAAGCCGAGGTCCAGATCTGCGCCGCATAGAAATCCGGGTCCAGATAGCCCGGCCCTTCAAAGGCCAGTGCGAAATGCGCCTGTTCCAGCTTTTTCACGCGCCGGGTTTCCGCGCCCTGCCAGCGGGCCGGTTCACGCGCCGTGCGGGGCCGCGCCACCAGATGCGAAAACGTCGCCTGCACCTGCGCCAGAATGGCATCGTGATCGACCGCGCCGGCGGCGGCCACGATCATGCGCTCGGGGCCGTAATGTTCGGCGGTGAAGCCCGCCAGATCCTCGCGCGAAAAGCTGCTGACGCGTTCCGCCGGGCCAAGGATGGTGCGGCCCATCGGCTGATCGGGATAGGCGGCCTCTTGCAGCCAGTCAAAGATCACGTCGTCGGGCGTGTCCAGCGACTGGCCGATTTCCTGCAAGATCACGCCGCGTTCAACCTCGATCTCGCGCGCGTCGAAGATCGGGTTCAGCACGATGTCCGAAATCACGTCCAGCGCCATGCCGACATCGCCCGACAGCACGCGGACGTAATAGCTGGTCACATCGCGCGAGGTATAGGCGTTGATATAGCCGCCGACATTTTCGATGGCTTCTGCGATCTGCAAGGGTGTGCGCGTGGGCGTGCCCTTGAAGGCCATATGTTCCAGAAAATGCGCAATGCCGTTCTGATCGGCGCGTTCGTCGCGGCAACCGGCATTGACCCAGATGCCGATGGCGGCCGAATGCAGGCCGGGCATGTCGCGGGTGACGACACGCAGACCATTGGACAGGGTGCTGATGCGGATATTGTTCAAGCTGTTCTCCGTTCAAGGATCAGCGATTTAATCTTTTCCGGGTCGTTTTCAACTCGGGTGATGCGCTCGGGCTTGTCAAACAGATCCGCCATATGCGCGGGCAGCGCCGGGCGGATGCCGATGGCGGCCTCGACCGCATCGGGGAATTTGGCCGGATGCGCGGTCGACAGGCTGATCATCGGCACGCCGGGGCGCTGATGTTCGCGGGCGATCTTGACCGCGACCGCGGTATGCGGGCAGATCACCTCGGCGGTTTCGGCATGGATGGTGGCGATGGTCTGGGCCGTCTCGGCCTCGGATACGCGGCCCGAGACGAAGGTTTCCCGCAGGGCTTCCAGCGCGCCCTGACTGATGCTGAAGCCGCCGGATTTCAGCTCATCCATCAGCTGCGTGACCGCCGCGCCGTCCTGACCGTAAGCCAGCCACAGCGCGCGTTCAAAGTTCGAGCTGACCTGAATGTCCATCGATGGGCTGATCGAGGGTTCGACCGTGCCCACGCGGTATTCGCCGGTCGACAGCGCGCGGTGCAGGATGTCGTTCTGGTTGGTGGCCACGACCAGCTTGCCCACCGGCAGCCCCATCGCCTTGGCGATCGAGCCTGCGAAGATGTCGCCGAAATTCCCCGTGGGCACGGTGAAATCCACCTGACGCAGCGGCCCACCCACCGACACGGCGGCGGTGAAATAGTAGACGATCTGCGCCAGCACCCGCGCCCAGTTGATCGAGTTGACCCCGGCCAGCCCCACGCCGTCGCGGAAGTCGTGATCGTTGAACAGGTCTTTCAGACGCGCCTGACAATCGTCGAAGGTGCCATCGACGGCCAGCGCATGCACATTGGCATCGGCGGGCGTCGACATCTGGCGGCGCTGCACTTCGCTGACGCGGCCATGCGGATACATGATGAACACATCGACATTGGACAGGCCCCGGAAGGCCTCGATCGCCGCCGATCCGGTATCGCCCGAGGTCGCGCCAAGGATCGCCACCCGCTGGCCGGACTTGGCCAGCGCCAGCTGGAACAGCTGACCGATCAGCTGCATCGCGAAATCCTTGAAGGCCAGCGTCGGGCCGTGGAACAGTTCCAGCAGGAAATGCCCCGGCGCAAGCTGGACCATCGGCGCGCGGGCCACATGGTCGAACCCGGCATAGGCGCGCGAGATGGCGCCCTTCAATTCGTCCTGCGTGAAGCTGTCGCCGACGAACGGCGTCACCACCCGCAGCGCGACCTCTTCATAGGACAGGCCCTCGAAGGCGGCGATGTCATCGGCCGAAAAGGTCGGGATGGTCTCGGGCAGATACAGGCCACCGTCGCGGGCAAGGCCCGTCATCATGGCTGCGGCGAAATCCAGAACCTCTGCCCGGCCTCGGGTCGAAACGTAGCGCATCCGCGATCCTCTAGAATTGACGCTGCCTGATACGCCAGATCAGCGCCACTGTCATCCCTGCCCAGACAGCCGCGATCATGAACCATTGCACGGCATAGCTGAGGTGATTGTTCGGGATGCCCTGAATGGCCACCGGGACCGGCGTGACACCCTGCGCGTCGCCCACCGCAGCCGCCACCACGACCAGCACCGGATCGGTGTCCAGCGCCGCAGCCATCGCGGGCACGTCGCGGGCGAACCAGATGTTCTGGTCAAGGTTCGGCGCAGGCGTCGCGCCGCTGGTTTCATCCGGCCAGTGCAGATTGCCCGTCACCTGCAACCGCGTGGCGGGGCGCGGGTCGCGCTTGTGGTCCTGATCGACGAAGCCGCGATCCAGCAGAATACGCCGCCCGTCATCGGTCACGAAGCTGGAGATCACCTGATAGCCGCCGCCCAGATCCTTCATGCCCGACAGCACGTCGATTTCCTGCCCGGTGGTCATCCCCGAGACCGTCACCGGCATGTATTTCATCGACGGGTCGGGGGTTTCAGGCAAGGGCACGGCGGGGCCTTCGATCCGGGACTGGATCTGCGCCAGCATCGCCTGTTTCCACTCCATGCGCTGCAATTGCCACAGGCCAAGCGCGATCAGGGCGGCGCAGCCCAGCACTCCCAGGATCAGCGGAAAAAGATAGCGGCGCATCTGCCCCTCATGCGGAACGGCGCGAGGGTCACGCCCCGCGCCGCCCGAAAATCCTCAGCCGGTCAGCGGCCCCAGATATAGATGACGACGAACAGGAACAGCCACACCACGTCGACGAAGTGCCAATACCATGCGGCGGCCTCGAACCCGACATGCTGCTTCTGGGTCATCTGGCCGCGCAGGAAGCGGATCAGGCAGACGAACAGAAATATCGTGCCGATGATGACATGCAGACCGTGAAAGCCCGTCGCCATGTAGAACGTCCCGGCATAGACCGTATCGGCCAGACCAAAGGCCGCATGGCTGTATTCATAGGCCTGCAGGATCGAGAAGCAGACCCCCAGCACGATGGCCACGATCAGCCCGCGGATGGTGGTCTTGCGGTCGCCCTCATGGACAAAGGCGTGGTGCGCCCATGTCACGGCCACGCCGGACAGAAGCAGGATCAGCGTGTTGATCAGCGGCAGGTGGAAGGGATCGAAGGTCACGATGCCTTCGGGCGGCCAGACGCCATCCTTGATCGGGCTGTCCGGCCCCATCGGATACATGGCGTTCTTGATGAAGGCCCAGAACCACGCCACGAAGAACATCACCTCGGACATGATGAACAGGATGAAGCCGTATTGCAGCCCGATGCGGACGACCGGGGTATGTTCGCCGGATTCGCCCTCGCGCACCACATCGGCCCACCAGCCGAACATGACATACAGCACCGCGACAAAGCCGATCAGGAACATCCACGGCCCCTCGATCGGTGCGCCGAAGAAGGTCATGCCCTTCATCCAGGCGACGGCGCCGGCCAGCATGACGAAGGCACTGACCGCGCCAAGGAATGGCCAGATCGAGGGCGGAAGAATCTGGTAGTCGTGGTTCTTTACCTGGGCCATGCCTGCGCTCCTCCGCTGTTGGCTCGCGTCGTCTTGTTCAGTTGACGTTCTTATCCGTTGCTGCGCTCAGCGCCGCCTGCTGGGGCGCCGAGGGTTCGGTCCGGTGGAACGTATAGGACAGGGTGATATCGCGGATGCGCCCGGCATCATTGTCGTTCACGATATCCGCATCGACGAAGAAGCTGACCGGCATTTCGATGCGTTCGCCGGGTTGCAGCGTCTGTTCGGTAAAGCAGAAGCACTGCATCTTGCTGAAGTAATAGCCCGCCAGATCCGGCGCGACGTTATAGCTGGCCGTGCCGGTGATGGGTTCGTCGCTGGTGTTGATCGCCTCATAGAAGGCCAGTGCGTTTTCTCCGATGCGCAATTCCATCTCGCGCTGCATCGGGCGGAAGGTCCAGCCCATGTCGGGATCCACATTGGCGTCAAAGCGGATGCGGACCTTTTCCTCCAGCACATGATCAGAGGCCTGCGTCGCGACATTCGTCGTGCCACCATAGCCGGTGACCTTGCAGAACCAGTTATAGAACGGAACCGCTGCCCAGGACAGCGCGCCCATCACCACGACGACGCCGACAAGATAACCGACGGTGCGGGTGTTGGAGCGCTGGGTCATGGGCTTTCCTGTGATACGGCCGCCCCCGGCGTGCCCGGCGCGGCGACGGGACCGGCGGGCTTTGCGGGCGGGTTGGGATCATGCGGCAGCACCGAGGCGCGGGGCTGGTGGTCGAACCCCTCCATCATGTCGCCATTGGTGATCTTGGCAATCGACAGGCCGAAGACAAGCGCGGCAAAGGCCAGCAGCACGACCAGCAGGCCGATATTGCGGCTGCGGCGGCGCTTGTGAAGCTCATGCTCGACCCGTGGCAGCATCACGATCCCCCCATCCAGTGCTGCACCAGCAGCGCCAGGAAATGCAGGAAGGTGTAATACAGCGACTGGCGGAAATAGCGTTTCTCGACCTTGTAGCCGTCGGCCTGTGCCTGTTCCTCGGACCGGCGCAGGATCTGCCAGCCGCCGGCGATGAACATGACGTTCAGGATGACCGAGACCGCCAGATACAGCGGCCCGCCGACCGAGGTGAATCCCAGCCAGATCGCAAAGGGCGCCAGCACCAGCGTATAGCCGAAGATGTGGCGGCGCGTGACGCGGCGGCCATGCGTGACCGGCAGCATCGGCACCCCGGCCTTTGAATAATCGCTGTTCATGAACAGCGCCAGCGCCCAGAAATGCGGCGGCGTCCAGAAAAAGATCAGCGCGAACATCAGCAGGGATTCGATGCCGATGCCCCCCGTCGCGCAGGCCCAGCCGATCATGGGCGGGAACGCGCCCGCCGCGCCACCGATGACGATGTTCTGCGGCGTCGCGCGTTTCAGCCAGATCGTATAGACCACGGCATAGAAAAAGATCGTGAAGGCCAGAAAGCCTGCCGCGAACCAGTTCGCCGCCAGCCCAAGCATCATCACCGACAGGCCCGACAGCGCCAGACCGACCGCCAGCGCGTCTTCGCGCGACACGCGCCCCGAGGGCACGGGACGGTTTGCCGTCCGCTTCATCACCGCGTCGATATCGCTGTCATACCACATGTTCAGCGCGCCCGAGGCCCCGCCCCCCAGCGCGATGAACAGCACCGAGCAGAAGGCCACGAACGGGTTCATCTGCACCGGCGCGATCCACAGCCCGACAAAGGCCGTGAACACGACCAGCGACATCACGCGCGGTTTCAGCAGCGCGATGAAGTCTCCGAAACCCGCCTCGGCGGGGCCCTCATATGCGTTGGTATCGGCCACAGCGTTCCCTTACTGCGCCTGCGCCAGCTGCACGGGCCGGACAGGCAGATAATCGGACGCGTCAGCGGCGAATTCTTCCTTCGCACCCGCCAGCCACGCGTCGTATTTTTCCTGACTTACGGCCTTTACCACGATGGGCATGTAGGCATGGTTGATGCCGCACAGCTCGGAGCATTGGCCGAAGTAAACCCCTTCAGTATCCGCCGCGAACCAAAGCTGCGCAATGCGACCAGGCACCGCATCCTGCTTCACGGCAAATGCGGGGATGGTCCAGCTGTGAATCACATCCGTGGCGGTCACCTGCATCAACACGGTTTTGCCCACAGGCACAACGACCGGATTGTCGGCGGCAAGCAGGTATTCGTCCTCTGAATACCCGGCATCGGCCAGCGCGTCCTTTTCCAGCATCAGCGCGTCGAAGGCGATGCCGTCATTGGGATATTCATAGGACCAGTACCATTGATGCCCGATGGCCTTGATGACCAGATCGGGATTGTTGGGCATTTCCTGACTGCGAAACAGCGCCGGCAGCGAAAACACCCCGATGGCCACAAGGATCAGCACCGGGACAAGGGTCCATGCGATCTCGATGGGGGTGTTGTGGGTAAAGCGGGCGGGCACCGGATTGGCGCGGCTGTTATAGCGAAAGATGCAGATCAGCAGCAGGATGCAGACGAAGATCGTCACGGCCGTGATGATATACAGCACAAAGTGATCCAGCCATTGCTGGTCATGTGCCAGCGGGCTGGACGGCGGCTGGAACCCCATCCCGCGCGCATGCGGCTTGCCGATCGTCGGCAGATCGCCCAGCACTTCCTGCGCATTCGCGCAAACGCCTGACAATGCCGCAAAACCAAGGCCGGAAACTGCCGCGAATTTGCGGCGCATCGTCGCAATTGCCATTATCCCATCCCACTGCCTACTGTCGCATCGGCGTGACAAAGCTCCTCCAGCCAAGCCGACATCGGTCTTGTTTGACAACCATATTCTCCCTTCACGGGCAAGTCATACCTATCGACTTACGACCAAAAAACCCCTAGTCGAGACATCTTGGCCAAAGGATTTCATGATGACGGATGCCGCATTTTCGCCCTTTGAGACCCATCTGGACCATGACGGCGCGCTGCGCATCCTGCGCGATGCGCTGGTCGGCGCCGATGACGGAGAGCTGTTTCTTGAGCGTTCGCGCGCGGAAACGCTGGCTTTTGACGATGGCCAGCTGCGCACCGCCAGCTATGACGCCAATCAGGGCTTCGGCCTGCGCGCCGTGCGCGGCGAAGTGACGGGCTATGCCCATTCCACCGAAATCGACGAAACTGCCTTGCGCAAGGCTGCACAAACCGTGCGGCTGGCCGTAGGCGACGCGGGCGGCACGCTGGCCCTGCCCCCCGCCGGACGGATCACGCCGCTTTATGCGCCCATCGACCCGGCCGCAGGCATCAGCTTTGCCGCCCGCGTGGCACTTTTGCGCGACATCGACGCTTTTGCCCGCGACCTTGATCCGCGTGTGGTGCAGGTCTCGGCCAGCATCGCGACTTCGGTTCAGGAGGTCGCCATCCTGCGCCCGGAAGGCGGGCTGGCCACCGATATCCGCCCGATGGCGCGCATCAATGTCTCGGTCATCGTGGAATCGAACAGCCGCCGCGAAAGCGGCAATGCGGGCGGCGGCGGACGCATCGCGCTGGACGGGCTGATCGCACCCGATCACTGGCAGGCGCAGGTCCGCGAGGCGCTGCGCATCGCGCTGGTCAACCTGCGCTCGGTGCCCGCGCCTGCGGGGGTGATGGATGTGGTGCTGGGTCCGGGCTGGCCGGGCATCCTGCTGCACGAGGCGGTGGGCCACGGGCTTGAGGGCGATTTCAACCGCAAGGGCCATTCCGCCTTTGCCGGTCTGCTGGGCCAGCGCGTGGCCGCACCCGGCGTCACCGTGCTGGACGACGGCACGATCCCGGACCGGCGCGGCTCGATCTCGGTCGATGACGAAGGCAATGCGCCGGGGCGCAATGTGCTGATCGAGGACGGCATCCTGACAGGCTACATGCAGGACCGGCAGAATGCCCGGCTGATGGGCGTCGAACCGACCGGCAACGGGCGGCGCGAAAGCTATGCCCATGCGCCGATGCCACGCATGACCAACACCTTCATGTTGGCCGGTCCGGACGATCCTGCGGCGATTCTGGCCGATCTGCGGGATGGGGTCTATGCCGTGGGCTTTGGCGGCGGTCAGGTGGACATCACCAGCGGCAAGTTCGTGTTTTCCTGCACCGAAGCCTATCGCGTCAAGGATGGCGTCTTGGGCGACCCGGTGCGCGGCGCCACGCTGATCGGCGATGGCGCGACGGCGCTGCAACAGATCCGCGCCATCGGCAACGATCTGCAACTGGATCCCGGCATCGGCAATTGCGGCAAGGCCGGGCAATGGGTGCCGGTGGGCGTGGGAATGCCGTCGCTGCTGATCGGCGGGCTGACCATCGGCGGATCCGCCGCCTAGGGATTTGGCCCCCGCATGATTCTTTTGCGGCGGCTAACCCATTCTTAACCAATCCCGTGCCATCACGGCCCTGCGGATAAGGCAGGGCACGATGATGATGGCAAGACCGTTTTCCCTTCAGACCCACCACACCCCCAGCATCGCCGGGGATGACGGGATTGCAGTGCTGCGCCTTATCCGTTCCCGCAAGGTCGGCCCGGCGACGTTTCACCGGATGCTGGCCGAACATGGCAGCGCCGATGCGGCCCTGGCCGCGCTGCCCGACATGGCCCGTGCGGCGGGGCTTTCCGATTACACCCCCTGCCCCATCGGCGTGGCCGAGGCCGAGATGGCCGCCGGGCGGCGCGCGGGTGCCAGGCTGATCGTCTGGGGCGACCCGGCCTATCCCGCGCAACTGCGCGACATCGCCGATGCCCCTGCCGTGCTGTGGGTCAAGGGTCAGCTCTCGGTTCTGGAGCGGCTGCCGGTCGCGGTGATCGGGGCGCGCAATGCCTCATCGCTGGGGTTGCGCATGGCGCGCGGGCTGGCCTTGGGACTGTCGCAATCGGGGGCTGCTATCATCGCAGGTCTGGCGCGCGGCATCGACACCGTGGCGCATGAGGCAACGCTGGCCACCGGCACGGTCGCGGTGATGGCGGGCGGCATCGACATGATCTATCCGTCGGAAAACGCGGCGCTGGCCGAGGCGATCTGCGACACCGGCCTGCTGGTGACCGAACAGCCTCCGGGCACCGAACCCGTGGCGCGGCATTTTCCGGCGCGCAACCGCATCGTCTCGGGGCTGTCGCAGGCGGTGGTGGTGGTCGAAGCCGCGCATCGGTCGGGCAGCCTGATCACCGCGAAAGCCGCGCTGGATCAGGGGCGCGAGGTGATGGCGGTGCCGGGCCATCCGATGGATGCCCGCGCCGCCGGCTGCAACGTGCTGATCCGTGACGGCGCGCTGCTGGTGCGCAATTCCACCGATGTGCTGACCGCCCTGCTGGGCCCCGAGGAAGCGGCGGCGCGGGCTGCCCGCGATGTGGCGGCCCCCGCCCCGCAGCCGTCCCCGCAACCCGCACCTGTCCCGCTGACTGCCCCTGCGACGCCCGCGAAACGGCTGCAACCCGCCGCCGTCGCCCAGCGGCTGGCGGGGATCGGCCATGCCCTGCGCCGGTCTGCGCCCCCGCAACAGGGTGGCCCCGTCGCGCTGGAGGCGCGCATTCTGGCCCGGCTTGGCCCCAGCCCGACCGAAGAAAACCTGCTGATCCGGGATCTTGGCCTGCCCGCCGCCACATTGGCCCCGGCGCTTCTGGCGCTTGAGCTGTCTGGCCGGATCGAGCGTCTGGCAGGTGGCCGGATCGCGCTGCACCCGCAAGGTTAGCGCCGCAACAGGCTGTTTTCAGCCGGTTCACGCCGCTTCACGGGGTTGTTCAGGAACCTGCGGCACCGCCTCATGTTACCTCTGCATGAATATTTTCGCATGGCAGAGGAGCCAACATGCGTCGCATTCTTCGGGCAACCACGGCAATCGTCACCAGCATCTCGCTGGTCTTGCCGCAGATCGCTGTCGCGCAGGAACTTCCGCGCCGCGGTGAACAGCAACAGCAGCAGCAAAAGCCCAAACCGCAGCAGCAAAAGCCAAAGGCCCAGCAGCAAAAGCCCAATGCACAGAAAGCGCAGGGCGATGCGCCGCGCAAGCAGCAGGCCGAACAGCCGCAGCGCCGTCAGGCCGACCAACAACCGCGCCGTCAGGCCGAGCCGCAGCCGCGCAAGGCGCAGGCTGAACAGCCGCAGCGCCAGCCCCAGCGGCAGGCCCAGCAGCCCCGCCCCGAACCGCAGCAGCGCGCCCAACAGCCGCAGCAACCCAAGGCACAGCAGCCAAAACCGCAACCGCAAAAACCGCAACAGGCCGAACAGCAGCGTCAGCCGCAAAAGCCGCAGCCGCAACAAAAGCCGCAGCAAAATCCGCGCGCGCAGGCAGATGCCCCGCGTCCGAACGGGAATGCGCGCGGCAATCCCGAGGCTCCGGCCCGTGCGCAGCAGCAACAACCGCCCCGCGCCGCGAATGGCAACGCTCAGCCGCCGAACCGTCAGCAAGGCGAGGCCCCGCGCAACGCCGAGGATCTGCGCCGCGCCATGCAGCAGCGCGAAGGCGGCAACGCCCCCGGTCAGCGCCCCAATGGCGCGGGCCAGCAACCGCCCCGCGCCGCGAATGGCAACGCTCAGCAACCCAACCGCCAGCAAGGCGAGGCCCCGCGCAATGCCGAGGATCTGCGCCGCGCCATGCAGCAGCGCGAAGGCGGCAACGCCCCCGGTCAGCGCCCCAATGGCGCGGGCCAGCAACCGCCCCGCGCCGCGAATGGCAACGCTCAGCAACCCAACCGCCAGCAAGGCGAGGCCCCGCGCAATGCCGAGGATCTGCGCCGCGCCATGCAGCAGCGCGAAGGCAACGACGCCCCCGGTCAGCGCCCCAATGGCGCGGGCCAACAACCGCCTCGCGCTGGTGATCCGGAGCAGCAGGCCGCGGGGCGTAACAACCAGCTGAATGTCCAGCGTCTGACCCCGCAGCAGCTGCAGGAACGCGTGCGCGAAGGCAATGGCGAGGTGCGCCTGCCGCCGCCCGAATTGGCCGGTCGCGAGCGCAATCAGCAAAACGACATTGCCCGCCGCGCGGCCGAAGGCTCGAAACTGGGGCCTGCGGCGGCATTGGCCGGTCGGGATGGCGACGATCAGGGCCGGGTCAGCGAACACAAGATCTCGCGCGATGACGTGCGACGCTCGGATCAGGATTTCCGCACCAATCTGCGCGACGGCCAGCGCCGCCTGACGGATGAGGAAATGCGCCGCGATCTGGAACGCCGCCGTCAGAACCTGACGCAGGAAGAACGCGAGGCCGACCGGCGCGAGGATCGTCTGGACCGCCGCGACGCATGGCTGGACCGGCGCGAGGATAACTGGAACGACCGCGACCGCTGGAACGATGGCCGTGACGGCTGGCGCGACAATGACGACGACAATGATCGCGGCAGCGACATTGCAAAGCTGCTGCTGGCCGGCGCGGCGGGCTTTGCCGTGGGCAAGATGATGTCAGGCAACCGGCAGGTCGCGCTGAATACCGGCGACCGCGCGGTGCTGACCCTGCCCGATGGCAGCCAGCAGATCGTGCGCGACGACAATGCGCTGCTGTATCAGCCGGGCTCGGACGTGCGGACCGAAACCTATCAGGACGGCTCGACCCGCACGGTGGTGACGCGCGCCGATGGCAGTCAGGTGGTGACGATCCGCGATGAGGATATGAACGTGCTGCGCCGCACGCTGATCCGTCCGGATGGCAGCGAAACCCGGCTGATCGACGACACGGCCGTGCGGCCCGTCGATGTCGCAACCCTGCCCGCGCCGCAACCCGTCGCTTATTCGACCCGGCCATGGCAGGAGGATGAATTGCGCCGTGCGCTGCTGACGGAAACGCCGACCGACCGCCGCTTCACGCTGGGTCAGATCCGCGACATCCCCGAGGTCCGCTCGCTGGTGGCGCCGGTGAACGTCCCCGAGATCACCTTCGACACGAACTCGGCGGCGCTGACCTCGGCGCAGGCGGAACAGCTTGCCACTGTGGGCAAGGTCATCCGCGATGCCATCGATCAGAACCCGAAAGAGGTGTTCATGATCGAAGGCTATACCGATGCCGTAGGCTCGGACGCGGCCAACCTTGCTCTGTCGGACCGGCGGGCGGAATCGGTGGCGCTGGCCTTGACCGAGTATTTCCAGGTGCCGCCTGAGAACATGGTCGTGCAGGGCTATGGCGAACAGTATCTGCTGGTCGATTCCGATGCCGATGTGCGCGAAAACCGGCGCGTTGGCATCCGGCGCATCACCGACCTGCTGGAGCAGGGCTGACACAGGAAGGCCGCGGGATCGCACCCCCGCGGCCTTCGACATTCGACGGATCTTGGGCGATCACCCCAGCGCATAGCCCGTGCCGCGCACGGTCCGCACCGGATTGTCGCCGCCATTGGCCATCAGCGCCTTGCGCAAGCGGCCTACATGCACGTCGATGGTCCGGGTATCGACATAGATGTCGCGGCCCCAGACGCGATCCAGCAATTGCTCGCGCGTCCAGACCCGGCCGGGCTTTTCCATCAGCGTGGACAACAGACGGAACTCGGTCGGACCCAGATGCAGCGCCTGCCCGCCGCGAAACACGCGATGTTCGCCCGCATCAAGGATGATGTCGGCATAGCTGAGCCGTTCACCCATCGACGCCGGGCGGGTGCGGCGCAGCTGCGTGCGCAGCCGCGCCATCAGCTCGACCACCGAATAGGGCTTCACGACATAATCGTCGGCGCCGGTTTCCAGACCGCGCACCCGATCCACCTCTTCCGAGCGGGCGGACAGCATGATGATCGGGATCTGCCGGGTCTGCGGATCGGCCTTCACGCGGCGGCATATCTCGATGCCGCTGACATTGGGCAGCATCCAGTCCAGCACGATCAGGTCCGGCTGTTCTTCGGCGACAAGCAACATGGCCTCGTCGCCGTTCTCGGCCAGCACAACCGAGAAGCCTTCGGCTTCAAGGTTGTACTTCAGCACCTCGCGTTGCGCGCCCTCGTCCTCGACCACCAGCACGCAGGGTTGCGCTTGTGCCATGGCTCAGTCCTCGCCTTCGTTCAGCGTCGCACGGGTGATCGCATCGCTTTTGGGACGGGATTCATCGGGCAACTGGCCGGTCGCCAGATAGATCACCTGCTCGGCGATCCCGGTGGCGTGGTCGCCGACGCGTTCGATGTTCTTGGCGATGAAATGCAGGTGCATACAGGCGGTGATGTTGCGCGGATCTTCCATCATATGGGTCAGGAATTCGCGGAACAGCGCGTTATACATCTGGTCGACTTCCAGATCGCGGTTGCGCACGTCGGTGGCCAGCGCCGGGTCGCGCTGGATATAGGCGTCCAGCGCATCCTTCATCATGCCCTCGACGGTCGTCGTCATGCGGCGCAGCGCGATGCCCGAGCCGTTGATGGCGGGCATATGCACCAGCACATGGCTGCGCTTGGCGATGTTCTTGGCGTAATCGCCCACCCGCTCGAGGATGCCCGAGATCTTGATGACGGTCAGCACGGTGCGCAGGTCGGTGGCGATGGGCGCGCGCAGGGCGATCAGGCGCGCGGCCTCTTCGTTGATCTGGGCTTCCAGCTCGTCCACGGCCTTGTCGCGGCGGCGGACCTGATCGGCCAGTTCCTCGTCGCGGGTTTCCAGCGCGATGGCGGCGTCGTGAATGGCGCTTTCGACCATTCCGCCCATTTTCACGACCATCGCCTGAACCGTTTCCAGATCCCGGTCAAAGGCCGACATGATATGACGTTCGTTCATGATGATACTCTTTCTGGCCGGGGATCAGCCGATGCGGCCCGAGATATAGCTTTCCGTGCGCGGATCCTGCGGACGGGTGAAGATGGCATCCGTGTCGTTGTATTCGACCAGATTGCCCAGATGGAAGAACGCGGTCTTCTGGCTGACACGGGCCGCCTGCTGCATCGAGTGCGTCACGATCACGACCGAGAACTGCGACCGAAGCTGGTCGATCAGTTCTTCGACCTGACTGGTCGCGATCGGGTCAAGCGCCGAGCAGGGCTCGTCCATCAGCAGGACTTCCGGCTGGGTCGCCACGGCGCGGGCGATGCACAGACGCTGCTGCTGGCCGCCCGACAGGCCGGTCCCCGGCTCATTCAGGCGGTCCTTGACCTCATTCCACAGCGCGGCGCCGCGCAGCGACTGCTCGACGATCTCGTCCAGCTCGGCGCGGTTGCGGGCCAGACCGTGGATGCGGGGGCCATAGGACACGTTGTCATAGATCGATTTGGGGAACGGGTTCGGCTTCTGGAACACCATGCCGACCTTGGCGCGCAACTGCACCGGATCGACGCGCTTGTCATAGATATCCTCGCCGTCCAGCGTGATCTTGCCTTCGACGCGGCAGCTTTCGATGGTGTCGTTCATGCGGTTCAGGCAGCGCAGGAAGGTCGACTTGCCGCAGCCCGACGGTCCGATGAAGGCGGTGACGGTCTTGTCCAGAATGTCGACATCGACATCCTTGATGGCGTGTTTGTCGCCATAATACACCTGCGCCTGACGGGCCGAGATCTTGATGTCCGTTTGGCTCACGGTGCGCTCCACTTTGCTCATGTCGTTCATAATCATCATCCGTCCCGGGTTTACCACCGGCGCTCGAACTTGCGGCGCAGGAAGATGGCAAGGAGGTTCATACACAGAAGGAAGACCAGCAGGACGATGATCGCCCCAGAGGCCCGTTCCACGAAGGCGGGGTCGGCACGCTGCGTCCAGTTATAGACCTGCACCGGCAGCGCCGAGGCGGGGTCGAACAGGCCCTCTGGCGGCGCGCCGGGGAAGTTGCGCACGAAGGCCACCATGCCGATCAGCAAAAGCGGCGCGGTTTCGCCAAGCGCCTGCGCCAGACCGATGATCGTGCCGGTCAGGATGCCCGGCATGGCCAGCGGCAGCACATGGTGAAACACCGACTGCATCTTTGACGCACCCACCCCCAGCGCGGCATCGCGGATCGACGGCGGCACCGCCTTCAGCGCCGCGCGGGTGGCGATGATGATGGTGGGCAGCGTCATCAGCGTCAGCACCAGACCGCCGACGATGGGCGCCGATTGCGGCAGGCCCGCGAAGTTGATGAAGGCGGCCAGACCCAGGATACCGAACACGATGGACGGCACGGCAGCGAGGTTCGAGATATTGACCTCGATGATGTCGGTCAGGCGGTTCTTGGGCGCGAATTCCTCAAGATAGATCGAGGCGGCGACACCGATCGGCACGGCCAGAACCAGCACCACCAGCATCATGTACAGCGACCCAAGGATGGCCACGCCGACACCGGCGGCTTCCGGGCGCTGGTCCGAGGCGTCGGGCTTGGTCAGGAATGACCAGTTCCATTCCGTCGCCAGCAGGTTCTTGTCCTTCAGCGCATCGGCCAGTTGCAGCTGCGCGACCGAGGTATTGCTGTCGCGCGCCGCCGTCTCCATGGTGACGCGGCCCTTGTAATAGCCGTCCACGCGGCCATTGCTCAGCAGACGCGCGTCGATGGTCTGGCCGACCAGTTCGGGATTGGCCAGAACCTGATTGCGCAGCTCGGCAGGTGCCTCTTTCGAGATCATGTTGCTGACATCGGCGGCGGTCAGCCCGTCGATGGTGATGCCGTTATCGGTGATCGCCTTTTGCAGCGCGGTCTCGATCAGCTTGCCATAGGTCAGGGTCAGAACCTTGCGGATCTCCTCGGGGTCGCGATTGCCGGACTTGTCCAGCTGCGCGGCATCAAGGGTCACCGGGATTTCGACATAGGTCTGACGGAACGAGCCGATACCGCCGGTCAGGATGGTGAACATCAAGATGACCAGCAGCGCGATCGAGATCAGGATCGCCCCCAGACCATAGGCGCGGAAACGGCGTTCGGCGGCATTGCGCTTGCGGGTGCGTTCATCGGCAACCAGCAGCGAGCTTTTGTCCGGGGACGCGCCGGCAGCGGGAAAGGTTGCGTCGGTCATTCGTACTGCTCCCGATATTTACGCACGACATAAAGGGCGACGATGTTCAGCCCCAGCGTGATGACGAAAAGGGTCAGGCCCAGAGCGAAGGCGACAAGCGTTTCGGGCGCGGCGAAATCGGTATCGCCGGTCAGCTGGCTGACGATCTTGACGGTGATCGTCGTCATCGCCTCGAACGGGTTCAGGCCCATCTGTGCGGCGGCCCCTGCCCCCAGCACGACGATCATGGTTTCACCGATGGCGCGCGACGCGGCCAGCAGGATCGCCCCCACGATGCCCGGCAGCGCGGCGGGCAGCACCACCTTGCGCACGGTTTCGGACTGGGTGGATCCCAGACCCAGCGCGCCGTCGCGCAGCGATTGCGGCACGGCGTTGATGATGTCATCCGAAAGCGAGCTGACAAAGGGGATCAGCATGATGCCCATGACCAGACCCGCGGTCATCACCGACGACCCGGAATTGCCCAGACCCAGCGGCTGCGCAAAGTAATCCCGCAGCATCGGGCCCACGGTGATCAGCGCGAAGAGGCCGTAGACGATGGTCGGGATACCGGCCAGAATCTCGATGGCGGGCTTGGCCCAGCTGCGCAGGCGCGGCGAGGCGTATTCCGACAGATAGATCGCGGCGAACAGGCCGATCGGGATCGACACGGCCAGCGCGATGAATGAGATGTACAGCGTGCCCCAGACCAGCGGCAGGATGCCCAGTTGCGAACCGCCGCCGAAGCGGGGCGACCAAGTGGTGCCGAAGAAGAAGTCCTGCCAGGGGTATTGCTTGAAGAAGTTGCCCGTCTCGAACAGCATCGACAGCACGATCCCGGCGGTGGTCGCGATGGCGATCATCGAGCACAGGATCAGCAGATAGCGCACAAAGGTTTCCACCACGTTGCGGGCGCGGAAATCCGGGTTGGTGCGCGACAGCGCGAATGCCATGCCAGCGGCAGCCACAATCAGCGCCAGAACGGCCAGCACGGTCGGGCCGGCGGGGCGCAGGACACTCCAGATCGCAATCAGAAACAGGGTGGGAACGGCGGTGAACATCGCGATGTTCCAGCCGTAATAGCTGGGGCGCGAATGCAGGCGACGGCTATCGCCGCCCGCCGCGGACAGAACACGGGAGCGACCGATATAGTAACCGGCAACTGCCAAGGCCAGGACGAGCAGCAAGGTCCAGGTGACAGGCATAAGGGCCTCGGGAGAATGGGAGGGGAGGAGGCGCGGGACCGTCATGGCCCCGCGCCAGAAGCCAGATCAGTTGGCAGCCATGACGGTTTCGTCGGCAACGGCTTTCTGAACGTCAGCCAGTTGCGGATCGGAAACCAGACCATAGGCGGCCAGCGGGCCATCGGGGCCTGCGATCTCGTCCGAGACGAAGAATTCGACGAATTCCTTCAGGCCCTGGATTTCACCGATATGGGCTTTCTTCACATAGAAGAACAGCGGGCGCGACACGGGGTATTCGCCCGAGGCGATCGATTCGGTCGAGGGGGTGACGCCAGCGAAGGTGCCGACTTTCAGCTTGTCGGTGTTGTTTTCGTAAAACGACAGGCCAAAGACGCCGATGCCGTGCTTGGCCGACTGGATGCGGGCCAGCGTTTCGGTATAGTCGCCGTCGATATCGACCGATTTGCCATCGGTGCGCAGCGCCATGCAGGCACCATCGGCGTCGTCTTCGCTCATCGCGGCCTTGAACGCCTCTTCAGCGCCCGAGTCCTTGCAGCCGGCGTGGATGACCTTTTCCTCGAACACTTCGCGGGTGCCGTGCTTGGTGCCCGGAACGAAGGCCAGAATGTCCTGATCGGGCAGGTCGGCGCGGATCTGGTTCCACTTGGTATAGGGGTTGGCGACGACTTTGCCGTCGACCACGACCTGAGCGGCCAGCGCGTTGAACCAGTCGGAAGCGGTGAACTGGAAGTCGTTGCCCGAGATGTCGCTGGCAAAGACGATGCCGTCATAGCCGATGCGGACTTCCATGATGTCGGTCACGCCAGCGGCCTTGCAGGCCTCGATTTCCGATTCCTTGATCGGGCGCGATGCGTTGGCGATGTCGATGGTGTTTTCGCCGACGCCTTCGCAGAATTTCTTCAGACCAGCGGACGAGCCGCCCGATTCCACGACCGGCGTCGGGAAGTCGGTGTTTTCGCCAAAGGCTTCGGCGACGATCGTCGAATAGGGCAGCACGGTCGACGAGCCAGACACCTGGATCTGGTCACGGGCCGAGGCGACGGTGGCCGAGGCGGCGATGATGGCAAGGACCGAAACGGCAAGTTTCGCGGATTTCATAGGATCACTCCTGACATTTCCATGGGGCCGACAGCGGCCTGCCCGACCCCTTAGAGGGCGGATGCGACGCTTATGCGTCAGGAGTGTAACGGAATTGCGACAATCGGGGATTGCACGAAAATGGCTGTGGATACAGGGGCCAGCGCCCCTGCACGATCATCCTGTCAACCGATTCGACCGCGCGCCCCGCCGGTTTGTGCGCGGTCCATCATGAACTGGTCCAGAATCACGCAGGCCGCCATGGCCTCGGCAATCGGGACGGCGCGGATGCCCACGCAAGGGTCGTGACGGCCCTTGGTGATCAGCTCGATGTCCTCGCCCTTCTGGTTGATCGTGCGGCGCGGCGTCAGGATCGAACTGGTCGGCTTGACGGCAAAGCGCACCAGAATGTCCTGCCCGGTCGAGATGCCGCCCAGGATGCCCCCCGCATGGTTCGACAGGAAGCGCGGCCCGTCATTGCCCATGCGGATCTCATCGGCATTTTCCGTGCCGGTCAGGGCGGCGGCGGCCATGCCCTCGCCGATCTCGACGCCCTTTACGGCGTTGATCGACATCATCGCGGCGGCAAGGTCGGTATCCAGCTTGGCATAGACCGGCGCGCCCAGCCCTGCCGGACAGCCCCGGATCAAGACCTCGATCGCGGCACCGACGCTGTTCTGATCCTTGCGAATGGCGTTCAGGTAATCCTCCCATGCCGGGACCGCATCGGCATCGGGCAGGAAGAACGGGTTGTTGCCGATCTCTTTCGGGTCGAACTTGGCGCGGTCCAGATGCAGATCGCCCATCTGCACCATATAGCCGGTGATGCGCAGCGCGGGCGCAAGCTCGCGCAGCACCGCCTGCGCCACCGCCCCTGCCGCGACCCGAGCCGCGGTTTCCCGCGCGCTGGACCGGCCGCCGCCGCGATAGTCGCGGATGCCGTATTTCAGATGATAGGCAATATCGGCATGGCCGGGGCGGAAGGCCTGCGCGATGTCGCCGTAATCCTTGCTGCGCTGATCGGTATTCTCGATCATCAGCTGGATCGGCGTCCCCGTCGTGCGCCCCTCGAACACGCCCGAAAGGATCCTGACCTGATCCGGCTCTTGCCGCTGGGTGGTGAATTTCGAGGTGCCGGGGCGGCGGCGGTCCAGAAACGTCTGGATGAAGGCTTCGTCCAGCGCGATGCCGGGCGGACAGCCATCGACCGTCGCCCCCAGGGCCGGCCCGTGGCTTTCGCCCCAGGTGGTGAAGGTGAAGACGCGACCGAAGGTGTTGAAGCTCATGCTCTATGCCCCTTTTTCGCCTGCGATAGCCGGGCTGAACCGCTCAGGCAACGGGAAATGCTGCGCCGGAAAGGTCGGAACGGCTGGCCCACGAATCATCCAAAGCGGTTTTTTTACCGTTCAATCAAATTATTAGTTGAATTCACACCCGTTTCACGGACCAATGTCATGGTAATGTAACGTGATGGTTGCGAAGGTGGGCGGTTTGCATCCGGCAGCCGCTTGGCCCGGCGCCATTTCGGCAAAGTTGAATCAATGGTGACAATTCGGTCGGTTGCATCTGCCCCCATCTTGGCCCATGAACCGCAAAACCGATTTGTCCAGAACAGACGAGGATTATTTTGTTACCGCTGCGCCGGTAGCACATCCAAAACGCGAGCAAATTTGGCAGCGATCTTGACGCAAGTTTCTGCAATCGCTTTTCAAGGCTCAACCAGTAGTGGTATGGCGTAATCAGATTGGATAACGATATCTTGCCCGCCTGTTGCCGTTCCACACCGGCGCCCGGCAGGGGTCCTGAAGGCCCGGTCGAAATACTGGCTCCGGGGGCGGGCAAAGGTGATATCGTTTCGTGACAGTTGCTCTTCTGTGCTTGTGGTGGGGTGTGGCTGAGCAACTCGGGAGGGCGCGGGCCGGAGACACCCGCGCCCTTTCCCAATCCTGCGGCACTGCCCCGTATCGGGCGGATACTGCCCCCGATGACCCAAGGTCAGCCGCGTAACCCTCCGGCAGGGAACGAATACTGCCTGCGGAACGTATTACTCCTGACAGTCCATCAGGGGGCATAGCATGACGGACATAACGAAGGCCGATCCCGCAGCATCGGGCCAGCCCGAACTTCATCGCGTGATGGGGCCGAAACTGCTGCTGCTGTTCATCGTCGGCGACATTCTGGGCACCGGCGTCTATGCGCTGACCGGCACGGTGGCGGGTGAGGTCGGGGGCGCGGCATGGGCGCCGTTCCTGCTGGCCTTCGTCATCGCCACCATCACCGCGATGTCCTATCTTGAGCTTGTGACGCGCTTCCCGCAGGCGGCGGGCGCGGCGCTTTATACGCACAAGGCTTTTGGCATCCACTTTCTGACATTTCTGGTGGCCTTTACCGTCATGTGTTCGGGGATCACCTCGGCATCGACGGCCTCGAATGCCTTTGCGGGCTTTCTGAATGACGGCTTCGGGCTGGGCCTGTCCAAGACCGGCGGCGGCATCCTGATCATCGCGCTTGGCTTCATGGCCCTGGTCGCGCTGATCAACTTCCGCGGTGTCGGCGAAAGCGTCAAAGCCAATGTCGTGCTGACCTGCATCGAGCTTTCGGGACTGCTGATGATCATCTTCATCGGCTTTTACGCCATGAGTCAGGGCCGCGCGGATTTCTCGGAAGTGATGATCTTCCAGTCGTCCGAGGAAAAGGGCGCCTTCCTGTCCTTGACAGCCGCGACCGCCTTGGCCTTCTTCGCCATGGTCGGGTTCGAGGATTCGGTCAACATGGCCGAAGAGGTCAAGGATCCCGTCCGCGTCTTTCCCCGCGTCATGCTGGCCGGGCTGGGCATCACCGGCGTGATCTATGTGCTGGTCGCGATCTGCGCCGTGGCACTGGTTCCGGTGGGGCAACTGTCCAACCCCGACAATGGCTCGGCCCTGACGCAGGTGGTGCGCGCGGGCGCGCCGGGCCTGCCCTTCGACAAGATCTTTCCGTTCATCGGCATGTTTGCCGTGGCGAACTCGGCGCTGATCAACATGCTGATGGCCAGCCGCCTGCTTTACGGTCTGGCCCGGCAGCGCGTGCTGCCCCATGCGCTGGGGCTGGTGCATCACACGCGGCGCACGCCTTGGGTCTCGATCATCTTCACGACGCTGCTGTCCTTTGGGCTGATCTATTTCGTGGTCACGCAAGGCTCGGCTTCGGCGGTCAGCCTGCTGGGCGGCACGACATCGCTGCTGCTGCTCTGCGTGTTCACCATCGTCAACATCTCTCTGCTGGTGCTGCGCCGCCAGCCCAGCAAGACCGAGCATTTCCGCGCCCCCGCCATCCTGCCATGGATCGGCGCGATCACCTGCGCGTTTCTGGTCGGCCCATGGGCGCGCAGCGAGGCGCAGATGGGGCAATACCGCATCGCCGCCTGGCTGCTGGGCATCGGTCTGGTGCTGTGGGTTGCAACCTATCTGTGGAACCGCGCCCATCCCCGCCCCGGCGAGATCCGGAATGTCGAGGATATCGAGCCCGACTGAGCCATGCGCCACGCCAGCCAAAGGCGCATCCTTTGGGCTGGCATGGCCGGTTCGGGTTTACAGCTTGCGCTGAGAGGCAAACCCGTATCTGTCGCAAGGCCTTGCATCCCCGCGCCGTTACCGAGTTTTGATGTCAGGACCGGCTGCCACGCGGCACTGCGGAGATTGCCATGTTGCTGCTTGGCATCGCACTGCTGCTTTTGGCGAGCCTGCTTTACCAGGACGCCGAAACCCATCGCGCGCTGGCTTGGGGCCTGCCGGCCGTGCTGATCTTCATTGGCGGGCTGGGGATTGCCGCGTTTCAGAAAACCAGCGCCCCGCTGCTGGCCATCGGCGATGCGTCATATTCGATCTATCTGGCGCATCTGTTTCCGATCACCGTGCTGGACATCATCTTCAACCGCATCCCTATGCTGGAAGGCTCGGCCATGGCGGCGGTGGTGTTCCTGCTGATTTCCGTCATTGCCGCGCTGCTGATCGGCCATCAGGCCTATCGCCGGATCGAGCTTCCGACCGAGCGTTGGGCGCGGGGTCTGCTGGCGCGGCGGCGTGGCGACCATTTCGGGCAGCCGGTGCGCTAGATCCTTGGCGGCAGGCAGGACAGCAAAAAGGCCCCTTTCGGGGCCTTCTTCGTGTTCCGGACAAGGCAGGTCAGGCCTGCAGGGCGCGCACGCCAACCTCACCTTCGCCGCGCGACTTGATCGCGGCCACGGCGGCAATGCTGCCCGCTGCGGTGGTGAAATAGGGGATCTTGTCGTTCAGCGCGACGGCCCGGATCTCGCGGGAATCGGCGATGGCCTGTGCGCCTTCGGTCGTGTTCAGCACCATGACGATCTCGCCGTTCTTCAGGCGGTCTACGATGTTCGGGCGCCCCTCATAGACCTTGTTCACGCGCGCCGCGTCGACCCCTGCCCCGGCAAGGTAATCCGCGGTCCCGCCCGTGGCGATCAGCGAAAAGCCCATCGCAACCAGATCGCGCGCGGCATCGGCCAGTGCCGCGGTCTTGTCGGCGTCCTTGACCGAAATGAAGACCAGCCCGGTCGTGGGCAATTGCGTCCCCGCGCCCATCTGCGCCTTCAGGAAGGCCCGCGCGAAGTTGCGGTCCCAACCCATCACCTCGCCGGTCGAGCGCATCTCTGGTCCCAGCAGCGTATCGACACCGGGGAAGCGGGCAAAGGGCAACACCGCCTCTTTGACCGAGAACCACGGCGTATTCGGATCGGCCAGCGTCAGCGGATCGGCGAAGGGCAGATCGGTCTCCGGGCCCACATCCGCCGGATAGGGCGCGCGGGCCGGGAAGTTCGACATCGGCTCACCCGCCATCAGGCGCGCGGCGATCGAGGCAATGGCGCTGTCGGTGGCCTTGGCGACGAAGGGCACTGTGCGCGAGGCGCGCGGGTTCACCTCAAGCACATAGATCGTGCCATCCTTGATCGCGAATTGCACGTTCATCAGACCGACGACGTTCAGCGCCTTGGCCATTTCGCGGGACTGACGTTTCAGTTCCTCAATCGTCGCGGCATCCAGCGTATGCGGCGGCAGGCAGCAGGCGCTGTCGCCGGAATGCACGCCCGCTTCCTCGATATGCTCCATGATGCCTGCGACATGGACGGTCGTGCCGTCCGAAAGGCAGTCCACATCCACCTCGATCGCGCCCGCCAGATAGCTGTCCAGCAGCACCGGGCTGTCACCCGAGACCTGCACGGCCTCGCGGATATAGCGTTTCAGGTGGTCCATATCGCGGACGATTTCCATGCCGCGACCGCCCAGCACATAGGACGGGCGGATGACCAGCGGGAAGCCGACCTTTTCGGCGATCTCGATGGCTTCCACATCGGTGCTGGCAATGCCGTTCACCGGCTGCTTCAGGTTCAGATCGTTCAGCAGCTTCTGGAACCGCTCACGGTCCTCGGCCAGGTCGATGGCGTCGGGGGTGGTGCCAAGGATCGGGATGCCCTCGGCCTCAAGCGCGTTGGCCAGTTTCAGGGGCGTCTGGCCGCCGAACTGCACGATGACACCGTGCAGCGTGCCGTTTTCCTGCTCGATGCGCAGGATCTCCAGCACATGTTCAAAGGTCAGCGGTTCAAAATACAGCCGGTCCGAGGTGTCGTAATCGGTCGACACCGTTTCCGGGTTGCAGTTGACCATGATGGTTTCATACCCGGCATCGGTCAGCGCAAAGCAGGCATGGCAGCAGCAATAGTCGAATTCGATCCCCTGCCCGATCCGGTTCGGACCGCCGCCCAGAATGACCACTTTCTTGCGGTCGCTGGGGCGGGCCTCGTTTTCGACATCGCCCATCGCCGGGGCTTCATAGGTCGAATACATATAGGGCGTCTGCGCCTCGAATTCGGCGGCGCAGGTGTCGATGCGCTTGAAGACCGGGTGCAGGTCATGGGCGCGGCGCGCCTTGCGCACGGCGGTTTCGGATTGCTGCGACAGCTTGGCCAGACGGGCATCGGTAAAGCCCATCATCTTCAAGCGGCGCAGTCCATCCAGATCGGCGGGCAGGCCGTTTGCGATCACGCCCGCCTCGGCATCGACGATCTCGCGCAGGCGGGACAGGAACCACGGGTCGAAGGCGGTGGCATGGCCGATTTCGTCATCGCTGAGGCCGTGACGCATGGCCTGAGCGATCAGCCGCAGCCGGTCGGGGGTCTGGGCACTGATCGCCTTGATCACGGCGGATTTCTCGGGCGCGCCGGGGATCTCGATGTCGTCAAGGCCGGTCAGCCCGTTCTCCATCGAGCTAAGCGCCTTTTGCAGCGATTCATGGAAGCTGCGGCCGATGGCCATCACCTCGCCCACGGATTTCATCGCCGTGGTCAATTCCGGCTTGCTGCCCGGGAATTTCTCAAAGGCAAAGCGCGGGATCTTGGTGACCACATAGTCGATCGAGGGCTCGAAGGATGCGGGCGTCACCTTGGTGATGTCATTGTCCAGCTCATCCAGCGTATAGCCGACGGCCAGTTTCGCGGCGATCTTGGCGATGGGGAAGCCGGTGGCTTTCGAGGCCAGCGCCGAGGACCGCGACACGCGCGGGTTCATCTCGATCACCACCATGCGGCCGTCCTTGGGGTTGACCGCCCATTGCACGTTGGACCCGCCGGTCTCGACGCCGATCTCGCGCAGCACCGCGATCGAGCCGTTCCGCATCCGCTGATATTCGCGGTCGGTCAGGGTCAGCGCCGGGGCGACGGTGATCGAATCGCCGGTATGGACGCCCATCGGATCGACGTTCTCGATGGAACAGACGATGATGGCGTTGTCGGCGCGGTCGCGCACCACCTCGAATTCATATTCCTTCCAGCCCAGCAGCGACTCGTCCACCAGCACCTGCGCCACCGGCGAGGCCTCCAGCCCCGAGCGCACGATGCGTTCGTAATCGTCGCGGTTATAGGCGACGCCGCCGCCGGTGCCGCCCAGCGTGAAGGCGGGCCGGATGATTGCCGGCAGACCGATTTCTTCAAGATCCGCCAGCGCCTGCGAGATCCCGGCCTGAATGTCATATTTGCCATTCGCCAGCTTGGGCGCGGCGACGATGGTGGCGCGCGGGTTTTCCAGCCCGATGCGGTCCATCGCCTCGCGGAACAGCTTGCGGTCCTCGGCCATCTCGATGGCGGCGCGCTGCGCCCCGATCAGCTCGACGCCGTAGCGGTTCAGGACGCCCATATCGGCCAGCGCCAGCGCGGTGTTCAACCCGGTCTGCCCGCCCATGGTCGGCAGCAGCGCGTCGGGGCGTTCCTTGGCGATGATCTTTTCGACCATCTCGGGGGTGATCGGCTCGATATAGGTGGCGTCGGCCATTTCCGGATCGGTCATGATCGTCGCCGGGTTCGAGTTCACCAGAATGACCCGGTAGCCCTCTTCGCGCAGCGCCTTGCAGGCCTGAGCGCCGGAATAGTCGAACTCGCACGCCTGCCCGATCACGATGGGCCCTGCGCCGATGATCAGGATGGATTTGATATCGGTTCTTTTGGGCATGGGGCGTCCTCGGGCTGGCGGCAGGTAAATCGACCGGGGTTATAGCCATGGCAAGCAGCGGCGCAAGGGTGTGCAGCGCCAACATTGTGGAAAAGATGTGGTCTGGAGGATGGTCTACAAGTAGGACTGGATGACCGCCTCGATTGCATCAGCGTGCTTGTAGATGTCACTCGGTGTGTCGATGCGCACCTTTATCTCTGTCTTGTCAGCACTGAAAAGCCCGAGATTTTTAGTTGTAGCTGAGTTGAAATACAGACGGCAGATGGGTCTGCGATTGTTGTCGTCACACAGCACGGCGCAATAGCTTTTAGCGTCGCGCATTGTGATGCGTTCAACGGCCATGCTACGCGCCGCAATCGCACGAACAATCATATAACCTTCGCGCTCTTCATCCGTAGTTACAACGTCGTCGTCGCCAACTGCTTCGACAGGATGAGGCGACGTGCTCACGGCCTCTGGCCGTAACGCAATACTCAGCCTGTCTTCGATTCTTTCTCTGATGAGAGCATCAAGAGCCGTCTGAATTGCCGGACGCAACTGCTCGGTAACCGCTTTGGTAATAGATCCGTCATGTATCTGCCGTCCTACCAACTTCACGAAGTCGTCGTCCGGTTGGCTAAGCTGCTGACGAAGATATCCAGCAGCGGCGCTGGCATATTTCAGGTTGGATGCCGCCTCGATGATCAAATCTATGGCAAATTCGCCCTTTCTGAAGGATAGTGCCCCGCGGCGTGGTGTAGGAGCGCCGACCCTCGGAGAGGTCAGGGCTTGTTCAGGTGGCCACGGCGGGCAGCCTGACGGTTGGATTGTCGGTCACACGGGCGAGCGTTTCAAGGCTCA
>NZ_WMII01000012.1:106167-143964 GCF_009711265.1 Paracoccus shanxieyensis | reverse complement strand
CCAGCCAGAGCGCGGAAAATGCTGCGGAAATTCCTCTTGCGCCTGCGCCACGACCTGAAGGTCGCTGTCAAAGATGATGGCGCGGGACGACGTCGTCCCCTGGTCGATGGCTAGGATCTGGGTCATGCGCTTCCTCCTGAACGGAAAGCTGACAGCAAGCGCCCGCGCCCCGCAAGCCCCTTCGCTTTCTGCATGAAATAGACAAAAGCGAACATCTTCATCGGCGGATTTGAGTGAAAATCCGCCGATGGCGTCGGTTTCGCGCATTGACGCAATCGGCTGCCATCGGCACTTTGGATCAGAAAGGACGATACGAATGGCGCTGAGCATCCGACAAGGCGAGATACTTGAACTGGCGCGTCTGGAAGGGCGCGTGCTGGTCGATGATCTTGCCAATCGATTCGACGTGACCTTGCAGACCATCCGCCGCGATCTGGGCGACATGGCCGAGGCGGGCTTGCTGGACCGGGTGCATGGCGGTGCGGTGCCGCGCGCAGGCGCCGTCAATCTGGGATATGAGGCGCGCCGACGGATGAACGCCGAGGCCAAGGCCGCCATCGGTGCCGCCTGCGCTGCGGCCATTCCCGACAATTGCAGCCTGATCCTGAACCTTGGCACCACCACCGAGGCGGTCGCCCACGCGCTGATCGGCCACAAGAACATCACTGTCGTCACCAACAACATGAATGTCGCCAATATCCTGCTGGCCAATCCGGGATGCGAGATCATGGTGACCGGCGGCGCATTGCGGCGTTCGGATGGCGGTCTGGTGGGTGAGCTGACCACGCAGTTCTTTGAACAATTCAAGGTCGATTACGCGGTGATCGGCACCTCGGCACTGGATCATGACGGCGACATGCTGGATTTCGATCTGGCCGAGGTGCGCGTCAGCCGCGCCATCCTGCGCCAGTCGCGCCACGCCTTTCTGGTCACCGACCATTCAAAGCTGGGCCGCCCGGCACCCGCCCGCATTGCCAGCATCGCCGAAATCGACACGGTCTTCATCGACCGCCCCCTGCCCGCCGAACTGCAGGATCGCTGCGCCACATGGGGGACGAATGTGCAGATATGCCCGACGGATAGCGTCTCATGACGCCAGCCCTTCATGCCCCTGTCACGAAGCTTTGCGATGGGACAGCGGCATGTCGGGTCGGACACTACAGGAATGGCCGGACGGGGAGGGTCCGGCCCATGGCTCAGCTTCCCCGTTCGGGGCCATGCGTGAACCTCCGGTTTGCCCGAGTTCATTGAACGGAGAAATATGATGAAAACCCAAGCCCTCTGGATCGCCGGACTGGCGGTCATGCCCTTTGCCGCGCAGGCCCAGACCGAGATCAGCTGGTGGCACGCCATGTCGGGCGCCAATAACGAGGTGGTCAACAAGATCGCCAGCGACTTCAACGCCAGCCAATCGGATTATGTGGTGAAACCCGTGTTCAAGGGCACCTATCCCGAAACGCTGAACGCAGGGATCGCGGCATTCCGCGCCGGTCAGGCCCCCGACATCATTCAGGTCTTCGACGTGGGCACGGGCGTGATGATGGCCGCGCAGGGTGCGGTGAAACCCATCGCCGAAGTGCTGGAGGAAGGCGGCTTCACCTTCGACAAGTCGCAATATCTGGCGGGCATCGTCGGCTATTATTCGACCCCGGAAGGCGACATGCTGTCCTTCCCCTACAACTCGTCCTCGCCGGTGATGTATTACAACAAGGACATTTTCCAGAAGGCCGGGCTGGACACCGAAAACCCGCCCAAGACCTGGGCCGAGGTCTGGGCCGCCGCGCGCAAGATCAAGGAATCGGGCGCTGCAACCTGCGGTTACACCTCGACCTGGCTGACCTGGATCCATACCGAAAACTTCGCCGCATGGAACGACACGCCCTGGGGCAGCAATGAAAACGGTCTGGCAGGCGTGCCGGAACTGGCCATCGACAGCCCGCTTTATGTGAAGCATTTTCAGGAACTTGCCGATCTGGCGAAAGAGGGGGTCTTTGTCTATGGCGGCCGCACCTCCGAGGCCAAGCAGAACTTCACCTCGGGCGAATGCGGTATTCTGACCGAAAGCTCGGGCGGGTTAGGCGATATCGTGAAATCTGGCATCAACTATGGCATCGGCCAGTTGCCCTATGACGAAACCGCGCCGAATGCGCCGCAAAACACCACGCCGGGCGGTGCCTCGCTATGGGTGATGGGCGGCAAGTCCGATGAGGTCTACAAGGGCGTCGCGGCCTTCTTCAACTATCTGTCGCAGACCCCGGTGCAGCAATATCTGCACGAACAGTCGGGCTATCTGCCGGTGACGATGGCCGCCTATGAGGCGACCAAGGCATCGGGTTTCTATGACAAGAACCCGGCCCGCGAAGTGCCGATCCTGCAGATGTCGGGCAAGCCGCCGACCGCGAATTCCAAGGGGGTGCGCTCGGCCAACCTGCCGCAGCTGCGCGACATCCAGAACGAGGAATATGAAAAGATGCTGGCCGGTCAGCAGGACGCCGCCACCGCGCTGAAGAACGCGACCGAACGCGGCAATGCCGCCATCAAGGAAGCCTACGGAAACTGATGACGGTCGGCGGGCGTCCACGGGCGCCCGCCCATCCAGGAAGGGGGCACGGATGAGACGCACGGTCTTTCCGCATAAATGGCTGCCATGGCTGCTTCTGGCGCCGCAACTGGCGATCACGCTGATCTTTTTCTACTGGCCTGCCGCGCAGGCGTTTCGCCAGTCGGTGCTGCGCGAGGATCCCTTCGGGCTGAAGACGACCTTCGTGGGGCTGGCGAATTTTCGCAAGGTTCTGTCCGATCCGGCCTATCTGAACGCGCTTCAGGTCACGGTGGTGTTTTCGGCGCTGGTCGCATTTTTCGCCATGGCGATTGCGCTGTTTCTGGCGGTGCAGGCCGAAAAAGTCATTCGCGGCAAGGGGTTTTACCGCACGCTGATGATCTGGCCCTATGCGGTCGCGCCGGCGATTGCGGGGATGCTGTGGCTGTTCATGTTCAACCCCGGTTTCGGCACGCTGGCATGGCCGCTGCGTCAGATGGGGATCAACTGGAACCCGCTTCTTAACGGCGATCACGCGATGACGCTGGTGGTCGCGGCTTCGGTCTGGAAACAGATCAGCTATAATTTCCTGTTCTTCGTCGCCGGTCTGCAGGCCATCCCAAGATCGCTGCTTGAGGCGGCGGCCATCGACGGCGCGACCCGGCGGCACAGTTTCTGGACCATCGTGTTTCCGCTGCTGGCGCCGACGACGTTCTTTCTGCTGGTGGTGAACACGGTCTATGCGCTGTTCGACACCTTCGGCATCATCCATGCGGTGACCGGCGGCGGCCCCGGACGATCGACCGAAACGCTGGTCTACAAGGTCTATAACGACGGATTCGTGAACCTCATCATGGGCGACAGCGCCGCGCAATCGGTGATCCTGATGGTGATCGTGATCGCGCTGACCGCCTTCCAGTTCCGCTTTATCGAACGGAGGGTGCATTATGGCTGACAACCCCCTTGCCCCCCGCGGCGCGGGCCGCGCCATGGCGCATTTCTGGATGATCCTTGGCGTGATCGTGGTGGCCTTTCCGGTCTATTACGTCTTCGTCGCCTCGACCCATTCCACGGCCACCATCCTGCGCCCGCCCTTGCCGCTGCTGCCCGGCCCCGAGGCCGCCACGAATTACGGCGAGGCCTTTTCCGGCCGCATCGGCCAGATCGGCGGCGTCAGCCTGTGGCGGCTGCTGGGCAATACCACGCTGGTCGCGCTTGGCATCGCCATTGGCAAGATCGTGATCTCGATGGCCTCGGCTTATGCCATCGTGTTCTTTCGCTTTCCGCTGCGCATGGCGTGTTTCTGGCTGATCTTCATCACGCTGATGCTGCCGGTCGAGGTGCGCATCCAGCCGACCTACAAGGTCATGGTGGATCTGGGCCTGATCGACACCTATCCCGGCCTGATCCTGCCGCTGATCGCCTCGGCCACGGCGACGCTTTTGTTCCGGCAGTTCTTCATGACCATCCCGGACGAACTGCTGGAGGCCGCGCGCGTCGATGGCGCCGGGCCGTGGCGGTTCTTCAAGGACATCCTGTGGCCCCTGTCGCTGACCAATGTGGCGGCGATCTTCGTGATTCAGTTCATCTATGGCTGGACGCAATATCTGTGGCCGCTGCTGGTCACCAATTCCAACGAAATGAACACCATCGTCATCGCGCTGAAGAAAATGGTTTCCTTCACCGATGCGCAGACGCCTTGGAACCTTGTCATGGTCACATCCGTGCTGGCCATCGTGCCGCCGATCCTTGTGGTCGTGTTGATGCAGCGCTGGTTCGTCAAGGGACTGGTGGAAACGGAGAAGTAAATGGCCCGCATCCAACTGAACGACGTTCGCAAATCCTATGCGGGCAATCAGGTCATCCACGGCATCAGCATGGATATTGCCGATGGCGAATTCGTGGTGATCGTCGGCCCCTCGGGCTGCGGCAAATCCACGCTGCTGCGCATGGTGGCCGGGCTTGAGGCGATCACCGGCGGCACCATCCAGATCGGGGACCGCGTGGTGAACGACCTTGAACCGCGCGAACGCGACATCGCCATGGTGTTTCAGAACTATGCGCTTTACCCTCATATGTCGGTGCGTGAAAACATGGCCTATGGCCTGAAGATCGCCAAGATGTCGCGCGGCGATATCGACGCCCGCGTTGCCGATGCGGCCAAAATGCTGGAGCTTGAGCCCTATCTGGACCGCAAACCGCGCGAGCTTTCGGGCGGTCAGCGTCAGCGTGTGGCGATGGGCCGGGCGCTGGTGCGCAATCCCGCAGCCTTCCTGCTGGACGAGCCGCTGTCCAATCTGGACGCCAAGTTGCGGGTGCAGATGCGGTTGCAGATCAAGGAAATGCACCTGCGCACCGGCCAGACCTCGCTTTACGTCACCCACGATCAGGTCGAGGCGATGACGCTGGCCGACCGTCTGATCGTGATGAACAAGGGTGTGGCGGAACAGATCGCCACCCCGCTTGAGGTGTATCAGCGCCCGGCGACGGAATTCGTGGCGGGCTTCATCGGCTCTCCGGCGATGAACATCCTGACAGTGCAATCGGACGGCCAGCGGGTGAAGCTGCCCGGCGGGCACGATCTGGCGCTGGCGCTGCCGCAAGGCGCGCTGCGGCTGGGCCTGCGCCCCGAGGATCTGACGCTGGATCCGGTGCCGGGCCAGGGCATCCCGGTCGAGCTGCGCTCGGTCGAGCGGCTGGGCGCGGATGCCTTTGGCTATGGCCATATCGCGGGCACGGATGTGGCGATGACGCTGCGCCTGCCCGGCACGACGCAGGCCACGCGCGGCGATGTGGTCACAGTGGCCCCGGACCCCGCGCATCTGCATCTGTTCGATCCTGAAACCGGGCAGCGGCTGAACGACTGACCCTTTCCTTGCGGCGCAAAGATGCTAATCAATCGTATTCCTGCGACCGGAACCAAGGAAGATCGCGATGCAGCCGGAAACCGGCATCAGGGTTGAAGGGCTGGCCTATGCGATAGGCCCGCGCCCGGTGCTTGGGCCGATCTCGCTGCATCTGCCGGGGCCGCGCGTGGGTATCGTGGGGCGCAACGGCTCGGGCAAAAGCACGCTGGCGCGGCTGCTGGCCGGGCTGATCCAGCCCGGCGAAGGCCAGATCCGCATCGAGGGCGTGGATACATGGCAGGACCGCCGCGCGGCCATTGCCACGGTGGGCATCCTGTTTCAGAACCCAGAACATCAGATCATCTTTCCCACGGTGCTTGAGGAAATGGTCTTTGGCCTGCGCCAGCAGGGCCGCAGCAAGGCCGAGGCCCGCCAGATCGCGCTGGACACGCTGGTGACATTCGGCAAATCGCATTGGCAGGACGCCAATACCGATGCCCTGTCACAAGGCCAGAAGCACCTGCTGTGCCTGATGGCCGTGATGGCCATGCGCCCGCGCTGGCTGATCCTTGACGAGCCTTTCGCCGGGCTGGACATCCCGACACGGATGCAGCTTGTCCGGCATCTGGACGGCTGCGGTGCAAGGATCGTGCATATCACCCACGACCCGCGCGACCTTCAGGATTATGACCAGCTTTTCTGGCTGGATCGCGGCCAGATCCGGGCGACCGGCGGGCTGGAGCTGCTGGAGGATTTCACCGCTCAGATGATCCGCGACGGGGGGCAGGATGATCTCGCTCAGCTCGCCGGTTAGGACGCGCGCGCAGGATTGGCATGCCGGGGCCAAGCTGGCGGCGCTGGCCCTTGCCACGACCGCGCTGTTCCTGCTGCCGGGTCTTTGGGTGCAGATCGTGGCGCTGGCGGTGGTGCTGGGGCTTTATGCGCTGCCCGGCCGCGATTTCCTGATCCATGGCTTGCGGCATCTGCGCATCCTGTGGCCCTTTGCCGTGTTGCTGCTGGTCTGGCACGCGTGGATCGGCGAATTGGCGCTTGGCGCGCATATCGCGCTGCGCATCGTCAATGTGGTCGCGCTGGCCAATCTGGTGACGATGACGACCACGCTGTCGGCGCTTAGCGATGTGGTCCACCGGCTGTTTTCGCCGCTGCGCCGGCTGGGTCTGCCGGTCGGGATCCTTGAGGCCGCGATTCCGCTGGTCATCCGCTTCGTGCCAACGCTGATCGGCAAGGCGCGCGCGCTGATGCAGGCATGGCGCGCCCGCTCGCATCGCCGGGCAAACTGGAATATCGTGCTGCCGCTGGCCTTGCTGGCGCTGGACGACGCAGACCATCTGGCCGAGGCGCTGCGGGCGCGGGGCGGTATATCACCGCAAGGAGAGGACTAATGGAAAGAAACGTCGCGCAGATCGCGCTGTTCACGGCCCTGATCGCCGCACTTGGCGCGGTGCCGCCGATTTCGCTGGCCTTCGGCGTGCCGATCACCGCACAGGCGCTTGGCGTCATGCTGGCCGGAGCGGTGCTGGGCGCGAAACGCGGCTTTCTGGCCGTGGCGCTGCTGCTTTTGCTGGTGGCGATCGGCCTGCCGCTGCTGTCGGGCGGTCGCGGCGGTCTTGGGGCCTTCATGGCGCCAAGCTCGGGCTTTCTGATCGGCTTTCCCTTTGCCGCATGGGCCATCGGCATGCTGGTGGAAAAGGTGCCGATGCAACCCATTGCGCTGCGCGTCGGCCTTGCCTCGGCCATCGGCTTCATCGGGGTGGATTATGCGATGGGCGTGGTCGGCATGTCGCTGGCGCTTGGCAAATCCATCCCGGAATGCCTGATGCTGATGACCGCCTTCATTCCCGGTGACCTGCTGAAAGCTGCCGTGGCGGGCATGCTGGTGGGTGCCATCGCCAAGGCGCGGCCACAGGCCATGGCCTGGGCCGCGAACCGCTGAACCAAAGGTCAGCCGCTGACCGGGACGAACCGGTCGGCGGTCGGATCATATTGCAGGATCGTGCCGTCACCGATGTCATGCAGCACGCCATGCAGCGACAGATCGCCCGACTCGACCCGTTCGCGCACAAAGGGGAAGGTCATCAGGTTTTCCAGCGAGACAAGCACGGCCTGCCGCTCAAGCTCGCGCACCTGTTCGCCCTCGGGCAGCTCCAGCACCCGCTCATAGCCGGGGCGCAGAATGTCCATCCAACGGCCGACGAAGCTGGTCTTCTCCTCAAGCTCGGGTGCGTGGCCCGAACACATCGCATGGCAGCCCGCCACGCCGCCGCAATGGGTATGGCCGACGATGACCAGATGCGTGACCTTCAGCGCGTTCACCGCATATTCGACCGCGGCCGAGGTGCCGTGCTGCTGGCCATCGGGCTGATAGGGCGGCACGAGGTTGGCGATATTGCGGTGGATGAAGAACTCTCCGGAATCCGCACCGAAGATCGAGGTGACGTGGACACGCGAATCGCAACAGGCAATGACCATGGCGCGCGGGCGCTGACCTTCATCGGCAAGGCGCCGATACCACGCGCGGTTTTCGTTGAATGAGGTCGCGCGCCAGCCCTGATAGCGCTGGACAAGGTAATGCGGCAGCGGACGAGCCTGTTTCATGGGTATGTCTCACCTCTAATCCCGACGCGCCTTGATACACGCCAATCCGATAAAGTTCGAGAGGTTTAGCGGTTTGGCCTCAACCATTTCTTGATGGGTTCGTGACAGTTTCGGCCTTCAGAACAAAAGGCGCGGAATGGACCGATGACCAAGATTGCACGACTGGCCGTCGCAGAAAGCGTGGCGATCGACATGCACCGGCTGGAACAGATCGTCACCGAACTGGGCGAGACGACGGCGGTTCATGTCATTGGCGCGGCGCTGGAGCAGCTGGCGCTGGCGCTGAACCGCACGACCGAGGCCGCCGAGAAAGTCGCGCTGGCCGATGTCACATTGCATGCCGATCACTTGTCGCGTCTGGCGTGGCAGGTCGGTCTGGTGACACTGGCAGGCGTTGCCATCGATGTCGGAAGCTGCGCGGAACGGCGGGACCATACGGCGCTTGCGGCCACCTCGGCGCGGTTGGCACGCATCGGGAACCAGTCGCTGACACAGATCTGGGATGCGCCCGGCGACGGCTGACGGCGTTCGGGGTCTTGCGGGCGGCCAGCGGAACGCTACCCTTGCGCCACACACAAGAACAGGCCCCACACCCATGTCCACGCCGCTTGCCGAATTCGCCGATCCCGCAGCCGATGCCCTGCCCCTGTGGCTGGTCCGACCGGGCAAGAACGGCCCCGACCTGCCTGAAGGTCTGGGCACGACCGGCACGGAATGGGCCAAGGCGCAGGGCTTTGCCGGGCGGGCGGGCCAGCTTTGCCTGCTGCCGCAGGCCTCGGGCGGGATCGCGGGCGCTTTGTTCGGCATCGGGCCTGCCGCACAACCCGGCGACCGCCCGGCACGCGAACGCTTCCTGCTGGCCAAGGCCGCCGAGACGCTGCCCAAGGGCAGCTGGCGCATCGTCCATCCGGGCGGCGATGTCGATCTGGCCAATGGCGCATTGGGCTGGCTGTTCGCGCAATACCGTTTCACCCGCTACAAGCAGGGCGAGGCGCCGGGCGCGCGGCTGGTCTGCCCCGATGGCGTCGATGCCGACCGCCTGCTGGCCTTGGCTGCGGGGGAATATCTGGCGCGCGACCTGATCAACACGCCCGCCTCGGATATGGGCCCCGCCGATCTCGAGGCGGCGGCGCGGGCCGTGGCCGAACGCCATGGCGCGGAGGTCATGGTGATTGCGGGCGATGATCTGCTGGCCCGCAACTTTCCGATGATCCACGCCGTGGGCCGCGCCGCAGCGCAGGCCCCGCGCCTGATCGACCTGCGCTTTGCGGGCGACGGGCCAAAGCTGACGCTGGTGGGCAAGGGCGTCTGCTTTGACACCGGGGGGCTGGACATCAAGCCGCCCGCCTCGATGGGGCTGATGAAAAAGGACATGGGCGGTGCGGCCAATGTGCTGGGGCTGGCCGACACGCTGGCGCGGCTTGGCCTGACGCGGGGGATGCAGCTGCGCGTGCTGATCCCGGCGGTGGAAAACGCCATATCGGCCAATGCGTTCCGGCCCGGCGACGTGCTGACCAGCCGCAAGGGCCTGACGGTCGAGGTGAACAATACCGATGCCGAGGGCCGTCTGGTTCTGGCCGATGCGCTGGCCCTGGCCGATGAGGACGCGCCGGATCTGCTGATCTCGATGGCGACGCTGACCGGGGCTGCGCGCGTGGCGCTGGGGCCGGACCTGCCGCCGTTCTTTTGCGATGACGATGCCGTGGCGGCGGCCTTGCAGGGGGCGGGCATGGCCAATGCCGACCCGATCTGGCGGATGCCCTTCTGGGAGCCATATGAGACGATGATCGAACCCGCCATCGCCGATCTGGACAATGCGCCGGGCGGCGGTTTCGCGGGGGCGATCACGGCGGCGCTGTTTCTGCGGCGCTTTACCCAGACGGCGCGGCACTATGTGCATTTCGACATCTATGGCTGGCAACCCGGCGCCGCGCCCGGTCGCCCCAAGGGCGGCACGGGACAGGGCATGCGGGCCATTCTGAACGCGCTGCCGGATATTCTGTGATGCCTCATGATCGCCGCCTGACCCCCGCCACCGACCGCATCGCGCTTGAGACGCTGCGCAACACCCTGCCCCGTCCCGCCTATACGCCCGGCAAGCCCGCGCGGCTGGCCGTGCCGCTGGCGGATCTGTGCCGCACGCCCGGCGAGGCGCGCGACCGGCAACTGAATTTCGGCGCCGATGTGCTGGTCATCGACGATCGGGATGGCTGGGCCTTTGTGCAGGCGCAGGCCGATGCCTATTGCGGCTGGATCAAGGCCGCGACCCTGACGACCGAACGGCCGCCCGTCACCCATCGCGTCACCGCACCCGCCACGCATGTCTATGACCGGCCCGACATGAAGACGCCGGAAACGGCCAGCCTGTCTCTTGGCGCGCGACTGTCGGTCACGGCGACGCAGAACGGGTTCGCCCGGCTGGCGCAGGGCGGCTGGGTGCCGGTCCAGCATCTTGGCGACCAGCCCGCGACCGACCCGGCCGCTGTCGCGCTGACGCTGATCGGCACGCCCTATCTGTGGGGTGGCAACAGCCGCTGGGGGATAGACTGCTCGGGTCTGGCGCAGGCCGGATTGTCGGCCTGCGGCGTGGCCTGCCCCGGCGACAGCGACATGCAGCAGGCAGCCTTTGCCGTGGTGCAGGACATCCGCCGCAACGATCTGCTGTTCTGGCCCGGCCATGTCGCCATCGCGCTGGACGACACCCGGATGATCCATGCCACCGCCTTCACCATGAGCGTGGTGATCGAACCCATCCAAACCGCCATCGCCCGCATCGACGCGGCGGGTCAGGGGCCGTTCCGTGGCGCGCGCCGCCCCGATCTTGCCGCGCAAACCCTTTTCCCGTGAAAGACCAGGCCATGACGCATCTGTGGATCCGCACCGAACATCGCCCGAACGAACGCCGCGTCGGCATCACCCCCGACGGCGTGCGCGACCTGATCGCGCGCGGCTTCCGCATCAGCATCGAGGAAAGCCCGCATCGCATCCTGCCGGTCGAGGATTTCATCGCCGCCGGCGCGACCTCGGTCCCCGAAGGAAGCTGGCCCGAGGCGCCGCGCGACGCGATCATCTTTGGTCTGAAGGAACTGCCCGAGGACGGCACCCCCCTGCCGCATCGCCACATCATGTTCGGCCATGCCTATAAGGGTCAGGCCGCAGGGCCCGAACTGCTGCGCCGCTTTCGCGACGGCGGCGGGGCGCTGCTGGATCTGGAATATCTGACCGATGCGACCGGGCGCCGTCTGGCCGCCTTCGGCTATTGGGCGGGATTTGCCGGGGCGGCGGTGTCGCTGAAGGCATGGGCCGCGCAAAAACGCGGCACGGTCTGCGGCCCGGTGGACAGCTACCCGACCCAAGCCGCCATGACCGAGGATCTGCTGGCCCAGATCGACGCCACCTGTCAGCCCCGCCCGCGCGCCATCGTCATCGGGGCGCTTGGCCGCGTCGGCTCGGGGGCTGCGGATCTGCTGGAACAGATGGGCGTCCCGGTCACGAAATGGGACATGGCGGAAACCGCGGGCGGGGGTCCGTTCCCGCAGATCCTGACCCATGATCTGTTCATCAACTGCATTCTGGCCCGGCCCGGCACGCCGGTCTTTGTGGGCCCGGATGCGCTGAACGCGCCGCGCAACCTGACCGTCATCGGCGATGTCGCTTGCGATCCGACCAGCGATTTCAACCCGGTGCCGGTCTATGACCGCGCGACGGACTGGGCGGCGCCGGTGGTGCGGGTCGCCGAGGCGCCGGTGCTGGATGTCATGGCCATCGACAACCTGCCCTCGCTGCTGCCGCTGGAAAGCGCGCAGGACTTCGCGCGGCAGTTGCTGCCGGTGCTGATGATGCTGGACGGGCCAGAGCAGGAACCATGGCAGCGGGCCGAGGCATTGTTTCGCCAGCACGCGGCAGCTATCTGACGGAAATGTCAGGGAACGACGCGGCTTTCCGCCAGTTGGCAAGGGAACCTTTGCAACCGACGGAAAGTGACCATGAAGCCTGTATCCACACTCGCCCTTCTCGCCACTCTCGCCGCTGCCCCTGCGCTTGCGCAGGACGCGCCGCCGAATGCGCCGACCCAGCAGCCCGCGTTTGAGGGCCAGACCCGCGCGCCTGCGCTGACCGATGTGCAGGTCCAAAGCCAGACCGTGATCTCGGGGCTGGAAAACCCGTGGGGCATGGCCGTCCTGCCAGATGGCGGCTGGCTGATCACCGAAAAGCCCGGCCGGATGCGGCTGTTTCATGACGGGCAACTGTCCGAGCCGCTGACCGGCCTGCCCGAAGTCGATGCCCGTGGACAGGGCGGTCTGCTGGATGTGGCCGTGCGCGACGATTTCAACGACACCCGCCGCGTCTGGTGGAGCTATGCCGAACCGCGCGAGGATGGCAAGAACGCGCTGGCCGTCGCCTCGGGCACGCTGTCGCAGGACGGCACCGCGATCGAGGGTGCCAAGGTCATCTTCCAGATGCAGCCCGCATGGGAGTCCGACAAGCATTTCGGGTCGCGTCTGGTCTTTGACCGCGACGGGATGCTGTTCGTGACCACCGGCGAACGCTCGGTCACGGATGCGCGCCCGCTGGCGCAGGATGTGAACACGCATCTGGGCAAGGTGCTGCGCATCGACCCGGAAACCGGGCGCGGTCTGTCGACCAACCCCTTTGCCAATGGCGGCGGTCAGCCCGAGATCTGGTCATGGGGTCACCGCAACCTGCAATCCGCCGCGCTGGACGCCAACGGCCAGCTTTGGACCGTCGAACACGGCGCCAAGGGCGGGGATGAGCTGAACCGCCCCGAGGCAGGCAAGGATTACGGCTGGCCCACCATCAGCTATGGCGTGGAATATAGCGGCGCCACCATCGGGCAGGGCCTGACCGCCGCCGATGGGATGGAGCAGCCGATCTATTACTGGGATCCCGTGATCGCGCCCAGCGGCATGGCCTTTTATCAGGGCGAGATGTTTCCCGAAATGCGCGGCGACGCGCTGGTCGGCGGGCTGAAAACGCAATCGGTCGTGCGGTTGAAACTGGACGGCGACCGCGTGGTCGGCGAACAGCATCTGGCCGAAGGCATCGGCCGTGTCCGCGACGTGGCCGAAGCGCCGGACGGCTCGATCATGGTGCTGACGGATGCCGAGGACGGGGCGCTGATCCGGCTGACGCGCTGATCCGGATCAGACCGGGTGTTGCAGGTCGTCCTCGGCATCTTCGGGTGAGATGCCAAGGGCTTCCAGCCCGGCCTCGAGGTAATCGGCAAGCTGCGGCTCGCCCATCAGATAGGTCTCGGTGGGCGAGCGGCTTTCGGCCTTGGCGGTCCGGATCGCCTCGGACAGTTCGTCTGCGGCATAGGTGTCGCGGCCGATCCACATCACCGCAACAAGACTGGCCTTTTCGTCGTCGTTCAAGGCGGCGATGAATTCGGCAAGCTCGGTCTGGGTGCCATGGCCCGTGCGCTGGCCGGTATGGGCCCAGGCATTGACGCCGCTGTCATATTCGCGGGCGCGGATGATGACATGGGCAATCTTGTCCGGCGTGATCTCAAGCATGGCGGCACCTCCTGCGGGCAAGTGTCGCGCCGTGGGACGCGGGCGTCAACGCCCGAAAAGCCGTTCGATATCCGACAGCTTCAACTCGATCGATGTCGGGCGGCCATGGTTGCACTGGCCCGATTTCGGCGTCCGCTCCATCTCGCGCAGCAGCGCGTTCATCTCATCGCCGGTCATCCGCCTGCCCGACCGGACCGAGCCATGGCAGGCCATCGACGACAAGACCGCATCCACCCGCGCCCGCAGCCGGTCCGAACTGCCCTGATCCGCCAGATCGTCCAGAATGTCGCGGATCAGCCGTGGCGCGTCGATGCGCGCGATCATCGCCGGAACCTCGCGCACCGCCACCGCGCCACCGCCAAAGGCTTCGATGACCAGCCCCAAGGCGGCCAGTTCATCCGCGATCGACAGGATCCGCTGCGCATCGGCCTCGGACAGCTCGACGATCTCGGGGATCAGCAGCGCCTGAGCGGGAATGCCGTTCGCCGCCGCCTGCGCCTTCAGCCGCTCATAGACCAGACGCTCATGCGCGGCGTGCTGATCGACGATGACGATGCCGGTGGCGGTCTGCGCCACGATCCAGTTCTCATGCAATTGCGCCCGCGCCGCACCAAGCGGCGCCTCGGTCGCATCAGTCTCGGGTTCCGGCTCGACGCGGGCACTGGGGGCTTCGGAAAACCCCGGCGCCTGAAAGCCGAAACTGGCCGCGATGGCCGCGCCCGAGGGACGCGCGGGTGCCTGGTACGACGGACGCTGCGGCTCGACCTGCGCCACCTGCAAGGCCGCCGTGGCCACGGTGCTGGACGACCGATGCCCGGCCCCCGCCAGCGCATGCCGCAAGGCCGAGACGACCAGCCCGCGCGCGGCATCGGGTTCGCGAAAGCGCACCTCGGCCTTGGCGGGATGCACGTTCACATCGACCGAATGCGGATCGCAGGTGACAAACAGCACCGCCGCCGGATGCCGGCCCTGCGCCAGCACGTCCATATATCCCGCCCGCATCGCCCCGGTCAGCAGCTTGTCGCGCACCGGGCGGCCATTGACGAACAGATGCTGCGCCACCGCAGCCCCGCGCGAATAGGTCGGCAACGCGGCAAAGCCGGTCAGGCTGATTTCGTCGCGGCTGGCATCGATGGCCAGCGCATTGTCGATGAAATCGCGCCCCATCACCCGGGCCAGCCGCGTCTGCAAGGCACCGAACAGATCACCCTGCTCGGCATCGGCGCGAAACAGCACGCGGCCCTCATCCTCATCCGTCAGGCTAAAGCCGACATAGGGCTCGGCCATGGCCAGACGGCGGATCACCTCGACGATGGCCTGCGTCTCGGCGCGGTCGCTGCGCAGGAATTTCAGCCGCGCAGGGGTGGCAAAGAACAGATCGCGCAACTCGACCACCGTGCCGCGATTGCCCGCAGCGGGGCGCACCGCACCCAGCCTGCCGCCCGTCACGGTCAGTTGCGCGGCCTCGAAGCCCTGCGCGCGGCTGGTCAGCACCAACCGCCCGACCGCCCCCAGACTGGGCAAGGCTTCGCCGCGAAAGCCAAAGCTGCGGATGTCCAGAAGATCGCTGCCGTCGATCTTCGAGGTGGCGTGGCGCGACAAGGCCAGCGGCAGATCCTCGGCGGTCATGCCGCAACCGTCATCGCTGACGCGGATCAGCGCCTTGCCGCCCTTGGCAATGGCAATGTCGATCCGAACCGCCCCGGCATCCAGCGCATTCTCGACCAGTTCCTTGACCGCCGAGGCCGGACGCTCGACCACCTCGCCCGCCGCGATGCGGTTGGCGGCGGCCTCGTCCAATTGCCGGATGACAGGGCGCATATTGGGGGCATGGGAATTCATGCCCCCATATTTAGCATTCAGGTCCCGGATTCGCTAGGCGAAACGCATCGGGCATGGGATGGATTTCTTCGTTCTCCAAATACTCATGCCGCCCGTGCCGTCAGTCGCTGGCCTCGACCCCCTCGGGCCGCCCGACCAGCACGAAGCGGATCTGGTCGGAATGCAGCAGACGCTGCGACACGCGCTGCACATCCGCAGCCGTCACCGCCTCGATCCTGGAATTGCGCGTGTTGACATAATCGGCGGGCAGGCCGATCAGCTGCATCCCGGCAAGGATCCCGGCGATCTTGCCATTGCCATCGAAGCGCAGCGGATATTCCCCGGTCAGATAGGTCTTGGCATCGGTCAGTTCCTTGTCGGTCACACCGTCCTTGGCAAAGCGGTCCCATTCGCTGCGGATCAGACCCACCGCCTCGGCCACCTTGTCATTGGCGCTGGCCATGCCGCCCTGCCATGTCTGGCCATAGACCCCATTCGCCAGCCCCGTGCCCACACCATAGGTCAGCCCGCGCTTTTCCCGGATCTGGTCCATCAGGCGCGAGGAAAACCCGCCGCCGCCCAGAATATGGTCGGCCACGAAGGCCGCGAAATAATCCGGATCGTCCATCGGCAGACCGGGCTGGGCGAAACTGACCACCGTCTGCGGGCTGTCCCAGTCGATCACCGACACGCCACCCTTCAGCTGCAACTGCGCAGGCTGCGGCAAGGGCGCGCTGCCGGTTTCGGGCAAGCCGCCCAGCACCTTGTCCAAAAGCGCCCCCAACTGCTCGGCGTCGATATCGCCCGAGGCCGCGACGACCACGCGGTCCCGCGCCAGCACACGGTTCTTGGCGTCGATCAGATCGTCGCGCGTCAAGGCCGCCACCGATGCCTCGGTCCCGTTGATCGAGGTCGCATAGGGATGGTCGCCCCAAGCCAGCTTCGCCAGTTCCTTGGTGGCGATGGATTGCGGATCGGTCGCCTCGGATTTGATGACCGACTGCACCTGCGCGCGCACGCGCTCGACCGCATCGGGATCGAAGCGGGGTTCGGTCAGCGCCGCGCGCAGCAGATCGGCGGCCTGATCGCGATTGTCGGTCAAGGCCCGCGCGGTCACGGTCAGCGCGTCATCGCCGACATTGAACCGGGCCGAGGCGCCCAGACCCTCGACCGCTTCAGCGAACTGGACCGAATTCATCTCGCCCGCGCCTTCTTCAAGCAGGGCAGTCATCAGATTGATCGCGCCGCGCTTTTCCGGCGCGTCAAGGCTGGCCCCGCCCTTGAACATTAGGGACAGCGCGGTGAAGGGGATCGAATGATCCTCGACCAGCCATGCCTTGATCCCGCCCGGAGAAGTGACCTGCTGGATGTCGATGGCCCGCGCAGGAAGCGCGGCCAGCGCGACAAAGACGAAAGTGGCAAAAGCGCGGATCATTGAACGTCCCCCGATTGGGCAGCGACGGGTTGGGCGGCACCGGGTTCAGGCGTGCCTTCGGGCAGCAGCCAGCCGGTCACGGTGGCGCGGCTGTCCAGAACCAGCTTGGCTGCGGCGCGGATGTCATCGGCGGTCACGGCCTCAAGAATATCGGGCCAGTCGTTCACATCCTGCACGGTCAGGCCGACAGACAGCCCCTGCCCATAGTCATAGGCGCGGCCATGCGCTGAATCCTGTGCATAGATGCGCGAGGCCTGGATCTGCGTCTTGACCCGTTCCAGCTGCGCCGGATCGGGACCGTCGGTCAGAAACTTCTGCAAGGCGGCATCCAGCGCCGCTTCGGCATCGGCATTGCTGACGCCCGGACCGGGAACCAGCGAAATCGCAAAGGTCGTCGGATCGACCGACAGCCCGTCATAGCCGGCATCGACGTAAAGCGCCTTGCCGGGCAGCACCAGATCGCGCGCCAGCACCGATGTCTGGCTGGACCCGGCCAGCATCTCGGCCAGCACCGACAGCGCGGCGGCGGTTTTCTGATCGCCGGCATTGCGTTCCGGCGCGATGGTCGACCGGATCATCACCGGCATGGGCACGCGGGGATCGGATCGCTCCATCCGGCGGGCCGAGCGCTGCTCGGGCTCTTGCGGGCGCGCCTTGCGGGTGCTGTCGGGCTTGGCGGGGATCGGGCCGTAATAGGTCTCGGCCAGTTCGCGCGCGCGGTCCGGCGTCACGTCGCCCGCGATGATCAGCACCGCGTCGTTCGGGGCATAATGCGCATCATACCACGCAATCGCGTCGTCGCGGGTCAGGCCCTCCATCTCTTGCCGCCAGCCGATGACCGGGCGACCATAGGGATGGTTATAGAACTGCACCGCGCTGCGTTCTTCGGAAAACTGCGCCGAGGGATCGCTGTCGGTGCGCTGCGAGCGTTCTTCCAGCACGACCTGCCGTTCGGCCTGCCAGTCATCCTCGCCGATCTTCAGGTTGGCCATCCGGTCGGATTCCATCTCCATGACCAAAGGCAGGCGGTCGGCGGCGATGCGCTGGAAATAGGCGGTGTAATCATAGCTGGTAAAGGCGTTGTCCATGCCGCCATTGGCGGTCACGGTCTTGGACAGCTCGCCCGGCGCCAGCTTGTCGGTGCCCTTGAACATCAGATGTTCCAGATAATGCGCAATGCCGGATTTTCCCGGCATCTCATCGGCGGCGCCGATCTTGTACCACACCATCTGCACGACGACCGGGGCGCGGTGATCTTCGATCACCACGGCCTCAAGCCCGTTATCCAGTTTGAAATGGCTGATGCCCTTGGGCATTTCGGCCAGCGCGGGGGACGCGGCCAGCGCCAGCGCAAGGGGCGCAAGGCGGGCGATGATCTTCATGGACATGCTCCGGTTCCGGGTCGCGCCGAAACCTTGACCCGGCCCGCGCGGGGGCGCAAGCCCGCCCCGCCCGCTCACGCACCGTCTCAGCGAAGCGTGATCGGGCGCGAGCTCGGATCAATCGGGCAGGCGGTCGGCCTGATCGGCGCGCGCGGGGGCGTCCTGCCCCGCCGCGTCGCGCGGCGGCGCGGCGGGCAGGCGCACGCCGGTCGGGCGCCACCGCTCGGCCTCGGCCCAGCTGTCCAGCGTCATCGGCTCATAGGCACGGTAATAGACATTGGTGCGGGCCAGAATTTCCAGCGCGCGGCGCGAATTGCGCGAGCGCCATTCCAGATCCTCTTGCGCGGTGATCTGGCGGATGCCCGGATCGCGGCCCAGACGCGAGGTATAGGCCAGAAGCGCACCATCCGCCGCACCCACGCCCTGCGCCGACAATTGCGCGGGATTGCCGCCAAGTGCGGCGACCGCATCGGCCTTGGGCGTCGGGTCGGTGATATTGCCGCCGCCCGGCGTCGGCGTCGGCAGCGCGTTCAGATCGGTGGGCATGGTCAGCGGCTTGGTCGGCACGATGCCGAATTCATCCGGCCCGGAACTGCCGGCAGAGACGTTCATCAGATGCGGATCGGTGCTGCACGCGGCAAGCAGCAGCATGGTCGTGGTCAGCGCAATCGCCCGCATCGGTCCGTCCCTCATCTTCTTCCGGCCCCTCTCCTTAGCTTGTCTTGCCGTTCCCGTCACGCCTTGTCGAGGGGGCGGGATCTTCCAGCAGAAACTCGGCCTGTTCGGCGTCATGATCCGGCCCTGACGTGGCAGCCGCAACCGTTGCCGCAGGTTTCGACGCGCGCGGCTTGGCCGGAGCGCGGCGTTTCTTGGGCTCGGGCTTCTTTTCGGGCGGCATCAGCACCAGTCCGATCGCGCCCAGAAAGATCGCGATATCGGCCACGTTGAAGCTGAACGGGTTCTGCCAGCCCGGCAGCGACATGTTCAGAAAATCCGCGACCGCGCCATACAGAAAGCGGTCGACGACATTGCCCAGGGCGCCGCCGATCAGCATGCCCGCCGAAAGCTGGGCAAAGCGGCGGGGCTTGGCGCGCCCGACCCAGATCGCCACCCACAGGCAGACGGCAAAGGCGATGGCGATCAGCACCCAGCGCGTGGTGTCCACATCGCTGGCGAACAGGCCGAAATTCATCCCCTGATTCCACGCCATGCGCAGGTTCAGCCACGGGTCCAGAACGTCGATTTCGCGCACGCGGTCCAGATCCAGCACATGCACGACCACATATTTCAGCGCCTGATCCAGCAGAAAGATGGCAGCCGCCATGCCGCCGACATTCTTCCACACGGACGGAGGCGGCGGCGCCTTGACGCGCCGCTTTGCCGGGGCCTTGCGGGCCTTGGGGGTCGCCGTGTCCGCCATCAGTGCCGGAAATGCCGCTGGCCGGTAAAGACCATCGCCAGACCCAGACGGTCGGCGGCCTCGATCACCTCGGCGTCCCGCATCGAGCCGCCGGGCTGGATCACCGCCTTGGCGCCGGCTTCGGCCAATGCCTCGATCCCGTCGGCAAAGGGGAAGAAGGCGTCAGAGGACACGGACGAGCCGATGGTCAGCGCCTGCGGCAGGCCCAGCACCTCGGCCATGTCTTCGGATTTGCGCTTGCCGATGCGGGTGCTGTCCACGCGGCTCATCTGGCCCGCGCCGATGCCGACGGTGGCCATGTCCTTGGCATAGACGATGGCGTTCGACTTGACGTGCTTGGCGACGGTCCATGCAAACAGCAGATCGTCCAGTTCCGCAGCGGTGGGCTGGCGCTGGGTCACGACCTTCAGATCGGCGCGCAGCACGCGGCCATTGTCGCGGCCCTGCACCAGAAAGCCGCCCGCCACCTGACGGAAGGCCAGCCCCGCCGCCGCCGGATCGGGCAGACCGCCGGTGGTCAGCAGGCGCAGGTTCTTCTTGGCGGCAAAGACGGCCTTCGCCTCATCGGTGGCGTCGGGGGCAATGACGACTTCGGTAAAGATCTCGCTGATGGCCTGCGCGGTTTCACCGTCCAGCGTGGTGTTCAGCGCGATGATGCCACCGAAAGCCGAGGTGCGGTCGCAATCGAAGGCGCGCCGGTAAGCATCGGCCGCGCTGTCGCCACGCGCCACGCCGCAGGGATTGGCGTGCTTGATGATGGCGACGGCAGGGCCCTCGGCGGGGTCGAACTCGGCCACCAGCTCGAACGCGGCATCGGTGTCGTTGATGTTGTTATAGGACAGCTCTTTGCCCTGCCATTGCCGGGCCGTGGCCACGCCCGGACGGTCCGAGCCGTCCTTGTAGAAGGCGGCCGACTGGTGCGGGTTTTCGCCATAGCGCAGCGGCTGGGCCAGAACGCCCGCAAAGGCGCGGCGGCGCGGCGTGGCGTCGCCGATGGCATCCGCCATCCAGGCCGAGACCGCCGCATCATAGGCAGCCGTCCGGGCATAGGCGATCTGCGCCTGACGCTGACGGAAGGCAAAGCTGGTGGTGTCGTCGCCTGCGTCCAGTTCCGCCAGCACGGCGGCATAGTCCTGAACGTCCACCACGACCGTCACGAAGGCATGGTTCTTCGAGGCCGCGCGGATCATCGCCGGGCCGCCGATGTCGATATTCTCGATGCAATCGTCATAGCCCGCGCCCTTGGCGACGGTTTCCTCGAACGGATACAGGTTGACGACCAGCAGGTCGATCATGTCGATGCCATGCGCGCTGGCGGCGGCCATGTGTTCGTCATTGTCGCGCAGCGCCAGCAGGCCACCATGCACGACCGGGTGCAGCGTCTTGACGCGGCCATCCATCATTTCGGGAAAGCCCGTGACCTCGGCCACGTCCTTGACGGTCAGCCCCGCCTCGCGCAGCGCCTTGGCGGTGCCGCCGGTCGACAGGATCTCGACGCCCCGAGCCGAAAGGGCGCGGGCGAAGTCCAGAAGGCCGGTCTTGTCGGAAACGGAAATCAGCGCGCGCTTCAGCGGAATGCGGTCGGTCATCGGTCTTGGGGCCCCGTGCGATGGATGGCAGATTTTGCCCCGTCACCTAACGCCGGATCGCGCGAAGGTCCAGCCGATCTGCACCGCGCGGCCCTGCAAACGTGCGCAAAGCACGATCTGGCGCGCCGGGCGCGGGTCAGCCAGCCCGCGATCCAAAAGGCAACTGGGTTCCAGCGACAGCTGCGCCACGCCGTCATGGGTGAACCGCCATTCCTCGCCGCCGTGCAGCGTCAGGCGGATTTCGTCACCCTGATGCGCGGCCTTCACATCGGGATGCAGGTGAAAGCGGATGTCGAATGCCAGCCCTTCGGCGGGGCGCAGATGGTCCAGCCGCGCCTGCGCGCTGGCATCCAGCGCCGCCAGCGAATCCTCGCCCTGAAGCGTGCCGCCATCGGGGGAAAGCCACAATTCGCGCAGTTGCGTCAGGCCGTGGCTGTCCAGCCAGCCGTCATGGCCCGCCAGCAGATGCGCGGGTTCGGGCGAATGGGCCGGGCCGCAATCGGGCGGCGTCAGATTGCCCAGGGCATCGCAATCGCCCGCCCAGACCAGCGCGGGACGCTCGGTCAGGATGTCCGGCTCTCCGGTGGCGCGATTGGCGTTCAGCCGCGACGAGGACAGCCCCTCAAGGCACAGCGCCGAATGGCTGGGGGTGGCGCGCGCGGCCTTGGACCACAGCGGGCCGAAGCCGTCGCCGGGGCCGCAATTCACGATCAGCGGCTGGCGCGCCACGGTGAATTCCATCCCAAGGGTCGAGGCATGGGCGCGGATCGCCGCAGGCCCGCCGGGCGGCGGTGCCGCGTCCAGAATCAGCGTCGAGCGTTGCCGCGCCATGCGCGCAAACCCCATCGCCAGCCCATGCGCGGGCAGGGCCGCGCCTTCGGCGGCGCGCAGGCAGCGATCCAGCCGTCCCGCCGCGCCGCGCCCGCCGCCATGGAAACAGGGCAGCCCGCCATCGGCATGGCGCAGCGCGCGCAGGATCGGCGCGATTTCGGCGATGATCGCCCGCAATTCGGGCGGCGAGGGCTGGCCTGCCTCATCGGCGGTTTCCTGCGCCCAGACCAGCAGGGCCATCGCCTCCAGCAGGGTTTCGGGCGCGCGGGATTCCGACAGGGTGGCCACGCCCATGGCATCGGCTTCCTCGGCCAGCGCGATCAGCGCGGGCTGCGCCACGGCCTGACGGTCGCGCAGCGACATCGCGCCGATGGCAAGGCCCGCCAGCGCCTCAAGGCGGGGCAGGCCGTCGGGCGTGTCGAACCATGTCGCGCGCAGATGGGTCAGATGCTGGTCAAGGGCGCGGAAGTAAGGCTCGGTCGCGTCGCGATCCAGCCCCGGCAGGATCATCCCCGCGTGAAAGATCCAGTGCAGCACGCGCCGCCCCGCGATGGCGGGCGCCCATTCCGGCGCGTCGCCATGCGGGATGCGATGCCGCCGCAGCCAGTGCAGGACGTGATGCTGGGCCACCGAACGCGCTTTGGGCGATCCGACCGCCGCCAGATCGTCCAGCCAGCCAAAGCCATGCAGTTCGGCCGCGATCGAAGCGGGCAGGTCATCCGCAAAGATATCGCCCGTCAGGATCAGACCGCCGATGGGCAATTCCCCTGCGACGATCTGTTCGCCTCGCCCCTGATGGCCGATGGCCTTGGGTTCGGGACGGCGCAAAAAGCCGCGAGGGCTGGGCGTTTCGTTCATGGGCGTCCGCAAATCGCTGGAAACGCCGCAAGCTTAGGACTCGGCAAGGCTTTTCCGCAAGCGTGCGATGAAAAAGCCGTCCATGCCGCCGCGTTCCGGCCACAGGTCCGGGCGCAACCGCAAGGCGCCGCGATCCGTCAGCCACTCCGGCTCGATGCCGGGGGCCTTGGCGGGTTCGACATGCAAGCCCGGATGACGGGCCAGCGCGGCCTCGAGCTGATCCTCGCCCTCGGCCGGCAGAAGCGAGCAGGTGGCAAAGACCAGCCGCCCGCCGGGCTTCAGCAGGGACAGCGCGTGGTCGATAAGTTTCGCTTGCAGATCAACCAGTTCCGCAATGGCCGCGCCGTCGCGGATCAGCGGCAGTTCCGGGTGGCGGCGCAGCGTGCCGGTGGCCGAACAGGGCGCGTCCAGCAGCACCGCGTCCAGCAAGGACTCGGGGCGATACTGCAAGGCATCGCCCGCGACCAGCGTGGCCGACAGCCCGCAGCGGTTCAGGTTTTCGGCCACACGCGCCAGCCGCGCCTGCGAAATATCGACCGCCGTGACCGTGGCCCCGGCGGCCGCCAGTTGCAGCGTCTTGCCGCCCGGTGCTGCACAGATATCGGCGATGCGCTCGTCCGGTTGCGGATCCAGCACGCGCACGGCCAGCGCGGCAGCGGCATCCTGCACCCACCAGTCGCCCGTCTCATAGCCCGGCAGCGCCGAGACCTGCGCCCCGGCATCCTGCCGGAATGATCCGGTCGGCAGCGCCTGACCCGGCGCGTCGCCCCGCTTTGGAGTCAGGTCCAGAGGCGCGCCCGCCTCATGCGCGGCCTCGATGGCGCGGGTCACGTCGCGGCCCCATGCATGCACGACGGGCTGACGCAGCCAGTGCGGCATCATCTGCGGCGGCAGTTTCGCCCAAGGCTCGGACGCGGCCGAGACCTTGCGCAGCACCGCATTCACCATGCCCGCTGCGGCCTGTCCCTTGCCGCCCATGCTGCGGCAGATGCGCACGGCGGCATCGACCGCGCCATGCGGCGCTTCGCCAAGGGCCAGCATCTCGACGGTGGCAAGGCGCAGGATGCGCTGCACATCGGGCCGGGGCTTGCGTTGCAGGAATGGCGCCAGCAGCGCATCGGCGCGCTGGGTGCGGCGCAGCACCTCCAGCGCCAGGCGGCGGGCACGGGCGCGGGCCGCAGGGGGAAGCGCATCGTTCAGCGCGCCCGCCTCATCCAGCGTCGCGCCATCCTCGACGGCGGCCAGCAGGCGCAGCGCGCCCAGCCTTGCCCCATCGCCACGTTCGCCACCACGTTCCCCGCCCCGATCATTGCCGCGCGTCTTGTCCAAATGCGTCCCCTTGCCTAGATTGGACCGATCTAGCGCGAAGCAGGGAAAATCGCCATGACCGACCGCAAGGATCTGCCCCCCGCCGCCCAAAGGGCACTGGCCGAGGCCGAGGAACGCCGCAAGGCCGCCAAGGCGCTGGACCTGCCGGTCGAGCTGGGCGGGCGCGACGGCCCGGAACCCGTGCGCTATGGCGATTACGAAAAGAAGGGCATCTGCGTCGATTTCTGACGCCCCGCTCACGCGGGCTGGCGAATCCGTGATCGCGCGGTTGACTGTCGTTTACCCACTGTTGGGATTTCCGGGCTAGAACAGGCCTGATACCCAACCGCAAGGATCGGCAGATGAAATTTGGTCGCGTGAATCCGGCCGCACTGGCCCTTTTGCTGATCGTCGGTCTGTCCGCCCCTGCCGTTGCGCAGCAACATGGGCAGGACGGCCCCCGGCAGGTCGGCATCATGGAAACCGCCGAACAGGACGTGCCCTACACCGTCACCCTGCCCGGCCGCGCCATCGCCTTTCAGCAGACCGGCATCCGCCCGCAGGTCGGCGGTGAGATCCTTGAGACGGTCTATGACCCCGCAACCCCGGTCAAGACCGGCGATGTGTTGTTCCGCATCGACCCCGAAACGCTGGCCGCAGCCCTTGCCGCCGCCGAGGCGCGGGTCGCCGGGGCCGAAGCCAGCCTGACGCAGGCGCAGAACACCGTGACCCGCTATCGCCGGCTGGAGGGCTCGGGCGTGTCCGCCGTCGACCGCGCCAATGCCGAGGTGGCGCTGAAACAGGCCGAAGCCGATCTGGCCGCCGCCCGCGCCGAACGCGACGCCGCGCAGCTTTCGCTGGACCGCACGCGCATCGTCAGCCCCATCGACGGCATGGCCGATGTGGCGCAGGTCTCGGTCGGGGATCTGGTCACGGCGGGCCAGTCGGATGTGCTGACGACCATCACCCAGCTTGACCCGATCTATGTCGATGTCAGCGAATCCTCGGCCCGGATCCTGCGCAACCGCGCGCAGGTCAGCGCCGGGCAACTGATCCAGAACGGCGCGGTGCAGACCCGGCTGACGCTGGAAACCGGCGAGCAGTATCAGGGCAATGGCCGCATGGTCAGCCCCGGCATCGCCGTGTCTCCGACGACCGGAACCGTGCCGATCCGCCTGCAATTCGACAATCCCGAAGGGCTGATCCTGCCCGGCCAGTTCCTGCGCGTGGAAATGACGCTGGGCACGACGCGGGCGGTTCTGGTGCCGCAGCGCGCCACGAAACGCTCTGCCAACGGCACGCTGACCGCCTTTGTCGTGCGGGACGGCAAGGCCCAGCAGATCACGCTGAGCGAACAGGGCACCTATCGCAACAACTGGGTCGTCACGCAGGGCATCAATCCCGGCGAACAACTGATCCTTGACGGGCTGGACGATCTGCGCGCCGGGGCCGAGGTCACGACCGTCCCGGTCCAGATCGACGATCAGGGCGTGGTGCGCGACGCCGCACCCGAAGCCGCCGCATCCGAAGGCGAACCCGCCGCCGAGGGCGGCAACTGATGGCACGGTTCTTTATCCACCGCCCGGTCTTTGCCTGGGTGCTGGCGATCCTCACCATGCTGATCGGGGCGTTTTCGCTGACCACGCTGCCGGTGTCGCAATATCCCGACATCGCGCCCACCACGATCCGCATTCAGGCCAATTACTCGGGTGCGACGGCGCAGGCGGTGCAGAATTCCGTGACCACCCCCATCGAGGACGCGCTGACCGGCCTTGAGGGGCTGCTTTACACGGTCTCGTCGGCCTCGACGGGGCGCAGCGTCATCACGCTGACCTTTGACGACAGCGTGGACCCGGTGGATGCGCTGAACGAGGTGCAGTCCAAGGTCCGCTCGGTCGAAAACCGCCTGCCCTCGCCGGTGCAGAACGATGGCGTGTCGGTCACGCGATCCTCATCCTCGATCCTGATGGTGGGCGCGCTGGTTTCGACCACGGGGCAGCATTCCACCATCGAACTGGGCAACCTGCTGGAGCAGGTCGTCGAAGGCCCGGTCAAGCGCACCGAGGGCGTGGGCGGCGTGAACGTCTTCGGCTCGGGCTATGCGATGCGGATCTGGATGGATCCCTTGCGGCTGGCGCAGTTCCAGCTGACGCCCACCGATATCACCAGCGCGGTCGAGAACCAGAACAGCACCGTCTCTGTCGGCGATCTGGGCAGTCAGCCGGTGGTCGCAGGCCAGCAGTTCACGGCCACGGTGACGGCGCAAAGCCAGCTGACCTCGGTCGATGATTTCCGCAATATCCTGCTGAAGACCGGTGATGACGGCGCCGCCGTGCGCCTTGGCGACGTGGCCGAGGTGCAGATCGGCCAGACCACCTATGGCCGCGATTCCCGCTTCAACGGGCTGAATGCCTCGGGCTTCGGGGTGAACCTTGCGACCGGCGCGAATGCGGTGGAAACGGCAGAAGGCGTGCGCACCACGCTGGAGAGCCTGAAGAACGCCCTGCCCGATGGGGTGGAAATCCACATCGCCTATGACACCGCGCCCTTTGTCGAACTGTCGATCAAGAAGGTCTATCACACGCTTTTGGAAGCCGTGGTGCTGGTCTTTCTGGTCATCCTGATCTTTTTGCAGAACTGGCGTGCCACGCTGATCCCGCTGATCGCCATTCCGGTCGTGCTGCTGGGCACGTTCGGGATGCTGGCGGCGCTGGGATATTCGATCAATACGCTGACGATGTTTGCCATGGTGCTGGCCATCGGGCTTCTGGTCGATGACGCCATCGTCGTCGTGGAAAACGTCGAGCGCGTCATGCATGAGGACGGGCTTGGCCCCGTCGAGGCGACCGAGAAATCCATGGGCCAGATCAGCGGCGCGCTGATCGGCATCGCGCTGGTTCTGTCGGCGGTGTTTCTGCCCATGGGGTTCATGCCCGGCTCGACCGGGGTGATCTACCGGCAGTTTTCGGTGACGATCATCACCGCGATGGTGCTGTCGCTGCTGGTCGCGCTGGTGCTGACGCCCGCGATGTGCGCCAGCATGCTGCGCCCCAGCCACGGCCCGGTGCGCTTTGCGCCCGCGCGGCTGTTCAATCGCTGGTTCGACCGCATGACGCAGGGCTATTCAGCGACGGTGCGGCGCACGCTGCGCCGGCCGTTTCTGGTGCTGCTTGTGCTGGCGGGGATCAGCTGGGGCGCGGCGGATCTGTTCGGCCGCATGACCACCACCTTCATTCCGACCGAGGATCAGGGCGTGCTGCAATCGCGCATCACCCTGACCGAAGGCTCGACCGCGCAGCAGACCGCGGCCGTCGTGCAGGAAATCGAGGAATACATGCTGAACGACGAAAAGGCCGCCGTGGAATCGGTCTTTGTCGCGATGGGCTTTGGCTATGGCGGAACGGCGCAGAACCGGGCGCAGATCTTTGTGAAGCTGCGCGATTTCGACCAGCGCAGCGATGCCGAATTGTCGGCGCGGGCGGTGGCGCAGCGCGCCAACAGGCATTTCTCGGATCATCGGGCGGGGCGGATCTTCTTCATGCAGCCCCCGGCGATCCCGCGGCTGGGCAACAGTTCCGGCTTTACCATGTATATCATGGATCAGTCGGCGGGCGGCATGCAGGCGCTGGCCGAGGCCGCCGATCAGCTTGAACTGACCGCCAGCGATGACGCACGCGTGCAGAACGTCGAAAACGGCAATTCCGAGGACGAGGCCGCGCTGCGCATCGACATCGACCAGCAGAAGGCGGAAAGCTTCGGCGTCTCGGTGCCTGCGGTCAATTCGATGCTGTCGACGATCTTTGCCGGGACCGAGGTGAACGACTTTGCCCTTGGTGCGCAATTGCGCCCGGTCATCGTGCAGGGGCAGGCCCAGAACCGGATGCAGCCCGAGGATGTGGACCGCTGGTATGCCCGCAATTCCGGCGATGAGATGGTGCCCTTCAGCGCCTTCATGACCACCCGCTGGGAGCCGGTCGAGCCGCAATTGTCCCGCATCGACGGCATCGACGCCATCGAGTTCGAGGGCGAACCCGCGCCCGGCCAAAGCTCGGGGCAGGCCATGGACGCGATGGAGGAGATGGTGGCCAATCTGCCCGGCGGCTATCAGATCGCGTGGACCGAACTGTCGTATCAGGAACGGCAGGCGGGCAATCAGGCGCCGCTGCTGTTCGCCCTGTCGGCGCTGGTGGTGTTTCTGTCGCTGGCGGCGCTTTACGAAAGCTGGTCGATCCCGTTTTCGGTCATGCTGGCCGTGCCGGTGGGCGTGCTGGGTGCGGTCATCGCCTCGCTGACCTTCGGGCAGTCGAATGATGTCTATTTCAAGGTGGGGATCCTGACGACCATCGGGCTCGCCGCCAAGAACGCCATCCTGATCGTCGAATTCGCCCGCGAATTGCAGCAAAAGGGCCGCAGCACGGTCGAGGCCGCCGTCGAGGCCGCGCGGCTGCGGCTGCGTCCGATCCTGATGACCTCGCTGGCCTTCATCCTTGGCGTGCTGCCTCTGGCCATCGCCAAGGGGGCCGGGGCGGGGGCGCAGAATTCGATCGGGATCGGGGTGATGGGCGGAATGATCGCCGCGACCTTCCTTGGCATCTTCATGGTTCCGGGCTTCTACGTTACGGTCCTGAACATGACGGAACGGCTGTCGAGGAAAAGATGAACATCCAACCCAGACTGACCTCACTGGCGCATGGTGGCGGCTGCGGCTGCAAGCTGGCGCCCTCGGTGCTGCGCGACTTGCTGGCGGATCAGCCCATGGCGCAGGCCTTTCCGCAGCTGCTTGTGGGGACCGAGACCTCGGACGATGCGGCGGTCTATCAAGTCGATGACCAGACCTGCGTGATCGCCACGACGGATTTCTTCATGCCGATGGTGGACGATCCGCGGGATTTCGGCCGCATCGCCGCGACGAACGCGATTTCGGACATCTATGCCATGGGCGGACGCCCGATCATGGCGCTGGCGATCCTGGGCATGCCCATCGACAAGCTGCCCGCTGCGCAGATCCGCGAGATACTGGCCGGTGGGCGCGAGATCTGCGCCGAGGCGGGCATTCCCGTGGCGGGCGGCCATTCCATCGACGCGCCCGAGCCGATCTATGGGCTGGCGGTGATCGGGCTGTGCCATCCGCAGGAGTTGCGCCGCAATGCCGATGCGCGGGCGGGCGACGCGCTGATCCTGACCAAGGGGCTGGGCGTCGGCATCTATTCCGCCGCCATCAAGAAGGGCGCGCTGGACAGCGCTGGTCTGGCCGAGATGGTGGCATCGGCCACCACGTTGAACCGGGTCGGCATGGATCTGGCGAAACGCGCTGACGTGCATGCCATCACCGACGTGACCGGCTTCGGGATTCTGGGTCACGGGCTGGAGATCGCGCGCGGATCGGGCCTTGGGCTGCGGCTGCGCCTTGCCGACCTGCCCCTGCTGGGGCAGGCGGCGGAACTGGCGCGGGCCGGGTTCTTTACCGGCGCATCGACCCGCAACTGGGCCGCCTACGGCCATGAGGTGCGCGTGCAGGGTGACATGCCCGACTGGCAGCGTGCGCTGCTGACCGATCCGCAGACCTCGGGCGGGCTGCTGATCGCTTGCGCGCCGGATGCCGCCGATGAGGTTCTGGGCCAGATCCGTGCGGCGGGCTTTCCCTTGGCTGCAATCATCGGTCAGGCCGAGGATGGCGCGGGCATCGCCGTCGAATAGCGCGGCTTTGTGGGTATTTGGAAAACAAGGATGGCCTGAGGGGGAACCCCTGATCCGGCCTTGCGTTGGGCTGGCGCCTTGTTCAGGAGCCCTGCCCATGATGTATCGCGCCATTTTGCCGCTTTGTGCCGCGTTGATGCTGGGTGCTCTGCCCGTATCGGCGCAGGATGCGCCCAAGGCCGAGGCCACCAAGGCTGACACCCTGAAATCGCCCGAATGTCAGCAACTGGCCGAGCCTGCGACCAAGGATGTTGCTGGAGCCGATGCCACCGCGCCGTCGAATTCCGGCTCGACCGGGTGGAGCGGCGGCACGGGCGGGTCGCATATCGGCACCAACCCCTCGGGCGGAAGTCAGCACACCAATACATGGCAGCCGCCGACCGCGCGTGGTCTGGATCTGCGTGGCCAGCCCGAACCCGCGCCAGCCACCTGCTGAAGATCAGATCGTCACGCCGCCATCGACCAGCATCGCCTGACCGGTGACGAAGCGGCTGTCATCCGAGAGCAGATAGACCACCATCGGGGCGATGTCCTCGACCGTGGCAAGCCGTCCCATGGGTTGGCGCGCGATGAAGTCCTTTTCCGCCTGAACGGGATCGGCCGCCGATGCGATGCGGCCGCGCAGGCTGGGCGTGTCGACCGTACCGGGGCAGAGCGCATTGCAGCGCACGCCCTGTTTGACGAAATCCGCGGCCACGCCCTTGGTCAGCCCGATGACGGCGGCCTTGCTGGCGCCATAGGTCGTGCGGTTCGGAAAGCCCTTGAGCGAGCTGGCCATCGACGCCATGTTCACGATAGAGACCGAGCCCGACTGCTGCGCGCGGCTGAGCATTCCGGGCAAAAACGCGCGGATCATCCGCATCATCGCCGTCACGTTCAGATCGAAGGCAAAGGCCCAGTCGGCATCGTCGATGTCAAGCACGGTGCCGCCATGCACCACACCCGCGCAGTTGAAGATGCCGTCCAGATCCCCCAGATCGGCCGCAAGCCGGGCAATCGCATCGGCATCGGTCACGTCCAGAAGCTCGGTGCGCATGCCGTCCAGCCCGTCCAGCAATTCGGCGCGAAGATCCGTCGCGATCACCTGCGCGCCTTCGGCGGCACAGGCCAGCGCGGTGGCGCGACCGATGCCCTGCCCTGCTGCCGTGATCAGAATGCGCTTCCCGTCCAGACGACCCTGCCCTGCCATGATGCTCCCCTCCTGCAAGATTTCGGCGGCAGGTTTGCCCGGCCCTGACAGGTTTGCAATGGCTTATTGCGGGGTCGCGGCCAAAACCGGCAGAACGCCTTTTTTCAGGATGACATTGCCATAGGGCCGGGTGTCGATGGTCTGAAGGATCGCAAAGCTGGAGCGCGTCAGGTCGTAAAAGCCGAAGCGGTCCACGGATTGCAGATCAGATCCGGCCTTTTCGATCAGCGGGATGATCTCGGCCACGGGTTCGGGGACCAGTTCGGGATTGTCGACCACCTGCATCGTCGTCGCCGCCGCAGGCACGAACGTATCCAGCGGCATGAGGCTGGTCACCAGCTGCACCGCCCCCTGCAGCCTTGCGCCGATCTGCAGCACCTGCTTGCAGGGCAGATGCCGGGCCAGTGCCGCCGCCGGGAAATTCCGGTCGACGATCGCCAGATCGTCGCCATGCCCCATCTGGGCAAGTACATAAAGCAGTTCCGGCGAAATGCGCGGATCGATTCCTCTGAGCATGGCCCACCTCGGTTCTTGTCCCCCTTGCCGGGGGTTTTGCGTCTTGCGCCAAGAAAGGCCCAGTTCGTCGCGGCGTCAATGGCCGAGGCGGTCATATCATTTCCAGCGGGCGGGCATGGTCGGGCGGCGCGAACAGCCGGTCAAGCTCATCCACGACCGATGGGGTCAGGCCCAGTTCGACCGCGCGCAGGTTGGCGGTCACATGTTCGGGATCGGCGGCTTTCGGGATCGCGATCATGTCCGAGCGGTTCAGCACCCATGCCAAGGCAAGCTGCGCCGCGGTAAGGCCAAGCTGCGCCCCCATGCGCGCCAGCCCCGGATGCCCCGCCAGCCGGCCCTGTTCGACCGGGCTATAGGCCATGGCGGGAATGCCGCGCTGCGCCATCCATGGCAGCAGATCCCATTCCGGGCCGCGCCGGGTCAGGTTGTAAAGGATCTGGTTCACCGCGCAGCGCCAGCCGCCCGCCTCGATCAGTTCGGCCATGTCGGCGGTGTCGAAATTGCTGACGCCCCAATGCCTGATATGGCCGGAATCGCGCAGCTTTTCCATCGCCGCCACGGTTTCGGCCAAGGGCACATCGCCGCGCCAATGCAGCAGGTAAAGGTCGATCCGGTCGGTCCCCAGACGCTTCAGGCTGCGCGCGCAGGCCAAGGGCAGCTGGGATGCCGAGCCGTGCCAGGGATAGGCCTTGCTGACCAGAAAGACCTGATCGCGCCGCCCCGAGATCGCCTCGGCCACCAGCAGTTCGGCCTCGCCTTCGGCATACATCTCGGCGGTGTCGATCAGCGTCATGCCAAGGTCCAGCCCCCGGCGCAGGGCCGCGATTTCGTCGCGTCGGCGGGCCGGTTTCTCGGCCATCATCCATGTCCCCTGCCCCAGCGTCGGAACCGTTTCACCATCGGGAAGTTTGATGCGTGGGATCATGCTTTCATCCTTGCTGCGGCCCGCCATCCGGCCGGGCGGATGCCGGCCTGTCACCAAAGTTAATGATGCCCACCAAGTGACCTCATGAGAAAGAGCGACCGAACATGCAGCGTCTTGAATGCCCCGTCTGCGGACAACGTGTCTATTTTCACAACACCGTATGCGCCTGCGGCGCACCTTTGGTATTCGACCCCGAAGCAGGCCGGTTCGCCGCCAACGTCACGCCGTGTTCCAACCTGACGGATCTTGGTTGCAACTGGATGGCCGAGACGAACGGCCTGTGCCGGTCCTGCGCGATGACCGAGACCATCCCCGATCTGTCGGTCGAGGGCAACCAGAAGCTTCTGGCCGACAGTGAGGCCGCGAAGCGCTGGGTGCTGGCCAATCTGGCGCGCTGGGGCTGGTTCACCAATGCCGACAGTGGCCCGCGCCCGATCTTCAAGATGCTGTCCGAGCATGTGGCGCAGGATGAGGTCCATGTCACAATGGGCCATGCCGATGGCGTCATCACCATCAACGTGGTCGAGGCCGACGATGCCACCCGCGTCATGCGCAAGGAGCAGCTGGGTGAGCTGTACCGCTCGATGGTGGGGCATATGCGGCACGAGATCTCGCATTTCCTGTTCGAGCGGCTGTCGCCCCTGCCGGGTTTCCTGCCGCAGTTCCGCGAATTGTTCGGCGATGAGCGCGCCGATTACGGCGACGCGCTGAAGCAGCATTACGCGCATCCCAAGGATCCGGGACAGGATTACATCACCGAATACGCCACCATGCACCCGCATGAGGACTGGGCCGAAACTTCGGCGCATGTGCTGCACCTGACCGACATGACCGACAGCCTGATGGCGACCGGGCTGACGGGGCCGGACATTCCGGCACCCGGTTATGACGCCTATGCCGATCAGGACGGCGAACATCTTCTGACCGTCGCCATCGCCGTGGCGCTGGCGGTGAATGAAATCAACCGGGCGCTGGACAATCCCGATGTCTATCCCTTCGTGCTGACCGACATGACGCGGCGCAAACTGCGCTTTGCGCATGAATGGCTGTCGCGCGGCGGCCTGATGGTGCCCGAGCAGCAACAGCCTCAGGCCGACACGGCCCCGCCGCAGATGGCGCAATAGCCCCGAAGGGCGGCCCGGCTTGACCTTGGCCGGGCCGCAACGCAGCATGGCCGCAAAAATGGACATGCCATGACGATCTATGACAAGCTGGAACTGGATCCCGACCGCCCGCATCTGGCGCGGCGGCTGGGCATCCGCCTGATCTCGGCCGAGCCGGATGAGGTGCAGGCCGAAATGCCCGCCACCGCCGAACTTTCCAATGTGAACGGCGTGCTGCATGGCGGGGCCATCATGGCCTTTGCCGACACGCTGGGCGGCATCGGCACGATGGTGAATCTTGGCAAGGGCGAGGCCACGACCACCATCGAAAGCAAGACGAATTTCCTGCGCCCGGTGCGAATCGGCGACGTGGCGACCGGGCGCAGCATTCCGCTGCACAAGGGCCGCAAGACCCAGATCTGGCAGACCACGATCACGCGCGGCGACGGCAAGACCGCCGCCATTGTCACGCAGACCCAGATGGTGATGGAGTGGCAGGCGCCTGCGACCGGCGCCTGACGCATTCGCGGGGATCGCAGCCTATTCCGGGTTGCCGAGGGTCAGTTGCACAGGCGGCAGACCTTCGACCCCGCCTTCCAGCACATCGCCGGGGCCGACGGCGCTGACACCTGCCGGGGTGCCGGTCATGATCAGATCGCCCGGTTGCAGGTGATAGTATTGCGACAGGTCCGCGATCAGTTCCTCGACCGTCCAGACCATGTCGGACAGCGGGGCCTCCTGCCGCTGCTCGCCATTGACCGTCAGGCTGATGCGCCGGTCGCCCAAGGGGCCTGAGGCGGCAACAAGGGGCGACAGAACGGCGGAGCCTTCAAAATTCTTGCTGAGGTCCCATGGGCGCTGCTTGGCCTTGGCCTTGGCCTGAATGTCACGCCGCGTCATGTCCAGCCCAGAGCCATAGCCCCAGACCAGCGACAGCGCGTCCGCCTTGGCCACTCGGAAGCCGGGCGCGCCGATGGCCACCACCATCTCGATTTCGTGATGCAGGTCCTGCGTGCCGGGCGGATAGGGCAGCACATCGCCGCTTTGCGCCACGGCCTGCGCCGATTTGATGAAATAGAACGGCGCTTCGCGGTCCACTTCGCTGCCCATCTCGGCGGCATGGGCGGCGTAATTGCGGCCCACGCAGAAGATGCGGTTGACGGGAAAGCGCGTGTCGCGGTCAAGGACCGGCAGGCTGGCAGGCGGCGGCGGGGGGAATGTGAAATCGCTCATGGCCGGGATTCTGTCATGACCGCAGGCGCGCGGCAATTCCCATGCCACGTTGCCCGCCCGGATTTTTCGTGGCAATAGGACGTGAAAGCAACCGAAAGCAGGGTTCGCAGAATGACCGATTTCGCCCAGCGTCGCACCATGATGGTCGATACCCAGGTCCGCCCCAATGACGTGACCAGCTACCCCGTCATCGACGCGATGCTGGCCATCGCGCGCGAACAATTCGTGCCCGACGCCCGCCGCGACACCGCCTATGCCGGCGACGACATCGCCATTGCCCGCGACCGCGTGCTGCTGGAGCCGCGCAACCTGGGCAAGATGCTTGAGGCGCTGGAGCTGCAATCCTCGGATCTGGTGCTGACGGTCGGCGCGGGCTACGGCTATACCGCCGCCGTCATCTCGTGCATCGCCGAAGCCGTCGTCGCGGTCGAGCAAGACGCGGCCATGGCCGCCGAAGCCCAGACCCGGCTGGCTGCGCAGGACATCTTCAATGTCGTGGTCGTCGAGGGCGCGATGGCCGAGGGCTGCAAAAGTCAGGCCCCCTATGATGCCATGCTGATCGAAGGCGCGATCGAGGCCATGCCCGACGCGCTGGCCGATCAGCTGCGCGACGGCGGCCGCGTCATCGCCATCTTCCGCGAGGGCAATCTTGGCATCGCCAAGATCGGCCGCAAGGTCGATGGCCGCATCAACTGGCGCTTCGTCTTCAATGCCAATGCGCCGGTGCTGCCGGGCTTCACCAAGGCTCGCGGTTTCGCGCTGTAACGATAACGCAAGGGGACAGGCCATGCTGCGCAAGACGCTGAAGAACCTGCAAGGGCCGCTTCTGGCGGCGTTGCTGGCCGGAGGCGCGGCCCTGCCCGCCCATGCCGAAACGCTGGCCGATACGCTGGTTGCGGCCTATCGCCATTCGGCGCTGCTGGAACAGAACCGCGCCGTGCTGCGGGCCGCCGACGAAGACGCCGCCTCGGCTATCGCGGCCTTGCGGCCCGTGCTGCAATGGGTGGCGGGCTATACCTATCAGAATGTCGAGGGCATCGACGGCTATTCGGCCAGCATCGGTCTGCAGGCGCAGATGACGCTGTACGATTGGGGCCGCAACGCCATCGCCATCGACATCGCCAAGGAAAGCGTTCTGGCGACCCGTGCCGCGCTGGTCGGGGTGGAACAGGACGTGCTGCTGGGCGCGGTCCAGTCCTATCTGAACGTGCGGTCGGCGATGGAGCAGGTCGATCTGCAGGAAAACTCGGTCCGGGTGATCGGGCAGGAACAACGCGCCGCCACTGACCGTTTCGAGGTCGGTGAGATCACCCAGACCGACGTGGCGCAGGCCGATGCGGCACTGGCCGAGGCCCGCGCCAATCTGGCCACCGCCGAGGGCGATTTGCAGATCGCCCGCGAAAGCTTCCGCACCGCGACCGGCAAGCCGCCGGTGAACCTGTCGCCGCCGCCGCCGACGCCGAAACTGCCCGCCACGCTGGTCGCCGCGCGCGATATCGGCCGCAACACGCATCCGCTGATCCAGCAGGCCCGCCGCGAAGCTGCCGCCGCCGAACTGGGCGTGGCCGCCGCCGCAGCCGAGCGCAACCCGACGCTGACCGGCACCGCAGGCATCTCGCGTGAGCGCAGCCGCTCGGTCAACGGGTTCGGCCAGACGTCGACGGTCGAAGGCGGCTCGATCGGGGTGGACCTGTCCCAGACGATCTATTCCGGCGGTCGTTTGCCATCCGCGCATCGCAAAGCCATGGCGCAGCGCGATTCGGCGCGGTCGGCGCTGCTGAACACCTCGCGGCAGGTCGATGAGGCCGTGGGCAATGCCTGGGCGGGAATCGATGTGGCCCGCGCCCAGATCGGCGCCATCGACGAACAGATCGCCGCCGCGCAGCAGGCCTATAACGGCGTGCGCGAGGAAGCGACGCTGGGCGCGCGCACCACATTGGACGTGCTGGATGCCGAACAATCGCTGCTGGAGGCCCGCGCGAACAAAATTACGGCGGAAGCCAATCTGCAATTAGCACATTATCAACTTCTCTCGGCTATGGGTCTGTTGACGGTAGAAAACCTGAAACTGGGGATCCCGACCTATGACCCATCGGCCTATTACAATGCAGTGCAAGACGCCCCCTTCACCAGCAGACAAGGCGAAAGCCTTGACCGCGTGCTGCGCGCCATCGGCAAGGACTGACCGCGCCCCCATCGTGCAGGTGCATCATGCAGCCTGACATGATGCGCCCGGACCCCGGCGCTTCCGACGGCGTGGTCAGCGATGTGCTGGCCTCGATCCGCCGCCTGATCGCACAGGACGAAAAGGGCCGGCAACTGCCTGGTCGCCCTGTCCGCGACATCCCCCCCCTGACCAGCGGTCCCAAGCCTGATGCGCCCTTGGTGCTGGGTCAGTCCGATCTGGTGCCGGTGCAGCCGCATTTGCAACTTGTCCCCGATGCCCCGACCCGCACGAATACCTGCCAGACCGACGCGCTTGCTGCATCCTCGATGACGTGGCAGCCCACGATGATCGCCGACTGGCCCGCAGCGATGCCGAACCTGACCTCGATGGCCGATCTGGTGCGGGCGACGGTGGCCGCATCGCCGGTGATCGACGCCCCCGAGCCGGTCCTGACCGCCGAGGAAGAGGCCGAGTTCGCCGAAGCCGAGGCCGCCTTGGCACGGATGATCGCGACACGGCCCGATCTGCCTATCATGGCCGCAACCGCAATGACCGCCTTGCCCGCACCCGCACAGCACAACGCGGACCCGTTCATCGGCCCGGTCGCGCCCAAGGCCCAAGCGAAAAGCATCTCCAGCCAGCCCAAGGCCACCATCGCCGCTGAGGTCGCTGAGGTCGCTGAGGTCGCTGAGGTCGCTGAGGTCGCTGAGGTCGCTGAGGTCGCTGAGGTCGCTGAGGTCGCTGAGGTCGCTGAGGTCGCTGAGGTCGCTGAGGTCGCTGAGGTC
>NZ_WMII01000012.1:0-106157 GCF_009711265.1 Paracoccus shanxieyensis | reverse complement strand
TCGCTGAGGTCGCTGAGGTCGCTGAGGTCGCTGAGGTCGCTGAGGTCGCTGAGGTCGCTGAGGTCGCTGAGGTCGCTGAGGTCGCTGAGGTCGCTGAGGTCGCTGAGGTCGCTGAGGTCGCTGAGGTCGCTGAGGTCGCTGAGGTCGCTGCCTTGGCGCGGATCGAAACGCAAGCCCCGGAAGCCTCGGGACAGCTTGGTTTCGACAGCATCCCGGCAGAAGCCGCCGCGCAAGATACCGCGCCTGTGATCGCGGCCAGCAACGCTTCAGCCATGGCAGCCAGTCAACCCTCGCCGACGCTTGCCGACGCCGCCCCTGCCGCACGGGACGATCTGCCGAACCTCTTTGCCGAGCTTCCGCCGGACGAAGACGCGGCCCTGCGCGCCCTGATCCGCATGGCCATCCGCGATGAGCTGCAAGGCGAAATGGGCGAACGCCTCAGCCACAATATGCGCAGCTTCATCCGCCTGGAGGTCGAGGCCGTGATCCGCGACCTCTGCGCCGAGGCATAAGCCCGACGGGGGCCGAAGCCACCACATTCGGCCCCTGCAGCTGTTGATTCCGCCAAGGCATAACCGGCGGCGATCTGCATGTCCGCACGCAGACAGGCCAGCGTTTTGGCCCCGCGCTGCGCAAGGCGCGACGGCCCGAAACCGTCTGCAAAGGTCAGTTCAGATATTTCTCGGGGTCGACGCTTTCAAAGCCCTCGCGCACCTCGAAATGCAGCACACCTGCATTGCGGGCCTTGCCCAATGTCGTGCCGGTGCCGACCGACTGGCCCTTGGTCACGGCCACATCGTCCAGACCGGCATAGACCGTCATCAGATTGCCGTCATGGCGCACGACGATGATCGGCACCTGATCCACATCGCGGGTGATCGCCGCCACCGTGCCCGAGCCCGCCGCCGAAATCGTGCTGCCCGGCGCGGCTGAAATGTCGATGCCCTCATTCTTGCCTTTTTCATAGGTGCGGATGATCGCGCCATTGGCGGGCATCCGGAAGCGACCATTCCCCGATGCCGCGGTGCGCTGCTGCCCCAGATTGGGGCTGGTGGGGGTCGCGACCTGCGTGTTGGCGGGGCGCGTCGCCTCGCGCGGCAGCGGCTCGGCCGAGGATGGCGGGCGCGGCGTCGGGCTGCCGGCGCCCGGCGCGGTGACGGCGGCCAGCGGCCCCGGCGCGGCACGACCGGCGACCGGAATCAGCAGGCGTTGGCCGACCCGCAGCGTCATGTTCTGCGCAAGCCCGTTCCACGCCGCCAGATCATTGACCGAGACATTGTATTTCCGCGCCACCGACCATGCGGTTTCCCCTGCCACCACCACATGCTGCTGCGGCTGGCTGGAGGCGGGCAATGTCGTCGCCTTCACCGACCCCGCCCCGGCGCCCCCCGGTTGCCCCGCCGGCTGCCCGGCAAACGGATCCGTGACCGCGCCCGTGCTGACGGGCCCGGTGTTGACTGGCCCCGAGCTGACTGCCCCCCCCGCCACGCGGCGCGGCAATGCGACGACCGCGCCGGGGTTCAACGGCGCGCCCGGGTCGATGGCGTTATAGCGCCCCAGCTCTGCCGCGTTCAGGCCCAGCCGCGCGGCGATGCTGGCGACCGTATCGCCTTGCCGCGCAATGGCCACCTGATAGCCCGGATAGGAAATGATCCCGCGCTGATCGGGCATCGGGCGCGGCGCGGCCGCAGCGGCAGCGGCAGCCGTATCCAGCCCGCCACCGCCCCAGCCGCGCAGATCGGGATCGAAATTCATCCCGCCCTGCGGACTGCACGCCGCCAGCATTGCCAGAAAACCGCCCGCCACCGCGAAACGCCCGATATTCGCCATCTTCCCGTTCCTCATGATCGGCCGGGGGTCATGTTCAGCCCAACCCCTCGACCAGCGGCACAAAGCGCACCTGCCGCAATTCGTCGTATTCGTAACCTGTTTCGCCGCGCCGCACCCGGATCAGCGTCTGGACCGCATCCGATTGTCCGACCGGCACCACCATGATACCGCCGATCTTCAACTGCGCCAAGAGCGGCCCCGGAGGGTCTTCGGCGGCGGCGGTCACCATGATGCGATCAAACGGAGCCTGTTCCGGCAAGCCGCGCGATCCGTCCGCCACCATGGCGGTAATGTTCGACAGGCCGAAATCGGCAAAGATCGCCTCGGCCTCGGTCACAAGGCGGCGGTGGCGGTCGACGGTATAGACGCGACGGCACAGCAGCGCCAGAACCGCCGCCTGATAGCCCGAGCCGGTGCCGATCTCCAGCACCTTGTCGCGCGGACCAACCTCAAGCGCCTGCGTCATCAGCCCGACGACCGAGGGCTGGCTGATGGTCTGCCCGCAGGGAATGGGCAGGGGCGTGTCCTCATAGGCGCGGTCCTCGAAATGGCCGCGCACGAAGCCGCCGCGGTCGATCCGCTCCATCGCGTGCAGCACCCGGGGATCGGTCACGCCGCGCTGACGCAGCGCGAACAGGAACCGCATCTTGCGCTCGGCCAGTTCCTCGGGGGCGTCGTCGGTCATGTTCAGCCCTGTTCCAGCACCTTCAGCCCGTCCAGACTGGCATGGCAGGTCAGGTCCGGGCGCATCGGCGTCAATGAGATATAGTTTGCCATATTCGCCTCGACATCGCTGCCCGGCGTTGCCGGGGCGGTCTGCGATCCGCCCATGATCCACAGAAAGCGCCGCCCGTTCGGGGCCACGTCCGCCTTGACCTGAAATTTCGTGCCCCGGCGACGGCCCTGCGGTCCGACGCGCACCCCTTTGACATCGGCCGCCGAGCAAGGCGGGAAATTCAGGTTGTAAAACAGCCGGAAATCCGCGTCCGAGGTCCAGTCGCCATGCTGCAGCAGATCGCGGATCAGGCCCGGCGCATGTGCCCGCGCGGCCTCGAACGGATCGGCAAGCCCGGCGGTCTGCGTGCCCATGTATTGCGACAGGGCGATGGCGGGCAGGCCTTGCAGCGCGGCCTCCATCGCGGCACCGATCGTGCCGGAATACATCACGTTCTCGCCCGAGTTGTTGCCCCGGTTCACGCCCGACAGCACCAGATCGGGCGGGCTGTCGCGCATCACGTCGGAAATCGCCGCCAGCACGCAATCGGCAGGCGAGCCTTCGGTGGCAAAGCGGCGCGGGCCAAGCTCGGCGATCAGCGTGGGGTGGATATAGCTGATGCAATGGCCGACGCCCGATTGCTCGAAAGCGGGGGCGACGGTCCAGACCTCGCCCTGGGGTCCGGCGATCTCGGCTGCGATTTCGGCCAGCGTCACCAGACCCGGAGCGTTGATGCCATCATCATTGGTAATCAGGATCCGCATTCGCCGCCCGCCTTTGTTTCGTATCCGGTGACCGCCTGCGCGCAATCACTTCCGCGTCAGAGACATGCTTATCTGTGCCACAGGTCTGCGACAACCCGCAGAGGGGCTTGTCCAGCCGTTTGACGCGCCGCAGCATGCGGTGCAGGATTGGCCAAAGGCAAAAGGCCGGGCAGCACATGCAGATCTATCTTCCCATTGCCGAAGTCGTGGTCAATGGCGTCACGCTGGTCAGCCTTGGCGGCATCGTCGGGCTGATGTCGGGGCTGTTCGGCGTGGGCGGCGGGTTCCTGATCACGCCCTTGCTGTTCTTCATCGGCATCCCCCCGGCGATTGCGGTGGCGACCGGGGCCAATCAGGTCGTGGCCTCGTCCTTTTCCGGTGTGCTGGCGCATGTGAAGCGCAAGACGGTGGATTTCCGCATGGGCTGGGTCTTGCTGGCGGGCGGTCTGGTCGGGTCGTCCTTTGGCGTCATCCTGTTCAACATGCTGCAACGGCTGGGTCAGGTCGATCTGGTGGTGCAGCTGTGCTATGTCGTCTTTCTGGGCCTGATCGGGATGATGATGTTTCAGGAAAGCCTGCGCGCGATCCGCCGGGCCAAGCGCAGCGGTCCGGTCCAGCCCATGCGCCGCAACCAGCATGGCTGGGTGCATCGCTGGCCGCTGAAGGTCAAGTTCCGCGCGTCGGGGCTGTATATCAGCGTCATTCCGGTGCTGCTGGTCGGTGCTGCCGTGGGCGTGTTGGGGGCCCTGATGGGCGTAGGCGGCGGCTTCATCATGGTGCCCGCGATGATCTATCTGCTGGGGATGCCCACCAAGGTCGTCATCGGCACGTCATTGTTCCAGATCACCTTTCTGTCGGCCTATACCACGCTGATGCATGCGGTGTCGTCGAATACCGTCGATGTGATGCTGGCGCTGCTGCTGATCATCGGCGGCGTGGTCGGCGCGCAGATCGGCACGACCCTGGGCGCACGCCTGCGGGCCGAGCAGTTGCGCATCCTGCTGGCGCTGCTGGTGCTGGCGGTCTGTGGCAAGCTGGCGCTGGACCTGTTCCTGCGCCCTGACGATCTGTATTCGCTGACGCCGGGGATCATCGGATGATCCGCGCCCTTGCCCTTCTGCTGCTGATGGCCGTGCCCGCAGCGGCGCAGGATTTTCCCGCCCCGCCCCGTGTCGCCGCGCCGCCGCCCGAACAGATCGTGGCGGGTCTGTCGCGGGACGACGTGGACATCACCACCAGCTTCGACGGCTCGGACATCATCATCTATGGCGCGATCAAGCGCGAAACGCCGATCCCGCCCGGCCCGCTGGATGTCATCGTCACCGTCGAGGGTCCGACCGGCCCGGTCACCGTCCGGCACAAGGAACGCCGCTTCGGCATCTGGGTGAATACCGGCCGGGTCAGCGTGGCCTCGGCCCCGAATTTCTATGTCGTGGCGACAACGCGCCCGCTGGAGCGGATTCTGGATCAGAACGAGGACAACCGTTACCGCATCTCGGTCCCGCTGGCGATCCGGGCCTTTGCCGGCGCGTCCGAGGTCGAGGACGTGGTGCCCTATACCGAGGCGCTGGTGCGCCTGCGCGAGGCGAATGATCTGTACCGGCTGGACGAAGGCGCGGTGCTTCTGGCCGACAAGACGCTGTTTCGCGCCGATGTCCGCCTGCCCGCCAACCTGATCGAGGGCTATTATGCCACCCGCATCTTTCTTGTCCGCGACGGCAAGGTGCTGAACACCTTCCGCGCGCCCATCGAGGTGCGCAAGGTGGGGCTGGAGCGTTGGCTGTATCGGCTGGCGTTGGAGCAGCCGTTTCTGTACGGCATCATGTCGCTGGCGATTGCCATTTTCGCAGGCTGGGGCGCATCGGCGCTGTTCCGGCAGTTCCGCCGCAGCTAGGCAACCATCAGCCGCGCCGGAACGGCCCCATCTCGGTCAGGATGGCCATTTCCTCGCTGACGGCCTGCCGTTCGCGGGTCAGGTAATCGGCGATGGCATTGTGAAAGCCCTGATCGCGGACCCAATGCAGCGAATGGGTCTGGCTGGGCAGATAGCCCCGCGCCAGCTTGTGTTCGCCCTGCGCCCCCGCCTCGACCCGGGCCAGCTTATGCGCGATGGCCCAGTCGATGGCGCGGTGATAGCACAGCTCGAAATGCAGAAACGGGTGATCCTCGATGCAGCCCCAATAGCGGCCAAAGACCGCATCCGGGCCCAGCAGGTTCAGCGCGCCCGCAACCGGCCTGCCGTCGCGTTCGGCCAGCACCAGCAAGCAATCGTCGCGCATCGTGTCGTGCAACTGGTCGAAAAACGCCCGCGTCAGATAAGGCTGGCCCCATTTGCGGCTGCCGGTGTCCTGATAGAACTGCCAAAAGGCGTCCCAATGCGCGGGCTTGATGTCGTCGCCTTTCAGGCTGCGGATGATGCCGCCGAACGCCTGCGCGCGGTCGCGTTCCTTGCGGATGGCCTTGCGCTTGCGCGACGACAGATCGGCCAGAAATTCGTCAAAACAGGCATAGCCGCGGTTCACCCAGTGAAACTGTTCGGTCGCGCGGGACAGAAAGCCCGCGCTCTCGCCCAGCACCGCCTCGGCCTTGGTGCAGAAGGTGACATGCGCGCCCGACAGACCGGATTGCTGCGCGATATGCGACATGGCCTGCAACAGCGCCTGCTGCACCTGCGGGTTCGCGGAAATCAGGCGCGGCCCGGTCACGGGGGTGAAGGGCACGGCGCATTGCAGCTTGGGGTAATAGGCGCCGCCCGCGCGGTCATAAGCCTGTGCCCAGGCGTGGTCAAAGATGTATTCGCCCTGACTGTGCGTCTTCAGATAGCAGGGCGCGACGCCCGCCACTTGTCCCCCCAGCCGCGCGATCAGATGGCTGGGATGCCAGCCCGTGCCTTCGCCGACCGAGCCGGACGCCTCCAGCGCGGCCAGAAACCGATGGGTGGTAAAGGGGTTCACGGCTGCCCCGCAGCCATCCCAAAGGGCGGCGTCGATCCCGGAAATCGCAGGCAGGACGGAGACGGTCATTTCGCTCATGCAGCGAAGATAGTGACGCCGCCCGGCTTTGTCAGCGGGCGGCGCGGGGATCACGCGGATTTGGCCGGGTAATCTTCAAAGGTGATGTTGTCGGCCACGCGGCGGGCCTCGGCTTCCTCATCCGGGCTGCGGATGGTCCAGGTCAGCACCGGCACGCCCCGCGCCTTCAGCGCAGCGACCGCCGGGTTGTCCAGATCCTTGCGATCATGCGAGATGAACGAGGCCCCCACCCTGTCGAAATCGGCAATCGCCGCCAGATGCGCGCGGGTGGCATCGTCCAGCATCGCCCAGTCGTCGGGGTCATAGCCGCAGGTCGTCAGGCCGACCGGCACGCTGTCGGGAAAGCCCAGAACGCTGTGCGGGTTGAACGACATCACCGCGACCGGCCCCTGATAATGCGCGACCAGTTCGGCGACACGCGCGGACAGATCGCCGATATCGTCGGTCGCCCGCAGGCTTTGATCCTTGATCTCGATCAGCAGGGGCACGCGGCCCGCGACGAAGGCCAGCACATCCGCAAGTGTCGGCACGGCCTCATCGGTGCCCATGATGCGCAGCATGGAAATGGCGTCCATGCCAAGCGCGCGGACCAGCCCATTGGCCCCGGTCAGGCGCGGCAGCTCGTCATCGTGAAACACGATGGGCGTGCCATCGGCAGCCGCCTGAATGTCGCATTCGATGCCATAGCCCGCAGCAATAGCGGCGCGAAAGGCCGCCATGCTGTTTTCCGGCACGCCATCGGAATGCAGCCCGCGATGGGCGATGGGCAGGCGCAGGAAATCGGGATGCAGGCGCATCACGCGATCTCGAAGATGGCTTCCACCTCGACGGCCACACCGCGCGGCAAGGCGGGCGCGGACACGGCGGCGCGGGCATGGCGGCCACGGTCGCCAAACACCTCGACCATCAGGTTCGAGCAGCCATTGATAACCTCGGGCTGATCGGTGAATTCGGGGGTCGAGTTCACGAAGCCGCCCAGCTTCACCACCTGCTTGACCCGATCCAGCGAACCCAGCGCCTTCTGCGCCTGCGCCAGCAGCGCCAGACCGCAGCCGCGCGCGGCCTCGGCCCCGGCCTCGACGGCCAGATCGGCGCCCAGCTTGCCCTTCTGCGCCGAGATCTGCCCCGAAACGAACAGCATGTTCCCCGAGATGACATAGGGCACATAATTTGCGGCCGGCGCCGGGGCGTCGGGCAGGGTGATGCCAAGCTCGGCCAGTTTCGTCTCGATGCTCATGATATCCTCATTGCGTAAGAGAGGCGCGGAATTCGCCCAGAACGTCGCGCCAGGTGTCCAGCGCGTCGTCGAAATTCTTGCGCCCAAGGCCGTCGGCTGCAACCCCGATATCCATCTCGATATAGGGATCGCCGGAATCCGCGATCACCACCTTGCCAAAGGGGTTGTTGCGGTTCCAGTCATTGGCGTCCTCGGCGGTCATCGGCTGGGTCAGGCGAAAGCTGGTGACGAACTGCATCCGGCGGCACAGCGTGTCGCAATCATAGAAATAGACGTTGAACAGCATGTCATCGACACGGCTTTCCAGCATCGGCAGGCCCTGAACGTCCGTTCCCTTGGTGACGGGCATCCCCCGTTCGGCCATCAGCCGCGCGATCTGGTCGGGATCGCCCAGCACCTGACCCGGCAGGACGGGATCGGGCGCGGCCTGCGCATGGGCAAGCGGGGCCTGCAGACAGGCCGTCAGGATGAAAACGCCCAGCATACGCATGGTGTGGGATACTCCGCGGGAATCGGCGGCGCTATAGCGGCTTTGCGCCTAGGCCACCAGTGCCTCTGCACGTTTCAGGTCGACGCTGACCAACTGGCTCACGCCTTGTTCAACCATCGTGACGCCGAACAGCCGGTCCATCCGCGCCATGGTGACGGCGTGGTGGGTGATGACCAGAAAGCGCGTGTCGGTGCGGCGGGTCATTTCGTCCATCAGATCGCAGAAGCGGGTGACATTGGCATCGTCCAGCGGTGCGTCCACCTCGTCCAGCACGCAGATCGGGGCGGGATTGGCCAGAAAGACCGCAAAGATCAGCGCCATCGCCGTCAGCGTCTGTTCGCCGCCCGACAGCAGGCTGAGCGTCGACAGCTTCTTGCCCGGCGGCTGGCACATGATTTCCAGCCCGGCATCCAAGGGATCATCGGATTCGACCAGCACAAGACGGGCTTCGCCGCCGCCGAACAGATGCGTGAACAGCGTGGTGAAATTGGCGTTCACCGTGTCAAAGGCCGCCAGCAGACGTTCGCGGCCTTCGCGGTTCAGGCTGCCGATGCCCTGACGCAGCTTGCGGATCGCCTCGGTCAGGTCGTCCTTTTCGGCGGCCAGACGGTCGCGTTCGGTTTCCAGTTCCTGCTTGTCCTCATCGGCGCGCAGGTTCACCGCGCCCAGCGCATCGCGGCTGGCGCGCAGGCGGGCGATCTGATCCTCCAGCGCGGCGGGGCTGATATCCTCGGCCTCGCCCAATGTCTCCAGCAGCGCCTCGGGCGTGGTTTCGGCGTCGTCGTGGATGCGCAGACGGGCGGCGGCTTCGGCCTCGGTCGCGGCGTCGGCGCGGGCTTCGCGCGCCGCCCGCGTCTCGCGCGCCTCCGAGGCCAGACGCTGCGCCTCGCGTTCGCTGTCCGATGCCGCGCGCTGCGTCGCCTCGGCTGCCGACAGGGCGGCGCGGGCGCGGGTCAGGCGGGCCGAAGCCTGCGCCTCGGCCTCGGTCAGTTGGGCGCGGCGTTCGGCCAGGATTTCGGGCTGCGCCTCGGCTTCTTCCAGTTCATCCGCGGTCTGATCGCGGCGGGCGGACAGTTCGGCAGCGCGGGTTCCGGCCTGATCCAGCCGCAGCCGCCAACCGGATTCCTCTTTGGTGATTTCCTGCAGACGCTTGGTGCGGGCCGCCGCCTCGCGCCGCAATTCGTCCAGCGCACCGCGCCGGGTCATCGTGGCGATCCGCGCCGCTTCCACGCCCATGCGGGCATGTTCCAGCGCGTCGGCCACGGCGGCGCGGTCGGGCAGATCGGCCAGCGCACGTTCGGCATCGCGCAGGCGGGCGCGGGCATCGGCGGCATCGGCCTGATGCCGGGCCAGTTCGGCACGGGCCGATTCCGCGCGGGCATGGGTCAGCGACAGGTCGGATTCCGCCCGCGTGACGGCGCGGGCCGCATCGGACAGCCCGCGTTCGGCATCGCGGCGGGCATCGCGGGCGCGCTTTTCGGCCTCGGTGGCGGCGGCATGGCGGTCGCGCAGCGCCTGATGGGCGTCGGCGGCCTCCGTCGCGCGGGTCTGCGCCGCCCCGGCCTGCACCGTCATCTCGGCCAGCTGGTTCACCTTTTGCAGATGCATCGCCGCCGAGGACGACGCCTCGCCGGCCATGACCCGCATCCCGTCCCAGCGCAGCAGATCGCCCTGCGGCGTGACCAGCCGCTGACCGGGCCGCAGCGCGGCCTGCAGCGCGGCGGCCGCCGCAGCATCCGCGACCAGCCCGACCTGAGACATCCGTCGCGCCAGTGCCTCGGGCGCCTGCACGTGCGGGGCCAAGGGCTCTGTGCCCTTGGGCAGGGGATGCGCCGTGTCATAACCGGGCAGCGCGTGCCAGCCCGATCCGTCCTGCGCCAAGCCCATGGACAGATCGTCTCCCAAGGCCGCGCCGAAGGCCGCCTCATGCCCGCGCGCCACGCGCACCAGTTCCAGCACCGAGCCGCCATGATCGCCGCGTTCGACAAGCCGCTTCAGCGCGGCCATCTCGGCGTTCAGGGCGGAAAGCTCGCCCTCGGCTTCGGCGCGGGTGGCGCGGGCGGCGGATTCCTCGGCCTCAAGGGTGGCGCGGCTGTCCTCGGCCTCGGCCAGCATCTCCTCGGCCTGTTCGACACGCTCGCGCGCGGTTTCCTGCGCTTCGGCGGCGGCTTCGCGGGTCGCCTCGGCCTCGGCCCCGGCATCGGTGGCGGTGGCCAGCGCCATCTCGGCGGCATCCGAGGCGCGGGTCGCACGGTCCTGCATCTGCCGCAGATCATGGGCCAGACGTTCCGCCGATTGGTGACGGGCGGCCAGCCGGGCGGATTCGTCGGTCAGTTCGGTCAGCTTGGCCTCGACCTCACGCAGCGCCTCGGCGGCCTCATCGGCGGTGTCGCGGGCGATGTCGTGCCGGTCGTCATGGCCCTGCCCGGCCTTTTCCAATTCACGACGTTCCCAGTCCAGCCGGTCGATCACCTCGCCCGCGTCGCGGTTCAGCGCGGCTTCGCGTTCGATGTCGCGGTCCAGTTGGGCGATGCGGGCCAGAAATGTCTTGATTGCTTGGGCGGCGCGCGCCTCGGCCTCGTCCAGCGCCTCGCGTTCGACGGTGGCGCGGGACAGGATCGCGGCGGCGATCTGTTCTTCTTCGCGCAAGGGCGGCAGGGTGGCGTCGGCGTCCTCGCGCGTGGCGATGGCGTGGCGGGCCTGCGCTTCGGCCTCGGCAGCTGCGCGGATCGCGTCCTGCAATGCCGCAAGCGCTGCGGTCTTGGCATGGTCCGCCTCGGCCCAGCGGCGATACAGCAGCAAGCCCTCGGCCCGGCGCAGCGCCGCGCCGATCTCGCGATAGCGCGCCGCCGCCCGCGCCTGACGGGCCAGAGACGCCGCCTGCGTGGACAGCTGGTCCAGCGTGTCATCCACCCGCGTCAGGTTCGCTTCGGCGGCGTTCAGCTTCAGCTCGGCCTCATGCCGGCGCTGATACAACCCGCTGATCCCGGCGGCTTCCTCAAGGATGCGACGGCGCGCCTTGGGCTTGGCGTTGATCAGTTCGCTGATCTGGCCCTGCCGCACCAGCGCGGGCGAATGCGCCCCGGTCGAGGCGTCGGCGAACAGGATCTGCACATCGCGCGCCCGCACATCCTTGCCGTTGATGCGATAGGCAGATCCGGCATCGCGGGTGATGCGCCGGGTGATGTCCAACGCGTCGCTGTCATTCATCCCGGCGGGCGCAAGGCGGTCGTGATTGTCGATGGTCAGCGTGACTTCGGCATGGGCGCGGGCCGAGCGGCGCGTCGTGCCCGCAAAGATCACATCCTCCATGCCTTCGCCGCGCATGGCGGTGGGGCGGTTTTCGCCCATGACCCAGCGCAGCGCCTCAAGCAGGTTCGACTTGCCGCAGCCATTCGGCCCCACGACGCCGGTCAGCCCCTCGTGGATGACCAGATCGGTCGGGTCCACAAAGCTTTTGAAGCCATTCAGGCGAAGCCGGTCGAAACGCAATGCGGGTTCCTTGCTGATACCCGTCGATTTTCCGCCATCCGCAGGGTCCAAGTCAACCGCAACCCCCAGATATGGCGTGCGCGCGCGGGTTATCCACAAGATTTGAGTAAACAGCCGCCGATTGCGGTGCTAATCATGGGCCATGATCCCCGCTTTGGCCATCCTGCTGTCGTTTCAACTGTTCGGCGAAGTCGTCGCGCGCGGGCTCGGCCTGCCGCTGCCCGGTCCGGTGCTGGGGCTTCTGGCGCTGGTCGTCAGTTGCAGCCTGCGCCCGGCGCTGGCCGATCGGCTGCGCCCGGTGGTGCAGGGGCTGTTGGGCAATCTGTCGCTGTTCTTCGTGCCCGCAGGCGTGGGCGTCATCGCGCATATCGGCGAATTCCGCAGCGACGGGCTGGGGATTGCCGTGGCGCTGACCGTCTCGACGGCGCTGGCGATTGCGGTGGGGGCGCTGGTCTTCAAGCTGGTCGCAAAGGACCGGGAATGAGCGCGGCCTTCTGGTCCTATCTGACGCAAGAGCCGCTGCTGTGGCTGACGATGACGCTGATCGCCTATTGGCTGGGCGACCGCGCCTTTCGCAGCACCGGGCGGCAAAGCTGGGCCAATCCCGTCATGATCGCGGTGATCCTGCTGTCCGTGGTGCTGTGGGCGACCGGCACGGATTACCAGACCTATTTCAACGGCGCGCAATTCGTGCATTTCATGCTTGGCCCGGCCACGGTCGCGCTGGGAATGCCGCTTTATGAAAACCTGCATCGCGTGCGCAAGGCGGCGCTGCCGCTGATCGCGGCGCTGGTCGCGGGCTCGGTCACGGCGGTGCTGTCGGTGCTGCTGATCGCCAAGGCGTTCGGGCTGTCGGATGTGATGATGGCCAGCCTTGCGCCGAAATCGACCACCGCCCCCGTGGCCATCGGCATCGCCGAAAATCTGGGCGGAGAGCCGACGATCACCGCCGTTCTGGTGCTGCTGACCGGGATGTTCGGCGCCATCATCGCCACGCCCTTCCTGAACCTGCTGGGCGTGCGCGACTGGCGGGCGCGCGGGCTGGCGGTGGGCGTCGCCGCGCATGGCATCGGCACCGCCCGCGCCTTTCAGGTCAACGAGACCGCCGGCGCCTTTGCCAGCATCGGCATGGGGCTGAACGCGGTTCTGACCGCGATCATCGCGCCGCTGATCCTGCGGATGTTGCTATAAAAAGGGCCGCCCCGGAAGGCGGCCTGACATTGCGGAACGCTTGCGCGGGGCTTATGCCGCGTCTGCTTCCTCGGCGGCATGGCGACGTTCGCTTTCCTCGCGCGACAGCGCGACCGAGGTGCGCACGCCTTTGGACACGAACTCCATCAGGCCCTTGACCACGCGTTCGTTGGGGTCGATGCCCGCACAGGACAGAACCTCGCGCCCATCGCGCGACCGTGCCCAGCGTGCAATCTGATCAGGCCCGTTGCCGTATTTTTTATCATCCGCGATCGCGTCGTCGAGCGCAGCCAGAACCACCGCGGCAAAAAGCTTTCGGGCGCGTTGACCTTGTTCGAAATTGAAAGCAGAACCATCCACGAAATCGCGCATTCTTCTTATCCTTTTTTCTTGCAGTACCGCATCTGGACCGGGCCGCCGCCCTGTCTTCGTTTCTGGTCGCCGTCGTCGGGCGGCGCACGGCGGGTCTTAGCCGATCCCGCCGTTGATTCGGTATGCCCCTACCCTCATGACAGCCATGCGTCTGGTGCAAACCCAAGCAATTGCTAGCATAGCTCGCAAATAATTAAGATTTCACGACACCTTTTTGCCGTTTCGACCGCTTGACAACGCAGGAACTGCGATTTTGTTGCACGGTATCGCGTCAATGGATATAGGTGCGCGCAATCGCGGTTCAACCCTTGAGCCGAATCGATTTCCCTAATGAATTCAAGGTAGTCCAGAATGGCCAAGATAAATGGCAACGAAATCAAGCCCGGTTTCGTGCTTGAACATGACGGCGGGCTTTGGGCCGCGGTCAAGGTCAACCATGTCAAACCGGGCAAGGGCGGCGCATTCGCGCAGGTCGAACTGAAGAATCTGCGCGACGGGCGCAAGCTGAACGAACGCTTCCGCTCGGAGGACAAGGTGGATCAGGTCCAGCTTGAGTTCAAAGACCAGCAATTCCTGTATGAAACCGACGGCAAGCTGGTGTTCATGGACAGCGAAACCTTTGAGCAGACCGAGCTTGACGCCGATCTTTTGGGCGACCGCCGCCCCTTCCTGCAAGACGGGATGATGGCCGCCGTCGAATATTACGGCGACGAGGCGCTGACCGTGCGCATCCCGCAAAAAGTCGTCTGCAAGGTCGTCGAGACCGAGCCGGTGCTGAACGGCCAGACCGCCGCCAAAAGCTTCAAGCCCGCGATTCTGGACAATGGCGTGCGCGTCATGATCCCGCCCTTTGTCGGGGTGGACGAAGACATCGTCGTCAATACCGAATTGTTCGCGTATTCCGAACGCGCCTGACGCGCCACACGACGCGACGCGCGGGCAGCGATGCCCGCGCAATTTTCCGCGATGCAAATTGCAATGGCTGCGGAACCATGACAGGGCGGTGCTTCTTACGCTTCAGGGGGTCCGTGCCATGCCAAGATGTCGCAAGCCATTTCCGCCAGATCATGATGCGCCTGTGCCGACGCGATTTCTGGCAATGCACGAACGGCTTCTTGATCTGCAACTGATCGCGATTGAGATGATCCGCAGCACGCACCGCCCGCTGACAGCCTGCCCCGATCCCGCTGGCGCGACCGGACGGACGGACATGCAGCCTGATCGCATCGCTTCCAAAATCACGCGGAGAGGCGGATGAGCCAGCCCCATATCAATGTCATCCATGAAGATTATACCTCATCGGGGCGCTATGTCGTGACCCTGCCCGGCCATGAGGGCGAGGCTGAAATGACCTGGCGCTCGGGTGGGCCGGGGGTCATCATCGCCGATCATACCTATGCCCCGCCCGCCATGCGCGGCACGGGCGCGGCCGATGCGATGATGCGGCGCCTGATCGAGGATGCGCGCAACAAGGGCCTGCGGATCGTTCCGGCCTGCAGCTATGTCCGCGCGCAATTCCAGCGCCACCCGGAATGGGCCGATCTGCAGATCGACATCGGCTGAGGCGGGGTCAAGGCTCGGCCCGCCGCTGCCGCAATTCATCGCGAAGAAGCTTCAGAAAGGTCTGCGCCGCCGAAGTCGGCTTGCGGTCGCGCAGCGTGACGACCGAATAGAAGCCCACCCGCAGATCCTCGGCCACAGGCAGGATCCGCACGGAATCGCCGGCAAACAGCCGGGCGGCCGGGGTCGACATCACGCCCACCGCCTGCGAATTCAGCACGAACCCGGCGGTCAGCATCAGCGAGGCCGTCTCGATCACCGTCTGCGGCATGGGCAGATCGTACCGCTCAAGATAGGTTTTCACCGCCGTGAACAACATGCTGCCCGCAGGCTGCATCACCCAGTCGAACCGCAGGCAATCCGCCAGATCGCAGCCCTGCGCCAAAGGATGATCCTTGCGCACGATCAGCGACAGCGGCTCGGGTCCGATGGGCGACAGCTCGAACGGGGTCGGGTCCAGACGGTCGGGCACGCGGCCCAGATACAGGTCAAGCTGGCCCGACAGCAGTTCCGCCGACAGCCTGTCGCTGCTGCCCACGTCGATCTTGACCCGCAGACGCGGCTGCGCGCGTTCCAGACTGCGCACGATGGGCAGCACCAGATCCAGCGAAGGCCCCGAGACCGAGCCCAGATGCACCGAGCCGACGCGGCCCTGATCGATGTCGCGCACCTCGCGTCCGGCCACGTCCAGATCGCGCAGCATGGCGCGGGCGCGTTCCGCCAGCCGTTCGCCCGCGGGGGTCAGGCTGACCCCCCGGCTGTGACGCAGCGTCAGCGCTGCCCCCACGATCCGTTCAAGATCGGCCAGCATCCGCGATGCCGCAGGCTGGGTCATGTTGGTGATCGCGGCAGCGCGGCTGAGTTGCCCGCTGCGCTGCACCGCAACCAGCAGCGAGAGCTGTCGCAACTTGATGCCGCGCGACAGCAATTCCTCGCCCTGATCCCGTTCGGCTGCCATCCCGTCCCCGTCCGCACATTCCAATCTTAACGCCAAGACATATCATGAATGGTATATCTTACTGCGGAAAGTGAAATTGACGCGGGCGATTGGGCGGGTCTAGCCTATGACCTGTCAGGCAGATCAAATCTGCCGCCACGGACAGGTGCAGGAGGCCGGTCCGTGTTGTCGGGGGGAAACAGCAGACGTGCGAAGGAAAGGTGCCGCTCGGCGCCCGCTTCTGCTGTGCATATCTGGAGGAAGCATGTTCAACCTGAAGAAATTCGCCCTTGCGGCGGCGTCCGTGGCGGCGCTTTCGGTCCCCGGCATGGCCGTGGCCGAAGGCATGGTCGGGATCTCGATGCCGACCAAGACCTCGGCGCGCTGGATCGCGGATGGCGACAATATGGTCAAGCAGTTCCAGGAAGCGGGCTATCAGACCGACCTGCAATATGCCGATGACGACATTCCGAACCAGTTGGCGCAGATCGAAAACATGATCACCAAGGGCGTGAACGTGCTGGTGATCGCGGCCATCGACGGCACGACGCTGTCGAACGCGCTGGCCAATGCCAAGGCGGCGGATGTCAAGATCATCGCCTATGACCGGCTGATCCGCGACACGCCCGACATCGACTATTACGCCACCTTCGACAACTTCAAGGTTGGCGTCGAACAGGCGACCACGCTGGTCGACGGGCTGAAGGAACGCTTTCCGGACGTGAAGCCGTGGAATGTCGAACTGTTCGGCGGCAGCCCGGACGACAACAACGCCTTCTTCTTCTATGACGGCGCGATGTCGGTGATCCAGCCGCTGATCGACGACGGCTCGATCGTCATCCCCTCGGGCCAGATGGGCATGGACAAGGTGGGTACGCTGCGCTGGGATCCGGCGACCGCTCAGGCGCGGATGGATAACATCCTGTCGGCGAACTATACCGACAAGCAGGTGAACGGCGTGCTGTCGCCCTATGACGGGCTGTCCATCGGCATCCTGTCGTCGCTGAAAGGCGTGGGCTATGGCTCGGGCGACATGAAGATGCCCATCGTGTCGGGTCAGGATGCCGAGCTGCAATCGGTCAAGTCGATTCAGGCCGGTGAGCAATATTCGACCATCTTCAAGGACACCCGCGAACTGGCGAAAGTGACCGTCGGCATGGTCAACGCCATGATGAAGGGCGAAGAGCCGGAAGTGAACGACACCGAGACCTATAACAACGGCGTCAAGGTCGTCCCGTCCTATCTGCTGGAGCCGGTGGCCGTGACCGAAAAGAACCTGAACGAGGTTCTGGTCGGCTCGGGCTATTATACCGAAGACCAGCTGAAGTAAGCCCTTTCGCGCCGCCGTGCGGGACGCGGCGGCGCATTCCTCAAGCTACGGGAATCGCAGCGATGGATTCCATTCTGGAAATGCGGGGGATCACCAAGGAATTCCCCGGTGTCAAAGCGCTTGATAACGTCAACATGACCGTGCGCCGCGGCGAGATCCGCGCGCTGGTCGGTGAAAACGGCGCGGGCAAATCGACGCTGATGAAGGTGCTGTCCGGGGTCTATCCCCATGGCAGCTATGACGGCGAGATCCTGTATAACGGCAAGCCCATGGCGTTCCGGGGCATCCCCGACAGCGAACATCAGGGCATCGTCATCATCCATCAGGAACTGGCGCTGGTACCGCAGATGTCGATCGCCGAGAACATCTTTCTGGGCAATGAAATCGCCCATCGCGGCGTGATCGACCGGCAGGAAACCAACCGCCGCACCGCCGAATTGCTGGCCAAGGTGGGGCTGCGCGAAAGCCCGGAAACCAAGGTCGGCACGCTGGGCATGGGCAAGCAGCAGTTGGTGGAAATCGCCAAGGCGCTGTCGAAAAAGGTCGATCTGCTTATCCTGGACGAGCCCACCTCGTCCTTGAACGAAAACGACAGCGACGCGCTGTTGCGACTGCTGGCCGGGTTCCGCGATCAGGGCATGACGGCGATCCTGATCTCGCACAAGCTGAACGAAATCTCGCAGGTCTGCGACAGCATCACGGTTCTGCGCGATGGGTCCACGGTCGCGCATCACGACGGCATGGTCCCCGAGGCGCAGATCATCCGCGACATGGTGGGCCGGTCGATGAACGACCGTTACCCCCCGCGCGATCCCAAGATCGGCGAGGTGGTCATGCAGGTGTCGGGCTGGAACGTCGCCGATCCGCTGCGCGACCGGCTGCTGGTGAACAATGCCAGTTTCAGCCTGCGCCGGGGCGAGGTGCTGGGCATCGCGGGCCTGATGGGCGCGGGCCGCACGGAACTGGCCATGTCGATCTTTGGCCGCACCATGGGCGACTGGAAATCCGGCGAGGTGACGATCCACGGCAAGCCCGCCGATCTGTCCACCGTGCCCAAGGCGATCAAGGCGGGCCTTGCCTATGTGACCGAGGACCGCAAGTCGCTGGGTCTGGTGCTGGACGACACGATCCGCCGCAACATCCCGCTGGCGAACCTGCCCGGCGTCGCACCCAAGGGCGTGATCGACCGGCAGAAGGAAGGCGCGGTCGCCCGCGACTATCGCAAGCAGATCAACATCCGCTCCTCCTCGATCGATCAGGCGACGGTGAACCTGTCGGGCGGCAACCAGCAAAAGGTCGTGCTGGCGAAATGGCTGTTTTCCGAACCCGAGATCCTGATTCTGGACGAACCGACGCGCGGCATCGACGTGGGCGCGAAATATGAGATCTATACCATCATCCGCGATCTGGCCGCGTCGGGCAAATCCATCATCGTCATCTCATCCGAGATGCCCGAGCTTCTGGGCATCACCGACCGGATCATCGTGATGAACGAAGGCCGTCTGGTGGGCGAGATGCCCACGGCGGATGCCACGCAGGAACGCATCATGTCGGTCATCATCACGTCCGGCCACAACCTGACGGACGACACCGTGACCCCCGAAGAAATCAAGGCCGAGGCCGCCCATGTCTGACATTTCCCAACAAGAACAACGCCAAGGCGACACCTTCGGCTTCATCCGCCGCAACATCCGTGAATACGGCATCCTGTTTGCGCTGATCATCATCATGGCGTTCTTCCAGATCGTCACGGGCGGCATCCTGTTCCGCCCGGTCAACCTGACCAACCTGTTCCTGCAAAACAGCCATATCGTCATCATGGCGGTGGGGATGCTGCTGGTCATCGTCGCGGGGCATATCGACCTGTCGGTCGGCTCGGTCGCGGCCTTTGTCGGCGCGCTGGCCGCGCTGATGATCGTGCGCTATGGGCTGCCCGTGCCGCTGGTTATCGTGATCTCGCTGGTCGTGGGTGGCGTCATCGGCGGCATTCAGGGCTATTGGATCGCCTATTGGAAGATCCCCAGCTTCATCGTGACGCTGGCCGGGATGCTGGTATTTCGCGGGCTGACGATGTGGGTGCTGCAGGGCCAGTCCATCGGTCCCTTCCCGCGCGAGTTTCAGATGCTGGCCTCGGGCTTCATTCCCGACATCTTCGGGGCGGACAAACCCAACACGCTGTCGCTGATCCTTGGCTGGGGCGCGGCGCTGGTCATCCTGTGGCTGCAGGTCCGCAACCGCCGGCGCGAGGAAGCCGTGGGCATTGCCGACGAACCCTTTGCCTTCTTCGTGGCCAAGAACGCGCTGATCTTCGTTGCGCTGGCCTGGATGACATGGGCCCTGGCCAACTTCCGCGGCCTGCCCAACGTCTTCATCGTCATGGCGGTGCTGGTGGCGCTGTATGCTTTCCTGTCGGAACGCACCACGATCGGCCGCCGCATCTTTGCCATCGGCGGCAATGCCAAGGCGGCGAAACTGTCTGGCATCAATTCCGAGCGCGTGGTGTTTCTGACCTTCATGAATATGGGGATGCTGGCGGCGCTGGCGGGGATGGTGGTGTCTGCGCGCCTGAACTCGGCCACGCCCAAGGCGGGCACCGGGTTCGAGCTTGACGTGATCGCGGCGGTGTTCATCGGCGGCGCGTCCATGGCGGGCGGCGTGGGCACGGTGATCGGCGCCGTGGTCGGCGCCTTCATCATGGGCGTGATGAACAACGGCATGTCCATCCTTGGCATCGGCATCGATTATCAGCAGGTCATCAAGGGCCTTGTGCTGATGGCCGCCGTCATCTTCGATGTCTCGAACAAGAGCAAATCATAATGACCTTCAAACCTGCCGAATGGCCGCGCAAATTGCGGTCGCAACATTGGTATGGCGGCAATTCGCGCGATACCATCTACCATCGTGGCTGGCTGAAGAACCAAGGCTATCCGCATGACCTGTTCGATGGCCGCCCGATCATCGGCATCCTGAACACGTGGTCAGACCTGACGCCCTGCAACGGCCATCTGCGCGAACTGGCCGAAAAGGTGAAGGCTGGCATCTGGGAGGCGGGCGGCTTCCCGGTCGAGGTTCCGGTGTTTTCCGCCAGCGAAAACACCTATCGCCCGACCGCGATGATGTATCGCAACCTTGCCGCCATGGCGGTCGAGGAAGCCATGCGCGGCCAGCCCATCGACGGCGCGGTGCTGATGGTCGGCTGCGACAAGACCACGCCCAGCCTGCTGATGGGCGCGGCCTCGACCGATATTCCGTCCATCGTCGTCACCGGCGGGCCGATGCTGAACGGCTGGTTCCGGGGCGAACGCATCGGCTCTGGCACGCATCTGTGGAAATTTTCCGAAGCCGTGAAGGCCGGGGAAATGACGCAAGAGGATTTTCTTGAGGCCGAACAGGCCATGAGCCGTTCTTCGGGCACCTGCAACACCATGGGCACGGCGTCCACCATGGCCTCGATGGCCGAGGCGTTGGGCATGGCGCTGTCGGGCAATGCCGCGATCCCGGCGGTGGACAGCCGCCGCCGCGTCATGGCGCAGATGACAGGCCGCCGCATCGTGCAGATGGTCAAGGACGATCTGAAGCCCAGCGATGTGATGACCAAGCAGGCCTTTGAAAACGCGATCCGCACCAATGGCGCCATCGGCGGGTCGACCAATGCCGTCATTCACCTGCTGGCGATTGCGGGCCGCGTGGGCGTCGATCTGACGCTGGACGACTGGGACCGCTGCGGACGCGACATCCCCACCATCGTCAACCTGATGCCCTCGGGGAAATATCTGATGGAAGAGTTCTTCTATGCCGGGGGCCTGCCCGTCGTGCTGAAACGGCTGGGCGAGGCGGGCGTGCTGCACAAGGACGCGCTGACCGTCAGCGGCGACACCGTCTGGGATGAGGTCAAGGACGCCCGCAACTGGGATGAAAACGTCATCCTGCCCGTCGAAAAGGCGCTGACCCAGCATGGCGGCATCGCGGTTCTGCGCGGAAATCTGGCCCCGGATGGCGCGGTGCTGAAACCCTCGGCCGCCAGCCCGCATCTGATGAAGCATCGCGGCCGCGCCGTGGTGTTCGAGGATATCGACGACTACAAGGCCCGCATCAATGACGACGGGCTGGATATCGACGAAACCTGCGTCATGGTCATGAAAAACTGCGGGCCCAAGGGCTATCCCGGCATGGCCGAGGTCGGCAATATGGGCCTGCCGCCCAAGGTGCTGAAAAAGGGCATCACCGACATGGTCCGCATCAGTGACGCGCGGATGTCGGGCACGGCCTATGGCACGGTGGTCCTGCATACCAGCCCCGAGGCCGCGCGCGGCGGCCCGCTGGCCATCGTGCGCAGCGGCGATGTGATCGAACTGGACGTGGAAAACCGCAGGCTGCATCTGGACCTGTCCGACGCCGAAATCGCCCGGCGTCTGGCCGAATGGAAAAATCCGGTCCAGCCCCCTGCCAGCGGCTATGCCCGGATGTTTCACGAACATGTCGAAGGCGCGGATACCGGCGCCGATTTCGACTTCCTGAAAGGTCCGCGCGGATCGGAGGTGGGACGTGACAGCCATTGACCTTGCGATCATCGGCTTTGGCAAGATCGCCCGCGAACAGCATCGCGCAGCCCTTGAGGCGTCGCCGGTGTTCCGGCTGGCGGCGACCGTCGATCCGGTGAACCGGGCCGAAGGCATCGCCGCCTTCCCCGATGCCGACACCTTCCTGCGCCGGATGCCGGATGTGGGCGCGGTGGCGCTGTGCACGCCGCCGCAGATCCGCTTTGCCGTGGCGCGTCAGGCGCTGCTGGCGGGGCGGCATGTGCTCTTGGAAAAGCCTCCGGGCACCTCGGTTTCCGAAGTGCTGGCGCTGGAACGCATCGCGCGCGAACAGGGCCGGACGCTGTTCACCGCATGGCACAGCCAGTTCGCGCCGGGGATTCCGCGCGCCCGCAAATGGCTGGCCGACCGGCGGATCACCCGCATCACCGTGACATGGCGCGAAGACGTGCGGCGCTGGCATCCCGGTCAGGACTGGATCTTTGCCCCCGGCGGCGCGGGCGTCTTTGACCCCGGCATCAACGCCTATTCTATCCTGACCCATATCCTGCCGACCGCGCTTTACACGACCACGGCGGAACTGGAGTTTCCCGAAAACCGCGACACGCCCATCGCCGCGCGCCTGACCATGCTGACCGAAGAAGGTGCGCCCGCCGATCTGGATTTCGATTTCCGCGAGACCGGGCCGCAGACATGGGACATGCGCATCGAAACCGATCGCGGCGTGCTGGATCTGTCGCAGGGCGGTGCGACGATCGTGGCGGGCGGTCAGACGCTGGCCTTGGAAGGTGCGCTTGCCGGGGAATATGACCGCATCTATGCTCGGTTCGCAAAGCTGATCGAAGGGGGCAAAAGCGATGTGGACCTTGCGCCGTTCCGGCATGTGGCCGATGCCATGATGCTGGGCCGCCGGATGCAGACCGAGGCGTTTGATTGGTAACGCCCGACTGGATTGCCGTCGACTGGGGCACGACGCGGCTGCGCGTCTGGGCCATGGCCGGGGCGGATGTGCTTGACAGCCGCAGCTCGGACAAGGGCATGGGTGCGCTTGGCCCGGATCAGTTCGAACCCGCGCTGCTGGATCTGATCGGCGACTGGATCGCGGGCCGGCCCCCCGTCATCGCCTGCGGCATGGTCGGCGCGCGTGGCGGCTGGGCCGAGGCGGAATACCGCGCCACGCCCTGCGCAGCCCTGGACCCGGCCCGCGCCATCCGGCCCAAGGCGGCGGATCCACGGCTGGACGTGCATATCCTGCCGGGCCTGTCGCAACTGGACCCGCCCGATGTCATGCGCGGCGAGGAAACCCAGATCGCCGGTTTTCTGGCCGGCCAGCCCGATTTCGACGGCACGCTGTGCCTGCCCGGCACGCATTGCAAATGGGTGCGCATCAGCGGCGGCATGGTCGAAGGCTTTCACACCTTCATGACCGGAGAGATCTATGCGCTGCTGACCCGCCATTCCGTGCTGCGCCTGACGGTGGGCGACGCGCGCCCGGATGCTGCCGCCTTCCTGAAAGCGGCGGCGCAGGCGCTGGCCAATCCCGACCTGTCGCCTGCGGGCATGTTCCCGCTGCGGGCCGGTGCGCTGCTGGCGGGCCTGCCCGCGCAGGACGCCGCCGGGCGGCTGTCGGGGCTGCTGGTCGGCGCGGAACTGGCTGCCGCGCGTCCGCTTTGGCTGGACCGGCGCACGATCATCATCGGCGCGCCGGATCTTGCCGCGTTTTATCATCAGGCGTTGACGCAGGCAGGTGCGGATGCCCATGTCATGGACGGCGCGGCACTTGTGCTGTCCGGCCTGACCGCCGCCCGCGCGGCCATCGCGTAAGGAAGACCCATGACCCAACCCATCATCGCCATTCTGCGTGGCCTGACCCCGGCCGAGGCGCTGCCCGTCGGCCGCGCGCTGATCGACGCCGGGATCGACCGGATCGAGGTGCCGCTGAACTCGCCCGATCCGCTGGAAAGCATCCGCCTGATGGCGACCAGCTTTGCCGGACATGCCACCATCGGCGCAGGCACCGTGCTGACGGTCGAGGATGTGGCCCGCGTCGCCGATGCGGGCGGGCGGATGATCGTGTCGCCCAACATGAACCCCGATGTGATCCGCGAAACCCGCAAGCGCGGGCTGGAAAGCTATCCCGGCGTCTTTACCGCCACCGAATGTTTCGCGGCGATTGCCGCGGGGGCCACGGGGCTGAAGATCTTTCCCGCCGATCAGGCCAGCCCCGGCTATCTGAAGGCGCTGCGCGCGGTGCTGCCGCCTGATATGCCGGTCTATGCCGTGGGCGGTGTCGGGCCGGGCAATTTCGCCGACTGGTTCGCGGCGGGCGCGCAGGGCTTCGGCATCGGCTCATCGCTTTACAAGCCGGGCGACAGCGCCGACACCGTCGCCACCCGCGCGCGCGAGATGGTCGCGGCCCTGACATGAGATCGACGCTGTTCGATCCCCGCATCTGCCAGCTTGGCGAGGGGGCGTTTTGGCATCCCGAACGCCAGCAGCCCTTCTGGTTCGACATTCTGGGCCGCCGCCTGCTGAGCCGCGACCACGGGCGCGAACTGGAATGGCGCTTTGACGAACGCGTCTCGGCGGCGGGATGGATCGACCGCGACACCTTGCTGATCGCCAGCGAAACCGCGCTGTTCCGTTTCGATCTGCGCGACGGCAGCCGCGAACATGTCACCCCGCTTGAGGCCGATAATCCCCGCACCCGGTCGAATGACGGGCGCGCCGACCCCTTTGGCGGGTTCTGGATCGGCACCATGGCGCTGGACGGCAGCCCCGAGGCGGGCGCCATTTACCGGTTCCATCGGGGCAAGCTGGTCAAGCTGCGCGATCGGGTCTCGATCCCGAATGCGATCTGCTTTTCGCCCGATGGCGCGACCGCCTATTACGCCGACACGCATCTGCAGACGGTCTGGCAGCAATCGCTGGACGGCGAAGGCTGGCCCGCAGGCGATCCGCAGGTGTTTCTGGATTTCAGCGGCTCGGACGAATATCCCGATGGGGCGGTCACGGATGCGCAGGGCAATTTCTGGAATGCGCGCTGGGGCACCGGGCGGCTGGCCTGTCACGCCCCGGATGGCCGGGTGCTGGACCAGATCAGCCTGCCCGCCGCGCAGGTCACCTGCCCGGCCTTCATGGGCGAACGGCTGGACCGCATCCTGCTGACCAGCGCCGCCGTGGATCTGGATGGCGCAGAGGACGGGCGCAGCTGGCTGGTGCTGCCCGACGGGCCGAAGGGCCTGCCAGAACCGCGCGTGCTGGCATGATCGCGTCTTTCGGCACGCTTCCCGACGGGCGCAATGTGGATCGCATCACCATCCGCGCCCATGGCATGTCGGCCAGCCTGCTGACCTATGGCGCGACCTTGCAGGATCTGCGTCTAGACGGCACGCCGCATCCGCTGGTGCTGGGCTTTCCCGATCTGACCCCCTATCTGACCGAGGGGCGGTATTTCGGCGCCATCGTCGGGCGCTATGCCAACCGCATCGCGGGCGGCGAATACAGCTGCGACGGCCAGACCCACAGGCTGGACCGCAACGAGGCCGACCGCACCACCCTGCATGGCGGCGCGGATGGCACCGGGATGCGCAAATGGACGCTGGCCGATCACGGCGCGGATCATGCGACCTTTTTCGACAGCCTGCCCGACGGGCATATGGGCTTTCCCGGCGCGATGATCGTGCGGGTGCATTACCGCATCATGCCCGGCGCCTGCCTGCGCATCGCCATCCTTGCTGCCGCAAGCGAGGTGACGCCGTGCAGTTTCGCGCAGCACAGCTTCTTCAATCTGGATGGCCGCGCCGATATCTCGGATCACCGGCTGAGCGTCGCGGCGCAGACCTATCTGCCGGTCGATCCGGCGCTGATCCCGCTGGGCGCGCCCGCGCCGGTCGAGGGCACGCATCTGGATTTCCGCAGCCCCGTGCGGCTGGGCGACCGGCTGGCCGGACCGCTGATCGACCACAACCTGTGCACGGGCGACCGCGACCGTCTGGTGCCAGAGGACGCCGCATGGCTGGACGCGGGCGGGCTGCGCATGACCGTCGCCTCGACCATGCCGGGGTTGCAGGTCTATGCGGGCGATCACATCCGCCCCGGCGCGCCCGGCCTGCAAGGTCTGCCCTATGCACGCCATGCGGGTATCGCGCTGGAATCGCAGTTCTGGCCGGACAGTCCGCATCACCCGGAGTATCCCTCGGCCATGCTGCCCGTCGGCCATATCTATCGCCAGATCACATGCCTGAACTTCGGCCCGCAGAGCGGCTGTTGACGACAGCCCCCGCTTGCCGCGAAATAGGGGGGTGGGGGTGCCTATGAACGAACGATCTCCGGAAACGGAAAACATGCCGCAGCCCGCTGCGGGCGAACCGGCCGCCGCCCAGATGCACGCGCTGCTGCGCCGGCGGATCGTCAGCGGCGATCTGATGCCGGGGATGCGCCTGTCCGAACAGGATATCGCCGATCAATACGCCCTGTCGCGTCAACCCGTGCGCGAGGCCTTCATCCGCCTTGCGGCCGAGGGCCTGCTGGAGGTGCGCCCTCAGCGCGGCACCTTCGTCACCCGGATCGATCTGGACTGGGTGCTGGACACCCGCTTCATCCGCGAAGCGGTCGAGGCCGATATCGTGCGCCTTGCCGCCCGCAATGCCCGACCCGATCAGGTCACGGGCCTGCTGGAACTGGTGGACCGGCAGGCGGCGCTGGCTGCCGACGATGCGCTGGGATTGCTGAGTCTGGATCAGGAATTCCATTCCGGCCTTGCCGCCATTGCGGGCAAGCCCTTGGTCTGGAGCCATCTTCAGGGCATGAAGATCCATATCGACCGTATCCGGCATCTGGTATCGGCGCTGACCCCGCGCGAGGTGATGCTGGATCAGCACCGCGCCATCGTGCAGGCGATGGGTCAGGGCGATCTGGATGCGGCGGAAACCGCCATGCGGGTGCATCTGCGGCGGGTGTTTCAGGATCTGGAGGCGGTGGTGCGGCTGTCGCCCGATTACTTCGACCGACCCGATCCCTGCATCGCGCGCATGAGCTATGATCTTTCGACGAATGTCTGACCGGGGAGGGTGGGCATGACCGATCTGAGGACTGCCGTCATCGGCCTTGGCTCGATGGGGCTGGGCGCGGCGCTGTCGCTGGCGCGTGCGGGCTTTGCCGTCGCGGGCGTCGATCTGGCGCAGGCGCCGCGCGACGAACTGGCCGCGGCAGGCGGCAGCCCGGCCGCCAGCCCCGCCGAGGCGGCGCGGGATGCCGATGTGGTCTTTGTCTATGTCGTGAACGCGGCGCAGACGCGGGCCGTGCTGTTCGGCGATCAGGGCGCGACCGCTGCCGCGCGGCCCGGCACGATCTTCGTTCTGTGCCCGACCATGCCACCCGATGACACGATTGCCATTGCGCACGATCTGCACGGGGCCGGGATGGTGGCCATCGACGCGCCGGTCTCGGGCGGGATCGCCAAGGCGCGGGACGGGCAGATCAGCATCATGGCCTCGGGTCCGGCAGCGGCCTTCGACCGCATCCAGCCCGCGCTGGACGCCATCGCGGCGCGGGTGTTCCGGCTGGGCGATCAGATCGGCGCGGGCAGCCGGATGAAGCTGATCAACCAGCTTCTGGCGGGCGTGCATATCGCCGCCATGGCCGAGGCGATGGTGCTTGCGGCGAAATCCGGGCTGGATCTTGCCACCGTGCAGCAGGTCATCACCGAATGCGCGGGCAACAGCTGGATGTTCCAGAACCGCGGGCCGCAGGTCGTATCGGGGGATTACACGCCGTTTTCCGCCGTGGACATCTTCGTCAAGGATCTGGGCATCGTGACCGAGGCGGCACAGAGCCTTGGCAGCCCGGTGCCGCTGGCCGATGCCTCGCTGGATCTGTATCGCGCGGCATCCAAAGCGGGCCTTGGCCGCGAGGCCGACGCCGCCATCGCCAAGATTCTGGCCGAAAAGGCCGGCGCGACGCTGCCCTGATGACAATGGCGGCGGGATCGCCCCGCCGCCCGTCATTCTTGCACGCGGCGCTTACGCCTTGCGGACCTTCTGGGTCTGTTCGCCCAGACCGTCGATGCCCAGACGGATCACCTCGCCGCCCTTCAGGAACACCTTGGGATCCTGGCCCATACCGACGCCCGGCGGCGTGCCGGTGGTGATGACATCGCCCGGCATCAGCGTCATCAGCTTCGAGCAATAGGCCACCAGCTCCTCGACCCCAAAGATCATCGTCTTGGTCGAGCCGTCCTGATAGCGCTTGCCATCGACCTCAAGCCACATGCCCAGATTGCGCGGATCCGGCACCTCGTCGCGGGTCACCATCCACGGGCCGATCGGGCCGAACGTGTCGAAGCCCTTGCCCTTGTCCCAGCTGACGCCACGCTCAAGCTGCCATTCCCGTTCGGACACGTCGTTGACGACGCAATAGCCTGCGACATGTTCCAGCGCCTCGGCCTGCGACACGCTGCGGGCGGGCTTGCCGATGACGATGCCCAGTTCGACCTCCCAGTCGGTCTTGGTCGAGCCTTTGGGGATCACCACATCATCGTTCGGGCCGACAATGCAGCTTGTCCATTTGTTGAAGACCACCGGCTCGGACGGGACGGGCATCCCGCTTTCGGCGGCATGGTCGGCATAGTTCAGGCCGATGGCGACGAATTTGCGCACATTGCCGACGCAGGCGCCAAGGCGCGGGCTGCCATCGACGACCGGCAGGCTGTCCACGTCAAGCGCGGCCAGCCTGGCCAGACCGTCCGGCGTCAGCACGTCATCGGCAATGTCGGCCACATGGCCCGACAGATCGCGGATCGCGCCCGCATCGTCCAGCAGACCGGGCTTTTCCTGACCCTCGGGGCCATAGCGCAGCAGTTTCATCGTTTTTCCTCCTTGGTTTTCATATGCGACTGTTCCGAAGAAATCGCGATTGCGGAAGCCCTGACGGCGGCAAGTCTCTTTCGCCGTCCAGACAACCAAAGCAGCACGCCGCCCGACACGATGATGATCGCTCCGAACACGGTCGAGGGTCCGGGGATCTGGCCAAAGACCAGATATCCCAGCGCCGTGGCGAACAAGAGTTGCAGATAGATGACCGGCGCCAGAACCGAGGCATCGGCGATCCGATGCGCCAATGTCGTCAGACTGTGCGAGGCCGCGCCGAACAGCCCGATGGCGCACATCATCACCACGACCAGCCAGCTTGCCGGTTCCTGCCATTGCATGAACGCCACCGGCGCAAGGCAGATCGTGGCGATGCCGCTGGCCCAGATCTGCTGCGTGGCGGTGGATTCGCGGGCCAGCATCCGGCTGAAGATGTAATAGAACGAATTGCAGATGCACGCCCCCAGCGAAAACAGGATGGCCCAATGCAGATCGTTGCCCCATGGCGCCACCACCACCAGCACGCCGAAAAAGCCCAGCATGATCGCCACGAATTGCAGCGGGCTGACCTTTTCTTGCAGCAGCGGCACGGCCAGCAGCGTCACCAGCACCGGACTGGCAAACATGATGGCCGTCACCGTGGTCAGCGGCAGATAGCTGAGACCGACGAAATTCAGCGCCGTGCTGCTGAGCAGCGCCAGCGACCGCAAAAGCTGCTTTTTCGGATCGACCGAGCGCAGCGCGCCCAGACCCTGACGCGGCAGCACCGCCAGCAGGGTGATGACCAGATGACCCGCATAGCGCACGAACGCCACCTGCATGATGGCCAGCCCCGACCCCATCAGCCATTTCGCCGTCGTGTCCAGCCCGGTGAACAGCATCACCGCGCCGGCAAACAGCAGCATCCCCGTCAGATTTCCTGCGGGTTTCATCGTTCAGCCTTGCCCATCTTCCTTGCCCATCTCCTCGCGGAAATGGTCCTCGATATTTTCGACCATGGCCCCCAGATGGGCGCCGATCTGGGTTTTGATGGCCCCGATATCGCGAGCCGCCAGCGCAGCGTGAATCGCATTGTGCTGACGCAGCACGCGGTCACGGGACAGCTTGCGCCGCGCCGACAGATAACGCGCCCGCCACAGACGCGCCATATAGGCGGCATGGGTTTCCGCAAGCGCGCCATTATGCGCGGCGGCGACGATGGCCGCATGAAACTGCATGTCCAGCTCGAACACATCCAGCGTATCGGCCTCGCCATAGATCGTCTCGATGCGGTCCTTCAGCGCGCCGATGGCCTGAATATCCTCGGCGGTGGCATGTTCGCAGGCCAGTTCGCCCGACAGCATTTCCAGCGCGTGCAGCACGCGGATCTGGTCGATGATTTCCGCCAGCGAGGGGTTGGCGACGATGGGGCTGCGCAGCGGGCGCAACTGCACCAGCCCCTCTTTGGCCAGAATGCGGATCGCCTCGCGCATGGGGGTGCGCGAGACGCCCTGCCGTTCGGCATTGTCGCGTTCCTTGATGGTCGCGCCGGGCGGCAGGTTGCCGCGCAGGATTTCGCGCCGCAGTTCATAGGCGATGGCTTCGGCCAGACTGTCCTCGGTCATCGCCATTCCTTCAGTTGACGGGCGTTTCGGGCTGTTCGCCGTCCAGCAGCAGACGCAGGTTTCGCCGCTGCAATTCGCCCATGGCGCGACGGGTTTCCTGCGTGGCCGAGCCGACATGCGGCAAAAGCGTGGCATTCTTCAACGCAAAGAACCGCGGATCGGGGCGCGGCTCGTTCAGGAACACATCCAGCGCCGCGCCGCGCAGCCGCCCGGCTTCCAGCGCGTCCAGCAAGGCCGTTTCGTCGATGACCGAGCCGCGGGCGATATTGACGATGATGCCGTCCGGCCCCAGCGCCTTGATCACCTTGGCCGACACGATGCCGGTGGTGTCCGGCCCGCCCACGACGGCGATCACCAGATCGTCGACGGCATGGGCCAAAGCCACGGGATCGTCATGCCATGTCCAACCCGCCACCTGCTTGTCGCTGCGCGAGAAGTAATGGATCTGCGTCCTGAAGGCGGCCAGCCGGTCCGCAATCTCGCGTCCGATGCGGCCAAGGCCAAGGATGCCGACCTTGCGGCCCGACATCTTGCGCTGCAGGGGATATTCCGGCCCCTTGGCCCATTCGCCCGCGCGCATCCATGTCTCGGCCGCCGACATGCGGCGGTTTTCCGAAATCAGCATGGCGACGGCCAGATCGGCCACGTCGTCGTTCAGCACATTGGGCGTGTTCGTGACCCGGATGCCGCGCGCATCGGCGCCCGCAATGTCGATCGCGTCATAGCCGACGCCGAAATTGGTGATGAAGCGCAGGTTCGGCAACTGGTCCATGACGGCCGCCGACATGCCCTTGTGGCCCAGAAAGGCCACGGCCACCACCTTGTCGCGCTGATCGGCGGACAAGCCCGCCACATCCGCCGCATCGGCCAGCGGCAGAGCGGCGAAATCGTCACGCAGCGCTTGGGCGTCGATATCGGCATAGGGGCCGATGGCAAGAACCTTGGCCATGTCCTAGCCCCGCCCGATATAGGGCATGTTCGTCGCCATGACGGTCAGCCACTGGATATTCGCGCCCTTGGGCAAGTTCGCCATATGCAGGACCGACTCGGCGACCGTTCTGGCGTCGATCACCGGCTCGACCTTGATCGAGCCGTCGGCCTGCGGCACGCCCTTGGTCATCGCCTCGGCCATGTTGGTCAGCGCATTGCCGATGTCGATCTGTCCGCAGGCGATGTTGAAGGGCCGCCCGTCCAGCGAAATCGTGCGGGTCAGCCCGGTCACGGCATGTTTGGACATGGTATAGGGTGCGCTGCCCGGACGCGGCGCATCCGCCGAAACCGAGCCGTTGTTGATGATGCGCCCGCCCATCGGATCCTGCCTGCGCATCTGCCCGAAGGCCGCGCGGGCGCAATAGAACATGCCGTCGATATTCACCCGCGCGACATGCTGCCACTGTTCGGTGCTGATCTCATCGATCAGGGTCGAGATCAGCACGGCCCCGGCATTGTTGAACAGGACATCCAGCCGCCCCCATTCCGCCGCAGCCTTGGCAAAGGCCGCGTCCACCGCTGCGGGGTCCGTCACGTCACAGGGCAAGACCAGCGCATCGCTGTGACCCTGAGCGGTCTCGGACAGCGCCTCGGCGCGCCGCCCGATCAGGCCGACTTTCCAGCCGCGTTCCAGAAACAGCCGGGCGGTGACGCGGCCGACGCCGCTGCCTCCGCCGGTAATCAGGATGTTCTTCATGGTCCCTCCTCCTTGCATCCGGCGTGTAAGCGTTCCCTTAGTGGTTGTCGCGCGGCAACGTCCGGCGGATCTTCTGATAGGCCGTCGCCAGTTCCAGACAGCCGCCCTGCGCCAACTGCCCGACCTCCTTGCGATAGATCTCCTCCCACGGGGTCTGGTTGACCAGTTCCGGGGCGACCCATGCCGCCTTGCGGGCCTGCCATTCGGCATCGTCGACCAGCGCATCCAGCCGTGCGGCATTCAGGTCAAGCCGCACCCGGTCGCCGGTCTGCAGATAGGCCAACCCGCCCCCCACCACCGATTCCGGCGAGGCGTTCAGGATCGACGGGCTTTCCGAGGTGCCCGACTGCCGTCCGTCGCCCACCGTGGGCAGATGGTTGATGCCCGCGCGCAGCAGCGCATCCGGCGGCTGCATGTTCACCACCTCGGCGCTGCCGGGATAGCCGACGCAGCCCACGCCGCGAATGAACAGGATGCAGTTTTCGTCGATGTCCAGTGCCGGATCGTTCAGGCGGTCGTGGTAATCCTCGGGGCCCTCGAAGACGATGGCGCGGGCTTCGTGGATGCCCTCGGCCCCCGGCTTCGACAGGAAGCGCTTGCGGAAATCCTCGGAAATCACGCTGGTCTTCATCAGCGCGCTGTCGAATAGATTGCCCGACAGGACGATGAAGCCCGCATTCTGGCGCAGGGGCTGGTCACAGGTCTTGATGACCGCTGGATCGCGGCTTTCCCAGCCGACAAGGTTTTCGCCCATCGTCTTGCCGGACACGGTCATCGCGCCGTCATGCAGGCGACCGGCCTTTTTCAGCTCACCCATGATCGCAGGCACGCCGCCGGCATGGAAAAAGCTCTCGCCCAGAAATTCGCCGGCAGGCTGCATGTTCAGCAGCAGTGGCACGTCGAAGCCGACCTTCTGCCAGTCGGTCACGTCCAGTTCGACCCCGGCATGGCGGGCGATGGCCTGCAAATGCGGCGGGGCATTGGTCGAGCCGCCGATGGCCGCATTGACGATGATGGCGTTTTCAAACGCCTCGCGGGTCATGATGTCGCTGGGTTTCAGATCGTCCAGCACCATCTGCACGATGCGCTTGCCGGTTTCATAGGCCATGTTCATCCGTTCGCGGAACGGCGCGGGAATGGCCGAACAGCCGGTCAGCGACATGCCCAGCGCCTCGGCCATGGCGTTCATCGTGCTGGCCGTGCCCATGGTGTTGCAATGGCCCAGGGACGGCGCCGAGGCGCAGACCCGGCCCATGAATTCCTCATAGTCGATCTTGCCTTCGGACAGCAGGCGGCGGCTTTCCCAGATGACCGTGCCGGAACCGGCGCGCTTGCCCTTCCACCAGCCATCCAGCATCGGCCCGCCGTTCAGCGTGATCGCCGGAATATCCATCGTGGCCGCGCCCATCAGCATCGCGGGCGTGGTCTTGTCACAGCCGGTCGTCAGCACGACGCCATCCAGCGGATAGCCGTGCAGCACCTCGACCAGACCCAGATAGGCAAGGTTGCGGTCCAGCGCCGCCGTGGGACGCTTGCCGGTTTCCTGAATCGGATGGACCGGGAACTCCATCGGAATCCCGCCGCCATCGCGGATGCCCGCCTTGATGCGGTCCATCAGGAAGATGTGGATCTTGTTGCAGGGCGCAAGGTCGCTGCCGGTCTGCGCGATGCCGATGATCGGACGTTCGGACTGCAATTCCTCACGGGTATACTGCTGGTTCAGATAACGCTCGATATACAGCGCGGTCATGCCCGGATTGTTCGGGTTATCGAACCATTCCTGCGACCGGAACCGCTTTTTGGCGCGGGTATCTGACATGGAAATTCCTCCTCCTGGCACTCGCTGGGACTGCTTGGCTGCAATTTTGGTATGCCAGAATCCCGCGAAGGAAAAGGGGGCAGCTTGCGCAAAATGAATTTTGGTATACCGTTTGCGCAAATCAGGAGGGGGCCAATCATGGCAAAATATTCTGGCATCTGGCCGGTGGCGCCGGTTGCATTCAACGATGACGGCTCGGTCGATCTGGACGGAAACCGCCGGATTCTGGACTGCATGATCGATCAGGGCGTCGATGGAATCTGCGTGCTGGCGAATTTCTCGGAACAGTTCCTGATCTCGGATACCGAACGTGAGACGCTGACCCGGCTGTCGCTGGAACATGTGGCGGGGCGCGTGCCGGTAATCGTGACGATCAGCCATTATTCGACGCCGATCGTGGTGGACCGCGCGCGGCTGGCGAAATCGCTGGGCGCCGCGATGGTCATGGTCATGCCGCCCTATCACGGCGCGCTGCTGAAGGGCACGGCCGATCAGACCTTCCAGCAATTCGCGGAAATCAGCAAGGTGGGCATCCCGATCATGGTGCAGGACGCGCCGCTGTCGGGGGTGGATCTGCCCGTGCCACTGCTGGTCCGCATGGCGCATGAAATCGAGGAGGTGCGCCTGTTCAAGATCGAATGCGCCGGGGCCGCAACCAAGCTGCGCGCGCTGATCGAGGCGGGGGGCGATGCCATCGAAGGCCCCTTTGACGGCGAGGAAGCCATCACCCTGCTGGCCGATCTGGATGCGGGCGCAACCGGCACCATGACGAGCGCGATGATCCCCGATCAGATCAAGCCGGTCTTGACCCATTGGCAGGCGGGCGACCGGGCGGCAGCGACCGCCGCCTATGCCCGCATCCTGCCTGCGGTGAATCACGAAAACCGGCAATGCGGCTTTCGCAGCGCCAAGGCCGTGATGATGGAGGGCGGCGTCATCCGCTCGGATTTCAGCCGCCATCCCATTGCGCCCCTGCACCCGGCGACCCGCGCGATGCTCTTGGATCTTGTGCGCCCGCTGAACCCTGTCGCCTTGAACTGGGGGAAATGATGGACCTGCCCAAAGGTATCTTCGTCGGCCGCGTCTGGCGACCCGGCATCGGCCCGGCCGTGGTGACGCTGCGCGACGGCACGGTGTTCGACATCACCACCCGCGCCGTGCCCACCATGCGCGACCTGATCGAACTGGACGACCCGGTGGCCCATGTCGCGGCGACCCCCGGCACGGCGGTCAGCGATTACACCTTGCTGGCGCCTTGCGATCTGCAGGCGGTCAAGGCCAGCGGCGTGACCTTTGCCGCCTCGATGGTCGAGCGCGTGATCGAGGAACAGGCCGCGGGCGATCCCGACGCTGCCGAGGCGATCCGCACCCGCATCGGCGCCACCATCGGTGCCAGCCTGCGCGGCATCAAGCCCGGCAGCCCCGAGGCCATGCGCGTCAAGGAGGCGCTGCTGGCCGAGGGTCTGTGGTCGCAATATCTGGAGGTCGGCATCGGCCCGGATGCCGAGATCTTCACGAAATGCCAGCCCATGGCCTCGGTCGGGGATGGGGCGGATGTCGGTCTGCACCCGATCAGCCGCTGGAACAACCCCGAGCCGGAAATCGTGCTGGCCGTCGACAGTCAGGGCCGCATCAAGGGCGCGACGCTGGGCAATGACGTGAACCTGCGCGATGTCGAGGGGCGCTCGGCCCTGCTGCTGGGCAAGGCCAAGGACAATAACGCATCCTGCAGCATCGGCCCGATGATCCGGCTGTTCGACGGCGACTATACGCTGGACGATGTGCGGCAGGCGGAACTGACGCTGCGGGTTCAGGGTGAGGATGGCTTCGTGCTGAACGGCGCGTCCTCGATGTCGCAGATCAGCCGCGACCCCGCCGATCTGGTCGCGCAGACGCTGGGCCGCCATCATCAGTATCCCGATGGCGCGATGCTGTTTCTGGGCACGCTGTTCGCCCCCACGCAGGATCGCGGCGCGCCCGGTCAGGGCTTTACCCACAAGCCGGGCGACCGCGTGACGATCAGCGAGCCGAAACTGGGCGCCCTGACCAACACCGTGCGGCTGTCCACCGAATGCCCGGAATGGCGTTTCGGCACGGCGGCGCTGATGCGCAATCTTGCCGCCCGCGACCTGCTTGAGCCCTTGGCAAACCCGGATAAAACAATGTATACATAAACACACCGGACCTTGGGAGGAGGGATCTGACTTGAAGCTGTTGATTATCGGTGCCGCAGGCATGGTTGGGCGCAGACTGGCGCTTGAGATCCTGAAGACCGGCACGCTGGGTGGCAACCCCGTGGATGCATTGACAGCATTCGACGTGGTTCCCGCGGATCTTTCTTCAACCGACCGCGTGCAGGTCACAGTGCAGTCCGGCGATGTGTCGGACCGCGCCACCGTCGATGGGCTGATCGCCCAGCGTCCCGACGTGATCTTTCACCTTGCCGCCATCGTCTCGGGCGAGGCCGAAGCGGATTTCGACAAGGGCTATGCCATCAATCTTGACGGCACGCGCCATATCTTCGAAGCGATCCGCGCGCAGGCCGATTATCACCCGCGCGTGGTCTATACCTCGTCCATCGCGGTCTTTGGCGCGCCGTTCGAGGAGAAGATCACCGACACCTTCATCACCGCGCCGATGACCAGCTATGGCGCGCAGAAGATGATCGGCGAGTTGCTGCTGAACGATTATTCCCGCAAGGGCATCTTCGACGGCATCGGCATCCGGCTGCCGACGATCGTGGTGCGTCCGGGCAAGCCGAACAAGGCGGCCTCGGGCTTCTTCTCGGGCATCATCCGCGAGCCGCTGGCCGGGCTGGATGCCGAATTGCCGGTCGATGACGATGTGCGCCATTGGTTCGCCAGCCCGGACGCCGCCGTGGGCTTCCTGCTGCATGCGGCGACCATGGACACCGCGCCGCTTGGCGCGCGGCGCTGCCTGACCATGCCGGGCCTGTCGCTGACCATCGCCGAGGTGCTGGCCGCGCTGCGCGAGGTTTCGGGCGACGGGGCCGTGGCGCATGTGAGGCGCGTGCCGAATGACACCATCCGCGGCATCGTGGCGGGCTGGCCGCGCGACTTCGATCCGGCGCGGGCGCTGTCGGTGGGCTTCAAGGCGGATGCGGATTTCCCGTCCATCATCCGCGCCCATATCCGCGACATGGCCAATGCCTGACGCCTCGCGCAAGCTGCCCCGCGCGTGGCGTGCCGCGCCCAGCCTTCAGGGTCTGGGGGACATGGCCGCCCGCGACCGCGCCTATCATGACCTGCGCTATCGCATCATGACGGGGCGGCTTGCGCCCGGCACCACCCTGCTGGAGACCGAGCTTGCCGGGTTGTTGTCCTTGTCGCGCACCCCCGTGCGCGAGGCGGTCATCAAGCTGGAGGAAGAGGGGCTGGTCGATGTCCGCCCGCGCCATGGCGTGACGGTCAAGCCGCTGTCCTTGCAGGATTTCAACCATATCCTGAACGTGTTTTCCGCGCTGGAGGTCCGGGCCTTCGAACTGGTCGCCGCGCGCGGCCTGTCGGCGGATGAGGCCCGCGCGCTGGACCGTCTGCTGGATGAGACCGAGGCCGCGACGCTGGCGCATGACCTTGCCCGCTGGGCCGATCTGGATGACGAGTTTCATTCCCAGATCGTGGCGCTGTGCGACAATGCCCGGCTGCAGGACGCGCTGAGCGCGACATGGGGCCAGCAATACCGGGCGCGGATGATGATCCTGCCCTTGCGCCCGTCGCCGGTGCAATCCGATATCGAACATCGCGGCATCCTGCAGGCGATCAAGGCGGGCGACCGGGCCTTGACCCGCGCGCGCCATCACGCGCATCGCGACCGCGCCGATGCCCAGCAGCTTGATCTGCTGGCGCGGTCTCTGGGCAGCAGCGGCTTTGCCTGACATCTTTCTGGGAGGGGATTCATGAACAAGATAGACCTGAACGGGCGGCTTGCCGTCGTGACCGGCGCGGCGCAGGGCATCGGCTATGCCGTGGCGCAGCGCTTCATCGACAGCGGCGCGCGCGTCATCATCTGGGACCGCGACGGCGACGCGGCAGCCCGCGCCGCCGAGGCGCTGGGACCGCAGGCCAGCGCCCGCGCGGTCGAGCTGGCCGAGGATGCCCAGATCGACGCGGCAGCCGCAGCCGCCGGTCCGGTGGATATTCTGATCAACAATGCCGGCATCACCGGCGGCAATGGCAAGACATGGGATCTGGCCCCGACTGTCTGGCGGCAGGTGATCGAGGTCAATCTGAACGCCCCCTATGTCGCCTGCCGGGCGTTGATCCCCGGCATGATCGAACGCGGCTATGGGCGGATCGTCAACGTCGCCTCGATCGCGGCCAAGGAGGGCAATCCGAATGCGGCGCATTATTCCGCATCGAAGGCCGGGCTGATCGCGCTGACGAAATCGCTGGGCAAGGAACTGGCCGGGACCGGCGTTCTGGTCAATGCCATCACACCCGCCGCCGCGCGCACGCCGATCTTTGACCAGATGACGCAGGAACATATCGACTATATGCTGGCCAAGATCCCGATGAACCGTTTTCTGGAGCCCGCCGAGGCGGCCGCGCTGGTGGCGTGGCTGGCATCCGAGGATTGCGCGTTTTCGACCGGGGCGGTGTTCGACATTTCCGGCGGGCGCGCGACCTATTGACGAATGGCTGCGGAAGAAGGGGGCTCTGCCCCCATCCCGTGCCGGGATTCCCCCGGAGTATTTTTCGGAACGAAGAAGAGGCAGGCCGCGCCGTCAGGCAGGCGCGGCGCCGAAGGGGCGGGTCTGGATGGCCCGCCCCTTTGGCATGTCATTCCTTGACCGCGCCCGTCATCGAGCTGACGTAGTAATCGACGAAGAAGGAATAGAGGATGACCACGGGCAGCGAGCCGAGAAGTGCCCCGCTCATCAAGGCGCCCCATTCATAGACATCGCCGCGCACCAGTTCCGTCAGCACGCCCACCGGGATCGTCTTGTTTTCCGATGAGCTGATGAAGGTCAGCGCATAGATGAATTCGTTCCAGCTGAGCGTGAAGGCGAAGATGCCCGCCGAGATCAGCCCCGGCACTGCCAGCGGCAGCACGATCTTGGTCAGGATCTGCCAGCGCGTGGCCCCGTCGACAAGGGCCGATTCCTCGAGCTCATAGGGGATCGAGCGGAAATAGCCCATGAGCAGCCAGGTGCAGAACGGGATCAGGAAGGTCGGATAGGTCAGGATCAGCGCCAGCCGGCTGTCGAAGATGCCGACCTGAAACACGATGACCGAAAGCGGGATGAAGAGGATCGAGGGCGGCACCAGATAGGCCAGAAAGATCAGCAGGCCCGTGACCCGCGCGCCCCGGAAGCGCAGCCGCTCGATGGCATAGGCCGCGAAGACCGAGGCCGCCAGCGACAGGAAGGTGGAGGCCACCGCCACGATCAGCGTGTTCCACAGCCAGCCGGGATAAGAGGTCTCGAACAGCAGATATTTCATGTGCTGCAGCGTCGGCCCCACCACCCAGAACGGGCTGTGGTTCTGGTAATCGGTCAGCTGGCTGTTCGGCTTTACCGCTGTGATCGCCATCCAGTAGAACGGGAACAGCAGAACGAAGATGAAGCAGGCCAGCGGCAGCCACACCAGAAAAAGACGGCGGCGGCGGCTTTCAAACTGATCGAGTCCCGCATTGTCGTCGGTGACGGTCTGGGCCATCAGTCGCCTCCTTGTTGCCATTTGCGCCGTTGCAGGCCGAAGAAGCTGAACAGGATCGCCGCCAGCAGGAAGGGGATCATCGCCACCGCGATCGCGGCGCCTTCGCCCAGTTGACCGCCGGGAATGGCGCGCTGGAAGGACAGGGTGGCCATCAGATGCGTCGCGTTCACCGGCCCGCCGCGCGTCAGCACATAGATCAGCTGGAAGTCGGTGAAGGTGAACAGAACCGAAAAGGTCATGACCACCGCGATGATCGGCGTCAGCAGCGGCAGCGTCACCTTGGTGAAGCGTTGCCAGGGCGTTGCGCCGTCGATGGCCGCCGCCTCATTCAGCGATTGCGGGATGGTCTGCAGCCCCGCCAGCAGCGAGATCGCCACGAAGGGGATGCCGCGCCAGACATTCGCCGCCATCACCGACAGCCGCGCATTCCACGGATCGCCCAGAAAGTTGATCGGCTGGCTGATGATGCCCCATTTCATCAGCACCCAGCTGATGATCGAGAACTGGCTGTCGAAGATCCACCAGAAGGCCAGCGCCGACAACACCGTGGGCACCACCCATGGCAGCAGGATGATGGCCCGGAACAGGTTCTTGAACGGCAGGTGGCGGTTCAACAGCAGCGCGAGCCACAGCCCCAGCCCGAATTTCAGCACCGAGGCCACGAAGGTATAGAACAGCGTGTTGAAGACCGAGAGCCAGAAGACCGGATCCTCGGCCAGCCACAGATAGTTTTCCAGCCCGATCCATTCGCCCGGCCGTCCGATGCGGGCATCGGTGAAGCCCAGCCAGACGCCCAGCCCAAGCGGATAGGTCAGAAAGCACAGCAGAAACGCCGCGGCGGGCAGCATGAACAGAAAGCCCAGCCCGTTGCGGCTTTCGGTGAAGCGCCGCCAGAACGAGGCGCGGGGTTCGGGGACAGGTGGCATGGCGCGCTCCGGTCGGGGGCAAGGGGGTGGGGGCGCGATGGCCCCCGCCCGATCAGCGGTAATAGCGCGCGATGCGACGCTCGGCGTTGCGGATGGCGTCTTCGGTCGAGCGCTGGCCCGTGACGGCCTCGGCGAACATGTCCACAAGAACGTAATCCGCCATGACGCCCGCCGATGCCGGCCCCAAGGGCGCGGCATAGCCATTCGGCCTGAGCGAGGCCGAGGCCTTGGAGTAAGGCTCGTGGATGGGGTTGCTGGTCCAGACCGGGTTGTTGACGAAATCCTTGAGCGCCGGGCAGCAATAGGCGCTGGCCCCCTGGATCCACGCATTCATCTGATCGGGCTGATACATCCATTCCAGATAGGCCTTGGCGGCATTCGGGAATTTGCAGTGCTGGAAGATCGAGATGGTCGAGGCCTGATGCAGTTCGATCGACTTGCCGACCGGCCCGATGGGCAGAACCGCCGTGCGGATATCGGCGGCCAGTTCCTTGGTCGCGTCATCCTTCATCGCGGCGTAATACAGCGACACGCCATTGGCGGTCAGCGAGATGTCGCCCGACAGGAAGGCGCGGTTGTTGTTGATGTCCAGCCAGCTTTCCGTGCCGGGAATGAAGGTCGCGTAAAGCGCCTTGGCATATTCGATGGCGGCGACGGTTTCGGGGCTGTTGATCGCGACCTCGCCCGCTTCGGTGACGGTCTGGCCGCCATGGCTCCACAGCATCCAGTGGACGAAGTTACTGCCATCGCCCACGGCCTTGCCGAAGGGAAAGCCCGCGGGCGTGCCCTTTTCCTTCAGCGCGGTGCACAGCTTCAGGAAGTCGTCGGTCGTGGTCGGGAAGGTGTCGAAGCCTGCCGCCTTCACATGGCTGTCGCGATAGCAGACCGCGTTGCCGATGGCGCAAAGCGGCGTCGAGATGAATTTGCCATCCTGTTCGCCATAGCCGCGCAGACCGTCGAACCAGCCGCCGTTCTTTTCGCCCAGCATGGTGCACAGATCGGTCACATCGACCAGCTTGTCGGGATATTGGAACGGGTCATCGAACCAGCTCATGACCATATCCGGCCCCGAGCCCACATTCGCTGCGACCGCGGCCTTGGGGCGCACGTCTTCCCAGCTTTCCTGATCGATGCGGACCTGAACGCCGGTGGCTTCGGTAAAGGCCTTGGTATTGTCGTTCCAGGCCTGCTCCTCGCCGACGACAAAGGGCACCCAGCGCAGCAGGCGCAGGCTTGCGCCCTCTTCGGGGGTAAAGGTCATGGCCGCCTGCGCGCTGGCGCGGCGCAGGAACGGCGTGGGCAGCATGGCGGCTGCTGCGACGACAGCGCCCCCTTGAAGCAGTCTTCTGCGGTCGATGGACATTGCTGAACTCCTCCCAAAGTGCAATGCGGCCGGTCCTTGCGTCGGCCATTCCGCCCCGCGACAGGCGCGGGAAATCGTCAATCCGTCAGGCGCACCCCGCTGGTCGCATCGAAGAGATGCACCGAGGTGGGGTCGATGGTGACCTGCACCACATCGCCCGGCCCCGCCGTCAGGCGGTCGCGGAAGACGCAGGTGACGGGCTGGCCCGCGATGCGGCCGACGACATAGGTTTCGGCCCCCGTCGGCTCCAGCGTTTCGATGGTCAAGGGAATGTCGCCGCCCAGCGTGATCGCTTCGGGGCGGACGCCATAGATCAGGTCGCGGGATTGCGGCGCGCGGGCAACCGGCAGGCGCTGATCGCCTGCGGTGAAGGCGCCACCCTGCGCCTGCCCTTTCAGCATGTTCATCGAGGGGCTGCCGATGAACCCCGCGACGAAAAGGTTGGCGGGCCGGTCGTAAAGCTCCAGCGGGGTGCCGATCTGTTCGACGCGCCCGTCATGCATCACCACGATCTTGTCGGCCATGGTCATGGCTTCGATCTGGTCATGCGTGACATAGACGGTCGTGGTCTTCAGCCGCTGATGCAGGTTCTTGATTTCCGTGCGCATGGTCACGCGCAGCTTGGCGTCAAGGTTCGACAGCGGCTCATCGAACAGAAACACCTGCGGATCGCGCACGATGGCGCGGCCCATGGCGACGCGCTGACGCTGCCCGCCCGAAAGCTGGCGCGGATAGCGGTCCAGAAGATGCGCCAGACCCAGAATATCGGCGGCGGGCTTGACCTTGGTTTCGATCTCGGCCCGCGAGCTGCCTTTCAGCTTCAGCGAAAAGCCCATGTTCTCGGCGACGGTCAGATGCGGGTACAGCGCATAGTTCTGAAACACCATCGCGATGTCGCGATCCTTGGGCGGCAGCGTGTTGACCACCTTGTCCCCGATCAGGATATCGCCCGAGGTGATATGCTCAAGCCCCGCCAGCATCCGCAACAGCGTTGATTTCCCGCAACCGGACGGGCCGACCAGCACGACGAATTCGCCCTCGTCGATATCGACCGAGACGCCGTGCATCACCTCGACCGCGCCATAGGACTTCCGCACATCGCGGATAGTGACCGAGGCCATGCGATCCCTCCTCCCAAAGGTATCCATTGTTCGTCACGCTGGCAGGAATGGCACCGCCAATCAAGAAAATTATCTGATAAATCGCGAATTATGCCGGGGACAAAATGTCGCCGTCAATGTATACGCTATTTCCCCGCCAGCAGGTCAGCGGCAATCAGCGCGCCGGGTTGCATGACGACGCGCGCCGCCGTCGCATGGCCGCGCGCCGCGGCTGCGGCCATGTCCAGCCCGGCCAGACGCGCCGACAGGTAACCGCCGTTGAAGCTGTCGCCCGCGCCGGTCGTATCGACCGGCTGCACCCGCGCGCCGCAGGGCAGATCCAGCCATGCGCCGTCCAGATGCCCCAGCATGTCGTCGCCGCCATTCTTGACCAACACCTCGGTCGTGCCGGCGTTCAGGTAACGCTGGGCGGTCGCGCGCGGGGTGGCGTCGCCGAAGAACTGGCCTTCCTCTTCAAAGCTGGGCAGCGCGATGTCGGCCACGGTCGCGGCCCGCGCGATCCAGTCGCACATCTCGGCCTGACCGGACCACAGGCGCAGCCGCATGTTGCTGTCGAAGGCCACCCGCGCATCCGCCGCCTTCAGCGCGGCCAGCAAAGCCTCGCGCCGGTCCGGCGACAGGATGGCCAGCGTGATCCCCGAGAAATAGATCAGATCGGCGCCCAGAAAGCAGCGCGCCAGATGGTCCACGTCATCGGCCAGACAGCGCGCGGCCGAGGCGTCGCGCCAATAGGTGAAGCTGCGTTCGCCGTCCTTCAGGTCGATCATGTAAAGCCCCGGCGCGCGGGTCGGATGGCGCGTGATGCAATCGGTGCCGATGCCCGCGCCCGCGATGAAATCCATCATCGCCTGCGAAATCCCGTCGCGGCCCACGCAGGTTAGATAATCCACCTGCGCCGCGGCAGGCATCAGAGCGCGCAGATACCACGCGGTGTTGAACGTGTCGCCCGCGAATGCCTGACGCCACAACCCCTGCCCCGCACCCGAAAGTTCGACCATACATTCGCCGACAGATACGACCCGCATCGCAGCCCCCTCCCCCATTTTTCAGTTCGCGGCAGGTTAGCGGTATCGGCGGGAATGAAAAGGGGCCGCGCGGTGGCGGCCCCCTTCCCCATGTCGCAGCGATCAGGCGTCCACGTCCCAGCCGCTGATCTGCTTGCTGTCCATGAATTCCTCGATCCCCCAGACGCCGCCTTCCCGCGCCCGCCCCGAGGCCTTGACGCCCCCGAAGGCCGACCCCGCGCCGCGACGCTGGCCGTTGGTTTCCACCATGCCCGCGCGCAGCTGACGCGCCAGCCGGTTGCGGCGGGCACCGTCCTGCGTCTGGACATAGTTGGTCAGGCCATAGATCGTGTCATTGGCAATGCCGACAGCCTCTTCTTCGCTGTCAAAGGGCATGATCGACAGGACCGGGCCAAAGATTTCCTGCTTGGCGATGGTCATGTCGTTGGTGACATCGGCAAAGACGGTCGGACGCACAAAATAGCCGCGATTGACGCCTTCCGGCAGGCCGGGGCCGCCCGCGACCAGCCGCGCGCCTTCGTCGACGCCGGTCTGGATCAGATCCTGGATCTTGTCCCATTGCACCTTGCTGACCACCGGACCGATATGCGCGCCCGGCTGATGCCCGGTCGCGACGGCGGTTTCCTCGGCCACCTGACGGGCCTTTTCCACGGCCTTGTCATAGAAGGACCGCTCGACCAGCATCCGCGTCGGCGCGTTGCAGGACTGGCCCGAGTTATAGAACACATGCCGCACTCCACGCTCGACCGCCTTTTCATCGGCATCGGCAAAGACAAGGTTCGCGCCCTTGCCACCCAGCTCCAGCGCCACCTTCTTCACGGTATCCGCCGCCGCCTTGGTGATGGCGATGCCCGCGCGGGTCGAGCCGGTGAAGCTGATCATCTCGACATCGGGATGCGTGGAAAGCTGCGTGCCGACGCCCGGCCCGTCGCCATTGACCATGTTGTAGACGCCCGCGGGCAGCCCGGCCTCGTCCACGATCTCGGACCAGACGACCGAGGAGAGCGGCGCGATCTCGGACGGTTTCAGCACCACCGTATTGCCCGCCAGAATCGCCGGGATCACCTTCAGCGTGACCTGGTTCATCGGCCAGTTCCACGGCGTGATCAGGCCGACGACGCCGATCGGCTCCCATGCGACCATGGTGGTCGGGGCATGGGCGCCCAAGGGGCGGATGAATTCGAAATCGCGGAAGGAATCGATGAAGGTCTGGATGTGGCTGGACCCGACACCGACCTGATCCTCCAGCGACATGTCCTGCGGCGCGCCCATTTCGCTGGTGATGGCTGCCGCCATGTCCGGCGCACGGCGCTGATAGATGGCCAAAATCTTTTCGACATAGGCCAGCCGTTCCGCCGGTGGCGTGGTCGACCATGCCGGGAAGGCCGCCTTGGCCGCAGCCACCGCCGCATCCGTATCGGCCTGCCCGCCCAGCGAGATCACGGCAACCGCTTCCTCGGTCGAGGGGTCCAGCACGTCAAGGTCATTGGGTTGGACCGGATCGACCCATTTCCCATTGATGTAGAATTTCCGCTTATCGGCAAGTTCGGACATCTTTGCCCCCTCTGTGCATATGGATGGCCATAACGTGGCACCCGGTATGGCAGTCCGCAAGGGCATCTTGCTGCTGCGCTGCGGCGAAGAATTTATAGACGAGTCATCAAGTCGTGCTTGGATTGGCGCTGCGGATCATTATGTTGCCAGATGCGAAGCAACCGAAAGGACCGGGATATGTCCCTGCGCATCAACGATATCGCTCCGGATTTCACCGCCAATTCGACCGAGGGTCGGATCAGCTTCCACGATTGGCTGGGCGGCAGCTATGCCATCCTGTTCTCGCATCCGCGTGACTTCACGCCGGTATGCACCACGGAATTCGGCGCAGTCGCCCAATTGGCCGCCGAATTCGACAAGCGCAACACCAAGGTCATCGGCGTCTCTGTCGATTCGGTCGAGGATCACGGCAAATGGAAAGCCGATATCGAAAAGTTCGGCGGCGCTCCGGCGAATTTCCCGATGATCGACGACACCGATCTGACCGTGGCCAAGGCCTATGACATGCTGCCCGCAGATTACTATCTGCCGACCGAGGGCCGCACCCCGGCCCATTCGGCGACGGTGCGGACCGTCTTCATCATCGGGCCGGACAAGAAGGTGCGGCTGACCATGACCTATCCGATGTCGGTGGGCCGCAACTTCGCGGAAATCCTGCGGGCGCTGGATGCGGTGCAGGAAACCGACGGCGTGCCGCTGGCAACGCCTGCGAACTGGGTGCCCGGTCAGGATGTGATCGTGGCGCTGGCGCTGGACGACGCCGCCGCCGAGGCGAAATACGGGCCGCTGGACAAGAAGCTGCCCTATCTGCGCTTTGCCAAGGATCCCAAGCATTCGTGAAGGCCGGGGGTCGCGCTGTCAGGGCGCGACCCCTGCCGGGGCCGGAACCCGCCGGGGACGGCGCAGCAGCGCGTTCATCGGCTTTTCGACAAAGCTGTGCGTCAGACAGCCCCCGATCACTGCCATGCTGCTGACCAGAAGCGCCTGCGCGGTAAAACCTGCATGGCCAGCAAGGGCCGCCGTCAGCTTGACGCCGACTGGAATCGCCAGCGGCTGCACCAGATAGATGGCATAGGACGCATTGCCCAGATAATTCGCCAGCCGGTTCCTGATCTGCGGCAGAAACACCAGCGCCGTCACGATCATCACCGAGGGAATGCCCCAAAGAAGCAGCCGCAGATCGTCATTGGGCCAGCGGATCGAGCCCAGAAACACCGCAAGCCCCGCCAGCAGCAAGGGCCAAGCAAAGGGCAGATGGTCGGTGCGCAGCCGCAATTGCGCGATCATCATGCCCATGGCGAATTGAATGACCCGCGCCTCGACCCCGCCCGCCAGATAGATTGCGGCCAGCACCGCCCCCAAGGCCAGCGGCAGATAGCGCAGCGGCAGAAACGCCATGCCGATGGCGAACAGCAGATAGAACAGCGCCTCGTATTCCAGCGTCCAGCCGACGAAGACCACGGGGAATTGCCCGGTCAGCAGGAAATGCACCATGCCCAGCGATTGCAGCAGCCGCGCGGGGGTCAGGTCGGGCTGGTTGCCCGCAAGCTGCGGCAGCGCCAGCAGCAGCGCGGCAAAGACCAGCGTGACCAGCCAATACAAGGGAAGGATCCGCAAGGCGCGGTCGCGCAGGAATGTCCCGACAGGACGCGGCTTGCGCATCTGCGATGTCATGATGACAAAGCCCGAGATCACGAAGAACAGATCGACCCCGCTTTTGCCCCAGCTGTGAAAGATCTGATAGATCACAGGCTCGGCCCCGGCTGCGGGCTGGGGCAGCCAAAGCACCACATGGAACAGGACGACCATGCAGGCGGCAATGCCGCGCAGCAACTGAATGTTGTAATACATGGGACCGTTAAAATTATTAAATGCGCCTTCATTGTCGCCCATCGTGCGTCAAGGTCAACCGCCGATGCCGCCTTGCGGCGTAATCGCGCTGCACTGCCGCATCCGTCATCACATGCCCCGCCGATCAGCGGCCGATGAAGCAATGGCCGATCAAACGGAAAGGGCCGGCCCGGAGCATCCCCCGGACCGGCCCAGATCTTCAGGCGAAAGCCGCGATTATTCGGCGTCGGCCTTGGCTTCGGGGGCGACTTCCTCGCCGGTTTCCTGATCGACCATCTTCATGCCAAGGCGAACCTTGCCACGGTCGTCAAAGCCCAGAAGCTTGACCTTGACCTCTTGGCCTTCTTTCAGCAGCTCATTGGGATGGTTCAGACGCTTGTTCGCGATTTGCGATACATGCACCAGACCATCGCGCTTGCCGAAGAAGTTCACGAAGGCGCCGAAATCGACCAGCTTCACGACCTTGCCGGTATAGACCTTGCCCTCTTCGGGTTCGGCCACGATCGAATAGATCATGTCATAGGCCTTCTTGATCGAATCGGCATTGGCCGAAGCGATCTTGATGACGCCGTCGTCGTTGATGTCGACCTTGGCACCCGAGGTCTCCACGATCTCGCGGATGACCTTGCCGCCCGAGCCGATCACTTCACGGATCTTGTCGGTCGGGATGGTCATCGTCTCGATGCGCGGGGCATGGGCGCTGAATTCGCGGCGGCCTTCGGTCAGAGCGTGCGACATCTCGTCAAGGATGTGCATCCGGCCGTCTTTGGCCTGCGCCAGAGCCTGCTCCATGATCGCGGGCGTGATGCCGGCAACCTTGATGTCCATCTGCAACGAGGTGATGCCCGCAGCGGTCCCGGCCACCTTGAAGTCCATGTCGCCAAGGTGGTCTTCGTCACCCAGAATGTCGGTCAGCACCGCCCATTTGCCATCATCCTCAAGGATCAGGCCCATGGCGACGCCCGCGACCGGGGCTTTCAGCGGAACGCCCGCATCCATCATCGCCAGCGAGCCGCCGCAGACCGATGCCATCGAGGACGAGCCGTTGGATTCGGTGATCTCGGACACGACGCGGATGGTATAGGGGAAGTCGGTCGGCGCAGGCAGAACCGCCTGCAGCGCGCGCCATGCCAGCTTGCCATGGCCGATTTCACGACGACCGGGCGAACCGACGCGGCCAACCTCGCCGACCGAATAGGGCGGAAAGTTGTAATGCAGCAGGAAGTTGCTGCGGCTGTTGCCGTGCAGCGCGTCGATGATCTGTTCGTCATCGCCGGTGCCCAGCGTGGTCACGACCAGCGCCTGCGTTTCGCCACGCGTGAACAGCGACGAACCATGGGTGCGCGGCAGCACGCCCACTTCGCTGTCGATCGCGCGGACGGTCTTGTTGTCGCGACCGTCGATGCGGGCGCCGCCGTTGATGATGTCACCGCGCAGAATGCCCGATTCCAGCTTTTTCAGCGCCGAACCCAGATTGGCGTCGGCCAGTTCTTCTTCGGTCAGACCGGCCTTGATGGTGGCTTTCGCCGCCTCGATACCGTCGTGACGCTCACCCTTGTCGCGCAGGGCATAGGCGGCGCGCATCTGGGCTTCGCCCAGCGTCTTCACGCGGCCAAACAGCGCGCTGTAATCGGGCGACTGGAAGTTGAAGGGCTCTTTCGCCGCGGCTTCCGCCAGATCGATGATCAGGTCGATCACCGGCTGCATGGCGTCATGGCCGAATTTCACGGCGCCCAGCATTTCTTCCTCGGTCAGCTCATAGGCTTCCGATTCGACCATCATCACGGCGTCCTTGGTGCCCGCGACGACCAGATCCAGCCGCTGCTCGGGGTTCGAGCGCAGGTGGTCCATATCGGCCACTTCCGGGTTCAGGACATATTCGCCATTGACGAAACCGACGCGCGCGGCGCCGATCGGGCCCATGAACGGCACGCCCGAAATCGTCAGCGCCGCCGATGCCGCGATCATGGCGACGATATCGGGATCGTTCACCAGATCGTGCGACAGCACGGTGCACATGACCAGAACTTCGTTCTTGAAGCCTGCGGCAAACAGCGGGCGGCAGGGACGGTCGATCAGACGCGCGGTCAGCGTCTCTTTCTCGGTCGGGCGCGCCTCGCGCTTGAAGAAGCCACCGGGGATCTTGCCGGCGGCATAGTATTTTTCCTGATAATGCACGGTCAGCGGGAAGAAGTCCTGACCGGGCTTGGGTTCTTTGGCGAAAGTGACATTGGCCATGACGCTGGTTTCGCCCAAGGTGGCGATGACCGAGCCGTCAGCCTGACGGGCAACCTTGCCCGTTTCCAGCGTCAGGGTTTCTTGGCCCCACTGGATTGATTTCTTCACTTCATCAAACATCTGATTTCCTCTGGGCGGCGCCAGCCCTCTGGTCGCGCCCGTGCTATATGGCGGCCCCATTGCCGCCTGCCCCTATCCTTCGCATGTGCCCCGGGGCATGGGCGTCACGTCACAGATGGCGGGGCAATACAGGAAAACCGGGCTATTGTGAAGGGTCTTGCATGGCAGCGGGCGGCGCCGGTTCCCTGACGCCGCCCGCGATTTCATCCGCATCCCCGCGCTCAGGCGCGCAGTTCGACCTTCTTGGCTGCGGGTGCGTCGGCCGTCTCCTGCCCGGCTTTGGGCTGGGTGTCCTGCACGCTGGAGCGAACCTCGGCGATCAGCCCCAGCAGCCTTTCGCGCTGATTGGCCGAAATGGCCAAGGCGCGCGCCCGCTCTTCGTCGGTCAGGTCGATTTCGGGTGTGTCATGCGACACGACCGGGACGACCCGCTGGACCACAGGTTCGGGCTGCGGCTGAGACACGGGTTGCGTTTGCGACTGAGGCTGTGCGTTCGGAACCACCACCGCCGCGACAGCGACGACCGGCTGCTGGACGGGGGCAACCGCTTCGGGTTGCGTGACAGTTTGCACGGTCGCCGCCGCGGTTTGCGCAGCGGCGGTTTCCACGGTCGCGGACGCCTTGGCGACGGCTTGCGTGGAAAAATCGAACAGGTCGCCACGCTCTTTCGCAGGCTCGTCCTTGACCGGCGTAACCGCAACCGGCGCAGGCGTCAGAAGATTGGAAAGCAGCGAGGTGACAGGCTTCGTCGCGATATTCAGAAACATTAGACTAACTCCAATAACCGATATCGGCACACCTAACCTGCCGGCGTTAAGAGTCTAGAAAGCAATATCTTGGATTTTATACGCTTGCTTAATAAGCCCGCCACCGCGCGCGGCTGTAAAGAAAACGCCCGCAGCCAGGGACTGCGGGCGTCTGCGTTCCGGCAGGATTACAGCGCCATGTCCGGCACGCGCGGCACCTCGCCCGTGCCGCTGGGGGCATCGGGCAGGTTCGCGGGCAGGCCGCTGATCGTGGGCGAGGCAATCGCCAGTTCCAGACGCTCTTCGGTCCGCGCCCAGACCTGAGCCACCGCCGCCGGATCGTCATTCAGCTTCGTGCCATAGCTGGGCACGATCTGACGCACACGGGCTTGCCATTCCGGTGTCGACAGCTTGTCGGCAAACACCGTTTCCAGCATGTTCAGCATGATCGGCGCCGCCGTCGACGCACCGGGCGAGGCGCCCAGAAGTGCGGCGATCGTCTTGTCCGCCGAGGCCACGATTTCGGTCCCCAGCTTCAGCACGCCGCCCTTGGTCGGGTCGTTGAAGATGATCTGCACGCGCTGGCCCGCCTGCCACAGACGCCAATCTTCGTCCTTGGCCTCGGGCAGGTATTCGCGCAGCGCGTCCATGCGGTCTTCTTGCGACATCATCAGCTGACCGGCCAGATATTTGACCAGATCGAACTCATGCCAGCCGACGTTCAGCATGGGCCAGATATTGTCCAGCGTGACCGAGGCGGGCAGATCCCACAGCGAGCCGTTCTTCAGGAACTTGGTCGAGAAGGTCGCGAAAGGCCCGAACAGCAGCACCTGCTTGCCGTCCAGCATCCGCGTGTCCAGATGCGGCACCGACATCGGCGGCGACCCGACGCTGGCCTTGCCATAGACCTTGGCCAGATGGCGCGTCACGATCTCGGGCTTTTCGGTCACAAGGAACGAGCCGCCGACTGGGAAGCCGCCATAGCTGTCGCCTTCGGCGATGCCCGACAGTTGCAGCAGGGGCAGCGCACCGCCGCCGCCGCCCAGAAAGACGAACTTGGCGTTGATGACTTCCTCGGTCCCGTCGGCCAGCTTCTGCGCCGTCACGCGCCAGCTGCCGTCTTCGTTGCGGAAGATGGCGCGGACTTCATGGCCCGTGCGCAGCGTGAAGTTTTCCTGCGTCTGCAGGAAGCCGACATATTGGCGGGTGATCTCGCCAAAGTTCACATCCGTGCCCAGAACCGAGCGCGCCGCCGCGACTTTCTGCGCCGGATCGCGGCCTTCCATCATCACCGGGACCCAGTCGGCGATCTGCGCCGCGTCGGTGGTGTATTCCATCCCGGCGAACAGCGGGCTGGCCTTCAGCGCCTCGACGCGCTTGCGCAGGTATTCGACGTTTTCGTCGCCCCAGACCAGATTCATGTGCGGGGTCGAGTTGATGAAGCTGCGCGGGTTCTTCAGCACGCCCACCTCGACCTGATGGCTCAGGAACTGACGGGTGACCTGGAATTGTTCGTTGATGTCGATGGCGCGGGCGATCTGGACGTTCCCGTCCGAGTCCTCGGGCGTATAGTTCAGCTCGCACAGGGCCGAGTGGCCGGTGCCCGCGTTGTTCCAGCCGTTCGAGCTTTCTTCGGCCACGGCATCCAGCCGCTCGAACATTTCCATGCTCCAGCCGGGTTCCAGCTGGTGCAACAGCACGCCCAGGGTCGCGCTCATGATGCCGCCACCGACCAGCAGCACATCGACGGTGCGCGTGGCGGTCTGGGCGCGTCCGCTGGCTGCGGGCAGCGCGCTGAGCGCGGCTGCGGCGATGGCCGAGCCCAGAAGTTGACGCCGGGTCAGGGCAAACTTGGGGCGGAGATTTTTATCAGAGGATGGCTGCAAGAGAATGCCTTTCTGTCGCATTGTCTCCCTGCGGCGCCCGATATATGGGCCGCCCGCGATTGGCAAGCGGCCCCAATATTTCTGCAACTGCATAAATATGGCTGTTCAGCCATGCGTCGGAACGTCGCCATCCGTCGCCAGAATGCATCCCCCTGTTGCCGCAAAAGAAAACGCCCGCAGCTTTCGCCACGGGCGCGGATTGTGCGGCTGCGCTGAATTCAGCGGCGCAGGCCCAGTTTGCCGATCAGGTCGGTGTAACGGGCTTCGTCTTTGCGCTTCAGATAGTCCAGCAGCTTGCGGCGCTGTGCGACCAGCTTCAGCAGACCACGACGCGAATGGTTGTCTTTCTTGTGGGTCTTGAAGTGCTCGGTCAGGGTCGAGATGCGCGACGACAGGATGGCGACCTGAACTTCCGGCGAACCGGTATCGCCTTTCTTGGTCGCGAATTCGGTCATGACGCGATTCTTTTCTTCAACAGTGATCGACATCGGGGTCTCCTTTCAGAAACAAAGGGTTATGGCTCAGGCCGGGATGTCGTCCAGCACAGGCCCGTGGAGAGATCCGCCGGGATCGCCCCGGCAGATGCGCGCGTATAAAAGAAATACGACAGAATTGGAAGGCTGATCTCAGCCGCGCGGTTGCAGCCGGGTCAGGATGATGTCCTCGGCCCGCAGCCCGGTCTGGCCCAGCACCCGCGCGACCGCTGCGCCATCCAGCCGAATCAGCGTCGAGCCATCATCGCCGCGCTCCAGCGTCACGAAGGGGTCAGGCTCATCCTCATCGGCGCGGAAGCGCAGCTCGATCACATCTTCGGCCCGGTTGTAATCGCCGATGATCGGCACGGTATCGCCCGGCTCATCCAGAACGAAGCGATCATTCCCCGCCCCGCCTTCTCCGAAATCGCCCGAGCCGACATACAGCGTGTCATTGCCCGCCCCGCCATGCAGCCAGGCATTGTCCCCGGCGGCCGAGCCATACAGCACGTCATCGCCGTCGCCGCCGTCCAGATCGTCGGTGCCCCGACCGGCGATCAGCGTGTCATTGCCGGCATTGCCCGAGATCCAGTCATCCCCGTCGCCGCCCTGCAGCAGGTCATCGCCATCGCCGCCATAGATGCTGTCATTGCCCGCGCCGCCCCGGACGGTGTCGTCACCGCCCTGCCCCGCCAGAAAATCGTGACCGGCGCCGCCGTCGATCAGGTCATCGCCCTGTTCGCCGTAATCGTCGTCGCCATACACCCAGTCGTCGCCCGCACCGGCCAGCAGCGTGTCATTGCCCAACCCGCCATGCAGGTCGTCATTGCCATCGCCGCCTTCCAGCCGGTCGTCGCCATCACCTCCGGCCAGCCAGTCGGACCCTTCGGTGCCGATCTCGACCCGCCCCTCGGGATCATCGGGATCATCCGGCGAATCCGGGTTTTCATGGTCGAGAGTGTCGTCGTCTTCGTCGACCGATCTTCCGGCAGTTGTATCAACTGCAAGACCCATGACCAGAAGACCGATGATGCTGCCCAGAATAAACATGGCAATACTCGTGAGAATCGATAAGGCTAAGCCAAAGAATACGACGCATGACGCCGCCTTGCATCCTCTTTGCTAATAAACAGTTAATCCCAGACGCACAACTTAAAGCTGTTTGGCACATACAAGGGATGGCGCGGGTGTCCAGCCTTGGTCAGGCCCAGATGCCACAGCGGCTGGCCAGTCCCCTGCAGCAGGCGCTGCACCTGCGCCGCCCGCGACAGCATCGCGCCATGCACGCCCCATGCGCAGATGATATGATCCGCCCACAACGCCGCCTGACGGATCGCGCGATCATTGCCGGGCCCCACCGGGTCCGCAGCAATCCGCAGTTCCTGCGGATAGGTGGCGCGCCATGCGAACAGGTTCACGATCCGCACCGCCCCTGCCCCCAGCCTGCGCGCGCGCCCTTCGCAGCGCGCAATGGTCGGATCATTGCGGCGATGATCGGCGGTCGAGGGGTTCAGCATGACGAAGGTCACCCGCGGCCCCTCGCCCCAGCGGCGCGTCAGGCTGAACCGATACTGCCCACAGCGCGAGAAGATCGCCGTCGAGCGCCGATCCCCGTCCTGATGTCGCCGCGCAACGGTGTCCGACATCAGCCGTAATCACGCGCCCCGAAAATCGCGCTGCCGACCCGCACATGGGTCGCGCCCTCGGCGATGGCGGTTTCGAAATCCGAACTCATCCCCATGGACAGCCCGGTCAGGTCATTGCGTCCGGCGATCTGCCGCAGCAGGCGAAAATGCGGCACGGGATCCTGATCGTCGGGCGGAATACACATCAACCCGGTCAGCGGCAGATCCAGCGCGCGGCAATCGGCGATGAACGCATCGGCCTGATCGGGGGGAATTCCAGCCTTTTGCGGCTCGTCTCCGGTATTCACCTGCACGAAGAGCTGCGGCGACGCCCCGCGTGCCTGAACCTGCCGCGCCAATTTTTCGGCCAGTGACGGACGGTCAAGCGTATGAATCGCATCGAAAAGATCCAGTGCGAGTTTCAGCTTGTTGGTTTGCAGCGGCCCGATCATGTGCAGCTCGACGCCCGGATAGGCCGCCCGCCATTCCGGCCATTTCCCGGCGGCCTCTTGCACATAATTCTCACCGAAAACGCGCTGACCGGCTTGCAGCACGGCTTCGACCCGCGCGGCGGGTTGCACCTTGCTGACGGCGATCAGGCGCACCGATCCGTGCGGACGCCCGGCTGCGGTTTCTGCTGCGGTAATGCGGCGGGTGATGCTTTCAAGTTCCATGACCGCAAATTCCCAAAAGAAAAGAGCGGGCACAAGGCCCGCTCTTTCATCGTCCGGTTCTGACAGATCAGAACGAGAACTTCACACCGAAGTCGACGACGGTGTCGTCCAGGTAGTCGGTGTCGATGATGCCGCCGGCCAGGACAGCGCCGCCGCCCAGGTCGTAGTCAGCGCCGATGCCGAACGAGTCATACTTCTCGTCGCCAGTGACTTCTTCCCACTTGTCTTGACGCCAGAAGCCTTTCACCAGGATGGCATCCATCTGGTACGAGGCAGCCAGGCCAGCGGTGTACTGCAGAGCGATGTCTTCGTAGTCCATGTACACGCCTTTGAAGGCGAAGTTGTTGAACGTAGCTTCAGCACCCAGACCGATTTCTTTCGCGTCGCCGTTTTTCGAGTACGACAGCGATGCCCAGAAGTTCGAGCCTTCGTATTTCGCTGCAACCGAGTAGGCCAGATCGGCGCTGTCGGTGTTGGTCACAACTTCCAGGCCGGTTTCCGGATCAATGACGGTCGTGCCCGAGCCGAAGATGGCGTTGCCGAAGGTGTTCACGCCATCAGTCATCGACGCGTACAGCGAGATGTTGTTGATGGTGTATTCATACAGAGCGGTCGGGCCCTGGTCGCGGTTGTTACCGTCGCCGACGAGGAAGCCGATTTCTTCGATGTCGCCACCGAATTCACCTTCGGTGTAGCCGACTTCGTACAGGTCGCCGATCGCGGCTTCAGCAGCGCCAACGGGGTCGCCCATCGACAGCTTGCCATAGGTGCCCGAAATCCAGACGACGCCGCGGGTGCCTTTGGCAGCCGAACGGTAGTCGCTGTTGTAGTCTTCTTGGTCGACGCGGAACGCACCACCGAACGACAGGCCAGCGTCCGATTCACCGGTCAGGGTGAATTTCACGCGGGCGCGGCTCGAGAATTGAGCGTCATTGCCGTCGTAGATCACGCCCATACGGCCGTCGCCCGAAACGGCGACTTCAGCGGAGGCGAAGCCAGCCGACATCACCAGCGCGCTGGTGGCGAAAAGAACCTTTTTCATGGTTTTCCCTCTTGTCTCTCTCGTATGCCCCACCCGGAAACCGGCTTGGGGTATGTCACGTTGTGTCGCGCTTTCGCCGGACCATTGCAACGAATTCAGACCCGCCCTTCCCGTTTCGCAACTGCTGTGATGCACAAGGGCCACACCATAGCGTGCTGGGTTGTGAAAGGCCGCGCGCGCCCGGCCAACCCATTCTTCGGATTGAAAAATACTTGCCATTTTCCCGCATGGAGTGGATTCGCGCATGCGTGTGCACGCGTGTCAAAGCGGCGTCGCGACAGCCCGCGGGGTGGCCTGCCGGTCGGATTTCGCAGGCCGCCGCCCGATCCCGGCGGGACAGGGAATCGCCCGGGGATGGCGGGCGACGGCTGCGGGCAGCGGCTCTCTTGTCGCTTGGGCATGAATTGCGCTATGGCAGTGCCAAGGACGATCCGGGGGATATGACATGACCAGACGCGCCGCACGGCTGACCACCGCTTTGCTTCTTGCAACCGGCCTTGCCGCATGTTCCGGCAGCGGATCGGGCAACCAGCAGCAGGCCTCGGCCCAGCCGCAGCAGCAGTCCACCTTCTGGGATCTGTTCTCGAATCGCCGCAACTCGAACGACACGGTGGCGGTGAACAAGTATCTGTGGAACGCCAGCCTTGAGATCCTGAACTTTCTGCCGGTGCAGACCATCGACCCGTTCACCGGCGTGATCGTCACCGGATACGGCACGCCTCCGGGCGGTGGCCGGTCCTATCGCGCGACGGTGCAGATCACCGATCCGGCGCTGGACGCGCGCGGGCTGAAAGTGTCGCTGCAAGGTGCGGGCGGCGCCTCGGTCGCGCCCGACACGGTGCGCGCCGTGGAAGATGCGATCCTGACCCGCGCCCGGCAGCTGCGCGCGCAAGACCGCAATCTGTGACGCTGGACCTGCGCACGCGCAGCGGATAATACCCTGCGGGCAATCTGACGCCCGGAGGTTTCCATGCCCTATGATCCCGCACACAGTGAAACGCGCTGGCAAACCGCGTGGGACGCTGCCGATACCTTCAAGGCGGTGCGGGACGAACGCCCCAAATATTATGTGCTCGAGATGTTCCCCTATCCTTCGGGGCGCATCCATATGGGCCATGTGCGCAACTACACGATGGGCGATGTGGTGGCGCGGTTCAAACGCGCGCAGGGCTTCAGCGTGCTGCATCCGATGGGCTGGGACGCCTTTGGCATGCCCGCCGAAAACGCCGCGATGGAGCAGGGCGGCCATCCCCGCGACTGGACCTATGCCAATATCGCCACCATGCGCGAGCAGCTGAAACCGCTGGGCCTGTCCATCGACTGGAGCCGCGAATTCGCCACCTGCGACGACAACTATGTGCATCAGCAGCAGTCGATGTTTCTGGACATGCTGGAGGCCGGGCTGATCTATCGCAAATCGGCGATGGTGAACTGGGATCCCGTCGACATGACGGTGCTCGCCAATGAACAGGTCGAGGACGGGCGCGGCTGGCGGTCGGGCGCGCTGGTGGAACGGCGCGAACTGACGCAATGGTTCTTCCGCATCTCGGATTACTCGGACGAATTGCTGACGGCGCTGGACGGCCTGTCGGGCTGGCCCGAAAAGGTGCGGCTGATGCAGGCCAACTGGATCGGCAAATCGCGCGGGCTGCAATTCAGCTTTGCCACCGTGGACGCGCCCGCGGGCTTTGACGCCATCGAGGTCTATACCACGCGCCCCGACACGCTGATGGGCGCGTCCTTTGCCGCGCTGTCGCCCGATCATCCGCTGATCAAGACGCTGGCCCAGACCCGCCCCGAAATCGCCGCCTTCTGCGAGGAATGCCGCCGCATCGGCACGACCGAGGAAGCCATCGAAACCGCCGAGAAGCTGGGCTTCGACACCGGCCTGAAGGTGCGCCACCCGCTTGATCCGACTTGGGAATTACCGATCTGGATCGCGAATTTCGTGCTGATGGATTACGGCACCGGCGCGATTTTCGGCAGCCCCGCGCATGATGAGCGCGACCATGAATTTGCCATCAAATACGGCCTGCCGATCCGCGCGACCTTCGGCGAAAAAGGCATGGATCAGGCGCAGGCCGATGCGCTGGTGGCCGATGCGCCCTTCGTGCCGCTGAAATCGGAAACCGTGACCTATGTGCGCGGCTTTGCCGGTAAAGCCGACCAGACCGGCGAGGACGCCGTCGCCGCCGCCATCGCCCATGCCGAGGCCGCGGGCTATGGTCAGGGCGTGACCAAGTTCCGGCTGCGCGACTGGGGCATTTCGCGCCAACGCTATTGGGGTTGCCCGATCCCGGTCGTGCATTGCGACAGCTGCGGCACCGTCCCCGAGCGCAAAGAGAACCTGCCGGTGATCCTGCCGCAGGACGTGACCTTCGACGTGCCGGGCAACCCGCTGGACCGCCACCCGACATGGCGCAATGTCGCCTGCCCGGTCTGCGGCAAGGCTGCGCGGCGCGAAACCGACACGATGGACACGTTCGTCGATTCCTCGTGGTATTATTCGCGCTTCACCTCGCCCCACGCGGCCACGCCGACCGTGCCCGAGGAGGCGGATTACTGGATGAATGTCGACCAGTATATCGGCGGCATCGAACACGCGATCCTGCATCTGCTGTATTCGCGGTTTTTTGCCCGCGCGATGGTCAAGACCGGGCATCTGCCGGAAAAATCGCGCGAGCCCTTCGATGCGCTGTTCACGCAGGGCATGGTCACGCATGAGATCTACAAGACCACCGACGACCGTGGCCGCGCGGTCTATCACCTGCCTGAATCCGTTCATTCGATGCATCTGTTCGGGAAGGACGTTGCAATCCTAAAGCCCGAGAACTTCGATGAGATGTCCGACGAAGAATTCCTCGCCTATGCACAGGATCATGAGGATGTCGTGGAGATCATCCCCTCGGCCAAGATGTCCAAGTCCAAGAAGAACGTCGTGGATCCGGTGAATATCGTCGAAAGCTTCGGGGCCGATACCGCGCGCTGGTTCATGCTGTCCGACAGCCCGCCCGAACGCGACGTGGAATGGACCGCCGCCGGGGCCGAGGCCGCCAGCAAGTTCCTTGGCCGCGTCTGGCGTCTGGCCGATGAGATCCCCGAGACGGGCGAGGATGCCGAGTTGCTGCGCGCCGCCCATCGCGCCATTGCCGATGTGACCAAGGCGATCGAGGGCTTTGCCTTCAACAAGGCCGTGGCCAAGCTTTACGAACTGGCCAATGCCATCGGCAAATCCAAAGCAGGCGGTCAGCAGCGCCGCGAGGTGCTGCGGATTCTGGCGCAGCTTCTGGCACCGATGGTGCCGCATCTGGCCGAAGAGGTCTGGCAGAATGCGGGCGGGCAGGGCATGGTCGTGGATGCGGCATGGCCCAAGGCGGACCCGGCGCTGCTGGTCTCGGACAGTGTGATCCTGCCCATCCAGATCAACGGCAAGCGCCGCGCCGAGATTGAGGTGCCCAAGGACATGCCCAAGGAACAGATCGAGGCGATGGTTCTGGCCGATGAAACGGTCCTGCGCTTCATGGAGGGCGCTGCGGTGAAAAAGCTGATCGTGGTGCCGGGACGGATCGTCAATGTCGTGGTCTAGACGCGCCTTCCTGCTGGCCGTCGCCGCCGTCGCCGCCTGCGGCTTTTCCCCGGTCTATGGGCCGGGGGGTACGGGCACGCGGTTGCAGGGCAAGGTGCGGACCGCCGATCCCAAGACCCCCGACGATTTCGCCTTTGCCGGACGGATCGACGAACAGCTTGGTCCCGACAGCGCCGCCATCTATGAGCTGACATGGCAATTGCGCATTGCCGTGGTGCCCCAGGCCATCACGCCCGATGAGATCACCACGCGATATGCCCTGAACGGCAGCGCCGATTACATCCTGACCGAGATGGCGACGCAGCGGGCGGTGGCGCGCGGGCAGGTCAGCAGCTTTACCTCGTATTCCACGACCGGCACGACCATCGCGACCATGGCCGCCGAACAGGACGCGCATGAGCGGCTGGCGCGGCTGCTGGCCGATCAGGTGGTGACGCGGCTGCTGGCCATCGACCCCGCCGCGATCCCATGATCCTGAAGGGCGCGGAAATCGCCCGCTATCTGGCGCGCCCCGATCCGACGCGGCCCGCGCTGCTGATCTATGGTCAGGATGCGATGCGCGTGGCGCTGAAGCGGGCCGAAGCGGTCAAGGCGCTGGTCGGTGACGGCGCCGAAGAGGAAATGCGCCTGAGCCGCATGGCCGGCGCAGATCTGCGCAAGGATCCGGCGGCGCTGCTGGACGGCGTGAAAGCGGTCGGCTTCTTTCCCGGACAGCGCGTGGTGCTGGTCGATGATGCGCCGGATGCGGCGGCCCCGGCCATCGCCTCGGCCATTGCGGACTGGCGTTCGGGCGATGCGGTGATCGTCGTTGCGGCGGGCGGGCTGCCGAAATCCTCGGCGCTGCGCAAGCTGTTCGAGCCGCATCCGACCGCCGTGACCGCGCCCATCTATGACGATCCGCCGGGCGAGGAAGAAATCGGGCGCTGGCTGCACGATGCCGGGCTGCGCGAAATTCCCCGCGATGCGATGCGCGATCTGATGTCGCTGTCCCGCGCGCTGGACCCCGGCGATTTTCGCCAGACGGTCGAAAAGATCGGGCTTTACAAGCATGGCGATCCAGCGCCCCTGACGCCCGGCGAAATCGCCGCGCTGGCCCCCGCGACGATCGAGGCCGAGGTGGACGATCTGATCGATTGCGTGGCCGACGGGCAGGCGCGGCAGTTCGGTGCGCTGATGCGGCGGATCGAAGGGCAGGGCATCACGCCGACCACCATCTGCATCGCGGCGCTGCGCCATTTCCGGGCGCTGCACGCGGCGTCCTCGGATCCGGGCGGGCCGGGCGCGGGGCTTGGCAAGCTGCGCCCGCCTATCTTTGGCCCGCGCCGCGACCGCATGATGCGGCAGGCGCAGGGCTGGGGCATGGTGGCGCTGGAGGATGCCATTCATCAGTTGATCGACACCGACCTGACCCTGCGGTCATCGTCGAAAGCACCCGCCATGGCGGTGATGGAGCGGATGCTTTTGCGGCTGTGCATGATGCCAAGGGGCGGGCGGTGACGGTGCTGGTCATCGGCGCCGGTCCCGCCGGGCTGATGGCCGCCGAGACCCTGGCCGGGCAGGGCGCGCGCGTCATCGTGGCCGAGGCGATGCCCACGCCCGCGCGCAAGTTTCTGATGGCCGGAAAGTCCGGGCTGAACCTGACCAAGGACGAACCCGAGGCGGTGTTTTCGGCGCGGTTTTCCGGGGCTCTGCCCCGGACCCCGGAGTATTTCGGGAACAGAGAAATGGGTCCCGGCGCGGTCATGGACTGGGCGCGCGGGTTGGGGATCGATCTGTTTACCGGTTCGACCGGGCGGGTGTTTCCTGTCGGCATGAAGGGCTCGCCCTTGTTGCGGGCCTGGCTGGCGCGGCTGGCCGGGCAGGGGGTCGAGCTGCGCACCCGCTGGCGCTGGACCGGGTTTCAGGGCGAAGGCTGGCGGTTTTCGACGCCCGAGGGGACGCAGATCCTGCGGCCCGAGGCCGTGGTTCTGGCGCTTGGCGGGGCAAGCTGGCCGCGGCTGGGATCGGATGCGCAATGGGTGCCCTGGCTGGCGGGGCAAGGCGTGGGGATTGCGCCGTTTCGCCCGGCGAATATGGGCTTTCGCATAGCGTGGTCGGCACAGATGGCGCGGCATTTCGGGCAGGCGGTCAAGGGCGTCTGCCTGAGCGCGGGCGATCTGGTCAGCCGCGGCGAATGGGTCATCGGCGCGCAAGGCATCGAGGGCGGCGGCGTCTACGAGATCGCCTCGGCCCTGCGCGACGGGGCCGAGGCAATGGTGGATCTGGCCCCGGATCTGAGCGCGGCCGAACTGGCGCGGCGGTTTTCCGCTGTGTCGGCCAAGCTGTCGGTCGGCAACCGGCTGCGGCGCGTTCTGGGCGATCCCTTGCGCGCGGCGCTGCTGATGGAATGGGGCCAACCCCTGCCCGCCGAACCCGAGCGGCTGGCCCTGCGCGCCAAGGCGCTGCGGCTGATCCATCAGGGCCCAATGGGACTGGAGCGGGCGATTTCATCCGCCGGGGGCATCATGGCCGACAGCGTCACGGCGGATCTGCAACTGCGCGCCCTGCCCGGCACTTTCGTCGCGGGCGAGATGCTGGACTGGGAGGCGCTGACCGGGGGCTATCTGCTGACCGGCTGTCTGGCGCAGGGACGTGCGGCGGGGCTTGCCGCTGCGGCTTATCTGGCGGCGGCGCGCAGATAGGCCGGGCGGGCACGCATCAGGTCCAGAAACTGCGTCAGCCGGTGTTCGGTGATCGGGAAGCGCGCGCTGAGCGCCCATGTCAGGCAATGCGCCAGGATCAGGTCGGGGACCGTCGGCTGGTCACCCATCAGGAAATGCCCGTCGGACATGCGATGGACCAGCGTGCGCTGGCTGCGTTCAAATTCCCAGCGCAGGGTGTTCTTGATGGCGGAAAGACGCATCTCCTCGGGCAGAACGAAGCTGTGGCGCGCGGCCAGCCACAGCGCGGCGTCGAATTCGTCCAGTATGAACTGCGTCAGGCTGTCCTGCCGGGCGCGGTCCAGCGTGCCGGGCGTGTGGGTCAGCCCGCCATGCCGGTCCGCCAGATAGGTCAGGATCGCCGTGGAATCGGTGATCGGCGTGCCATCCGCGATCAGCACCGGCACCTTGCCCGCCGGATTGAACGAGGTGACGCCCTGCGAATGCGGCTCAAGCGGCATATGCTCATAGGGCAGTCCAAGCTCTTCGAGCATCCAGATGACGCGGAAGGCGCGGCTTTGGGCGCGGCCGATGACCTGATACATGGGGGATCCTCCTGCCCTGCAGGCTAGCGCCGGGCCAGCGGACAGGCAATGCGCGTGCGGCGGGGATTGACGCCGTGCCATACAAGGCGCAGGAATTGCGCATTCCGCCCGGAGAAACCGCCATGACCGCGACCCGCGCCTCGATCTTCACGCCGGTTCTGATCGGCGGTTCGATGATCCTTCTGATCAATTTCGCGCTGCGCGCCAGTTTCGGCGTCTTTCAGATCCCGATCGGGCAGGAATTCGGCTGGCCGCGCGCCGAATTCAGTCTGGCCATCGCCATCCAGAACCTTGCCTGGGGCATAGGCCAGCCGATCTTTGGCGCGCTGGGGGAACGCTGGGGGGATCGCTGGTCGATCATCATCGGCGCGTTTCTGTATTCGGCGGGGCTGATCCTGACGGCCTATGCCACCGACCCGGCCACCATGCAGTTGCTTGAGGTGATGGTGGGCTTTGGTATCGCGGGCACCGGGTTTGGCGTCATTCTGGCAGTGATCGGCCGCGCCGCCAGCGACGAGAACCGCAGTCTGGCGCTGGGGATCGCCACGGCCGCCGGATCGGCGGGTCAGGTCTTTGGCGCGCCCTTGGCCGAGATGCTGCTGATTTGGTATTCGTGGCAGTCGGTCTTTGTCATCTTCGGCGTCATGGTGCTGGCCTGCCTGTTCTTTCTGCCGCTGCTGGGCGGTGGCAAACCCGCCAGCAAGTCCGAGATCGAGGAAAGCCTTGGCAGCGTCCTGCGCCGCGCCTTTACCGACCCGTCCTATCTGATGATCTTTGCGGGCTTCTTTTCCTGCGGCTATCAGCTGGCCTTCATCACCGCGCATTTCCCGGCGATGATTACCGAGATGTGCGGCCCCATCGCGCCGGGCGGCATGCTGGCGGGGCTGGGCATCACCACGACCTCGGCGCTGGGGGCGGCGGCGATTTCGCTGATCGGGCTGGCCAATATCGGCGGCGCGATCTTCGCGGGATGGCTGGGCAAGCGCTATACCAAGAAATACCTGCTGGCGGGGATCTATACGCTGCGCACCATTGCCGGGGCGGTGTTCATCCTGATGCCGATCACGCCCGCCAGTGTCGTCGTGTTTTCGCTGGTGATGGGGGCGCTGTGGCTGGCGACGGTGCCGCTGACCTCGGGGCTGGTGGCCTATATGTATGGGCTGCGCTATATGGGCACGCTTTACGGCTTCGTGTTTCTCAGCCATCAGCTTGGCTCGTTTCTGGGGGTCTGGCTGGGCGGCAAGATGTATGATGCATACGGGGATTACACGCTGGTCTGGTGGGTCGGCGTGGGCGTGGGCGCGTTCAGCGCGCTGATCCACCTGCCCGTGCGCGAGGCCCCCGCCGCACCCCGCGCGGTTGCCGCATAAGCTGCGGGCTTTCCAGCACGGCCCTGCGGCGCTAAACGGGGCCGGTTGGCCCGGGGGAAACATGAGCCAGTCGGCAGGCAATCCAGCGCAGCGCGTCGCCATTCTGATGGCGGTCTATCAGGGGCAGGATTACCTGCCCGTGCAGTTGCGCAGCCTGATCGAGCAGCATGACCAACGCTGGGATCTGATTGTCGGCGATGACGGCTCGACCGATCGCAGCCTGCGCATCCTGCAGGATTTCGCGGCCGAGCTTCAACCGGGCCGTGTGCGCATCGTGCCGGGGCCGCGCGCGGGGGCCGCCGCGAATTTCCGCGCGCTGCTGGATCATGTCCCGAAGGACGCCACCCATGTCGCCTTCAGCGATCAGGACGACGCGTGGGATCCCGAAAAGATCAGCCGCAGCCTTGCCGCGCTGACCGCCGATACCCCGGCGATCTGGTGCAGCCGCGTGGTGGCCTGCGACACCACGATGCAGCCCCTGTCGCTGTCGCCGCTGCCCCGGCTGGAGCCCAGCTTCCGCCATGCGCTGATGCAGAACATGGTGCAGGGCAACACGCTGATGATGAACCGCGCGGCTTTTGAACTGGTGCGGGCGGCCAATCCGGAAGCCGGGCCGGTCGTGATGCATGACTGGTGGATCTATCAGCTGGTGACGGGCGCGGGCGGGCAGGTGATCTATGATCCGCTGCCCTCGGTTCTGTATCGCCAGCACGACGCGAATGTCGTGGGCGCGAACCACGGCATCATCGGACGCCTTGGCGGGCTGCGGCGAATGCTGGCCGGCACCTATCGCGGCTGGAGCCGGATGAACCATGCCGCGCTGACCGGCTCGGCCCATCGGTTGACGCCGGAAAACCGCGCCATTCTGGCGGAATTCGGCAGGTTGCAGGGCAGCTTTCTTCAGCGGATGCAGGCCTTTCGGCAGGGCGGGTTTCACCGGCAGGGGCGCGTGTCGCAGGCGGCGCTTTGGCTTGCGGTCCTGTTGCGACGCAGTTAGGGCCAAGGCTTGCGTCGGTCGGCAAGATCGACAAGGCTCTGCCAAAACGAAGCCCCGAGTTCAGCCATGCGCCTTATGATGTCGGGCGGGATCGCCAGCCTGATCCTTGCCTATATGCTCAGCCAGTTCTATCGCGCCTTTCTGGCCGTGCTGACGCCGGTTCTGCATCAGGAACTGGGCGCGGGACCGGACGATCTGGCCATCAGCTCTGGCCTGTGGTTCGTGGCCTTTGCCGCCATGCAGCTGCCGATCGGCTGGGCGCTGGATAGGTTCGGGCCGCGCCATACCGTGTCGCTGCTGCTGGCCATCGGCGGCGCGGGCGGGGCGGCGATCTTTGCCATGGCGCAGGCGCCTTGGCATATCCATGTCGCCATGGCGCTGCTGGGCATCGGCTGCGCGCCGGTGATGATCGGCAGTTTCTTCATCTTTGCCCGCACCCTGCCCCCCGGCATGATGAGCGCGGCGGGCGGCACCGTGGTCGGCCTTGGGTCACTGGGCAATATCCTTGGCGCCTCGCCCCTGGTCTGGGTGGTGGGACAGCTTGGCTGGCGCATGACGCTGACCGGGCTGTCGCTGGTGACGCTGGCGGTGGCGCTGCTGATCCTTGCCGTGGTCAAGAACCCCGCCCTGCCCGAGGGCAACCACCCCAAACCCTCGCTGGCCGAACTGTGGAAGGTGCGCGAGCTGCGGTTCATCCTGCCGCTGCTGGCCATCACCTATGCCGGGTCGGCCTGTATCCGGGGGCTGTGGGCCGGGCCATATCTGTCGCAGGTCTTTGGTGCCAGCGATCAGCTGATCGGCTGGGTGACACTGGGCATGGGCCTTGCCATGGTCAGCGCCAACCTGCTGGCGGGGCGCGCGGTGCGGTTCTTCGGGTCGGACCGGCGCACCTCGATTGCCAATAACACGCTGCTTTGCGCGGTGCTTGCGACGCTGTGGCTGGCACCGGGGCTGAGCCTTGGGTTGTCGGCGGTGCTGCTGGTGATGATCTGCATTTCGGACAGTTCCTATTCGCTGATGATGTCGCATGGCCGCGCCTTCCTGCCGCCGCATCTGGTCGGGCGGGGCATTACGCTGCTGAACATGACCTCGATCGCGGGGGTGGGGGTGATGCAGTTCATCTCGCGCCCGGTCTATCAGATGGCATCGGCGCGCCATGCCCCGGCGGGGGCCTATAGCTATATCTTCCTGCTGTTTCTGGTGCCGCTGCTGATCGGTCTGGTGCTTTATCTGTTCAGTCCCGAGGACCGCCATGTCTGAGATCGAGGTCGTTGCCCCGAACCTGAAGCGCCGCCTGTCGGGCGTCACCGCGACCGTGGTGCGCCTGATCCCGGTGCAGGCGCGCATGATCGGCATCGTGGCGACCGGGCCGGGATTGCCGCCCGAACTGCCGCATATCCCGCTGTCGCGCGCGGCCAGCCTGCCCCGCGACCGTTGGCGCGTCTGGCACGCGCGCCGTAATACGGAAATGGCGCTGGGGCTGATCCTGCGCCACGTGCTGCGGCGGCGGTATCGGCTGCTGTTCACCTCGGCCGCGCAGCGCAGGCATACCGGCTTCACGCGTTGGCTGGTGCGCCGTCAGGACGCGCTGATCGCGACATCGCCGCAGGCGGCCAGCTATCTGGAACGCCCGGCGACCGTCATTCTGCATGGCGTCGATCTGGACGTGTTCCACCCCGCGCCCGACCGTGCGGCCCTGCGCGACCGGCTGGGCTTCGCGCCCGAGGATATCGTCATCGGCTGCTTTGGCCGGGTGCGCGCGCAGAAAGGCGTCGATCTGCTGGTGCAGGCCGCGCTGCGGCTGTTTCCGGACCGCCCCCGCGCGCGGCTGATCTTTTCGGGACGGGTCACGCCGGATAATCAGGCCTTTACCGACGATCTGAAGGCCCGGATCGCCGCCGCAGGGCTTTCGGACCGCATCCGCTTTCTGGGCGAGGTGCCGTGGGAACAGGTGGTGCAGAACTATCAGGCGCTGGACCTGTTCGCCGCCCCCGCCCGGTGGGAGGGCTTCGGCCTGACCCCGCTGGAGGCTGCCGCCTGCGGCGTGCCGACCGTTGCCGCCCGCGTCGGAGCCTATGAGGCGCTGATCCGCGACGGCGAAACCGGCAGTCTGGTCGCGCGCGAGGATGTCGATGCCTTGACCACGGCGCTGGCGCATTGGCTGGATGACGACGCGGCACGGACCGCCGCAGGTCAGGCCGCCCGCGCCCATGTCGCGACACACCACGCCATCGAGGCCGAGGCCCGCGCCATCGTCGGGGTCTATCGAAAGCTGCTGGCGTGACGCGGCTGGGGTTCCTGATCGCCCGGACCCTGCGCGATGAAGCTGCGCTGGGGCGGCTTTCGGTCGCTCAATCCGCGCTTCTGGACGATCTTGCGGATAAACAGGTGGCGCTGGTCGGCAATGCCCGCGCGCTGGCCCAGACCGACCACGGCGCGCAGATCGACGCCGCCGATCTGGTGATCCGCATCAACCGTGCGCCCATGCCCGCGCCGCGCAGCCATGGCACGCGCACCGACTGGCTGGCGCTGGCGACCCGGCTTGACGATGCCGACCGCGCCCGTATCGCGCCGGGCCGGATGCTGTGGATGTCGCATAAACGCAAGCGGCTGGACTGGCAGACGGCGACAAGCCCCGGCTTCTATCTGCATCCGCTGGCGGATTATCAGGCGCTGAAAGCCCGGCTTGGCGCGCAGCCGACAACCGGAGCCATGCTGATCGACCTGATCCTGCGATCCCGCGCGCGGCGTCTGGACCTGTTCGGCTTTGACTTCTTCGCCTCGCTGTCGCTGTCGGGCCGCAGGACGGCTGAGCAGGTGCCGCATGATTTCGGCAGCGAATCCGCCTGGGTCGCCGCGATGGAATCGTCAGATCGCCGAATTGTTCGTCATTAAGTCGGAATTTCGCCGTATCACCTGACAAATCGCCGGAATCTTGCTTTCCCTTTCCCGCAGAAACCCCCTATATCGCGGGCGTCTTTATGATGAGGAGACCCCCAGATGGGCTACAAGGTCGTTGTCGCCGGCGCCACGGGGAACGTGGGCCGCGAAATGCTGAACATTCTGGCCGAGCGCCAGTTCCCTGCCGATGAGGTTGTTGCTCTGGCTTCGCGCCGGAGCATTGGCACTGAGGTCAGCTTTGGCGACAAGACTTTGAAGTGCAAGGACATCGAGGGCTTCGACTTCACCGGCTATGATATTGCGCTGTTCGCCATCGGCTCGGACGCGACCAAGACCTTTGCGCCCATCGCGGCGTCGCAGGGCTGCGTCGTGATCGATAACAGCTCGCTCTATCGCTATGACCCGGAGATTCCGCTGGTCGTCCCCGAGGTGAACCCGGACGCGGTCGAGGATTACCGCAACAAGATGATCATCGCCAACCCCAACTGCTCGACCGCGCAGATGGTGGTGGCGCTGAAGCCGCTGCATGACCGCGCCCGGATCAAGCGCGTCGTCGTCTCGACCTATCAGTCGGTGTCGGGCGCCGGCAAGGACGGCATGGATGAGCTGTGGAACCAGACCAAGGGCATGTATGTCCCCGGTCAGGAGGTCGAGCCCAAGAAATTCCAGAAGCAGATCGCCTTCAACGTCATCCCGCAGATCGACGTGTTCCTTGATAGTGGCGACACCAAGGAAGAATGGAAGATGACGGCCGAGACGAAGAAGATCATCGACCCGTCCATCAAGGTCACCGCGACCTGCGTCCGCGTGCCGGTCTTTGTCGGCCATTCCGAAGCCGTCAACGTCGAGTTCGAGGATTTTCTGGACGAAGACGAGGCCCGCGACATCCTGCGCGAGGCCCCGGGCATCCTTGTCATCGACAAGCGCGAACCCGGTGGCTATTCGACGCCGGTGGAATGCGTCGGCGATTTCGCCACCTTCGTGTCGCGCATCCGTCAGGACGTGACGACCGAAAACGGCCTGAACATGTGGATCGTGTCGGACAACCTGCGCAAGGGCGCAGCCCTGAACGCGGTGCAGATCGCCGAACTGCTGGGCAATCGCTGCCTGAAAAAGGGCTGATCCCGCCCTCTGCAATGCGCGCATGATGACGCCCCCTCGCGGGCGTCATTTTTCGTTGCGTTGTATTTTTCGTTGCGCTCTCTGCGGGTGCTGCATTTTTCATTGCGCTGCCTGCGGGCGCGGATGCGGATGATCCGACGCTGTGTCATCCCGGCGTGAAAACGCAGGCCCCGCCATTCGGCCCGCGCATGATGACACCCTTGCTACGAGGGGCATTCTCATTTGCCGGGTGGGCATTCATCAGCCCGTCGATCAGCGAGGGTGCGTATGGTCAGCAGTTTCGTTATCCATGCTCAAAAACGCCGATCCCGCCATTGTGGCCTGCGAATGACGGCGCTCTTGCGGCGGGCGTCGTTTTCATACGCCGGGTGGGCAGTCGTGAACCCGCCCATCAGCGCGGCTGCTGATTGTCCGCCGCTTAGTCCCTGTCCAAAAACGCCGGTCCTGCCATTGCAGCCTGAGAATGATGGCGCCCTTGCGGGCGTCGTTTTCATCTGCCGGGGCGGTCATCAGCCCGTCGACCGGCGCGGCTGCGGATGGTCCGCAGCCTTGCAATCCCCGCCCGATAGTGCACCCTGCTGTGGGGGCCGCGCCTGCTGCCGCCTTATCCGCATTTTCCAATGCAGAATCTGCTCAGCCGGTCGCCAGTCCGTCGGCAAGTGCGTCCTGCAGCTGGTCCACCGACTCGGCCAGACGTTCGTCGACGATGTGCAGATATTGCGTCCAGTCATCCAGATGCGCCAGTTCGGCAGCGCCGTCCGAGATGCCGCGCAAACCGACCAGCGGCAGGCCGAATTTCTGGCAGGCGCGCAGGATGGCATAGGTCTCCATATCGACCATCTCGGCGTCGATGGCGTCATAGCCCGCGCCGCTGACGATGCTGGCCCCGGTCGCCAGACTGGCGGCGGCAAGGCCGGGGATCTGCGTCAGACGGGACTTGATCGGCAGATCCAGCAGCGGCGTCTGCCCCTTTGGAAAACCAAGGGCCGAGGCATCCATGTCGCGATATTCCACCGTGCTGACCTGATAGACCTGCGCCTGTTCCAGAAGCCGCGACCCGGCCGAGCCAAGCGACACCACCAGATCCGGCAGCCGCCCTGCCGCTTGCAGCCCGGCAAGGGCCGCCGTCAGCACGACGGCCGCCTCGACCGGGCCGATCCCGGTCATCAGGGGGGCGATGCGCTGGCGCAGCTGGGGGCCGTATTCGGCATCGACCGCCATGACGAACAGCACGCCCCGCCCTGCGATCCGCGCAATCTGCGGCAATTCCTGCATGTGATCTTCCTGCGTTTGGTCCAATGCGCGCAGCGAACCCGAAGCACGCGCCATGCGCAAGCCGCTAGCCTGTCAGCGCCTTGCTGTTCGTGGCCCCGCTGGGCGTGACAGCGGGCAACCGCGCGGCATCCGAGGACCCTGCAGGCACGGGTGACTGGAAGCTCAGCAACACGCGGCCCCCCGACAGGGCGCGCAGCCGCCATGACAGCAAGCCCCCCTGCGGTCCCGCCATGGCGCCACGCAGCGCGTCCTCGGGCAAGGGCAGATGCAGCGCGTCGCGCAGATTGGCCAGCCCCGGGCTTTCGCCCGAACAATCCACCCAGCGCGCCACATGGTCATCCAGCGTCGCGCGGCTGGAACTGCCCCACAGCAAGCCGTATTGCCGGTTCGAGACCAGAAGTTCGCCATTCGCGGCAAAGACCGCAACCGCATCCTCAAGCGCGTCCAGCATCTCGGCGCTCAGCGAGAGATCGGCGCGGAATTTGCGGGTCAGCGAGATTTCCGAGGTGATGTCTTCAAACAGGAACGCCACCGCGCCATCGGGATGCGGACGCCCGGTGACGCGATAGGTCTGCCCACCGGGCAGCGACCACATCTCGACGTGATGCCCCGATGACGCCGCCGCCTCAAGCGAGTTCATCTGGTTGCGCCAGCTGCGATAATCCTTGGGCTCCGGGACCATGCGCGCTTCGCGCAGCCGGTCCAGAAAGGCGTAAAGCGTCGGGCGGGCGGTCAGAAAGCCGGTGGCAAGGCCGGTCAGGTCGATCAATGCGGGGTTGAACAGTTGCAGGTTCCGGTCGCGGTCAAAGATCGCAAGCCCGATCGGCAGATCGGCAAAGGTCTTGGTCAGGGTCTGGACGAATTCGCGCAGGCTGCGCTCGGCCCGCACGGCGGCATCGGCGGGCAGCGCGATGGCCACGATCTGTTCGGCCACCTCATGCGTGTGGCAATCATACCAGCGGCTTTGCCCGTCATGCTGGATCTGCACCCGGCGCGAGCCTGTCAGCGTGTTGCCCGGTGCGGGACGGGCGGCAAGGTCGATCAGTTGCGGCAAGGGCCAGACCGTCTGGCCGTCCGACACCGCATCCGTCAGATGCAGATAGGCCGAGTTTGCCCATGTCACCTGCCCCAGCGCATCCTGACGCCATGCCAGCATCGGCGAATGGTCCATGGTCGACCGCAGGATCTCAAGCTCGTTCTCCATCGCGCCCAGCGACAGCGAATCGACCACGATGCCCGCGTTTTCGGCCGAGGGATCGGCCAGCGTCACGCGCAAAAGACCATCCCCAAGATCCTCGGCCAAAAGCCGAAGCCGCGCGCCGCTTTCATCGCCCGAGGTCAGCTCCAGCCGCGCACCGGCCTGAATGTCCAGAAGTGCCGCCCCCGCATCCGGCAGCCGCATCGCCAGCCAGCCCGCCAGCCGCTGCCAGTCGCCATCGCCGGGCAGGGCATGCAGCAAGGTGCGGGCGGGGCCGGTGGCATCGACAAGCTGGCGGCCACGGAACAGGAAAACGATCGGCTCAAGCGTCCGGTCCAGGGGGGCGCGGCCGGCTTCCGATCTACGCCGGTCGACCAGCCGCAGGCCGATGATGGCCAGCACCACCGCGACCAAGGACGCCAGAAAGGCCGTCAGAAACTGTCCCACCATTATCGCCTGCCTGAAACTTTCTTAAAAACTCACCTAAAACAAGAAATGATAACATTTGGTTAACACAAGCCTTCAAGCGGTGATTTCGGGATTTTTGCCCAATGCGCCGCGTTCGTTCGCCTCGATCATCTGGCGCGGCCAGATCACGCTGACCTGCGCACCGCGCTGGCGATTGCCGAATTTCATCCGCGCGCCCGACCGTTCCAGCAGCGCCTTGGCGATGAACAGCCCCAGCCCCAGACCTTCATAGCTGCGGCCATCCTCGGCCCGGGGTCGCGTGGTCAGGAAGGGATCGCCGATCTTGGGCAGCAGCGCCGCAGGAAAGCCCGGGCCGTCATCGGCGACGCGCAGGCGGATTTCGCGCTTGTCGAAGCTGGCTTCGATCAGCACCTCTTCGGCGGCGAAATCGACGGCGTTCTGGATCAGGTTGCGAAAGCCGTGGATCAGCGCGGCGTCGCGCTGGATGCTGGGCGCGCCGGGCGGCATCTCGACACGGATGCGGATGCCGCGATTGCGATGCGGCAGCGCCGCTTCCTCGACCACCTGACCCAGCGGGGCCGAGCGGATCAGCAGATCGTCGCGGCCCGCGCTGCCCATGGATTTCAGGATATTGCCGCAGCGTTCGGCGGATTGGCGCAGCAGCGCCAGATCCTCGGCCAGATCCTTGCGGTCGGGCAGCGTCGTCGCGACCTCGGAGGCCAGTTCCGAGCTGACCAGCTTGATCGTGGCCAATGGCGTGCCCAATTCATGCGCCGCCGCCGCGACGACGCCGCCCAGATGTTGCAGCTTCTGTTCCCGCTCCAACGCCATCCGCGCCGCGAACAGCGCATCCGAGGTCGCCGTGATCTCGGCCGCGACGGTGCGGGCATAGAAGGCGAAAAACAGCGCGCCGATGATGATGGCGAACCAGCTTCCGACCAGGACCGGCTCATTCAGCGTGGCGATCGGACCCGCGGAAAACGTCAGTGGTCGCGCGAAATAGGCCGCCATCGAGACCATGATGAAGGTCGCAGCCCCCAATGCCGCCAGTTGCCGGTCCGGCAAGGCGGTCGCCGCCACCGTCACCGGCGCCAGAAGCAGCAGCGCGAACGGGTTGGTCAGCCCGCCGGTCAGCGACAGAAGCGCCGCGATCTGCGCCAGATCGAAGCCAAGCTGCCACGCGGATTCGATGGCCGAGATGCGGCGCGCGGGCGACAGCATCAGCACCACGTTCAGCACCACGGCCAGGCCGATCACCAAGACAATCGGGCCAAGCCGCAGATGCGCGCCGATCATCAGCGCGGCGGCCACGGCGGCGGATTGCCCGGCAATGGCCACCCAGCGCAACAGGATCAGGGTGCGCAGCCGGATCGGCTCGGGGCCCGGCTGGCCGGGCAACAGATCGAAACGACGCGAGACGAAGCCGATGAACATCCGGGTGCTCCGCTTTTCTGGATCGGTGAGGGCATTGATACGGCGCGCAGGCCGCCCGGATCAATGCGGCATCACGTCGCCTGCCGGGCGGTATCCGGGCATCTTTGCCCCCTTGCGACGCAGAAATTTGACCAAAGCCCGGAATAGGCTTAGAGGTCAGGCGCTAATCTTGCGGGTGAATGACATGACTGACATCCCGATTATCGGACCCGATCCCAGCCTTTTGCTGGTCGATGACGACGACATCTTTCTGAACCGTCTGGCACGCGCCATGGAAAAGCGCGGCTTTCAGGTCTCGCGCGCGGCGACCGTGGCCGAGGCACGCGATATCGTGGCGGCCAAACCTCCGGCTTTTGCGGTGGTCGATCTGCGGCTGGAAGACGGCAACGGTCTGGATGTGGTCGACGCCCTGCGCGAAGCGCGCGAGGATGCCCGCATCATCGTGCTGACCGGATATGGCGCCATCGCCACCGCCGTCGCTGCGGTGAAAATGGGGGCCTCGGATTATCTGTCGAAACCCGCCGATGCCGATGAGGTCACGCGCGCCCTGCTTTCAAATGCCGAAAGCCTGCCGCCGCCGCCGGATACGCCCATGTCCGCTGATCGCGTGCGCTGGGAACATATTCAGCGCGTCTATGAACAATGCGAACGCAATGTCAGCGAAACCGCCCGGCGTCTGCATATGCATCGCCGGACGCTTCAGCGGATATTGGCTAAACGCAGCCCGCGTTGAAACAAATCTCTGTGCTGGCAGTTGCAAATGACCCGCCGATCAAAATAGTGTCGGCGGCAAGGCAATTAGAATAATAGCCGGGGGAATAAGGACATCATGGATATCGATCTGGAAAAAATGTCGCTGCGCGATCTGCGCGATTTGCGCAATAAGATCGAAAAGGCGATCTCGACCTATGAAGGCCGCCGCAAGCGCGAGGCACTGGTCGCCGTCGAAAGCGCCGCGCGTGAATTCGGCTTCAGTCTGGCCGAATTGGCCACCGCCAAACCGGGCCGCAGCAAGGTCGCGGCGAAATACGTCAATCCGGAAGATCCCGACGCCACATGGACTGGCCGTGGCCGCAAGCCGCGCTGGGTGCAAGAGGCGCTGGATTCCGGAAAGACGCTGGAACAGCTTGAGATCTGAGATTTGAAACTTCGCCCTTGGGCGAAGTTTTCGCATTCAGCCCCGGTCGATTTGCAAAAGCAATTCCTCGAACCGTGCCAGATAGGCGGTCCGGGTTTCGACCGGGGGCCGCAGCAGGATTACCAGCCCCGGCAACAATTCAGGCCGGGGCACGGGAAACAGCCTGTCAGCCTCGGCCTGAGAAAATCCGGCAATCTGAACCGCTTCCAGCCAAGCCGAAATCCGGTCAGCGCGTTTGATGGCGGCCTTGATCTGTTTTGGCAATTCGGCGGGCAATCCGAAACGCTGGTGAATGGCGGCGGAAAGCCGGGCATCCATTTGCCCGTATTCGCTGCCCAAAGCCGCCTTTACCGGAGAGATCATATCCCCGATGACATATTCCGGGGCATCGTGCAAAAGCGCGGCCAGATGCCATTTCGGCGGGCAATCGGGCTGGGTGCGGCGGTAAATTTCCTCGACCAGCAGCGAATGCTCGGCCACGGAATAGGCCCAGTCGCCATGCGTCTGGCCATTCCAGCGCGCCACGAAGGACAGGCCGTGCGCGATGTCGCTGATCTCGATATCGATGGGCGTGGGGTCCAGAAGATCCAGCCTTCGCCCCGAAAGCATCCGTTGCCACGCGCGTCGTGCTGCTTTTGCCATATGTCACTTATGCCCGATGCAAGGCCGGTCGCAACGAAAAGCCGGGACCGGCGCATGAAAAAGCCCGCGCCGGGAAGCGCGGGCCGGAAGGATCGGTCCGGATCAGGACAGCGGCTGGTCGCTGGGACGCTCGGCCTGCGCACGGCGCGAGATTTCCTGACGATACAGCGCCACGAAATCCACCGGGTCCATGTTGAAGGGCGGAAAGCCCCCGTCCCGCGTCATGTCCGAGATGATGCGGCGCACGAACGGGAACATCATGCGCGGGCATTCGATCATCAGGAAGGGATGCAGCTGATCCTCGGGCACGCCCTCGATGTGGAAGATGCCGCCGTAATCCAGCTCGCACAGGAAGATCGGCGATTTGTCCTTGGAATTGACGGACTGCACGCGGAACTTGCTGATGACCTCATACTGGTTGTCGACCTGACGCTTGCGGGCATCAAGGCTGACCTGCACGCCGATTTCCGGCTGCACATCGCCCGAGGGCAGGCCCTTTTGCGCCACCGCGTTTTCAAAGGACAGATCGCGGATATACTGGGTCAGGATCTGCAACCGCACGGCCGGCTGCGCGGAGTTCGGCTGGGCCGGGGTGCCGTTGGTGGTCTCGTCGCTCATCAAGCTCTCCCTTGGGGGGTTCATGGCGTTCTAGCACCCCTGCGCAAAGGCCTCAATGCCGGGTCCAGCCGGAATTTCCCGGCTTCTGCGCCTGATCGGTCAGCCCTTCGCGGATCGGGGCGGGCGTGTCGTCCTGCACGGAATATTCGCCGTCGATCACCCCGTCACCGCGGCGGCGGCCATAGCCGGGCGGCACATCGGACATGAAATCCCCCTCGCGCCCGCGATACGCCGCGCCCGCCACGCGCACCCGCTTGCCCATCTGGCGCAGCACCAGATCACGCAGCGGCGGGATCAGCAGCAACAGGCCAAGCGCGCTGGTGAACAGGCCCGGCACCACCATCAGCCCGCCCGCAAGCATGATCAGCGCACCATGCGCCATGGGGCGCGTGGGGTCGCGGAATTCCTGCATTGCCCGCTGCATGTCCAGCATGGCCAGCGCGCCCTGCCGGCGCATGACGGCGACGCCCAGAACGGCCGACAGCAGAACCAGAAGGATCGTCGGCAGCACACCGATCACCCCACCCACCTGGATGAACAGCGCGATCTCGATGATCGGCAGAAGGACGAATGGCAGCAGCAGCCACATGGAAACCTCTCATTCCTTGCATTCTACGGGCGCGAAACTGGACTTGCACGGCCCTGCACCCTACATAGGTATGCGATGCCCCGTTAGTAAGCTTCGTAAGGTCCTGATGTCGAACCCCATGCTGCAACTTCTTGTTCTTGCCGCGATCGCAATCTTCCTGATCCTGCGCTTGCGTGGGGTTCTTGGCACGCGCGACGGCTTCGAAGCCCCGCGCACCCCCGAAGAGCCGCAGGCACAGCGCCGCTTCGACGTGATCGACGGCACCGCCGATCAGGTGGACAATGACATCAACGACCATGCCGAACCGGGCAGCGTCAGCGCCAAGGCCCTGACCGCGATGAAAGAGGTCGAGCCCGGCTTTGCCGTCGGCCCCTTCCTTGGCGGCGCGAAATCCGCCTATGAGATGATCCTGATGGCGTTCGAGCGGGGCGATCTGTCCGAAGTGCGCGGCTTTCTGGCCCCGCCCGTGGCCGAGGCCTTTGAAAGCGTCATCGCCGACCGCAAGTCTCGCGGCCTCGTGACCGAGGCGCAGTTCCTTGGCACCCGCGAAACCGCGCTGGCCGTCGCAGAGTTCAACCCCACGACCAGGCTGGCGGAACTCTCGGTGCGCTTTGTCGGTGAAATGATCGTGGCCACCCGCGATGCAGATGGCAATGTCGTGGATGGCGACCCGAAATCGGCCCGCAAACAGCGCGACACATGGACCTTTGCCCGTCAGATGGGGTCGGACGACCCGAACTGGCAACTGGTCGCCACCGCCTGACATGGGACGGCGCCGGGGCCTTTCGGCCGATGAAAAGGCCCTATGGTCCCGCATCGCGGCAACGGCAGTGCCCATGCATCCGGGCCGAAAACCCGATCCCGCGCCGTCACTTGACCCAAAGCCCAAGCCCGCGCCCCGCATCCCCGATCCGGCAGCCACCCCGCTGCCGGATTTCCGCATCGGGGCCAAGGCGCTGAACACCACCTCGCGCATCGACCTGTCGCCGCATCCCGGCCAGTCCCTGCGCGATGCGCCGGTCCGCATGGACCACAAGACCCACCGCAGGATGAGCCAGGGCAAGCTGGCCCCCGACGCGCGGCTGGACCTGCATGGCATGACGCTGAACATCGCGCAGCCGGTGCTGATCCGCTTTGTCGCAGGCGCCCATGCGCAGGGTCACAGGCTGGTGCTGGTCATCACCGGCAAGGGCAAGGCGGGCGATGAATTCGCGCCGCTGCCGGTGCGGCCCGGCGCCCTGCGCCACAACGTGCCGCATTGGCTGCAGATGCCGCCCTTGAACCGCATGGTGCTGCAGGTCAGACCCGCCCACCGACGCCATGGCGGCGAGGGTGCCTATTACGTCTATCTGCGGAAATGAAAACGGGCGGCCATTGCGGCCGCCCCTGATCTTTCAGCGCATGTTCGCCTTGGGACCGGCAAACCACCAGATGATCAACCCGACCACCGGCAGGATGGCGACAAGAAGGATCCAGATGATCTTCGTCGAAGTCGCCACATTGGTATTGATGATCGAGGCGATGGCCCAGACATCAAGCGCAAAGATGATGGCGCTGAGGATATATCCCATGAACAAGTCCCTAAGCTACTGCTACCCATGAACGATAGCAGCAGCTTAGGGTTCCATCAAAGAACGTAACGCGACAGATCCGTGGATCTTGCCAGATCGCCCAGATATTTTTCCACAAACGCCTCATCGACCGTGACCGTCTCACCCGAACGGTCGGGCGCGCTGAAGGACAGCTCCTCGAAGACCCGCTCGATGACGGTGTAAAGCCGCCGCGCACCGATATTCTCGACCGAGCCATTGACCTCGGCAGCGATGCGGGCCAGCGCCCGGATGCCGGTCTCGGTGAAGGTGACGACGACGCCCTCGGTCTGCATCAAGGCGGTGTATTGCCGGGTCAGGGCATTGTCCGTCTCGGTCAGGATGCGGATGAAATCCTCCTCGGTCAGCGCGCGCAGCTCGACCCGGATCGGCAGACGACCCTGCAATTCGGGCAGCAGATCGCTGGGCTTGGCGATATGGAACGCACCGCTGGCGATAAACAGGATGTGATCGGTCTTCACCGGGCCATATTTCGTCGACACCGTGGTGCCCTCGATCAGCGGCAGCAGATCACGCTGCACCCCCTCGCGCGAGATGTCGCCACCCCGCGCATCGGTCCGCGCAGCCACCTTGTCGATCTCGTCGATGAAGACGATGCCGTTTTCCTGTACGCTTTCCAGGGCCGCCGCCTTCACCACCTCGTCGTCCAGCAGCTTGTCGGCCTCTTCGGCGATCAACAGCTCATAGCTTTCCGCGACAGTCACCTTGCGCCGGACGCGCCGCCCGCCAAAGGCCTTCATCAGCCCCGACAGATCCATGCCGCCCATCGCGCCGGGCTGGCCGGGCACTTCCATCATGCCAAAGGGGCTGGAATTGTCCTGCACCTCCAAGTCGATCACCGTGTCGTCCAACTCGCCCCGCTTCAGCTTGTCGCGAAACATCTGCTGGGTCTGCTCACGGGCATTGTCGCCGGCAAGGGCGGCCACGACGCGATCCTCGGCCTGCTTATGGGCGCGGGCCTTGACCTCCTCGCGCATCCGCTCGCGCGTCTCGATGATCGCAGCATCGGCCAGATCGCGGATGATCTGCTCGACATCGCGGCCGACATAACCGACTTCGGTGAACTTCGTCGCCTCGACCTTCAGGAAAGGCGCGCGGGCCAGCTTGGCCAGACGGCGGCTGATCTCGGTCTTGCCGACGCCGGTCGGCCCGATCATCAGGATATTCTTGGGATAGACCTCATCGCGCAGATCATCGCCCAGCTGCCGCCGCCGCCAGCGGTTGCGCAGCGCCACGGCCACGGCGCGCTTGGCGTCCTTCTGGCCGATGATAAAGCGATCCAGCTCGGACACGATCTCGCGCGGCGTCAAATCACTCATGCTCAGAACCTTTCTTCTTGCCGGGAAACCGTTTCCTTGTTTCCCAAATACCCTTGGGGGAGTCCGCAGGACGGGGGCAAAGCCCCCTTAACCCAGAACCTCGACCGTCAGGTTTCCATTGGTATAGACACAGATATCGGCAGCGATCGCCATGGCCTGACGGGCCACGCCCTCGGCATCCAGATCCGCCGACATCAACCCCCGCGCCGCAGCCAGCGCGTAATTCCCGCCCGAGCCGATGGCCGCCACGTCATGTTCCGGCTCCAGCACGTCGCCCGCGCCGGTCACCACGAAAATATCCTTGCCGTCGGTGACGATCAGCATGGCCTCAAGGTTGCGCAGGTATTTGTCCATGCGCCAGTCCTTGGCCAGATCGACACAGGCCCGCGCCAATTGGCCCGGCGCCGATTCCAGCTTCCGCTCCAGCCGTTCCAGCAGGGTAAAGGCATCGGCGGTCGATCCGGCAAAGCCCACCACCACATCGCTGCCGCCGGGCGACAGGCGGCGCACCTTGCGCGCCGTGCCCTTCATCACCGTCTGGCCAACGCTGACCTGACCGTCGCCTGCGACGACCACCTTGCCCGCGCGCCGCACGGCCAGAATGGTCGTGCCGTGCCAGCCGGGAAATTTCTCATCGGACATGCTGCCCTCCGCTTCTGTCTTGAGGGGTCAGATATGGCTGGCACAGGGGTTTCGCAACCCGGCTTGCCCGGCTAGCCTGCTGGCATGTCGAATGCTCCCACCCTGCGCGTCTATCTGGAAGGCAGTATGCTGCGCACGGCGCGCGACGGCAGCTTTCCCTTCATGGCCGTGCTGCAAGCCGCCGTGCAGGCGCAGGGCTGGCGGGTCGAGTGGCTCCAGACCGGCCCCGCCGCCCGCGCAGACGCCCCGCAGCGGGACGGCTATGCGCTGTTTCATGCCGAGGCCCCGACCCATGACCGCGCGCTGACCTTCCGCCGCGCCTATCACTATCCCTTCTGGCAGATCCAGACGCAGCCGCAGCGCTGGCGCTTCGACGTGGCGCGCAGCAGCTTCGACCCTGACCAGATCGACGCAGAAAACGCCCGCGCCTTCGCCGCACGGCTGCGCGCCCGCGTATTGCCGGGGCCGCCTCCGCGCCACGACAAAGCCGTCCTGATCCCGCTGCAAGGCCATATCCGCCGCTGCCGGTCCTTCCAGACCGCAAGCCCGGTCAAGATGGTTGAGCAGGTCGCGGCGCTTGGCCGGCCGACAGTCGCGACGCTGCATCCGAATGAGGTTTATGATGCGCAGGATCTGGCCGCACTGCAGAGCATCGCCGAACGCTATCCGAACCTGCGGATCGGCGGCGACACCATGGCGCTGCTGCGCGACTGCGCCTTCGTCGTCACCCAAAACAGCGCCGTCGCCTTCGACGGCTTCCTGCTGGGCAAGCCTGCGGTGCTGTTTGCGCAGATCGACTTTCACCACATCGCGCTGAACATCGCCGATCTGGGGGAAAAAGCCTTGCAGATGGCCGACACCCATCGCCCGGATTTCGACCGCTACCTGTTCTGGTTTTTGCAGGAAAAGGCGATCAACGCCACATTGCCCGATGCGGGCACGCGCATCCTGTCAGCGATGCGCCGGGGCGGCTGGCCGCTCTGACCGGCCGCCCCAATAACGTCAGATCTCGGAATCGATCCATGCCTTCAGCGCGGCCTTGGGCGCGGCGCCGATCTTGTTGGACACGACCTCGCCATCCTTAAACAGGAACAGCGCCGGGATGCCGCGCACGCCAAGGGCGGCCGGGCTTTCGGGATTTTCGTCCACGTTGACTTTGACGATCTTCACCTTGTCGCCATATTCGGCGGCCAGTTCTTCCAAAGCCGGACCGATCTGGCGGCAGGGACCGCACCATTCGGCCCAGAAATCGACCACGACGGGGGTGGCGGACTGGCGGACTTCGGCGTCGAACTGGGCGTCAGTAACGGGTTGGGTTGCCATAAGGGAAACTCCTGCGATGCGCCGGGACAAGTAAAACCGGCAGGATTGTCATGAAACAGCTAGGCACGAGGCCCGGTGGGGTCAAGACCCGCCATCGTGTCATCCATCAGCGCGGCGGGCAAAGGCATCAGGCTGCGGGTTGCGGTCCACAGGATCGCGGCCTCTATCCTGTGGCCGGGAAAGATCTGCGCAAGGGCCGCGCGATAGGCGGCCATCTGCCGCAGCACGCCCAAGGGCGTGGCCTGCGGGGCATCGGGCACGTCGCGGTTCGACTTGTAATCGACGGCCAGGACGCGGTCGCCCTGAATGACCAGCCGGTCGATCTTGCCCCACAGCATCCCCACACCGGGAATGGGCGCGGTCAGGGCAATTTCCTGCATCACCTGCGCGCCGTCTGGCAGATCAAAGACCTCGGCCAGCGCCGGAGCGGTCAGGATCTGGCGCGCCTCGTCCAGCAGGCCCGCCAGTGCCGCGGCCTCGGGCAGGCCACCTTCGGCCCCCGACAGAACGTCGCGGGCGATATCCGGCCACTGGTCCGGGTCGCGGCCCGGCAGATGCTCCATCAGCAGATGCAGCCGAGTGCCGAACAGCATGGCGGCCTGCGCATCGCCCTCGCCCGCACCGGCCATGACCTTGGCGCCGCCCAGCCCCGTCGCTGCCACCGGACGGCGCTTTTCCGGCGCGGGCGGCGGCGGATGGTGGATCCAGTCGGGCATGTCGACCGCCTTGGGTTTCATGACCAAAGCCTGCGGCGCATCGGCTGGCCAGTCGCCGAAATCCAGCCGCCGGATCTCGCCTCCCCCGCTTGCGGGCAGGCGGGTTTCGACCAGATCGCTGCGGCCAAAGCCCGCCTCGACCATGCCGTGCCAGCTGTCGGGGTCCGTTTCGCCCGCCGCGGCCACGATCAGCCAGCTTTCCGCGCGCGTCAGCCCGACATAAAGCAGCCGCTTGCGTTCCTGCAACTGGCGCTGGGTCTGATAGGCGGCCAGATCCTCGACCAGATCGGGGCGTTCGCCCTTGCGCCCGCGCCACAGCGCCACGCCGTCGGGGCCGGCCAGCACCGCGCCTTCGCGGGGCGGGCGGCGCTTGGCGGCGTCGGGCATGATGACGATGGGGCTTTCCAGACCCTTCGAGCCATGCACCGTCATGACGCGGATCAGCCCCTCGCCCTCATCCGTGGCCGTGCCGGGCTGGCGGCGCACCTCGACATCATCGCCCGCCAGCCAGACCAGAAAGCCGGTCAGGCTGGGGGTTTCGCCCGATTCATAGCTGAGCGCCTGCGACAGCAATTCGTCGATGCCATCCACCGCTTCCGGCCCCAGCCGCGCCAGCAGGTTTTCGCGGCCGTTATGGCGGATCAGCAGCCGCTGGATCAGGTCATAGGGACGCATGAAGCCGGTCTGGCCCATCAGATCGGACAGCAGTTCGACCGCGTGGCGATAGCCGGATTCCCGCAGCCGCCGCCACAGATATTCTCCGGTCCGCCCCGAGGCCAGACGGTAAAGCTGCGCCTCGGTCAGCCCGAACAGCGGCGAGCGCAGGGCTGCGGCCAGCGACAGATCGTCCTCGGGCGTGGCCAGCACCGACAGGACGGCGCGGATGTCGCGCACGGCCAGTTCGCCCGCCAGCTTCAGACGGTCGGCCCCGGCGACAGGCAGATTGTCCGCCTTCAGCGCCGCGATGATTTCCGCAAACAGGTCCGAGCGGCGCTGCACGAGGATCAGCACATCCCCCGCCCGCACCCGCCGCACCGCCCCGCGCTTGGCGTCGAATATCGGCGTGCCCAGCATGTCGCGGATGCCGCGCGCAATGGCGCGGGCCAGCTGCGTGGTTTCCGAATTTTCCGCAGGCTGGTCGATCGGATCGGTCCAGTCGCCGGGTTCGGGCTTGTCGGGCTTGGGCACCACCGGCCACAGATCGACGCGCCCCGGCATCGTGGTGCGAAAGGCGCGGTGCTGCGGCGGATCGCCCAGACCCTGTGCCGCGTCGCCTGCAAAGACCTGATCGACCAGAGACAGGATCGCGGTCGAGGACCGGAAGCTGTGGCGCAGTTCCAGCACCTGCATCGGGTTCTGCACCGCATCGAAGGCGGCGGCAAAGCCCGCGCGGCGTTCCTCGAAAACGGCGATATCGGCGCCCTGAAAGGAATAGATCGACTGTTTCGGATCGCCCACCACGAACAGGCTGCGCCCGCCCCGCGCGCCATCCCCCGAGGTGAATTCATCCGTCAGCCGCTGGATCACCTGCCATTGCGCCGGGCTGGTATCCTGCGCCTCGTCGACGAGGATATGGTCGATGCCGCCATCCAGCCGGAACAGCACCCATTGCGCCATGCTGTTTTCCGACAAAAGCCGCGCGGTGCGGTCGATCAGATCGTCGAAATCCAGAAAGCCGCCCGCCGATTTCTGCGCGCGGTAAAGGCCAAGGAACGCATGGCCGAACCGATGCAGCGCCAGGGTGCGGTCGGCATGGGCCAGCGCGATGCGGCGCGGGCGGGCGCTTTCCACGGCGGCCATCAGCGCCGCCAGATCCTCCAGCATCTCGGCGCAGGGGCCGGTGCGCAGGGCCTTGGCCGGGAAGCTGTCATATTTGGCGGTGAAGGGGTCTTTCGCCCCCGCGCCGGTCAGCAACACGCCTTCAAGGATCGCCAGCTCCGCCACGCCGGGGGCGGTCCAGTTGCCTGTCGCCAGCTTCGCCGCCGCCTTCTGATCGTTCGTGCCGCTTTTCAGCAGATGCGGGATCATCGCCGGGATCACCGCCAGACCTTCGGCAAAGGTCCGCGCCAGCAGATCCGGCAGTGTTTCGCCCGGATGCAGCCCGCAGATCGCCAGAACGGCGTCCCGGTCTGCCGGGGCATCGAACCCCCGCAGACCGGCAAGGAACGCGTCAAGGTTTTCGCCCGAATGCAGCGTCAGCAGGTCTTGCAGGGCCGGGTGATCGTCCCTGGCCATATCCTCGATGATCTGCGCGCGGATCAGGGCGGCGCGGCGGTCGTCCAGTTCGGTAAAGCCATGCGGCACGCCCGCCTCGATGGGAAAGCGGCGCAGGACACCGGCGCAGAAGCTGTGGATGGTCTGGACCTTCAGCCCGCCCGGCGCCTCGATCGCGCGGGCAAACAGCCGCCGCGCGGCGGGCAGATCGGGCGCGGAGCCTTCGCCCAGACGCGCCAGTTCGTCGCGCAGATCGGGTTCGGGCAGCATCGCCCATTTGCCCAGCCGTTGCAGCAGCCGGTTCTGCATCTCGGTCGCCGCCGCCTTGGTATAGGTCAGGCACAGGATCTTTTCCGGCGCGGTTCCGGCCAAAAGCAGCCGCGCCACGCGATCGGTCAGCACCCGCGTCTTGCCCGAGCCCGCATTGGCCGTCAGCCATGTCGAGCGCACCGGATCGGCGGCCCGGACCTGTGCCAGTGTCGCCTCATCCATCTTCGGGGAACCTTTCGGGGGTGGCGGGTTCGGTCGTATCCCATTCGCCATGCCGCGACAGGTGGTCGTAATCGCTGGCATGATCGCTGCGCTCCATCGCCAGCCGGGCGGTAAAGCCGCGCTCGCCCAGCAGATAGCGGCGGATCAGGTCGACGAAGCCTGCCCATGTCTCTTGCGCGTAACCGGGGCCGAAATCGCGCGCCTCGGTTTTTCCTTCGCCGCCCAGCTGGATATAGCTGATGCCCGCCACGGGGACCGGGCCGATGCGGCCGAACGCACCCTGTTCGACCATCGCGGCCTCCAGCGGCAACTGCTTGTCGAAATGGGCGATCTGCTTGTCGGTCGGAGGCTTGCCGGACTTGTAGTCATAGACCTGCACCCGCCCGTCGCCCAGCAGGTCCAGCCGGTCGGGCTTGGCGGTCAGGGCGAACTGAAAGCCGGGGACCGGCAGCTTGCCGCGTTCCTCGACCACCACGGGACGGCCTTGGGTCAGGCGCGCGGCCTCGTCCGTCATCAGCCGGTCTGCGACCGCTGCGATGCGTGCGCGCCAGAACAGCCGGGCCGAGGGCCATGGCACATCGCGCGCCAGCACCGCGTCGGTGATCGCCAGCAGCCGCGCCTGCATCGCCTGCGGCGTTTCCGGGTCGTTGGGCAGGGTGGTCAGGAACTGGTCCATGATGTCATGCAGCGCATTGCCCCGGTCGGCGGCATCGGGTTCGGGCCGCAGCGGGTCCAGCGCATTCAGGCCCAGCACGCGGCGGGCATAGACGGCATAGGGGTCGCGGATCAGCGTTCTGACCTCGGTCACCGACATCTGCGCCAGCGCGGGCGAGGGCGGAATGGGCGAGGGGCGGCGCGCCGGGGCCAGCGCGTGACGCGGCCTGGCTTGCGCTGCGGCCAGATCCAGCCAGACCTGCCCGCGCGCCCGCATCTGGGCCAGCGCCTGTCTGCCGTTCTGATCGGGCAGGCCGCCCAGCAGGTTCACCAGCCGGTTCAGCCAGCGCGAGGGGATGGTTTCGGCATCGGCATCGCGATGCGCGCGCGACAGGATCACCTGCCCGGCCCCCACCGCCTGCTGAAAGTCATGCGCGGCCAGCCCCACCTGCCGTTCGGGCAGAGTCAGACCGGCGGCACTGCGCATGGGCCGCGACAGCCATGGATCGGGCGGCAGCGCCTGCGGCCATCCGCCTTCGTTCAAACCGGCAAGGATGACAAGACCGGCCGCCGCACCCACGGCCTCGGTCCGGGCCTCGCGCGGGCCACGGAACCGCACCAGCGCGTGCGAGGCCACATCCTGCCGCACCGCGCCGCCCTGCAATTGCGTATACAGCAGGTCGCGGAACTCGCCCGCGCGCAGGTCATGTCCCAAGGACGCATGGCTTTGCAGATGATCCAGCGTGGCGCGGGCCTGATCGCCCGAGGCCTTGGCCCACAGCTCGGACGCCTCGGCATCGCCCGTCGGACCCGCCGCCAGATCCTGCGCCAGCGCGCGCAGATCGGCCAGACGCGCCGCCAGCGGGCGCGGGCCCTTATCCGCCGCCAAGGGCACGATGCGGTCCAGCAGCCCGGCCAGCCAAAGGCCCCATGGCTTGCTGTGTTCGTCGCCACGGCTGGCCCAGTCGCGCAGCGCATCGCCATCCGGGAAGGCCGGGCCGCGCTTGCGCAGCCGCAATTCCAGATCGCGGGTGTGGCGGTTGTGCTGGCGGCGGTATTCCGCGCCCAGTCCGGTCGCGGTCACCGGATGTTTCAGCAGCACCAGCAGGCCGTCTATCATCAGCTCGGCGCCGTACAGATCCGCGACATGGCGCAGAAACAGCCCCGGCGCGGTCAGCGGCAGGGGCTGCCCCGCCGAGTCGTCGGGAATGATGGTCCAGCGGTCCAGCGCCGATTGCACCCGCCGCGTCAGCATCCGGTCGGCGGCGATCAGGGTGACGGGCTGGCTGCGCTGCACCGCCTCGCGGATGACAAGGGCGATGGCCTCGGCTTCCTCGCCGGGCTGTTCGGCCTCAAGCAGGGTCAGGTGCTGGGTGGCGGGGATCAGATCGCCCAGATGCGGGCCTTCGTCGATCCATTGATCGGTGACCGGCGCGGGCCGCAGCGCCAGCGAGATCAGGCGGTTCCTTGCCGGATCGGGCGCGGTGCCATGCACCCATTCGGGCAGCGGGCCGAAATCGCGCACAAAGGGCGCGTGGCGGGCCTGCGGGTGATCCTCGGTCGTCTCAAGCCCCTGCCAGACGGCGGCGGGCAGATCGGGATCATAGCCCGGCAGCACCACCGCCCCCAGCGGCAGGCGCGCCACCGCCTGCATGAAATCGCGCGTCGCCCCATGCGAGCCGGTCGAGCCCGCAACGATCACCGGATCCTGCGGCAAGCCCTCGCCCCGCGCCCATGCGGCGGCCAGCCGTTCGGCCTCGGCCCGCTGGCGGGCTTCGCGGTCCTGCGGCGGGTCGGTCAGGTAATATCCGGCGGCGATTTTCAGGAATGCCAGCGCGCGGCCCCAATGCTGGGCGTGATCGCCCGCGTCGATGCGCTCCAGCGCGGCGGCGTCCAGCCCTTCAAGCTGCATCTCGGCCATCAGCCCGGCCAGCGAGGTCGCCAGTTCCGGCACCGATTGCCCCTGCGCCAGATCCGGCTGCGCGCGCAGCGCGGCGTCGATCAGGCGGCCCAGTTCCAGCCGCCGCGCCAAGGGTGCCGTCGCGCCGCCGCCGCCCAGATCGGCCAGCAGCCGCAATTGCGGCAGGAGCAGCGGGCCGCGCCAGATCAGCGCATCGCGCAGCGCCAGCAGGGATTGGCCGGAATTGGCAAAGACCGTCACCCGCGCCATGTCCTGCGGCGGGCGGTGGCGCATCCGGGCAATCAGGCCGTCGGCAAAGGCGCCGGGGAAATCGGCGCCGCAGGGCAGGGCAAAGACGCCATTGCGCCAGTCCTCAGCCATTCAGCAGCCTTTCGGCCAGGGGGATGCAGTCGGGGCGGCCCACATCGCACCATTGGCCGGGATGCAGGATGCCGAAGGCGCGGCCATCCGCGATCATCAGATCCCACAGCCGGTTCAGGGAAAACGCATCCTCGGCAATCCGGTCCAGCCGGTCGGGCCGGATGATCTGCGCCCCGCCATAGACCAGACCGCCCTTGCGGATCAGGCGGCCCGAGGGATCAAGGCTGAAATCCCCGCCGCCCTGCCGCCCATGCGTCTGCGCCAAAGGCACCAGCATCAGCAACGCGTCCATGTCGTCGCGCCATGCCGAGATCAGCGCCGCGACGGGATTGGCCCCGGTCCAGACCACATCCGGGTTCATCGTGATGACCGGCCCCGGCCCCAGCAAAGGCAGCGCCTTGCGCAGCCCCCCTCCGGTTTCCAGCAGCGCATCGCCTTCATCCGAGATCGCGACCCCCGACCCCGCCAGATGCATCACGATCTGTCCGCCAAGGTGATGCGTGTTCACCACCACGCGCCCGACGCCCGCGCTGCGGCCCAGATCCAGCGCGCGGTCCAGCAGCGTCTGACCGCCGACCCGGATCAAGGGCTTCGGCGTCACGTCGGTCAGCGGCGCCATGCGCGTGCCCTTGCCTGCCGCAAAGATCATCAGGGGCAGGCGGGCGGTCATGCGGATGCGATCCTTTCGATGATCTGCGGCGTGGGGGCGGGCACACCCTCAAGCGCCGCGGCCAGCGGGGCCAGCGCCGGATGCGCGATGTCGCGCTGGATCAGGGCCCAGACGCGCGGCATGAAGGCCAGATAGCGGCGTTTGCCCTCAAGCCGGGCCAGACGGGTGAAAATGCCCATGATGCGCAGATTGCGCTGCGCGCCCAGCAGCGCATAGGCGGCACGGAAGCGGTCGGCATCGACCCCGGTCGCGGCGATATAGCGGTCAATCTGTGCGGCCTCGATCTCTGGGTCCACATCGCGCCGGGCGTCTTGCAGCCCCGAGACCAGATCATAGGCCGGATGCACCGCAACCGCGTCCTGAAAGTCCAGAATGCCCAGGGGCCGGTCGCCGCGCCAGATCAGGTTCTCGGCGTGAAAATCGCGCAGGCCAAGCACCGGGGGCATGTCTTCGGCCAGTTCGCGATGCAGCGCACGGATCGCATCGGCGACGCCCGCGCCCTTGCCGCGCGCACCGGCAGCGACGGGATAGTAATCGGCAAACAGCCCGGCCTGCCGCGCCAGTTCCGCCCCGTTCAGCCGCAGCACGAAATCGGGTGCGGCGTGGCCGTGCAGTTCGATCAGCAGATCGGTCATGCGGTCATAGATGCGCGGGGCAAGTCCGGGCTGGTCCTCAAGCACGCGGGCGATCAGATCGTCACCCAGATCCTCCAGCAGCAGCAGGCCCTCGACCTGATCGGTGGCCAGAATCTGCGGCGCATGCAGGTCGCGGCCGCGCAGCCATTGCGTCATCGCGACATAGGGGCCGGTCGTGCCCGGCGCCGCATCCATCAGCACCGCGCTGCGCTGGCCGTCCAGAAGCCGGAAATAGCGCCGGGACGAGGCATCGCCCGCCAGCGGCACGACACGGGCATCGGCCCAGCCGGCGCGGTGGATCAGCCGCGCAATGGCGGGCAGGCGGGTCATCAGGCCCCAATGCGGCTCGGATCCGGACAGGGTGATGCGGCGCAGGTCGGGGAAGTCCGGCACGTTCTCAAGGCGGACGGTCAGCGGATCGGGCAGATCCCCGCCGTGATCGGGCCATTCGATCAGCACGATGCTGTCGGTCATGGCCTGATCCAGCCCCAGTTCGGCCATCTCATCGGGGTGGGTCAGGCGATACAGGTCGGCGTGCCAGATCTCGGTTCCGGCGGGATCGGCATAGGTCTGGACCAGCGTGAAGGTCGGGCTGGGCACGTCCTCGGCCAGATCGCCCTGCCGGGCGCGGATGAAGGCGCGGGCGAAATGCGTCTTGCCCGCGCCGACCGGGCCTTCCAGCGCGACCACATCGCCGGGTTTCAGAACAGCCGCCATCACCCGCGCAAGGCAGGCGGTCAGATCGGCATCGGCGGGATCAAGGGCGGCAAGCAGGGTCATGGGCTGAACCTAGGGGTGCGGAGACTAAAGGCCAAGCACATCGGCCATATCGTATTCGCCCGGCCCCTTGTCCTGCCCCCAGATCGCGGCCTGCAGCGCGCCGCGCGCAAAGATCGCCCGGTCGGTCGCCAGATGCCGCAGCACCACGCGTTCACCCGCCCCGGCAAAGATCACGTCATGTTCCCCCACGACATCGCCGCCGCGGATGGCCGAAAAGCCGATGGTGCCGCGTTCGCGCGCGCCGGTGATGCCTTCGCGGGCGGGGGTGCGCAGATCCTCCAGCGGATGGCCCCGGCCTTCGGCGGCGGCCTGTCCCAGCATCAGCGCGGTGCCCGAGGGCGCGTCGACCTTGCGGTTGTGATGCGCCTCGACCACCTCGATGTCCCAATCCTCCCCCAGCGCGGCGGCGACCTTGCGGGTCAGGCCCATCAGCAGGTTGACCCCAAGGCTCATGTTGCCGGCGCGGATGATCGGGGCATGGCGGGCGGCGGCGGTCAGCCTGGCCAGATCGGCAGGGGCAAAGCCGGTGGTGCCGATGACATGCACCGCACGCGCCTGCGCCGTCAGTTCGGCCATGGCGACGCTGGTTTCGGGCGTGGTGAAGTCGATCACCGCCTGCGCCCGGGCGATGGTCTGCACCGGGTCATCGGACACGGCCAGACCGATGGCCGGACCGCCCATCGCCTCGCCCAGATCGCGGCCTGCCCATGGGTTGCCCGGACGCACCGTCCCCCCCACCAGCCGCACCTTGTCCGAGGACAAGACGACCCGCGCCAGCATCTGCCCCATGCGTCCCGACACACCCGTGACGACGATACCCGGTAATTCCATGCTCAAACCCCCGTTTGCGGTCGTTCTAAACCGTTGCGGCCCGCGCCGCGACCCCCTACATCTGCGGCCATGGCACAGAACCGCTTTCATTCCGGCACCGGCCCCTCGCAGCGTCAGCTTCGCGTGGGGGAACTGATCCGCCGCACCTTGTCCGACGTCCTGCTGCGCGGCGACGTTCACGACCCCGACCTGAACCGCCACTCGATCACGGTGGGCGAGGTGCGCACATCCCCCGACCTGAAGGTCGCGACGGCCTATGTGCTGCCCCTGGGCGGGCACGGCGCCGATGAGGCGCTGGCCGCCCTGCGCCGCAATCAGGCCGAGCTGCGCCATCTGGTCGCCAAGGCCATGACGCTGAAATACGCGCCGCAATTGCGCTTCGTGCTGGACGAGACCTTTGACCGCATGGACGACACCCGCCGGATGCTGGGCGACGCACGCGTGCGTCGCGATGTGGAGGGCGACCCGGACAGCGACGGTCAAGACGATGAGGATTGATCTGAAGCGCAAGCTGGGTCTGGCCGTGGGCGCGCTGATCGCAATGACCCTGCCCGCCGTGGCCGGGATCTGCGAAAAGCGCGATTTCGACGGGCAGGGCTATGTTGTCTGCACGCTTGCGGCCCAGCAAGAGCCGGGGCTGAAGCTGTGGCTGAACGGCCCGGACGGGCGCGTGCTGGGCGATTTCACCAGCGTGCGGCGCCAGCTTGGGCCCGATCAGACGCTGGCCTTCGCGATGAATGCGGGCATGTATCACGCCGATTACAGCCCCGTGGGGCTTTATGTCAGCGATGGCGAAAAGGCGCATGATCTGGTGACGGCGGGCGGCGGCGGCAATTTCGGGATGCTGCCGAACGGCGTGTTCTGCGCCGGGGGCGCGCGCCCCTATCAGGTGATCGAAAGCCGCGCCTTCAAGGCCGCCGATCCGCAATGCCGCATCGCCACGCAATCGGGGCCGATGCTGGTCATCGACGGCGCGCTGCATCCGCGTTTTCTGGAAGACAGCGACAGCCGCTATGTCAGGAACGGCGTCGGCGTGTCGCCGGACGGCCAGACGGCGTGGTTCGCGATCAGCGACCGCGCGGTGACGTTTCACGAATTCGGACGCCTGTTCCGCGACGGGCTGGGTGCGCGGGATGCGCTTTATTTTGACGGCTCGATCAGCAGGCTTTATGCGCCCGCGCTGAACCGCGCCGATTTCGGTCGGCGGCTTGGGCCGATCATCGGATATACGGAATAACACCATGGGACGGAAAAAAGGGCGCGAGATCCACGGTTGGCTGATCGTGGACAAACCCGCAGGCGTGGGCTCGACCGATGTGGTCGGGCGCGTCCGCTGGGCGCTGGACGCGAAAAAGGCCGGACATGCGGGCACGCTGGACCCCGACGCCACGGGCGTCTTGGCGATTGCCTTGGGCGAAGCCACAAAGACCGTGCCGATCCTGACGGATGCGCTGAAAGCCTATGATTTCCGGGTGAACTGGGGGGCGCAGACCTCGACCGACGATGCGTCGGGGCAGGTGATCGACACCGCAGACAGCCGCCCCGATGCGGATCAGATCCGCGCCGCGCTGGGGGCGTTCGTGGGCGACATCATGCAGGTTCCGCCGAATGTCTCGGCGGTGAAGGTCGATGGCGAACGCGCCTATGACCTTGCCCGCGACGGCGAGGTGCTGGAACTGGCCGCGCGCCCGCTTTGGGTGGAATCGCTGGAGTTGTTGACGGCGGGCCGCGACAGTGCCGATCTGCGCATGGTCTGCGGCAAGGGCGGCTATGTCCGCGCCATCGCCCGCGATCTGGGGCGCGCGCTTGGCTGTCTTGGCCATGTCGACCATCTGCGCCGCATCTGGTCCGGCCCGTACGAGGCCGCGGACGGCATCGCCTTCGACCGCATCGACCGCGCCAATCAGGCCGAGATCGAGGCCGCGCTGCTGCCGCTGCAATCGGCGCTGGCCGATCTGCCGCAGATGCAGGCGACCGAGATGGGCGCGGTGCGCATCCTGAACGGCAATCCCGGTCAGGTGCTGGGCCATGCCGAATTCGGCGCCGAGGTCTGGGTCAGCCGCAATGGCCAGCCGCTGTGCATCGGCCGCTATATGGGGGCCGAGGTGCAGCCCAGCCGCGTCTTCAATCTGGGGCAGGCCACAGGCTGACCGCCGATGCCGGTCAGGCCTTCGGATAGGCCGGGTCCGGCGGCGTCGCCAGCACGATCAGGTTGCCATCGGGATCCCTGACCTGCGCCAAGGTCGAATAGCTGCCCTGAAAGCTGTCGCCCAGCGCGATGCCCACAGCCGCAAGGCGCGCGCGCTCGGCCTTGACATCATCGACGACCAGCGACATGCCGCCTTGCCCGACAGGCGATCCGTCGCTGGTCAGTTGCAAACCGCCTCCGGGGCTGGTTTCCCACTGGATCAGGCTGGGCATGGGGCGGACGGGGCCGCGGCCCAGCAATCGGGTGTACCAGTCCTGCGCGCGGGCAAGATCGCCGACCGACAGAGCGGTATAAAGCTTTTGCAGTCTCATCGAAATTCTCCGGACTGTTGCCGGGGGAAACGATCTGGCGGGCCGCAGGTTTCGCAATGCGCGGACCGCCCGGCGCCGATCAGCTTTTCGGCGCGCTTTCCTTGGCGGCCAGACGCAGCTTGCGGGCGGCAAGGACGCGGCGGCGGCGCGACATCTCAAGGTTGATCAGCGCGCCCAGCATGACGGAAAACCCGCCCAGGTAGAACCACATCAACAGCGCGATCACCGCGCCGATAGAGCCATAGATCCGGTTATAGCTGTTGAAATTGTTCAGATAGACCGAAAAGCCATAGGACGCCCCCGCCCAGGCCAGCGCCGCAAACAGCGCGCCCCAGGTAAAGACCGAGGTGCGGGGCGTTTTCACATTCGGGCCGTATTTGTACAGAATGCCGATGACGATCATCACGATCAGAAAGATCGCAAGCCACGGCACCGAACTCAGCAGCCAGTTGCGCAGCGGCACATCGGGCAGGAAGTTGAAGGCGATGGGCACGACGATGATGACCGCCAGCCCCAGAATGACCACGCCCACGATGACCAGCGTCAGCGCATAGGCCAGCAGGAACCCCATCACCGTCGAATGCGACCGCACCCCATAGGCCGCGTTCAGCCCGCGGATCAGCGCATCCACACCCGCGCGGGCCGAAATCGTGGCGATCAGAAAGGAAATCGCCGTGGTCCAGCCCAGTTGCGTGCGCCCCGCCGCGATCAGCGAATTAACCTGCCCATAGATGATGTCTGCCGCACCCGAAGGGATGAATTCATCGGTCGTGTGGATGTATTGCTCGATCAGATGCGGGTCATACCACAGGCCCCACAGCGCAAACAGCGCCGCCAGTCCGGGAAAGGTCGCGAACATCGCATAGAAGGACACGCCTGCGGCAATCAGGCTCATGTGGATCTTGTCCATCCGCTCGAACAGAGCCATGAGGAACTGCCACATATCCCTGATCACGCTGTCTGCCCCCGTTTCGCTGTTGTCAGATTGCAGTCAAACTGTCCCGCAGGCCAGAAAGGTTCCGCAACCGCCTAATGGTTTTGCCGCGACGTGTAGCGAAGCCACACCGCATGTTCGCCCAGTTTCGCGACAAAAGCGGCATGAGCCTCGGCCTCGGCCTCGGAGATGCGGGGCGCAAGCGGGCGCGGCCTTGGCCCGCGCGGCGCGGCGCCGCTGGGCCCGTCCCCCGTGCCGTCGCCGGGTCCGCCCGCGGCCTCAAGCACCAGCCCCGGCTGCCTGCCGCCGCGCAGCGCCAGATAGACCTCGGCAAGCAATTCGCTGTCCAGAAGCGCGCCGTGCAGCGTCCGGTTCGAGTTGTCGATGCGGAACCTGCGACACAGCGCATCCAGCGAATTCTGCGCACCGGGAAAGCGCGACCGCGCCAGTTCCAGCGTGTCGATGGCGCGCGACCACGGCATCACCGGATAGCCCGCGCGTTTCAGTTCCCAGTTCAGGAATTTCATGTCAAAGGCGGCATTGTGGATCACCAGCTTGGCGTCCTCGCCGGCGAAGGCCACGAAATCGGCGGCGACCTCGGCGAATTTCGGTTTGTCGCGCAGAAAGTCGTCGCCCAGCCCGTGCACCTCGAACGCCTCTTGGGGCATGGCGCGTTCGGGATTGATATAGACGTGGAAGGTCCTCCCCGTGGGCAGGTGGTTCATCAGCTCGACCGCGCCGATTTCGACGATGCGGTCGCCGGTATCGGGGTCGAAGCCCGTGGTTTCGGTATCAAGGACAAGCTCACGCATGGGGGGCTTGTCGCATGAGCTGATCGCAAATGTCCACGATGGCGGCGCGCGCGTCCTGCAACGTCAAGGACGGGATCACCCAATCGGCCAGCGCGCGTTTCTGCGCATCGGGCATCTGGCGCGACAGGATCATCTGGAAGGTCTGCTCGGTCATGCCGGGCCGCGCCATGACGCGCTGGCGCTGCACATCGGGCGGCACGGACACCACGGCCACGCCGTCCAGCTGCGCCTGCAGGCCGCCCTCGAACAGCAGGGGGATATCCAGCACCACGATGGGCGCAAGCGGGTGCGTCGCGATGAAATCGGCGCGGTCACGCGCGACCAGCGGATGCACGATCGCCTCGAGCCGGGCAAAGCCGTTGGGATCGCTGGCCAGCGCCACCTTCAGCGCGGCCCGGTCCACGGCATGACCCTTGACCGTGCCGGGAAAGGCCGCGCCCACCGGCTGCACCGCAGCCCCGCCCGCCGCATACAGCCGATGCACGGCGGCGTCGGCATCCCAGACCGGATGGCCCAATTCGCGGAATATCCCGGCTGCGGTGGATTTTCCCATGCCGATGCCGCCGGTCAATCCCAGACGAAAGCTCATGCCAGAACGGCCCGGCGCAGGGCGTCGTCCACCTCGGGGCGCTGGCCGAACCAGCGCTCGAAGCCCGGCGCGCCCTGATGCAGCAACATGCCCAGACCATCGACGATCTGGCAGCCGCGCGCCTGCGCTTCTTCAAGGAAGGGCGTCATCAGCGGCGTATAGACCAGATCGGTGGCCAAAGCCCCCGAAGCCAGCGCGTCCAGCGGCACGCGCAGCGCGGGCTTGCCATCCATCCCCATCGAGGTCGCGTTCACCACGGTCAGCGCCCCGTCCAGCATATTGCCCGCCTCGGCCCAGTCATAGACCACGACCTTGGCGCCGAATTCGCTGCGGATCTGTTCGGCGCGGATGCGGGTGCGGTTGGCGATGCGCAGCTCGGTCACGCCGGATTCCAGCAGCGAGGCGACGACGGCCCGCGCCGCGCCGCCCGCGCCGATCACCGCAGCCGGGCCGCGGTCGGGCACCCAGTCCGGCGCGTGCTGGCGCAGATTGGCGATGAAGCCATAGCCATCGGTGTTGTCGGCATGGATCTTGCCATCGGGGCGAAAGATCAGCGTATTCGCCGCCCCGATCAGCGCCGCGCGGTCGGTGACGACATCGGCCAAAGCCAGCACGCTTTCCTTGTGCGGGATGGTGACATTCGCACCGACAAAGCCCATGCGCGGCATGGCGCGCAGCACCTCGGCCAGATCTTCGGGGGCGACGGCCACGGGGATGTAATGCCCGGCGATGCCGTAACGCTTCAGCCAGTGGCCATGCAGCATGGGCGAGCGCGAATGCGCGATCGGCCAGCCAAGGACACCGGCAATCGGAACGTGGCGGGGGCTTGGGGGCTGGCTGTCCTGCATGATCGGTCTGACGCTCTAGGGCCGGAACGCAAAGGACGCGCACCGGAAAACTGACATTTCACGCAGCAGTGCAGATCGTGGCGGGCCGGGTCAAGTCGCGCGCGCGCCGCCATGGGCGCAGGCTGGCAGAAAGGCCACCCTTATGCGGCGCCCATTTCGGGCAGACCGCCCTCTTCGACCAGATCGGCAAGGGTCAGGCTTTCGATCAGCAGCAGATAGGACCAGAACACCTGCCCGAACATCTTGCGCAGGCGGCACGAGGCTTCGTCCGTGCAATCCTCGCAGCGCTGATAGGACCGGCGCGACAGGCAGGGCAGCGGCGCAATCGGCCCGTCCACCTGCCGCAGCAGCTCCGAGATCGAGATCTCTTTCGGCATCTTGATCAGGACATAGCCGCCAGCCCGTCCGCGCCGCGAGCCGACATAGCCCACATTGCGCAATTCCAGCATGATATGTTCCAGAAAACGCTTCGGCGCGCCGGACCGCGTCGCGATCTCTTCGATCGTCAGCGCATTTCCGCCTGCGGCGACTTCATCGGCCAGCGCCATCAGCGCCTTGATGGCATATTTGGTTTTCTGCGAGATCATGGAAAATCAATAATCTCGACAACCGGCTCTTGCAATCATGTCCGGCAAATAAAGGGCGGCTGTGTCATGGAACATAGGACTATCGTCAAAGCGTTATCTTTCTGACACATTGTCGGCGCATTGCTGCGACCCAGCAAAAGGAGATGAAGATGCGTATTGCAGTTCTTGGTGGTGACGGTTTCGTCGGCTGGCCCACCGCCCTGCACCTGTCGAACCTTGGGCATGATGTTCACATCGTGGACAACCTGTCGCGCCGGTGGATCGACACGGAACTGGGGGTGCAATCCCTGACGCCGATGGATTCGATCCAGGAGCGTTGCCGCATCTGGCATCAGGAAACCGGGCGCAGGATCCATTTCCACCTGCTGAACCTTGCCACCGAATACGAACGGCTGAAGGTCTGGCTGGCCGAAGAGCGCCCCGATGCGGTGATCCATTTCGCCGAACAGCGCGCCGCGCCCTATTCGATGAAAACCGACCGCCACAAGGTCTATACCGTCAACAACAACACCAATGCGACGCATAACCTGCTGGCCGCACTGGTGGAAACTGGAATCGACGCGCATCTGGTCCATCTGGGCACGATGGGGGTCTATGGCTATTCCAGCGTCGGCGCGCCGATCCCGGAGGGCTATCTGGACGTGGATATCGACACGCCCACCGGCAAGAAATCCCAGCAGATCCTGTATCCGACGCGCCCCGGCTCGGTCTATCACATGACCAAATCGCTGGATCAGATCCTGTTCCAGTTCTATGCCCAGAATGACGGGCTGCGCATCACCGATCTGCATCAGGGCATCGTCTGGGGCACGCATACCGACCAGACCCGCCGCCATGAACAGCTGATCAACCGCTTCGATTATGACGGCGATTATGGCACGGTGCTGAACCGCTTCCTGATCCAGGCCGCCATCGGTTATCCGCTGACCGTGCATGGCACCGGCGGCCAGACGCGGGCGTTCATCCACATTCAGGACTCGGTCCGCTGCATCGAGCTGGCGCTGAAAGACGCGCCGCAAGCGGGCGAGCGGGTGCGCATCTTCAACCAGATGACCGAAACCCACCGCGTCCGCGATCTGGCCGAGATGATCGCCAAACTGACCGGCTCGGACATCGCCAACCTGCCCAACCCGCGCAAAGAGGCGGCGGAAAACGACCTGATCGTGAACAACGACCAGTTCATCGCGCTGGGTCTGCAACCGATCACGCTGGCCGAGGGCCTGCTGTCCGAGGTGGTGGATGTGGCCAAGAAATACGCCCACCGCATCGACCGCTCGCGCGTTCCGGCCGTTTCGGCATGGACCAAGGACATCGCCCAGCGTGTCGAACACGATCCCGAAGGCAAAAGGCTGCGTTCGGTCTCGTGACATCTGGCATCCATCCTGAAGGCAAGGCGCGGTCGGACCGCGCCTTCGTCACATTGGCGACCAACCCCGATTACGCGATGGGGGCTGCGGCGCTGTTTCGGTCGCTGAAACGCACCGGCACCACCGCCGATCTGGTGGCGCTTTACACCGATCTGCCGCCGGATCTGGTGCAGATGCTGTCCGATCTGGGCGTGCGGGCGGTGCAGGTCGATCTGCTGCCGACCTCGGCCGGGTTCAACGCCCTGCACGCGCGCGACCGCCTGCACGGAGCGGCGCCCTTTACCAAGGGCGAAAAGCCGCCCTTCCACACGCCTCTGGACAATTTCGCCAAGCTGCGGCTGTGGCAGCTGGACTATGACCGCGTGGTGTTTATCGACGCCGATGCCATCGTGCTGCAAAACGTCGACCGGCTGTTCGATTACCCGGAATTTTCGGCCGCGCCGAATGTCTATGAATCGCTGGCCGATTTTCACCGGCTGAATTCCGGCGTCTTTACCGCCCGCCCGTCGCAGGCGACCTTCGATGCGATGCTGGCCCGTCTTGATCAGCCCGAGGCGTTCTGGCGGCGCACCGACCAGACCTTCCTTGAGACCTATTTCCCGAACTGGCACGGGCTGCCGGTGTTCGACAACATGCTGCAATATGTCTGGCTGAACATGCCGCAGATGTGGCGCTGGACCGATATCCGCATCCTGCATTTCCAATATGAAAAGCCGTGGCAGGACCACGCCAAGGCCGACCAGCTTCGCCCGCTGATCGAGCTGTGGAAAGCCCATGCCAGCGACGGCCCCGTGCCCGACCTGCGCGACCTGAAAAACCCGGAGACCGCATGAAGATCGCCCTGACCGGAGCCTCGGGCCTTGTCGGGCGCTGGATCGCCCGCGCGGCGGTCGAGGCGGGCCATGACATCGACCCTCTGCCCGGCTGGCGCTTGGGCGATCTGCCGGAACTGGCGGGTTGCGACGCGCTGATTCACTGCGCCTTTCAGCACATCCCCGGCAAATATCGCGGCGGCGAGGGCGACGATCCCACGGCGTTCACCCGCGCCAATCTGACCGGCTCGCTGGCGTTGTTTGACGCGGCCAAGGCGCAGGGCGTCGGGCGGGTGATCTTTCTGTCCTCGCGCGCGGTCCATGACGGGCATGCGCCGGGGACCGATCTGACGGACGATCTGCCACCCGCGCCCACCAGCCTTTACGGTAAGGTCAAGGCGGATGCCGAGGCCGCGCTGCACGGCATGGCCGGCCCCGGCTTCCGCACCGCCAGCCTGCGCCCCACCGGGGTTTTCGGCCCCGGACAACCGCAGAAATGGGCCGGGCTGATCCGCGATTTTCTGGCTGGCCGCCCGGTTCCGCCCCGCGTCGCGACCGAGGTTCACGGCGCCGATCTGGGCCGGGCCGCCATGCTGGTGCTGATGGATCCCGACATGCAGGGCAGCTATAATGTCAGCGACCTTGTTCTGGACAATCACGACCTGCTGTCGGGCGTGGCGGCGCTGACGGGCAGCCCCGCGCAGCCGCCGATGCGCTCGGATGCCGGATTGCTGCGGGTGGCGCTGTGTGCAAGGCTGGAGGCGCTTGGCTGGAGCCCGGACGGGCTGTCCCGCCTGCACGCCGACCTGCCCGCCATCATTCAGGATGCCAAGGACGCCGCATGAATCAGAAGCTGGAAGACCTGTCCCGCAAATCGCTTTGGGGTGCCGAAGAGCTGACCGAACTGGTCATCGCGCCTGCCACGCTGCATGTGGATTATCCGGCGCTGGCCAGCGCCATCCGCAGCCTGACCCATGGCGAAACCGACGAGGTGGCGCTGATGGCCACGCTGGCCTGCGAAATCCACCATGCCGACGACCGCTTTGACTGGACCGGGTTTTACCGCGTCACCGAACCCGAGGTGCTGAAGATCGGCCCCTATCAGGGCGGGCATGGCTGTCTGGTCATCCCGTTTGCGCGCGGCGTCTGCGGCGCTGCGGCGCGCACCGGCCAGACCCAGCTTGTCCCGGATGTCGATGCCTTTCCCGGCCATATCGCCTGCGCCAGCAGCACGCGGTCGGAACTGGTGATCCCGGTCTTTGGCCCCGCGGGCCGCCTTCTGGGTGTGCTTGACATCGACAGCAACCAGCCCGACGCTTTCACACAGGACGATGCAGACCAGTTGCAAAGGATCCTGGATGACACATTCGGACGTGACTGAATTCACCGGCCAGTGCCTGTGCGGAGAGATCCGCTTTCGTGGCACCCATGACGGCGAGAATGGGCTGAAGGCCTGTCATTGCGGCCAGTGCCGCCGCTGGTCGGGCCATGTCTGGGCGGCGATCCTGCCACGCTCGCTGGATATCACCGGCCAGCCGAAATGGTATCGCGCCTCGGACATCGCGCGGCGCGGGTTCTGCGCGACCTGCGGCAGTTCGCTGTTCTGGCAAAGGGATGGCTCGGACATCATCGACGTGGCGGCGGGCGCGATCGATGCGCCGACCGGGCTGCATTTGCAGGGCCATATCTTTGTCGCCGACAAGGGCGATTACTATGAAATCGCCGATGGCCTGCCGCAGGACCAGCAGGACTAGTTGACGCCGTGCCGCCCGCGCCCGATATGCGGGGCATGAGCTTTGTCTATGAACCCACCGACCAGCAGGCGCAGATCATCCATGCCGATCATGAGGTGCTGGTGGTGGCCAAGCCCTCGGGGCTGCTGTCGGTGCCGGGGCGCGGCGACGACCGCAGCGATTGCCTGATCAACCGGCTGCGCGGGGCGTTTCCCACCATTCTGCTGGTGCATCGGCTGGATATGGATACCTCGGGCGTGATGGTCTTTGGCCTGACGCCCCATGCGCAGCGGCATCTGTCCAAACAGTTCGAGGAACGGCGCACCAAAAAGACCTATGTCGCCCGGCTTTGGGGCCAGATGGCGCAGAAATCCGGCACGGTCGATCTGCCTCTGATCGTCGACTGGCCGAACCGCCCGCGCCAGAAGGTCGATCACGAGACCGGCAAACCTGCCCGCACCGACTGGCGGGTGATCCGCAGCGACCCGGTGGAAACCCGCGTGCGCCTGTCGCCGGTGACGGGCCGCAGCCATCAGTTGCGGGTGCATATGGCGTCGCTGGGCCATCCGATTCTGGGCGATCCGCTTTATGCCGAAGGGGCCGCTGCGGATTTCCCGCGCCTGATGCTGCATGCCGAGACGCTGCGCTTCAAACACCCCGAAACCGGGATCATGCAAAGCTATTCCGCGCCGATCCCGTTCTGACACGTCACGAACCTGTCATCCCGTGACGCGCAGATCCTGCGTAAGCTTGGAAAAACAAGGAAAGGGATGCCCGATGACCAAGTTCGACCTCAGCCGCCGCGCAGCCATGCTGATGGGGGCCGCCCTGCCGGTCCTGACGGCGCTGCCCGTGGCCGCGCAATCCGCACCGGAACAGGACAAACCCATGGGACGCGCCAATACCATCAAGCTGGGCGCCTTCGAGATCACCACGATCCTTGGCGGCGCCAATGTCAGCGAAAACCCCATCGCGACCTTTGCCCTTGGCGAAGACCCCGCCCAGTTTGAAGCGCTGGCCGCCGAGAATTTCATCCCCGCCGACCGCACCGGCGGGTCGTTCACACCGACGCTGGTGCGCACGCCCGACGCGCTGGTGCTGTTCGACACCGGCATGTTTCCCGCAAACAACGCGGCCTCGATGGCGCTGGCGGGCATCGCGCCCGAAGATGTCACCCATGTCGTGCTGACCCATATGCATGGCGATCACGTCAGCGGGCTGACGCAGGGCGGCGCGCCCAGCTTTCCCAATGCCCAGCTGATCGTGCCGAAGGCCGAAAACGACTATTGGGCGGCGAATGCCAATGACGCCTATACCACCCATGTCGCGCCGCTGATCGGCAATGCCCGCCAGATCGCCGATGGCGATGAGATCGTTCCCGGCATCACCGCCGAGGCTGCCCATGGCCATACGCCCGGCCATACGACATATCTGGTCGAAAGCGACGGCCAGCGGCTGCTGATCACCGGCGACAGCTTCAACCATTATGTGTTTTCGGTGCAGCGCCCGGCATGGCATGTGCGCTTTGACATCGACAAGGATGCAGGCGCGGCGACCCGGCAGAAGGTGCTGGCGCGTCTGGCCGAAGAAAAGATCCCCTTCATCGGCTATCACATGCCGTTTCCGGCGCTTGGCTTCATCGCCCCGAATGGCGAGGCGTCCTTCCGCTTCGTCCCGGCGACCTATCAGTTCGCCTGAGCCCGCGCCGCCCGCCCTTAGTGCCGCGAGCCGGGGCGGGCGGCCGAGGTCAGGTTCACCTCGCCCGCCGACACGCCCCATGGGCGTTTCAGCAGCGGATCGACCTGAAAGCGCAGCCGCAGGATAAAGCGGCAATCGGTCTGCTCTGTTTCAGCTTCGCCTTCCAGCTGCATGGCGAAGGCCTCGATCAGCTGGCTGCCAAGGCCGGTGCTTTCCGCCCCCGTCGCCCCGCCGGTCGAGTTCTGGATTTCCAGCACCGCATGATCGTCGCCATCCGCGCGCAGGATCACCCGCACCCATGGCGGGCTGCCATCGGCCTGCCGCCCGGAATATTTCAGCGCATTGGTGAATGCCTCGGTGGCCAGCAGCGACAGCGGCACGGCCTGATCGGGCATCAGCACCAGGGGCTCAAGCTGGGTTTCGATCCGCAGGCCCATGTCCGGCCCAAGCGATGCATTCGACATTTGCGCGATGATGTCGCTGATCAGCCGGTCGGCTTCGACCGAATCCAGATGTTCGGCCTGATACAGATTGCGATAGATCGTCGCCAGCGAGGCCACCCGGTCCTGCACCGACCGCAACACGCGCCGCGCGTCGTCATGGTCGATCATGCGGATCTGCATGTTGATGATCGAGGCGATCAATTGCAGGTTGTTCTTGACCCGGTGGTGAACCTCTTTCAGCAGCACGGTCTTTTCGTTGACCGCGGCCTCCATCGCCTCTTCGTCGCGGATCAGGATGCGGGCCATGTTGTGGAAGGTCTGGCTCATATCCGCGATCTCGGCGGGGGCGTCTGCCAGAACCGGCGGCGGTGCGGTGCGGTCGCCGATGGCAAAGCGACGCATCTGGCCGCGCAATTCCCGGATATGGCGCAGGACAAGGCGATAGACGGCGAAATAGGCCACGGCCAGCGACACCGCCCACAGCACCAATGGCAAAAGCAACGCCGTGCGCCGCGTCAGGTCGATCCCCGCGATCCCGGATTCCGAGCGGTTCCACGACCCCAGCGCATAGACCAGCCCCGGCACGACCGGCACCACGCTGAACACCCGCTTTTCGCCCGAATTCACATAATCCGAAAACGTCGTCTCGCTGCGCGACAGCAGCGAGGTCAGGGATTTTCCGCGCGGCAACAGGTCTTCGACCATGCCTTCGCTGTCGCGGTCCAGCGACAGGATCTGGCCCTGATTGTTGAAGGTGATGATGCGGGTATTGTCCTGCCCCAACCCCGCCACATGGGTCGAGCGCAGCATGTCCGCCGACATGGCGACCGAGATATAGCCCAGAAGCTCGGCGCCACGATACAGCGGCTGGATGACGGCAATGGATTGCGCGCCGCCCGCAGCACCCACCGCGCTGGAGGTGACAAGCGTGCCGGGGCTGTCCATGAACTGCTGGAATGCCGGATCCTGCCGCATGTCCTGCCCCACCGCCAAGGATGAACACAACGTGGTGCCGTCCAGAGCGGTGAAACCGGCATAGACGAAATTCACCGTGCGCTGCACGAAACCGCGCATGATGTCGGCACAGGCCTCGGGCCGGTTCATCGTCTCAAGGATCGCCGGACCCAGCGCATCTGCGGTGCCAAGCGCGCTTTGCAGCAAGGCGCGTTCGCCCGCGGCAGCGGTCGTGGTGCGGCCCAGCAGCGCGATTTCCGATGAGCGTTCGTATTCCCGCGACAGATGCAGCGTCTGAATGACCGAGATCAGCCCGATGGGCAGGATCGCAAGCGACAACAGCCCGCCAAGGCGGAAACCCAGCCCCTTGGTAAAATCCACTCGGTCAAGCAGGCGGCGCAGCACGGGGCGGCCGACCTAGCGTGACACCGGGTGGTTCTGGGCCATGACTGCAAGGGTCGCACGATCGGTCATTTCAAGCTCTTCGCCATCTTCCAGCTGCAACAACTCGGCCAGCTTGCGCCGACCCCGGTTTGCCCGCGACTTGACGGTGCCAACGGCCACGCGAGTCATCTCGGCAGCTTCTTCATAGGAAAAGCCTGACGCGCCGACAAGGATCAGTGCTTCGCGCTGTTCATCGGGCAGCTTCTCGAAGGCGTTGCGAAAGTCGTTCAGCGCAAGGCGGCCATCATGTTCGGGACGGCTGGCCTGTCTTGCGGCATGAATGCCATCGGTATCGCTGACCTCGCGCCGGGTCTTGCGGCGTGCGGAATAGAATGTGTTGCGCAAAATCGTGAACAGCCATGCGCGCAGATTGGTTCCGGGCTGGAATTTGTCTATATGCGTCCATGCCTTGACGATGGTGTCCTGCACCAGATCGTCGGCGCCTGCACTTTCCCGCGTCAGCGACAGCGCGAATGCGCGCAGCGCGGGCAGGTGGTCCACAAGCTCATTCCGGGGGTCGCCATGGGCCGAATCGTTCGTCGCCAGTTTGACGTTCCTGGTCATGAATATCACTCCTGCTCGCGCAATTTATCGAGCAGTTCCAGAAACTTGTCTGGTATCTTCTCGGTCGTGTCCTGTTCGTAGACTCGTTTCAGATTTTCGTCGATTTGCCTCGCGATGGCTGTCCGCTTCTGGTCCTCGCGTCTGGTATTCATTTTTTAGTTATTCCCGAAATTCTTGTGCGCACCCGTCCTAACAGTTACCTATCCAGTCAAGTTCCCCGTGAACAAGCATTTTTGAGGATAAGATGACCGCAGCAGATCTGGCCCAATCCATTCGCCGGGAGCTGCCCTTTCTGCGCCGCTATGCCCGTGCGCTGACCGGCAGCCAAACCGCAGGCGACAATTACGCAGCCGCAACGCTGGAGGCGATCCTCAGCGACCGCAGTCTGGTGCAGGCTGACGACACCCGCATCGGCTTGTTCCGCACCTTCCACGCCATCTGGCAAAGCTCGGGCCAGCCGGTCGAGCAGGACGGGCAGGGCACGCAGGAAGCGCGCGCGCAGGCCCATCTGAAAAGCCTGACCCCGAATTCGCGCGAAGCCCTGCTGCTGCGCACCATCGAGGAACTGCGCCACGACCAGATCGCCGAGATCATGCAGATCGATCAGGATGAGGCCGAGGAGCTGGTCCAGATCGCGCTGGCCGAGATGTCGCAGGCGCTGGCCGGCAAGGTCATGGTGATCGAGGATGAAACGATCATCGCCATGGACCTGAAGGGCATCGTGCAATCGATGGGCCACGAAGTCACCGGCATCGCCCGCACCCACAAGGCTGCCGTGGAACTGGCGCATGACCGCCGCCCCGATCTGATCCTTGCCGATATCCAGCTGGCCGACGGCTCGTCCGGGATCGATGCGGTGAACGAATTGATGACCGACATGGCCGATGTGCCCGTGATCTTCATCACCGCCTTCCCGGAACGTCTGCTGACCGGCGACCGGCCGGAACCGGCCTTCCTGATCTCGAAGCCCTATTCCGAGGAACAGGTGCGCTCGGCCGTCAGTCAGGCGATGTTCTTTGCCTCGACCGAAGGTCTGACTGCGGCATAACTGCCGTCGCGTGTCGGATAAAACGGGCCGTCGGAGCGATCCGGCGGCCCTTTTCGCATGGCTGTCATCAGGATTTCGCACAAGACTTCTATTCGTTTTGCGTATAAACGAACATTAGCGAAAATACTGGATGCTCGGAAAGGTGCGGATCATGGCGGCTGCAAATGAACGGATCAGCGATCTCTTCATCCTTGGCGGTGGGATCAACGGTTGCGGGATTGCGCGGGATGCGGTGGGGCGGGGGTTGTCCGTGACCGTGGCCGAGAAGGGCGATCTGGCGCAGGGGACCTCCAGCGCCTCGACCA
>NZ_WMII01000011.1 GCF_009711265.1 Paracoccus shanxieyensis | reverse complement strand
CAAGGTCTCGCAACCCGAAACTTGTCCGAAGATCGACGGTGACCGCCAGCGTCACCAACGGCCGCGCGCTGCGCTACGCCGAAGGCTCCGCGCGCGGCCTCCTACACCATGTGTTGGGACACTGCCAGGCGGATCCGCTTAACTGCCTGTCGAGCGCGTCGAGCAGATCCAACTGGCGCGGATCCGTTGGCGGTGCGGGTGGCGGCAGTGAGGCCGCGAACGCCCGCAACTCCTCCGATTTCTCGGACGCCACCCGCACATTGACCTCAACCCAACCCGCAGCGCGGTCACGCCGACGCTGGAGCCGTTTGCGCTCTGTTGGGGTCACGCCTCACCGCCTTCCGCTGCATCCGCAAGCCTGCGAAGGTCCGCAGCGGTGGCACGGGACACATACACGCGCACCTCATCACGGGGGCCGCGTGTGTTATACACCCGTGCGCCAATCGCTTTTGCGAGCCGCTCACCTTCGGGGCGTGGTGCCAGAATGCGAATGTCCATCATTTCGGCCCTCCGGTCGATTCCGCATCATCCGCGCCCGGCAGGACGCCGAAATGCCTCGCCCCCGAAATGAGGCCGTCAATCGGGACGCCGTTCTTTTCCCCCATCTCGAATATCTGAACGAGTTTCACGACAGACGCGAAATCTGCCTCATCAGCGCGGACGTAAACCAGATCCGCCGCCGTTTCGGCGTCAAGATTACTCTCCTGGGCCTGCTCTTTCAGCAGTTCGGTGCATTCATACCCGCAAGCCTCCAGCCCCCGCTGAAACTTCCGGCGCACCGCGATTCCGATTCCACCCATTTTGACCCTCCTCGAGTCCAAAGCCCGCTTTCGCCTTATTTCCCGGCGGCGTGCAGGCTGGTCCATCGCCGGAAGGTCCATCCCGGCTATGTGTGCGGGATTGCGCGTTCGCCAGTGCCCTGATGATCAAAGTGATGATATTGCAAGAAAAATAAAAAATTCAGCCTCGGACTGCTGGCATGGTTTTCCCTGCGTGCAAAGAAAAAAGGGCGCCGAAGCGCCCTTATTTTAAGCTTTCTATTATCTGTCAAAACTGAATGTCAGGCGCAAGATTGTTCAAAAACTTGGCGCGAGACACCTTTGCATTCGCCCCAAGAAGGCGCTGGCTGTGCCATCGCAAAACATTTTCTACCGGGACCACGAAGACATCAACAACGGGGAATCCGACAATATCAGATAGGATGAATCCTTTGATTCCACTCATTTTCAACTGGAACCCGTCCTCATTGAATCGCCGTCCAGAGCCAACCTGATTGCTCGGGTTGAAATAGACGCCTTGCCGGGTGATGGATCGCACCTCCCACATTCCGCCGTCTGGATCCAGCAGATCGTAGCCCGCACCTTCGGACGGGGCCAACTGCCAACCCGGATTTTCCCATTTCAATCGCCGTTCGATGATGAATGAAACGCGGCGACCATCCGTCAAATATTCCCGAACATCTTCGGGAGATACTTTGAAGGCTCGGGCGAGTTCCATCTCATCCCAAGTCATTTGAAATCGTTTTTCCATCAAATCCGCCGCGAGGCTCCTCCTGATTCCGTGTTTTCAGGAAGTTGCCAGCCGTGGGGCCGGGAGTCTACAGACGGCGGAGAAGAACAATCCTGTTCGTGTTCGTGCCCTTGGTGCCGTTGTCAACGCCCCAGCAGTTGGCGGTTTTGGTGAACGTCTGATCGTTCACCATAACCCCCAAGCGGTCAAACGGCAGTCCTTCGGCAGCCTGCCAGACCAGCCGTTCCAGCAGCACCTTGCCGTTGCGAACCTCGCCGACCTCAAACGCGACATACCCGTCGGGACGCAGAATCCGCGCTTGCTCGCGCAGAACGCGGTTGACCATCATCGACCACGCCTCCTCCGTCCGGTGAATGTCGATTGCGACATTGGCCGGATCGATTCCCGCGAACCAGCAGCGCAGCCAGTTGTCGGCGGCATATTGCACGATGTCCAGGAACGGCGGGGATGTGACGGTCAGGTCCACAGTGGCGTTCGCGATTCCGGGCATATCCCAAGCCGAGCCGGTCAGCAGGCAAGAGCGCACCTGACCGGGCACACCGCCATCTTTGAGAAGCGTCCTGGTCTTTTTCAGGATGACTTGGGCAACATCACGTTCCGGTGGCTCAACACCCAATTTTTCATTGATTTTCAGTTGAGCCTTGACGGAAACGGCTTGATTCGGTGGCATCGAGCGTCCCGAGAAAAAACCCGGCGAATGCCCTGACAGCCGGTTGATTGCCACCATTCGGATCCAGTCGGCAACGGAATCGACCTCATCGCTGCCGAGCGGGGCGCGGTCAGCAAGCCATAGCCGCAACGCCTCCAGCTTCCGAAGCGTCGCGGGATGATAGAAGGCCAGCAAGTCCTCACGCTGGATCTGTCCTCGTGACCAGTCCACGGTGTTCAATGCGTCCGCCACGGCCTGAACACTAACAGGACGCAAACGAGGCCGTGCCAAGAGGACAGAGAGTGGATTCACGTCATTCCCGAACGCCTGCCGTCCCATCAGCCCAGCCTGAACCGGCGTTGTGCCTCGTCCCATGAACGGATCAAGCACGACATCGCCGGGCTTCGTCAGCCTTGAAATGAAGAACTCGGGCAGTTGCGCCTTGAAGCAGGCGCGATAGGAAACCTCGTGAATCGAATGCGCCTGCCGCTGCCCGGCGGTCCAGAACTCATTGACGAAGTAGGGGATTCCGTCCTTCTCGTCGGACACGGTTTTCTTGCCGAAGTCATCGAACGATACCAGATCATCAATGAAGGATTCCGCAGTGTCTGCGCGGCGGGAAACCTCAAAGAGGGAAAGCTGGTTCATCACGGTTCTCCGACTGCCTGCCACCGTCATAGCGCATCGTGCGGAATGGCATAACCCCCGCACTTCCGTATGCCTTGGCGATGGCAATTTTCTGCGGTTTACCGTCTGCCATGCAGTCTGCTACATCATGTCCACTCTGTTCCCGGTGAGCGTTCCGGGCGTGAGCCGTAGAGGTTTGATTTTAGGTGCGATTCTCGCGGATTGGGTGTGACCCCTACCGCCGGAGCCATAATCATCCAGACCCTTGATGAATATGGCAAAACACCTTTCTCAAACATACGAACGACCCTCGCAACGGTCCGCACCGTCCTACCAATCCAGCAGGCCGCGCAACTCTTGTATGCGCGTCAGGCGGTCGTGGATGCCGGGGCCTTGGGCGATCAGTCCGGCCAGCAGGTGCAGCACGCTGAAGGCCGCGACATAGCTGTCGAACGGGCCGTCGCTGGCGGTCTCGACCGGCAGGGACAGGGTGGCCACGCGGCGCAGCTCGACCGAGCCCGGCTCTGACAGCAGGATCACCGGCAGCGTCTTTTCGCGGGCGATCCGCAGAAAGTCGGTCAGGCGCTGCGGCTGAAGACGCAATCCCACAGCCAGCACGACATCCCCTTGGCGCAAGGCGGCGGCCTCTTCGGCCAGCGGCATGCCGGTGACGGGCACGGCCATCACATCGTCATGCAGCAGCGTCAGCAGCGCGCGGGCATGGGCGGCGATGGTGCGCGAATTGCGAAAGCCGACGATGCGGATGCGGCGGGCCTGCACCAATGTCCTGGCGGCGTCGGCCATGTCGCCCGGCGAAATTCCGGTCAGCGTGCGGGTCAGGTTCTGCACCTCCTGTGCCAGATGGCGGCTTTGATCGCCCACCCCGGCGGTCTGCGCCTCAAGCCCCTGCAGCGGAGATCCCCATGACGGGCGCATCGTGCCGCGCAGATCCGCCCAGCCGTCGTAGCCCAGCCGATGGAAAAACCGCGTCGCGCTGGCCTGCGAGGTCTGCGCCTGATTCGACACCTCCGCTGCCGTCATCATCGCCATTTTCGTCCCCAAAGAGAGCATTGTTTGGGCAAGCCGCCGTTCCGCCGGCGTCATCTGCCCATCAATGTCGCGGATGCGTGCTTCCAGTCCCGCCAATCCGACCATACTGCACCTATGAAATTGAGATTTCATCATGAGGCATTAATGAAAATATAATTGCAACGGCATCTTGCGAAGAAGGCTCAGGGACGATGACACCGGCAAACAGCATCTGCCGCGCGGCGCCGCACGTCGCAACCTGCGGCGCAAAGATCATGCCCTGCCCGGCGGCCCCGGCCGTCTTCTGAACATCCGCAGGGCAGAACAGGGGAAATCTGCCGCCCATGCAGACATCGTGATGCCGGCCCCGCCAATGCGCGCACCCGGACTTTCTGAACGACCCATCACCGACCGAAACTGAGACCAAGGACAGGAAAGAGAGAGAAGCATGTTCACCACAATCGCCCGCCGGATCGCCTTGGCCGGTATGCTGTCGCTGTCCACCGTTGCCATGGCGGCAGCGCAAGGCACGCTGCGGATCGGCATGACCGCATCGGACATCCCCCTGACCACCGGCCAGCCCGATCAGGGCGGCGAAGGCCTGCGCTTCATGGGCTATACGGTCTATGACGCGCTGATCAACTGGGATCTGTCGGCCACCGATCACACCGCCGGGCTGGTTCCGGGTCTGGCCACGGAATGGACCGTGGATGAGGCCGACAAGACCAAATGGATCTTCAAGATCCGCGAGGGCGTGACCTTTCACGATGGCGCACCGCTGACCGCAAACGACATCGTGTGGAACTTCGACAAGCTTCTGGTCGACAGCGCGCCGCAATATGACTCGCGCCAGTCGGCACAGGGGAAGTCGCGTATTCCCGCCGTCAAAAGCTATCGCGCGATCGACGATCACACGCTGGAGATCATCACGAAATCGCCCGATGCGACCCTGCCCTATCAGATCGCATGGATCATGATCTCATCCCCGGCCAATTGGGAAGCGCAGGGCAAAAGCTGGGAGGCGGTAGCGTCCCACCCCTCGGGCACCGGCCCGTGGAAGCTGACCGGCTTCGTGCCGCGCGAAAAGGCCGAGATGGTGCCGAATACCGCCTATTGGGATCAGGCCCGCGTGCCGAAGCTGGACCAGCTTGTGCTGATCCCGCTGGCCGAGCCGAATGCCCGCGCGAATGCCCTGCTGTCGGGTCAGGTCGACTGGATCGAAGCGCCCTCGCCGGACATGGTGCCGATGATGCAGTCGCAGGGCTTCACCATCACGCAGAACGAATATCCACATAACTGGACGTGGCACCTGTCGATGCTGGACGGCTCGCCCTGGATCGATGAACGCGTGCGCAAGGCCGCGAACCTTGCGGTGGACCGCGACGGGTTGCAGGTGCTGCTGGGCGGTCTGCTGATCCCGGCCAAGGGCTTTCTGCAACCGTCCTCGCCCTGGTTCGGCAAGCCGGAATTCGAGGTGAAGTATGATCCCGAAGCCGCCAAGGCGCTGCTGGCCGAGGCAGGCTATGGTCCCGACAACCCGGTCAAGGTCAAGGCGCTGATCTCGCCCTCGGGGTCGGGTCAGATGCTGCCGCTGCCGATGAACGAATACATCCAGCAGAACCTTGCCGCCGTGGGCATTCAGGTCGAATTCATGGTCGTGGAATGGAACCAGATGATCAATCTGTGGCGCGCGGGCGCGGCAGATCCGTCGGTCGAAGGGTCGCAGTCGATCAACTTCACCTATTCGATCCAGGACCCCTTCGTCGCCTTCATCCGCTTCCTGCAATGCGATCTGGTCGCCCCGAACGGCACCAACTGGGGCCATTACTGCGACCCCGAGATGGAAAGCATGTTCGCCGAAATCCGCACCGCCTTCGATCCCGACGCACAGGCCGAAGTGATGCGCCGCATCCACGAAAAGATCGTGAACGAGGCACTGTTCCTGATGGTCGCGCATGACGTGGCCCCCCGCGCCATGAGCCCGAAGGTCAAGGGGTTCGCGCAGGCGCAAAGCTGGAACCAGGACTTCTCGCCCATCACCATGGAGTGATGGCCCGGCGCGCGCCGTCCCTGCGGCGCGCGCCATTTCCCGACCCGTCCCGCTGCTTCGGCCATGGCGCGGGGGACGGTTGCCAGATCAAGCGCCCCGCTTTCGGCGCCCCAGCAAGACGGACCAGACGCCCATGTTTGCCTATATGATCCGCCGACTGATCCTTGTGCTGCCCGTCGCCTTCGGCGTCAGCCTGATCTGTTTCCTGCTTGTCCATATCGCGCCGGGAGATCCGCTGACGGCCATCATGGCCATCGACGCCACGGCCGAGGAACAGGCCGCCATGCGCGCCGCATACGGTCTGGACCGCCCGCTGCCGGTGCAGTTCCTGTTCTGGCTGGGCAATCTGATGCAGGGCGATCTGGGCAATTCCATCGCCACCGGCCGACCCGTCGCCAGCGAGGTGATGCGGGCCGTGGGCAATTCGCTGCTGCTGGCCGCCACGGCATCGCTGATCGCCTTTCCCATCGGGCTGTTTCTGGGCTTTCTGGCCGGATATTATCGCGACAGCTGGCTGGACAAGCTGGTCACATCGGCCTCGATCGCCGGGGTCAGCGTGCCGAATTACTGGCTGGGCATGGTGCTGGTCATCATCTTTTCGGTCAATCTGGCATGGCTGCCCGCGATGGGTGCGGGGCCTGCGGGCAGTTCGGGCTGGGCATGGGACTGGGCGCATATGCGCCACCTGATCCTGCCCGCGATCACCCTGTCGGTCGTGCCCATCGGCATCGTGTCGCGCACGGTGCGGGCGCTGGTCGGCGATATCTTCCACATGGATTTCGTGCAGGCGCTTTACGCCAAGGGCATGTCGAACATGGATGTGCTGCGCCATGTCATCCGCAATGCCGCCGCCACCGCCCTGTCGGTGATGGGGCTGCAACTGGGCGCGCTGCTGGGCGGCTCGATCCTGATCGAGACGGTGTTCAACTGGCCCGGCTCGGGGATGCTGCTTTCCACCGCGATCTTTCAGCGCGATCTGCCGCTGCTGCAGGGCACGATCCTTGTGCTGGCCATGTTCTTCGTCACCGCCAACCTTGTCGTCGACATCCTGCAGGCGGCCATCGACCCGCGCATCAAAAGGAGCTGAGCCATGGCTGTCACCGACATGAACATCGCCAGCCCGGCCCCGAAACGGCGTGGCTATTGGGGCGGCGTGATGCGGCGGCTGACCCGCGACAAGGTGGCGATGGTCTGCCTTGTGGTGCTGGTCCTGCTGCTGGGGTCGGCGGTGCTGGCGCCGTGGCTGCCGCTGAAGAACCCCTATGAAGCCTCGATGATCGCACGGCTGAAGCCGATCGGCACGCCCGGCTATCTGCTGGGCACGGATGAGCAGGGCCGCGACATGCTGGCACGGCTGATCTATGGCGGGCGGCTGACGCTGCTGATCGGGCTGGTGCCGGTCATCATCGCCTTCTTCGTCGGCTCGGCGCTGGGGATCGTCGCGGGCTATATCGGCGGTCTGACCAACACCATCATCATGCGCACGGTGGATGTGTTCTTTGCCTTCCCCTCGGTCCTGCTGGCCATCGCGATTTCGGGGGCGCTTGGGGCGGGCATCCTGAACAGCCTCGTGTCGCTGTCCATCGTCTTCGTGCCACCCATCACCCGTGTTGCCGAAAGCGTCACCTCGGCCGTCCGCTCGGCCGATTACATCGAAGCCGCGCGGGCCACGGGTGGCAATGCGCTGACCATCATGCGCGTGCATGTGCTGGGCAATGTGCTGGGGCCGATCTTTGTCTATGCCTCGTCGCTGACCTCGGTCTGCATGATCCTTGCCGCCGGTCTGTCCTTTCTGGGGGTCGGCGTGCGCCCGCCGGAACCGGAATGGGGGCTGATGCTGAACACGCTGCGCAGCGCGATCTTCATGAACCCGATGGTGGCCGCCCTGCCCGGCGCGATGATCTTCATCACCTCGCTGTGTCTGAACCTGCTCAGCGACGGGCTGCGCAGCGCCATGAACGTGAAGGACTAAGCGCCATGACCGATCTGACCCCGCACCGTCCCGCCGCCGCCACCACCCATACCGCCCCGCATCACAGCACGGCCGCGACGCTGCCCGACAGCCAGCCCGATCTGGGCGGCCCGGCGCAGCCGCTGGTGATCTGCCGCGATCTGCGCAAGCATTTCCCGGTGCATGGCGGCATCCTTGGCCGTCAGGTGGCCACCGTCCATGCCGTCGATGGCGTCTCCTTCGAGGTCCGCAAGGGCGAAACGCTGGGCGTCGTCGGCGAATCCGGCTGCGGCAAATCCACCACCGCCCGCCTGCTGATCGGCCTGATCGCCACGGATGAAGGCCAGATCATCGTCGACGGGCAAGAGCTTGGCGAAGACCTGTCGCTGCGCGAATTGCGCCGCATCGTGCAGATGGTGTTTCAGGACAGCTATGCCTCACTGAACCCGCGCCTGACGGTCGAGGACAGCATCGCCTTCGGTCCCAAGATCAACGGGCTGGACAATCCCCACAAGCGCGCCCGCGACATGATGGCCCGAGTCGGGCTGGACCCCGCGCGTTTCGCCGACCGCTATCCGCACGAGATGTCGGGCGGCCAGCGCCAGCGCGTCAACATCGCCCGCGCGCTGGCCATGTCGCCGCGGCTGGTGGTGCTGGATGAGGCCGTCAGCGCGCTGGACAAATCGGTCGAGGCGCAGGTTCTGAACCTGCTCAGCGATCTGCGGCGCGATCTGGGGCTGACCTATGTGTTCATCAGCCACGATCTGAACGTCGTGCGCTATATCTCGGACCGGGTGCTGGTGATGTATCTGGGCGAAGTGGTGGAAGTCGGCCCGGTGGATGAGCTTTATGCCGCGCAGGCCCATCCCTATACCGCGTCGCTGTTTGCCGCGATGCCGTCGATGGACCCCGATCATCGCACCACCGTGCCGCCGCTTGCGGGCGATCCGCCGAACCCGATCAACCCGCCCTCCGGCTGCCGGTTCCACACGCGCTGCCGCTATGCCCAGGACATGTGCAGCGCCACGAAACCGGCGCTGAAGCCGTTTGCGGGCAGCGCCGAACATATGGCCGCCTGCCATATCCACGACCCGGCCTCGGGCCATTCGCTGGCCGGGACGGGATTTGTTCCCAAGGGGGTGCAGGAATGACCGCGCTGCTGGAATTCGACAATCTGAACGTCACCTTCCGGGGCGAACGCACGGTCTATGCCATCAACGACCTCAGCCTGCGGCTGGAACAGGGCGAGATGCTGGTGCTTTTGGGCGAATCCGGCTCGGGCAAATCCGTGACGCTGAAGACCCTGCTGCGCTTGCTGCCGCCCGCCCGCACGCAGATCGACGGCGGCATCGCGGTCAATGGCACGGATGTGATGACGCTGTCGGGGCGCAAGCTTCAGGACTATCGCGGCGGCGAGGTGTCGATGGTGTTTCAGGAACCGGCGCTGGCGCTGGATCCGGTCTATCGCATCGGCGACCAGATCGCCGAGGCCGTGCGCCGCAAGAACCGCGTCAGCCGCGAAGAGGCCCGCAAGACCGCGCTGGAGATGCTGCAACGGGTCCGCATCCCCTCGCCCGAGCGGCGGATGATGAACTTTCCGCATGAGCTGTCGGGCGGCATGCGCCAGCGGGTGATGATCGCGCTGGCGCTGGCCTGCCGTCCGCGCCTGCTGCTGGCGGATGAACCGACGACCGCGCTGGATGCGACGGTGCAGATCCAGATCCTGCTGCTGCTGCGCGATCTGCAGCGCGAATTCGGCATGGGGGTGATTTTCGTGACCCATGATATCGGCGTCGCGGTCGAAATCTCGGACCGGATCGCGGTCATGTATGCGGGCCAGATCATCGAAGAGGGCGACACGCATCAGGTCATCAACCACGCCCGCCATCCCTATACGCAGGGGCTGCTGGCGGCGAACCTGCATGACGTGCAGCGCGGAGAGCGTCTTGACGCCATCCCCGGTGTGCCGCCCGCGCTGGAGACGAAACCCGATGCCTGTCCCTTTGCGCCACGCTGCCCCCATGTGCGGGCCGATTGCCGCGCGGCCCTGCCGCCGGTGGTGACGCTGGGACCGCGCCGCCGGGTGGCCTGCGTTCTGGCGCGTGAAGATATAGCTGCGGAATAACCCCGGTCAGGCCCCCGCTCAGGCCCCCGAACCGGCAGCCGCCTGATCCAGACGCTGCCGGATCAGCCGGATCGCCGCAGGGATCGGCTCGATGATCGGCACGGCGAATTGCGGGGCCAGCGCGCGGGCGGCCATGGCCAGCGGCCCGCCGCCGATCACCACGGCTTCGGCCCCGTCCGCCACCGCCCGCTCGATGGCTTGCGCCAGCGCGTCCTGCAACGCCTGCGGCTGAAAGCTTAGCGCCAAGGGGTCGCCCGGCGTCATGCGACAGCCCAGATAGTTCCGGGCCACGCCGGTCGCCGTCACCCGCGCGGCGATGGCATCCTCAAGCGCCGGCGTGGTGGTGGCAATCGCCCATGGCCGGTCATCCTGCGCCGCTTCCAGAAAGCTGGCCTCTCCGATGCCCGCGACCGGGATGTCCAGCGCCGCGCGCATGGCGTCCAGCCCCGGATCCCCGAACGCCGCCGAGATCGCGGCGCGGGTCCCCAAGGGCAGATCGCGGATCATCGCCGCGACGGCTTCAGCGCCCTGCTGCAAGGCATTTGGCGTGCTGATGATCGGCGCGCCAAAGGGCGCGGTCATGCCCTGCACCGTCAGGCCCGGGGCGCAGTCCTGCGCAATGGCCACCATGTCGCGGGTCACGCTGGCCGAGATATTGGGATTAAGCAGCAGGATCATCGCCGGGCCTTCATGTCGCGCGCCGCCAGATGTTTCTTATTCCCCCCGCCGCAGCAAGCGGGTTCTGCGGCCATGTGGGGATGGCGGCGCGGGTCACGCCTGCCCTGCCCGCAGCCGCGTCAGAACGATGCCGACGATGTCCTCGCGCCGGGCGTGCAGAAAATCCGGGTCGGTCAGGTCGCGGCCCAGCACGGCCCCCATCGTGTGTCGGTTGGTCAGATGCACCGTGCAAAGCCCGATGATCGTCAGATACAGCAGCCCCGGATCGCATTCCGCGCCAAAATCGCCCGCGCGCAGGCCGCGCGCCATCACCCTGTCGATTGCCGCGAAAAGCTGGCGGGCGCGGTCATGCACCACCGCCATGTCGCCGACCTGCGTGCCGTCCGCCATGTTCTCGATGCGGACAAGGCCCAGAAATTCGGGATGGGCCTGCATGTAATCAAAGGTAAAGCGCACCAGCCCGGCCATGGCCTGCGGCGGCGGCAGATCCCAGAAACCGGCCTCGGCCTCGGCCTGCCGCAGATGGTCATAGGCCCGTGTCAGGCAGGCCCGATACAGGCCCTGCTTGCTGCCGAAATAATGATAGATCATGCGCACATTGCAGCCCGCATCCTGCACGATCCGGGAAATGCTGGCCCCCTGAAAGCCGTGGCGCAGAAAATCGCGGGTCGCGGCCCGGATCAGGCGATCGGGCACCTGCAAGGCGGCGGCGGGTTGTGGCAGTTCGGACCCCATTGCGCCTTCCTGATGCGGCTTTACAGAGCGTAAGTAATCGTTCACTTACTTTATAGCGCCGCGCCCGCGCCGAAACCCCGAACCGCAGCGGCGGCGCGGTTTCTGACAGCAAAGGACAGGTTCGATGATTGCCCACAGCCATCCCGATTCCATCGACGGCGCCCGCCGCTCGCTTGTCTGCACCGCGGGGGACTGGACGCATTTCACCGGCATCCAGCCGCGCAATCTGGACGGCGACATCAAGGAACAGGCCCGCGACGCGATCGCCCGCCTGCAAGAGCTGATGACCGATGCCGGACTGCGGCAGTCCGATCTGTTCACCGTGACGATCTGGCTGAAGGACATGCGCTATTTTGCCGGGCTGAATGCCGTCTGGAACGCATGGGTCGATGCCGACAATCCGCCCGCCCGGACCTGCGTTTCGGGCGAATTGTATCGCCCCGATCTGCTTCTGGAGATCGTCGCCGTCGCCTATCGCACGGGTGACGCCGCATGAGCATCCAGAAAACCGGGCGGATGGACAGTTGGGGGCCGAAGATCTTTCTGGGATCGGCTGCCGGCAGCATGGTCTCGGTCTGCCTGCCCGCCCCCGACAAATCCGAAGATTTCGCCGGTCAGACGCGGGCGATCCTTGCTGTCTTCGACGACCTGCTGGCGCAGATGGGCAGCGGTCGCAGCCAGCTGATGATGGCGCATGTCTGGCTGGCGGATATGGCGTTCTGGCCGGACTTCGTGCCGCTGTGGAATGACTGGATCGGGCTTGGCCCCGCGCCGGGCCTGTCGGTGGTGCAGCTTGCCGCCTCGCGCCGCGATGCGCTGGTCGAGATCCGCATCTGGGCCGCAAGGGCCGGGGATCAGGCTGTCCTGCCCTGACTGCCCCTATCCGCGTCTGCGGCGGCGTTCGACCCAGGGTGTGATGGTGATTTCGGCAAAGCTGTCGCGCGGAAAGCCGTGGATTTCCCAATCCGACACCACCTCATCCTCGGGCCGTGCCGTGCGATAGGTCAGGTGGTTCGAGCGCCATTCGGCGCTTTCCGCCTCGGCAGGTGTCAGAACCGTGGTCTCGATGCCGCGACGCATGGCCGGGCTAAGATCGCTGGTCTGATCGAATGTGATCGAAATCCTCATGGTCTTGTTTCCCTTAGCGGCCGGAAACCGGACAGACTGCCCCGCACCTGAAAAAACCTGGCCGCCCCGACGGGATGGCCCGCTTCAAAATCAGCAAGTCGCACCGCCAATCCCGGTGCTTTTTGCAATAATATGATATTTCCGCGACAGCACCAGCCCCAAGCGAACAAACGGTTAACTTTACCACCGCCCCGCGATCCGGCCGCCGTTCAGCTTGGCTTCAGCTTCATGCCGCATCTGGCCCGAAACGATACGGGGGCAGATTGCCATGAAGATATTGCGTCGTGGTCTTGTCGCAGCCGGGCTGGCGCTGCTGCTGCTGTGCATCCATGTGCTGGGCTTGCAGATCGGCGGGAATTTCCATGCCGTTCTGGACGGCGAGGCCTATCGCTCGGCCCAGCCTTCGGCGGCGGATCTTGCCCGCTGGTCGCAAGACAAGGGCATCCGCAGCGTCATCAACCTGCGTGGCAGCCACCCGGGAACGCCGTGGTATGATGCGGAAATCGCGACATCGCAAAAGCTGGGGCTGCGGCATTTCGACTTTTCCATGTCCGCGGGCCGGCAACTGTCGCAGGCCGATGCCGAAACGCTGATGGCGCTGCTGCGCGATGCGCCAAAGCCCGTGCTGATCCATTGCAAATCGGGCGCGGACCGCACGGGTCTGGCCTCGGCCTTGTATGTCGCGCTGCGCGGCCATGACGAGGCGCGGGCCGAGGCGCAGATCTCGATCCGCTATGGCCATGTCTCGATCCCCTATACCTTCGCCTGGCCCATGGACCAAAGCTGGGAGGCGCTGGAGGGCCTGTTCGGCTATGCGTCCTGACGCGGGGCCTGCGCGAAATGCACGCGGGCCAGAAAGCCGTCGGCATGGCCCGGCTGCGGTGACAGCAGTTCCAGCCGGGCCCCGGCATGTTTGGCCAGCGTCTCGACGATGGCCAGCCCCAGACCCGAACCGACCTCGCGGCTGCCCGCACGCTCAAAGCGGCGCGTCAGATGCGCCAGCCGGTCCGGGGGGACGACGGGGCCGCGATTGCCCACCTCGAACACCTGCTCGGTCAGGCGCACCCGGATCGGCGCGCGACCGTGCAGCTCGGCGTTTTCGATCAGGTTGCGGGCCATGGGCGCAAAGACATCGACATCCATGCGCACCAGCACGGGACGGTCGGGAATGTCGTAAACATGGCCCGGCTGGCAATCCGTGGCCACCAGCCGCAGCACGGCGGCCAGATCCTGCGGGCCGGGATCGTCGGGCTGCAACGCCTCGGCCCGTGCCAGATCCAAGAGCCGCGCCGACAGCCGCGTCAGGCGCTGCATGGCGCGCGCGATCGTCTGGGCACGGCTGCGGACCCCCGGGCTTTCGGCTTCGTCGATCAGCAATTGCGTCTGGGCATAGGCTGCGGCGATGGGCGTGCGCAATTCATGCGCGGCATTGGCGGAAAAGCTGCGCTCGGCCTCAAATGCCTCGGCCAGCCGGGCCATCAGGATGTCGATCGCGGCGCGCAGGGGCGCAAGCTCATCGGGCATGTCGCGTGCAGCCAAGGGGTGCAGATCGCTGGCACCGCGCCCGCCGACATCCAAGGACAGCGCGCGGATGGGCGCCAGCCTGCGCCGCACGAAACCGCGCATCAGCACAAAGGCCAGCGGCAGCAGCAGGACCGAGGGCAGCAGCATCGACACCAGCGTCTCGCGCGCGGCCTCGCGCCGCTCGGACAGGGGATCGGCGACGCGCAGCACGCTGCCATCGGGGTTTTGCAGGGTCAGCACGCGGAATGCGCCGCTTTCGCTGAAACCGCTTTGCAGGGTGGGCGGCAGCAGCGCGCCGTCCGGACCGCCCGAGCGGAACCGCACCTCGCCCTCTGGCCCGGTCAGTTCGACCCAAAGCGCCCCACGCGCATCGGCGGGGCCGGGCTGGCCGGTGCTGGTCAGCACATGGTCGGCCACGCGCGACAGCGTGGCGTCATAGATCTCGTCCAACTCCTCGCGCAGGGCGATCCAGCCGATCAGCAGGGCCGCCAGCCAGACCAGCACGATGCCCGCCCCGAAGCCCGCGACCAGATCACGAAGCAGGCTTGAGCGGCGCATTCTGGTTCTCCTGCGAATGGTCCGGCCGCATCATGGCGCAGCCCGTGCCCATTATCAGCCATGCGGCAGTGCCCCGGTCAACGCCCCGGTCAACGCTGCGACGAAAGCAACGGTGCGCCGGGCCAATTGTCACAGCACGACGCGATAACCAAGGCCGCGCTGGGTCTGGATCAGATCGCGCCCCAGCTTGCGGCGCAACCGGCTGACATAGACCTCGACCGTGTTGCTTTCTGCGGCGCCGTCAAAGGAATAAAGCCGGTCCTCGATCATGGCGCGGCTGATCAGACGCCCGCGCCCGGCCAGCAGCGTTTCCAGCACCACCCATTCCTTGGCGCTCAGCGTCAGTTCGCCCCGCGGCCCGCGCAACTGGCGGCGCGGCAGATCGACGACCAGATCGCCCAGCGCCAGCGTGGGGTTCGGATTGCCCTGATAGCGCCGCCCGACCGCGCCGATCCGGGCCGCCAGTTCGGACAGATCGAAGGGCTTGACCAGATAATCATCCGCCCCCGCATCAAGACCCGCAATCCGTTCCGAGATGCGGTCCATCGCGGTCAGGATGATGACCGGCACGCCCGATCCCGACCGGCGCAGCTGCCGCAGAAAGTCGATGCCCTTGCCATCGGGAAGCATCATGTCCAGCAGCACGAGGTCATAGGCCACCGTCTGCAGACAGATCCGCGCATCCTCAAGCCGGGTCATCCAGTCGGCGACATGGCCGTCCGCGCCGGTGCGGTCCTGCACGGCGGCCCCCAGATCCTCGTCGTCCTCGATCAGCAATATCCGCACGCGTGCATCCCTGTGGCATGGGGCCGCATCATGGCGTGCAAGCCGCCGCTAGGCCAGCACCGAACGATCGGCTAAAAGGCGGGCTGAACTGGGACGTGACGGGGTTTCGACCATGGCTGCCGAAAGATATGTATCCAAAGGCATCGCCTTTCGCCCGCTGGCCGCCGCGCAGCGCGATCCGGTTCAGGTCAGCTTCGTGCTGGCGCCGAATTTCACCATGCTGGCCTTCACCTCGGCGTTCGAGCCCCTGCGCATCGCCAACCAGCTTTCGGGGCGACCGCTGTTTTCGTGGCACATCTATACGGGCGACGGCCAGCCGGTCGAATGTTCGGGCGGGCTGCGCATGACACCCGATGGCCCGCTGCCCGAGACGGTGGCGAATGGCTATGTCTTTATCGTCGGCGGCACGCAGCCGACCAGCAATCCCAATGACCAGATCGCGAACTGGGTGCGCAAGCAATGGCGGCTGGGCCGCACCGTCGGCAGCCTGTGCACCGGGGCCTATGTGCTGGCCAAGGCGGGCATCCTGAACGGGCGCAAATTCGCGATGCATTGGGAACATGATGTGTCCTTCGCCGAGAAATATCCGCATCTGACGCCCGTGGCCGAACGCGTCTGTCTGGACAGCCGTATCCTGACCTGCGCGGGCGGGGTCGCGGCCATCGAGCTGGCGCTGAAGATCATCGAGGACGAATATGGCAAGGATCTGATCCCGACCGTCCGCCGCATGTGCCTGATCGACGACCGCCAGAACGCGGCAGGCGCGCGCGGCAATCCCGATGCCGGCGCCACCGGCAATGCCGTCGTCGCGCGCGCTCTGGCCTATATCGACACGCATCTGCCCAATCCCGTCGATCTGGACGACTGCGCCGACCGCGCCAATGTCTCGCGCCGCCAGCTCGAACGGCTGTTCAAGCAATATCTGGACCGCTCGCCCAAGGCCTATATCGCCGATCTGCGGCTAAGTCAGGCCCGCGCGCTGCTGGCGGAATCGGCGATGACCACGCTGGAGGTGACGATTGCCTGCGGCTTCAATTCGACCGACACCTTCCTGAAGGCCTTCAAGAAGCGTTACGGGGCCACACCGCACCATTTCCGCATGTCACGCGCCTAAGCGGCGCTAGAAAATGAAATCCGACATGTCGAGCTGCGCGCGCGTCACGTCGATCAGACGGATCACGGCATTGGGGCCAAGCGTCAGCACCGCGTCGCCATCGATCATGCGCGCGCCCGCGATCAGCCCGCCGACCTGCGCCCCGTTGAAATCGACCAGTTGCAGCCGGTCAACGCCGTTCTGGAAATCGGTGACCAGATCCGCGCCGGTGACCCGGCTGAAGATGAACACATCCGCGCCCAGACCTCCGGCCAGCGTATCCGCGCCCGCATTGCCCATCAGGATGTCATTGCCGATTTCACCGAACAGCCGGTCATTGCCGGTCCCGCCTTCCAGCGTGTCGCGCCCCGTGCCGCCATACAGCAGGTCATGGCCGTCGCCGCCGTTCAGCCGGTCATTGCCGCGATCGCCCCGGATCGTGTCCTGTCCCGCCTGCCCCTCGATGCGGTCGGCCACGAAACTGCCCATGACGGCGGTGTTGCCCGCGCCCAGCCGCTGCACCGGCAGCACCAGATCGCGCAGCACCACCAGGACATCGTCATCATCGGCATAGTTCAGCTGGGTCGAGAAGCTGGAGACCACCTGCCCATAGATATTGATGATCGTGTTGCCGCCCGTCATGTCTTCATAGGGCGCGCCTTCGCTGATCATGAAAGATGCGGTGATGGCCTGCCCGGCGCCGTTGAACACCCGGCCCAGCAATTGCCCGCCGTCAAAGATATCGTCGATGGCATCGGGGATCTGGTTGAAATAGGTGACCAGCGTGCGCCCGCCGCCCAGATCGACCACATCCTGCAAGACCTGATCCCCCGCCCTGCGGTCCGTGTTCACCATGACCGCCTGCGTCTGCCCTGCCGCGAAACGGTCCAGCAGCCGGAAATACACGTCGCCGTCCAGACTGTCGGGCTGGTCGCGGTTCCATCCCAGCGCAAAGCCCCCGACCGAGCGCGCCTCGATCTGGCCGTTCGTCTGGTCCAGCCCGAAGGATTCCTGCGGATGCGCCGTGACGGGCGCCACCACCCGCTGCGGCCCGATGGCCGTGCCGTCATTGCGGAAAAGCTGGGTAAAGACCGAATAGCCCACCTGATTGTCGGCCAGCCGCGATTCCTGATGCCAGGCAATCGCATAGGTGCCATTGCCCGCGGCTGCCACCGAAGGGTCGATATAGCCCGCCCCGGTGATGCTGTTGACATAGACCTCGGCATTATCGACCAGCCGCACGGGCGCGCCGACCTGCTGGCCGGTGGCGGTGTGGCGATAGGCAAGGATGTCGTAGATGCCGCCGAATTCATAGCGCGCCACAAGGGTCAGCGACTGACCGTTCGACAGCGTGACCATATCGGCCAGATAATGATCTTCGGTGGTGTTCGGGGTGATCTGGCGTGCCGGTCCCATCGGCGTGCCATCGGCGTTATAAAAGCGGATATAGGTGTCGTAATACGCGTCGTCCTGACCATTGATCGACGAGGGGCCGTTGCTTTCAAACGTCACCGCCCAACCGCCATTCGCAAAGGCCGTCGCGCGCGGGTCGCTTTGTATTCCGGAGGTGATGGTGTTGATGCGGCTGTCGGTCAGCGTGGTGCCCGACAGATCGCCGCTCCAAGCCCGGCCATAGACACCATAGGTGCCATCAAAGCCCGGATCGGGATGCAGGTCAGACCACAGGCCCAGAATGTTGCCGCTGCGCAGTTGCAACAGGAACGGGTCGATCTGCTGGCTGTCCCGGTTCGCGGAAAGGTAATAGGTCGGCATCGGGCTGGCACCTCGTGCAACGGATATCCGCCTGCAGGCTAGCGCAGCGCGGCGGCTTGCGGCAATTCCCATTGGCGTCGGCCCGGCAGCCGGGATCTGCAAGACAAGGCGGATGCGCCCCGGATCTGCCCGCAAGCCGTTGATCCTGAGCCTGCTTCATGGCGCGGGGCGCTGGTGGCGGGGCTGGGCAAGGATCCGCCTATGCGAATTTGCGGGCGGGGTCGGTGCCCCGCTGATAAGACACCCAAAAACGGAAAAGCGTTCTGCACGACAGGGAATAACGCTGCAACTTCACGCGCCAAGGCAGAGTTCAGCGGAAGATTTTCCCTTGAATGCCGCCCTGCCCGTGCCCATCATCACAAAAGTCACCCAGCTTTGTGAGGCCAGGTATGACCGCTTTCACGGTAAACGGTCGGGATTATGATCTCGACATCGACCCCGACACACCGCTGCTTTGGGTTCTGCGCGATGAGCTTCGGCTGACCGGCACCAAGTTCGGCTGCGGCATCGCGCAATGCGGCGCCTGCACCGTCATGATGAACGGCATGCCCCGGCGGTCCTGCGTCACCCCCATCGCCATGGTCGAGGGCAGCGAGATCACCACGATCGAAGGCATGCAGGGCCCCGAGATCGCCGCCGTCCAGTCGGCATGGACCGCCATCGACGTGCCGCAATGCGGCTGGTGCCAGTCCGGGCAGATCATGTCGGCCACGGCGCTGTTGCAGCAGGTGCCGAACCCCTCGGACGACGACATCAACAATGCCATGGCCGGGAATGTCTGCCGCTGCGCGACCTATATGCGCATCCGGCAGGCGATCCACGATGCCGCCAAGACGCTGGAGGGCTAGGCCATGACCATACAGACAACCCGGCGCGGTTTTCTGGCGGGCGGCGCGGGGCTGGTGCTGGCGCTGACCCTGCCCCTGGACCGGGCGCGCGCGCAGATGAGCGTCGCAGGCCCCTTTGCCCCCAACGCCTTCATCCGCATCGGCACCGACGATCTGGTGACGGTGATGATCAAGCACCTTGAGATGGGTCAGGGCCCCTATACCGGCCTTGCCACGCTGGTGGCCGAGGAACTGGATGCCGACTGGGCGCAGATGCGGGCCGAAGGCGCGCCCGCCAATGACCAGCTTTACGCCAATCTGGCCTTTGGCGCGCAGGGCACCGGCGGCTCGACCGCCATGGCCAACAGCTTCATGCAGATGCGCAAGGCGGGCGCGGCGGCCCGCGCCATGCTGGTTGCGGCGGCCGCCGCCGAATGGGGCGTGCCTGCCGATGAGATCACGGTGAAATCCGGCATCGTCGCCCATGCGGTTTCCGGCAAAAGCTCGGGCTTCGGGGCGCTGTCGGCGGCGGCTGCCAGCCAGCCCGTGCCGCAGGATCCACCGGTCAAGGCGGCGGCGGATTTCGTGCTGATCGGCACGGACCGGCCGAAGCTCGACAGCGTGGCCAAGGCCAATGGCACGGCACAGTTCACCATGGACATCTATCGCGACGGGATGCTGACGGTCGTGGTGGCGCATCCGCCGAAATTCGGCGCCACGGTCGCCAGCTTCGATGACAGCGCCGCGCTGGCGGTCAAGGGCGTGCAGATGGTGCGGCAGATCCCCTCGGGCGTTGCCGTCTATGCCACGAACACCTATGCCGCGCTGAAGGGCCGCGACGCGCTGAACGTGACATGGGACGACAGCGCCGCCGAGACGCGCAGCAGCGCACAGATGTTTGACGCCTATGCCAAAGCCGCGCATGAGGGCGGCACCACCGTCGAGGAACAGGGCGACATGCCGGACATGGCGGGCGCGGCGCGTGTGCTTCAGGCCGAATACCGCTTTCCCTATCTGGCCCATGCCCCGATGGAGCCGCTGGATGCGGTGATCGAGGTCAAGGGCGGCAAGGCCGAGATGTGGTTCGGCAGCCAGTTTCCCACCTTCGACCGCCCGACCGTCGCCAAGGCGCTTGGCATCGCGCCGGAAGATGTCTCGATCAATGTGCTGATGGCGGGCGGGTCGTTCGGACGGCGGGCACAGGGCTCGGCGCATCTGGCCGCCGAAGCCGGAGAGATCGCCAGGGCTGCGGGCCGCGATGGCGCATTCAAACTGGTCTGGACGCGCGAAGACGACGTGAAGGGTGGCTATTATCGCCCGATGACCGTGCATACCTTCCGCGCCGGGCTGGACGCGGATGGCAAGATCATCGGCTGGGAAAACACCGTCGCCAACCAGTCGATCCTGATGGGGACGCCGATGGCGGCGATGCTGCAGGGCGGGCCGGACAACACCTCCTTTGAAGGCTCGACCAACCTGCCCTATCAGTTCGGCGCGCGGCGCATCGGCTGGGCGCGGATGGAAAGCCCGGTCAGCGTGCTGTGGTGGCGCTCGGTCGGGCATACCCATACGGCCTATGCGGTGGAAACCTTTCTGGACGAGGTGCTTGAGGCGGCGGGCAAGGATCCCCTGCAGGGACGGCTTGACCTGCTGCCCGCCGATGCCGCGCGCGAACGCGGCGTGATCCTGAAGGTCGCCGAAATCTCGGGCTGGAGTGGACCCGTCCGCGACGGCAAGGGTTACGGCATCGCCTATACCAAAAGTTTCGGCACCTATGTCGCCGAGGTGGTCGAGGTCGAGGACCGGGGCGGCGTGCCGCATGTCACCCGGGTCTGGTGCGCCGTCGATTGCGGCATCGCCGTCAATCCCAACGTAATCCGCGCCCAGATGGAGGGCGGCATCGGCTATGCGCTGGGAACCGCGCTGCACAATCACATCACCTTCGCACCGGGCGGCGAGGTCGAGCAGTCGAATTTCCACGACTATCCCATGCTGCGCATCCACGAAATGCCCGTGGTCGAGGTGGCGATCATCGCCTCGGAGGCAGATCCGACCGGGGTGGGCGAACCGGGCGTGCCGCCGCTGGCGCCCGCCATGGCCAATGCGTGGCGCGCGCTCAGCGGGGCGCGTCAATATCAGCTGCCCTTTGGCGGAGCGCTGTCATGAAGCATCTGACAGCGATTGCCGCAGCCGCGTTTCTGGCGGGGCCTGCTCTGGTGGGGACTGCGCTGGCGCAGGATCTGTCTGGTCCTGACGCATTTGCCGGTATCACCGATGAAACCGAACGCTCGGTCGCCTTGTTTGACGAGATGGGCAAAGTTCTGACACATCCGCGCTGCCTGAACTGCCACCCGGTCACGGGCGGGCCGACGCAGGGCGATGACATGCACCCGCATTCACCGCCCGTGGTGCGGGGCGATGCCGATTTCGGCGCACCGGGGATGAATTGCTCGACCTGTCACGGCACGGAAAACATGGCGCTGACCTCGGGTCAGGGCAGCATTCCGGGGCATGAGCCGTGGTCGCTGGCGCCGGTCAGCATGGGCTGGGTCGGCAAGTCGCTGGCCCAGATCTGCGCCCAGATCAAGGATCCGCAGCAGAACGGCGGCAAGACGCTGGACGAGCTTTACGAACACAATGCCCATGACGGGCTGGTCGGCTGGGGCTGGGATCCCGGCGAAGGCCGCACCCCCGCCCCCGGCAGCCAGCACCTGTTCGGCCAGTTGACCCGCGCATGGATCGACACCGGCGCGGCCTGCCCCACCAGCTAAGGTCAACCAAGGACAATCATGACCCGCCACGACCCCGATCTGATCCAGCCCGGCCGCAAGCTGCCGCGCACCACGATCTGCGAAAGCGACGTGCCGCTGGCGGCGGCCTTGGCGGGTGACAGCGCGCTGGCGATCATCACCGGGGTCGATGGCCCGTCCTATCGCCCGCTGGGCGCGGCCATGGCCATCGACGCGCAGGGGCGCTGCACCGGCAGCCTGTCCTCGGGCTGTATCGAGCGCGATGTCGTGCTGCACGCCCAAGCCGCCCTGGCAGACGGCCAGACGCGCCGGCTGCGCTATGGCGCGGGGTCGCCCTTCATGGATCTGGCCCTGCCCTGCGGCGGCGGGCTGGATGTGCTGGTGCTGCCGCGTCCCGACCGCGCCGCAATCGCAACGGCGGCGGATGCGCTTGCCCGGCGTCGTCCGGCGACTTTGATGCTGGACGCGGCCCTGACGCTGGAGATCCAGCCGGAATTGCGCGTTCTGGTCTTTGGCAAAGGCCCCGAGGCGCGCTGCTTTGCCGCGCTTGCCGCTGCGGCAGGCTATGCCACCCAGATCCATTCCCCCGAGGAGGAAACCCGCGCGGGCCTGCCCGGCGGCCCCCTACCCGGTCCGCGCTGGCCCAAGGAGGTGCAGATCGACGCGCGCAGCGCCGTCACGCTGTTCTTTCACGATCACGATTGGGAACCGCCGCTGCTGGCCCATGCACTGGCATCGGATGCGCTTTATATCGGCGCGCAGGGCAGCCTGCGCGCGCATCGCAGCCGCTGCGCCGAGCTGGCCCGGCTGGGGGTGGCGCAGGCGCAGATCGACCGGCTTGCTTCGCCCTTCGGATTGGTGACATCGGCGCGCGATCCGCGCATGTTGGCGGCATCGGTGCTGGCGCAGGTGCTGGAACGGGCACGGCTGGGCTGATCAACGCGGCGCGGGGATCTGCGGGCAACGGGCCGGCATCGCAAGCATCAGCGCGAACGCAGGGCGGTTTCAACACCCCGACCTCACCGCCCCGACGGGCCGACCGGCTTGAACGCTGAAACGCTGGTCTATGGCATCGGCCACTTTTCCGGCGCATGGCCGGATGGCAGGCCGTTTGACAAAAACCGCTATGTCGTGGGTTGATCGTGGAAACCGATCTCTGGAACGACAGCGCCGAATGGCTGCCGGATCCGACCGCGGCGCAAGGCTGAACCGCAGCACATGAAAACGAAGGCGGAAGAGATCCCGCCTTCGCGTTTGTCATCAGACCTCTTCGCTGCGCGAGGCCAAAACGCAAAGCAGCGTCACCACCGAAGCCGCCAGCATGTAGTAGCCGACATAGCCCAGCCCGTGATTCTGTTGCAGCCAGGTCGCGGCATAGGGCGCAAGCGACGCCCCGAAGATGCCCGCGAAGTTGAAGGTGATCGACGCCCCGGTATAGCGCACCCGCGTCGGGAACGGGGCGGCCAGCGCCGCGCCGATCACGCCATAGGTCAGGCCCATCAGGAACATGCCGATGGTGACGAACAGATAGATGCTGCCCTCACCATCGGTCGCGCTCATCAAGGGCGCCAGCAGGAACGAGAACGCGCCGATCATCACCGTCACCACGATCAGGAACGGACGACGCCCGGTGCGGTCGGCGATCTTGGCCGCAATCGGAATGGCGATCCCGAAGATGACCGAGCCAAAGATCTGGATCTTCAGCGCGTCGATGAACGGGATCTGCAGCACCTTGACGTTATAGGACAACAGCCAGGCCGAGCAGATATAGAACAGCACGAAGGTCACCAGCGCGACGAAGGTGCCCAGAAACAGGCTGCGCTTGTGATTGCGGAACAGTTCGACCACGGGAACGGCGACGCGTTCCTTTTTCTTGATCGCCGCGGCGAATTCCGGCGTCTCGGTGATCGACAGCCGCACCCACAGGCCCAGCACGATCAGCAGGATCGAGGCCAGGAACGGCAGGCGCCAGCCCCATGCCAGCAGGTCTTCCTGCGACATGAAGTGCAGCAGCACCCAGAAAAAGCCCGAAGACAGGAACAGCCCGACCGGCGCGCCAAGCTGCGGGAACATCCCGTACCAGCTGCGCTTGCCCTCGGGGGCGTTTTCGGTGGCCAGCAGCACCGCGCCGCCCCATTCGCCGCCAAGGCCGAAGCCCTGACCGAACCGGCACAGCGCCAGCAGCGCGGGCGCTGCCACGCCGATCTGGGCATAGGTCGGCAGCAGGCCGATGATGACGGTGGACACGCCCATGGTCAGCAGGGCCGCGACCAGCGTGGCCTTGCGCCCGATGCGGTCGCCATAATGGCCAAAGACGATGGCCCCCAGCGGGCGCGCAAAGAACGCGATCGAGAAGGTCGCAAACGATGCCAGCAGCGCCGTGGTCGCGTCCTCACCGGGAAAGAACAAGGTCGGGAAGACCAGCACGGCGGCAGTCGCATAGACATAGAAGTCAAAGAACTCGATCGTCGTGCCGATCAGGCTTGCCAGCAGAACGCGCGCCGGAGAGTTCGGCCGCGCCCTGCCTTGCGCCGCATAGGACGCATTGAGGTTCTGATCAGTCATTGTTTTTCTTGCTTTGAGAAATCCGCAGATGCCCCTGACATTCTTTTGCGATGCCGGGAACGGCTCGCGCTAACGCATTTCGCAAAGGAATTGAATGGCCGACGTTCAAAAAATTGCGAGAAGCGGCGGGATTTGCGCAACGGCATTACTTTTTGGCCGCATGTCTTGCCGCAGCGGGGGTTTTTCGATATCTGGCCGGGCTTTCCGCCAACGCCCGGGATCCGCCATGCAGGACGATATCATCGCCGTCGATTTCGGCACGTCGAACACCGCCGCCGCCATGCTGGAGGCGGGTCGTATCCGCCGCATCCCCATCGAGGCCGGGGCCGAAACCCTGCCGACCGCCGTGTTCTTTCCGGCCCGCAAGGGGGCGATGAAGATCGGTCTGGACGCGGCCGAGGCGCTGATCGACGCCGAGGAAGGCCGCTATATGCGCGCGCTGAAAAGCGTGCTGGGCACGCCGCTTTTGCATGAACAGCGCCTGATCGGCGGCCAGCGCCGCAGCGTGGCCGACATCATCGCGGCGTTTCTGACCGTGCTGAAATCGCGCGCCGAAGCCGCCACGGGACGCCGCTTCTCCCGCGTGCTGTCGGGCCGTCCGGTGCATTTCCACACCCGCAATCCCGAGCGCGATGCGCAGGCCGAAGCCGATCTGCGCGGCTGCTATCTGGCCGCAGGCTTCCACGAGGTCGATTTCCTGCCCGAGCCCGAGGCTGCGGCGCTGGCCTCGCATGCGCTGGCCGAGGCCGGGCTGGGGCTGATCGTCGATATCGGCGGCGGCACCTCGGATTTCTCGGTGTTCCGCAGCGGCGATCAGGGGGTGCAGATCCTGGCCAATCACGGCATCCGGCTGGGGGGCACGGATTTCGACCATGCCGTGTCGATGACCCATGCCATGCCCGCCCTGGGCCATGGCGGCACGCTGAAGCGTCAGATGGGCGCGGGCGTGCTGCCGGTGCCGAATGCCATCTATTCGGATCTGGCGACATGGGCGCGCATTCCGTTTCTGTATATCCCCGAAACCCGCCGCATGGCGCAGGACATGGCGAAACTGGCGACCGAGCCCGCAGCCATGCAGCGCCTTGTCACCGTTCTGGACGAGGAGTTGGGCCATGAACTGGCCTTCGCCGTCGAACGCGGCAAGATTGCGGCCAATGGCGGCGACGGCGGGCAGATCGCCATGGGTTTCATCCAGCCCGGCCTGACGCGCGAGGTGACGCCGCAGACGCTGGAGGCCGCCCTGCTGGCCTATCGCGCCGAATTGCTGGACGCCGCGCGCGACACGCTGGCCCTGGCAAATGTCGCGCCCGACCAGATCGGCAGCGTGGTTCTGGTCGGGGGCTCCAGCCTGATGGGACTGGTCTCCAGCGCCGCGACCGAGCTTTGCCCGCAGGCGGCGCTGAAACGCTCGGATGCGTTCACCGCCGTCGTGGACGGGCTGGCGCTTGGGACGGCGCGGCTGGCTCAGCCGGTATAGGCCGCGTCGAAAAACGCCCGCTCAAGCGCGACGGCGCGGACAAAGAAATCCCGCGCCTGTTCCGACGCGTCCGGGCCCACCCGGTCCAGTTCGGCACGCAGGAAGGCCACGAAATCGCGAAAGAACGGGTTGTCGTGCAGCGTGATCCATTCCGCGTGAATGAAATTCGCGGGCAATGGCTGCGGCGCGCGGGCCGCCCAGTCCAGATACAGCCATTCCGCCACACACAGGACCGACAGCACGACGGGATAGCTGCGCGTCGCCGCCGCCTCGCGCATGATGGCTTGAAAGCCTGCGGTGGGCGCGCTGTCGGGAATGGCCGCGCGCTGTCCTTCGCTGATCCCCAGCGCGTCGAAGGCGCGCAGGAAATAATCGTTCTCCTCGCCCGAGACCATCCCGGCGAACCGCCCGAAGCGCAGCCGCGAATCGAACCTGTCGGCCGAGGCGATGGCGGCGCCCAGCAGGGTCAGGAACGCATCCACGAAGCGGTGATCCTGCACCAGATAGGCGCCCATCACGGCATCGGGCACCGATCCGTCGAACAGCGCGCGCACGAAACGGTGATCTGCTGCGGCGCTCCAGTCGGGTTCGCTGGCGGCGCGCAGGTCGTCGGTAAAGCGGGTCTTGGGCAGGTGGTCGGTCATCCGTCGTTCCTTTCGACATGACAACCGGCGTCAGGCAGGTCTGGGCGTCCCGTCCCTTCGCCGGCATGATCCGGATCAGGTTCAAAGGGTCACCGCGCGCTATGCGGTCTCTCAGCCCCTTGCGGGACTCCCCTCGGTCAGGCCAGCTTAGGCGGGCGTCATGCCGATGTCACGCCCTTGCCGCATCAGGAAATCCCATTCCAAGGCTTGCAGCCCGCGCCGTTCTGCTATGTCTTTGGGAAAGACATTCTGGACGACGACCATGACGACGACCGACGCCACCCCCAGCAAGACCGACGCCCCGAAGGGGGGCGGCTTCCGCCTGACGGGCACGCGTCAGCATCGCCCGCCGCTTCTGACCAATATCTCGGCGGCGCGCTGGCTGCTTTTGGCAATCGTGGCGGCCTCGGTCTATTTCTTCCACGGCTTTCTGGTGCCGGTGCTGGCGGCGACGGTGATTGCGCTGGCAAGCTGGCCGATCCGGCAACGCTTCGTCAGCCAGCTGGGCTGGGGACGGCTGGCTGCGGCCTCGTTCATGATCCTGGTGCTGGTCTGCTTTATTGTCGTGCCGCTGGGCATGGCACTGGTCTATGCCTTCGGCGAGCTGAAAGGCTGGATCAACTGGGCCATTCTGGTCAACGCGGCAGGTGCGCCGACGCCCGCATGGATGATCGAACTGCCGCAGATCGGCGGCTGGCTGGATCAGAACTGGCGCCAGTATATCGGCCATCCGGGCGGCATCAGCGAAATCGTGCAGGCGGTGTCGGGATCGAATATCGGCACGATCTATCGCGGGGCGCTGACCGCCGGATCGCTGGCCTTCCACCTGTTCCTGACGCTGCTGTTCATGCTGATCACGCTGTTCGTCATGTATCGCGACGGCGACCGGATCGTGGCGCAGCTTGACCGCGTGGGCGCGGGCATCCTGCCCGACCGCTGGGACCGGCTGTCGCGCGTCGTGCCCGCGACGATCAGTTCCACCGTGACCGGCATGACGCTGATCGCCATCGGCGAGGGCTTCATTCTGGGCATCGCCTATTGGCTGGCAGGCGTGCCCTCGCCCGTCACATTCGGCGTGCTGACCGGGTTCATGGCGCTGATCCCCGGCGGCGCGCCTTTGTCCTTCACGCTGGTCTCGGTCTATCTGGCGGCCAGCGGCTCGCCCTTTGCGGGGCTGGCGCTGTTTCTTTGGGGCTCGATCGAGCTGTTCATCGTCGACAAGACCATCCGCCCGCTGCTGGTCGGCGGCCCGGTCAAGCTGCCATTCCTGCCCACCTTCTTCGGGCTGGTCGGCGGCGTGAAGACCATGGGCATCGTCGGGCTGTTCGTCGGCCCGGTGCTGATGGCGCTGCTGGTGTCGATCTGGCGCGAATGGCAGCGCGAGATTTCCGAGGATGAGGTCAAGCGCGCCGCCCTTCCGGCAAGATCGGACTGACGCGCGGGAACTGCCGCGTTTTTCAGCAGTTTGCGTCGGGGCACGCCGCATTCGCATCCGGCGCCGCCCATCGCCGCTTCGCGTGTTCCCAAAGCCGGGGCCACGCTGCTAGCAAGGGCATCAGGTCAACGAGGGGAAATGTCATGTCGATCAAGGCCAGTATCTATCACCTGACCCATTATCGCTATGACAAGCCGGTGCTTCTTGGGCCTCAGGTCATCCGTCTGCGGCCTGCGCCCTATTCGCGCACCAATGTCATCTCGCACAGCCTGAAGGTCAGCCCGGCCGGGCATTTCGTGAACCACCAGCTGGATCCCTTCGGCAACTGGCTGGCGCGGTTCGTCTTTCCCGAACCCGTGCGCGAACTGAAGATCGAGGTGGATCTGGTCGCCGACATGACCGTCTACAACCCGTTCGATTTCTTCACCGAGGAAAGCGCGGAATTCTGGCCCTTTGAATATCCGCTGGATCTGGTCGAGGAACTGGTGATCTATCGCCAGCCCGAACCCGCGGGGCCGCATCTGCAGGCGCTTCTGGAAACCATCCCGCGCGACCGGCAGCGCACCACGGATTTCATCGTGGCGCTGAACGCCCGCATCGCCGGGCTGGTCGGCTATACCATCCGGCTGGAACCCGGCGTGCAGACGCCCGAGGAAACATTGGGCATCGGCTCGGGGTCGTGCCGCGACAGCAGTTGGCTGCTGGTGCAGGCGCTGCGGCATCTGGGCTTTGCCGCACGCTTCGTCTCGGGCTATCTGATCCAGCTGAAGCCGGACCTGAAGGCGCTGGACGGCCCGTCGGGCACGGATCAGGATTTCACCGACCTGCATGCCTGGGCCGAGGTCTATATTCCCGGCGCGGGCTGGATCGGGCTGGATCCGACCTCGGGCCTGTTGACCGGCGAAAGCCATATCCCGCTGGCCGCGACCCCGCATTACCGCAATGCCGCGCCGATCAGCGGCGGCTATATCGGGCAGGCCAACACCGAATTCGATTTCGACATGCAGGTGCGGCGCGTGGCCGAACATCCGCGCATCACCAAACCCTTCAGCGATGCGGCATGGGATGAATTGAACGCGCTTGGCGAAAAGGTCGATCAGGCGCTGGCCGCAGGCGATGTGCGTCTGACCATGGGCGGCGAGCCGACCTTCGTGTCGATCGACGATTTCGAAAGCGACGAATGGAACACCGCCGCCGTCGGTCCGGTCAAACGCCAGCTTGCCGATACGCTGATCCGCCGCCTGCGCGACCGCTTCGCGCCGGGCGGGTTCCTGCATTACGGACAGGGCAAATGGTATCCGGGCGAGACGCTGCCGCGCTGGACCTTTTCGCTGTTCTGGCGCCGCGACGGCCAGCCGGTCTGGCAAAACCCCGATGTGATCGCGACCGAAGGTCAGGACCATGACGCCTCGCCGCAGCAATCGCAGGATCTCTTGCGCGAGATTGCGGCGGAACTGGACCTGCCTGCGGACAACATCCTGCCCGCCTATGAAGACCCCGCCGAATGGCTGCTGCGCGAGGCGCAGTTGCCCGACAATGTGACGCCGGAAAACAGCCGCCTGAAAGACCCCGAAGAACGCCACCGCCTTGCCACCGTCTTCAATCGCGGCCTGACACAGCCCGTGGGCTTCGTGCTGCCCGTGCAGCCGTGGCAGGCCCGCGATGCCGGACGCGGCTGGCAGTCCGAGGCATGGCGGCTGCGGCGCGGCAAGATCTATCTGACGCCGGGCGACAGCGCGCTTGGCTATCGCCTGCCCTTGGGCAGCCTGCCATGGCTCAGCCCGGCGCAATATCCCTATGTCAACGAGATGGACACCACCATCCCGCGCGCGCCTTTGGAAAAGCCCCAGCCGCTGGATACGATCCGCAAATCGCAACCCGTGGCCAGCTTCACCGCCGCCGCGCCGCAACAGACCCAGCACGGTCAGGACGCCAGCACCGAAGTCGACGGCTTCGTGCGCACCGCGCTGGCGGTCGAGCCGCGCGACGGGCGGCTGTGCGTCTTCATGCCGCCGGTGACGCGGCTCGAGGATTATCTGGACCTGCTGCGCGCCGCCGAATCCGCCGCGCTGCGCCTTGGGCTGAAGATCCATATCGAAGGCTATGCCCCGCCGCATGATCCGCGCCTGAACGTCATCCGCGTCGCCCCCGATCCGGGCGTGATCGAGGTGAACATCCACCCCGCGCAAAGCTGGGCCGATTGCGTGGCGATCACGCAGGGCGTCTATGAGGATGCCCGCCAGTCGCGCCTTGGTGCGGACAAGTTCATGATCGACGGCAAGCATACCGGCACCGGCGGCGGCAACCACGTCGTCGTGGGCGGCGGCACGACCATGGACAGCCCCTTTCTGCGCCGCCCGGATCTGCTGGCCAGCCTGATCCTGCACTGGAACCGGCATCCCTCGCTCAGCTACATGTTCTCGGGGCTGTTCATCGGTCCGACCAGTCAGGCACCCCGCATCGACGAGGCGCGCCATGACGCGCTTTACGAAATGGAGATCGCGCTGTCGCAGATCCCCGCCCCCGGCAAGGGTGACCGCCCGCCGCCATGGCTGGTGGACCGGCTGCTGCGCAATATGCTGACCGATGTGACGGGCAACACGCATCGCGCGGAAATCTGCATCGACAAGCTGTATTCCCCCGACGGCCCGACCGGGCGGCTGGGTCTGGTCGAATTCCGCGGCTTCGAGATGCCGCCGGATGCAAGGATGAGCCTTGCCCAGCAATTGCTGATCCGCGCGCTGATCGCCCGCTTCTGGAACAGCCCGGCCACGGGCGATCTGACCCGCTGGGGCACGGCGCTGCATGACCGCTTCATGCTGCCGCATCATCTTTGGGCGGATTTTCAGGACGTGCTGGCCGATCTGGCCGCGCATGGCTTCCCGCTGCGCGAGGAATGGTTCACCGCCAGCCATGAATTCCGCTTCCCCTTCTGCGGCGAATTGCAGGTGCCGGGCGCGCATCTGGAACTGCGACAGGCGCTTGAGCCATGGCATGTGCTGGGCGAAACCGGCGCGATCGGCGGCACGGTGCGCTATACCGACAGCTCGACCGAACGGTTGCAGGTCAAGCTGTCTGCCGCCGATCCCGAACGCTATCGCGTGCTGTGCAATGGCCGCACCCTGCCCCTGCAGGCGGTGGGCGGCGGGCAATCGGTCGCGGGTCTGCGCTTCAAGGCGTGGCAGCCCGCCTCGGCCATCCACCCGGCCTTGCCCGTCGATGCCCCGCTGACCTTCGACATCTGGGACATGTGGTCGGGCCGCGCCATGGGCGGCTGCACCTATCACGTCGCCCATCCCGGCGGGCGCAATTACGACACCTTCCCCGTGAACTGCAATGAGGCCGAGGCCCGCCGCCTTGCGCGCTTCCAGCCCTTCGGTCACAGTCCGGGCCATGATTTTCAGCCACAACCCGAACGAATTTCACGAGAATTTCCCATGACGCTTGACCTTCGGCGGCCGCCGGGCGTCTAGTCCGGCGCATGACCAGCACGACGGCGACACAGCATGACCCCGACGCCCCGACCTTGGCCGAAGGTCTGGGGCTTGATGCCTATGCCGCGCTGCCCGGCACACCGGACGAACTGATCGGCCCGGACGGCCAGATCCGCCCGCTGTGGCGGCCCCTGCTGGATCAGGTTTCCGGCCTCAGCGCCGAAGATATGGCCATCGCGCTGGCCCGCGCCGATCAATATCTGAACGATTCGGGCGTGTTCTATCGCCAATATGGCACCGGCATTTCCACCGAGCGGCCCTGGCCGCTGAGCCATGTCCCCGTTCTGATCGACGAGGCGGATTGGGAACAGGTCAGCGCCGCGTTGATCCAGCGGGCCGACCTGCTGGAAACCGTCATGGCCGATCTTTACGGCCCCAACCGGCTGATCGCGCAGGGCCGTCTGCCGCCCGCGCTGGTCGCGGCCAATCCGCGCTGGCTGCGCCCGATGGTCGGCATCCCCCCCCGGCTTGGCCATCACCTGCATTTCATCGCCTTCGAGATCGGGCGCGGCCCGGATGGCAACTGGTGGGTGCTGTCGGACCGGACCGAGGCGCCCTCGGGCGCGGGCTATGCACTGGAAAACCGCGTCGCGACCTCGCGCGCCTTCGCGGATGTGTTCACACAGCAGAACGTGCACAGGCTGGCGGGATTTTTCCGCGATTTCCGCGACCGGCTGATGCAGGCCCGTGCCGACCGCGATGCCCGCACCGCCATTCTGACCCCCGGCCCGCTGAACGAGACCTATTACGAACATGCGTGGATCGCCCGCTATCTGGGCTTCATGCTGGTGCAGGGCGACGATCTGGTGGCCCATGACGGGCGGCTGATGGTGCGCACCGTGGCGGGGTTGCAGCCGCTGGACATCCTGTGGCGGCGCATGGACGGCGAATATGTCGATCCGCTGGAGCTTGCGCCGAATTCGCATATCGGCACGCCCGGCATGGTCTCGGCGCTGCGGCGCGGTGGGTTGATGATGGTGAACTCGCTGGGTTCGGGCGTGCTGGAGGCCCGCGCCATGATGGCGTTCCTGCCGCAGCTTTCGGTGGAACTGACAGGCGCGCCGCTGATGATGCCCAATATTGCGACATGGTGGCTGGGGGGCGCGGCGGAACGCGACGCCGTGCTGCGCGCACCCGAACGCATGGTGCTGAGCGGCGCGCTGGAAACCGGCCTGCCCTTTGACCGCGACACCGCCCCCGTGAAGGCCGCCGACCTGAGCCGCGCCGATCTGGAGGCCCGCCTTGCCCGGCAGGGTGCGGGGCTGGTCGCGCAGGAAATGGTCACGCTGTCGACCACGCCCGCGCTGATCGACGGCCAGCTTCAGCCGCGGCCGTTTTCGCTGCGGGTGTTTCTGGCCCGCGGCGCGAATGGCTGGCAGGTCATGCCGGGGGGCTTTGCCCGCATCGGCGCATCGGGCGATCCGAAGGCGCTCGCGATGCAAAAGGGCGGCGCTTCGGCGGATGTCTGGATCGTCAGCCCGCAGGACGTGCCCGCAATCACCATGGCCCCGCAGCCGCGCGGCCCGTTCCGGCGCAGCGCGCCCGGTGCGCTGCCCTCGCGCGCGGCGGATAACCTGTTCTGGATGGGCCGCTATGTCGAGCGGGCAGAAATCATCGTGCGCATCCTGCGCGCGCGCCATGTGCGCATCTCTGAAAGCGGGCGCGGCGCCGAGCCGCTGCAGGAAGCCATGGACGCGCTGCTGGACGAATACGGCATCGACCCCGCGCGCGCCGTTCCGCAGGGGCTGATCGACACCATCGCCTCGGCGGTGAACAGCGCCGGACAGGTGCGCGACCGCTTTTCGACCGATGGCTGGTCGGCACTGACCGATCTGGAGAAATCCGCCCGCCGCATGGCAGGCCGCGTGACCGCAGGCGACGACGCTGCCCGCGCGCTGTCGGCCCTGCTGCGCAAGCTGGCGGGCTTTTCGGGGCTGGTGCATGAAAACATGTATCGCTTCTTCGGGTGGCGCTTCCTGACCATCGGGCGGATGCAGGAACGCGCGCTTGGCATGACCGGCATCGTCGCGGCCCTTGCCGATCCCAAGGCCCCCGATGGCGCGCTGGATCTGTGCGTCGAGCTGGGCGACAGCGTGCTGACCCACCGGCGGCGCTTCAGCGTCTCGACCTCGCGCGAGACGGTGATCGATCTGCTGGTGCTGGATCCGATGAACCCGCGCTCGGTGCGCAATCAGCTGGATCACATGCTGGCGCAGATCGAACAGCTGCCCGGCGCGGCACGGCATGGCGAATATTCCCCGCTGGGCCGCGCCATGCTGCGGGTCGCAACCGAGGTCGCCACCGAACCCGCCGAAACGCTGGACACGGCGGCGCTGCAACGGCTGCACGACCAGATCTCGGGCCTGTCCAACCTGATCACCGAGGCATATCTGCGATGACCGTCTATGCGATGCAGGTGGCGTTTCGCTATGAATTCGACCGGCCTCCGGGGGCGGGGCGGCAGCTTTTCCGCATTCTTCCGGCCGAGATCCCGGGTCGCCAGAACCTGCTGCATGCCGAGATCCGCATCGAGCCGGACCCGGCGGAAACCGCCGAATTCACCGATTTCCAAGGCATCCGCGTCATTGAAATGGTGATGCCGCAGGGCCTGACGGAACTGGAATTCGTGCTTGAGGCCGAGGTCGAACGCATCGCCCATCAGATCGGACTGGACATCTCGACCCCGCTTTCGGTGCTGCCCGCCGAGATCGCGGCCTATCGCGGCGTGGATCCCGCCGCGCCGCATCACTATCTGACGCCGACCGCGCGTATCCCGCTGATGCCGAAGGTCGCCGAATATGCCGCCCGCGCGACGCAAAAGACCGTCACCACGCGCGAGGCGCTTGAGGCATTCGGCCGTGCCTTGCACCGCGACATGGCCTTTGACGCCGAGGCCACCGATGTGAACACGCCGCCCGCGCAGGCCTTTGCCCAGCGGCGCGGTGTCTGTCAGGACTTTGCCCAGATCATGGTCGGGGGCTTGCGCAGCCTTGGCATTCCCGCCGCCTATGTCGGGGGCTATCTGCGCACCCTGCCGCCGCCCGGCCAGCCCCGGCTGGTCGGGGCCGATGCCACCCACGCCTGGGTGCGCGGCTGGTGCGGCACGGAAACCGGCTGGGTCGATTACGACCCGACCAATGGCTGTTTCGCGCTTGGCGACCATATCGAGATCGGCTTTGGCCGCGATTACGACGACGTGGCCCCGGTCACCGGCATGTTGCGGCTGGAAGGCGAACAGACCGGCAGCCACAGCGTCGATATCGAGGAAGCGCCGCTGCAAACCCATCCCGGCGGCTGGTCGCCTTCGGTGCTGGATCTGCCCGCACGCCCGCGCCAACGCCGAGAGGACAGCGAAGACCCGATCCCGGAAACCGATCCGCGCATCTGAAAAGGGGCGAAGCCAAGCCTCGCCCCTTTTGTGATTGCCTCAGACCTGCGCCTAGTTCGCGGGCGCGGGGGCCGGCACGGCGCTTTCGGATTGCGGCGGGCTGGACAGCGATTCCGGCATCGGCGTCAGCGTCACCCCGGCGTTTTCACCCAAGGGCTGACCTTCGCGATTGGTCTCGGACGGCGGCACGGTGTCCTCGGTCGAGGTTTCATCCGTGGCAGCGTTTTCCCCCAGCACCACCGAGGATGCCGCGCTGGACGCGACCGGCACGGGGTTTGCCCGGTCGGCACCGTCGCTGCGCAGGTAATCGAAGAACTCACCTTCCGGCTGGATGACCAGCGAGCTGTTTTCGCCTTTCAGCGCCCGCTCATACGAGGTCATCGAGCGGGTGAAGGCAAAGAACTCGGGGTCGCGGCCAAAGGCTGCGGCATAGATCGCGTTGCGGCGGGCATCGGCTTCACCGCGCACGATTTCGGCCTTCTTGCGCGCTTCCGAGGTCAGTTCGACCACGGTGCGGTCGGCTGCGTCGCGGACACGCTGCGCGGCTTCGCCACCGCGGGCGATTTCATCGGCCGCCTCACGCTCGCGTTCCGCACGCATCCGGGCATAGGTGGCGTTCAGGTTCTGCTCGGGCAGGTCGGTGCGGGTCAGGCGCACGTCGATGACGCGCACGCCAAGCGCCTCGGCGTTCTGACGCGCCAGATCGCGGATCTGGTTCATCAGCGGCGTCCGGTCGTCCGACAGCACCATGGTCGAAGGCACCGAGCCCAGCACCTGACGAATGGCGTTGGTCACGATGTCGGCCAGACGCTGCTGGGCGAATTGCACGCCACCCGCAGCGGTCGCACGGCGGAACTGCACCACATCGGTGATCTGCCAGCGCGCGAAGGCATCGACGACCAGACGGCGGTCATCCAGCGGCGTGACCTCCATCGGTGGGGTCGGAATGCCAAGGATCCGCGCGTCATAGCGCACCACATTGTCGATGAACGGCACCTTGAAGCCGATGCCGGGATCCTCGCGCACCTCGACGACTTCACCAAAGCGCATCACCAGCGCCTTTTCCCGCACATCGACGATATACAGCGAGGCCATCAGCAGCACGCCCACGACGATCAGGAAGGGCAGCAGCAGAATCGTAATCGCACGGTTCATCACTGGTTCCCCCCGTTGCGCGTGTTGGTATTGGCGGGCGCGGCCGAGCCGCTGCGCAACTGGTCAAGCGGCAGATAGGGCACGACGCCCTGCCCGCCCTGGCTGCCGTCCAGGATCACCTTATTGACCTGACCCAGCACATTTTCCATGGTTTCCAGATACATCCGACGGCGGGTCACCTCGGGTGCCTTGATGTATTCGTCATAGACCGAATTGAAGCGCGCGGCCTCACCCTCGGCGGTATTGACCGCCTCGGCACGGTAAGCTTCCGAGCGTTCGATCATCGCGGCGGCTTCACCGCGCGCGCTGGCCAGAACCCGGTTGGCATAGGCGTCGGCCTCTTTCTCAAGGCGGTCGCGTTCCTGCTGGGCGGCCTGCACCTCGCGGAAGCTGTCGATGACCTCTTGCGGCGGGTCGGCGCGGTCAAGGTTGACGCGCACGACGTTGATGCCGCTGTCATAGGCATCCAGCGTGGCCTGCGCCTGCGCTTTCAGATCCTCGCCGATCATGCCGCGGTCGCGGTTCAGGATCGGTGCCAGTTCCGAACGCGCCACGATGTCGCGCATCGCGGATTCGGCCACGGCGCGGATGGTGTCCTCAGGATCTGCCAGATTGAACAGGAATTTCTCGGGGTCCGAGATGTTCCAGACCACCTGATAGGCCATGTCGACGATGTTCTGGTCGCGCGTCAGCATCAGCCCGCTATCCATCGGACCGGCGCGGCCGGTGCCGATTTCGGTGGTGCGTTCGCCCGAAACCGAGACGACCTCGGCCTTGACGAAGGGCCATGGCGCAAAGTTCAGACCTTCCTCGCCGGTGGCGAAGGGGCGACCGAACAGCAGCTCGACCGAGCGTTCCTCGGGGTTGACGGTATAGAACGAGGTAAAGGCCCAGACCGCGACCGCACCAAGGCCGATCAGGCCCCATGTGCCGCGCCCCAGACGGAATTCCGGCGCCTGCGGACGGCGCGGACCGCCGGGACCGCGACCGCCGCCCTGCTGCTGGCCCTTGCCACCCATCAGCACGCGCAGCCGGTCCTGTCCCTTGCGCACCAGATCGTCGATCTCGCCGCGCGCTTCGGGACGGCGTGGTCCGGGATCCTTGCCATTGCCATTGCCGTTGTCGTTGCCGCCGGCATTGCCCCAGGGACGCTGGCCCCCTTGAGGCGGCTTGTCGCCACCCTTGCCGTCATCTCCTCCGCTGCCCCAAGGGCCTTGTCCTGCCATCGTCTCGTGCCTCGTTTCCTGCTATCGCGTCTGTCTTAGGTCGTAACTGGGGCAAAATGCCCGAAAATCAAGCCTTACCAACGGTTTTGTCAGCGGCCTTTCCACCGATATGCCGCGCGGGCTTGCGCATCGTCACCAGTTCTTCGGCCAGGGTCGGATGCACGGCGATCGCGGCGTCGAATTGCGCCTTGGTGGCGCCCATGCCCATGGGGATGGCGACAAGCTGGATCATCTCCCCGGCTTCGGGGCCGAAGATGTGGCAACCGACGACCTTCTGGCTGTCGCTGTCCACGATCAGCTTCATCACCGCCCGCGCGTCCGATCCCGCGAAAAGCGAACGCATGGGCCGGAAGCTGGCGCTGTAGACATCATGCTGGCCACGCTCGGCGGCCTCTTCCTCGGTCAGGCCGATGCTGGCGACCTCATGCGGGCGGACATAGACCGCCGCGCCGTAAAGGCTGTGATCGACCGTGCGGGGTTTCGCCCCGAACACCGTATCGGCAAAGCTGTGGCCTTCGCGGATCGCCACCGGCGTCAGGTTCACGCGGTCGGTCACATCGCCCACGGCAAAGATCGAGGGCACCGAGCTTTGCGAATAGTCATCCACCACGATCGCGCCATTCTTGGCCAGCTTGACGCCCAGTTCCTCCAGACCCAGCCCCTTGGTATAGGGCGCGCGTCCGGTCGCGAACATCACGGCATCGAAGGTCTCGGGTCCTTCGTCCAGATGCGCGCGCACCCGGTCGCCGTCCTTTTCCAGCTTCAGATCCTTCTGGTTCAGGCGCAGATCGACGCCCACGGCGCGCAGCTGTTCGGTCGCGTGGCGGCGCATCTCCATGTCGAAGCCGCGCAGCACCGCATCGCCGCGATAGGCCAGCACGGTTTCAGCGCCCAGCCCGTTCAGGATCGTGGCGAATTCGCAGGCGATGAAGCCGCCGCCGACGACCAGCACGCGGCCCGGCAGCTTGTCCATCAGGAACAGATCGTCCGAGATCAGCCCCAGTTCCTCGCCCTCGAAGCCCGGCAGCTGCGGGCGGCCGCCCACGGCGATCAGGATATGCTTGGCGGTAAGGCGCTGGCCGTCGGCCAGTTCGACCGTATGGGCATCATACAGCTTGGCGCGGCTTTTGTGGATCTCGACATTCGCCGCCGCAAGCCCGCCGGTATAGGCGCCCTCAAGCCGGGTCAGTTCGGCATCCAGCTTCTTGTGGAAGGACTGCCAGTCGAACGCGCCCGCCTGCGCCCCGGCCCAGCCATAGCCCCGCGCCTCGGCGGCATGGGCTTCGGCCTGCGAGGCAAAGATCATCAGCTTCTTGGGCACGCAGCCGCGGATGACGCAGGTGCCGCCCATGCGGCTTTCCTCGGCCAGACCGACGCGCGCGCCATATTCGCTGGCCGCGATGCGCGCCGCGCGCACCCCGCCCGAGCCGCCACCGATGACAAACAGGTCATAGTCGAAGGTCATTGCATTTCCTCACGCTGCAGTTCCACGACCGAGCCGTCCGGGCGGCCGATGATCGCAAGCTGGCAGATATTCAGGAAAAGCCCGTGTTCAACCACCCCGGCAATGGCATTCAGCGCCCGCGCAAGGGCGGGGGCGTCGTGGATTTCCCCAAGGTCCAGATCAAGGATGTAATTCTGTTCATCGGTGATCACGGGCTGGCCGTCCTTTTCCCGGCGCACGACCGGGCGGCCCGGCATGTTCAGCTCGGTCAGCACCCGCTCGATATGGGTGCGGGTCGAGGCCCAGCCAAAGGGAATCACCTCGACCGGCAGCTTGAAGGCGCCAAGGCAATCGACGACCTTGCCCTGATCGGCCACCACGACCATGCGGTCGGATGCGGTGGCGACGATCTTTTCGCGCAGATGCGCCGCACCACCGCCCTTGATCAGGTTCAGGTCCGGATCCACCTCATCGGCGCCATCGATGGTCAGGTCCATCCAGCCCAGATCGTCCAGCTCCTCGACCACCAGTCCCAATGCCCGCGCCTGATCCGCCGTGGCCTTCGAGGTCGAGGCAAGGCGCAGATCCAGCCCCTCGGCATGGACGCGCTCGGCCAGCCGGTCCACGAAGATCTTGGCGGTCGAGCCCGTGCCAAGGCCCAGCTTCATGCCGTTTTCCACCAGCGCGACGGCAGCGCGGGCGGCGGCATCCTTGGCGGGATCGACGGGGGCGGGATCGGTCATGGCAGCGGCTCCGGTTCCTGTGCATGTGCCCCGGTGTCGGGGGTCAGCCACCTTATACGCAGAAAGCGCCGGGATGGGCTACTGCACGGGGCGGGAAAAGTGTCGCATCGGCCCGGTTTGGGGCTGATTGCCGAATGCGGCCCGATCGCCTAAAGCTGCCCGCATGACGATACCCGCCACATATGCCGCCATCATCACCGCCGCCGGTCGCGGCACCCGCGCCGGGGGCGATCTGCCCAAGCAATGGCGCGACCTGCTGGGCCAGACCGTCATCGCCCGCAGCATCGCGGCCTTTGCCGACGCGCCGCGCATCGTCGTCACCCTGTCGCCCGAGGACATGGCGCGCGGCATCGCCCAGCTGTCCGGCCCCGTCACGCTGGTCGCCGGCGGCACGACGCGCAGCGAAAGCGTCCACGCCGCGCTCAAGACGCTGGAAGGCAGCGGCGTGACCCATGTGCTGATCCATGACGGCGCGCGGCCCCTTGTGTCGCAGGCGGTCATCGCGGGTGTGGTGCAGGCGCTGGAAAACGGCGCGGTGGCTGCGGCCCCCGCCTTGGCCGTCACCGATGCGCTGTGGCGCGCCGATGGCGGTGTCGTCACCGGCACCGCGCCGCGCGACGGGCTTTACCGCGCGCAGACGCCGCAGGGCTTCCGGCTGGACGCCATCCTTGCCGCGCATCGCGATTTCCCCGAAGGTGCGGCGGATGACGTGGAACTGGCGCTGCGCGCGGGCCACCCGGTCACCGTGACGGCCGGTGAGGATGACAATCTGAAACTGACATGGCCCGGCGATTTCGACCGTGCCGAACGTATTCTGGGGGGCGCGATGGATATTCGCCTTGGCAATGGTTTCGACGTTCACGCCTTTACCGAAGGCGACCATGTCTGGCTGTGCGGCGTCCGGATCGCGCATGACAAGGCGCTGCTGGGCCATTCCGATGCCGATGTGGGCATGCATGCGCTGACCGACGCGATCTATGGCGCCTTGGCGCAGGGCGATATCGGCCGGCATTTCCCGCCCTCGGACCCGCAATGGAAGGGCGCGGAAAGCCATATCTTCCTGCGCCACGCGGCGGATCTGGCGCGCGGCATGGGCTTTGCCATCGGCAATGCGGATGTGACGCTGATCTGCGAACAGCCCAAGATCGGCCCGCATGCCGGCGCGATGCAGGCGGAACTGGCGCGGATCATGGATGTCGCCCCCGACCGCATCAGCGTCAAGGCCACCACCTCCGAGCGGCTGGGCTTCACCGGACGCGGCGAGGGGATCGCGGCCATCGCCACCGCCACGCTTCTGAAAGGGTAACAGGATGGACAAGCAGATCGCCACGCTGTTCGGCATCGGCAGGATGCGCCCCGGCCCCGGCACATGGGGATCGGCCGCCGCGATCCTGCTGGGGGTCGCGCTGCACCGGATCGGGCATTTCCCGCTGCTGGCCGTGGCCACCCTCATCGCCACCGTCGCGGGCTTCTGGGCCGTGGGCCGCTTTACCGCCGACATGGCCGACAAGGACCGCCCCGAGATCGTCATCGACGAGGTGGCGGGGCAATGGATCGCCCTGCTGTTCCCCTCGGCCGGGTTCTGGCTGATGGGGCTGCCTGCGTCGATGTTTCCCTATCCGGGCTGGCTGGCGGCCTTTGCCTTCTTCCGCCTGTTCGACATCTGGAAGCCCTGGATCATCGGACGCGCCGACCGGCGCGGCGATGCAATGGGCGTGATGCTGGACGACATCATCGCCGGGATCTTCGCAGGCATCGCCACGATGATCGCCGCAGGCATCGCACACGGAGTTTTCATGTCATGACCACGGCCGCCGAAGTGCTTGATATCGCCCGCGCGCGCGGCGTCATGATCGCCACCGCCGAAAGCTGCACCGGCGGGCTGATCGCGGGACGGCTGACCGACACGCCCGGCTCCTCGGATGCGTTCGAGCGCGGCTTCGTCACCTATTCCAACCTCGCCAAGATCGAGATGCTGGGCATCCGCCCCGAAACGCTTGAGGCGCATGGCGCGGTCAGCGAACCGATTGCGGCGGAAATGGCCGCAGGCGCGCTGGCGCGTTCCAAGGCGGGGATCGCGGTGTCGGTCACGGGTGTCGCCGGGCCCGGCGGGACGGAACACAAGCCCGAAGGCCGCGTCTGCTTCGGCATCGCCAGCGCCTTCGGCATCCATACCGAGACCGTGGATTTCGGCGCGCTTGGCCGCGCACAGGTCCGCGCGGCCACCGTCGATCATGCGCTGGAGCTGCTGGCCGAACGCCTGCGAGCCTAACGCATCAGATCCAGAAACGCCGCCACATCCTGATCCGTGGTGGCCCAGCTGGTGACCAGACGCACCGCGACGGGCTGATCCTTTGCCGGCGGGCTGTCCTGCCACAGATGATAGGTCGCGCCATGCGCGCGGGCGCGTTCATGCGCCTCGAACGGAATGCGGGCAAAGACCTCATTGGCATGAACCGGCGCGATCAGGCTGCCGCCTACCTGCTGGACGCCCAGCCCCAGCCGCGTGGCGCAGGCATTGGCGTGGCCCGCCAGCCGCAGCCACAGATCGTCCTGCAACAGCGCCAGCATCTGCGCCGCCAGATAGCGCTGCTTGGAAAACACATGCCCCGATTGCTTGCGGCGATAGTCGAAGCCCTTGGCATGGGCGGGATCGAAGAACACCACGGCCTCGGCGGCCAGCGCGCCATTCTTGGTGCCGCCAAAGCTGAGCGCATCGACGCCCCGCAACAGATCGGGCAAGGCGCAGCCAAGCCCCGCCACGGCATTGGCCAGCCGCGCGCCGTCCATATGCACGGGCAGGCCCGCCTCATGCGCCACTTGGGCAATGTCGGCCACGTCCCCGGGTGTGTAGCAGGTGCCCCACTCGGTCGCATTGGTGATCGAGACCATGGCATTCGCGCCGTCATTCAGCCCGCCCGCCGCGCCGATGCGGATGGCCTGGGCCAGATCGGCGGGCGCGATGCGGCCCTGTTCGCCCGCGATCGGCACCAGCTTCGCGCCATGCGAAAAGAATTCCGGCGCGGCGCATTCGTCCAGATGGATATGCGCGGTCTGATGGCAATAGATCCGGCCATAGCTGGGCGACAGCTGCGCGCAGACCAAGGCATTGGCCGCCGTGCCCGTCGCCACGAAGCGCACCACGGCATCGGGCGCGTCCAGCACCTCGCGATAGGCGGCCTCGGCCCGCGCCGTCACCGGATCCGCGCCATAGGATCCGACCGCGCCGTCATTGCAATCCACCAGCGCCTGCATGATCGCGGGATGGGCGCCATGGGCGTTGTCGGATGCGAATTTCATGCCAGATCCTCGATGATATAGTCGTCCCAGTCGTCCTCGGTGACCGTGGCCTCGCTGACGGTCCAGCCCTGCACGCTTGCGCCTGCGCGGTGGATGGCGTCGCGGTCGCCCGCGATCAGGTGGTGCCAGTCGTAAAGCGGCTTGCCCTCGGCGCGCAACCGATAGGCGCAGGTCGCAGGCAGCCACCACGCGATTTCCTTCAGCTTCTTCGGCGTCAGGACGATGCAGTCGGGCACGAATTGATGCCGGTTGGCATAGCTGGAGCATTGGCAGCTTTGCCCGTCCAGCAGCTTGCAGGCGACGCGGGTAAAGGCCAGTTCGTTGGTGTCTTCATATTCGATCTTGTTCAGGCAGCATTTGCCGCAGCCGTCGCACAGCGCCTCCCATTCGTCGGGCTTCAGCGATTTCAGCGGCAATTCCCAGAAACGGTCGCGCATCACCGCGCCGCCAGAATCTCGCGGGCCTTGGCACTGTCGTCGTCCATCTGGTCGATCAGGTCCTGAAGGCTGGCGAATTTCAGTTCCGGGCGCAGGTATTCCACCAGCGCGACCGAAACATGCTGGCCGTAAAGATCACCTTTGAAATCAAAGATGTGGGTTTCAAAGTTCGGAACATTCTCGCCAAACATGGGCCGCACGCCCAGATTGGCCACGCCCTTGTAGCCGCCGCGTTCCGGGCCGGTCAGCACGTCGATCATCACCGCATAGACGCCCATTCGCGGCAGATGCAGGCCGGTGACAGCCATGTTCGCCGTCGGATAGCCCAGATCGCGGCCGCGCTTGTCGCCATGCAGAACCTCGCCGTCGATGCGGTGGAAATGCCCCAGCATGCGCTGCGCATCCTGCATCCGGCCTTCGGCCAGCGCCGCGCGGATCGCGGTCGAGCTGAACTGGTTTTCCCCGTCCCCGATCAGCGGCGCGACGGTCACGCCAAAGCCAAGCGCCCGGCCCAGTTCCGCCAGCGTCTGCGCATTGCCCGAGCGTTTGCGCCCGAAGCAGAAATCCGCGCCCACCGTGACATGCGCGATGCCAAGACCGTCGACCAGCACCTGCCGGGCGAATTCTTCGGGCGACAGTCCGGCCAGCACGGTGTCGAAGGGCAGTTCGTAAAGATGCTCGACCCCCAGCCGCGACAGGCGGTTGGCGCGGGCCTCGGCATTCATCAGGCGGAAGGGCGGCGCGTCGGATTGAAAGAATTCGCGGGGATGCGGCTCGAACGTGACGATGCCAAGGGGCGCATCCGCCGCCGCACGGGCCGCGTCGATCACCGAGCGGTGGCCCAGATGGATGCCATCGAAATTGCCCATGGCGACCGTCGCCCCGCGGGCGTCCAGCGGCAAGGCTTTCCAGTCGTGATGGATGCGCAATCAGGCCCCCATGGGCCGATCCGCGGCCCGGTCAGTCGAACTTGCGGCTTGGCGCCAGAACGACGGCCTCACCTTTCAGGACGACCGTATCACCGACAAGGCAGCGGGTTGCAAGGGTCACGCGGCGTTTGGCGTGATCGATTGTTTCAACCGTCACTTCCGCGCGCACCATGTCTCCGGGCCGGACAGGTGCCATGAATTTAAGCGTCTGGCCCAGATAGACCGTGCCGTGACCGGGCAATTGCTCACCGATTACCGCCGAGATCAGGCCCGCCGTCAGCATGCCATGCGCGATGCGGCCCTGAAAGATAGTGTCGCGGGCATAGTCGTCATCCAGATGCACCGGATTATGGTCGGTCGAGACCTGCGCGAACATCTGGATGTCGTCATCCGTCACCTGCTTTTGCAGATGACGGGTCATGCCGATTTCCAGATCTTCGATGACGATGGTGCCACGCGGCAAGTTGTCCAGCATCATTCACGGCCTCCGATTGATCGGTGCTGCATAGCAGAAGATCAACCGTCGCGCAACAAAACAACGCATGACGTCGCTTTGGTGAATATATATTACCGAAGCCTGCCGATGGCATATTTCGGATCTTCGCTGCGCATGGACAGCCATTCTTCCAGCATGGCGGCTTCCGGGTTCTCGATATCGTCGCCGAACTGGTCGAAGGCCAGACCGCCCGACACGAACAGCGCGTCGATCCCCTGCATCCGCGCACCGGGCACATCGGTCGGGATGCCGTCGCCGATGGCCAGAATGCGCGCATCCGCCGCCAGCCCCAGCCGCTTGCGGGCCAGATCATAGATCGGCGCATGCGGCTTGCCGAAATACAGCGAGGTGCCGCCCAGATCCTCATAGAACTCGGCCAGGGCACCGGCGCAATACAGCCGCTTTTCGCCCAGATCGACGATCAGATCGGGATTGGCACAAAGCAGCTTCAGCCCGCGCGCCTGCGCATCGGTCAGCCAGTTGCGGTAATCCTCGGGGGTTTCGGTTTCGTCGTCGAACAACCCGCAGCAGACGATGCCCTCGGCCTGATCCAGCGGCACGCGCTGGATCGCGGGGGCGTTCTGATGTTCAGCCGGGATGTCGGTGAAGAAGCCCTCATCCTTTTCCATGGCGATGGCCCAGACCTTGCGGCCGACCGCGCCGGAAAACATCGCATCCTGCGCGGCATCGCCGGAACTGACGATCACGTCCCAGGCGTCTTTTGGCACGCCCATCCGGTCCAGCTGCGCGGCCACGTATTTCCACGGGCGCGGCGCGTTGGTCAGCAGCACCACCTGCCCGCCCGTGGCGCGGAACTGGCGCAGCGCGGCAACCGCCGCCGGATAGGCTGCGACGCCATTGTGCAGACAGCCCCACAGGTCGCAGAACAGCACATCGTAATCGGCCGAGACCTCGGCCAGCGCGTTGATGATCCGGGTCATGCGCGCTTAGACCGCCAAGGCCGGAATGATCTGCTTCTTGCGCGACATGATGCCCGGCAGCACCACGCTGTCGCCGGTCACGGTGGCGTTGAAGCTTTTCTCGGCCACCGTTTTCACGAAATCATTCGGCACCAGCAGGGTGGCTTCCTCATTCAGGATGTCGATGATGAACAGCAGCACCTCATCGGCGCTGTCGGCGGCAGCGACCTGCGGCATGGCGGCGATCAGCGCGGCCTTACGGTCCAGCAGCACCTGCGGCGCGGTGGTTTCCAGAACCGAGACCCGCAATTGCTTGCCGCCCAGTTCGTATTCCTTGCTGTCCATGCGCAGCAGCGCGGCGTCGTCAAAGGCCGACACGTCCGATTTGGCGGCAAACATCTCGGCGGCATAGGCCGGGATCGAGACGCCCAGATCGCGGGCCAGCGTTTCGGCCACGAAACGGTCATGCGGCGTGGTCGTGGGGCTGCGGAATTCCAGCGTGTCCGACAGGATGCAGGTCAGCATCGCGCCCTTGATGCCACGCGGCGCGCGGGCCAGATCCTCGGGGCCGATCAGGTCATGCATGATCGTCGCGGTGCAGGCCAGCGGGCGGATGGTGATGTTGATGGGCAGGCGCGTCTTGATGCCGCCGGCCAGCAGGTGGTGGTCGATGATCTCGATCACTTCGGCCTCGGCCAGCGAGGCGGGCAGTTCGGCCGGGTTGTTGGTGTCGACGATGACGCATTTGTCGCCCGCCGCCACATCGTCGATGATCTGCGGCTTTGCCAGATCCCATTTGGTCAGCATCCACGCGGCTTCGGTGTTCGGCTCACCCTGCAGGACGGCGATGGCGGGCTCTTTGCGGACTTCGGACAGATACCATGCCCAGATGATGGGCGAGCCGGTCGAGTCGGTGTCAGGAGCCTTGTGGCCGAAAACCTTGATCATGGGATTACCCTTGCAAGCTGCGGGAAAAGTCGCGCGACTTATAGGACCGGGGGTGGGAAATGTCTATTGACCCAGCGATATTCCGGCATTCACCGCCAAAGCCAGCAGCACCGTATTATAGAAGAACGAAAACGCCGAATGCAGCATCGTGACGCGCCGCGCCCGCGTGTCCAGCACCGCCACATCCGAGGTCTGCGCCGTCATGCCAAGGGTGAAGCTGTAATACAGGAAATCCCAGATCCCGGCATCGGTGGCATCGCCCGGAAATTCCAGATTGCGCGATTCCTGCCCCTGCGCGTCGCGGGCATACCAGATGCTGGCATAGTGAAAGGCCATGACCGTGTGGATCATCGCCCAGCCCAGCGGCACCGACAGCAGCGCCAGCGCCGGGCGCAGCGCCAGCCCGGAATGCGGATCGGCGATGGTCAGCAGGATCGAGCCAAGGCTGATCGCGACCGAGCCTGCGGCGATCAGCACGATCAGCGGCATGCCTTCGTCATCCAGATCGGCGCGGCGGCGCAGGAAATCGACATTGGCGCGATGCAGCATCGTCGCCGTGATGCCCAGATAGATCATGCTGAAGGTCACGGAAAAGATCAGCACGCGGTCCACAAGCTGCAGATGCCAGCCGCCCAGCCCCGCCAGCAGGCCCAGCACAAAGGCCGCCAGAAAGCGCAGATGGTGACGCAGATCGCGGATCATGCCCCGATCATACCGGCGTCTGCTGATGCTGGATGATGCGCCAGTCGCCCTCGCGCCTGCGCCATGTCGTCGTGCACAGCGCGCGATAGGTCTTGGCCCCGGCACGGCGCGCGGTGGCGCGATAGGCCAGAACGCAGACCTCGTTGGTTTCCAGCACCGCCCGGTCGGTGATGGTGACTTCCTGCCAGCGAGGCGCTGCGCCAAGTGCTTCGATGACGCGGCGCCGCGTCAGGATGCCTGCCGGGCCAAAGGCCATCAGGCAGCCTTCGTCCAGCTTGCGCACCGCCTCGGCCACGCCAAGGGTCCAGAAGTCGCGCTCTTCGCGCCAAAGCTCATCCGCCATTCGCACCTCCCTGCGGCTGGACCTGCGTGATCGTCCAGCCATCGCGCTGCAACAAGGCCAGAACGCCGTTCTTGCCCGGAAGATGCAAGGCCCCGAAGCCCACCACGATGTCGCGCCCCTGCGCCGCAGCATCGGCTGCGGCCTGTTCGATGGGCGCGATCCATGCCTTGTTGCGCTGATCCATCAGCTTTTCCTGCGCCTGCGCCATCTGATGATCGACCTCGGCGCGGGTCATGCCGGAATTTTCATAGGCGTCGAAGCGGCCGAATTCCCAGATCAGCCAGCTGTCGCCGCTGAAATAGGCATCGGTCAGCGTCACGGTATAGTCATCGGCATATTCGGCGGCGGGCATGCTGGCGCGGATCATGTCGATTTCTTCGTCGGGCGTCATGCCTTGGAACAGCGTGAAGACCGTATCCCATGGCTCCAGCGCGCGCACGGGCACATCCGCCGCCTGCGCGCGCGCGATCAGCTGATGGTCCAGCCCGCCGGTGTCGCCATTCGCCTTGACCTGCGCCATCATGCAGGGCGAGATCCCCAGCATCATCGAGACATACCACGGCCGCATCCGGCTGGTAACGACCGCAGGCAGGCCGCGCAGTTCCAGCGCCTTCCACAGCGTGTCCCATTCCTCTTTCTCCATCCGCTCGGGCAGCGTCGGGCCGGTGGAATCAAGGATCAGCGCCGGGTTTTCGGCCATGGCACGGCCCAGCTTTTCCTCTTCCTCGGGACCGGCTTCGACCAGAAGGGCCGCGGCCTTGTCGATCAGCGGGCCGAACTGCGCCATGGTCGCGGCGTGGCGCGGATCGTCGAAATGATAGGTGCCCAGCAGCGTCACCGTCTGATCGCCCTTGGTCGCGCGCCAGAACAGGCCCTGATGGAACGGGATGTCCTGCGTTGCCGCGTGCAGCGCCGTCAGTTGATCGGGCGTCATGTCCTGAAACAGGTTGCGGCCCACGCAATCCTGCGCGGCGGCAGGCAGGGCAAGGCAAACCAGGGTCAGGGCAGCAGGCAGGGTCAGGCGCATCGGGTCCATCCGTGGTGATGGGGTCAGGATGGCACGGCGCGGCCAGACACGCCAGACCGCGCCGGATCGCGCCAGATCGGCGACCACGGGCGCGGGGCGGACTAGCGGCGGCGGGGCAATTCCTGCGGCAGCGGGCGCTTGTCCAGAACAGCGCGCCAGATGCGTTCGATCTGCGCGGCTTTGGCGGCCCATGTAAACTGCCCCATGACCTTGGCCTGCCCGGCCTGCGCCATGGCGGGCAGCACGGCCGGATCTGCGGCAATCGCCTCAAGCCGGGCGCGCAGCCCTGCGACGATCTGCGCCCGGCTGCCCATCGGAATGCGGAACCCCGTGGCGTCATCGACCAGCTCGCCCGGCCCGGCGTAATCGGCGATGACCGGCACGACGCCAAGCGCCATCGCCTCCAGCACGACGCCGCCGCCGAATTCGCGGACCGAGGGGAAGACCAGCATCTGCGCGGTCGCCGCCACCGATTGCACCTGCTTGTGGTCCAGCCAGCCATGCATGGTGACCGCGTGGCCCACGGATTCGCGGGCGATCAGCGCGCGCAAATCATCCGCCTGCGGCCCGTCGCCGATGATGTCCAGATGCAGCGCGCCGCTGCGCAGCAAAGGCAGCGCCGCCTCGATCGCCATATCCGCGCCCTTATAGGGCACCAGCCGCCCGATGAAGCAGCCCCGCAGAGGCAGCGTGCCGGGTTGCGGTGCGGTCAGGCTGAACCGCGCGGGGTCGATGGCGTTTTCCGGCAGCCAGACGGTTTTCGCGTGATATTTCGCCGGGATCTCGCTGAAGGTGAATTCCGAGCCGCAGATGATCGCGCTGGCGGCGTCCAGCGACGCCCCCCGCCCCGGCATCGCCTTGTAGGCGCCGCGAATATAGGACAGCCATTCCTTTTCGCGCCGCCGTTCGGCATCGAACCCCTTGGGCCATGGCACGCCGCCATTCAGCGGCCCCATGACGAAAGGCACGCCCGCGCGACGGGTGCGCGCGCCGATCAGGCTGTTGGCGGTAGGGGTCAGGGGCGTCACCCGATGCACGATGTCATAATCGCCCGCCCGGATCGCCGCGCCGAATTGTCGCCAGACCAGCCGTTCAAAATAGCCATAGCCCAGCGTGGTCACGGCGGTCTTCATCGTCCAGCCGACGCCCTTGCCCATGCTCAGCCGTTCGGCCAGTTTCCACAGGGGTGCTGCCAGCTTTTCGCTGTCGATGGCGGTGAAATCGCGGCCCTCGACAAGGCCCGCACGGATGAAGGCGTCGCGGTTGCGGATCTGGGTGACGATATGGACATCCGCCACCTCGCGCAGCGCCGAGGACAGCGACCAGCCGATCAGCGGAACCGAAACCCATTCGGGATTTGCCGCCTCGGCAATGACAAGCGCCCTGATCCGCCGTTCCATCATTCCCCCGTCTGCGACCAGGATTTGCCTAGCCGCGCCCGTCAAACACAGTCAAGCGGATTTCCCGGCAATTTTTCTGGGCCGACCACGTTGACAGCAAAAGACGTGCTGCCTAGATGTTCCGGCACTGGCACTCACCAAGCCCGAGTGCCAACAACATACAGCAACCTGTAACACCGGAGTGTTCACATGGCTTTCACACCGCTGCACGACCGCGTTCTGGTCCGTCGCGTCCAATCGGACGAGAAAACCAAGGGCGGCCTGATCATCCCCGACAGCGCGAAAGAAAAACCCGCCGAAGGCGAAATCGTTTCGGTCGGCGCCGGCGCGCGCAAGGACTCGGGCGAGCTGATCGCACCCTCGGTCAAGTCTGGCGACCGCGTCCTGTTCGGCAAATGGTCCGGCACCGAAGTGACGGTCGACGGCGAAGAGCTGCTGATCATGAAGGAAAGCGACATCCTGGGCATTATCGCCTGATCGTCCTTTCCCAATAACCCCTTACAGGAGAAGAACAAATGGCTGCTAAAGAAGTCAAGTTCAACACCGACGCCCGCGACCGTATGCTGAAAGGCGTGAACATCCTGGCCGATGCGGTCAAGGTCACGCTGGGCCCGAAAGGCCGCAACGTCGTCATCGACAAATCCTTTGGCGCACCGCGCATCACCAAGGACGGTGTGTCGGTTGCCAAGGAAATCGAACTGTCCGACAAGTTCGAGAACATGGGCGCCCAGATGGTCCGCGAAGTCGCTTCGCGCACCAATGACGAAGCTGGCGACGGCACCACCACCGCCACCGTTCTGGCGCAAGCCATCATCAAAGAAGGCATGAAGTCGGTTGCGGCTGGCCTGAACCCGATGGATCTGAAGCGCGGCATCGACCTGGCCACCGCCAAGGTCGTCGAAGCGATCAAATCGGCCTCGCGTCCGGTCAACGACTCGGCGGAAGTCGCGCAGGTCGGCACGATCTCGGCCAATGGTGAGCAGTTCATCGGTCAGCAGATCGCCGAAGCCATGCAGCGCGTCGGCAACGAGGGTGTCATCACCGTCGAAGAAAACAAGGGCATGGAGACGGAAGTCGAAGTCGTCGAAGGCATGCAGTTCGACCGTGGCTACCTGTCGCCCTATTTCGTCACCAATGCCGACAAGATGATTGCCGAGCTGGAAGACGCCTACATCCTGCTGCACGAGAAAAAACTCTCGTCGCTGCAGCCGATGGTCCCGCTGCTGGAAGCTGTCATCCAGTCGCAAAAGCCGCTGATCATCGTCGCGGAAGATGTCGAAGGCGAGGCTCTGGCCACGCTGGTCGTCAACAAGCTGCGCGGCGGTCTGAAAATCGCTGCCGTCAAGGCTCCGGGCTTCGGCGATCGCCGCAAGGCCATGCTGCAAGACATCGCGATCCTGACCGGCGGTCAGGTCATCAGCGAAGATCTGGGCATGAAGCTGGAAAACGTGACCATCGACATGCTGGGCCGCGCCAAGAAAGTTTCGATCAACAAGGACAACACCACCATCGTCGATGGCGCCGGTGACAAGCCCGAGATCGAAGCCCGCGTGTCGCAGATCCGTCAGCAGATCGAGGAAACCACCTCGGACTATGACCGCGAGAAGCTGCAAGAGCGTGTTGCCAAACTGGCAGGCGGCGTTGCCGTCATCCGCGTCGGCGGCATGACCGAAATCGAAGTCAAAGAGCGCAAGGACCGCGTTGACGATGCGCTGAACGCGACCCGTGCGGCCGTTCAGGAAGGCGTTGTCGTCGGTGGCGGCGTGGCTCTGGTTCAGGGCGGCAAATCGCTTGACGGCCTGACCGGCGCGAACTCGGATCAGGACGCAGGCATCGCCATCGTCCGCCGCGCTCTGGAAGCTCCGATGCGCCAGATCGCTGAAAACGCTGGCGTCGACGGCGCTGTCGTGGCTGGCAAAGTGCGCGAGTCGACCGACAAGGCGTTCGGCTTCAACGCCCAGACCGAAGAATATGGCGACATGTTCAAATTCGGCGTCATCGACCCGGCGAAAGTCGTGCGCACCGCGCTGGAAGACGCAGCCTCGGTCGCAGGTCTGCTGATCACCACCGAAGCGATGATCGCTGAAAAGCCCGAGCCGAAAGCTGCGGCTGGTGGCGGCATGCCCGACATGGGCGGCATGGGCGGCATGATGTAATCAGCCCCCTGCCTTCGCAGGATCGGCCGTCCCGAAAGGGGCGGCCTTTTTCATTGCACTGGAAAAAATGTCAGTCTCTGCCATGCTACCCCTGACCCGGCAATGGATCAGATGGTTTATTCATGAGCTTTTTTGCAGATCTGAACGAACTCGATCGCTTCGGCGTCGAAAGCAACACCAACAAGGCCAGCAGCTGGGTTCCACCCGGTCGTCAGCGGGAAAGCTGCGAGGGGCTGTTGAAACGCTATGATTTCTTCCTGTCGCGCCTGCGCCAGCAAGGGGCCTCGCGGATTCTGGAACTGGGTGCGGGACCAGATGACAATATCGGGGCGTCGCTGCGCATGTGGAAACGCTATTTCCGCGAGGGCGCCGAAATCCATGTGGCAGACAACAAACCCTCGGCGATGAACCTGCGCGACGAAGGCTTTCATCCGCATGTCGGCGATGTCGGCAATATCTCGTTTCTGAACATGCTGGCGCGGCAGACATGGGATTTCGTGATCGACGATGCCTCGCATATCTGGACGCATCAGATCCTGGCGTTCCGGGCGCTGTTTCCGGCGCTGCGCAGCGGTGGGATTTTCATCTGTGAGGATCTGTGCACATCCTTCGGCCAGATGCGCGCCGCTTATTCGCAGGGCTTCGACATGAGAGACCCGGTGCAGTATTTCATGGCCCTGTCGCGACGCACCTGCGACGGCCGGGGCCGCGAGCCCGACCCGCCGCATGACGGCTATGCCTTGTCCAAGGCCGATTTTGACCTGGTGGGCCAGATCCATATGATCGCGTGGATGAACAACGCGGCCATCGTCATCAAGCGTTAGCGCAGCACAGGCCGGGCGGTGAGCCCAACCGACCGGGCTGCGCCCCCCGTCAGCCGTCGCGTTCGGCCAGTTCCAGCCATTCTTCTTCGGCGGCGGCCAGCGCGGTCTGACGTTCGCTCAGCCCTTCGCTGGCCTTGGCGAATTTCGCCGGTGCCGAGGTGAACAGATCGGGCTGGGCCAGAAACTCCTCAAGCTTGGCGATTTCTGCCTGCAGGCGGTCCATCAGGCCGGGCAGCGTATCAAGGCGCTTCTTTTCCGTGAAGCTCAGCCCCGAAGGCTTGGGCGCGGCGGGTTGAACCTGAACCGGGGCGACCTGCGCGGGCTTGGCATCGACCGAGGCACCGACCGCAAAGACCGCGCCGGTTTCCTCGCGCTGCGCGCGATAGTCAGACCAGCCGCCGGGATAGATCACCGCACGGCCGTCGCCCTCCATCGCCACGGTGGTCGTGGCCACGCGGTCGATGAAATCGCGGTCGTGGCTGACCAGCAGCACCGTGCCGTCATAGTCGCCCAGAATGTCCTGCAACAGATCCAGCGTTTCCACGTCCAGATCGTTGGTCGGTTCGTCCAGCACCAGCACGTTCGAGGGATGCGCCATGATCCGCGCCAGCAGCAGCCGCGCCTTTTCACCGCCCGACAGGCTGCCGACCGGCGCGCGGGCCTGCGCGTCGTCGAACAGGAAATCCTTCAGATAGGCCACGACATGCTTGGGATTGCCCCGCACCATGACCTGATCCGACCGCCCCGACACCCGCATCGAGGGATCGCCGGTCAGCGCGTCCCACAGGCTGACCTTGTCATCAATGGCCGAGCGCGCCTGATCGAAGACGGCGATATCCAGATTGGTGCCATGCTTGACCTCGCCCGTGTCGGGGGCGATCTCGCCGGTCAGCATCTTGATGATCGTGGTCTTGCCCGCGCCATTGGGGCCGACAAAGGCCACGCGGTCGCCGCGCAGCACACGCAGATCGAAGGCTTGCAGGATGGTGCGCTCGCCAAAGCTCTTGCTGATGCCTTTGGCGTCGATCACCCGCTTGCCCGAGACCTGACCCGATTCCAGTTCCAGCGCCGCCGTGCCCTGACGCCGGATCTGCCCCGACCGTTCCTCGCGCAGCGCAGCCAATGCCCGCACGCGGCCCTGATTGCGCTTGCGCCGGGCGCTGATGCCTTCGACGGCCCATTTCGCCTCGGCCTTGATCTTGCGGTCCAGCTTGTGGCGGGCCTCATCCTCGGCGGCCCATGTGGTTTCGCGCCAATCCTCGAAATGCTCGAAGCCGCGTTCCTGACGGCGCACGTCGCCCCGGTCGATCCACAGCGTCGCGCGGGTCAGCGCGCGCAGGAAGGCGCGGTCGTGCGAAATCAGCACGAAGCCCGCCCGGGTGGTGGACAGCTGCTCTTCCAGCCAGCCGATGGCTTCGATGTCCAGATGGTTGGTCGGCTCGTCCAGCAGCATCAGCTCGGGCGCCTCGGCCAGCAGACGGGCCAGAGCGGCGCGGCGGCGTTCCCCGCCCGAGGCCGTCGTCACCGCCCGGTCGGGATCGAATTTCAGCCCCTCGGCCGCCATTTCCACGCGGTAGCCTTCGCTGTCATCCAGCCCGGCGCGGGCGAAATCGCCCAGCGTGGCAAAGCCCGACAGATCCGGCTCCTGCTCCATATAGCCGACTTTGACCCCGGCGGGCGTGATGACCTGCCCGGCATCGGGTTCAACCAGCCCGGCCATGACCTTCATCAGCGTCGACTTGCCCGACCCGTTGCGCCCCACAAGCGCGACACGGTCGCCTTGCTGGACGGTCAGACCCAGCCCGTCGAAAACAGGATTGCCGCCGAAGGTCAGCGAAATATCGGTAAGTTGCAAAAGCGGTGCGCGTGCCATGGCCCGCAGATATGATGCCCGCCAGCGACGGTCAACGGGGCTTCACAGCGATTGCACCAGTTCCCCCGCCAGCCGGTGCAGATCGTTGCGATAGCCCGACCGCGCCGAGGGCAGATCCGGATCCGAGGTCATGGCGATCGCCACCGGATCGCGGCCCGGAAAGACATAGATCATCTGCCCGCCGTAACCCCAGCCATAACGCACCGCCCGCCCGCCGATACGCGACAGGAACCAGCCATAGCCGTAATCCTCGCCGTTGAAGAAGGATTGCGTGCGGCGCTGCCAGCTTTCGTCGATCCAGCCGGGCGGGATGACGCCATGCCCGCCCGCGGCATAGGCCGCGCCAAAGGCCAGCAGGCTGCGGGTGGACATGGCCATCTGATTGCCGCCCAGATAGATACCCTGCGGGTCGCGTTCCCATGCGGTGATGCGAAAGCCGGGGATGGTCAGCCAGTCTTGCGCCAAGGCCAGCGTGGTGCGGCCCGTCGCCTGCGTCAGCATGGCCGACACCAGATGGGTCGAGGCGGTGGAATACAGCATCCGCCCACCCGGGTCGGTCTCGAACGGCGCGGCAAGGGCCGTGCGCACCCAGTTCCGGCTGCTGACCCAGCGGCCGTAATTCGGCCCGGACTGGCGTTGCAGCCCGGCCTGCATCGACAGCAGATTGCCCAGCGTCAGCTGCGCCAGCCGCGGATCGGGATCGCGCGGCAGATCAGCGCGCAGCACCTCGGCCACCGGCTGATCCGCGCCGCTGAACACCCCGCGCTGGATGGCGATCCCCGCCAGCGCCGAGACGATGCTCTTCGAGGCGGATTTGATGTTCGTCTGACGGTCCGGCGTGAACCCGCCATAGCCCTGCGCCGCGATCTCGGAGCCGCGCCAGATGGCGATGGCGCGCAATTGCGGCAGGCGGGCGGCCTGCGCCAGCGTGGTGTCGGTTGCGGCCCGCGCAAGGGCGGGGGCGGCGAATGGCAAGGCCGCAAGGCCCGCAAGGATTGAACGTCGCTGCATGGGCATTATATGGGATGGCGCAGACCGCTGCCATGCACAGTTCACGCGTTCGTGACGCAAGGCATTGTATCTGCCCGATTTCCCGCCAGCCCCCTGCCAGCCGGGATGATTTAGCGCAAGGAAACATCATGCTTCAGACCCGCTGCGACGTGCCGACCGAACATGGCAGCCGCTATCTGCAACAGCTGGCCAAACACTGGACCCACAAATTCGACGTCAGCTTCGATCCGACACAGGCCCGCATCGCCATGCCCGAAGACCGCGTGATCGAGCTGACCTCTTCGGCAGATACGCTGTCGATCCGCCTGACCGCCCCGCCCGACGCGATGGCGCATCTGCAACAGGTCACCGACAGCCACATCGCCCGCTTCGCCTTCCGCGAGGAACTGGTCTTCGACTGGCAACCGGCCTGAATCGGTTGCCGCCCCCCGGACCTGCGGCTAATCTGCCGGCCAGCAACAAGGCCGGGACATGACCGAAAGCGACAAGACCTATCAAGTGCTGGCGCGGAAATACCGCCCCGAGACATTCGCCGATCTGGTCGGTCAGGATGCCATGGTGCGGACGCTGGAAAATGCCTTCGCCGCCGACCGCATCGCGCAGGCCTTCATCATGACCGGCATCCGGGGGACCGGCAAGACCACCACCGCCCGCATCATCGCCAAGGGGCTGAACTGCATCGGCCCCGACGGCGCGGGCGGCCCCACGACCGAGCCTTGCGGGGTCTGCGAACATTGCGTGGCGATCAGCGAAGGCCGCCATGTCGATGTCATGGAGATGGACGCCGCATCCCGTACCGGCGTCAATGACATCCGCGAAATCATTGAATCGGTGCATTATCGCGCGGCCTCGGCGCGCTACAAGATCTATATCATCGACGAAGTGCACATGCTGTCGACCAGCGCCTTCAACGCGCTTTTGAAGACGCTGGAGGAACCGCCGCCGCATGTGAAATTCATCTTTGCCACCACGGAAATCCGCAAGGTTCCGGTCACGGTGCTCTCGCGCTGCCAGCGCTTCGACCTGCGCCGGATCGAGCCCGAGGTGATGATCGCGCTGCTGCGCAAGATCGCCGACCGCGAAGGCGCGCAGATCACCGATGACGCGCTGGCGCTGGTGACACGCGCCGCTGAAGGCTCGGCCCGCGATGCGACCAGCCTGCTGGATCAGGCGATCAGCCATGGCGCGGGCGAAACCACCGCGCCGCAGGTGCGCGCCATGCTGGGTCTGGCCGACCGGGGCCGGGTGCTGGACCTGTTCGACATGATCCTGCGCGGCGATGCGGCACAGGCTCTGGCGGAATTGCAGGCGCAATATGCCGATGGCGCCGATCCCATGGCCGTGCTGCGCGATCTGGCCGAGATCACGCATTGGATCAGCATCGTCAAGATCACCCCCGAGGCGCTGGACGATCCCACCATCGGCCCCGACGAACGCACGTGCGGTCAGGACATCGCCGAACGCGTGCCGATGCGCGCGCTGACGCGGTTGTGGCAGATGCTGCTGAAATCCCTTGAAGAAGTGGGCATGGCCCCAAATGCGATGATGGCTGCGGAAATGGCCATCATCCGCCTGACCCATGTGGCCGACCTGCCCGACCCCGAGGCGCTGATCCGCAAGGTGCAGGCCTCGGCGGCGGCGGGCGAATTCACCCAGCGCACCGCGCCGCAGGCCAGCCGCAGCGACGCGCCCCGCGCCGCAGCGCCGCGCGCGCCGATGGCCGTGCAGCCCTCCGGCAGCGCGGCGGCGATCGCGGTTTCGCCCGATGCGCTGGCAGGCTTTCCCGATTTCGATGCCGTGGTCGATCTGATCCGCCGCATGCGCGACATGAAGCTGCTTCTGGATGTCGAGGATCACCTGCGCCTTGTGCGCTATGCGCCGGGCCGGATCGAATTCAACCCCACCGATACCGCGCCGCGCGACTTTGCCCAGCGTCTTGCCGAACGCCTGCGCGGCTGGACGGGCGGGCAACGCTGGGCGGTCGTCGTGGTCTCGGAACCCGGCCAGCCCACGGTGACGGAACAGCGCCTTGCCCGCGAGGCGGCGGTGCGCGCCCGCGTCATGGACAATCCCGCGGTGCAGGCGATCTTCACCGCTTTCCCGCAGGCGAAAATCACCCGCATCCGGCCGGTTCCGGTGCCGGTCACGGTTGAAAAGCCCGCGGGCGAGGATACATCCCCGCATGAGCTGACCGAAGGCCCGGTGGCCGAGGTCGAAGAATGGGATCCCTTCGAGGACGAGGAATAAGCAATGTTCAAAGGATTGGGTGGCCTCGGCGATCTGTCGAAAATGATGGAAACCGCGCAGCAGATGCAGACCAAGATGGCCGAAATGCAGGACGGGCTTGCCAAGCTGACCGTCACCGGCGAATCCGGCGCGGGGCTCGTCAAGGCGACGGCCACGGCCAAGGGCGAACTGACGGCGCTGGATATCGACCCCTCGATCTTCGTCGCCTCGGAAAAGGAAGTGGTCGAGGATCTGATCCTTGCCGCGATCAAGGACGCGCAGCGCCGCGCGCAGGACAAGGCACAGGACGAAATGGCCCGGCTGACCCGCGAAATGGGCCTGCCCGCCGATATGAAGATGCCCTTCTGAATGGCGTCTTCGGACGATGACATCCAGACATTGATCGCCACCATGGCGCGGCTGCCGGGCCTTGGCCCGCGCTCGGCCCGCAGGGTGGTGCTGCATCTGATCCGCCGCCGCACCGGACAGATGGCGCAACTGGCGGGCCTGATGGCCAATGTCGCGGAACAGGCGCGCGAATGCATCGTCTGCGGCAATGTCACGGCGGGCGATATCTGCCCGATCTGCGAAGATCCGGCTCGCGCCACCGGCGAAATCTGCGTCGTGACCGATGTGGCCGACCTCTGGGCCATGGAACGCGGCCGCGCCTTCCGGGGCCGCTACCACGTCCTCGGCGGCAGCCTCTCGGCTCTGGATGAAATCGGCCCCGACGATCTGCGCATCCCGGCACTGATCGACCGCATCGCGGATGAAAACATCACCGAGGTCATCCTCGCCCTCTCGGCCACCGTCGATGGCCAGACCACCGCGCATTACATCGCCGAGGCGCTGGCCCCCACGTATGTCAGCGTCACCGGACTTGCCCAGGGCGTGCCCATCGGCGGTGAGCTCGACTATCTCGACGACGGCACCATCAGCGCCGCCCTGCGCGCCCGCCGAAAATTCTGAACCGCAAATTCTGAACCAAAATTTCGAAGGGCGCCACCACAGCGCCCCTCCCGTCTTCCTTGTTTTGCAAATACCCCCGGGGGTCCGGGGGCAGCGCCCCCGGCGACGCCGGTCAGGCGTCCAGCTTCTCGACCGATTTCAACGATTTGGCGATCTCGATGCGGCGCGGTTTCAGCGATTCCGGGATCTCGCGCACCAGATCGATGTTCAGCATCCCGTCCACATGGCTCGCGCCCTCGACGCGGACGTGATCGGCCAGCGTGAAGCGGCGCTCAAAGGCGCGGGTGGCGATGCCGCGATGCAGGAAGCTCCGGCCCTCATCCTCGGCGGCCTTGCGCCCCGAGACGATGACGGCACCATCCTTGACCTCGACATTCAGATCATCGGCCCCGAAACCCGCGACGGCAATGGCGATGCGATAGGCATTCTCGCCGGTTTTCTCGATATTATAGGGGGGGTAGCTGGCGATATCGGCGGACAGCGCCCGGTCCATGACATCGGCCATACGGTCAAACCCGACCGAGGCACGGTAAAGCGGGGTCAAATCGAAGTTACGCATTTTCGCATCCTTATTAAAGCGATACAAAGGCAAGCCCCCCGATGCGGGCGGGCATTGCGTCGGCGCCCATCCGGGCCGTCCGACAGGCTTCAGGTGGGGATGGCAGGTGCCTGCGTCAAGGCCGCTGGGCGCGGCCCGCCGCTGGCCCAATCCAGCAATTCGACCGTATGCACCACCGGAACCCCGGTCCCCGTGCCGATCTGCATCATGCAGCCGATATTGCCCGCCGCGATCACCTGCGGCGCGACCGCCTCAAGCGTGGCGACCTTGCGGCGCTTCAATTCGCCAGAAAGCTCGGGCTGCAGCAGGTTATATGTCCCGGCCGATCCACAGCACAGATGCGGGTTCTCGGGCTCGACCACGGTAAAACCCGCCTGCACCAGCAGGGATTTCGGCGCGGACCGGATTTGCTGGCCATGCTGCAGCGAACAGGCCGAATGATAGGCCACGCGCAGATCCGGCGCGGTGCCTTCGGGCAGGCCATGCGCCTCCAGAAACTCGGTCACGTCGCGGGCAAGCCCCGCCACCTTCGCGGCTTCGGGCTGCATCGGATCGCCCGCGAAGATCTTGCCGTAATCCTTGATCGTCGTGCCGCAACCCGAGGTATTGATGACGATGGCATCCAGCGGCCCGGCTGCCAGAAAGCTGCGGATCGTCGCGCGGGCCGAGGCAAGCGCGTCATGCTCGCGGCCCATGTGATGGGTCAGCGCGCCGCAGCAGCCAAAGCTTTCGGGCACCACCACCTCGCAGCCGGCGCGTTGCAGCAGGCGGATGGTGGCGGCGTTGATGTCGGTGTTCAGCGTGCGCTGCGCACAGCCCGGCATCAACGCGACGCGGGCGCGGCGCGGGCCTTCGGCCGGATGCACGCCATCCTCGCGCGTGGGCGCGGGCAGCGATCCGGGGGCCATCTCCAGCATGGCGCGCAGCCGGGCATCGGGCATCAGCCGCGCGAAAGGCCGCGCCAGTTTCGCCGCCATCAGCGCCAGCCGGAAGCGCCCGGCATGCGGCAGGACCCGCGCCAGCATCCAGCGCAGCGCCCGGTCGCGCCACGGGCGGCGATAGGTCTGTTCGACATGCAGCCGGGCATGGTCGATCAGATGCATGTAATCCACCCCCGAGGGGCAGGTCGTCATGCAGCTTAGACAGCCAAGGCAGCGATCCAGATGCTTGACGGTCTTTTCATCCGCATCCCGGCCGTTCTCCAGCATGTCCTTAATCAGATAGATCCGGCCGCGCGGGCTGTCCAATTCATCGCCCAGCACCTGATAGGTCGGGCATGTGGCGGTGCAGAACCCGCAATGCACGCAGGCGCGCAGGATCTTGTTGGACCGCGCGACAAGCGGATCGGTCAGCTGCTGAGGCGTGAAATTTGTCTGCATGTTCCGTCGCTGGCAAAAATCCCGCGCGGATCGAACCGCTCGCGGAGGCTGGCGTTCAGGCGCGAGACCACAGGGTTCAGCGCCGGGAGGGTCAGGGCAGCATCGCCCGACACGCGGCTGGCATGGCCCGACCATGCGGGCAAATCGGGCATCCGACCGGGCGGCAAGGCCACCCAGATCAGCCCGCCGCCCCAGTCCAGCGCCAAGGGTTCGGGCAGCGCGGCCAACAGGCGCGGCGCCTCGGACGGGCGGCAGATGATGCGCCACAGATCGCCCGACACATCCCGCGGCACCGTGGCCCAGTCGCAGGCCACGGGGTCCGCGCCCAGCTTTTCGGCCAGCGCCTTGCTGCGGATCGCGACCGAGCCCTCAAGCCCCTCGACCCGGACCAGCGCGCCCTGCCCCGGCAGCCATGCCGCCCCCGAGATGTCATAGGGTCCGGTCAGCGCCTGTGTCAGCACCCCGACCGCAGCCGTTGCCGACCCCGGCACGGCCAGCGTGACCGATACGGGCGGCTTTGGCGCGGTTTTCAGCGCCACCTCGGTCAAGACCCCAAGCTGCCCGCGCGACCCGGCCATCAGCTTGACCAGATCATAGCCGGTGACGTTCTTCATCACCCGGCCACCATTGGCGATGATCTGCCCCTGCCCGTCGACAAAGCGCACGCCCAGCAGCGCATCGCGGCACGCCCCCGATTGCACGCGCCGCGCGCCCGAGGCATTGGCCGCAACCACGCCGCCGATGGTCGAGCCGTCGCGCGCGTCCGGCTCGAAGGCCAGCATCTGCCCTTCGGCGGCCAAGGCGGATTGCAACTCGGCCAGCGGCGTGCCCACCCGCGCCACCACGGTCAGCGCGGCGGGCTCATAAAGCGTGATGCCGCTGAGCCCGCGCAGATCCAGCCGCGCCGCGCCGCCTTCGCCGGGGTGCAGCCGCGTGCCGCCACCGACCGGGGATAGCGGGCTGCGGGCATCGCGGATCATCTGCGCCAGTTCGGCCTCGGTCTCAGGCCGCATTGCGCAGCCCTTCGCGGCGCGGGGCCGAGACCGCCAGCGGAAACACCTTGGCCGCGTTCAGCAGCCAGAACGGATCGAAGACATCCTTGACCTGCATCTGCGCCTCAAGATCGTCTGCGGTGAATTGCGCGGTCATCAGCTCGCGCTTTTCGACGCCGACGCCATGTTCGCCGGTCAGGCAGCCGCCGACCTGCACGCACAGCTTCAGGATCTCGGCCCCCAGCGCCTCGCAGCGCTCCAGATCGCCGGGGGTGTTGGCGTTGTAAAGGATCAGCGGATGCATGTTGCCATCGCCCGCATGAAAGACATTGGCCACATCCAGACCGAATTCCTGCGACAGCCGCGCAATGCCCGCCAGCACCTCGGGCAGCGTGCTGACGGGGATGGTGCCGTCAAGGCACATGTAATCGTTGATCTGGCCCATCGCGCCAAAGGCCGATTTGCGGCCCAGCCAGATGCGGCGGGATTCGTCCTCGGACCGGCTTTCGCGGAATTCGACGGGGGCAAAGCCGTCGGCAATGCCGCGGATCAGCGCCAGCTGTTCGTCGATCTCGGGCGGGCTGCCCTCGACCTCGATGATCAGCAGCGCCTCGCAATCGGGATAGCCCGCGCCGGCAAAGGCCTCGGTCGCGCGGATGCAGGGGCGGTCCATGAATTCGATTGCGACGGGCAGCACACCCGCGCGGATGATCGCCGCCACACAGGCCCCGGCGGTTTCCGAGGCGTCAAAGCCCACCAGCACCGGCCGCGCGCCCACCGGCTTGGGCAGGATGCGCAGCGTGGCTTCGGTAACGATGCCAAGCTGCCCTTCCGAGCCGCAGACGACGCCCAGCAGATCCAGCCCGGCGGCCTCGCCCATCGGGCCGCCCAGTTCGACCACGCTGCCATCCATCATCACCATGGTGACGCCCAGCAGGTTATTGGTGGTGACGCCGTATTTCAGACAATGCGCGCCGCCGGAATTCATGCCGATATTGCCGCCGATCGCACAGGCCAGCTGGCTGGAGGGATCGGGCGCATAGAAAAACCCCGCCGCATCCACGGCGCCCGACACCGACAGGTTGGTGCGCCCGGCCTGCACCCGGATGAAGCGGTCGTCGAAATCGGTCTCAAGCACGGCATTCATCCGCGACAGCCCCACCACCACCGCATCCGCCGTGGGCATCGAGCCGCCCGCAAGGCTGGTCCCCGCCCCGCGCGGCACGACCGGCACGCGTTCGTCATGACAGATGCGCAGAACGGCTGCGACCTCTTGGGTCGTGCGGGGCAGGACCACCGCCAAGGGCGGGCAGCGATAGGCCGACAGCGCATCGCATTCATAGGCGCGCGTTTCCGTCGGATCGTCGATCACCGCGCCCGGAACGGCCGCCGACAACCGGGCCGAGATCTGCGTCCGCCGTGCGATGATGCCCTGATCGGGCGCAGGCATCTGCATCAGAATGCTGTCCCTGCAAGCGCCATTTTCTTCCTCCCCGAATCAAATCGCGACTCTTTGGATAGTCGGCGTGGTGCAGGCTGGCAACCTTTGACGACCGCGGCTAGAGTTCGGCCATGACGACATTATTCGCCCTGCCCGGTTCCTTTTCGCCCGCCGACGCCCTTGCGCTGTTCTGGCTGTTCTTCAGCTGGTTCGCCATCGGCTGGTTCATCGAACACCCGCCCAAGAACCATCCCTCGGTGTCGATCCTGATGAAGGAATACCGCCGGGACTGGATGCGCCAGTTCGTCACCCGCTCACCGCGGATCTTTGACGCCAATATCCTGACCACATTGCGCGAAGGCACGGCATTCTTCGCCTCGGCCTGTCTGATCGCGATTGGCGGCGGGCTGGCGCTGATCGGCAAGACCGACCAGCTTGCCGGGGTGGCGCGTCAGTTCGACATCGACCACGTTCCCGCGCTGATGTGGGAAATCAAGATCGTCGTCGTGCTGTTCTTCGTGGCCAATGCGCTGCTGCGGTTCATCTGGTCGCACCGGCTGTTCGGCTATTGCGCGATCCTGATGGGGGCGGTGCCGAACGATGTCACCGATCCGACGGCGATCCCCCGCGCGCTGAAAGCGGCCGAGATCAACATCACCGCCGCCAAAAGCTTCAACTCGGGGCTGCGCTGCGTCTATTTTTCGCTGGGCGCGCTGGGATGGCTGGCGGGACCGCTTTGGCTGGCCATCGCGACCACCGCCGTTCTGGCCATGAACATCCGCCGCGAATTCGGCTCAGGCTCGCGCCGGGCGATCCTGCACGGTCCGGGCTGAGGCGCGGGCCTGCCACCAGCACAGGCCCAGGGCGCCGATACCCGCGAAGGACAGCGCCACGCCGACGATCCCCGACGACCGCCAGCCCCAGCCCGCCGCCAGCGCCATGCCCGCAAGCCACGGCCCAAGCGCGTTGGCCGCGTTGAAGGCCGCGTGGTTCATGGCAGCCGCCATGGATTGCGCATTGCCCGCGACATCCATCAGGCGGGTCTGAAGCGGCACCACCATGCCCGAGCCCAGCCCCAGCAGGAAGGATGACAGGATCATCACCGCCCAGTCGCCCACCGCGTAGGAGGCAAAGGCCTGCGTCGCCGCCATGAACAGCATCAGGACCAGCGCCGCAGGGAAATTCCCCAGCCGGATCGCCAGCCGCGCCGACAGGATGCTGCCCAGCGTGCCGCCAACGCCGAACATCGCCAGCAGCACGGTCAGCGCCCATGCGGGCGGCGTCGTGGTGGCCAGCATGGCGGCGGACAGGAAGGAATAGACCGCAAACAGCCCGCCAAAGCCCACCGTGCCCACCAGCAGCGTCAGCAGAACGGCAGGGTTGCCAAGCGCGCGCAGCTCGGCCATGGGGCGGGCATCGGGATCGGCGCCGACGCGGGGGGCGACGCGCAGGATCAGCCAGCCCGCCAGCAGCGCCAGCACGCCCGGCAGCGCAAAGCCCCAGCGCCAGCCAAGGCTCTGCCCCAGCGCGGCGGCCAGCGGCACGCCAGCGATATTGGCGATGGTCAGCCCCAGCAGCACCTGCGTCACGCCCTTGGCCCGCTGTTCGCGCGGCAGCGCATCGGCGGCAAACAGCATCGCCACGCCCAGAAATCCGCCATGCGGCAGGCCCGCCAGAAACCGCGTCGTCACCAGCGTCGCATAACCGGGCAGCAGCGCCGCCGCCAGATTCATCACCCCGAAGACCGCGATCAGCCCCGCCAGATAGCGGCGCCGCGGCAGCTTTGCCCCAAGGATCGAGGTGACGGGCGCGCCCACCACCACCCCCAGCGCATAGGCGCTGACGACATGGCCCGCGCCGGTATTGGTGATGCCCAGATCGTCGCGATACATGGGCAAAAGCCCCATGGCGGCAAATTCCGAGGTGCCGATGGCGAAGGCGCCAAGGCCGAGCGCAAGAATGGCAAGCCTGATATTGGGCTGGGGCGACATGGCAGCAGCTTCCGGTCGATATGGGCAGGGAAATAAGGGTATGTTCGCGATAACAGATGCCCGAAACTTCCACCAGCCTCAAGCGGGCGGCGTGCTGCCATGCAGCGGGTGCAAGGCTATTGCCAGCGCGGCTTGCGCTTGGCGAAGAAGGCCGAGACGCCTTCGGGGGCCTCATCGCCTTCCCAGACGCTGACCAGTGCCTGAATGCTGTGATCGATGGTGGCCTGATCGATGCGCGGGCCAAGACTGCGGGCAAGTCGCTTGGCGGCGGCGACGGCGGCGGGGGCACAGTCCAGACAGGGCGCGACTTCGGCGGCGATGGCCGCGTCCAGATCGTCGGTCACATCGGCCAGCAGATCCAGCCGCACGGCCTCGGCGGCATCGAAGATCCGCCCGGACATGAAGACGCGCCGCGCCTTGCCCTCGCCCATGCGGGCCAGCACATAGGGGCCGATGGTGGCGGGGATCAGCCCCAGCCGGGTCTCGGTCAGGCCAAAGCGGGCCTGTGGCACGGCGACCGCCACATCGCAGACCGCGATCATGCCGACCCCGCCCCCGAAGGCATTGCCCTGCACGCGCCCGATCAGCGGCTTTGGCAGGGTGTTCAGCGCCTCCAGCATGCCCGCCAGCCGCACCGCGCCGTCGCGCCGCGTGGCCGCATCAGCCTGCATCTGGTCCTGCATCCAGCCCAGATCCCCGCCGGCGCAAAAGCTTTTGCCCTCGGCGGCCAGCACCACGACACGCACGTCGGGATCGCGGCCCAGTTGGTCCGCCGCCTGCGTCACCTCGTCGATCATCTGCGCCGACAGCGCGTTGTGTTTCTCGGCGCGCGCCAGCCACAGGGTGGCGACGCCGCGGGCGTCTGTCTGAATACGGATGGTCTGCATCATGCGCTCCTGAGGTTGCGGGCCATATCGGCGGCGCGGGCGATCACCGCCATGTCCAGATCGGTGCGATATCCCAGCGCGGCCAGATGGGCGGCCAGCGCCTCGGTCGCGACATTGCCCTTGGCGCCGGGGGCATAGGGGCAGCCGCCCAAGCCCCCCACCGCGGCGTCAAAGACCCGCAGGCCGCGGGCAAGGCTGGCCTCGACATTCTGCAACGCGCGACCGGCGGTGTCGTGGAAATGCCCGGCCAGTGCGGTGGCGGGCAGTTCGTCCAGCACCGCCGACAGCATGGCATCGACGGTTTCCGGGCGGCCCTGCCCGATGGTGTCGCCAAGGCTGATCTCGTGACAGCCCATGTCGCGCAGCGCCGCCACCACCTGCGCCACCGCCTGCGGCGGCACGGCACCGTCAAACGGGCAATCCGTCACGACCGACACATAGCCGCGCAGCGCCACCCCATCGGCCCGCGCCGCCTGCGCCACCGGGGCCAGCCGTTCCAGACTTTCGGCGATGGTCGCGTTCAGATTGGCGCGCGAGAAGCCTTCCGAGGCCGAGGCAAAGATCGCCACCTCATCCGCCCCGGCATCGCGGGCCGCCTGATAGCCGCGCAGGTTCGGCGTCAGGACGGAATAGGCCGTGCCCGCGCGGCGCGCGATCCCCGCCATGACCTGCGCCGCATCGGCCATCTGCGGCACCCATTTTGCCGGAACGAAGCTGGTCACCTCGATCCGGCGAAAGCCTGCGGTGGACAGCAGATCGACCAGCGCGATCTTGTCTTCCGTGGCGATCTGGCGTGGCTCGTTTTGCAGACCGTCGCGCGGTCCGACCTCGAAAATTTCAACGAACATCCGGCAACTCATAGAAATCGCGTTGATATATGACCGCCTGACCCGGCGCAGGCAGGGCGCGCTGAAAGGCCGGGCGGGCGGCGCAGCGGTCGCGATAGGCGGCCAGCGCCGGGCGGTCGTCCAGCCGCACGAAGCGCGCCGAGATCCAGACCGAAAAGCCCAGCTGACAGTCCACGCCCGAAAATTCGCCCATCAGCCAGTCGCGGCCCGCCAGCCGCTGTTCGACCAGGCTGAGGGCCCGCGACAGGCGCGCGGTTTCCAGCTTCATCACCGTCGGAGAGCGCTGCCATTCCTCGCGCAGGAAGACATGCGACTGGGTCAGTGCCGCGACATGCTGGGCCAGCGTTTCGCCGTAATGCAGCCAGTCCAGCCATTCGGCCCGGTCAGTCGCCCCCGGCGCGCGTCCCAGATGCCGGGCGCGGGTTTCGCACAGCCATTCGGTCATCGCGCCGGATTCGTGCAGCATCACGTCGCCATCGCGCAGCGCAGGCACGCGTCCGGCCGGATGGATGGCGTCATAGGGCGGCCGCCGCATCGAACCATCGGTCATGTCCATCTGCACCAGATCATAGGCGCAGCCGATTTCCTCAAGCAGCCACAGGATCCGCATCGAACGCGACAGCGGCACATGCCAAAGCGTCAGATCAGCCATCGCCCTCCTCCTCCTCCAGCCGGATCAGAGGCGCGCCGGCCTCGACCTGATCGCCGGGCCGGGCCATGACCTCGGCCACGCGACCGGCGCGGGCGGCGGTCAGGCTGTGTTCCATCTTCATCGCCTCAAGCACGGCCAGCCGGTCGCCTGCGGCCACCTCTTGCCCGGCCTCGACAAAGACCGCCTTGACCAGCCCTGGCATGGGCGACAGCGTCAGCCCGCCGCCCGCATGGGCCATGTCGCGATCCAGCGGGTCCAGCGGGTGCAACGTCAGCCGGGCGTGCCGCCCGAAGACGCTGACCCCGGCGGCATGGCGCTGGATGCGGGCGGGATGCGGGCTGCCGTCGATCCACCAGACGCCCTGTCGCAGGGTCAGATCGTGCTGGCTGTCGCCCAGATCGACCGTCGTGCTGCCGGGCCGGACCGCGATCACCGCCTGCCCGCCCTGCCATGCGATGGTGCGGCGCAGCGGCTGCCACAGGGTAAAGCCCGCCTGCGGCGGCAGTTGGTCCAGCCCCGCCAGCCCCAGCACCGCCAGAGCAAGGTCGCGCGGATCGGCATTGGCGGGGTGGGTCAGATCGGCGATGTCGCGGGCGATCAGGCCGGTATCGACCTGTCCCGCCGCAAAGCCCGGATGCCGGGTCAGCGCGGTCAGGAAGTCGATATTGGTGACGGTCCCCGCCACCTCGGTGTCACACAGCGCAATGTCCAGCGCCCGCAGCGCCGCGTCGCGGGTCGCGGCATGGGTGACGATCTTGGCGATCATCGGATCATACCACGGGCTGATCGTATCGCCCGCGCGCACCCCGGTTTCGATCCGCGCCGAGGCCGGGAATTGCAGATGCGCCAGCGTGCCGGTGGCGGGCAGGAAGCCTGCCGGCACGTCTTCGGCATAAAGCCGCGCCTCGAAGGCATGGCCCGAGATGGTCAGATCCTGCTGGCGCGCGGGCAAGGGCTGGCCCGAGGCCACGCGCAACTGCCATTCGACCAGATCGACGCCGGTGATCGCCTCGGTCACGGGATGTTCGACCTGCAGGCGGGTGTTCATCTCCATGAACCAGAAGCCGTCCGGGCGCAGGCCCTGCGTGCCGTCGACGATGAATTCGACCGTGCCCGCACCGCAATAGCCGATGGCGCGGGCGGCGCGCACCGCCGCCTGTCCCATCGCCGCGCGCATCTCCGGGGTCATGCCGGGAGCCGGGGCTTCCTCGATCACCTTCTGATGGCGGCGCTGCAGCGAGCAGTCGCGTTCAAAAAGATGCACCGCATCCGTGCCATCGCCAAAGACCTGAATTTCGATATGGCGCGGCGAGAGGATGTATTTTTCGATCAGCACATCGGGATTGCCGAAGGCGGTCGCGGCCTCGCCCTGCGCCGAGGCCAGCGCAGCGGCGAAATCCTGCGCGCGGTCCACAAGCCGCATCCCCTTGCCGCCGCCGCCCGCCACCGCCTTGATGAGCACTGGCCAGCCGATCGCCTGCGCCTGCGCGGCCAGATGGTCTGCATCCTGATCGCGGCCGTGATAGCCCGGCACGACCGGTACGCCCGCATCGGCCATCAGCGCCTTGGCCGCGTCCTTGAGCCCCATCTTGCGGATCGCCGCCGCCGAGGGGCCGATGAAGACCAGCCCCGCCGCGGTGACGGCATCGACGAAATCAGGATTTTCGCTGAGAAAGCCATAGCCCGGATGGATGGCCTGCGCCCCGCTGTCCAGCGCGGCGCGGATGATCGCGTCGCCGCGCAGATAGCTGTCCCTGGGGGCGGAGGCACCGATATGGACCGCCTGATCCGCCATGGCGACATGGCGGGCATCGCGGTCGGCATCGGAAAACACCGCGACGGTTTCGACCCCCATGCGGCGGGCCGTGTCGATGATGCGGCAGGCGATCTCGCCCCGGTTGGCAATCAGGATCTTGTGAAACATCAGCTTACCTTTCGCCGGGGTGCTGCACACACGGCGCGTGGCTCATGCGGCAAGCCGGGGGTTTCACACCCCCGGACCCCCGTGGAGTATTTGCGGAACGAAGAAGGCATCGGCGCGTCGCCTGCTGGGGTGTGGCGGGGCTGGATCATTTGGATCATTCCGGGCCGTCACATGCGGAAGATGCCGAAGCGTGTCGGCTGGATAGCGGCATTCAGGCTGGCGGCCAGAGACAGCGACAGGACCTGACGGGTGTGGCGCGGGTCGATGATGCCGTCATCCCAGAGCCGGGCCGAGGCATAGAGCGGGTGGGACTGCTTCTGGAACATCTCGATGGTGGGACGTTTGAATTCGGCCTCATCCTCGGCGGACCATGTGCCGCCCTTGCGTTCGATGCCGTCGCGGCGCACCGTGGCCAGCACCCCCGCCGCCTGTTCGCCGCCCATGACAGAGATGCGGGAATTGGGCCATGTCCACAGGAAGCGTGGGCTGTAGGCGCGGCCCGACATGCCGTAATTGCCCGCCCCGAAGCTGCCGCCGACCAGCATGGTGATCTTGGGCACGCTGGTCGTCGCCACCGCCGTCACCATCTTGGCACCGTGGCGCGCGATGCCTTCGTTTTCGTATTTGCGCCCGACCATGAAGCCGGTGACGTTTTGCAGGAACACCAGCGGGATGTGGCGCTGGCTGCAGAGTTCGATGAAATGCGCGCCCTTTTGCGCGGCCTCGGAGAAGATCACGCCGTTATTGGCGATGATGCCCGCCGCCATGCCGTCGATATGGGCAAAGCCCGTCACCAGCGTTTCGCCGAAGCGGGGTTTGAATTCGTCAAAGCGCGAGCCATCCACGACGCGGGCGATCACCTCGCGGATGTCATAGGGGGTGCGCAGATCGGCGGGCACGATGCCGAGGATCTCCTCGGGGTCATAGGCGGGCGGCTCGGAGGTCTGACGCGGTACATGGCGGGTGCGGTTCAGGTTGCCGACGGCGCGGCGGGCCATGGCAAGGGCATGGGCGTCGTCTTCGGCCAGATAATCGGCCACGCCCGACAGCCGCGTATGCACATCGCCGCCGCCCAGATCCTCGGCGGTGACGATTTCGCCGGTGGCGGCCTTGACCAGCGGCGGGCCGGCCAGAAAGATCGTGCCCTGATCGCGCACGATGATGGTCACATCCGACATGGCCGGGACATAGGCCCCTCCCGCCGTGCACGAGCCCATGACCACCGCGATCTGGGCGATGCCCTTGGCCGACATGCGCGCCTGATTGTAGAAGATGCGCCCGAAATGGTCGCGGTCGGGAAAGACCTCATCCTGATTGGGCAGGTTCGCGCCGCCGCTATCGACCAGATAGATGCAGGGCAGTTCGCATTCCTCGGCGATTTCCTGCGCGCGCAGGTGTTTCTTGACGGTCATCGGGTAATAGGTGCCGCCTTTGACCGTCGCGTCATTGGCCACGACCATCACATCCTGCCCCATCACGCGACCGATGCCCGCGATCACGCCCGCCGCAGGGGCTGCGCCGTCATACATGCCATGCGCCGCCGTCGCGCCGATTTCCAGAAACGGCGCGCCGGGATCCAGCAGGTTCGCCACCCGGTCGCGCGGCGCCATCTTGCCGCGTGACGTATGGCGGGCCAGCGCCGCCTGCCCGCCGCCTGCCGCGGCCACCTCGGCGGCCTCGCGCATCTGGGCCAGCATATCCAGATGCGCCTGTCGGTTGGCGCGGAAGGTTTCAGAAGCAGGCAGGGCGCGGGTCGGCAGTTTCATGATGGCTCCATCGAGATCAGCAGCGCCGTCTGGCGGGCGGTTTCGTCGCGGATGCAGCGGGCCTTGGCCAGATCCCCCGTGGGGACGGCGCAAAGTGCCGCGCGGAAGGCGATCCAGTCGCGTTCCGCCGCGCGCAGGGGCTGGGCGGGCAGTTGCGCCACAGCATCGGCATAGGTGGCGGTCAGCTTCGCTTCCCATGCCTGATGCGCGGCATCGAGGCAATTCGCCATCGGGAAATCGGCGTCGTCGCCCGTATATCGCGCGGTCGCATAGTCAAGGCAGGCCTGCATCCCGGCATCGGCACAATCGGCGCGCGCGCCCTGCGTCTGCGCGGCCTCAAGGCATTGGTCGATCGCCGCCGGGTCAAAGCCGGAACTGTCCCCGGCAAAGGCCGGGGGCGCGATCAGCAGGGCAAGGAGCGCGGCTTTCATGGCGTATCGCCCAGAGAGCTGCCCAGCCGCAGGGCCTGTTCGCCGGTCAGTTGCAGCAGGCAGCTTTCGCCCGCCGGGCCTGCCGCCGTGCCCCCCTGAAATTGCAGCGCCGCGAATGTGCAGCTTGCATCGCGAAAGGCGATCCAGTCGCGCTGCATGGCCTGCAAGGCGGGCAAGACAGGCTGCGCATTGCCTGCGTCGCTGTCCTTGGTCTGCGCAACCAGCTTGGCGTAATTGTCGTTCAGCAGCCTGTCCCAGTCGGCGCGTTCGTGACCAAGGCATTGCGTCATGCCGACCGTGCTTGCGCCACCGGGCGCCGCCATGCAGCCATCCGAGGCCTGTCCGATACAGGCCCAACGCTGGCCGTCATCGGTCGCCGCAGACAGGCAGGCCGTCACGGCGTCGGCATCATAGGTCACGACGTCCTGCTGGGCCAGCGCGGGCGCGGCGAAAGGCAGGGTTGCAAGAAGGGCGGCGGGCAGAATGCGCATCAGGTAAGCTCCATGAGTTGACGCCCGATCAACATTCGCCGGATCTCGGATGTTCCGGCGCCGATCTCCATCAGCTTGGCATCGCGGAACAGGCGGCTGACAGTGCTGTCGTTCAGAAAGCCCGCCCCGCCCAGCGCCTGCACGGCCTGATGCGCCTGCACCATGGCCTGTTCGCTGGCGTAAAGCACCGCGCCCGCCGCGTCCTGTCGCGTCACCCGGCCGGCATCGCAGGCGCGCGCCACCTCATAGACATAGGCGCGGGCGGTGTTCAGCGCGACATACATGTCGGCGATCTTGCCCTGCATCAGCTGGAACGATCCGATGGGCTGGCCGAACTGCCGCCGCTCGCGGACATAGGGCAGCACCTCATCCAGACAGGCCGCCATGATGCCAAGGCCGATGCCCGACAGCACCACGCGTTCAAAATCCAGCCCCGACATCAGCACCCGCACCCCGCCGCCTTCACGGCCCAGCACGTTGTCGAAGGGGACCTCGCAATCCTGAAAGATCAGCTCGCCCGTGCTCGAGCCGCGCATCCCCAGCTTGTCGAAATGCGGGCTGGTGGAAAACCCCGCCATGCCGCGTTCGACGATGAAGGCGGTGATGCCCTTGGATCCCGCATCCGGGTCGGTCTTGGCATAGACGACCAGCGTGTCGGCATCGGGGGCGTTGGTGATCCAGTACTTGTTGCCGTTCAGCACATAGCGGTCATTGCGCTTTTCCGCGCGCAGCTTCATCGAGACGACATCGCTGCCTGCGCCCTCTTCGGACATGGCCAGCGCGCCGACCGCGGTTCCGGCACATAGCGCGGGCAGGTATTTCGCGCGCTGTTCGTCGCTGCCGTTCAGCTTGATCTGGTTCACGCACAGATTGGAATGCGCGCCATAGGACAGGCTGATGCTGGCGCTGGCGCGGGCGATTTCCTCGGTCGCGACGACATGGGCCAGATAGGACATGCCCGCCCCGCCCCATTCTTCCGGCACGGTGACGCCCAGCAGGCCCAATTCGCCGAATTCCGGCCATAGCGCATTGGGAAACGCATTGTCGCGGTCGACCTGCGCGGCCATCGGCGCCAGACGGTCCTGCGACCAGCGATGCACCATGTCGCGCAGCGCGTTCACATCCTCGCCCAGATCGAACTGCATCCCGGTCGTGAACATTCGGCCTCCCCTCCGATTATTGAACACATGTTCATTTATTTCAGCACGCGGCGCGGCGCAGGTCAAGTCGCGTTGACAGCACAGGCGCTGCGGTTATCCATGCCCGGCATGAGCCATGCCCGTATCCTGATTGCGCGACACGCGCCGCTGGCCCGTCCGGGACTGGCGGGGCGGCGCGATGTGCCCGCCGATTGCAGCGATCTGGCGGCGCTGGATTGGCTGCGCGGCCAGCTTGGGGCGGATTGCGTGCTGACCAGCCCGGCACTGCGCTGTCGCCAGACCTGCGCCGCCATGGGCATGCGCGCCAAGGTGACCCCTGCCCTGTGGGAACAGGATTTCGGCGCATGGGAAACCGGCCCGATTCCCGATCTTGGCCCGCTGCCTGTCGCCGATCTTGCCGCCCATCGCCCCGATGGCGGCGAAAGCTTCGATGACATGGCCGCGCGGGTGCAGCCGGTGCTGCAGGCCGCACAGGGCAGCGTCGCCATCGTCGCCCATGCGGGAACGGTGCGCGCGGCGCTGGCACTGGTCGTCGGCCCAGACGCCCTGTCCTTTGCCGTGGCCCCCCTGTCGCTGACGATCCTGACCCGGCATTCCGGCATCTGGGCGGTCGAGGCCGTGAACCGGGTCGCGCCCCCATGAGGCCCCCAATAAGCCATGCCCATGAGCCATGAGACACTGACCATCGCGCTGACAGCCCTGCTGGCGGATGCGGCCTTTGGCTGGCCGCAGGCGCTGTATCGCCGCGTCTCGCATCCGGTGGTCTGGATCGGGCGGCTGATCGGCGCGCTGGACCGACGCTGGAACAAGGGCGGCCACCGCATCCTGCGCGGCGGGCTGGCCGTGCTGGTCGTTCTGCTGGCCGCCATCCTGCCCGCATGGGCGCTGACCGCGCTGCTGCGCCCCCTGCCCATGTCCGAGTTGCTGCTGGGTCTGCTGGCATGGCCTTTCGTCGCCAGCCGGTCGCTGCACGATCACGTCACAGCGGTCGCCCGACCTTTGGCGGCAGATGACATGGCCGGGGCAAAACAGGCGGCGGCGATGATCGTCGGGCGCGATCTGCCCGATGATCCCGCCCCCATCGCGCGGGCAGCGCTGGAAAGTCTGGCGGAAAACACCTCGGACGGGATCACCGCGCCGGTCATTTGGGCGGCCATTGCCGGGCTGCCGGGGATTGCCGCCTACAAGGCCATCAACACGCTGGATTCGATGATCGGCCATCGCAGCCCGCGCCATCTGCTGTTCGGGCGCATCGCGGCGCGGCTGGACGATGTGGTGAACATCCCGGCCTCGCGGCTGACGGGGCTGCTGTTTGTAGCGGCGGCATGGGCGGCGGCATGGTCTGGGCAGGCGGGTGCGCGACAGGCCTGGCGGGTCATGCGCCGCGATGCGGGCAAGCACCGCTCGCCCAATGCCGGCTGGCCCGAGGCCGCGATGGCAGGCGCGCTTGGCATCCGCCTGTCAGGCCCCCGCAGCTATCAGGGCCGCCCGACCGACGAGCCATGGCTGAATGCCGAGGCCCGCGATCCGGGGGCTGCGGATCTGCTGGCCGGTCTGGCGCTCTACCGTCGCAGCATGGCGCTGCTGGCGCTGTTGCTGGCGGTTCTTTTGACGCTTTAGGACCAGTCGAAGAAATCGGCAGGCGCGCGCGTGCGCAATTCCGCCGCCAGATCGTCGCCCATGGCGGCACCGTCGCTGGCCGGGCCGACCCGTTCGCCCGCGATGACTTCGGTGCCGTCCGGGCGCAGGATCTCGCCGCGCAGGCGCAAACGGTCGCCCTGCAATTCGGCAAGCCCCGCGATGGGCGTCTGGCAGGACCCGTCCAGCCGGGCAAGAAACGCCCGCTCGGCCACGACACGCAGCGTGCTGTCGGCATGGTTGATCGCCGAAAGCAGCATGGCCGCGCGGGCGTCCGCAGCCCGACGCTCGACCCCGATGCAGCCCTGCGCGACGGCGGGCAGCATGTCTTCGGGGGACACCGCGCTGCGGGCGACATGGACCATGCCCAGCCGCGACAGCCCCGCCATGGCCAGAAAACTGGCCACCGCCACGCCGTCCGCCAGCTTGCGCAGCCGGGTCTGCACATTGCCGCGAAACTCGACCAGGTGCAGATCGGGCCGCCGCGACAGCAATTGCGCCCGGCGGCGCAGGCTGGACGAGCCGACGACCGCCCCTTGCGGCAGATCCGCGATGCCGTCGACATGCGGCGAAACAAAGGCGTCGCGCACGTCTTCGCGTGGCAGATAGCAGTCGATCAGCAGGCCACCCGGCTGCGCCACCGGCATGTCCTTCATCGAATGCACGGCGATGTCGATCTCGCCCGACAGCAGCGCATCCTCGATTTCACGGGTGAACAGGCCCTTGCCGCCGATCTCGCTTAACGCGCGGTCCTGCACGCGGTCGCCGGTGGTCTTGATCGGCACGATGACAAAGGCTTCGGCGGGCAAACCATGCGCGGCCATCAGCCGGTCGCGGGTCTCATGCGCCTGCGCAAGCGCCAGCGCCGAGCCGCGCGTGCCGATGCGAAGGGGGGTGCGGGTGTCAGGCATCTGGGTCATGCCCAAGGGATTAGCGCCCCCTCGCGGCCTTGACAACGGGGGCGCACATCCCTTGAAGGGTCGGAACCCCGAGGTGAACATGACCCAGAAAACCATCCTGCGTGCCCTTGCGGGCGAGCGTCTGCCCACTCCTCCGGTCTGGATGATGCGGCAGGCGGGGCGCTATCTGCCCGAATACCGCGCCACACGCGCGCAGGCGGGCGACTTTCTGTCGCTGTGCTACAACCCCGAGCTTGCCGCCGAGGTGACGCTGCAACCGATCCGCCGCTATGGCTTCGACGCGGCGATCCTGTTTGCCGATATCCTGCTGATCCCACAGGCGCTGGGGCTGGATCTGTGGTTCGTGCAGGGCGAAGGCCCGCGCCTGTCCACGGTGACCGACATGCGCGGCTATGCGCAATTGCGCTATGTCGATGACATCCACGACACGCTGGCCCCGGTCTATGACACCGTGCGCATCCTGTCGCGCGAATTGCCGCGCGACACCACGCTGATCGGCTTTGCCGGTGCGCCATGGACGGTCGCGACCTATATGATCGCCGGTCGCGGCACGCCCGATCAGGCCCCGGCGCATGCCTTCAAGGATACCGATCGCGAAGGCTTTGCCGCGCTGATCGACCTGATTACCCGCGCGACCGTCGAATATCTCTCGGCCCAGATCGAGGCCGGGGCCGAGGTGGTCAAGCTCTTCGACAGTTGGGCCGGGTCGCTGAAGGGGCAGGACTTCGACGATTTCGCGCTGACGCCCGCAACCCGCATCATCTCGGCGCTGAAGGCCCGCCACCCGGATGTGCCGGTCATCGCCTTCCCGCGCGAGGCCGGGCCGCGCTACCAAGGCTTTGCCCGCGCGGTCGGCGCAGATTGCGTGGCGCTGGACAATTCGGTCGATGCGGAATGGGCGGCGGCACATGTGCAGACCGACGGCTGCGTGCAGGGCAATCTGGACCCGCGCCTGCTGGTGACGGGCGGCCCGGCCTTGCAGGCCGAAACGCGCCGCGTGGTTCAGGCCTTCCGCGGCGGCCCGCATATCTTCAACCTTGGCCATGGCATCACCCCCGATGCCGATCCCGACAACGTGTCGCGCATGCTCGAGGCGATCCGCGGCTGACGCCATGTGGATCGCAGCCACTCTGATCGCCGCGGCCGCCCAGACCGCCCGCAATGCGGCGCAGCGCGGGCTGACAGCCGAGATCGGCACCACGGGGGCGACGGCGGTGCGCTTCCTGTTCGGGCTGCCCTTCGCGGTGCTGTTCCTGCTGCTCTGGTCGCTTTTTCACGCGATTCCCTTGCCGGGTCCGCAGGTGCTGGCGTGGACGGCCATGGGCGGTCTGGCCCAGATCGCGGCGACTGCACTGATGCTGATCACCATGCGCCGCCGGGCCTTCGGCGTCACCACGGCGCTTCTGAAGACCGAACCGGTGACGCTGGCCATCGCGGGCGCCGTGCTGCTGGCCGAACCGCTTGGCCCGGCGCGCATGGCCGCCATCGCAATTGCCACGTTTGGCGTCGTGCTGATGTCGGGGCTGAACTGGCGCAGCGGCGGTTGGGGCGCAGCCGCGCTTGGCGTTCTGGCAGGCGGGCTGTTCGGCCTGTCCGCCATCGGCTTTCGCGGCGGAATTCTGGCCTTGCCGCAGGGCGATTTCGTCACACGCGCGGCCACGGTGCTGGTACTGGGCCTTGCCCTGCAAAGCGCGGTCATGCTGGTCTGGATGGCCTGCGCCGACCGCGCCGGTCTGGCGGGCATTGCGCGCCATGGCCGCGATTCCCTGAAGGCCGGGTTTCTGGGTGCCTTCGCCTCGCTTTTCTGGTTCATGGGCTTTGCGCTGACCGCTGCGGCCAATGTGCGCACGCTTGCGCTGGTCGAGGTGGTGATGGCGCAGATCGTCTCGGGGCGCGTGCTGCGCGAGGGGGCGGCACCGCGCCAGTTGCTGGGCATGGCGCTGATCGTTCTGGGCGTCGCCTGGCTGATCTGGATCAGTGCCTGAGCACCGGCAGCATCGACAGGATCAGCAAGACGGCCATCGCGATGTTGAAGATCCGCAGCCGGACAGGATCGGCCAGCCAGCCGCGCAGCGCCTGCCCCATGGCCGCCCAGACCGCGACAGCTGGCAGATTGACGGCAGTAAAGACCAGCGCCACGCCCAGCACGCCGCCCGCGCCCGCCGCATAGGCCGACAGCGCCCCCAGCGCCATCATCCATGCCTTTGGATTGACCCATTGAAAGGCAGATGCCGCCAGAAAGCCCATCGGGCGGGCCTGCGGGTCACCTTGCGCCACAGGCGGGGCAGATCTGGCGATTTTCCATGCCAGCCAAAGCACATAGAGCAGACTGATCCATTTCAACCCTTGCGCGACAAAGGGTGCCTGCGCAATGATCCGGTCGAGGCCAAGCCCCAGCAGACCGACCATCGCTCCAAACCCGAAGGTCACGCCCAGCATATGCGGCAGCGTGCGCCGCATTCCGAAATTCGCACCCGATGCCATCAGCATCAGGTTGTTCGGACCGGGCGTGATCGAGGTCACGAAGGCAAAGGCGGCAAGCGCCAGAACGATGTGCTGCGACATGTGGATGTCTTCCGATGAAATCTCGGCGGATCATATGCCGTTTTGCACGCAATTTATGATTTATGTTGTGAGACGAGGATCAGATGCTGCAACCCACGCCCGAGAAAGACCCCGTCTCCGCGCGGATATTGCAGATCCTGTCGCGCAATGGCCGCATCCCGAATCAACAGCTGGCCGCCGAGATCGGATTGTCGCCCTCGGCCTGCTTGCGGCGGGTGCAGGAACTGGAACGGCGCGGCGCCATCACCGGCTATCGCGCGGTCATCCATCCCGCCGCGCGTGAGGCAGGCTTCACGGCCTATGTCACCGTCGGCCTGTCCCAGCATTCCAACGAGGCGCAGCAATCCTTTGAACGCGCCTGCCTTGCGGCCCCGCAGGTCCGCGAATGCCATAACATCACCGGATCGGTGGAATACCTGCTGCGGGTCGAGGTGCGCGATCTGGAATCCTATCGCCGCTTCCACACTGAGGTGCTGGGCGCATTTCCGCAGATCTCGACCATCACCACCCATGTCGTGATGGGCTCGGCCAAGGATGATCGCGCCTGACATGCACCGCCGCGCCTGACCGCAGCCCTGGCATGGGTATTTGAAAAACAAGGAAACCAAGAACGGCGCCTCAGGCATTCCTTGTTTTACAAATACCCAAAACGCGACATTGGCGGCAGGAACGGCCTTTCCGAGGTCGCGCGGCGGGGCTACAAGATCGCATGACCCTGCCCACCCTTTCCCCCGATCAGGCCGAAGCCTGGGACGCCATCGCTGCCGCGTTGGAGGGCGTGGGGGTGGATCTTTTATCCGAGGAGGTGCAGCCGCCAACCGAGGGCAAGGGCCGCGTCATGGCGGTCATTGGCAAGGCGGGTTCGGGCAAGACGCTTCTGCTGGCGCAGCTGACTGCGGCTTTGAAAGCCGCCGGCGTCGAGATCGTGTCGGGCGACTATGAGGGCAAGAAGCGCAAGGAACGGCGCACCGTCGCCATTCTGGCCCCGACGAACAAGGCGGCATTCGTCCTGCGCACGCGCGGCGTGCCTGCGACGACGATCCATCGCATCCTGTATACGCCGGTCTATGATCCGGATTACGAGCGCATCGCCGATTGGCTGACCGGCGCGGGCGAGCGTCCGGTGGTCGAGGGCGTGATCGAGGGGCTGACCGATGCGGCGCTGGACCGGGCGAAGGCGTTTTACGACCAGCATGCCTCGATCCCCGGCGCGCTGGCTGCGGCGGGACTGCGGGGGTCGGATTTCATCCGCGGCTGGAAACGCCGCGAGGATGGCCTGGATATCGGGCTGATCGACGAATCCTCGATGCTGGATGAAAAGCAATTCGACGATCTGCGTGAGATCTTTCCGCTGCTGATCTTGTTTGGCGACCCTGCGCAGCTGGCCCCGGTGGGGCAATCTGGGGAAATGGTCTTTGACCGGCTGGCGGCCTCGCAGAAGTTGATGCTGAACCGCGTTCACCGCCAGACGACGGACAGCCCCATTCTGGATCTTGCGCATGCTCTGGCCGATCCGGCGCTGGATTTCGCGGGTTTCGAGCGCATGGTTCAGGACGCCGCGCGCCGCGATGAGCGCGTGGTCTGGGCCGAGCGTGTGGAATCCGATCTGATGGCGCAAAGTCCGGTGCTGGTCTGGCGCAATGCCACCCGCATCAAGCTGATCCAAGCCTTCCGCACGGCCTATGGTGCGCCGGGGGATGCGTTGCTGCCGGGCGAGCCGTTGATCTGCGATGGGCTGGAACTGCCGCTGAAGCATCGCAAGAAGCGCATCGATCTGGAAGCGCGGGGCCTGATCAAGGGCGCTCAGGTGGTCTATCTGGGGCCTGGACGCAAGCCCGGCTTTTCGCGGCTGCATGTCGTGGGTGCCGAGGATCCTCGGTTGTCTGCGGCAAGCATCGTCAAGATCGAGATGCCGGATGTCGAGGAGCCGTTTATTCCCTTTGCCGCGCGGATGGGCGCGACATTCCTGCATGGCGCTGCGGTCACCATCCACAAGGCGCAAGGGTCGCAATGGCCCGATGTGCAGGTCTTTGCGCCCGATATTTCCGCCGCGGCATGGTCGAACCGCACCGAGGCCGGGGTGCCGTTGTGGAAACGGCTGACCTATGTCGCGATCACCCGCGCGCAGGAGCGGCTGTTGTGGATTGTCCGGTCGCGGCTGGCGCGGCCCAGCGCGCCCTTGGGAATTGCGCATCTTGAAGCCGGGGCATCACCGCTGGAACTTGCCGCCGAGTAATAGCGGCCGGACCGGGGCGCTGCCCCGGACCCCGGGGTATTTAGAAAACAAGGAGATCAGGCGCGGCGCAGCGTCTTGCGGGTCGAGCCGGGGCGGCGCTGTTCCATGCGCAAGAGCAAGGCTTCGACCAGGGCTTCGCGCGGGACGCCGGTTTCCTCGGACAGGCGCAGCAGGCCGAACTGGACGCGGGCGATTTCCTGATAGTAGCGGGTGAAATTGTAGTTGATGGCCGCGCCCGCCACGGCACCGAACAGCGGAACGGTCTGCGCCGCAAGCTTCTGGGCCAGCGAAACCGAGAGCTTGGGCGCCACCTTGGCGATCAGGGTCTGCACCGTCTGGCCGGTGATGGCCATGCGCGCGGCCAGCAGGCCCAGATCCGCGCCCTCGTCGCTGGCCAGCGGACCGGCCGAGGCGAAGACATGCAGCGCCTCGCGCCGGGCAACGTCGCTGTCGGGATCGAAGCCGTGTTCGGCGGCGATATCCATGATGGCGCGCAAGAGCAGCGTCACCGTGACGGGCATTTCGACCGTGGCGCCCGCGATGCCCGCAAAGCCGCCGGCCGCGCCCGAGGCAGTCGAGAGCGCGCGGTTGAACCAGTCGCCCCGGTTACGCAGCATTCCGCGCGAACGGGAGGCGGCATCGAACGCCCGATCAAGCGCGGCATAGGTGATCTTGTCGATGCGCCCGCGCACGGGTTTCGGTAGGCGCTGGATCAGATCCTCGGCCCGGCCGCCGACGGCGTTCATCACCTCCATGGCGATGCCGCCCGCGCTGAGATAGCGCTGGGCCAGCCGGTCGATTTCGGCGTGAATGGTCGGATCGTTGATCGGCGGCAACACGGCCTGCCGCGTGGGGATCGGCGTGTGATCGGTCATCCCTTGGATACCTTGGCTTTTTGCATTCGCTATAAAACGAGATAGGGCGCGCGGGGTTCCTTGTCATCCCCGGCCATGCCAGATTGGCCAGACCGAGCGATATGAGGTGTCCCGATGAAAACCCTGACGATGCTTTTCGCCGCCATGCTGCCTGCGGCGGCATTTGCCCAAGACGGGCTGACGCTGGCCGATCTGGACAAGGATGCCGGGCTTGCCGCAGCCTATGCCAAGATGGCGCAGGGCCGGACCATGCCGGACTGGCTGCGCACGGGCGCGGTCGTCACGCCTGCGGTTCCCGTGCGCTTCGGCGGGCGCGAATGGCTGGCGATGACGGCCTGCAAGCCGCATGACTGCGCGGCCCATCAGATTGCCGTGGTCTATGCCGAAGGCGGTCCGATGCATGGCGTGATCTCGGACCAGCCCGAGGAGAACGGCCCGCAAAGCCTGACATGGCTGAATATCGGCGGCGGCGCGGAATCGATCGATGGCCGCACCATCCTGTTTGCCGCGCTGACGGGCAGTCTGGAGAACCACCCCGAGGCGTTCACTTTCCCCGAATGATCGCCCGGGCCTGCGGGTCGTAATCCACCCCGGCCTGACTTCTGGGGGGATCGCGGCGGATTTCGGCAAGGCCCGCGACGACATCGCGCCGTGTCTCACGTTCGACATCGCCCTGAATGCCTGCCCAGGCGCCGTCGTCCAGATCAAGCCCCAGCACGCGGTCGGGGTTGGTGGGCGGCGGCATCACCACGCCCTCGAGCTTGGCAAAGCCGAAGCGCTGGTAATAGGGCAGATCGCCCACCAGCATGACCCGCGCCCAGCCCAGTTCATCCGCGCGGGCCAGACTTTCGCGCATCAACAACGCACCCAGCCCCTCGCCCTGGGTCGTGGGGTGCACGGCGACCGGCCCCAGCAGCAGCACGGGCTTGCCCGCCACGCGCACCGGCCAATAGCGGATCGCCCCCAACAACACCCCGGCATCGTCGCGCAGCACCAGACACAGCGCCAGCACGGGCGGCACCCCCTCGCGCAGGCGATAGGACGACAGCGCGCTGCGGCCCGGCGCGAAGCACAGATCCATCAGCGCCTCGACCTCGGGCGTGTCCTGAGATGTTTCGGGGGAAAGGTGATACATCCTGCCTCAAATCAGTCGGGGGTCAAAGCGGGTGCGTCGGTCAGAAGCGCGGCCCCCCTAACATCAAAGCGCCGATACGAAAACAGCCGATCTGGCATCTGCGCATAATTTTATCGCAGCCTGTCGCCCTGACCGTGCCGACGCTTGACGGGGAACGACCGGGCAGGCAGATCGTTCCCTGAGACGCGGCGTGGAAAATCCGCGCCCGGCAATCGGATAGAAGGAAAAGCCCATGTTCTACCGACCCGAGACCGGCCATGGCCTGCCGCATAATCCGCTGAATGCGCTGGTGGCCCCCCGTCCCATCGGCTGGGTGTCCAGCCGCGGCGCGATGGGAGACAACCTTGCGCCCTATTCGTTCTTCAACCTGACGGCCTATGTGCCGCCGCAGCTGATGTTCAGCTCGACCGCGTCCAAGCCCGACCGGCCGGGCACCAAGGACAGCGTGGCGCAGATCGCCGAAAGCCGGGTCTTCTGCATCAACATCGCCGATGGCGCGATGCGCGAACAGGTCAATGCCAGCAGCGCCGCCCTGCCAGCGGGCAGCAGCGAATTCGAGGCCGTGGGCATCGAGATGGCCGAATGCGAAACCATCGACTGCCCGCGCGTGGCCCATGCCGCCGCCAGTCTGGAATGCCGCATGACGCGGGTGGTGCGGCTGGCGGGCGAGGCGAACATCATGGTGATGGGCGTCGTCACCGGCATCCATATCCGCCCCGATTGCCTTGTCGACGGCCGCTTTGTCCCCGCCTCGGGCTATCTGTCGCGGCTGGGCTACAAGGATTACGCTATCACCACCGACACCTTTGAAATGGAGCGTCCCTGATGCCGCCGCGCGATACCCGCAGCGTGCGCGACTATATCCGCACCATCGCGGATTTCCCCAAAGAGGGCATCCTGTTTCGCGACGTGACCACGCTTTTCGCCGATGCGCGCGGCTTTCGCATGGCGGTGGATCAGTTGCTGACGCCCTATGCGGGCGAACGCATCAGCAAGGTCGTCGGGCTTGAGGCGCGGGGTTTTATCCTTGGCGGCGCAGTGGCGCATCAGCTTTCGGTGGGCTTCGTGCCGATCCGCAAGAAGGGCAAGCTGCCCGGCGCCGTCATCAGCGAGGCCTATGCGCTGGAATATGGCGAAGCGGTGATGGAGTTGCATGACGATGCGCTGCAGCCGGGCGAACGTGTGCTGATCGTCGACGATCTTCTGGCCACCGGCGGCACGGCGGCGGCGGCGATCAAGCTGTGCGAACGCTTGGGCGCGCAGATCGTCGGTTGCGCATTCGTGATCGACCTGCCCGATCTGGGCGGGCGCACCCTGCTTGAGGGGTTGGGCCATGATGTCCATGCGCTGACCGAATTTGACGGGCACTAGCCTTGCGGCAGCGCGGGCGGAACGCTAGGTGATGGGCATGGACACGAAACCGCCCCTTACGCTTTATCTGGCAGCGCCGCGCGGCTTTTGCGCCGGTGTCGACCGTGCGATCAAGATCGTCGAAATGGCGCTGCAGAAATGGGGCGCTCCGGTCTATGTCCGTCACGAGATCGTGCACAACAAATTCGTCGTCGACAGCCTGCGCGACAAGGGCGCGGTCTTTGTCGAGGAACTGCATGAATGTCCCGATGACCGCCCGGTGATCTTTTCGGCGCATGGCGTGCCCAAGGCCGTCCCCGCCGAGGCGCGGCGGCGCGAGATGGTGTTTGTCGACGCCACCTGCCCGCTTGTCAGCAAGGTCCATGTCGAGGCCGAGCGTCACCACGCGGCGGGCCTGCAGATGGTCATGATCGGCCATGAAGGCCACCCCGAGGTGCTGGGCACCATGGGCCAGTTGCCCGAGGGCGAGGTGCTTCTGGTCGAAACCGTGGACGATGTGGCCCATATCACGCCGCGCGATCCGGGCAGGCTGGCCTTCATCACCCAGACCACGCTGTCGGTCGATGACACCGCAGCCATTGTCGCGGCCCTGCAGGCGCGCTTTCCTGCCATCGTCGGCCCCGCCAAGGAAGATATCTGCTACGCCACCACGAACCGTCAGGCCTCGGTCAAGGCGATTGCCGACCGCATCGACGCGCTGTTCGTGATCGGTGCGCCGAACAGTTCCAACTCGCGCCGTCTGGTCGAGGTGGGGCGTGCGGCGGGCTGTGCCTATTCGCAACTGGTCATGCGTGCCGATCAGATCGACTGGCGCGCGATCGAAGGCGCGCGCTCGGTCGGGGTGACGGCCGGCGCATCCGCCCCCGAGGTGCTGGTCAATGAGGTGATCGACGCCTTCCGCGCCCGCTATGACGTGACGGTGGACATGATCGAAACCGCCCGCGAAAACGTCGAATTCAAGGTGCCGCGCGTCTTGCGGGAAGCCTAAGGTCGCGATTGCCCGATCCGCGCTGCCGCCGCTATGCTGGCGGCAGTTTCGTTTTGGGGAGGAAACGACCATGACCGCATTCCTGATCGCCGAGGTGAAGATCACCGATGACGCATGGGTGCCCGATTACGCCACGCATGTGCACGACATCGCGGCCAGACATGGCGGGCGTTACCTGTCGCGCAGCGGCAATATCGAGACGCTGGAAGGCGCGGCGACGGACGAAACCCTGATCGCGCTGATCCAGTTTCCCGACCGCGCCTCGGCCCATGCCTTTGCCAATGACCCGGATTACGCGCCCTATGGCAAGGCGCGGCAGGATGGCTCGGTCAGTCATTTCCGGGTGATCGACGATACCGATCTGGCCGGGGCGATCCCCTATCTGCCCAAAGCCTGATCGCGGGTTCCGGCGCGCGGCATTCACGCCTATACTGCTGCCCTGAACATCCAAGGCAGGTAAGAAAATGCGTCTGTATTCAATGCCCTCGTCCGGGAACAGCTATAAGGTGCGGCTGCTTTTGTCGCTGCTGGGGCGCGACGTGCCGACGGTGGATGTGGAATATCAGACCGACGCGCTGGACAGCGCCAAGGCCGAGGGGCGGCTGCCTTTCGGCAAGGCACCGGTGCTGGAACTGGACGATGGCCGCCTGCTGCCGGAATCGAACGCGATCCTGTTCTGGCTGGGCGAAGGCACGGCCTTCGTGCCCGCCGACCCGTTCCAGCGCACCCAGATGCTGTCATGGCTGTTTTGGGAACAGAACCAGCATGAGGGCACGATTGCCGTGCGCGCCGCGCTTCTGAGCTATCCCCACCGCCGCGCGCAGGCGACGCCCGACCGGCTGGCCGCGCTGCTGGAGGCGGGCCATGCCAATCTGCAGATCATGGAGGACCGCCTGTCGCGCCGCGACTGGCTGGTGGGCGATGCCCCCTCGCTGGCCGATATCTGCCTTTATGCCTATACCCATTCGGCGGGCGACCGCGGCGGCTTCGACATGGCGCGGTTTCCGGCCATTGCCGCATGGCTGGACCGCATCGCCGCCCTGCCCGGCCATCGGGCGCTGACGGCATGAGCGCGCTTTACGCATGGACCGATGGCGCCTGCAGCGGCAATCCCGGACCCGGCGGCTGGGGCGTGCTGATGCGCGCGATGGACGGCGCAGCCATCCTGAAGGAACGCGAACTGTCGGGCGGCGAGCCTGACACCACCAATAACCGCATGGAACTGATGGCCGCAATTCAGGCGCTCGAGGTGCTGACCCGCGCCAGCCAGATCACCGTGACCACCGACAGCGCCTATGTCAAAAACGGTGTGACGCAGTGGATCCATGGCTGGAAACGCAATGGCTGGCGCACGGCGGACAAGAAGCCGGTGAAGAATGCCGAACTGTGGCAGCGCCTTGACGCCGCGCAGGCCCGCCACAGCGTGCGCTGGGAATGGATCAAGGGCCATGCGGGACATGCCGAAAACGAACGTGCCGATGAACTGGCCCGCGCCGGAATGGCCCCCTTCAAACCCGCAAAGGTGAAAGCCGGTGAGCCTTAGCCATCTGCTGCCCTTGCTGGATTACGCCAGCGTTCTGGTCTTTGCGCTGACCGGCGCGCTGGTCGCCAGCCGGGGTCAGCTTGACATCACGGGCTTCATCTTCTTCGCGACGCTGACCGGCATCGGCGGCGGCACGCTGCGCGATCTGCTGCTGGGCCGCACGCCGTTCTGGATCGAGCGGTCGGAACTGCTGCTGCTGACCTCGGCCGCGGCGGTGCTGGTGTTCTTTACCGCGCATCTGCTGGAAAGCCGCTACCGGGTGCTGATCTGGCTGGACGCCTTTGCCTTGGCGGTGGCGATCCCGGCAGGCGTCGGCACGGCGCTGGCTGCGGGCGCGGATCCGGTGGTGACGGTCGCCATGGGGGTCATCACCGGCACGCTGGGCGGCATGATGCGCGATGTCGTCGGCAATGAGGTGCCGCTGGTGCTGAAACAGGGCGAACTTTACATCACCGCCGCCTTCGGTGGCGCGCTGGCGGCGGTCATCCTGATCTATGTGGGCATGCCGCGCGGCGCTGCGCTGATCGTCTGCGGCATGGTGGTTCTGGCGCTGCGCGCGGGCAGCATGACGCTTGGATGGCGGCTGCCGACCTATAAGGCGCGGCCGCCGCGGGTCTAACGCTCGGACCAGACGGCCATTTCCGTGCCGCCCGGCTCGCGGAACTGGAACCGCTTGCCGCCGGGAAAATCGAAGATCGGCTTGGTGATCTGCGCCCCTGCGGCGGTCACGCGCGCCAGTGCGGCGGGCAAATCATCGGTTTTCAGAATGATCAGCGGCGGCGCCGAGCCCCCCGCCGCAATCCCGCCCGAGATACCGCCATCGACGATTTCCTGATAGTCCGGGCCGTAATCGTTGAAGCCCCAGCCGAAGGCATCGCTGAAGAACTGCTTCGTCGCGCCCAGATCGGCCGAGTTGAATTCCACATAATCGATTTTCATGGCGTTTCCTTTCATCGCAAGACCGGAGGCATGGCGGCATCGCGATGCATCCCTTCGACGCCCATGCGCAGTCCCGCGCCAATGCGATGGGCCAGTGCCGACCATGCCCGCGCCGCGTCATCGGGCAACGAGCGGCGCAGGGTTTCGTCAAACAGCGCCAGCCAGTCGGGGAAATGCCGCGCCTGAACATTGCCCGCCTGCAGATGCGCACGCATCGGGCTGCCGTCATAGCCGCGCTCATACAGGATGGCATTGCGCCAGAAGGCGGCGATCTTTGCCTCATGCGCGGGCCAGTCGGTGATATGGGCGGCAAAGACCGGGCCCAGCACCTCGTGCCGCCGGATCGCGCCATAGAAGGTGGCGATAACACGGTCGATCTGGTCGGGTGTGACGGGAATGCGCGGCGGGATCATGCCCGCGATATGGGGCGCGCGGGCGGGCAAGGTCAAGGCCGCCGGTTCAAGGGCACTTGGTCAAGGCCGCCCGGTCAAGCTTAGCGGTTCAAGGCCATCTGGTCCCGGCCAAAGGCGGCAGCATCGTGCCCGCCACCAGATGCGTCAGCACAGGGCGCACGAATGGCAGGTTCGAGCTGCGGGCCAGCGCCAGATCGCGCAGCCATGGCAGGCTGCGGCTGCCCGACTGATACATGGGCGTGAACATCGCGCTCATCCCTTGATAGATCCGCACATGCCAGCGCCGCATGGCGGCATAGTCCGACAGGACCTCATGCGTGTCACGCAAGGCATCGCCTTTGCCGCGCAAGGCATGGGCCAGCGCCATGGCATCCAGCAGCGCCATATTCGCCCCCTGACCCAGTTGCGGGCTGGCGCGATGCGCCGCATCGCCGATATGCACCAGCCCCGCCGACCAGGGGCGACGCAGCGTGCCATGGCCATAGCGCGCCACCGTCATCTGCTCATTGCGGGTGATCGTGGCCAGAAACGGCTGCATCTGCGGCCAAAGCGCCGTGACCTCGGCCTGCCAGTCGCCGATGGGGCGGTGCGGCCATGCGTCCAGCTCGGCCAGTGGCATCGACCAGAAGATGGCGGCAAGCGGCGTCGGATCGTCCGCAAGCCTGCCGATGGGCAGGACACCCGCCATGCGGCTGGCGCCGCGATACTGCTGGCGCAACTGGTCGCGGCGCAGCGCGGTCCGGGGCCATGGCACCGTGCCCCAGATCGCGCCATAGCCCAAGGCCCGTGCCCGCATCGGCGACAGGTCCGACCCCGCCCCCGCCGCATCCACCACCAGATCGAAGCGCCCGGCATCGCGCCCGTCATCCAGAACCAGCCGCCGCCCGCGCCCGTCGGGCGTCGCGGCGGTGACCCTTGCCCCGCAGATGATCGGCACGCCCTGATCCTGCACCCCCTGCCACAGCAGTTGAAACAGCGCCGCGCGGTGGATGCCGCGTCCCGGCGCATCGGCAGGATAATGCACATCCAGCGCCACCCGGCGCGCGGAATGGCCCAGCATATGCGCGATGGGACTGGACAGCGCCCGGGTCTTATGCCCCAGCCCCAGATGATCCAGCACCGCCAGCCCCACCGGCTGGATCACCAACCCCGAGCCTAGCGGGCGCGGCGCGGGGAAACGCTCGAACAGGGTCACGTCATGCGCATCGCGCGCCAGCAAAGCCGCGGCGGCCAGCCCGCCGATCCCGGCCCCGATGATGGCGATCTTGAAACCCATGCGCAGGACTTGCCCCAGCGACGGGCGGGCTGCAAGCCGCGCTTGCAGGCATGCGGGCGGTTTCCTATAACCGCGACCATGTTCAGCACGGGCTGCATCATTCGAATTACCCGCCCGGCGGCTTAGGGGTTCCTTCGCCGTCGGGTTACGCATGCCAGCCCTGCCACCGAAGGATCCCCGCCAGATGAGCGACACGACCACCGACGCGCCCGACTATCGCGACACCGTTTTCCTGCCCCAGACCGATTTCCCCATGCGCGCCGGCCTGCCCCAGCGCGAGCCGGAATGGCTGGACCGCTGGGCACGTCTGGGCATCTATGACCGGCTGCGCCGCAAAGAGGGCCGCACGCCCTTCATCCTGCATGACGGCCCGCCCTATGCGAATGGCAACCTGCATATCGGTCACGCACTGAACAAGGTGCTGAAGGATTTCATCACCCGCAGCCAGCAAATGATGGGCCGCGATGCGCGCTATGTCCCCGGCTGGGACTGCCACGGCCTGCCGATCGAATGGAAGATCGAGGAGCAGTATCGCCAGAAGCAGAAGAACAAGGACGAGGTCGATGTCGTCGAGTTCCGGCAGGAATGCCGCGCCTTCGCGCAGGGCTGGGTCGATATCCAGCGCGACGAATTCAAGCGTCTGGGCATCATCGGCAAATGGGACGATCCCTATCTGACGATGAACTATCACGCCGAGGCGGTGATCGCGGCCGAGTTCATGAAGCTTCTGATGAACGGCGCGCTGTATCAGGGCTCGAAGCCGGTCATGTGGTCCTCGGTCGAAAAGACCGCGCTGGCCGAGGCCGAGGTCGAATATCACGACCATACCAGCCACACGATCTGGGTGCGGTTCGGGGTGCAGGCGCCGCAGAGTATTTGGGGAACAGAGAAGCCGGTCAGCGTGGTGATCTGGACCACGACGCCGTGGACCATTCCGCAAAACCGCGCCGTGGCCTTCAATCCGGCCATCGCCTACGGGATGTATCAGGTCGATGAGGCGGCCGAGACTGCCAGCGCCAAGCCGGGCGAATTGCTGCTGCTGGCCGATGCCCTGGCCGAAGGCGTGATGGGATCGGCCAAGGTGACGGGTTTCCAGCGCCTGCGCGATGTGACCGCCGCCGAGATGGACGGCGTGACGCTGGCCCATCCCTTCCACGGCATCGAAGGCGGTGCGGGCGAGTGGGATTTCGACGTGCCGCTGCTGCCCGGCGATCATGTGACCGAGGATGCGGGCACGGGGTTTGTGCATACCGCCCCCAGCCATGGCGACGACGATTATCAGCTGGGTCTGAAGTTCGGCCTGCCCATGACCTATAATGTCGAGCCGGACGGTTCCTATCGCGCCGATCTGCCGATCTTTGGCGGGCAGGCCATTCTGACGCCCGAAGGCGCGGAAGGTCCGGCCAATGTCAGCGTCATCAAGCAACTGGCCTATGCCGGTGCCCTGCTGGCCAAGGGCAAGATCAAGCACAGCTATCCGCATAGCTGGCGGTCAAAGGCGCCGCTGATCTTTCGCAACACGCAGCAATGGTTTGCCGCCATCGACCGCAGGCTGGATGACGGCATGGGCGAATATGGCGACACGATCCGCACGCGCGCACTGACCAGCATCGACAAGCTGGTGCGCTGGACGCCGCAGACCGGGCGCAACCGTCTGTATTCGATGATCGAGAACCGCCCCGACTGGGTGCTGTCGCGCCAGCGCGCCTGGGGTGTGCCGCTGACCTGTTTCGTCAGGAAGGGCGCGCGGCCCGATGATGCGGATTTTCTGCTGCGCGATCAGCGCGTCAATGACCGCATCATCGAAGCTTTCGAGAAAGACGGCGCAGATGTCTGGTATCACGCCGATTTCAAGGCGACGATGCTGGATGGCGTGGCCGATCCCGAGGCTTACGATCAGGTCATGGACGTGCTGGATGTCTGGTTCGATTCAGGCTCGACACATGCTTTCGTGATCCGCGACCGCGCCGATGGCAGCCCGGACGGCATCGCCGATCTGTATCTGGAAGGCACCGACCAGCATCGCGGCTGGTTCCATTCCTCGCTGCTGCAAGCCTGCGCGACCAAGGGGCGCGCGCCCTATAAGGGTGTGCTGACGCATGGCTTTACGCTGGATGAAAAGGGCATGAAAATGTCCAAATCGCTGGGGAACACCGTTTCTCCGGCCGATGTCATCAAGGAATACGGCGCCGACATTCTGCGGCTGTGGGTGGCGCAGGCGGATTACACCGCCGATCTGCGCATCGGCAAAGAGATCCTGAAGGGCACCGCCGACAGCTATCGCCGGCTGCGAAACACGCTGCGCTTTGTTCTGGGCAATCTGGACGGGTTCACCGATGCCGAACGCGTGCCGCTGAAGGACATGCCCGAGCTGGAGCAATGGGTGCTGCACCGTCTGGCGCAGATCGACCATCATCTGCGCAAAAGCTATGATGCCTATGATTTTCAGGGCGCGTTCCAGACCGTGTTCCAGTTCGCGACCGTGGATCTGTCGGCCTTCTATTTCGACATCCGCAAGGACGCGCTGTATTGCGACGCGCCGGGCAGCCTGCAGCGCCGCGCGGCGCGCACGGTGCTGGATATGCTGTTCCACCGTCTGGTGACGTGGCTGGCGCCGATCCTGCCCTTTACCATGGAGGATGTCTGGCTGAGCCGCTTCCCAGGTGAGGATGACAGCGTGCATCTGCACGACTTCCCGGTGACGCCCGCCGATTGGCTGAATGAGCCCTTGGCGCAGAAATGGGACGGCATCCGCCGCGCCCGCCGCGTGGTGACGGCGGCGCTGGAGATCAAGCGCAGCGACAAGACCATCGGTGCCAGCCTTGAGGCGGCCCCCGTGGTTCATGTCGAGGATGCGCAGGCACTGGCGGCGCTGAAATCGGTGGATTTCGCCGATATCTGCATCACCTCGGGTCTGAGCCTGACCGGCAATCCCGCCCCGTCCGAGGCGTTCCGACTGTCCGACGTGCCGGGCGTCGGCGTGGTGTTCGAGCCTGCCGAGGGCGAAAAATGCCAGCGCTGCTGGAAGATCCTGCCCGATGTCGGCAGCCACGCGCATCCGGGCACCTGCGCCCGCTGTGACGCGGCGCTGGGATAAGGTGACAAGGCCCCGGAGCATTCTCCGGGGCCTTTTTCGGTTCAGCGGAACCAGAAACCTTCGCGTTTCAGTTTCTGCCGGATCGGCTGTTCGGACTGGTTCGCGGCGTCAGAGAACATCGGGCGGACCTTGCTGCGACCTTCGCCGCCCGTCACCAATTGCTGCGCTGCCTTGTCCGCCGCAAACAGCGGGGCGATCTGCGGGTCGCGCAGCAGATCCTCGACCAGCGCAACGGCTGCGTCGGATTCGCGGGCATAGAGCAGCGACAGATTGCGATAGTGGCAGCTTGCCGCGCCGTCCAGCCCGTTCAGTTCAGGACCGGGACGACCGCCGCCCAGCGAATGGATGACCAGCGGCAGCACGATCTGATCCAGCCAGGGATCAAGGCTCTGACAGGCCAGCGCGTCGCCCGGATCATTGCGCACCGCCAGCGACCAGTCCAGAAAGCGGCGACCGAATTCGGCGGGATCGGCGCCGAAGAACCAGCCCGCGTTGAAATAAAGATAGCGTTCCCAATGTTCGTCATGCTGGCCCGCATCCAGCGAGCTGTCGAAATCCAGCCCGAAGCGGTCATAGAGCGAGCGCCAGATCTGCGTATAGCCCGGCCCGTAAAGCGGCGGCTGGGGCCAGCTTCCCGACCGGCGCATCGAGGCCGAGGGACGGTTGAAATCGAAACCCACCTGATCCAGCGGCCCGGTGATCAGCGTGTCGCTGTCGAAGAACACGAAGGGCTGACCCGGCGGCAGCAGCGCCAGCGCCTCGATCTTGTTGCCATAGGGATAGGCGCGGCCGAAATGCTGCGCGGTGAAGGGCAGCACTTCGGCGCCATAGCCGGTCAGCAGGGCGCGGCTGTGGTCATCAAGCTGCGTTCTGGTGCCCTGCCATGCCTCGGCCTCGCGCGGCTCGGCGACGATCAGGCGGCCTTTCCAATCGGGGGCATTGCGCCGCAGGCTGGCGGCGAACAGCACCGCCTCGGCGGCCAGACGGCCCTGCTGCGCGACGATCAGGATATTGAACGGGACCGCGCTGCGGGCTGCGGGCTTTGAAACGGGGGCGGCAGGGGCCGCGATGGGGGCTGGCGACGCTTCTGCGGCTTCGGCGGGCGGTTCCATGAAGGCGGGGGCCGGGGCCTTCTTGCGTCCGGCATTGCGGGCGTTGCCCCGCGCCTCGCGTTCGGCCACGCGGTCTTGCTTGCGCTGTGCGCGTTCAGCCTCATTGGCAAGCTTGCGCTGTGCGCGGATTTCCGCCTTGCCACTGTTTTCGCTGGGGTTCCCGCGCCCTTTTTTACCATCGGGGCCTTGCTGCCCCTTGCCAGAATCTGTCACGTTCTTTACCTCGGCATGCACCGTGGGATTCGACATCATGCCGCTTCCCTGTTCTGGACATACGACACAAATGACGGGCGTGACCAGACCGCTGATTTAGTCAGGAAAACAGAACGCAATTCCAAGTTGAAACCTGCAAACGGTTTCATCAGAAATTGCAAGAGGCTCGCTTATAGCGCGTAAATTTAGTTAAAAAACCGGCTAAAAAGTCAGCTTTAACGTCTAAGACTTTAAGGGCAGTCTCCTGAGGAGCCGTTTTAACGATTTCCTCTTTTGCATGTACGGCCAAGCCGGGTGAGGCTGGGCACTGTTCTCACCCGGTCGCCTGCATCGGATAATCAAATCTCTGCCGAACGTCGAGAATGCGCAGACGGTTCCGGCATGAATTTGCTGAAAAATCCAGAAAATCAGGCAGAACTTGGGGCCGACATGAGTTTGTAGGCAAACAAGCGCATGTTCTGCAAGGACATAGCAGGATCTGCCCGCAATAAAGGCAGCGCGCCAAAAATCCATGTCTTAGGTCAGTGGGATCCCTAGACCGAAACGCCGTGACGCCCGGCAAGGTCGGTAAAGAACTGCCACGCCACCCGCCCGGACCGTGCGCCCCGCGTGGCCTGCCATTCGATCGCCTGAGCGCGCAGATCGTCTGCGGCGATATCGACGCCATAAGCGCTGCAATAGCCCTGAACCATCGCCAGATATTCGTCCTGCGAACAGGGGTGGAACCCCAGCCACAGCCCGAAACGGTCCGAAAGCGAGACCTTTTCCTCGACCGCCTCGCCGGGATGGATCGCGGTCGAGCGTTCGTTGTCGATCATGTCGCGCGGCATCAGGTGGCGCCGGTTCGAGGTGGCGTAAAGAATGACATTGTCGGGACGCCCGGCAATCCCGCCATCCAGCACCGCCTTCAGCGATTTATATTGCGTGTCGTCATGGCTGAAGGACAGGTCGTCAGCAAACAGCACGAAGCGCCGGTCTTTGGCCTGCCCCAGAATGGCCAAGAGACGCCCGACCGAGCCCAGATCCTCGCGCGCGATCTCGACCAGCACCACGGGCAGGCCCTGCCCCAGCGTCTCGGCATGAACGGCCTTCACCAGCGACGACTTTCCCATGCCGCGCGACCCCCACAGCAGCGCGTTGTTCGCCGCATGGCCGCGCGCGAATTGCAGGGTATTGGCCAGCAGCGTGTCGCGGGCGCGGTCGATGCCGATCAGCTGCACCAGATCGACGCGGGCCACATCCGCCACGGGGTGCAGCCGGTCGGGATCGGGATGCCAGACATAGGCGCTGGCCTCGGTAAAGCTGGGCGCGGGTGCGGGCGGCGGGGCCATCCGCTCCAGCGCCTCGGCGATGCGGGCAAGGGTGTTCTTACTCATCGGCGTTCTGCTCTTCCAGCGCGCGCTTGCGTTCGATGCGGCGCACAAGGATGATCGAGATCTCGTAAAGACCATAGATCACGCTGAACAGAACGATCTGGCTGATGACATCGGGCGGCGTGACCATCGCGGCCAGAACCAGAATGACGATGATGGCATAGCGCCGCACGCTGGCCAGCCCCTCGGCCGAGACCAGCCCCGCCTTGCCCATCAGCGTCAGCGCCACCGGCAGTTGGAAGCTGAGCCCGAAGGCCAGAATGAACTTGGTGGTCAGGGTCAGATATTCCTCGACCGAACCCTGAAAGACGATGCCGGCCCATGGCTGGTTTGGTGCTGCGGGCGTCGCGTGCCCCGCCGCAGGTGCGGCCGTGCCGACCGCATGTGTGGCCGTCCCTGCCGCATCCGAGGGCAGACCCAGCGGCCCCTGCTGGAAGCCAAGGAAGAAGTCAAAGGCCCAAGGCAGGATGATGTAATAGGCAAAGCCCGCGCCGATGATGAACATCACCGGGGACGCAATCAGAAACGGCAGCAGCGCATTCTTTTCGCTGCGATACAGCCCCGGCGCCACAAATCGCCACAGCTGATAGCCGACGACCGGAAACGCCAGCACGAAGCCGCCGAAAAAGGCGATGCGCATGGCGACGAAGAAACCTTCCTGCAGCTTCAGCAGGATCAGCCCGCAGGTCTGGCCGCGCTTTTCCAGCGCATAGCAGATCGGCTGGGTCAGGAAATCGAAGATCGGGTTCCAGACGAAATAGCACAGCACCATCGCGATGACGAAGGCCAGAACCGACCAGATCAGCCGCTTGCGCAGCTCGGCCAGATGCGAAATCAGGGGGGCGGAGCTATCGTCGATATCATCCGGCTTGGCAGTTTTCGTCGCCACGCGATGCGGCCTTTCCTATTAAAGATCAGTCGCGATCCGAACGCCGCACGGCATGAAGCCTGCGCCGTCCATCGGCGGTGTCGGCAGCCATATTGGCGGGAAACGGCGCGCTGACACCCGGCGCAGCGGGGGGCACCGGGGGCGCGGCCTCAGGTGCGGCACCGGGGGCAGCCGGTTCATCGGCTGCGGCCACCGGCGGCACCGGCGCTGCCGGATCGGGAACGGGCTTGGACCGGCGGGCTTCCTGCAGAGGATTGACCGGATCCCATTTCTCGAACCGGTCCGCGGCGCGGTCCAGCGCGTCCAGCCCCAGCGCCCGCTTCGAGGTCAGCTTGTTCACATCCTTCAGCGCCAGCCCGGCCTCATCCAGCCCCGAGGACTTGGCGGCGTCTTCCATCGCGCTGCTGAATTCGCGCGCCATCATCCGCGCCTTGGACGTGATCCGGCCCAGCGTGTGAAACAGCTTGGGAAGATCCTCGGGGCCGACGACGATCAGCGCCACGATGCCGATCAGAAGTAGCTCACTCCAGCCGATATCGAACATGTCCGGATGCGACCCGGATCAGAGCTTGGTCTGGTCGGACGGCGTCACGTCGCGCAGGCTGCCATCGGCGGTCATGCGGGCGCGTTCGGCATCCAGCTTGGCGCGCTCGGCCGCCAGTTCGGCGCGGGCCTTGGCGATGTCATCGGGCGAATTCAGCTCAAGCTCTTTGGTCTCGGCCTTGTCTTCCTCGGCGCCGTCCTTGACGCCTTTCTTGAAGGCGGTGATTCCCTTGCCGACTTCGCCCATCAGGGACGAAACCTTGCCGCGCCCGAAAAGCACCAGCACAACGATCGCGATCAGCAAAAGCGCCATGGGGGAAGGTGCGTGCATCTTAATCCTCCGTCACGGCCTAGCCGCGTATATCTTGGGTCTGCACAAGATATAAGGCCCGTGGCGATCTGGTGAAACCCCCAAACGCGTGATCGCCTTTCCTCGGCGGATCGGTCAGGCCATAGTTGCCCGCATGGACAGCACACAGATCATCAGCGCCTTCGTCACCCTGTTCGTCGTCATCGACCCGATCGGGCTGGTGCCGCTTTTCATTGCGCTGACGCGCGGCATGCCCCACAGCCAGCGCCGCCGCGTGGGCTGGCGGGCCATCCTGATCGCCGCGATCCTGATGACCGCCTTCGGCCTCGCGGGCGAGGCGATCCTTGGCGGCATCGGCATCTCGCTTCCGGCCTTCCGCATCGCGGGGGGCGTGCTGCTGTTTCTGACCGCGCTGGACATGCTGTTTGAACGCCGCACCGAACGGCGCGAGGGGCAGACGGATGACCACCACGGACAGGACGATCCGTCGGTCTTCCCGCTGGCCACACCGTTTCTGGCGGGACCGGGGGCGCTGGCCACGATGATCCTGCTGGTCAATCAGGATCAAACCGTCGGCCATACCGTGATGGTGCATCTGGTGATGCTGGCGGTGCTGGGCATCGTCGCCGCACTTTTCGCGCTGGCGGGGCCGATTGCGCGCCTTCTGGGCCGGACGGGAACCATGGTGGTCACGCGGCTGTTCGGGATGCTGTTGGCGGCGCTGTCGATCCAGTTCGTGATCGACGGCCTGAAAGGCTCGGGGCTGGTCTGATGGGTGAGGAATTCGGCCGTGTGGCCTATCTGGTGCTGCTGCTGGTCGCGGTCGGCGGCTATCTGGTGGTCGAATTGCGGACGCGTCCCGGCAAGTCGATGCGCTTTGCCTCCGCCTGGGCGATGATCTTTCTGGGGGCCATCGCGATTGCCGGCATGTGGGGCGATATCCGCAACACCATCTCGCCGCAGGCCCGCGTTCTGGAAGGCGGCCGGGTCGAGGTCCCGCTGGGCCAGGACGGGCATTACCACCTGACCGCCGATGTGAACGGCACGCCGCTGCGCTTCATCGTCGATACCGGCGCCAGCACCATCGCGCTGGGGGCCGATGACGCCCGCCGGGTGGGGATCGACCCCGCCTCGCTGGGCTATCTGGGACAGGCGCAGACCGCGAATGGCACGGTGCCCACCGCCACGGTCATGCTCGATTCCGTGACCATCGGCGACATCCACGACGAACAGGTGCCCGCCCTCGTCCTGCAATCCGAAATCGGCGTGTCGCTGATGGGCATGTCCTATCTGTCGCGCTTCGCCCGCGTCAGCATTGAATCGAACCGCCTCATCCTCGAACGCTGAACGGGCTGTCCTTGTTTTGCAAATACCCCGGGGGACGCCCCGGCCTGCCGGGGCGGGGGGCAGAGCCCCCTGACACAGGCCCGACGCCCGCGCCTTACTGCTTGCGCTCCCAGCGCCCGCTTTCCTCGGACCAGTATTCGGCGGCAACGCCATGCGCCTTCATGGCCCGCCATTGCGTGCGGGCGCGGTCCAGCGCCTCGGGATCGTTGCCGTCGAACAGGATGCAGGCGCGGTCCAGCGCATCGCATTCGGTGCCGGTGATCTCGGCCCCGTCCAGAACCATCAGGCAGCGCGGCTGGTTTTCCGCCGCCTGCCCCTCGATGGTCAGCAGAACCGGCTGACGCGCATCATGCGCGCCTCCGGCCAGCCCGTGCGGTAGGAAGCCCTCGCCCAGCCACAGCGCCTCGTCCAGCGCGACCTGACGGGCGCGGTCCCTGCCCCGGACCTCGACAGGCCAGCCCGCCTGCAGGCTTTTGCCGATCAGCATCGGCAAAAGCGCGCGCGGGCCAGACCGCGTCAGGTGATAGAACAGGACAGACCCCATCAGCCCTGCTCAAAGCGGTCGCGCACCAGCCGGTCCAGCGCCATCACGCCCCAGCCGGTCGCGCCTTTTGGCGCAAGCGCCGTCTCGCCCGGCGGCAAGGCCACGCCCGCAATGTCCAGATGGATCCACGGCGTGCCGTCCTTGATGAAGCAATGCAGGAATTCCGCCGCCGTGATCGACCCCGCCGAGCGGCCGCCGGTATTCTTGATATCGGCAAGGCGCGACTTGATCAGATCCTGATAGCCCGGCCCCAAAGGCAGCCGCCACGCGCCCTCGCCCTCGGCCTTGGCCGCCGCAAGGAACTGACCGGCAAAGGCATCGTCATTGGAAAAGACGCCGGCATTGTCATGCCCCAGCGCGATGATGACCGCGCCGGTCAGCGTCGCCAGATCCACGACGGCCTTCGGCGCAAAGCGTTCCTGCGCATACCAAAGCACATCGGCCAGAACCAGACGGCCCTCGGCATCGGTGTTGATGATCTCGATCGTGTCGCCCTTCATCGACTTGACGATATCGCCGGGCCGCTGCGCCTTGCCGTCGGGCATGTTCTCGACCAGACCGACCAGACCGACGACATTGGCCTTGGCACGGCGCAGCGCCAGCGTGCGCATGACGCCCGCGACCACGCCCGCGCCGCCCATGTCCATCGTCATCTCTTCCATGCCCGCGGCGGGCTTGATCGAGATGCCGCCGGTGTCGAAGACCACGCCCTTGCCGACCAGCGCCAGGGGCGCCTCATCGCCGCCGCCCATCCAGCGCATGACCACCACCTTCGAGGGCGTTTCCGAGCCCTGCCCCACGCCCAGAAGCGCGCGCATTCCCAGCTTGGCCAGCGCGTCCTCCTCCAGCACCTCGACCTCAAGGCCCAGCTCCTGCATGGCCAGCAGGCGGTCGGCGAAATCGCTGGTGGTCAGGACGTTCGCAGGCTCGCTGACCAGATCGCGGGTGAAGAACACGCCCTCGGCCACGGCGGCACCGCTTTCGGCATCGCGGGCCAGCGCCTCGGGATCCTTGTGCATGAAGCTGACGCGCCGGGTGGCGGGCGCGGCGTCGGCCCCCGCCGCAGCATCATCGGCCGTCTTGGATTTCTGCGTCTTGTAGGCTGAGAAATCATAGGCCCGCAGCGCCAGCCCCAAAGCCACCTCGGCGGCCAGCTTCTGATCGCCCGCCAGCACCGTCAGGTCGGTCTTGCCCAGCTTCGCGCCGATGGCAGACCCGGCCTTGCGCGCGGTCGCGACATCGGTGCGGCGCGGCAGCGACACCAGTTGCAGCGCATCCGCCGCCATCCCGGCGGGAAAGGCCAGTTCCAGTGCCCGGCCCGGCTTCACGCCCTTCCACGCATCCGAATCCAGCGCGCGCTGCACCGCCTCGCGGGCGGGGCGCGGCAGGCCGCCGGGCAGACGCCCGGTGTCGGCCACCAGAATGGCGATGCGGCCCTTGCGCGCGGCAAGCCCCTCGGTTTCGGTGGACATGAATGAGATTTCGACCGGCTGGGTCATGATCGCGCGCTCCGCATTGATCCGTTTCGGCGAAAACTAGTCATGCAACCGCCGCTTGACCAGAGGCAGGGCTTCCCCAATCCCGACCGACGGGCTAAGCAAGCTGCATTCAGCCCTTGGCGAAGGCACCCATGCCCCGGATCGACCGCTATATCCTGTCCCAGCTCCTGACATTGTTCGGGTTCTTCGGGCTGGTGCTTGTCTCGGTCTATTGGATCAACCGGGCAGTTTCGCTGTTCGAGCAGCTGATCTCGGATGGGCAGACCGCGCTGGTGGTGCTGGAATTCACCGCGCTGACGCTGCCCTTGGTGATTTCGGTGGTGCTGCCCATCGCGGCATTCGCGGCCAGCGCCTATGGCACGAACCGGCTGGCCTCGGAATCCGAACTGGTGGCGATGCAGGCCGCGGGCGTCTCGCCCTGGCGGCTGGCGCGGCCGGTGCTGATGTTCGGCGTCGTCGTCGCGCTGATGGTGGCGCTGCTGGTCCATGCGCTGGTGCCTTTGGCCCGCGCCCGCCTGACCGACCGGCAGGCCGAGATCGCGCAGAACGTCACCGCGCAATTCCTGCGGGCGGGCACATTTCAATACCCTGTGGATGGCGTCACGCTGTATATCCGCGACATCGCGCCCGATGGCCGCCTGCTGGATTTCTTTCTTGAGGACGCGCGCAATCCCACGAACCAGACGACCTATACCGCGACCGAGGCGCTGGTGGTGCGCACCGATGCCGGGCCGCGTCTGGTGATGATGCAGGGCATGGCGCAGAACCTGCGCGGGGCCAGCGGCCAGCAGCGCCTGTCGGTCACGCGCTTCGACGAACTGGCCTATGACATGACATCGCTGGTCAGCAGCGACGGCAACCGCAAGCGCGACATCCGCGCCTATTCGACATGGCGGCTGCTGCGCCCGGATGCCGAACTGATGGCCGCCACCGGCTCGACCCCCGACAAGGCGCGGGCCGAGGCGCATGAGCGGCTGTCGAAACCGCTGCAGGCCCCGGTCGCGGCGCTTCTGGGCTTTGCCATGCTGCTGCTGGGCGGCTTCAGCCGGTTCGGGGTCTGGCGACAGGTGATCTGGGCGGTCATGGCGCTGATCTTCGTGCAATTCCTGCAGACGGCTGCGGAAAATCAGGTGGCGCAGGATGCCGGGCGCTGGCCGCTGATCTATCTGCCCTCGGCCATTGGCGGGCTGATCTGCGCGGGCGTTCTGTGGCTTGCGGCCCGGCCCCGGCGGCTGCGGGGCGGCACGACCGCCACAGACGCCGCCGCCGCCCCAACCGAGGGACAGCCATGATCCTGTCCGCCTATGTCGCGCGCCGCTTTTTGCGGCTGTTCCTGATGATCGCCGCCATCTTTGCGGCCATCCTGTTCCTGATCGACATCGTCGAGCAGATCCGCCGCTTTTCCGATGAAGGCATCGGCCTGACCGGCGCGGCGGGGCTGTCGGCGCTGAACATCACCAGCGCGTTCTATTCCATCCTGCCGCTGATTACCGTGCTGTCGGGGATCGCGCTGTTTCTGAACCTGTCGCGCAGTTCCGAACTGGTGGCGATCCGGGCCTCGGGCCGGTCTGGCCTGCGGGTGCTGGCAGCGCCTGCGGTCACGGCGGCGCTGGTGGGTGTCGTCTGCGTGGCCGTCCTGAACCCGATGGTCGCCGCCACCGCCAAACGCTATGACGCCGCCGTGGCCCGCATCCAAAGCGATGGCGGCCAGACCGTCAGTCTGGGCGAGGATGCCGTCTGGCTGCGTCAGGCGCTGCGCACCCGCGATGCCCAAGGCCATGAGACGCTGGGGCAGGTCGTGATCCGCGCCAGCCGCGCCAGCCCGGATGCGACCACGCTTTACGACGCGACCTTCATGATCTTTGCGCCCGATCAGGGCCCCGCCCGACGCATCGACGCCGCCGAGGCGCGGCTGGCCGATGGCGCGTGGCAATTGCGCCGCGTCAAGGAATGGCCGCTGACCGAGGTCAACCCGGAAGCCATGGCCCGCAGCTTCGATTCGCTGGACCTGCCCACCGATCTGACCGCCGCCCGCATCCGCGACAGCTTCGGCCGCCCCGAGGCGATCCCGATCTGGCAACTTCCCGCCTTTATCAAGGGGCTGGAGCGCGCGGGCTTTTCGGCGCAGCGCCACAAGGTCTGGTTCCAGATGGAACTGGCCCGGCCGCTGCTGATGGCCGCGATGATCGCGATTGCCGCCGCCTTCACCATGCGGCACATGCGCGGGCGGAAAATGGGCATGCTGGTCCTGGGCGCGTTCGGCTGCGGCATCGGTCTGTTCTTCCTGCGCAATCTGACGCAGGTCTTGGGTGAAAATGGCGGCATTCCTCCGGCACTGGCCGGATGGGCGCCGCCCATCGTGGCGCTGCTCTTCGCCTTTGGGGCATTGCTGCGGCTGGAGGACGGCTAGGAATGGCGGCGGGCAAGATGAATTTCGCATGGCGTGTGGCGGCCCTGACGGCCGCGACCGCGCTGATCGCACCAGCCGCCGCGCTGGCGCAAAGCCTGACCGCCGACGGCCAGACGCTGCCGGTCTATACACAGGATGGCGACGGTTTTCTGACCGGCGCGGGTGCGGCCCCGGCTTTGGCGCCCACCGAAAACCTTGACGGCAACGAACGCTTTGCCGACGGGACCGAGGCCTCGCATACGCCCGCCGTTTCGTCGGGCGGATCGGGCGTCGCGATTGCGCCCAGCCCCCGGATCGACAGCCCCGATCAGGGCAGCCCCGCGACACTGCTGGCCGATCAGGTCACGCTGTCGGCGGATGACAAGCTGACGGCATCGGGCGGTGTGGTGATCTGGTATCGCGGCGCGCGACTGGTCGCGTCGCGCGTGGTCTATGACAACCGGACCGGCGGCGCGGTGATCGAAGGGCCGATCCACCTGACCGAACCCGCCATGCGCGACCAGCGCGATGAAACCATCGTGATCGCCGACAGCGCCCAGCTTGATCCGAACCTGCAGGACGGCATCCTGCGCGGTGCGCGGCTGGTCCTTGCCCGCGAGATGCAGCTTGCCGCCCGCCAGATGGAGCGTCGCGACAATGGCCGCATCACCACGATGCAGAATGTGGTCGCCTCAAGCTGTCAGGTCTGCGCCAGCAATCCCGTGCCGCTGTGGGAAATCCGCGCCCGCTCGATCACCCATGACGCCGAAACCCGGCAATTGCATTTCGACCAGCCGCAGCTTCGCGCCTTTGGCGTGCCGGTGGCCAGCCTGCCCTGGCTGACCGCGCCCGACCCGACCGTGGACCGCATGACGGGCTTTTTGCGCCCGCAATTCCGCACGACCTCGGGGCTGGGGCTGGGCATCAAGCTGCCCTATTTCATCACGCTGGGCGATCACGCCGACCTGACGGTGACGCCCTATGTCTCGGCCTCGCGCACAAGAACGCTGGAACTGCGCTATCGGCAGGCCGTCCGCAATGGCGCGATGGAATGGAACGGCGCGCTGAGCCGCGACGACATCCAGCAAGGCGACACGCGCGGCTATCTGTTCGGCGCGGCCCGGTTCGAACTGCCGCGCGGCTATCAGCTGGGCATTCAGTTGCAGATGGCGACCAACCGCGCCTATCTGCTGGATTACGATATCAGCGATGCCGACCGGCTGTGGAGCGGCATCACGCTGGACCGCGTGCGCCGCGACCGGATGCTGACCGCGCGCATCGGCAATTACGAATCGCTGCGCGACGACGAACCCGACGACATCACGCCCTCGGTCGTGGCCGATGCGCTGTGGCAGCGCCGCTGGAGCCCGGACCGCATCGGCGGCATCGCCGAGCTGGAATGGTCGCTGCATGCGCATCGCCGGTCCTCGGGGCAGGATGTGCTGGGGCGCGACATGGCGCGCGGCTCGGTCGCGGTGGGCTGGCGGCGCAATGAGATCCTGCCCTTGGGCATGCTGGGGGCGGTGGAGACGCGGCTGAATGCCGATTTCTACAACATCAATCAGGACAGCAATTACGAGGAATGGGTCGCCCGCGCCGATCCGACCATCGCCACGGAACTGCGCTGGCCCTTTGCCCGCCACACCAATGGTGTGACCCATATCGTCGAGCCGGTGGCCCAGATCATCTGGTCGCCCGAGCGTGACGCCGAGGACGAGGTCCCGAACGAGGACAGCTATCTGATCGAATTCGACGAGGGCAATCTGTATTCGCTGAACCGCTTTCCCGGCTGGGACGCGCGCGAATCGGGGTTGCGGGCCAATCTGGGGCTGGGCTGGACCCGGATCGACCCGGCGGGCTGGTCGGTCGGTCTGACCGCCGGGCGCGTGCTGCGGTCGCGCACGGATGATGCGTTCGGAAACAGCGGGCCGCTGGCGGGCAAAAGCTCGGACTGGTTGCTGTCGGCGAATTATCAGGGCTCGAACGGGCTGGCGATCGTCAATCGGGCGCTGTTCGATGACAGCTTTTCGGTCAGCCGCAACGAATTGCGGCTGGGCTGGCTGAAGCCGGGGCTGCAACTTTCGGCAGGCTATCTGTGGCTGGATTCCGACGAGGGCGAAGACCGGCCGCAGAACGTTTCGGAACTGACCACGGTGGCGGGCTGGCAGATCCGCGACGGCTGGTGGGCCACCGCCGAGACGCGCTACGATTTCAGCGCCGACCGCGCGCAGAAGGCCGAGCTGGGGCTGGAATATCGCAATGAATGCGTGACCGTGGAAATGGCCGTGAAGCGCCGCTTCAGCGACAGCGACAATCTGCGCGCCGATACCAGTTTCGATCTGGGCATCCGGCTGGGCGGATTTGGCCGGCAGCAAAGCGACCCGCAGCGGACGGTGGCGCGCCGCGCATGCCTGCGCTAAGGTCGCGCGAAACGACAGGACGACGAGGCAGTTGATGCGGCAAATTCTTCTGGGGGCGGCAGCAGCCGCGATGCTGGCGGGCGTGGCGGCGGCTCCGATGCCGGGCCTTGGGCCGCAGGCGGCGCAGGCGCAATCGTCGAACCTGTTTCAGCCCGTGGTCTATGTGAACGACCGCGCCGTGACCCGCTATGAGGTCGAGCAGCGCATGCGCTTTCTGCAGATCCTGCGCGCGCCCGATACCAGCCGCGCCGCCGCCGAAAAGGAACTGATCGACGACCGGCTGCGCGCCTTTGCCGCGCGTCAGGTCGGGGTTTCGGCCAGCGAGGAACAGATCAATACCGGGCTGGAGGAATTTGCCGCCCGCGGCAATATGGGCGTCGATCAGTTCACGCAGATGCTGGGGCAAAGCGGTGTCGATCGCCAGACCTTCGAGGATTTCGTGACCTCGGGCATCGTGTGGCGCGAATTCATCCGGCAGCGCATCATCGGCATGGTCGATGTGTCGGATGCCGAGGTCGATCAGGAAATGCAGAAGATCGTCGAGACGCCGCGCGTCACCGCCGTGTCCCTGTCCGAACTGATCATCCCCGCGCCTGCCGGGCAGGAGGCGCAGGCCATGGCGCTGGCCGAGGACATCGTCGCCCGCACCCGCACCGAGGCCGATTTCGCCGCCTTCGCGCGCCAGCATTCGGCGACGCCCTCGGCGCAGAATGGCGGTCGTCTGCCGACCACCGCGCTGGCCAATCTGCCGCCTTCGTTGCGGCCGATCCTTCTGCAGATGCAGCCCGGCCAGATCAGCCAGCCCTTGCAGGTGCAAGGCGCGGTCGTGCTGTTCTTCCTGCGCGACACGCAAGGCACGCTGCGCCCCGGCGCGCGCGAGCAGGTGCTGGATTACATGCGCGTGCGTGTGGCCACCCCCGATGAGGCGGCCCGGCTGGCCGCGAGCTCGGACACATGCGACATGCTGAGCGCGAATACCAGCAGCCTGCCCGCCGACCGGATCACGCGGCAAACCCTGTCGCAGGGCCAGATCCCGACCGGCGAGGCGATCCGTCTGGCGGTGCTGGACAATAATGAAACCACCGTCATCAACTATGGCGGTGCGGTCGATCTGCTGATGCTGTGTTCGCGCCGCGGCGCGCTGGTCGCCAATCCGCCCGAGACCCCTGCCGCGCCCGAGGGGCAGGACGGCGCGCCCAATCCCGATGCGCTGCCGTCGCGCGATACGGTGCGCAACCAGATCTTCAACCGCAAGGTCGGCGCGGCGGCCGAGAACTATCTGGCCGAGCTGCGCGCGAACGCGATCATCCGCAGGCCGTAACGCTCCTGAACCGGTGCGGACCGGGGGCGCTTCGCCCCCCGGACCCCCCGAGGGTATTTGGAAAACAAGGACATATGAGCGCATCCCGCCCCATCCTTCTGACCTGCGGCGAACCTGCCGGGATCGGGCCCGAACTGGCACCGAAGGCGCTGGCCTCGGGCGTGCCTTTCGTCTTTCTGGGCGATCCCCGGCATCTGCCCGCAGGCACCGATTGGGTCGAGGTTTCGTCCCTTGACGAGGCCTTGCCACCGGGGCGGCTGGCGGTGCTGCGTCATGATTTCCCGGCCCCGGCCATTCCGGGCCAGCCCTGTCCCGCCAATGCGCAAGCGGTGATCGACGTGATTGCGCGGGCGGTGGATCATTGCGTCCGGGGTCAGGCGGGCGGCATTTGCACGCTGCCGATCAACAAGGAGGCGCTGAAGCGCGGCGCCGGGTTCGGCTTTCCCGGTCATACCGAATATCTGGCGCATCTGGCAGGCGATGTGCCGGTCGTCATGATGCTGGCCTCGACCAGTGTTCAGCCGCCGTGTCGCGTCGTGCCGGTCACCATTCATGTCGCCCTGTCCGACGTGCCGGGGCTGTTCACGCCTGCCGCGCTGGAGCAGGCGATCCGCATCACCGACGCGGCCTTGCGGCGCGATTTCGGGCTGGCCGCGCCGCGCATTGCCGTTTCGGGGCTGAACCCCCATGCCGGGGAAAACGGCGTCATGGGACATGAGGAAACCGACTGGATGGTGGCATTGGTGGCCCGGCTGCGGGCCGAGGGGTTTGATCTGGCCGGGCCCCTGCCCGCCGATACGATGTTTCATCCCGCCGCGCGGGCGCGCTATGACGCGGCGCTGTGTGCCTATCACGATCAGGCGCTGATCCCGATCAAGACGCTGGATTTCTCGGCTGGGGTCAATGTGACGCTGGGCCTGCCTTTCGTGCGCACCTCGCCCGATCATGGCACGGCGTTCGACATCGCGGGTCAGGGCATTGCCGATGCCGACAGCGTGATTGCGGCACTGCGCATGGCGCATGACATGGCGGCGCGGCGATGAGTGCGATCGACGGGCTGCCGCCGCTGCGCGAGGTGATTGCGCGTCACGAACTGCGCGCCAAGAAGCAGCTGGGCCAGAACTTTCTGCTGGACCTGAACCTGACCGCCAAGATCGCGCGGGCGGCGGGCGATCTGACCGGCTGCGACGTGATCGAGGTCGGCCCCGGTCCCGGCGGTCTGACCCGTGGCTTGCTGGCCGAGGGCGCGCGGCATGTGCTGGCCATCGAAAAGGACGCCCGCGCCCTGCCCGCGCTGGCCGAGATAGCCGAATTCTATCCGGGTCGCCTGCATGTCATCAATGGCGACGCGCTGGAGATCGACCCTTTGGCGCATCTGACGCCGCCGATCCGCATCGTGGCAAACCTGCCTTATAACGTCGGCACGGAACTGCTGATCCGCTGGCTGACCCCTGCCGAATGGCCGCCTTTCTGGCAGTCGCTGACGCTGATGTTTCAGAAGGAAGTGGCCGAACGCATCGTGGCAAAGCCCGGCGGCAAGGCCTATGGGCGGCTGGCGGTGCTGGCGCAGTGGCGCTCGGACGCGAAGATCGTGATGACATTGCCGCCCGAGGCCTTCGTGCCTGCGCCGAAGATCCATTCCGCCGTGGTGCATCTGACCGCCCTGCCCGAGCCGCGCTTTCCGGCAGATGCGAAGGTGCTGAACCGTGTCGTCGCCGCCGGGTTCAACCAGCGGCGCAAGATGTTGCGGGCGTCCTTGAAGGGGCTGCATCCGCAGATCGAGGATCTGCTGACCGAGGCAGGCATCGCGCCGACCGCGCGGGCCGAGGAAATCGGGCTTGAGGAGTTCTGCGCGCTGGCGCGGCTTCTTGCCGCCGCGCCGCGCTGATTTCAGGCTTATTCGCCCGAGGCTTTTTCCGCAGCAGGCTGATCGCCTTCGGCGGCGGGCTTGCGACGGGTGCGCGGCGCGCGGGGCGCGGCACCGGCTGCCGCCGGGCTGCGGGTGCGGCGACGCTTGGGCGCGTCATCGCTTGCAGGCTCAAAGCTTTCGGCTGCGCCGTCCAGCGCGGCATCGCCCAGCGGCAGTTCCGGTGCGGCCGGTGCGGGTGCAGCTGGTGCGGGCGCGGCTTCCGGCGCGACCGTCTCGGGCGTGTCGACCGGACCTGCCGAGACGTCGGTGGCGATCACGGGCGGAAGGCCCTGATCGGCTGCGACAGGCTCGGCGCGCGGGGCACGCGGCTGGTCGTCGCGGCGATCGTTCTGGCGATTTTCGTCGCCCCGGTCATCGCGGCGGAAATCGCGACGGTCCTGCCGATTGTCGTTGCGGTTGTCGTCGCGACGGTTCTGCTGATCGCGGCGGTTATCGTCCCGACGGTTGTCATCGCGGCGGTTGTCGTCACGGCGGTGGCCGTTTTCGTCGCGATCCTGACGCGGCGCGTGTTGCTGGCCGCCATTATTCTGGCCGCCATTGTTTTGACCGCCATTATTGTGGCTGCCATCGCCGTGCTGGCCGGTGTCGTCGCGGTCGTCGTCGCGGTGAAAGCCGTTCTGGCTTTGCCGTTCGGCCTGTTCGCGCTGCGCCTCGCCCAGCATACGGGTGTAGTGTTCGGCGTGTTGCAAGAAGCTTTGTTCCGCCACGCGGTCATTGGAAAGCTGCGCATCGCGGGCGAGCGTCAGGTATTTTTCAATGATCTGCTGTGGCGTGCCACGCACCTTGCCCTCGGGGCCCGAGGAATCGAAGACGCGGTTGACGACATTGCCCAGCGTGCGCTGGCGGTTCGACTTGTTACGCGAACGGGATTTGGATGATCTCATCAGCTTGTTGTCAATTCGTGGTCAGGCTAGATGCCCGGCTCTGGTTAGGGTCATATCGTGCAGCGGATGCCAGTTCGGGATCGGCCGATCAGGCCCGTTTGCCCCGTGTTACCAGTTTGCGGCTGAATGTAACTGACCCGTGCGTGGGCGGTGCGCCCCCGTCACATCTGCCACTAAGCATCCTGCGCCGGCGCTGACAAGCGGAAAGTTAGCATATGGCACGAAAACCGCGATTATCCGCGGGCGTCATGCGGTTTGCGGCACCATACCACGCGGTCGCGACCGTCCAGATCCTGAAGCGTGGCGATGTCGACAAATCCGGCCTGCTGCATCAGCCCGGACACGGCTGCAGCCTGCGTCGGGCCGATTTCCACCATCAGCCGCCCGCCGGGGCGCAGATGCCGCGGCGCGCCTGCGCAGATCGCGCGATAGGCGGCCAGACCGTCGCCGCCATCGGTCAGCGCCAGATGCGGCTCCCAATCGCGGACCTCGGGTGAAAGCGCAGCCATTTCATCCAGCGCGATATAAGGCGGGTTCGAGACAATCAGCGCAAAACATTCATTCAGATTGGAAAACCAGTCGGACAGCAGAAACTCCGCCTGCACGCCGATCCGCGCGGCATTGGCTTTCGCGACACTCAACGCGGCGGGCGAGATATCGGTCGCCACCCCGCGCACGCCCGGTCGTTCGGCCAGAAGCGAGATCAGGATCGCGCCGGTGCCCGTGCCCATGTCCAGCGCGCTCTCGAAGGGCTCGGCCAATGCGGCTTCGACCAGCAGCTCGGTTTCCGGGCGCGGGTCCAGTGTGTCGCGGGTGACGTGGAAATCATGGTTCCAAAACGCCCGGCGCCCGATGATCTGGCTGACCGGCTGGCGGTCCAGACGCGCGGCCACCGCCTGCCGAAACAGATCCGCGACCTGTGGCGGCACCTCGGCTTGCAGATGTTCGCGCAAGGCATGCCGCGGAACGGCCTGCCCCGTGGCATGCAGCGCATGCAGAAACAGCGCCTGCGCATCGCCCGCGGCGGCGTCGATCCCGGCTTCAAGAAACTGCGCTTCGGCCATGCGGCACAGCGCGCGGCCCGTGGTCATACGCCCTCGGCGGCCAGTCGGGCGGCCTGATCATGGGCGATCAGCGCGTCGGTGATCTCGGCCAGATCGCCCGCGATGATGCGGTCCAGCGCATATAGTGTCAGGCCGATGCGGTGATCGGTCATGCGGCCCTGCGGGAAATTATAGGTGCGGATCCGTTCCGAGCGGTCGCCCGAGCCGACCTGCGACTTGCGATCCGCCGCGCGTTCGGCATCGGCGCGCGAGCGTTCCATATCGTAAAGCCGCGCCCGCAGCACCGCCATCGCATTGGCGCGGTTCTGGTGCTGCGACTTTTCCGAGCTTGTGACGATGATCCCGGTCGGCAGGTGGGTGATGCGCACGGCGGAATCGGTGGTGTTGACGTGCTGGCCGCCCGCGCCCGAGGCGCGCATGGTGTCGATGCGGATGTCGCTGGTCGGGATGTCAATATCGACCTCGGCAGCTTCGGGCAGCACGGCGACGGTGGCGGCGCTGGTATGGATGCGGCCGCCGGATTCGGTTTCGGGCACGCGCTGCACGCGATGCACGCCGGACTCGTATTTCAGCCGGGCAAAGACCCCCTCGCCCTCGATCCGGGCCATGGCTTCGCGCACCCCGCCCAGTTCGGATTCCGAAAGCTCCAGCAGCTGAAAATTCCAGCCGTTGGATTCGGAGAACCGACGATACATGTTCAGCAGATCGCCTGCGAACAGCGCGGCCTCATCGCCGCCGGTGCCGGGGCGGATTTCAAGAATGGCCGGGCGGGCATCGGCGGCGTCCTTGGGCAGCAGCGCCAGACGCAGCCGGTGTTCCAGATCGGGCAAGGACTGGCGCAGGCGCGACAGCTCATCCTCGGCCAGTTCGCGCATCTCTGGGTCGGCCAGCATGGCCTGCGCCTCGGCAATGCCGTCCTGCGCCGCGCGCCATTCGCCGATCTGCGCGACGACCGGCTTCAGATCGGCATATTCGCGACTGATAGCGGCAATTTCATCCGCCGCCGGGCCGGCATTCAGCCGCGCCTCGAGAAACTCGAAACGCTGGACGATCTGGAAAAGGCGGTCTTCGGGCAGCATCAGGCGGGATTATCCCCGATGCCCCGCGCCCGCAATGGCGTTTCGTCGCCCTGCGCCATCAAACATCCCCGGCCCAGAACGGAAAGCGAAACGGAAAAAGGCCCCCGAAACGGGGGCCTTCGCAGCAGGTCAGACGCCGATCATTCGGCTTTCGTGGCCTCGATGCTGATGGTGATTTCGACCTCATCGCTGACCGCCGGGGCGAACTGGCCCAGGTTGAACTCGGTGCGCTTGATCTCGGTCTCGGCGTCGAAACCTGCGACTTCCTTGCCGCTCATCGGGTGGTTGGCGATCTGCTTCAGATCCACGTCCAGCACGACGGTCTTGGTCACGCCGTTCATCGTCAGATCGCCGGTGACCTTGGCTTCGTCCTTGTCGTCATCGACATCGACAGCGGTCGATTTGAAGGTGGCGACGGCCGCGCCCTTGTCGGTGTTGAAGAAATCCTTGCCGAACAGATGCTCGTCCAGCTCGGCTGCGACCGAATGCAGGCCCGACATCGGAATGGTGGCTTCGACGGTCGAGGCGTCGGGATTTTCCGCGTCCAGAACCAGCGTGCCGGTCACGCCATTGATGATCCCGGTCGAGGTCGAGAAGCCCATATGGGTGTATTGGAACACCACCTGGCTGTGCGAGGGATCGAAGTTATAAGTGACAGGCGCCGCCATGGCCGCGCCAGCGCCAAAGGTGGTGGCCAGAACAAGGGGAAGGACGATGCGTTTCATCTGGATCTCCTGGATTGGATGCGTCGGGCAAAACTTGGTCAGGAATTGTGACAAGAGCAATAACCGATTGCCTTGTTTTGCCTGACAATTTCGTGTTTCCTCCTGATGCGGAAACAGTATCGCCGCAGCGGCGAAACTGCGCCCCCGCCGATCGGTCCGGCCGGGCGTTTTCCCTTGCAATCGCGGGCAATGCCGCTATAAGGCCGCATCCTTCCGCAAATGCGAAACCGGCGCAGCCTCTCGTGGCGGGGCGCGGAGGGTGTTGTCCCGCCGTTGAAATGCGCCTTGAAAAAGGTAACAGTCATGCCGCTTTACGAGCATGTGCTGATCGCCCGTCAGGACCTGTCGAATACGCAGGCCGAAGGGCTGATCGAACATTTTTCGACCGTTCTTGCCGATAACGGTGGCAAGGTCGTCGAAAACGAATATTGGGGTGTCCGCACCCTCGCCTACAAGATCAACAAGAACCGCAAAGGCCATTACGCCTTCCTGCGTTCGGACGCGCCTTCGGCCGCCGTGCAGGAAATGGAGCGTCTGGCCCGCCTGCATGACGATGTCATGCGCGTGCTGACCATCAAGGTCGAAGAGCACAAGGAAGGCCCCTCGATCCAGATGCAGAAGCGCGACGAGCGCGAGCGTGGGGATCGTGGCGACCGCGGTGATCGTGGCGAGCGTCGCGACCGTGACGGCGACCGTGGTGATCGTGGCGAGCGCCGCGAGCGTCGCGACCGCGACGACCGGAACTGAGGGAAAGGACGCATATCATGGCAAACAAACCCTTCTTCCGCCGCCGCAAGGTCTGCCCGTTCTCGGGCGAGAACGCACCCGCGATCGACTATAAAGACACGCGTCTGCTGCAGCGTTACGTTTCGGAACGCGGCAAGATCGTGCCGTCGCGCATCACCGCCGTCTCGGCAAAGAAGCAGCGTGAACTGGCCCGCGCCATCAAGCGCGCCCGCTTCCTTGCCCTGCTTCCCTATGCCGTGAAGTAAGGAGAGACGAACATGCAAGTCATCCTGCTGGAACGTGTGGCCAAGCTGGGCCAGATGGGCGAAGTGGTCAAAGTCAAAGACGGCTTTGCCCGCAACTTCCTGTTGCCGCAAGGCAAGGCGATGCGCGCCTCGGACGCCAACATCAAGGCGTTTGAAGAGCGCAAGGCCGACCTGGCGTCGCGCAACGACGAAACCCGTGCAGAAGCTCAGGCTCAGGCCGAAAAGCTGGACGGTCAGTCCTTCGTCATCATCCGCTCGGCGTCGGACGCCGGTGCGCTTTACGGTTCGGTCACCCCGCGTGACGCCGCTGAAGCCGCCGCTGCCGAAGGCTTCGCGATCGAACGCCGTCAGGTCGTTCTGACCGCGCCGATCAAGGACCTGGGCCTGCACGAAGTGCGCGTCCACCTGCACCCGGAAGTCGATGCGACGATCACGCTGAACGTCGCGCGTTCGACCGAGGAAGCCGAGCTGCAAGCTTCGGGCAAATCGATCCAGGAACTGGCTGCGGAAGAAGAAGCCGCTGCCGAGTTCGAGATTGCGGAACTCTTCGACGAGATCGGCTCGGCCGGTCGCGACGACGACGACGCGAACTGATCGACCGCACCCGCGAACAAGGAAGACGCGCCGGATTTCCGGCGCGTCTTTCGTTTTGCCGCAGGGCGTGTGACAGCGGATTGCGGGGAACATTTCCGGTCGGATCGGGGTTGATCGAGCGATGCGCCTTGAAAGGACCAGAGTGATGAGCGACCCGCACGACAACCTGCCCCATGACGATCTGGACCCGCCTTTGTCCGAGGCCGATGTCACCAGCCAGACCCGCTTCGGTCCGCGCCCCGTCCCCAAAGGCCACCGCCGCCTGCATGAGACGCCGCAGATGCGCCGCATCCCGCCGCATGGCAATGTGTCCCCCGATGGCCGCAAGGTCTGGCCCCGCCCGTCGAAATCGGCGAAATGGCTGGTCTGGGGCGGCACGGCGCTGACCGCCGCCGCGCTGACCGCCGGTGCGGTGATTGCCGGCAGGCAGGTCGCGCAGATGCTGTCCGATGACAAGCCGCGCCCGTCCCTGCCGCCCGTCAGACCCCAATCGGCCATGCAGCCCGCCATGCCGCAGCGCCGCCCGACGGCCCCGCCCTCGGCGCATTGGGACCGGCCCGGCGATCAGCCGCCGCGCCGCCGCAAAAAGCCACGCCCGCGCCTGATCGACGACATTCAGGACAACAGCGCCACGCTGAACCGCAGCGTCGATGGCGTCATGCGCTCGCTCGGTTCGGCGATATCCGGGTTCCGCACGGTGGCCGCACAGGCAGGCAGCATCATGCGCGAATTCAGCGACGCCGCAGATCTGGTGCGCGGCGTGATGGGCCATACTGAGCAACCCCAGCGCCGCCCCCGCAAGGCCCCGTCGCAGCGCCCGGCGCATCCCTCGCCCAAGGATCCCTCGGATTATGCGCAGCGCCACGGTGCGCCCATGCCAGATCTGCATGACGATCCCGCGCCGCAGGATCCGCCCTATGATCCCGTGCCAAAGCGCCGCACGCATCGGCTTTAGCGCGCCTTGAGCCTGCGGCAGGGCACGTTAAGCTGCATATCGTATCAGCAAGGTCTGCCGGGTCGAACGCCCGGCTTTCCTTTGCAGGTAAACCCGTCCGACACTCCTGAGACGGGTTCAAGGAGATTGCGGTATGTTCATGATTGCGTTTTCAAAAAATCCGACCGCCCCGGCGATTTCACTGCTTGTCGCGCTGGCTGGAAGCACCGCCCATGCCCAGCAGCAAAGCCCTCAGCCGCCCGATCTGTCGGGCTTTGAGCTGATCTTTCGCGACGATTTCGATGCGGCTGGCCTGAACGCCTATCGCAATGGCAAGGGGCTCTGGTCCACATCCTCGCGCCGGGACGACATCATGACCAACGGGCCGAAATCCGTGTTTCTGTCAGATGCGACGACGACGCAGGATGGCGGGCCGGTCGGCATCGACCCCCTGCGCCTTGCGGATGGCCGGCTGCGGATCGGCGCGGGGGTGATTCCTGACGACAAGCGCGCGCTGGTGCAAAGCGCGCTGGCCAATGTCGGGCGCAGCGATCAGGCGGACAAGGTTCGATACTATACCGGCATGGTCTCGCTGGCCGATACATGGGCACAGGCCTATGGCTATTATGAGATCACAGCCCGCATCCCCGAAGGCAAGGGGCATTGGCCGGCCTTCTGGCTGGCGCCCGCAGGTATCGGCTGGCCGCCCGAGATCGACATTTTCGAGGCCTATAGCCGGGGCGTCGGTGGCCGCCCGACCCCGAATGACGACAAATTCTCGGTCGCGTCGTTCTTTGACCGGCTGGATCTGCAGGGCAACCCGACGCAGGCGGTGGATTTCACCAATCCCTTCGATCTGGACGCGGACGGCAATCCCGCCGCACCCATGGTCAAGACCCATCAACAGGGCGAGCAGTTCATCTTTCAGGACATCGTCAACGCCCGGCAGAAATTCGGCGCCGACATGCATGCCGAAGACTGGACGTGGGCCGCGGCGTGGACGCCCGAAAAGATCACCTTCTATTTCGGGCGCGACCACGATTCGCTGATCCCGTTTTACAGCACGCCCGTGCCGCCCGATCTGACCACGCCGATGTATGTCATCATCAACGACCAGATCAGCTCGCATTGGGGCTGGGATCCGGTGCGCGGTCTGGACCATCTGACCTTTGCCGATGGCAATGAATTCAGCATCGAGTCGGTTTCAGTCTATGCTCTGCATCCGGATCGCGAATTGCGCGGCGAAGGCGATGGCGCGACGATCATCGACGATACGCGGGCCTCGCGGATCAGCGGCACGGACGGCCGCGACGTGATCGTGACCGGCGGCGGCGCGGGGCAGGATTTCGTCGCGCTGGGTGGCGGGGCGGATGTGCTGCATGTCATGCGCGGCACCGGCAATGTGATCGTGTCGGATTTCGGCAGCGACGATCATATCGTGCTGGAAGGCTTCCATTTCGACGGCCCGCAAGGCGCAATGGCCCGGCTGACGCAGGTCGGCGGGGATGTGTGGCTGGCGAATGGCGCCTATCCCGCCGATCCGCAGACCGTCATCTTCCGGAACACTCGGGTCGAGGATATCCGCCCCGAACAGCTTGTCGTCCGTTGGTCCGTGACGCCGGACCGCACTGCAAGCCTGACGGTATCGAACGAACCGCTTGCCGATGCGCAAGGCAGCGGCCATGTCCACGCCACCGCCCGCGACATGAAACTGACAGATGCCGGCAGCAGCGCTGAACAAGTCGTGCTGCAAGGCGATGCTGGCGATCAGGAATACCGCGTCTCGCGCAGGAACACGCAGATCGTCGAACAGCCGCAGGGCGGCGTCGACAGTGTGGTTGCCATGGCGGGCTTTGCCCTGCCCGCCAATGTCGAAAACATCACCGCGGCCCAAGGCGCGCGCGGGCTGGAACTGACCGGCAACGATCAGGACAACCGCATCGAAAGCAATGCCAAGGGCAACCGCCTGCGCGGCGGTCCGGGCAACGATCTGATCATCAGCCATGGCGGCCCCGACTGGATCGTGCATGCCGCAGGCGACGGCGACGACGTGGTCGAGGGCTTCACCCCCCAAAGCCGCATCCTGCTGGAAGGCCATCCCGCCACCGATCCGGCACAGATCATGGCGCGGTTGCACGCCGAGGGGGGTCAGGTGGTGCTGGATCTTGGCGCGGGCGGCTCGATCACGTTTCGGGACACGGTGCTGGCGGATTTCACACCGCAGAACTTTCTGCTGCGCAACAGCGGCGGGGATTGGGGTCAGGGTCAGGGCCTGCCCTTCCTCAGGCCCCAGCCTGCCGGCGTTCCGGAGTGACGCACCCTTGGTGCCCCGCCATGCCGTCCGCTTGACAAGCCGGTCGGCATCAACAAGCCTCGCGCCAATTATGACAAAAACATGACAGGGAAAAACATGCGACAGCTTTTGAAACCCGCGGTCGTCGTGGCCATGGGCGTGCTGACATCCCATGCCGCCACGGCGCAGGACGCACCGGCCGAGGCGGCTGCGGACACATGCCCCGTGCGCGAATTCGCCATGGGCTTGCGGTTCCAGCAGCAATCGGCCGAGGTCCGGGCGCTGCAATTGCAGGCCTTCAACATCGCCACGGAAAAGCTGGACGCGGCGGTCAAGGCTGCCGACGACCCCTCGAAACTGGCTGTGGTGACCGATCTGGACGAAACGGTCATCGACAATACCGCGCTTCTTGCCCGCGATCTGGACGATTGCCACATGTATGATGCCTGGGACACCTGGCTGCCATGGGAACGCGACGGCAAGCCCACGCTGATTCCCGGCGCGAAAGAGTTTCTGGACCACGCAAACGGCCTTGGCGTGGCGATCCGCTATATCTCGGACCGGGCGGATGAGCAGAAGTCGCATACGCTTGCCACCTTGACCCAGCTTGGCCTGCCGCAGGTCAGCGAGGAAAACGTCCTGCTGCTGGGCCCACCCAAAGTCGAGCGTCGCGCCATCGTCAGCGCCGATCATCAGATCGTGCTGCTGATCGGCGACACGCTGCATGATTTCGACGCCCGCTTCAGAAAGACGCCGCTGGACGACCAGAAGCGCACGGTCGCCGAGGAAAGCGCGAAATGGGGCACCGAATGGATCGTGCTGCCCAATGCAAGCTATGGCACATGGTCGAAGGCGCCGCTGTCCGAATGGGACGCCGCACCGGTGATCGAGGCGTGGTAAGCTAAGAGCAAGGGCTTCGGGCCAGATCGCGCAGGCGCGCCCCGCGCAGACGGTCCCGAAGCCCAATGCTGTGATCCCCGCGACCATGGCTTATCTGCGACGAGGCGCATCAGCGGCACAGGCCGCAGCGCTGTGCAAAACATGCAATCATCCCCGCAGTTTACGGGAAATTTTGCATGATTTTGTGAGATGATTTGGTGGAGCCAAGGGGAGTCGAACCCCTGACCTCTTGAATGCCATTCAAGCGCTCTACCAACTGAGCTATGGCCCCACCGGAGGTCCAGATGACGTTGCCGCCGTCTGCGTGGGGCGTCGTATATGGGGGGGGCCGGACGGGCGCAAGCGGAAAAATCACCATGCTGCCGAAATTTCTTCGCAAGCGATCTTAAGGGGTCCGGAATTGTCGCGTCCTTGCGCGACAGAGCGATGACAAACCCTGCGGCGAAAGCCGTTGGAACCAGCCTTCCTCCTTGCGAAGCCCGGCAAAATCCCATAGCTAGCGCGCTGAAACACGGCGGGGGGCCCGGGGTATTCTGCCCCGTGTCAACAGGGGCCAGCCGCCCCTTCCCCGCGGAACGCGATGGATGAAGGAACGCTCATGCAGGTCAAGGAAACCCAGAACGAAGGGCTGAAGCGCGGCTATCAATTCACTCTGCCGGCTGCCGATCTGGCGGCGCAGGTTGAAGCGAAGCTGAAAGAAGCCCAGCCCGAAGTCGAAATGAAGGGCTTCCGCAAGGGCAAGGTGCCGATGGCGCTGCTGAAAAAGCAGTTCGGCCCGCGCGTCATGGGCGATGCGATGCAGGAAGCCATCGACAGCGCGCTGAAAGGCCATCTGGAAACCTCGGGCGACCGTCCCGCCTTGCAGCCGAAGGTCGAGATGGTCGGCGGCGAAAGCTGGAAAGAGGGTGACGACCTTGTGGTCGATGTCACCTATGAAAACCTGCCCACGATTCCGGAAGCCGATCTTTCGGGCGTCGAGCTGGAGCGTCTGGTCGTCTCGGCCAGCGATGAGCAGGTGACCGAAGCGCTGGAGAATCTGGCCAAGAACGCCCAGTCCTTCGAGGACCGCAAGAAAGGCACCAAGTCCAAGGACGGCGATCAGGTCGTGATCGACTTCAAGGGCATGGTCGATGGCGAAGCCTTTGAAGGCGGCACCGCCGAGGATTACCCGCTGGTTCTGGGCTCGGGCAGCTTCATCCCCGGCTTTGAAGAGCAGCTGACCGGCGCGAAAGCCGGTGACGAAGTCAAGGTCGAGGTCAAGTTCCCCGAGGATTACGGCCATCCCGCCTTGGCGGGCAAGGACGCTGTCTTTGAAACCACGGTCAAGGCCGTGAAGGCGCCGAAAGCCGCCGAACTGGATGACGAGCTGGCCAAGAAATTCGGCGCTGACGATCTGGACGCGCTGAAAGGCCAGATCCGTGAGCGTCTGGAAGCCGAATACAAAGGTGCGTCGCGTCAGATCCTGAAGCGCGCCCTGCTGGACAAGCTGGATGCGCTGGTCAGCTTCGAGCTGCCGGAAGCTCTGGTCGAGGCGGAAGCCGGTCAGATCGCCCACCAGCTTTACCACGAAGAGCATCCCGAAGATCACGGCCATAACCATGGCGAGATCGAGCCGACCGATGAGCACAAGAAGCTGGCCGAACGCCGCGTGCGCCTTGGTCTGCTGCTGGCCGAGATCGGCCAGAAGAACGAAATCACCGTCTCGGATCAGGAAATGACCCAGGCCGTGATGAATCAGGCCCGCCAGTATCCGGGTCAGGAACGCGCGTTCTTCGAGTTCATCCAGCAGAACCCGCAAGCCCAGCAGCAGCTGCGCGCGCCGATCTTTGAAGACAAGGTCGTCGACCATATCGTCGAAGGCGCCAAGGTGTCGGACAAGAACGTCAGCAAGGAAGATCTGGAAAAGGCCATCGAGGCGCTGGACCAGCTTTAATTCTGACCGGCCCGTCCGGGGATCATGGGGCCGCTTCTTCGGAAGCGGCCCTTTTTCTTGCCTTGGTGTCAAGGCGATGGAAAAAGGGCCGCCCTTGCAGGCGGCCCTTCCGGCATCTCGGCACAGCCCCGCAGCGGGGCGGCGCATCAGATATAGTCGAAGATATGCGCCAGCAGGATCGTGTCGCTGCCCGCCGTCAGCAGCGTGCCTTGCGACTTTTCGACGACGTTATAGTGACGCCCGCCCAGATCCAGCACGTCCACGCGGGTGTCGAAGCCCAGAACGGTGTCGCTGCCATGGCCGGTGCGGAACACCAGCGTGTCGCGGTCGCCATCGCCCGGAGCGCGCGAGTTGAAGAAATCGCCATTGGCCGAGATCAGATCGTTGCCGCGCCCGCCAGTGATGGTGTCACGGCCTTCGCCGCCTTCCAGCGTGTCATTGCCGTTCGATCCGACCAGCCGGTCATCACCCCAGCGGGTATTGCCGTGGAAGCCCTTGCCACCGACGACCGAGGCTTTCGACCCGTCGATGACATCGCGGCCTTCATGGGTCCAGACCTGCTCCATCTCGAAGAAGCGCAGGCTCGAGGTGCCGCCGCCGATATTGGTGGTCGAGGTGCCCGCGAAGGAACCGGCGCCGTTGATCGCGGTGATGTTCACCGTAACGCCGGGGCCGTTTTCGCCATAGCCGTCCTTGATCCAGACGTTCATCATGTCATGACCGGCGCCGCCATAGATGGTGTCGTTGCCGACATTCTCTTGGAAGTTGCCCTGACCCCAGCGGATGTTGTCATCCCCGGCATCGCCATAGATCAGGTCGTTGCCGGTGCTGGACTGCACGAAGTCATTGCCGCCGCCCGCGCGGATCGTGTCATGGCCCGAGCCGCCATCGATGATGTCATCGACCGAGGTGCCGATGACGCTGTCATTGCCAGCGCCGGCATAGACGGTCAGGCCGTGCATCGGCGTGCCGTTATGGGCAGGCAGGATGCGGGCATTCGTCGCATCCAGCACGTCGTTGCCATTGCCCAGTTCGATCCGCTCGATGCCGGTAAATTTCAGGACACGGTTGCCTTGGGTGACGGTGCCGTCTTCGCTGGTGGTAAAGCGCACGCGCAGCGCAGCGCTGGTTTCGACCCGCAGATAATCGCCGCCGCTGCGGTCCATATAGGGGTTCGAGTCGTAGTTTTCGTTGGTATTGCCGCCGTTGAACGTGGCGTTTCCGGTATTCGGGTTCCAGATCATCAGGTCAGCGCCGCCTCCGGCATTGATTACCTGATTGGCATGGGTCGCGCGCAGTTGATCACTGTTATTGGTCGGCATTCAGATCTCCAGGACTGAGACAGGCGATCGGCATGGCAAAGCCATGCATCGACGCAGGGGCTGGTTTTGTCTTTTGGCGGACCGACCGGAAGTTGTTATATCGTACTCGTCGGTAAAGTGGTCGTCGCTGATCGTGAGGTAGCCGCAGCCCGAAACTTTTTCCATATTGTCGAAAATGACTGCGCGAGTTCTTGCCAGAGCGTGCGGGTTCTTGCCAATGCTGCAGGTGAAACCTGTTAGTTGGCGACAGCTTACGCGCGTAGATGGACGTTTGCGGCCTTAACGAAGCCCCGGTTTCAGCACACGCGCCAATTGTATGAAACCTCTGCGAACCTGACCCTGAAACAGGGCGTAACGAAGGTCTGGGCAGGCGCAAGATATCGGCGGTTTCGGAAATGAATTTTGTATATGTGCAAATGATCTGCGGCCAGCTGCATGGATGATTTTGCCGGATCATCCACACCGGGAAAGTTGGAATTCGCGGCCATTTCGGATGATCGGGACTTTGCCATATCCCACGCAAAGCTCGGCCGGGATCGGTCCATCCATGACGACAGAGTCATATCTTCGCATCCGATCCGGCCATAATACCTTTGGCAGATGCCGGTGCGGCCGCGGTTTCATGCGATGACGAATCGATTTTCGGCAATCAGGTGCCGCGTCCGAGAGAATCAGCCACAGCATCGGTCGGAATGGCCCCTGCCCGTCATCCGACAGGCGGTCGGGATGCCCTTGGCCCGCGACGCGGCGGCCCGCTGGCCGATCTGACAGCTTGGGCATCAGCCCCGCCAGGACCAGATTCGTCGCGACCACAACAGGCCTGCCGATGGAGCGCTTATCGCTGACGCGGCCCTGCGGTCCGTGTTGCGTGGCCGGTCAAGCCACCCACCACACGCGAACCAGACAGCTGCATCGGAAGCGGCCCTGAATTGACGCGAACCGAACGGCAGGCAACCGTAAACCTGTAAAACGGACTGTAAAATTGTGTCAGACCAGCCCGCTAACAAGGCCCGCGCGTCGAAGTTTTATCCATTTAAAACAACGTGGTGCGGGTAGAGGGACTTGAACCCCCACGCCTTGCGGCGCCAGAACCTAAATTTGACGAACCCCCCTAGTTATCAAGCGTCTAGCCTTATTTTTTGGCAGGACATGCTATGAACGAATCGGGAAAGTGCCAAACCCTGTCACCCGCACCCCGCCGCCATCTGATCCAGCACCAGCAACCCGGCCCGCTGGCTCTCCGGCCCGCCATCGCTCAGCAGCGCATCAGCCAGCCCTGCCCGGCTGCCCCGTGTGGCATCACAGATCGCGGGGCCACTTGCGGGCGTGCTGGCGCAGGCGCTCACGGACAGCATCAGCGTCAAGATCATCAGTCGTGACATCATCGATCCTCTCTCTGGTTTCGCGATACGCCGCGTCGTCTCGCGCCCGCGCCTCGGTGCGGCCCGAGGACCGGCCTCGGAGCCACGCGGCGGCAATGGCTGCCAGCGCGACGCCTAGGGCGGCGAGCCATGCCTGCAGCCGCCCCAGCATCACACACCCCGCTTCAAGGCACGGATCGCCACGAAGGCCCCGGCCATGAGGATCAGCCCCGCCAGCGCCCACGATAGCGGCCCGTTGCTGCTGGCCAGCGGGGTCACCAGCGTGCCGACAGCCGGGATCAGCGCGATCGGATCCTCCAGCACCTTGCCCAGCAGGTTCGTCGTGCGGATCTGGTCGTCGGTCGCCTTTTCGCCCTCTCCCGGCTTCTGCACCGTGATGACCGGCGCGGCGCGGCCCGCTGCCATGCCCATCGAGCGGTCCCGCACCGACTGCACGCGAGCGGCCCAGCCCTTTCCGAAGGTCGACCACGTTCTCAGTGATTTCAGAAAGGCAAGTCGACGGTCATTATATGCGCGGATCAACGCCGCCAGATCGGCCCGAGCCACAGCAGCAAGCGTCCGCGCCCCCATCACGCCGTCCTGATCCGTCCCAACGAGTTTCTGCAGCTCCTTGACCGCGCGGCTCGGCCCCGAGTTCACCGAGAAATCCCCCACCGAATAATCCAGACCAGCCGGCAGATCGTCGAACTTCACCGTGTCGAGGTATTGCTCAGCAACGATCTGATCGGCTTCCGCTTTCGTAATGTGATCGACAGCACGCGACTGGCGCTTCTTCGAGCGGAGCCATGCGTCATAGGTCTTTTGCGTGATGCCCTTATTAGTGCGCCCGCCCGGATCTTTCGGATGATCGACCAGCCCGCCTTCTGACATGCCGATCCATGCGATGACCTTCTCTCGATTCTCTCTCATCTCGTCCTCATGAAAAGGCCCGCGCGCGGCGGGCGTCATTTGCTCGGGCGGCTTCCGTCCATCCGGGTCACGATTTCCCGGATCAGCTTGATGTCGCCGGATTGGTCATTAATCGTCTGCCGAAGCTCGGCCACGGCCGCCGCAAGGTTGGTCGATCCCTGCTCCTGCACGGTCATGCGATAGGTCAGGTTGTCGATGACGCGGCTTTGCGCCTCGACCTGCTTCAACCGCTCATCGGTGCGCGCCCCGCTGGCGGCGATCTCCTGCGCCCGCTCACGGTGAAATTGCGCATGAGCCTCGCGCCAGCCCAGCACGTCGGTTTTCAGGGCTTCGAGATCGCGATTCGTCTCGGACACCTGCCCGCGAAACTCGCCGAAACCGACCGCGAGGCCGCAGGCCGTGATCGCGAACATCGCCAAGGCAATGACCGTGGTGACGTTCAATTCGTTCTTGAAGGCAGGCCGCCGCATCACCCTGCCTCGCTCACGTCGCGCGGGTCGGCGCCCGTTTCGTCCGCGGCAAAATCGACCTCGCCACGCGCCAGCGCCTCGGCCTGACGCTTGAAGGCGCACGCCGTGTCCACATGCGCGCCGGGGATCTGCGCGCCTTCCAGAAGCTGCAATGCCAGCGTGCCAAATGTCTTGTTGTCCATGGGTTTCCTCAAGCGACTCGGGCGAGCTTCACGACCTCGCCTTGAAGGGAAAGAACTTCGATGAATCCGTTGATCGTGTATGCGCCCTGCGTGGCGACGGTGCCGAACTGCACCCGCCCCGTGCCCTTCGATTGAAGCCGTAGGTTAATGTTGGCGTCGGGGCCCACAGCGGCGAGGATTGCGCCGCTTCCGGTCGGACCGTTGGTCGCCTGCAGGTAATTCACGCCGTTTGCGACATGCTGCGCGCGAAAGACCGCGCCGCCCGAGGCAAGGCTGTCGAACACCACGGCGTCATCTGCGAAAAACTGCCGCATCCGGTTCTGCGTCTGAGTCACGCGAGATGTGATGATGGCGGCAAGCCCGTTCGGCGTGTCTGGCGCATACCAGCCGATGTAATGGTTCCGCGCCAAGCTCATGGCCTCGCCCAGCCCATTATCTGCCGCGCTGCCATCTGTGCCGGTCAGCGCGTCAGCCGTAAAAACGATGCCGCTGTTCCATGCGTGCGTATTGCCGCCCTCGTTGTTGCGGATGATGATGTGCGCCGCGGTGCTAGGGTTCGTCGCCGCGCCGCCGAATGTCGCATCCCCGCCCGCGACCGCCCGGCTGGCGAAGGTGCCGTTTACGCGCTGATAAGGCCGATAGGTGGTATTCTGCTCGCTCTTGTTCTTGATCGCCCACTCGACGCCGTTGGCGTTTAGCGCGCCCGGCTCATGCTGGATCTCGGCGATATAGCCCCATGCCCGCCCGCCGGGCCGGTCATTGACCACCGCCGCGCCATGGGCGATGCCCGCCGCGCCACCGGGCAGGATCGCGGTCTGCACCACGTCGACGCTGCCGTATTGCCCCTGAGACCCCGCCTCGACGAGATGACTGGCGTTGACCGCCAGATAGGCCGGGGAGCTGGCTGGGGTCGAGAAGATCGACGTGCCGCCGTCGCCCGAGCCGGAGTTGCCAGCAAACGCCTGCGCCGCGCGGCCGACGAACACGCGATCCGGGATCCGGTTGACCTTGCCGCCAAGGTTCGTGGTGCGCTGCGTGGCAAAGGTGATCCGCCCGCTATCGGTCAGCCCGACCCACGGCGCGCGGGCGTCGACGTTGACAGCCACGGTCAGCGCGACAGGCGCCGAAACGGCATAGCGCACGGCTGGCGCGGGCAGGTGCATCTCGCCGCCGATGGCGTTGGCGATCACGAATTTCGGACGGTCATCCGTTACGCCGTCGCCTGCCGGCGCAAGCGCCCCGAACGACCACTGCCCGCCGCGCGGCACAATCTGCAGATGCGCACCGCTCGCGCTCACCAGATGTCCGCCCGAGGCCACCACATCGTAGCTGTAGCGTTCCGCCCGTGTCAGGACGCGCGATCCGATCGGCAGGGCGCGGGGCACATAAAGTAGATCGGCCAGATCGGCCACCGTATAGGACGCGGCCGCCTGTGCTTCTCGCGCCGCCTGCTCAGCCCTCAGCGCATATTGCGGCGCGTCCAGCGCGGCCTGCATGGCCTCCTCGCCGGTCAATTCCGATGACACCGGCAGGGTCAGCGCGCGGCTCTGGCGCTCGGCGATGTCTTGGATCTGCATGACCGCGAGGTCAAAGTCCCGCTCCGCCTGATCGGTCGGCACGCGGCCCTGCGCGTTGTAATCGCTGCGCTGGAGATTTGGCACGGCGCGGAGCAGATAGACCTGATCTCCAATCGCCAGACCAGAGGCCACAGCGACCGTGCCGTCGGTGGATCCGACCCCCGTGTGGGTGATCCCGGAGGTGATCTCGTCCTCGTCGAAGCCTCGCACTCGGATGACCCGCAAGTGGGCCGGGTCGAGCAGAAGAAAATCGCGGGGGAACACGCCGCTCGATCCGGTTGCAACGAAGGGCCCGCTTTTGTTCTTCGTCGATTCAACGGTCATCTGCGCCCATCCCGGATAAGGTCAGGCGCAGGATAAAAACCGGGAAAGCCCCGATATATGATGCCGGTCAGTCCACCAGCGGGTTGCGCCCCATCAGCGCCTCGATCAACGAGCCATCGCTGCCTTTGGCGATTTCCTCGATCGGCCGAAGCGCAGCCGTCGTCGGGAAGCCCGTTGCCACGCCAACGGCGTCAGCAACCGCGCGCCGCAATCCGCGGTCATTCTCGCCCTGGACGGCCTGCTTCCACACCTGCGCAGGGATCTCCATAACCGAGCCCAGAACGCCGCCGCCATCGCCGAAATCGGAGAATGCAGACCAGCCGTCACGCACAAGGGGCAGACCGCCAATCACGGTGCCGAAGACCTCGCCGGCCGTCCATGTCGCGAACTTCTCACGGGTCAGGTCATCATCATCATCACCCGCCGACATCGCAGCGTAAAGCAGCCCCATCATCAGCGTCTCAGCCACATATAGCAGCATCAGGTTCGTTGCCATGTCCGCCGTGGCCGCGAACCGCTCTGCCGTCGTCTCGGCTGCACGAATGTCCCGCGCGCCCTGCCGCGCCGTCAGATACCCGCGATTTCCCTTCGCGATCATGTATCCTTGCAGCGTCGTGAACAGCCGAACCCATTCGACCTGCCGCACATTCTCGCTGAGCGTGCCGCGCGAGATAGCCGACCGATCCGGCATGGCGCCGCTGTCCTGCGCCCGTGCCACCATACGATCCGCGAACGATATGGCCTTGCCCTCGTCGCCATCGAACTTGCGCAATCCGTCGCGATAACCCGCAACCCATGTCGGCACATCCACAGCATAGAACTGGACCTTCGTCATAGGGGCAAAGCCAATTCGACCCAATATTTCCGCAGTCTGCCCGAGCCTGCCGCGCAGCGGGCTGGTGATCATCGCGTCGTTAGCAAAATCGTTGATGTCCTTGTCGAATGTTGTCTGACGGCGACGCATGAATTCCGATTTTTCCATGGCCTCCGCGGCGAATTCGCGCGGCCGCTTGAGATAATCGGCCATGGCATGGGCCATGTTCTTCTTGCCGACCACCGCCGCCGATTGCGCGACGCCGGTCGCCTGAAGCGTCACCGTCTTCATGTTCAGCGCCAGCCGCGACAGCGTAAAGTTGTTCTTCACGATCCGCGCGAACTGGTTCAGCACATCGCTATGGACGATCGGCCCCTGCGCAACATCCTTGAGCCAGAGATTCAGCATGTCGAGATCGGCCTTTCGGCCAGCCTCCATGAAGGCTTGCGCGACGCTGCCATGGTTGAGAACGCGATAGGAGTTATCGACCGCCTCCGACAAGGCGATGTCGCGGATCACGTCGCGCATGTGCGCAAAGGCCACATCCATGTCGAGGTTCAGCGTTCGGCCATTTCCGTTCGCCTTCCGCTCGACCGTGTGGCCATGCTTCGTCTGCGCCTTGGCGAACCGACCGGCCGACATGAATCGGTCCATTTCGGTCCGCGCATCGACCGCAGCCGCGTGGCCAAAGCCCGCATCATACTTGATCGGGTAATATCCGCCGCGATAGGCGCCGAACTTCGTGTCGACCTGCCGCGCCTCTACCTTGCCCGGCTTGACGCCGGTGCGGCGCTGCGTGACCGCTTCGATCTCAGGCCAATAGCTGTTGATCTGATCCCACATGGATTGCACGAAATCCCAATCGCGCTTGTCCAAGGTGTCGAGAACTGCTTCCAGATCCGCGCGCGACATGCGCTGATCGGGATGTGCATTCTCAGCCAGCAGCCGCGCCATATTGTCATCGTTGCCGGTGTTCAAAGCCACCGCGATCGCTTTCCATTTCGACCAGACGAAGCGCGTGCCGTTGATGTGCCGCTCGACCTTCATGGCCCGCATGTCCTCCGCGGAATAGACCGAGAACAGCTCGGTCAGCTTCTCCGAAAGCTCGCGGTTCATCTCGTCCACTCGGACATATCCCGCGTCGATGTCCTCCTTGATCGACTCGTATCCGACGCCGAATTCATTCCCTCCATCGACATCGACCAGCACCGAATCCGCCGTCAGCACCAGATCGAGCACCGCCCGCAGGCGGCTTTCCTTCTTGATCCTGCCGGTCCCGATATTGTTGGCAATCGCTGTGCCGACTGCAGCAGCCGTTTCCTGCAGATCGCGCTGCTTCCGACCGTTGATCAGACGCTGCTTGAACCGCCCGAGGTGATCGAGGTTGGCAATTGTGTCCAGCAGCCCGCGCAGCTCGTCCAGAGAAAGTCGGGAATAGTGGATGCGCCGCGCTTCATCCATCATGCGCGGGTCGATCATCAGCTCGGCCTCGCGGCCTTCCTCGATCATTCGGTCCATGAACTCGCGCAGCCGCTCAGTCTTGGCCACCTGCCCCGGCCCGCGCTGGCGAAAATCGTAGCGGTCCAGCAGGTCGTCGATCTGCTCGATATAGCCGCCTTCCAGCTTTTCGCGCACCGACTTCTTGCCATAGCCCTGCATCCGCTCGCGAGCGCGCGCCACATCCGCCGCGGCCTCGCGTGACAGATCGTAAAGCGCCGCGTTCAGGATTTGCTGCTCCTTCGCCTGCAGTGCGGCCGCCATGCCCCCGGCGTCACCCCGCGCCACCTTGGCAAAGGCGCGCTCCGCGTCGCGGCCGGCGCGTCGCTCCGCAGCCAGAAAGCGCGTCGACGCCGTAGCCTCGCGCACGTTCATACGACCAAGCATCATCCGGGCGCGCTGGCGATAAAGCGTCATGGTCATCGCCCGCGTGTCGCGACCCATGAAGGTTGCGAGCTGCCGCGCTTCCGCGACGTTCTGCTGCGCCTGCTGGTCGTTGTGAATCGCGTCCAGCGCCTCCTGCTCGATCGAGCCATCCGTCATCGGATCGCCATATCGTTCGAGCATGATCTGATCGGTTTCGGCATCAATGGCATCCGCGCGCTTTCTGGTGTTCTGCAGAATTTGCACCATCTCAGCCGCACCGGCAAAGCCGAACATTTCTGCCGCCACTGCCGGGGGCACTCCGTCACCCGCATAGATTGCGCGCTTGCCGCCGAAGCGGGACCGGGAAAGCTCGGCCAGCACGCCCGCGCCAAACTGATCGACCAGATCCTTGCGGGAAATCCGAACGTCAGGTGCGGTCTGCTCACCATCGGCAGTCAGGATGCGCCCGTTCGCCATGGCCTCGATCATGCGATATTGCGGCAGGGCGGTGATCCGCGCCTCGACTTCCTCGCGCAACTGTTTGCGCTCAGCCTTCCACCACGCTTCGCGCTCACGCCGCACCTTGGCCATGGCCTTGTCGAGAAGATTGGCCTCTGCTTTCTCGCGCGACCGCCGCGCCAGACGCTGATAGGTTCGCCAATCGCCATCGCTCATTCCTGCGGGCTTGTCTCGGAAAAGCGGATCGGCCGCCATCTCATCGCGGGCCTGCGCAATCTCCGCGTCCGTCGCCAGCATTCGATCAAAGACCTCCCGGATCTCCGGCGACAGCTTCACATTGAGACCGGAAAGCGAGCGATAAATCCGGGTCAGCCAAGCCTTCACCCGCGCGAACACATCGGCCAGTTCCAGCGACGGCGCCTTGCCTTCAAGGAAATAACCCTCGAGCGATCGGGCAAAAGTCTCATGCTGATCCTCGGTGAATGCCTGCCCGTCTTCGGCGCCCAGATAGCGCCGGACAGCAGCCATATCGTCCCGAACGGCCTGCGGCGCGCTGTTGTCCTGTGAAAGCGCGTCCATGGCTTCAAGGAAATAGTGCCCGGCCTCGTGGATGAAAGTAGAGAGGTCCGCGCTTTCAAACAGGTTGATGATCGTGCCACCGCCGTCCGGGCCCGATGCCGGGAAGACGATTGATCCGCGCCGATCTTGGAAAAGCGGCAAAGCATCCGACGGCAGCGCGTTGATTTGCGATACCGCATCTGCTACAGTCAATGTGGGCGCGGAACCCATGGCAGGCGTGGCCCCGACCTGCTCCTGATCGGAGACTTCCGCCGTTGCGTCTCTCCAGGCAACCGGGGCACTTTCAAACCCTTCCAGCGCATAAAGCTTATCTGTGCCGCTGCCATCATTGTTCAGCACCATGCGGACGATGACTGCCTGACCGTCCACCTCAGCCAGAGCTACACCATAGGCGCGCTGAGGCGTGTCGGTGTTATAGACCACCGCTGATTGCAAAAGCTCCGGGATCGCTCCAGCCAAGCGCAACCGACCCGGCGGAATCGATCCGGAGAAAATCTTGCGGGCCGCACGGCTGATTGTCACCGCCTCCCCGCTAGCCGTGCGATACTCACCTTTCGCCTCAGAAAGCCGACCGAGTGCAGCTTGCCGGTCCACAGCGCCCGCCTCATCCTTCACAATAACGCTGCGCAGCGCCCTATCGCCATTGCGCCGCACTTCTGCTGCACGCCCGCCCTTGTCGAAGGCTGACTGCCCAAACTCGCGGCCCCCTTCCAGAGCCGCCGCGATCTCATCGTTCGACATTTCCGCCGGGTCGATGCCGCGCTCCTGCAGCGCGTCGTTCAGCGCCGCCCTGCCGGGGTCCGGCCCCTCGCCTTCGAGATAGCGCGCATTGCCACTCGCCTCGTCGCGCAGCGCCTCCAGCAAGGCCGCGCCGAGATCGGCCGCAACGCCGTCATTCAGGCCCTGAACCTCGCCCATCAGCTCAGGAAAATATCCGGCCTCTACCGCCATCCGGCCCAGCTCGTCCAGCGGCAATCCTTTGCCCTGCGCTGGCATCATCCCCGGCATAGTCCCTTGCGCCTCACGTGCCCGAACCTCCTGCGCCGTCTCAGTCACCAAGCCGCGCGGTCCCTCGATCGCCGCGACATCCCCGCCTACGTCTTGAACCCCGCCGGCGCGCACGACGAATTCTGTGAGCGTTTCTCCGACCTGTTCCCGCCTGCCCGCGCGCAAATCGTTGAGCATGATATCGAGACTGCCACGGCGACGCTGCGCCTCTTGGTCGCCGGCTCCGCGCACCTGCACGCCGAAGCGCTGCGCCAGATCCAGCGAATCCTCGCCGGTCCGGTCAGCCATAGACCGAAAGAAGGCCGAGACGACACGCGCCTCTTTGTCCGCGACCTCGGATGTTCGCCCAGCCTCACGAAGCTGCGAATAGAATCCGTCGTAGACCTGCTGATCGGATGTGCGCTCTGCGTCGGCATCTCGCAAATCGGAAAGCTGACGCTCATAGGAATCGGCCGCGTCTTCGGGCACGAGATCCTGAAACGCCTGTGCATCCGCAATCGACATCTCATCGGCATCGAGCGTGACGTTTTCCCTGATCCAAGTTTCCGCATCTGTTCCAGACAGATAGGCCGCGAAGTTTGAAACAGGTATAGCAACCCGCCCGCCGCTGATTTCCATCTCGGCGAAGGTCTCCGGGTCAATCCCCCATTGCGCCGACGCTTCGGCATCGAGCGTCAGATCGCGGGCTTGGAAGAATTCGCGAAGTCCTTGCGCTGGCACATAGAGAAGCTGGTCGCCTGCCCCGGACCGGTCCAGCGCAGCCTTGAACGCCTCGGGCGAACGCTGCCTGACAAGCGATGCCTGCGCCTGTGCGGATGCCTGATCAAGCGCCGCTGCCGTCTTTCCGGCCCGGAGCGCGCGCCGCATCTCGGCGTAGCCCGCCCGACCGCCCATGCTGGCCACCTCGACCGGGGCCGTCGCAAATTCGGCCAGCGCCTCGACCAGCACATCCGAAACATTGATCTTACCCTCTGTCGCCAGCTGTGCGCCCGCCTCGCCAGCGCCGCCCATGATCGCCTGCGCGAAACCCTGCACGATCAGGTTTCCCCATGCGCTTTGCAGCAGGGCCCGGCTCGCCAATCCGCCCGAAAGGCCGTCCATTGCCCCGATGATAAGGCCGCGCGTTTCGCCGCGCTCCGCGGCGCGTCGCATCAGATCTTCGTCCTGAATAGCCGCCAGCGCGCCATCGGGCGTCGTCAGGTCGTGGCCGCTCTCTTGCAGCACCTCCATCTGCGACGAGCCGTATTCCGTGAAATACGACGAACTGCCCATGAACGTCGCAGCCGCCGCAGGGCTGCGCGTGACGATGGTTGCCAGCGCTGTCGCGGCGAGCTGCGGGGCGCTTTCCGCCGACACCTGCGCAAGGAATGAGGCGAAGCCCGCAGGGTCAGATTGGACGACCTGCCCAAATTGTCGAAGCTGCTCACCGACAGATCCATTGCTGTCGATCTGACCCAGACCATCACGCACAGCCGCCGCGCCCGGCGACATCGGGATTGCCGCGATCTGCCGCGCCACCCCTGCGGCGTTTTGCTGGAAGGACGCGGCGGCTGCCTCATCGTCGCCACCGGCAATATCCACCAGACGCGACGACGAATAGCGATAGAGCGCTCGAACCAGATCGCCGGGTCCGACATAATCCCGCGTGAATTCCGTGCGATCCGACATCCGTTCATCGACGATCAGATCACCAAGACTGCGCGTGCGGTCCTCAGCCCGCCCCGCGGCCTGCTGCGCCTGCCATTGGTTATAGGCCTGCCCCACACGCAGCGTTCCGCGCTTCACCGCGTTGCCTGCGAACAACGGCGTTTTCTCCCACCACGCCAGATTCTCAAGGTCATCCTTGGCCAGCGCCGCCGTGACAGGATCGGATCGCAGCCAATCCGACAGCTTCGGCGCGCCGGTTAGCGCAGTGGTTGCGCGCTTCTGCGTGAGGGTGTCGCGGAACAGCTCCGGAAACGCCATGACCTGTCCGGCTGGAACGCCCAGTTCTTTCGCTGTTGCCAAGCCATTCGCAGCCTGATCGGGCTGGACAGGATCAAGCCGCAGCCGCGCCGCCGTGTTCGCAGCTTCGCGCGCTTTCAGATCGTTCAGATAAGCATCGAATGGACCGGCCATCATTCCCCCGTAAGATCAGCACCGCCGGCAGCAACCGACGCCAGCCCTTCCACCAATTCCTGCGGCGTGGGCGCGCGCCCCATGGCCGCCTCGAATGCCATCGCGAATGCCTCAACCTGCGCTGGGTCCACCGTTTGATCGCCGAGGCTCAGCGATCCATCGCGGATGCCTGCTGCTGTGACGCCATCGAAGTCCATTTCGTAAAGCTTCCCGCCCACTTCGTTGAACAGCCCAGGAGGATTGATCACGATCGGCAAGAGCATGGCGTTTGCCCGTTCGCGCAACTCAAGATGGGATGGCTCACGGCTGTTCTGAGCCGTGAAAGCCTGCGACCACCGCAGCATGCCCTCTTGGTATTTGGCATACTGCTGCGCCCCGGTGCGCTTCTTCGGATCGATACCGGCCCCCAGCAGAAGATCTCGGCTCACTGTGTCGATTGTGCTGATGGTGACCTGCTTCTCCTGATTGGCCCCGGACTTGAGCACCTCGGCCTGCTTGCGAACCAGCGCCTTGAAATCCTCGTCATCAAGGCTGCCGCGCCATTCCAGCGGATCGCGCGCTGCGAAGCCTGCCGGATCGGTGACAGCCTGCCGCTGCAGTTCGACATAGAGGCCGGGGTCAGTCTCAGAATCTTGCCCGGACCGGACCTTGCCTTGGTATTCCCGAAGACTGGTCATCCCAGATTGGCCGATCTGCATTTTCTGCTCCAGCGACAGCGAGTCGACGCTGCCACCGCTTTCGATAAGCATGAACGCAGCCTGCTGAGCCGAGTCCTGCGCGGCTTTGGCTTGAGCTGCCATCTGTCCCGAAAACAGCTTGTATTCCTCCAGCGCGGCTGAGCGCTCATCGGGGTCGTCCATATTCAGGATCTGCGTGATGGGATCGACCGGAGCCTGCACCTGCGTCTCTCCGCCACCCCACGCTGGTGCCTCAAAGCCGCCCATCGGCATCGGAGCAGACCCAGCCGCCCCACCGCCTTTCCGTTCGGCCCATGCAGCGAAATCTGCAACCGTCATTCCGGCAAGGAACTTGTTTGCCTCCACCACGCCCGGACCCACCACGCTTGAAACGGCAGCCGACATTGGAGCGGAAAGCACCTTGAGCGCGCCGCCCGCGCCGAGAAAGTGCGCGGCGTAGAGCGTGCCATTTGTGATCGCGATGCCGCCGCGCATGAGCGTCTTGGCATTGGCCTCGGTGAAGGCTCGCATGGCGCGTTCTTGCTGGGCCGGATCAAGACGACCCTCCGGCGTCAACCCAAGGTCGGGGCGCTGGCGGATAAGCTGGTTCCATGTCCCAGACACAAACTGGTAGCGCCCCGTCGCAGAACTGTTGGGGTTTTTCGCCGTATCGTCGCCGCCGCTTTCCGCAGCGCGGGCTGATGCGTAATAGCTTTCCGGGATGCCGCCGCTCGTGCCCTGCGCCAGCCCGCGCCCGATTTCCCTGCCGCGGTAAGCCTTTGCTTCCGGGACCAGCTGCTTCTCAAGCGTCGCAACCGAAGCCGCCGACATATTCCCCCGGTTCGCGTTCAGATAATCAAGCGCCTGCGTCGGATTAACCGACGACAGGCGCGTGATCACTCCGGTGTGCATGTTGGACTCGGCCGCCATCATGGCTGCGGTCGTTTGCTCTGGCGACCAGCCTCCGCGCGCAGCCTGATCGCGAACCTCCGCGCGCGCTATCCCTAGAGACCTTGCCAAATTACCGGGATCGATAATCGCGTCATCAATCGCAGACTGGACACGCGCCTGAGACTGCCCGTCGAGATACGTAAGACGCTCACCACCGGCATGGGCGTCGATCTTGGTAAATGCGCCATCCAAAGCGCCCTGCATCGACCGCGACGCCATATCGCGAGATGTGGCATTCAGACCGGAAAGGCGCTCATCGAACGCCCTCTGCAGCGTATCAGCCGCTTCTTTTCGCCGTGTCAGGGCGTCGCCACCCCGCGCATATAGATAGCCGCTATTCGGGTCATACAGCGTGTCTCGCACGGTTTTTGCGAACGCCGTATCTGCCGCCTTGGCATCGGCCTCATCCACATCCGCCTGCCACTGGTCGAACATCTTCCCGACATCCGCCACGCCCTGCGCGACGCGGCCGAGCTGCGGCTGCGTCGCCGCGACCGGGACAGGGGTGCGCGCCTGCACGACCTGTTGGCGCTCATAAGTCGGCACACGCATCGCCATCAGGTAAAAGCCCCCTGCCCGCTGCGCTGCAGCGCCCATTGCGAATATTTCGACCCGACGCGCGCACCGGTGGTGAGCAGCGTTCCCGCCGCCTCCCAGCGCCCTGCCGACCGCGCGTTGCTCGCCTCGGTGCGGCTGTTCGCCGCCGCTTGACCGAAGCCCTCTGCCTGCCTCTGTGCGTTCTGGCGGATCGCGAATGCGTCGTCCTCGATCAGACGCTTCGTGTCGTCCAGCATTTCCAGCGCCGATGCGCTGCTAGCATCCACCCCGTTCGCGGCGGTCGCCACGCGCTGCTGTGCCATCATGGCCGCCCCCGCGCGCCGTTGCCGGTCGCTTTCGTCCTCGCCTTGCCGCAGCGCATCGGTCGCAGCGGCCTCTTGCGCCTTTGCTGTTGCTTCCGCAGCCGCCGCCGCGGCGTTGCCCTGCTGGATCGCGGAATAGGCCCCGACCACGCCCGACGCGGCGCTGGCCGCCGTGCCGATCCCGCCCAGACCAGCCCCTCCGAACAGGCTGCCGAAGAAGCCGCCAATGCCCGTCGGCGCGCCGGCAGCGGTCAGGGCCATGGTCAGGGGATCAGCGCACATCCTTCGTCTCCATCTCGAAATGCAGCAGGCGATGCCCCTGCACGGTTACGGCCCTGCCATCGAAGCGGAACCCCAGCCATTTCAGCCAGCGGATCGCGGTCGTGTTTTCCTCGGCCACCAAATTCCACATGCGCCGGACATCCTGCCCCAACCAATCGACCACCGGCCCGGAATTTGCGATGAACGCGCGCCGGACCTCTGGCCGATCGACCTGCCGCGTCATCATCGCCCAGGGGCAACCGACATCGGACAAAATCCCCATCGCCTTGATCCCGAAGATACAGACCAGTTCGCCGCTCATATATGCCGCCATGGATCGCCGGGACTGCCCCGCCAGCCGCTCAAGATCGCGCTCAGCCTCCCCCGTGCCCATCAGGTCGAGCTCAAGGCGATCGACAGGCCGCAGGCGCGGGATCAGATCGGCGATGACGGCGCGCGTCACGGGCTCAAGAACGACCGATCGACAGGTCAACGGAAATCCCCAGAATGGTCATAGGCAGAGGGTAGTCCTGCCGGATCGTCACCGTGCCATCCTTGTTCCACAGCGTCGGCACGCTCAGGTTATGGATGCCGGTCCACAGCGCAATTACCTCGGCCAGATCGCCGCCCGTCTGCACGATTTCGTTGCTGCGCCCGTCCTGCGTCACGGTCTTGATCCCGCGGGTCTTTTCCATCTGCAGCTTGACGCCGCTGACGTTGTGCGGCCTGCCGCGCGCCGCGCCAACATCATCGAACTGGATCGCGGGCGGCAGCGTCTCGAATTCGGCCACATATGGCAGCCCGACATGGACGACCGATGCAGCAAAGGGCAGCGTCACCGCGCCGCCGGTCACAATCAGACCGCGAACGTGATCGCCATCGGCCAGTGCGGAAACCGTCCGGCCTTCGAGATGCTCCAGACCGGTGATCGTCGTGGTGGCCGATCCGCGATAGGTGATGCCGCAATCCACGAAAAAGGCATCCGTCGCGGTCGAGAATGCCCGGTCGTCAAATCGCTCCACATAGCGCCGCTGCACGCCGCCGACCGTGCGCCGGACGATGACATAGGTCGCGTCGATGCTGTTTTCCGGCACGCACGCGACGCTTTCTACCGAGCCGTCGATATCCATTTCAGTCCACGCCCAGACCTGATGCTCGCGCTTATAGGTCATGGCCAACAGCTTGCCGTTGTCCAGCACCACCCAGATCAGCGACCACGGCGCCTTTGCCATCGCCCACGCAATGATCCGCCGCCCCTCGAAGAAATGCGAGGCAAAGATCGTCAGGTCGTTTCCGCTGTAGCCGTCGCTTTCATAGGCATAGCGCAGGTCGCGCACGCCGCGCCCTGACCGCTCGACAAACAGCGCCGTGTCGTCGGCGACCAGCGGCTTGATCGCCGCGCTGCCCACATAGCCATATTGCGTGACGATCGGATTGGTCGCGTCAAACCCGCCCTCGGGCCCCGTCACGCTGAACTCGCCCGATGAGGTGAATACCAGTAGCTCGCGAAGCTGCAGCATCCCGCGAATCCGGTTCAACTGCTCGCCAGCCAGATCGAACTCCGCACGGTCGGTCGCGACCATGTTCTGCGATCGGGTGAAGTTCAGATAATCCCCGGTGCGCGAAAGCCACACGGTTTCAGGGCGGTTGTTCGTGGCGCCGAACACCAGACGCTGCTGGTGGATCGAAACCACCGAGGGGAAGTTGTCCGGGGTCGAGAACAGCCCGGCCTGCACCGGCGGCGTGACCGTCAGATCGGCCGAGATGTTGTCGTCGACAAAGGCCAGCCCGGCCGTGGTGAATCCGATGTAACCGGCCACGCCATTGCGCATCCGGTAGACGCGATATTCGGTGGCGCCCGGAACAGCGTTCCAGCGGATGACGTTCATCGCGCCTTCGTTCGACAGAAGCTCGGCACCGGTGAAGGTCTGAACCGTCGACGGGAAGGATTCGACCCCGCCAACGATGGCCGTCAGGCGATAGCTGTAGGTTTCCTCCCCACTCCTGCGCGGTTCGATCTCGGTGATGACCGGGATCGGTGTGGTCGGATTGATAGGAACGGTGCTGACCGTCCAGTTGGCCGGGCCCAGCCGCGAGATGCGGCGCGGCGCGGTGGCGCGGTGCGCGGCAAAGATCACATCCACAGATTGCACCGCGTCGATGGCATTGACCTGACCGGCCAGCCAAGGGGTCGCGATCGTGTAATCCGCGCCGCCAGACTGCACGCGCTGCCCGTCCGAAATGAACCCCAACTGCTGGTTGCCGAAGATCAGCACCGCGCTATCGTCCACCTCGCGCACGAAGGGCATGAGCCGGTGGCGCTGCGTGCTGTCCATGACCTCGCAGATGAAGCGCAGGCCGGGCCGATTGCTGATGCCGCCATGGGCATGCACGAAGCAATTCACCCCGCGCTTGATCGCGGTGTCGTATTTCGCAAGATCGATCCGGCCCCACAGTCCGGGGCCAATGACGCCAGCGGCGAAGGATGGCTGGAACCGCGCCGAGGGCATCAGGTGAACCCCCGCACACGCAGCGACATGGGATAGAAGGTCTGCTCCTGCGATGGGCGGCTGTTGAAGTCGATGACCATTGCCTCATTCAGAAGCTGTTCCGCCTCGCGCTTGGCCGCCGTAACCTTGGCAGAATCCATCGTGATCGGCATGGCGATCGCTGCAGCAAGCGTCGCCGCCAGCGCGTCGCCAAAAGCGGGCGGGAACAGCGTTGGGTCGGTTTCGTCGCGGGTGTATTCGATGACCGCGCCCGGCACGTTGGAATAGATCGAGTCGGCCGTCATCTCGCGCTCGCGATCCGGCACTTGGCCGAGACGCATGGCGCGGCCCGCGGCATGGCCGTCATTGACCCACCGGACCGCGATCATGTGGCCGGGTCGCGCATAGCGATAGGCCCAGACATCGGCCCGGTCGTTGATCGACTCCTGCACCAGCGCCTCGCGGCGCGACGCGAACACCCAATTCCAGCGCTCAAGAAGCGACCTGCGAACGCGGTCATAATGCAGTTTGCACTGCTCTGCCTCAGGGGAAGGCTGCTCGAATGCCGTGATCGGGGCGGCGCCGAGATATGTCGTCAGCGCGACGTTGCAGATGGCAATGGCGGATTGCATGACGGCCCGGATGTGAGAGAAATAAGGCTGCCCAGCCCCGAAACGGGACCGGGCGGGCGCGGATCAGTCCGCGTTCAGCTTGTCGCTGATGCGCTTGATCATCGTCTCGCGCTTCATGTTGCCGGGCTTTTCGCCGATGATCTCGCCGTAATAGGCAGCCAGCGCATCGTCATCCATGCCGTCGAAGTTGCTCGCCGACGAGGCGGGACCTTCCGGCGCGGCCGAGGGGTTGCCCGCAAGGGCGTTGCCCAGATTGTCGAGTTCTGCCGTGGCGTTTTCGCGATAGGCCTTCTGCGCCTCCTGCGAGGTCTCTTGCACCGGCGAGCGGTCTTCCATCTCCATCCAGCGCTTCGAGAAGTCGTCTTTCGACGCGATCAGGAAGACGTCGCCGACCTTGCGATAGGCCCCGCCATAGAGTCCGGGCTTCACGGCCTTCACCTTGATGTCAGACATTGCGGTCAACTCCTGCTGCGACAGCGGCCGTGATCGTGCCCGCCGTCATGGTTCCGACCACGACATAGTTCAGGCGCACATAGCGCTCGACCGTGCCGACCGGGAAGTCGCTCATGGGGAAGCGATACCCGGCCACCAGCTGCGCAACCGGCACGGCGGGCGTGGCCGCGACGGTCGTGGCCGAGGTGAAGCCGGGGTTGTCATCGGTCTGCATCTGCACCGCGATCGAGGTGCCGCCCGCGAAGTTCTGGGTGACCTGCACCAGCAGATCGATTCCCCAGCCGCCGATGTCGCGGCGCAGCGGGCCATTGCCGAAGGGGCGCGTGCCCACTTCCTGCAGGTCGATGAAGTTGGTGGAAACAGCCGTCGCGGTGACGGCCTGCCGGTTCGAGAATTGCGTTTCGCCGTCAAGAAGCATGGCGTTCCCTTTCAAGGAATGGGGTTGAGCCGGGGCCGCCAAGCCCCGGCGGCTATCAGAACGCGGTGAACCCGGCGGGCAGCGCGGCCTCAGTCGTCAGCAGCGCATCGGTCTGGTGGACCGGGAAGCCGTCGAAATAGAGTTCGCGGCGCTCCTTGCCGTCCCAGCCCAGCACCTGCTCGTAGGACAGCTGAACGTTCTTGGCATTGCGGGCCTGACGGCGCAGGTAGGACATCACCGTGCGGTTCGCATAGATGATGGTCTTGCCTTCGTTGACGAGGCCGGTATTCAGCCGGGAACTGCCCTCGGTCATCAGGTCGATCAGGTCTGCGCCGGTGGCGGCATCCTTGGTCAGCGCCGAAACGTCGATCCCGCCGATGCGCACGTTGCCTTCCCAGTCCTTGACCGACATACCGATGTGCCAGCGGAACCAGTCGCGATACGCTTGGAAGTAGCCGCCCTCGTCATCCTCGGCGGTCACCTCGCCCAGATCGCGGTGCTGCAGGCCGACCGGCATATTGGCGGGGTGCAGCAGATGGGTCGACGCATCGCCCCACGTGATGAACCAGATCGACGTGTTGTCGGATCCGGTGCCGCCCGCGTTCACGACCTGCGAGGCCGATTGCGCAGCAGGATCCGAATAGCGCGGCGTCATGCCCATGAAGCCTTCGGGCGTGACGGCGGTCGAGCCATAGAAGATGTCGCGCGACACCTTGTTGTTGAAGCCCTGCACCTTGCCGCGCGATTCCGAGGCGCGGAACGCGGCCGCATTGCCCGAGATGTCGACCATCTCCTTGTCCACGTTGCTGTAATCTTCCAGCATCGCGGTCGTTTCCTCGATCGGGATCGTGGTGGTCTTGGTTGCGGGCACGCCGCGATTGAACCGGCGATAGGTCGGCTCGGGGATGCCGGTGCGGATCACGGTGCGGTGCTTGGTGCCGTTGTTGCACTGCTGATAGACAGCATCCGTGATGATCGGGTTTTGCCGCGCCAGCATCTCCATGATGGGCGCAACGCTGCCATACTCATCGAGCCGCGATTGCAGGTCGATCAGCGTGGGCCATTCATTGCCGAGTTCGGGCATTTTTCACAGTCCTTTCACTGCTTCATGTTGGGATACATCCGCGCACCCATCCCTTTCGGGGCGGAAGCAGGGACGGTGCCGGTGGCGAATGGGGCATCCGCCACCAACTGCCCCACCTTTTGGAAGGCGCGCACGATCGACGGGTGGTTGCCCATCCCGGTCGTATCGAGCAGCGAACGAAGCTCGGGCGAACCCACTGCCTCGATCCCTTTGACGGCCGTTGCCACGCTCTGGTCGAAGCGCTCGCCGCCGAATTCCTTGTCGTCGCGCAGCTCCTGCGTCCAATCCGCCATCTGCTGCGTCATGTGCTGCGCGCTTTCGTGGGCCTTCGCCGCCTGACGGTTCGCTGCCTCTGCCAGCGCCTCGCGCGCGGTGGCATTGGGATTGGCCTTGAGCCACCCGTCCATCGCCCCGGCGAATGCGTCGAAATCGCCCTGGAAGGCTTCCGCCCCTTCCGGCGCGGTTAGCTTGAAATCCTCGACAGCAGCGGTGGCATCTTCCGTCTTTGCCGGATCGGCGGCCGGGGTCGCGGGCGTTTCGATCACCGCATCGGGCTTGGCCTCGGGGGCGGCGGGCGCCGCGGCGGCGTCGGCGGCTTCGGGCGCGGCATTCGGATCGTCACTCATCAGGGTTTTCCTTTTCGGCTTCCTGTTCAGCGGCGCGTTCGATGCGCTCCATCAGCGCCGCGTGTTCCATCTGCATGTTCGGGAATGTCTGGACGTCGTGCGGGAACACCCGCTCGTTCAACACGATCAGACCGATGTCACGCTGCCCCGCTCGGAAGCCGTCGAGATCGTTGCCCCAATGGGTCTGCCGGAACAGGCTGCAGCGTTCGAGGATCGACCAGACGACAAGGCGGCCGTCGGCGCTGTCCAGCACGCGGTTCCACGCCTCTGTGATGTTGCGCTCGCGTGTCGTGGCGATCAGCTCAGCGATGCTCACAGCGCGGCCCCCCGTTGCAGGGCGTCCATGCCGTTGACATTGGCCTCGGAAATCAGCTTGGCGGCACCCGCCAGCGGTTCAGCCGCGGCTACAGCCTGCGCCTGTTGCTGCGCCCGCGCCACCGCCTCGCGCTTGCGCGACAGTTCATCGGGCGACAGCAGGATTCCCGGCGGCGGGCCAACCTGATCGGCGAATTCCCGCATGATCTGGTCGCTGTCCAGCATGTCCAACACCTCGGGCTTCATCTGCGCGAAGGTTCCGGCAAAGCCGATCGTGCGCTCGATTGCCCCGATGCCGATGGCTTTCTGGGCCTGCGCCAGCAGCGAGATATAATCGACCTTGATCGCCTGACCGGCGATGCTGTCGGGCGCCTCGGGCAGGATGTCGGCTTCCTGCATGTGCGAGAACGTCGCCTCGATCAGCGGCTGCAGCAGCTCATGGTCGAGGCTTTCCAGCACCGGCCCCAGCGCCATCAGCTTTTCTTCGTGGCGCTCGGCAATCTCGGTGGCGGTGATGTTCGCCCGGCCGCCAAGCGCCATGTCCGTCATCTGGAACAAGTCGCGATAGAACGCCGTGTCGATCCGGCGCTGAGTGTCGCCGATGTCGAGCAGCAATCCCTGAATGTCAGGCCGAACCTCGTAGGCCGGGCGAATGCCGCCTTGGTTCAGATCGCCGGTGGCCATGGCCGTGAATCCGCCCGGCACATTGCGGAAGAAGCTCGCGCCCTGCACCGGGCCACCAATCATCGGCGGGTTGTGCATCTTCTGGATCGCGATGGCCTTCTCGGTCTGCATCACCTGCAGCGACCGGGCATCCCCGAGCGCGACCATACCCGGCGACGATGCCGACCACGCCTCGCCCTCGACATGCTCCCAGCGCGGCGCCAGCAGCGGTCGCGTGCGATGGCCGCTGACCATCAGAAGCTTGTCGTCTTGGCTGTCCTTTTCCCAATAGCAGGACGCCCACGGACGGCGCGCGGCATCCAGCGCCTTGGGATCGCCGCTGCTGCGCTTCTCCACCGCGTGGCAGATCGTCCGCGTCTCGTAATAGTTCTGCTTGTCCCAAGCCCGCTTGATCTCGCTGGACACGCGATCCAGCCCGAACATCTCAACGATGCTGCGGATCGGCATCTTGATCTCGCGATGCATGGCGACGATCCGCCCCATGCCGTCATCGGCCAGCCGATAGCTGCCGACCTGCATGGAATGGCCACGGATCACGTCCTCGAAATCGTCCAGCACCATCGAGGCGGACGTGCCGAACATGCCGAGGTCGTCATATGTGCGGTCGAGCGTGCGGTAGATATTCGATCCGCGCATAACCTCATACATGCGGCGCTGGACCTCATGCAGATATTCCTTGGTCTGGAAATCCATCTCGTCGGCGGTGAAGCCGCGCAGCCCGAGGCGAAACCATGGCCGCGAGGGTGAGGTGATACCCGACATCAGCCCGGCGCGGAGCGCGCGCAGCGCCATCTGGGCCGTGTTGTCGAGAATCCGCTTGTTGATGGAGGAATTGCTGCGCTTGTCGTCGCCGTCGAAGCGGCCGCGCGTCGGCTTTATCGTCTCGCGCAGTTCCCGGAAATGCCCCTCCCAATGACCATATTCCTCGTCCATCGCTTTGCGACGGGCGGCCATGGCCTTTCGGAGTTCGCGATCCGAGATTGCGGGCATCAGGCCCCCAACAGCGTTTTCTTGCCGTCAGCCGTTACCGGCGCTCCGGCGCTGCTGCCCGTCAGGATTGTGCCCTGCCGACCCGTCTTGCTGCGGGGTGCGGTGATCGTGTTGAACACCGGCGTTTTGCTGGCCTGCAGCCGCTGCGGTTCGTCAACGTCAGGTGCGCCACACATGGAAAATGCCCTCGAAATCCATCCGAGGGCATCATGCGAAGCTGCGAAGCCTTGATATATGACGGCGCTAGGCCACCTCGATAGAGCCGACGAAATCAGACGCGCCGCGCGTGCCGTCTCCGGTCCGCGTGTTGACGTTGTTCAGGAACATGGCCAGCCGGGGATTGTTCACCGTGTCGCCGGACCACCGCATGATCCCATAGCCATTGTTCTGGTCTGGCTTGCGGATATCGCTCTTGAAAACGAAGGTGTTGGAAGGGCCGAAAGCGTCATACCAATTGTCGACATTCTCCTGCCAGACATCTGCCCATGTCTGCGACGCGTGGAAGTTGATGAACGTCTGGACCCAGTTACTATTGCCCATTCGTTCAGGGGGCACAGCGAGGTGCGATCCGCCTTCATAGCAGATGACGTTCGGATTGCCGTAGTTCGCGATCATTGCCTTCTGATCGGTATAGGCAGACGCCAGCCCCGCAATGTTGTAGCCGCCGCCCGATCGCATCCGCTCAGCCATGTAGTTGAATACGACCTGGCTATTGTTCCCGTTCGCGCTGATCAGGCTATCAAGGGGCGCGCGTGTCGAAGATCCGTCATAGCGCATGTCTCCGTCCAGATTGGCGTGGAGCGCATAATCGGTCGTGAGCGTCCACGGCGCGACCCGACCACCACCCAGAGCGACCCAGCGCGGCGCTGTGAAGGCGCGTTCGCTGATGGACGCGTTCGGGGTCCAGCCTTGCAGGATCGTATGCAGGCGCGGCAGGTTGGCCCCGGACCATACCGATCGCGCAATCTGGAAGATCTGGCTGGCGCGACCGCCATAGGCTTCCATGCTCGCTTCAATGCCGCCGTCGCTGAACAGGCTGACGGCCATATTCCGGAAATGCTCAGCAGTAGCCCAGTTTGCCCCATCCCAAACTTTTGACGACAACTCAAGATATGCGTGACGTTTTGTATCCAAGGCATTAAGAGCAGTTGTCATGAACTGGGTGACATACTGATCATTCGCATTTGAAACGATAGGGAACCAAGGATCTGCGCCGATCAGGTTGCAGAGTTCGCACATAACCTCGACCGGAACGCCTTCACCACCTTGATAGGTGGCTCGGCCCGGTGTATAGCGGTTGGCCCAGACACCAGACCCTGTGTAATACTCAGTGTTCATCCAATCCACAAATCGGATCAATCGAACATTGCGGATCATGTTTATCCAAGACGTGCGGAATGTGCGTCCAGCTGCAAAGTCAGCTAGATCATCATGACGAACCAACCCACGCAGTCTAACTGTTCCAGTCCAAGTCTCCAGCAACAATGAAGCTGAGTTGGAACCGTTGGCTGTGTAATCAAAATCGATATAGTTCAGACCATTAGATGTCCCTGTCTCTTGGTTTGCTGCCGATCCAACAACCCACCCGCTGGTGATATTCCCTTCGTAAAATAGTCGATATCTACGAGTTCCATCACTACCAGCAGGCATTGCCGCTAGAGCAGGGAAGAGTAGGTTATCTGAACCGGCAGGTTTAGAGATCGCCCTACCTTCTGCATCGATGTGACCAGCGGCGAGCAGCTGGTTCCAGTTCAGGTTGCCCCCTCCGGAGGAGCGCCAGCCCTCCCCGAGCTTCAAGTGGTCAATAAACGGAGACCCGTGAACCTCAGTGTCCGTGTTCCAGTTCAGATAGATGCCCACGCCGGGATCGGTATTGGTCCCCGCAATCGGCCCGGTCGCGGGCGCTGCCTGCATCTGAATGACGTTGGAGTTTGCCGTTGCGTTCGGGCTGACGCCATTCGACGCGGTTTTCAGGATGCGGATGCGGTTGCCCGCGTCATCGGTAGTCGTGGTATAGGTCGGTCCGGTTGCGCCGGGTATGTCTGTCCATGGCCCGCTCGAAACCGACCGCTGCCATCGCTGCGTGAGCGTCGGGACCGGGTTGCCGGTCCACGTATCGTTGGCATGGACCAGCGTGGCGCCGACCGTAGTGCCGCCCGAGATGACAGGGACCGCCGTATTTGCCGGGGCCGTCGGCGTGCCCGTCGTCGGGGGCCATACCTGCACCCCGCCGCGCATGACGCGCAGGAGCGTATGGATCACGCCGCCGCGATGGATGCCCGAGAGATTGTTGAGGTTCAGCGTGGCCATGGATCAGCTCGTCGTGATGAACCACGTCCGCGCCGGGTCGTTGCGCTGCGTGGGCGTCATGGCGTCGTATTCGGCCTGCGTCACAAGGCGGCTGATCTCAGTGACATACCAGCCGGTCTCTTGACCGGGCGGGCGCCGATAGGCGGGCACGTTCAATTCCGTCATGACCTGATCCGGGCCATAGAGGGCATCGTTCACGGCATGCGTGGTATCGTCCAGTTGCGCCAGCGTCAGCTTACCAAAAACAAGCTTTCCGCCATTCCATACCTCGTTGTAACGCTTGGCGTTGGTTAGTGCGTTGGTCCAGAGGACGCCACCTGCTTTCTGCCGCGCGCCAGTCCCAGTGCCGGTGCTTCCCGACGCTACATCCATAGCCTGAGTGACGTTCGATCCATCCGGCGCTGTCATGTCGCAATTGAGGACAATCTTGTTGAACTCAAGTGCCGATCCGGCCATGTCGATCATGTAGGGATAGTTGGCAGCGCCGTTGCGGCCACCCCCGGTAATCGTGCCGTTGATCCGGCTGCGCCGCAGCGAACCCGGAAGGCGGATGCTCGCGCGAGGAAGGGTGCGCGTGCCGGTGAAACCGCCGATGCCTTCCGCTTGCACGCGACCGCCGCCAGCCTCGTCCACTTGCAGGTTGTCAATCTGGATCGCTTGGTTGCCAGTTATGACCATTCCGGGTCCCCATGTGTCTTGGGTCCGAATGTTGGTCATCACGAGGTTGTAGGTGCCGTTGTCTGGGATATTGAAACCAGCGCCGATACCCTCTGACGAACGGCACATCCCAGTGAACCACGACTTGATGCCTTGCCAGTCACCATTGGAGCCGCCGCCTCGAATGGTGATGCCGCTGTCTCCGGATAGCTGGCAGGTGATGTTTTTGTACCAGCTATCGGCCATGGCGGTAAGCACGCCCGAAATGCCCGCCCGATCAGTCCAAAGGCCGTTGATCATCATTTCACCGCGCCCGAGCGCGTAGACGCAGTAGCCCGCGACGTTCTGGACCTTTACGCCCCGAATGCGGTTCTGACTGTCCGAGGTGATTGATGGATAGAGCGCGCCGGGGTTGACCCCTCCCGCGCCGCCGTTGCCGATATTCGTCTCCGTTGAAGCGCGAGTGCTGAGGTTCAGGCCCCGCTGCGTCATGTCGGCGCGATCATATTCCCAGTTGGCGGTGGTCGCGCCTTCGTGGCTGCGCATGTTCCAGCCGCCGTCGATGATCATGCGCTCAAAGGTGTTGAACCCGCCGCGAAGGGTCGCCTCCACAGCAAACACATCGGAAAAGGTCTCGGTCAGAGAGCGGCGCAGCAGACGCTGGCGCACCATCGAATGATGCTCGCCCACGCCGCCAATGCCGAAGCCGGGGCGAATGATGCAGGTGCCAAGCACGTCCAGCCGACCACCCGGCAATGCAACGTAGCCGCCTTGCGCATATGACCAATCCGCAGCAGCTTGGAGCGCGTTGAAATTGGCGGTCGCCACCGCGTCGGAAACGGCGGCATCCTGAAATCTGGTCAGGGTCACATCGCCAAAGCGGCGAATATCCAGAACCTGCGCAAATCCGACTGGAACCGGGAAATCGCCCGTGCTGAACCGCGTGATGCTGGGCTGCACGAAGGGCGTAGCCAACGCGGACACCGGAGGCGTCACCTCGATCAGCGCGCCATCGGGGGCCGTGCCGCCGCCAGATCCTGCCTGCGCCATGATTTGCCAGAATGCGGTGTTCGTCGGCGGGTTGCCGGTCGTCGCCTGCAGCGCGTAATAGGTCGAGCCATTGTAGAACACCGCGTCGCGCGCAGCATAGGCCGTGGCTGCTGAATAGGCGCCGCGAGTAGTGAAGCCCTGCCCTGCCGGACCTTGCGGACCTGTTGCGCCCGTTGGGCCAGCGGGACCAACCGGCCCCTGCGGACCAGCAGGCCCTTGCGGCCCCTCGGGGCCGACGTTGCCGCCGCTGCCTGACAGGTCGGTATAGGCCTGCGCCATCGAGTTGTTGATGCTGCCGACAAGCGCGGGTATCGACGTTTCCAGTCGACCTAGCGTCGGGTTTGTGGTGATCGTCGCGACGACAGGTTGGCGTGCCATGCTATGCCTCGATAAGGGTGACAGGGGTGCCATCGGCGTCGATCAGCACGACCACTTGGCCGTCCGAGTCCGTCGCCGTGACGCCGATCGAAGGTTCTGGGGGATTGACCTGCGCGGGGCCGGATCCGCCGAAGGTCGGGATGTTCTTGAAGGCGGTCGCAAAGACCTGCGCGCCTGAACCCTTGGCCCAGACAATGTCACGCCCACGGATCAGCACTTGATACCGGCCGGTGACGGAGTGGCCCCGCGCAATGCTGGCGTCGGGGGCTTCGCCCTCGGCCACGGCAATCTCGATCGGGCCGTAAGCGTCGATCAGCACAAGGCAGTCGCGGCGATCTGCGCCGATCAGCTTGGACCACACCGGACCGGCGACGATGCGTTGCGTCGCGCCCGCCATCAGGTCACCACCAGCACAGCGGGCGCGGCTGCGCTGGCCCAGAGCTGCTGCATGGCCACGAGTGGAATGTCGGTCGCGCCCTCGGCACGATGCCCGGATACAGGAGCGATTTCCGGGGCAATCAGCCGAGAGCCGACCGTGACGGCGAAGGAATACGGGGAAGCGCCCTCAAGCCGCACGATCTCGCCATCGGCACGGCCAGACGCGACATGCGTCCAAGCCAGCGGGCCGACTGAAAAGTTGCGCGTGGTTGCCATCTGCCCGCCTGCGAAATCCGATGCAGGCGCAGGATAGGAAGCCGGTCAGGGGTCGATATATGACGGCGGATCAGCTCCAGACGGGGTGATATTCAACGTTGGCCTTGTCCAGTTGCTGCGTCGCAATCGACCGCGCCACCACGGGATATGCGAAGGTCAGGGCCAGCGCGTCGCCCTCATCCGGGGATGATACGCCGCGCTTTTTCATGTCGGATTTCTTCTCCAGCACGATCGCGTTGTTGTTGTCGAAGCTGTAGAGCGGCCCGGTCAGATCCATTTCCAACGCCCGGCTGTCCTCAATGGCGCCGCCAGCCCTGATCCACTCGCGCATGGTCGCCCACATCTGCGCCCGCTTGTTGGCGCATTTCGGCACGCCGTCGATGCTGCGATCCGCCTTGCCGCCGAAGTTCACGCCGATCACGGAATATCCCATCTGGCGACAGCGATCGATCACGCCGCCCCCCACGCCGCCCTCGTCGATGAACACGCCATCTGGCCGGTGCCGGTCGATCTCGGACATGACGCGCGCCGCGACCTGCATCGTGTCCGCACCCTTGAGGATGATGGCGGGCATCGTGCGCCCGTCCCTGCCCCGGCGCATCTTGATGACGGTCCGGTCATCGCCGAAGCGCGCCACATCCACGCCCATGGTCAACTCGTCGCCGATGTGGGCCACCGCTTCGCGATCAATGGCAGCGCGAACGATCCCGCCGCCAATGAACTGCATGTCGGACTCGGCCTCGTAATCGCCTTCCCAAATGTGCCGATAGCGATCAGCATCACCCGCCATGTCGAGCAGACGTTCCTCTTCCATTTCCGCGCCGTGGAATGGGTTTCTGTTCCAGTTGACCTCAACGACGGTGCGACTGTCTGCGAACCGCGCATCCTGCCTGAGCATGACGTCAATCGGGTCGGACCGAAGTCGGGGATTCCACGTTGCCCATATCTGCGAGCCGGGCTTACGGAAGGTCGGCCGCAGCAGATCAAGCGGCTTCTGCCCGATCGTCTGGGCTTCCTCCAGCCACGCCACATCGAACCCCTCTAGGGACTTGATGTTGTCGGCATTGAACTCGTTCAGGCCCCGGAAGATGATGACCCCGCCGCCGGGCGTGCGGATCAGTCGATCTGACGGCACGGGCTCAATCAAGGAGCTGACCCCAAGCCGTGATGCGGTTTCCACGATCAGCTTGAACACGGATTGCTCGAGCGAGTTCTGCTGATCTCGGATGCACGCTGACGACATGCCGGGCTCGGTCAGGTGGCGGACCAGCATATGTGCACCACGATCCCAGCTCTTGCCACCGGACCGCCCGCCATGCGCGCCGAGATAGCGGCGCTTGGACTTCCAGAGCGGTTCAAAGATCTTCGGCGGCTGAACGTTTAGGATCACTCGCCATCACCCACAAATTTGATCTCGACGCGCTCGACCTCAACCTTGCCGCTGATGTTCATGTCGAGCTTGTCGCCGTATTTCTTCGGCTGGCGCTTCCCGGCGGTCCACTTGAGCGCATCGATCGCCACTCTGGCCGCCTGAGGGTCCATATTCCCCGCCGCAACCTCGCTGGCGATGAAGCTGATTTTGTCGGCATCCGCGTCCGCTTGAGCTTCGCGCGCCCGCGCGTAACTCGCCGCGAAATCCTCATCCTCTCGCAGCCAGTTCATGACGGCCGTATAACCCGGCATCCCCTTCGCCTTGAGGGTCTGGACCAAGCTTTTCCCCTCGGCAATCGCCTCGCAGATCGCAGCCTTGTGCCCGGCGATTGTCGCTGCATCACGCTTAATCGCCATCCTTTAGCCTCGCTTCCAGACGCGACAATGCTTGCGTGAATGCGTAGTATAATTCCATGCGCACAGGCGCGAATTTGTCGGTAGCAAGGGTGCACAGGACCTTGTCGACTTTCACCGTGGACGAAACGCATTCACCGTTTGGCGCAACGATTATCAGCGAGTAATTTTCGAGGTCACTCACGTCGCTCATCACACCGCCCCATCATGAATTCTGGCCACATCAGCGCCGCAAGGGTCACACATGCGCCGCCCCTGATCTATGACAGAGGATTTCCCGCAGCGGATGCAGCGCCGCACAGGCCCAAGGATCCGCTTCTGGTAAACCGCCGCTTCGCCATTGGCGTGCGCCAGCCGAGCAGCGGCGAGCGACCCGTAGCGGTTCAGGATGCGCGCACGGATGGACTGCGGCCCGAGGCCGAACGCCTCGGCCGTGCTGGCATAGGTCGCCTCGGGCGTGGCGATGATCCATGCCTCTGCGTCGTCGATCGGGCCGGTGTTGGGGCGTGGAGCCATGGTCACATTCCACTTGCTGCTTTGAGATTTCGGTATCGCCCCATCAGGGCCTCGCGCTTGGCGGCGGCCTCGGCATCGGACCTGCTGCCGAGCTCGGCCCACTCGCGATCAATCTCGGCCTTGGCGTCGGCTGCTTCCGGCGTCGCAAACTCCTGAGGTCTGGCAGGCGCTCCGGACGCAGCGAGCCGCTTGGCAAAATCCGCCACGGGCCCGTCGAACAGCTTGACCGACCTCGGCATGAACCCGGCATCCTTGGCCCGCTCGCTGGCGATCTTGCCGCGGATGGCTGCGATGATCTGCTCGTCGTTCAGGCCATGGCCTCCCCAGACGCTGATCGACATCGACAGGTTGTGCGGATCCATGCCCCCGACGACGAAAACGCCCCGAGTGTTCAGTTCCCGACCGGTCAACCCGAGGTCCGAGATGATTGCGTCTCGAATTGCCTGAGTTCGATCTGGCGAAGCCTCGCGCTCGCACGGCTTAGCTTGGTTCTTGACAGGTTCTTTGACAGGTTCGGGCGCATTTGCTGCGGGGTTTCCTGTCGTCAAATGCGGGGTTTCGCGCATTTGCTGCGGGGTTTCTTCGTCTGATACCGCGCATTTGCTGCGGGGTTTATCATCTTTAATGGGCGCATTTGCTGCGGGGTTTAGGGCGCTCGGAAATATGGTGTAGAAGCTTGCGCCGCCGCGTCCGCCGCCCGTCTTAACGGCAATAACCCCACGGTCAGACAGGCGCTTAATAGCACCTTGAACCGCGCGCTCCTTGTATCGAGACAGCTGGCATATCCGCTGAATTGATGGATAGCAGGAGCAGAATTTGTCTGCATGGTGCGCCAAAGCTATCATCACCGCGACCTCTGTCGGGTCGGCGATGCTGGATTGCAGGACCATTTCAACGAGGCGGTAGCTCATGGTAGCCACCACATGATGCGGCCGTCTTGATGATCGACCGACAGCCGGTGGCCGTCTAGGATTGCTGTGAGAGACGCCGCCGCCAACACAATTTCAGCTCGCGTGAAATTGTGCGTTTTGATCAGTCTCGATATTGGGGCTGAAAAACATTCCCCTGCCGGATGGCAGTGTCCCAACACATGGTGTAGGAGGCCGCGCGCGGAGCCTTCGGCGTAGCGCAGCGCGCGGCCGTTGGTGACGCTGGCGGTCACCGTCGATCTTCGGACAAGTTTCGGGTTGCGAGACCTTG
>NZ_WMII01000010.1 GCF_009711265.1 Paracoccus shanxieyensis | reverse complement strand
TGAGCCTTGAAACGCTCGCCCGTGTGACCGACAATCCAACCGTCAGGCTGCCCGCCGTGGCCACCTGAACAAGCCCTGACCTCTCCGAGGGTCGGCGCTCCTACACCACGCCGCGGGGCACTATCAGTCAGGGTTACATAAGTTGGCCTGTTGGACGTTTGCTCCGGGCGTCGCCTCGAATTGCCGCAGCAGGAAGTTTGCAAGCCACACGGTCGTCATATCAAGGTGCTGCACATTCAGATTGGACAACCGCCTTCGCCCACGCCGCCACGCAGGAACCGGATCCTGCGCATGACTGCTATGGACCGAACGGGATTCAGGCTGTGATAGAGACCTCTGAGCCAGAGATACGCCACACCAATCATCAGGCAATCGGCGATTCATCGATCAAGCGGCTGAAGCGTCATTCGGTGCCCTAAAAGCGCACCGGCTTTCGGCATTTTGACCCTGTGCAAAAAGAAGCGCCGCCGCCCCTTGCAGGGCTGGCGGCGCGTTCGCTTGAAGAAAGCCGTTTCGGCTTAGGCAGCCAGAAACTTCGCGACGGCCTTGCGGCGGACATCGTTTGCCAGCGCCGGGATGTCATGGCGGCTGATGCCAAGGTCGGCCAGATCGCGGCTGCGCAGGCTGTTCAGTTCTTCGGTGGTGCGCATGGCCGCGCGGCGGCCTGCCATATAGGCGCCAAGGCTGCGGCGCAGCAATGCGACAAGACCAGCTTCGTCGCGGCGGTCGATATTGGTGGCGGTCAGGGTCATCGTCTTGCTCCTGCTGTGTTGGGTCCGTTTGCGCTAACATAAATGCTGCGGCGCGGCATGAGCAGAGGGGCTTTCGACAATGCAGCTATGCCGCCGAAGCATCCGACGGCAGGATTGGTCAAGCAAGGTTAATGAAATCAGGGCGGCGACTGCGCCGGTTCAGTCGCGCCCGTCGATCCGCACGAAGTCCAGAACGCTGCCCTGCCCCGCCTGAACATCGGACCAGTCGTCGATCTGGAAATCCACCACCAGCGTCGCGGCAGTGGGATAGCGGCGGAAATCGGGATCCATCGGCGGACGGGCGGGCAGCAGCGCCGCGAATTCCGCAATGCCGGGGTTGTGGCCCAGCATCATCACCGTCGGCGCCTCGGCGCTGCGCAGGACGTTCAGCATCTGATCGGGGCTGGCGTGATACAGCTTCGGCTCGAACCGGATCCGCGGGCGCACTTCCAAGGGCGCAACCGCCACCCGCTCCCACGTTTCGCGCGTGCGCTGCGAGGTCGAACACAGCACCTCTTCCGGCTCATATCCCCGGCTGGCCAGCCAATCCCCCAGCGCCCGGGCCGAGCGACGGCCACGGTCGTTCAACGGCCGGTCGTGATCGGGCTGACCCGGATCGTCCCAGGACGATTTCGCGTGACGGGTCAGGATCAGTCGGCAGTGTCCAAGCGGAGTCATGCAATAGCCTTTGCGACCGAAAGAGGAATTAGGCCGCAGCCTGCCACAGCTTTAAGCAGGCTCGCAAGGGTCGATTCCATTCCCGGTTCCCCGGTCGCGGATCAAAGCTCACTGACGCCCTGACGCAGCCCGTGCGGCTTGACCCGAGGCTCGGTCGTGCGGATCAGCGAGCCCGCGCCATGTTCGGTGAACAGCTCCAGCAGCGTGGCATTGGGCACGCGGCCATCCAGAATGACCACGGCGCGCACGCCTTCGTCCACGGCCTTCAGCGCGGTTTCGGTCTTGGGAATCATGCCGCCCGCGATGGTGCCATCGGCGATCATCGCGCGCACCTGATCGGGATGCATCTGGGTCACCACCTCGCCCGTGCCGTCCTTGACGCCCGACACATCGGTCAGCAGCAACAGACGATCGGCCTTCAGCGCCCCGGCAATCGCCCCGGCAGCCGTATCGCCATTGACGTTGAACGTCTCATTATCGGCCATCCCCGTCGCCACGGGGGCGATGACGGGGATCAGCCCGGCATTGTAGAGGTCGCGGATGATCTGCACGTTCATTTCGACCGGGCGACCGACGAAGCCCAGTTCGGGATCGTCCGCTTCGCAGACCATCATGTCATCGTCCTTGCCCGAGATGCCGACGGCGCGCCCGCCCGCATCGTTGATGGCCTGCACGATGCGCTTGTTGACCAGCCCGGACAGCACCATCTCGACCACCTCGACCGTATCGCGGGTGGTGACGCGCTTGCCGCGCACGAAATTGCTTTCGATGCCCAGCTTCTGCAGCAGATCGTTGATCATCGGGCCGCCGCCATGCACGACGACCGGATGGATGCCAACCTGCTTCATCAGCACGATGTCGCTGGCGAATTCGGCCATTGCCGCGTCGTCGCCCATGGCATTCCCGCCGAACTTGACCACCACGACCGCGCCGGAATAGCGCTGCATATAGGGCAGTGCCTCGGACAAAGTGCGGGCGGTGGCCATAAAGTCGCGATTCATGTTCTGCTTTCTCATGATGGACCCCTGTTCGTTGCGATGGACCCTAGGACCGTTGCGCCCGAAGGTCCAGAGGATCGGGCGCTAGTCCAGCCCGGCGATGATCGCGCGCAGCGTGGCGATGCCCTGCCCCTTGTCCGAACTGGTGATGACGATTTCCGGATAGGCGGCGGGGTGCTTTTGCAGCGCCTCGGCGACCTGCGCCACGGTCGCGTCCATCGCGTCGCGGCCGATCTTGTCGCCCTTGGTCAGCACGACCTGAAACGGCACGGCGGCGCGGTCCAGCAGGCGCATGATCTCGTGATCCACGTCCTTCACGCCATGGCGCGAATCGATCAGTGCGAAGGCGCGCCGCAGCGTCGGCCGCCCCGAGAGATAATTCTTCAGCAGCGCCTGCCATTTCGCCACGACCGCGACGGGCGCCTTGGCAAAGCCATAGCCCGGCAGGTCGACCAGATAGGATTGTTCGCCCAAGGTGAAATAGTTCACCTCTTGCGTGCGGCCCGGCGTGTTCGATGCGCGCGCCAGACCATTGCGCCCGGTCAGCGCGTTGATCAGGCTGGATTTCCCGACATTCGAGCGTCCGGCAAAGCACACTTCGGGGCGGTCCGCCGGGGGCAGGCCGTCCATGGCGACGACGCCTTTCAGGAAATCGACCGGGCCCGCAAACAGCTTGCGCGCCGCCTCGGCCACTTCGGGATCGGGCTCCGGGGCGATGGGAAAGGCAACCTTCATGCCGCGATCCTGTCCTGCAAGGCGATCTGGCCGCCGGTGACGACCTCGGCATAGATGCCGAAATCCTTGTGTCCGAACTGCGCCTGCAGCGCCTCGGGCATGTCGATGTCGATCTGGCCGCTGTCGGTATTGGCGCTGGTCGCCGGGCAGCGACCGATGGTCTCGGTCACGCGCAACTCGACCCCGCCGATGGTCAGGATATGCCCGATCAGATCACGCTCGGCATAGGCGTCCCAGCCGTCGACCCACAGGTTCGCGCGCCAGCGTTCGATCCCCAGCCGTTGGCCCAGACGCTGTTCCAGATCACGCAGGCTGGCAAGCGACAGGATCGAGATCCACGGCTGGTTCACATCGGTCCAGCCGGTCGGCCCCTGCACCAGCCGCGTCGGCGCGGGCTTGTCGTCGGGCCAAAGCGGGCGCACCCAATCCAGCAGCAGATCGCCTTGCGTTTCGGGGTCGAAACGCAGCGCCGGACGAGCCGGATGGTTCAGCGTCAGCGCGCCTTCCGGCGCCCCCTCGCCCCAGCCGCCACTGACGGCCTGCAGCGGGGCCGAGGCCGCGCCGCGCAGAAAGCAGGACTTGGGAAGCCAGCGGCCGGGACGGTCGCCCGGCCCGGCATGACGTTCGCCGCCCTCGGTCAGCATCGCCCAGACCCGATCCCCCGGCAGCCGCTGGGCCGCGTGAAGCGGCGTGCGGGCAAGATCCTCGCCCCCCAGCGACTTGATCGGATGGCGGCGGATCCGCGCGATATATCCGGTCATTTACCGCCCTTGCTGCCGGTTTTCGGCGCGGGTTTTTCGGCCGCCGCGTCCCCCTTGCCGCGGGACGGCAGGCTGGAGCGGATATTGCCGAAGAAGTCGGGCCGGTGGCCGTGCATCGACATGATCGTGTATTGCTGCGCGATCGTGATGAAGTTGTTGGTGATCCAGTACAGCACCAGACCCGAGGCGAAGCCGCCCAGCATGAACATGAAGACCCAGGGCATCCACGCAAAGATCATCTTCTGCGCCGGATCGGCGGGGGCCGGGTTCAGTTTCTGCTGCATCCACATCGAGATGCCCAGAACGATCGCCAGAACCGGCAGCGTGAAGCTGTGCAGGAAGCTGCCAGCGCCCGGCGTGGCATAGGGTAGCAGACCGAACAGGTTCCACAGGCTGGTCGGATCGGGGGCGGACATGTCGTGGATCCAGCCGATCCACGGCGCGTGCCGCAGCTCGATGGTGACGAAGATCACCTTGTACAGCGAGAAAAAGATCGGGATCTGCAACAGCACCGGCAAACAGCCCGCAGCGGGGTTCACCTTTTCGCGCTTGTAAAGCTCCATCACCTCTTTTTGGTATTTCATCCGGTCGTCGCCGACGCGTTCCTTGATCGCCTCCATCTCGGGCTGCAGTTCCTTCATCTTCGCCATCGAGATGTAGGATTTGCGCGCCAGCGGGAAGACCAGGGTTTTCAGGATGAAGGTCAGTGCGATGATCGACCAGCCCATATTGCCGATGAAGCCGTGCAGCCAGTGCAGCAGGCGGAAGATCGGCTTGGTCAGGAAGTAGAACCAGCCCCAGTCGATCGAGTCGACGAAGCGGTCGATGCCCGGGTTCTGCTGATAGCCGTTGATGGTTTCCCAGACCTTGGCGCCGGCGAACAGATAGCTGGAGCTTGTCGCCGTCGCGCCGGGCGCCACGGTTTCGACCGGCATCCGGGTCTCGGTCTGATAGATATCGGCACCGGGGGCATATTTCACCACGGCCGTGAAGGGCGTGCCGGGCGCGGGCGCCAGCGTCGTCATCCAATATTTGTCGGTAAAGCCGACCCAGCCGTTTTCCTTGACATCGACCAGTTGCGCCGGACCTTCGCCCGCAGTCGGATCAAGTTCGGTCAGGGCCTTGTATTTTTCCTCAAGCAGCTTGCCGTCGGTCATGCCGACAGCGCCCTCGTGCAGCACGAAGAAGTTCTGCGTATCGGGCTTCCCGTGCCGCGCCAGAATGCCATAGGGCGCTGCGGCAAAGGGCGCGGTGCCGGTGTTTTCCAGCGTCTGCGTCACGGTGAACAGGAACTTGTCGTCCAGTTCATAGATGCGGCGGAAGATCTGGCCCGCGCCATTGTCCCAGCGCAGCGTCACGGGCTGGCCCGGCGACAGCGTGTCGCCCGACTCGATCTGCCAGACGGTCGCGGGACCGGGGACCAGCGCCGGATCGGTGCCCTGCGCGGGCATCCAGCCATAGACCGCATAATAGGGCTTCTGCACGGTGACCGTCGGATCGCCGCCGGGCGCCACGGGCGAGCCGTCGGCCTTCAGCGCCAGTTGCGAGGTCGGCGACAGCAGCCGGACAAAGGGCGAATTCGGGTCCAGCGTTTCGCGATAGCCGGTCAGCTCCAGATCGTCGATCCGGCCACCCGCAAGCGAGATCGAGCCACGCAGCGACGGCGATTCGATCTGGAAGCGACCCACAGGGGCGGCAGCGTCCGCCGCAGGTGCGGCATCGCCCGCCAAGGCCGGCGCGGTGCCGCCCTGCCCTGCCGCCTGCGGGGTCGCAGGCGCGTTCTGGCCGTCAACGGTCTGGCTTTGCGCCGTTTCCGGGGCCGGTTGCGTCGGCTCGGGCGCAAAGAAGAACGACCAGACGAGGATGACAAGCGCCGAAAGCACCATCGCCAGAATGAGGTTGCGGTTGTTGTCTTGCATGCCAAACCTGCCCTTTGTCGTCTTATGCCCCAAGGGGTTCGCGCCGCTTCAACAGAAGCGACCAGCAAAGGTCAAGGGAATTTCCAGAAAACCCGGCGCGGACAGGCCCGCGCGCGCCTGCCGGATCTGGCTTTTTCCACATTGCATCGCCGGTTTCCTGACGGCGATACAGCCCCCTTACGCCTTGCGCGGCACGACGAAGGGCGGCGGCAGGGCCAGATCGTGGCTTTGCAGAAAATCGTCCAGCTCGGTCGCGGACAGGATCGGAGCGACCGCCTTGCCCTGGACCGCGTCAAATCCGATCTGCGCAAGAAACGCGCGTTCGTCCAGCGTCGCCACGCCACAGGCCAGGGTCTGCAGTTTCAGATGCTCGGCCAGGGCCAGCACGGCCAGGATCATGCGCTGCTGATCGGCGCGGTGGTCGCACCCCGCGACAAAGCCGCGACCGATGCGGACCCTGCGGATGCCGAACATGCGCAGCGTATCCAGCCCGGCGCTGCCCGTCCCGAAATCCCCCAGCGCGATGCGGCAGCCGGCGGCGGAAAGCCGTTGCAGGCTGGCGGTCACCGGCATGCGGCCACCGCTGCGGCCAATGGGCTCGGTCACCTCGATCTCAAGCCGGGCGGGGGCCAGATCCAGCCGGTCCAGCTCCCACAGCACGGCCTCGGCCAGGGTCGGGTCGGCCAGTTCGCGATCGCTCATCGACAGGCTGACGAATGGCAGATCGCGGCCCAGCCGGTCCCAGCCGCGCAACGCCGCCAGCGACAGGCGCAAGGTGGTGCGGAACACCTCGGCCAGCGTCTGTTCATCCAGCCGCATCCGCAGATCGTGCAGATCCAGCGCGCCCAGTTCCGGATGGTCCACCCGACCCACGACACGCAGCCCAAGAATCCGGCCCGTATCGCAGCAAAGCTGCGGCTGAAAGCAGGTGCGGATCTGTTCCGGAGAGAACAGCGGCTCGGCCTGACTGACCTGCTGGCTGTCCACGCCGGAATATTCGACGAAGCGGATCTGCCCGGTTTCGGCCAAGGGGCTGCAGGCACGGATCGCGCGATGACCATAGGCCCAAAGCGCCGCAGCATCCGCCGCCCCGGCCATATCGCTGACGATCACCGCGTTGATCACCGGCGTCATGCGCAGATCGCCCAGATCGATGCTGCTGCGGCAGATCGCGCCAAGCTGCGCCAGAAGGCCCGGCAGCGCCTCGGTCCGGGCGGCAAGCAGGCCGCACAGCACCGTCTGGCCCGGCATCCGCCCGCGCGGCAGCAGCCGCAATTCCGTGCCCAGCCGCATGGCCAGCACATCCATCATCCTGTCCAGAAGCACCGGCCCGATGCTGGCGCGCAGCTGGTCGCCGTTTTCAACGCGCAGGATCAGCGCGGATTTGGGCGTGTCCCGCCGCGCCGCGCCGCCCGTGATCAGCCGGGCAAACCGCGCGGCCTTTCCGATACCGTATGCCATCTGTCATTCCGAATCATGTTTCCTGATCCGGAGACTAAGCGCAGGAAGCTTTTTGTTCCGTTAAAGTTCGCGCAGCACCGGCGCGTCGGATTGCGGTTTATCGCTAAAATCCGATGGAAAAAGCTGCGTGAAATCGAACAGCTTGGGATCGGGCAGATGCGAGGGGCGCACATTCATCAGCGCCCGGAACATCACCTGACGACGCCCCGGCGCGCGGCTTTCCCATTCGTCCAGCAGGCGCTTGACCTGCACGCGCTGCAGGCCTTCCTGACTGCCGCACAGATCGCAGGGGATCACCGGATAGTTCATCGCGCGGGAAAACCTTTCGCAATCGGCCTCGGCGATGAAGGCCAGCGGGCGCAGGACGTTCAGATCGCCCTCTTCGTTCAAAAGCTTGGGCGGCATCGAGGCCAGACGACCGCCGTGGAAAAGGTTCATGAAAAACGTCTCAAGGATATCGTCGCGGTGATGGCCCAGCACGACGGCCTGACAGCCTTCCTCGCGCGCGATGCGATACAGGTTGCCGCGGCGCAGGCGCGAACACAGCGCGCAATAGGTCCGGCCCTCGGGCACCTTTTCCTTCACGATGGAATAGGTGTCCTGATATTCGATGCGATGGGCCACCTGACGGTCGGTCAGAAACTCGGGCAGCACCGTCGCCGGAAAGCCGGGCTGGCCCTGATCCAGATTGCAGGCCAGCAGGTCGACGGGCAGCAGGCCGCGCCATTTCAGCTCGTGCAGCACCGCCAGCAGGGTATAGCTGTCCTTGCCGCCCGACAGGCAGACCAGCCATTTGTCGCCGGGGCGGATCATGTCATAGGTTTCGATGGCCGCGCGGGTTTCGCGCACCAGACGCTTGCGCAGCTTGCGAAACTCGGTCGAGGTCGGCGCGCCGCGAAACAGCGGGTGGATTTCCTCAAACGTATCGTCCTGGCTGTCAAGCTCGTCGCGCATGGCATTCATCCTGTTGGCATTCCCGTTTCATAGCATGGCGCGCCCGCGCCGTCAGTCCCGAGGTTCGGTTCCCGGCACCGGATCGAAGCCATGCCCGCCCCAGGGGTGGCACCGGCAGACGCGCCGGACCATCAGCCAGCCGCCCTTGGCCGCGCCATGCCGTTCCAGCGCCTCAAGCGCATAGGCCGAGCATGTGGGCTGAAAGCGGCAGCCATGCCCGACCCAAGGGCTGGCGACCAGCCGATATGCGCGCACCGGCAGCGCAACGATATGGGCCAGCGGCGTCATTTGCGCGGCGCGTGGATGCGGGACAGCGCCTGTTCAAGGTCGCGCTTCAGATCGGTGAAATCACGCTCGACCGTGACGCCGGGGCGACCGACCAGCACATAATCCCAGCCCGTCACCGCCAGACCCGGCAGGATGTCATGCGCCAAGGCACGCAGCCGCCGCTTGGCGCGGTTGCGCATCACGGCGTTGCCGATCTTCTTCGAGCAGGTAAATCCCACGCGGACGGCATTGCTGCCATCATCGCGGCGGCGGGCCTGCAACAGGAAGCCCTGCGCCCCCTGCCTGCGGGCCTGCGCGGCGCGCAGGAAATCTGCCCGCTTGCGCAGGATCTCCGGCTTCAGCGGCATGTCATGCCCTGAAATGCCGGAAGCCGCCCTGTCCGGTTCGCCAATATGGCTTTCCCGGTCAGCGGCGGCGTTTTCGGCGGCCTGATCCATCAGCGCTCCTACGCCTTGCGGCGCAAGACTTATGCGCTGAGCGACTTGCGGCCCTTGGCGCGGCGCGCGTTCAGCACGCGACGGCCACCCTTGGTCGCCATGCGCGCGCGGAAGCCGTGACGGCGGGCGCGAACCAGGTTCGACGGCTGGAAAGTGCGTTTCGACATCTTCAAACTCCGGGTCAAGGCGTGTCAGGGTATGGGCACTCAGCCCACGCAAGACGCGCCGGTCTATTCGAGACCCGCTGCATAGTCGCAGCCCGGACCTGAGTCAACCGCCTGTCGGGTCTTTTCGGCGGAAGTTGCGCGGGCGGGAACCGTTCCGCAGTCACGCATGTTTGAACTGCAACGCCGCAGCCATTATGTGGATGATGCAGCCACGAATTTCGGGTGGAATACAAAGGTCGACATGTCCCTGAATAGCCTTTCCGGGCGATTCGCGCTCCTGACAGGGATCTTCGTGCTTCTGGCCGAATTGCTGATCCTGCTGCCATCGATCGCGAATTATCGTCTGGATTTTCTGGAATCGCGGCTTGAGCGCGCGCAGATCGCCAGCCTTGCGCTGCTGGCGACCGATGAATCGCTGGCATCCGATCTGGAATCGGAACTGCTGGAGAATGCGGGCGTCTTCAACGTGGTGTTGCGGCGCAACGATGTGCGCCAGCTTGTGCTGTCCTCGCCCATCCCCGGCCCGATCGCCGCGACCTATGATCTGCGCGAACAGCCCTTCTGGGCGTCGATCCGCGACGCCATGCGCCAGTTGGCCGACCCTGACGACCGGGTGATCCGGGTCATCGGCGCGCCGGTGAACCAGGCCGGGCAGCTGATCGAAATCACTACCGACACCAAGCAGCTGCGGACCGAGATGATCGATTACGGCCTGCGCCTGCTGCTGATCTCGGCGGCGTTCTCGATCCTGACGGCGCTTTTGCTGAACGTCGCGGCGCAGCGCATGTTGCTGGTGCCGATCCGCCGCGTCATCAGCCACATGACCGCCTATGCCAATGCCCCCGAGGATGCGCGGCTGATCATCACCCCCTCGGCCCGACTGGCGGAACTGCGGCAGGCCGAAACCTCGCTGGCGGCGATGCAGACGACGGTGACGTCGGCGCTGAAGCAAAAGGCGCGGCTGGCGCAGCTGGGGCAGGCCGTGGCCCGGATCAGCCATGATCTGCGCAATATCCTGACCACGGCGCAGATTTTCGCCGACCGGCTGGAAACCAGCGAAGACCCCGCCGTGCGCCGCGCCGCGCCCAAACTGGTCAATTCGATCAGCCGCGCGGTGAACCTGTGCGAAACCACGCTGGCCTTCGGCAAGGCCGAAGAACCGGCGCCGTCGCTGTCGCGCTTCAACCTGTCGGCGCTGGTCGCCGAGGTGACCGAGGCCGAGGCGCTGGCCGCCGAAAGCGTCGATGGCAACGCGCCCATCGAGTTTCTCAGCGACGTGCCCGCAGGCTTGATGATCCGCGCCGATCGCGATCAGCTGTTCCGCGTGCTGTCGAACCTGTCGCGCAATGCCCGGCAGGCGATCGAGGCCACCCGCCAGCCCGGCACCATCGAAATCGGTGCCGGTGAGGACGAACAGGAATGGTTCATCCGCGTTGGCGATACCGGCCCAGGCCTGCCAAAGAAGGCGCGCGACTTCCTGTTCCAGCCCTTTTCGGGCGGGTCGCGCAAGGGCGGCACCGGGCTTGGTCTGGCGATTGCCGCCGATCTGGTGCGCAATCACGGCGGCCGTCTGGAACTGCTGCGCAGCGACGAAGAGGGCACGCAATTCTGCCTGCACCTGCCCCGCGAACTTGCCGGCAGCGTGGCGCGCGCGGATGCAGATTAAGCGGGCTTTTCAGGCCCAAGGCGAAACTTCGGGCGTTTTTGGAAAATCTTCATTTTCGCCCTTGCGCCCCCCCGGCACTATCTCTAGATAACCGCCTCACAGCGGACCCATAGCTCAGCTGGATAGAGCACCAGACTACGAATCTGGGGGTCGGGCGTTCGAATCGCTCTGGGTCCGCCATTTATCTCCCTGTAAATTGCCGGAAAAAAAGTCCGCTGCGGCGCGAGATTTCCTCGTGTCGCTGTTTGGCATGTCCGGCCTTTTCGGCGCGGCCAAGACCAAGGCCCCTTGGGGGTGTCATCCTGACAGCTTGCTTCTGCTGTTGACCAGCACCGGCGGCCCCAGGCCGCACAAGGCCGGATCAGACGCGCAGCCAGCGCGTTGGCTCAGGCATTTATTCGCCCAATGAAGACCTCAGGAAGCAATCCCGTCCAATATGTCCCGGCGTTGACCGCGCCCCTCAGGACGTGGCGAACATCTGGTAACCGGGATGGAACGCCAGCCGGGCCGAGGTGATGGCGCCAAGGTCGTTGAACGTCGTGCGTTGCAGGATCAGAAGCGCCGTGCCCTGCCGGGTTTCCAGCAGCCGGGCATCCCGGGCATTGGCGTTCTCGGCGGAAAACGCCATGTCGGCGCGCAGCCACGGGAAATTCCGCACCAGCCATTCATTGGCGTTGATGCGCTGGAAATCGATCGCCTCGGCGCCCGGCGCGGCCTGCGGGTTGATCCAGCGATCCTCGACCTGAAAGGGCTTGCCGTCCCCATAATGCACGGTGCGCAGATGGATCAGCAGCGCTGCCTCGGGCAGGGCCATGCGGGTCGAGGCATCGGCGGGCAGCGGGCTGAGCTTCTGGGCGATGACGCGGTGGCTGTATTCCATCCCCGCCTGCTCGATCTGCTCGCGCACGATGGGGATGGTCAGCGTGGCCTTGTGGGCGGGGTTCAGCGTGACATGTGTCCCCGCCCGGCGCTTGCGGTCCAGAAGCCCCTCTTCGGCCAGCAATTGCAGGGCCTTGTTCACCGTGGCGCGGGCGACGCCGAATTCTACGGCCAGTTCGGCCTCATCGGGGATGCGGTCGCCCTGCCGCCATTCGCGGTCCGCAATCCGGCGGCGCACTTCGCTGGTGATGGCCTGTGCCTTGCTGGAGCTTCGTTCGGTCACATGCGGTCCTCAAGGCGGCTGATCGTTGCCATATAGTCGGCGATGATCGCGTCGTGGTCCATATGCCTGCCGTCTTTCACCACATGACGGCCCGCCGACCATGTGTCGGTGACCAGACCGTCATGGCCGGAAAAGATCAGGCTGTCCAGCATCTGGTCCCCCTTGCGCCCCACCATCACCGGATTGGCGGTGTCGATGGCCACAAGATCGGCCCACAGGCCCGGCCTGATCGCGCCGGTATCGCGCCCCGCCGCCGTCGCGCCGCCGTCCAGCCCCGCATCATAGATCACGCGGCCGGTGGTTTTTCCCGGCACAGCCAAGATCGCCCGCCCGCGGTCGCGCAGGCGCTGGCTGTATTCCAGCGTCCGCATCTCCTCGGTCAGCGAGATGCGGATATTGCTGTCCGAGCCAAACCCATAGCGGCCCTGCGATCCCGCCCAGATCGTGCCGTTGAAGATCCCGTCGCCCAGCGAGGATTCGGTGATCGGGCACAGACCCGCGACAGCGCCGGTCGCGGCAAGGCGGCGGGTCTCATCCTCGGTCATGTGGGTCAGGTGGATCAGGGTCCAGCGCCGGTCGACGGCTTGATTGTCCAGCAGCCATTCCACGGGGCGGCGGCCATAGGCGGCGCTGATCTCATCGACCTCGGGGATCTGCTCGGCCAGATGCATGTGCAAGGGACGGTCCGGGCGCAGCGTGGTGCAGATCGCCAGCCCCTCGGGCGAAACCGCGCGCAGACTGTGCGGCGCGACACCGATCCCGGCATCGGCGGGCAGGTCGCGCAGCGTGGCCTCGGCACCGTCCAGCAGGCGCAGGAACTCCTCCGGGGTGGTGCCGAACCGGTCCTGACCGGGGGCCAGCGCGCGGCGGTCGACGCCGCCGAACTGGTAATGCACCGGCAGCAGGGTCAGCCCGATGCCGGTGCGGCGGGCGGCGGCGGAAATGCGGGCGGCCATCTCGGCGATATTGTCATAATGCCCGGCGCCGGGACGATGGTGTAGATAGTGGAATTCGACATTGGTGGCATAGCCCGCCTCCAGCATCTCCATCTGCACCAGCGCCGCGATCGCCTCGACATCCTCGGGCGTCAGCAGGTCCAGAAAGCGATACATGATCTGGCGCCATGTCCAGAACGTATCGCGCGGCTCGGGGCCCTTGGCTTCCGAAAGGCCGGCCATCGCGCGCTGAAAGGCGTGGCTGTGCAGGTTCGCCATGGCAGGCAGCAGCAGACCCACGCGCGGGCCGCCCGTGACGCCGGTTTCCACGCCCGAAATGCGGCCCTGATCGACCGTTACGCAGACATTTTCTGCCCATCCTTCAGGCAGCAAAGCCCGCTCTGCCCAGATCTTTTCCATCACGCCGCCCTTTTCTGCGTCAAAATAAGTTTAGACATAGAGATCCGTTAAGTTTAGACATAGAACGAATGAGAAATCAATCCGGGACGACAGCCGATGCAGCTTCTTGCGAATGCCCAGATCGCCACCATGACCGAAAAATCAGGCGGTTACGCCCTGATCCAGGATGGCGCGCTGGTGATTCAGGATGACAGAATCGCCTGGGTGGGCGCGCGGGCGGATCTGCCGCAGCACTATGCGGGTGCTGCCTTGCAGGATCTGGGCGGGCGACTGGTCACGCCCGGTCTGGTCGACTGCCACACGCATATCGTCTTTGGCGGCGACCGCGCCCGCGAGTTTGAAATGCGGCTGGAAGGCGCCTCGTATGAAGAAATCGCCCGCGCTGGCGGCGGCATCCTGTCCAGCGTCAACGCCACCCGCGCGGCGGATGACGCGGAACTGCTGGCCCGCGCCCTGCCCCGCGTCGACCATCTGATCGCCGAGGGCGCCACCACGCTGGAGATCAAATCGGGCTATGGCCTGACCGTCGCGGATGAGATGAAGATGCTGCGGGTGGCGCGGCAGATCGGGGAAAAACGTGCAATCCATATCAAAACCACATGGTTGGCCGCACATGCCCTGCCCGCCGAATACAAGGACGACCGCGCGGGCTATATCCGCGATGTGGTGATCGCAGGCATGGACGCTGCCCATGCCGAAGGGCTGATCGACGCGGTGGACGGCTTTTGCGAAGGCATCGCCTTCAGCCGCGACGAGATGGCGGCGATCTTTGATCACGCCCACGCCTTGGGGCTGCCGGTCAAGCTGCATGCCGAACAGCTGTCAGACCTGCACGGCGCGGCGATGGCGGCCGGGCGCGGCGCGATTTCGGCGGACCATCTGGAATGGCTGGGGCAGGACGGCATCGACGCCATGGCTGCGGCGGGCACGGTCGCGGTGCTGCTGCCGGGCGCGTTTTACACGCTGCGCGAAACCAGATTGCCGCCGGTTCAGGCGCTGCGCGACGCGGGCGTGCCCTTGGCGCTGGCGACCGACAGCAATCCGGGCACATCGCCGCTGACCTCGCTTTTGCTGACGATGAACATGGGGGCGACCCTGTTCCGCATGACGCCTGCGGAATGTCTGGCGGGCGTCACCGCCCATGCCGCGCGCGCACTGGGTCTGTCGGATCGCGGCACCTTGGCCGCCGGGCAGCGCGCCGATCTGGCGATATGGAATGTCGATCACCCGGCCGAGCTGACCTATCGCATCGGCTTCAACCCGCTTCATGCCCGCATCTTCGGAGGCGATCTTGTCTGACCTGAACCCTGAAACCTCGGATCCCGCGCCCGTCGAGGTCGTCCAAGGCGATAGTCCCGTCATCCTTGGCCTGCCGCATACCGGGACGTTTCTGCCCGAAGACATCCGCGCGGCGCTGAACGCGCGGGGTCGGGTGCTGGCCGATACCGACTGGCATATCGAGCGGCTGTATGACGGGCTGCTGCCCGGCGTGACCACGGTGCGGGCGACGTTTCACCGCTATGTCATCGACGCCAATCGCGGCCCCGACGATGCGAGCCTGTATCCCGGCCAGAACACCACGGGCCTTGTGCCGCTGACCGATTTCGACGGCCAGCCGATCTGGGACGTGGCACCGACCGAGGCCGACATCGCCGACCGCAAGGCCCGGTTCCACGCGCCCTATCACGCGGCGCTGGCGGCTGAAATCGCGCGGGTGCGCGCCCGGCACGGCGTGGCGATCCTTTACGATTGCCACTCGATCCGCAGCCATATCCCGTTCCTGTTTGACGGCATCCTGCCCGATTTCAACATCGGCACCGACAGCGGGCGCTCTTGCGCGCCGGCCATCGAGGCCGCCACGCAAGAGATCGCAGCCGCGACGGGCCGGACCCATGTTCTGAATGGCCGATTCAAGGGCGGCTGGACCACGCGGCATTACGGCCAGCCGGACCACGGCGTCCACGCCATCCAGATGGAACTGGCGCAATCCACGCATCTGGCGTCCGAAGCCCCGCCCTTTGCCTATGACGCGCAGAAGGCCGAAGCGTTGCGCGTGCCGCTGAAAGCGATTTTGACGAAACTCGCGGCGCTTGCCGCCGAACTGAAGGCTTGAACCCATGGACAACCCCCGTCACAACATCCGCGACATCTTCCCGGCAACGGGCACCGAGATCACCGCGAAAAGCTGGCTGACCGAGGCGCCCTTGCGGATGCTGATGAACAACCTGCATCCCGATGTGGCCGAAAACCCGCATGAGTTGGTGGTCTATGGCGGCATCGGCCGCGCCGCCCGGACGTGGAAGGATTTCGACCTGATCGTCGATGCCTTGCGCAAGCTGGAAGACGACCAGACCCTGATGGTGCAATCGGGCAAGCCGGTTGGCGTGTTCCAGACCCACAAGGACGCGCCGCGCGTACTGATCGCCAACTCGAACCTAGTGCCGCATTGGGCGAACTGGGATCATTTCAACGAGTTGGACAAGAAGGGCCTGGCCATGTACGGCCAGATGACGGCGGGCTCGTGGATCTATATCGGCACGCAGGGCATCGTTCAGGGCACCTATGAAACCTTTGTCGAGGCCGGGCGCCAGCATTACAACGGCGATCTGAAGGGCAAATGGGTGCTGACCGGCGGGCTTGGCGGCATGGGCGGCGCCCAGCCTCTGGCCGCAGTGATGGCCGGGGCCTGCTGTCTGGCCGTCGAATGCGACGAGACCCGCGCCGATTTCCGCCTGCGCACCCGCTATGTCGATGAAAAGACGCACAGCCTTGACGAGGCGCTGGCGATGATCGAACGCTGGACCAAGGCCGGCGAGGCGAAATCCGTGGCGCTGATCGGCAATGCCGCCGAGGTGTTCCCGGACATCCTGCGCCGCATGAATGACGGCGGGTTGCGCCCCGACATCGTGACCGACCAGACCAGCGCGCATGACCCGGTGCATGGCTATCTGCCCGAGGGCTGGACCGTCGCCGAATGGCGCACGCGTCAGCAGACCGAACCCAAGGCCGTCGCGGCCGCGGCGAAAAAGTCGATGCGCAAGCAGGTCGAGGCCATGGTCGCCTTCAGCGATGCGGGCATCCCGACCGTCGATTACGGCAACAATATCCGCCAGATGGCGCTGGAAGAGGGCTTTGAGCGCGCCTTTGCCTTTCCGAGCTTCGTGCCCGCCTATATCCGGCCGCTGTTCTGCCGCGGCATCGGGCCGTTCCGCTGGGCGGCGCTGTCGGGCGACCCGGAAGACATCCTGAAAACCGATGCCAAGATGAAGGAACTGTTCCCCGACAACCATCATCTGCACAACTGGCTGGACATGGCGCAGGAACGCATCGCCTTTCAGGGCCTGCCGGCGCGGATCATGTGGATCGGGCTGGGGGATCGGCATCGCGCGGGCCTTGCCATCAACGAAATGGTCCGCAATGGCGAATTGAAAGCCCCGGTTGTCATCGGCCGCGACCATCTGGACAGCGGCAGCGTCGCCTCGCCCAACCGGGAAACCGAGGCGATGCAGGACGGCTCGGACGCGGTTTCCGACTGGCCGCTGCTGAACGCGCTCTTGAACACCGCCTCGGGCGCGACCTGGGTGTCGCTGCATCATGGCGGCGGCGTCGGCATGGGATTCTCGCAGCATTCCGGCATGGTGATCTGCTGCGACGGGTCCGAGGACGCCGACCGCCGCATCGCCCGCGTGCTGTGGAACGACCCCGCCACCGGCGTCATGCGCCACGCCGATGCAGGCTATGACATCGCGCTGGACTGCGCGCGCGAGCATGGCTTGAACCTGCCCGGCATTCTGTAACCCGGGCGCTGCCCCCTCTTGGTGTCGGGCCACGAGAAGACGCGAAAACGCGCGCCGTGGCCCGATCATCGACCTTGTGCAAGATATCCAACAGGAACCCATCCCATGAAGCCTTATCTGGCCGCACTTGCCCTTTCCGCCCTTCCCGTCGTCGGACTGCCTGCGATGGCCAATGCCTCGTATTGCTCGGACGGCAACACCGTCACATTCGCGGGCCTGCCATGGGAAAGCGGCGATTTCATCACCCGCGTGGTCGAGACGATCCTGAAAGACGGCTATGACTGCAAGACCGACACCATCCCCGGCAATTCGGTGACGCTGGAACAGGCGACCTCGACCAATGACATCCAGATCTTTGCCGAGGAATGGGTGGGTCGCAGCGAAGTCTGGAAAACGGCGGTCGAACAGGGCACCGTGCTGAATATCGGTGACACCATTCAGGGCGCGATGGAGGGCTTTTTCGTGCCCTCTTATGTCATCAAGGGCGATGCCGCCCGCAATATCACCGCGGCAGCCCCGGATCTGACATCCGTTGAACAACTCAAGGATCCCAAGATCGCCGCGCTGTTCAGCGACCCCGAGGAACCCTCGAAAGGCCGTTTCCTGAACTGCCCGTTCGGATGGACCTGCGAAGGTGAATCGACGCAGAAGCTGACCGATTACGGCATGCAGGACGCCTATGTGAACTTCCGTCCCGGCAGCGCGGCGGCCTTGGATGCGGCGATCACCTCGGCCTATCTGCAGGGGCAGCCGATCCTGTTCTATTACTGGTCGCCCACGGCGATCATGGGCAAATATGATCTGGTGCGGCTGGATGCGCCGGAATTCAGCGATGAGTGCCGCGCCCAGATTGCCGCCGGTGGCAGCAACCGCGACGGCGTCTGCGAGGTGAAGCCCATCGAGGTGGCCTATGGCGTCAACGCCGAGTTTGCCAAAGAAGCCCCCGAGATCATCGAGGTGCTGGATAAAGCCAGCTTCCCGCTGCAAGAGCTGAACCTTGCGCTGGCCTATATGGTCGACAACAAGGCCGATGCCGCGACCGCCGCCGAGAATTTCCTGAAAGAGAAATCGGATCTGTGGGGCACATGGGTCAGCCCCGAGGCAAAATCCAAGATTCAGGCCGCCCTGCAATAACCCTTGCCAGAGGCGGCCCCGACACGGGCCGCCCGCATCTTCGCAATCCAGCATAAGGAGTGCCGGAACGTGTTTCCTGACAGCTTGAGTATCTCGATACAGGAGCCGATCAACCAGTTTGTTACCGCACTTGTCACCAATTACGGCTCGGTTTTTCGCAGCATCTCTTCGGCGATCCTGAATGTCCTGCTGGTCATCGAAAGCGGCCTGCGCGGGGCGCCATGGTGGGCGATCATCATCGTCTTCATGGCGCTGGCATGGTTTGGCACGCGGCAGGTGACGATCACCATCCTTGTGGGCGTGCTGCTGTTTGCGGTGGGCGTGCTGGGGCTGTGGGATCAGACCATGCAGACGCTGGCGCTGATGCTGATGGCCACGCTGATCTCGGTGGTGATCGGGGTTCCGGTGGGGGTGCTTGCGGCCAAATCGGACTGGTTCCGCCGCATTACCATGCCGGTGCTGGACGTGATGCAGACCATGCCCAGCTTTGTCTATCTGATCCCGGCGCTGATGCTGTTCGGTCTGGGCAAGGTGCCTGCGGTGCTGGCGACGATCATCTATGCCGTGCCGCCGCTGATCCGCCTGACCGATCTGGGCATCCGTCAGGTCGATCGCGAGGTGGTCGAGGCCGCGACCGCATTCGGCGCCAATCCGCGCCAGATCCTGTTCGGCACCGAACTGCCCTTGGCCATGCCGACCATCATGGCGGGCCTGAACCAGACCATCATGATGGCCCTGTCCATGGTCGTCGTCGCCTCGATGATCGGGGCGCGCGGGTTGGGCGAATCCGTCCTGAACGGCATCCAGACCCTGAATGTCGGGCTGGGCCTTGAAGCCGGGCTGGGCATCGTCATTCTGGCGGTTGTGCTTGACCGCATCACGCAGGGCTTCGGCCGCAAGCGGAGATAACACATGTCCAGTAACATCCAGATCCGAAACGTCTACAAGGTCTTCGGCGACAATCCCAAGAAGGCGATGGAGATGGCGCGCCAAGGCATCGGCAAGGCCGAGATCCTTGCCGCGACCGGCTGCGGCGTCGGGCTGAACAATGTCAGCCTAGATATCCCGGCGGGCGAAATCTTCGTCATCATGGGGCTGTCGGGCTCGGGCAAGTCGACGCTCGTGCGCCACCTGAACCGCCTGATCGAGCCCACGGCGGGCGAGATCGTCTTTGGCGATACCGATGTGCTGAAGCTGGATCCCGCAGCCTTGCGCAAGTTCCGCACGCATCGCGTCAGCATGGTGTTTCAAAGCTTCGCGCTGGCGCCGCACCGCACGGTGATGCAGAACGTGATCTATGGCCAGTCGGTGCGCGGCACGCCCAAGGCCGAGGCCGAAGCCATCGGCCGCAAATGGATCGCCACCGTCGGGCTGTCAGGCCATGAGGACCGCTATCCCGACCAGCTTTCGGGCGGCATGAAGCAGCGCGTCGGTCTGGCCCGTGCGCTGGCGGCCGATACCGATGTGATCCTGATGGACGAAGCCTTCAGCGCGCTGGATCCGCTGATCCGGGCCGAGATGCAGGATCAGCTGCTGATGCTGCAACGCGATCTGGCCAAGACCATCGTCTTCATCACGCATGATCTGGACGAGGCTCTGCATATCGGCTCGCAGATCGCGATCCTGAAGGATGGCGAACTGGTACAGGTCGGGCCGCCGGACCAGATCCTGAACCAGCCCGCCAATGACTATGTTGCCCGCTTTGTTCAGGGCCGGAGCAGATCTCATGCCTGAAACCGTTCTGCTGGACGCGCCGCTTTCGGCGGCGCAGATCGTGCGTGTCGCCCAGGGCGCGCCGCTGGCCCTGTCGCCGGCGGCAGCGGCCCGCATCCGCACGGCGCGCGCCATTGTCGACGTGATCATCCAGCGCGAGATCCGGGGCTATGGCATCAATACCGGCGTCGGCGCGCTGTGCGACGTGATCGTCTGCCCCGACGAACAAAGCCGGCTGTCGCATAACATCCTGTTCAGCCATTCCTGCGGTGTCGGCGATCCCCTGTCACGGGTTCAGGCACGCGCCGTCATGGCCGCGCAGATCAACAATTTCGCGCATGGCCGGTCCGGCATCAGACCCGAGGTCGTCGACACCCTGCTGGCGCTGCTGAATGCCGATCTGCTGCCGGTCATCCCGTCGCGCGGCTCGGTCGGCTATATCACCCATGCCGCGGCCATCGGCCTTGTGCTGATCGGCGCGGGCGAGGTGATGGATGGTGACCGCCGCATCCCCGCCACCGAGGCCCTGCACCGCGTGGGCCAGACACCGCTGGTCCTGCGCGCCAAGGAAGGCCTGAGCCTTGTGAACGGCACGCCCTGCGCCACCGGGCTTGCCTGCATCGCCCATGCCGAGGCCGTCCGGCTTCTGGACTGGGCCGATGCGGCGGCGGGGTTCTGTCAGGGCATTCTGGGCCGTCAAAGCAACATCTTCGACCCCGAGGGCATGGCCCTGCGCCAGTCCCAAGGGCTGCGCGACACGGCGGCCCGCATCCGCGCCGCCGTTGCCGGGACCGAATATCACGACGGCATCATCCGCACGCAGGATCCGATGAGCCTGCGCGCCGTGCCGCAGATCCATGGCGCCGCGCGCGACGGTCTGGCCCAGATCGCGCAGGTGATCGACGAAGAACTGCGCAGCGCCACCGACAATCCGCTGATCGGCGGCGATACCGAGCAGCCGCAGGTCTATTCCCAGGCCCATGCGGTCGGATCGGGCATGGGATTTGCCATGGACCAGCTTGCCATTCTGGTGGCGCAGATCGCGGCCACGTCGGAACGGCGCATCGACCGGCTGGTCAATCCGCTGGTCAGCGGCCTGCCCGCGTTTCTGTCTGCGGAAAGCGGCGTAGGCTCGGGCTTCATGATCGCGCAATACACCGCCGTGTCGCTGGTCAGCGAAAACCGCCGCCTGTCCTTGCCCGCCAGCCTTGACGGCGGCATCACCTCGGCCCTGCAAGAGGACGTGCTGCCCCATGCCACGCCCGCCGCCGAAAAGGCGCTGCGCATCGTGGCCAATCTGCGCGTCATCCTTGCCATCGAACTGCTTTGCGCCGCACAGGCGGCCGAGCTGTCCACGCAGACCGTCAGCCTTGGCGCGCCGTTGCAGCGCCTGCACGACTGGGTGCGCAAGGCGGTGCCGTTCTATGCCGACGACCGGCCGCTGAACCGCGACATCATGACCATGGCCGGTCTGATCGCGGCCCAGAATGGCGACGCGCCGCTCTGACCGGGCTGGTCTGCCAGGTCCGCGACAGCCGCCATGCACTTGGAAAAAAGCCGCCCTTCGGGGCGGCTTTTGCGTGATGGCGACCCCGGCCTTACTGCCGGGCCAGCCAGTCGGTGATGGTGCGGCGCAGGTTCACCTCTCCGGCATCGCGGGCCGCGTCGATGACGCGCTTCAGTTCGGACAGATCGACGCGGCGGATCAGATGCTTCACCGGCCCGATCGAGGCCGGGCGCATGGACAGCCGCCGGAACCCCAGCGCGGCAAAGGTCACGGCCTCGATGGGTCGCCCCGCATCCTCGCCGCAGAAGGACACCGGCACGCGCGCATCGTCGCAGCGTTGCAGGATCTGCTCCAGCAGATTGATGAACGATGTCGCCAGCGTATCATAGCGCCGCCGCACGCGCTCATTCTCGCGGTCGGCGGCAAAGAAGAACTGCTTCAGGTCATTGCCGCCGACCGAGATGAAATCGCACATCTCGAAGAACTTCTTCGGCGCGAATGCCAGCGACGGCGTTTCCAGCATCGCCCCCACCCGCACATCCGAAGGCGTGGCGTGCCCCAGCCGCTGTTCGCGCGCGATCTGCTCCATCAGCAGGCGGTGGGCTTCCTCGAATTCCTGCATCTCGGTGACAAAGGGGAACATCACATAAAGCGGCTGCCCGACCGAGGCGCGGATCAGCGCCTGCAACTGCATGCGCAGGACGCCGCGCTTGTCCAACCCGACGCGGATCGCACGCCAGCCCATCGCGGGGTTCGGCTCGTCCTGCGGCTTCATATAGGGCAGCACCTTGTCCGACCCGATGTCCAGCGTCCGAAACATCACCGGCTTGCCATGGGCATTTTCCAGCACCCGCGAATACAGCGAGGCAAGCTCGCCCCGGCGCGGCACGCGGGTGCGGGCCAGAAACTGCAATTCGGTGCGAAACAGCCCGACGCCTTCGGCGCCTGAGCTTTCAAGGCTGGGCAGATCGGCCATCAGCCCGGCATTCATATACAGCGCGACCGTGGTGCCGCATTTCGCCGTGGCGGGCAGATCGCGCAGCCCGGCATAACGGCTTTGCGCCTCGGCCTGCATGGCCATCTTGTCGCGAAAGGCATTGGCGACGGATTCCTCGGGGCGCAGATGCACGATGCCCATATCGCCATCGACCAGGATCGTATCGCCGTTCAGCGCCTCGGATGTGATGCGTTCGGCATGGATCACCAGAGGAATGGCCAGCGCGCGGGCGACGATGGCGGCATGACTGCCGACCGAGCCCTCTTCCAGCACCACGCCTTTCAGCTTGCGCCCGTAATCCAGCAATTCGGCCGGGCCGATATTGCGGGCGATCAGGATCGGATTTTCCGGCATCTCGGCCCCGGTATCCCTGCCCTGCCCGGTCAGGATACGCAGCAGCCGGTTCGACAGATCGTCCAGATCGTGCAGCCGGTCCCGCAGATAGGGGTCGGCGGCGCTTTCCAGCCGCGCCCGCGCCTGACTTTGTTCCTTTTCCACCGCAGCCTCGGCGGACAGGCCCAGATCTATGGTTTCCTCCATCCGGCGCAGCCAGCTGCGGGAATGGGCGAACATGCGATAGGTCTCCATGACCTCGGCCCCGTCGCCACGCCCCATATCCGTTGCCGCCAGCAGGCTGTCGACGGTGGTGCGCAGCATGGCCACGGCTTCGTTCAGCCGGGCCTTTTCCTTCAGGGGATCTTCGCCCACCGGATTGGTGACGACCACGCGCGGCTCATGCAGCCAGACGCGGCCCTCGGCCACGCCCTCTTGCCCGGTCGCGCCGCGATAGGCGGTCGGGAAGCGATGCGCCGAGGGCAGGCTGTCGGATTGCGTGCCGAGAAAGGCGCCCAGCTCGGCCATTTCGGCCAGCACCATGGCGACGACCTCAAGGCCGTAAACCTCGTCTTCGGAAAACTGGCGGGCGTCGCGCGACTGCACGACCAGCACGCCCAGCTTTTCCCCGACACGCTGGATCGGTACGCCCAGAAAGCTGGAATAGACCTCCTCGCCCGTCTCGGCCATATAGCGGAAACCGGGCTCGGCCGGGGCGTTGGCGGTGTTCACATGCCGCCCGGACCGCGCCACGCGGCCGACCAGCCCCTCGCCCAGACGCAGACGGGTCTGATGCACCGCCTCGGGTTTCAGCCCTTCGGTGGCGCAAAGCTCAAGCGTTTCGGGATCGCGGAACAGATAGATCGAACAGACCTGCGTTCCCATGGAATCGGCGATGTGATGGGTGATCTGGTCCAGACGGTCCTGACCGCCACCCGGTGCTGCCAATGTCTCGCGCAGCCGCCCCAGCAGCTTGCGCGAGTCGCTGTCCTTGCGTTCGGCCAACCGATCCTCCGATCAAGGCCCGAGCGGTGGCTCAGGCCTTCTCAAGCTCGAAGGCATCATGCAGCGCCTGCACGGCGAGTTCCATATATTTGCGGTCGATCAGGACCGAAATCTTGATCTCGCTGGTGGAAATGACCTTGATGTTGACGTTTTCCTGCGACAGCGCCTTGAACATGCGGGCGGCGACGCCGGCATGGCTGCGCATGCCGATGCCCACGACCGACACCTTGGCCACGTCTTCGTCGATGATCAGTTCGTCGTAATTGATCAGATCGGCGGTCTTGGCATCTTCCAGCGCCTTGCGGGCGCGGGCCACCTGATTGATCGGGCAGGAAAAGGTCATGTCGGTGACGGCGCCGGGATGCGCCTCGTCATAGTCCTTTTCCGAGATGTTCTGGACGATCATGTCCACATTGATCCCGGCATCGGCCAGCGGCCCGAAGATGCTCGAAGCGACGCCGGGGCGGTCTTCGATGGTGAACAGCGTGATCTTGGCTTCCTCGCGCGAGAAGGCGACGCCCGAGACGACTTTCGATTCCATGATATCATCCTCGTCACAGACCAGGGTTCCAGAGTTCTCATCCGTATCCTCGAACGAGGACAGGACGCGCAGCTTGACCTTGTAGCGCATCGCCAGTTCGACCGAACGGGTCTGCAGCACCTTCGCGCCAAGGCTGGCCAGTTCCAGCATCTCCTCGAAGGCGATGCGTTCCAGCTTGCGCGCTTTCGAGGTGATGCGCGGGTCGGTCGTATAGATGCCGTCCACATCGGTATAGATGTCGCAGCGTTCCGCAGCGAAGGCCGCCGCAAAGGCCACGGCGGTCGTGTCCGACCCCCCCCGGCCCAGCGTCGTCACGCGGCCTTCGGGCGACACGCCCTGAAACCCTGCGACCACGGCGACCTTGAAGCCTTCGGCGAATTTCGCGTCGATATTGGCGCGGGGAATATCCACGAACCGGGCCGAGCTATGCGCGGCGGTCGTGTTGATCGGCACCTGCCAGCCCTGCCAGCTGCGCGCGGGCACGTCCATTTCCTGAAGCGTCAGCGCCATCAGCCCGGCGGTCACGTTCTCGCCCGAGGCGACCACGGCGTCATATTCGCGCGCGTCAAACAGCGGCGAGGTCTTTTCGACCCAGCCCACGAGCTCATTCGTCTTGCCGGACATGGCGCTGACGATGACGATCACGTCATAGCCGCGCTCGACCTCGCGCTTGACCTTCTGGGCCGCATTCTTGATGCGATCCAGATCGGCGACGGATGTGCCGCCGAATTTCATTACCAGAAGTGGCATCCGTGCCCCCCAGCATCCCCACGATTTTCAACCGGGGCTTCTAGGGCTGGCGCGAAAAAAGGGCAAGGCCAGAAAGCCTTGCCCATCGCAGATGTTTGGGATCGGGCCCGGCTCAGGCGTCCTTGACACCGATCATCACATCCGAGGCCTTGATGACGGCCGAGGCTTTCGCGCCGACCTGCAATCCCAGTTCCGCCACCGCATCATTGGTGATCGAGGCGGTGACCGTCGTGCCGCCGATGTCCAGCCGGACATGGCTGGTGACCGCGCCCTTGACGATTTCGGTCACGGTGCCGTCCAGAACATTGCGCGCGCTGAGTTTCATGGCGTCCTCCTGCTTCATGCCGGGCGGAACGGTCGGCCATCCGTGTCCTTGCGTCAAGATGGGCATTGGCGGGTGCGGTATCGGTCCCTGCGTCACGTCCGCGCGATCAGGCGATTGATCTTTGTTCATTCGGGATGACGCAGCGGCAGCGCCGCCCCATATGACCCCCTATCCTCGGTATGTTCCGAGGGCATCAGGAGGTCCCGATCATGGGTGCCGACAACAAACCGACCAACCCTGCCCAGCAGGAAAGAAACCCCGCACAGCAAGATCAGAGCCAGAAACCCGGTCAGCCGCAGCAAGGCGATCCGGATGATCGCCGGTCCGGCAAGATGCATGATGAGCACAAGAACCAGCAGCGCGACCAGCGCAGCTAGGATTGCCTGATGACGTGGCCTCCGGCGGCAAAACGCCGGGGGCTGAGCGGTCGCGGCATTGGTCCCGGTGCGAAATTTCGCAAACCGGACTGCAAACCAAAGACATTCAGGGAAGCTAAGTGCTGGTCGGGGCGAGAGGATTCGAACCTCCGGCCTACGGTACCCAAAACCGTCGCGCTACCAGGCTGCGCCACGCCCCGAACCACGCCGCTGTCTAGCGGCTGCGTGACGCCGTGAAAAGGGGCAAACTGCGGCTTTCGTCACCCGCAGGGACGTTCCGCCATGGATTGCGGCAGGCGGGGATGGGCCAGCACCATGCCGGGCGTGATGCCCAGCCGCGCGGCATCGCCCCCCGGAACCTCCAGCACCATCAGCCGCTCGGGCGACGGATCGCCGGGCGTGGCGCCGGGGATGGATGTTTCGTCCAAGGGTCTTGCCATCGGATGCACATGGCGCACCCGGCCCCTTGCGTCGATAAAGATCATGTCCAGCGGAATCGGCGTGTTGCGCATCCAGAATGCGACCCGCTGCGGCGTTTCATAGATGAAAAGCATCCCGGTATCGGGTTGAAGATCGCGGCGGAACATCAATCCGCGGGCGCGTTCTTCCTGATCGTCGGCGATTTCGACAGAAACCGCTACGCTACGACCGTTGCCCTTGAACAGGGCCTTGTCCGCCGCACACTCCGCCGCCCGGGCGAGAGAAACTGTGCTAGTGAGTATTCCAAGAATGACTGCTGCAGCCTGCCATTTCATACCGTGCCCGCGACCAGCCGCAGTTTAGCGAGCGCGGCCGCTCCCCCCGGTTGGCTACCTCGGACCTCGGCGGCGGCGCGTTCCCATGACAGCACCTGCGCGGCCATCATGCCGCGACGGCCATCGACCACCCGCAGCGCAATCGCCTCGCCCACCGCCAGATCCGAAAAACCGGAATGGCGCAGGACTTCGACATGCAGAAAGACATCCGCTTTCTGCTCGAAGATATTTGCAAAGCCGAAGCCCTTGGCCTTGTCGAACCACTTGACCCGCGCCGGCAGCAGCGGCAGGCGCGCCACCTCTTCGGGCGTGGCCGAGCACAGGTCGGCAATGGCAGGCATGGGTTCGGTCGCCGGCGGCTCGATCGCATAGATCTCGACCGCCTGAATACCACGCGGCGTCTTCTGGATCAGGGCCTTGACGACCGACCCTTCTGCCACCGAACTTTGGCCAAAATTGCGCAGGACATTGGCGTGCAAAAGGATATCGGGACCACCTTCGGGATCGGTGATGAAACCGAAGCCCTTGTTCCCGTCGAACCATTTCACGACGCCCGCGACTTCCCGCTGTTGCTCGTCGTTATCGCTCATTTTACGCAGCTATCCTGTTTGTATCAACCAAATGAATTCCGTTCGGGCCGACAATTCCTTCTGCGAGCGAGCCGCAAAACTAAACTGATCGGACCAGAACCGGAAATTAGGTCAGGTTTTCCCTACCATGGATAAAACATCATGCGGCATCAAGGGCTAAGACGCCGCACCTTCCAGAAACTTTCAACATCCTCGGCAGAGGCATCGCCCAGAACATTGTTTTCCTTGACATACTGGGTGGATAACCACTGGAAGCGATCGTGCAACCTGAAGGCGCCATCGGCCCAGAATTCAATCTGATCGGGACGAATCCTGTAGCCGCCCCAATGCCGAGGCCGCGGCAGACTCAATCCCAGATTGATCCCTTGCCGCGCAACCTCGGCCATCAGCGCGCCGCGGCTGTCCAGCGGACGGCTTTGCCTTGAAGCCCATGCTCCGATGCGCGACTGCAACGCGCGCGACGCATAATAGTCATCCGCCACAGCGTCCTGAACCCGGCTGACATGGCCGCGCACCCGGATCTGGCGCCGAAGCGACTTCCAGTGCATCACGAACGCGGCCACCCCCGTCGCTTCGATCTGCTGCCCCTTGGCGCTTTCAAAATTCGTGTAGAACACGAATGCCCCGTCGCCATGGCTGCCCTCGATTTCCTTCAGCAGCACCATGCGCACATCGGGCAGGCCCTGCGCATCGACGGTGGCCAGCGCAATGGCGTTCGGATCGTTCGGTTCGGTCTTTTCCGCCTCGGCCAGCCACGCCCGCGCAATGGCAAAGGGGTCGTTGCCCGCAAAAATTCCCGTTCGGTCACTCATGATCGCACCCTCACCAACACTTGATGCCCCCTTACAGTTGTCCTAATCCTGCGAAAACCGAAGAAGCTTAGGGGCAGCATCATGTCAAGTGAAGCCGGGAACGGGCTGATGAAAGGGCGTCGCGGCCTCATCATGGGGCTCGCCAACGACAAGTCGATCGCCTGGGGCATCGCAAAGGCACTGGCCGATCAGGGGGCAGAGCTTGCCTTCTCATATCAGGGCGAGGCGCTGAAGCGCCGGGTCGAGCCGCTGGCCGCGCAACTGGGATCCGATCTGATCGCGGAATGCGACGTGTCGAACGAAGCCTCCATCGACGGGCTGTTCGACGCCATCCGTCAGCGCTGGGACAGCATCGACTTCATCGTCCATGCGATCGGCTTTTCCGACAAGGACCAGCTGCGCGGGCGCTATGCCGACACCACGCGCGACAACTTCATGATGACGATGGATATTTCCGTCTATTCCTTCACCGCTGTCGCCCGTCGCGCGGCGGCGATGATGAACCCCGGCGGCTCGATGCTGACCCTGACCTATTACGGGGCCGAGCGCGTCATGCCGCATTACAACGTCATGGGTGTGGCCAAGGCCGCGCTTGAGGCGTCGGTGCGCTATCTGGCCGAGGATCTGGGCAAGGACGGCATCCGCGTCAACGCCATCAGCGCCGGGCCGATCAAGACGCTGGCCGCCTCGGGCATCGGCGATTTCCGCTATATCCTGAAATGGAATGAGCTGAACTCGCCCCTGCGCCGCAATGTCAGTCAGGATGAGGTCGGCAAGTCGGCGCTGTATCTGCTGTCCGATCTGGGCTCGGGCGTCACCGGCGAGACGCATCACGTCGATTCGGGCTATCACATCGTCGGCATGAAGGCCGTCGACGCACCCGATATCGCGACGACGAAAAAAGACTAAGCCATGAGCGCCGAGCAGGTCATGGCCCTGATCTCGGCGCTGTCGCTGGCGATCCTGACGCCGGGGCCGTCGATCATCGCGACGGTGCAGACTGCCTTCAACCATGGCCGCGAACGCGCCCTGCCCTATGCGCTGGGGCTGGCCTGCGGCGCATCGTTGTGGTGCATCTTCGCGCTGGCCGGGCTTGCGGTGCTGTTCCGGCTGCATCCGGGCCTGTTCGTGGCGCTGAAGATCTTTGGCGGCTGCTATCTTTTGTGGTTCGCCTGGAAGCTCTGGGCGGCCTCGACCAAGCCGCTGCCCTCGGCGGCGCAGGGGGCCAAGGGCTTCTTTGGCGGCATCGCGCTGAACCTGTCGAACCCGAAACCGGCGCTGTTTTACGCGGCGCTGATCCTGTCGGTCTTTCCCCAGCCGTCGCGGCCCGTCGCGATCTATGCGATCTGCCTTGCGACCGAGCTGTTCTGGTATGTGCTTGTCGCGCTTATGATGTCGACAGCGGTGATGCGGACACGCTATTTTGCCGCGAAATTCTGGATCGACCGGGCTGCCAGCATCGCGATGGCAATGCTGGGCCTGCTGCTGATCGTCAAGCACTGAAAGGACCGACGATGAACGACCGCCTGCCGCATGAACGTGGATTCCACATCAGCTGGGATCAGCTTCACCGCGATGCCCGCGCGCTGTCATGGCGTCTGGACGGCACCGCGTGGCGGGCCATCCTTGCCGTGACGCGGGGCGGGCTGGTGCCTGCAATGATCGTCGCGCGCGAGCTGGACATCCGCACCATCGACACGATCTCGGTCAAATCCTACAAGGGCGTCGGCACCGAGGCCGGACAGGGCGAATTGCAGGTCATCAAGCGCCCGGACCCCGAACTGATGCGGGACGGCGAAGGTATTCTGGTCGTCGACGATCTGGTCGACAGCGGCCGCACGCTGGAACTGATCCGCGAGATGTATCCCAAGGCGCATTTCGCCACCGTCTATGCCAAACCCAAGGGCCGCCCGATGGTCCAGACCTTCGTGACCGAGGTCAGCCAGGACACCTGGATCTTTTTCCCTTGGGACATGGCGCTGCAATATGTCCAGCCCTTCCGGGGCGAAGATTGACCAGACATATCGCGGGCGCAAAGGGCTGGCTGCACTGGCTGTTCGAATCCACCCTGCTGGTGAAATCCGTCTTTGCCCTGTTCGAGATCGCCGCAGGTCTGGGCCTGCGGCTGGTTCCCCATGCGCGCATTGCCGATCTGACCGGCTGGCTGGCGCATAACCAGTTGATCGAGGGGCGGCACGGCCCGATCTTCACCCGCCTCTCGGCCGAGCTGGCGGGCTTTTCCGGCGCCAGCCAGCATTTCTATGCGCTGTATCTGCTGGCGCATGGCGCGATCAAACTGATCATCATCGTGATGCTGATGCGCAAGCTGGCCTTTGCCTATCCGCTGGGAATTGTGGTGTTTGCGGGCTTCATCGTCATGCAGATGCACCGCTGGACCGATACCGGATCGCCCGCCCTGCTGGCGCTGAGCGTGCTGGACGCAACGGTGATCTGGCTGACATGGCGGGAATGGCGCGCCGTGCGCTGATCCCGAGCAGACCGACTGGCCCCCTCGGCCATCGCAGCAAAATCGTTGCCTATGCCTATGATTCTGCCCAAGACTGCGCGATGTGGCCCCTGCCCTGTGCCCAAATCTGCCTTTTGATCCCCCTGTAACGGCATCCGTGCCCCGTATTTTCACGAGTATCACATGGCGACACCCTATTCTCATCTGATCGGCACCAATCGCGGAGAACTGCTTCTGGGCACCTCCAGCAGCTATGACGACAACTGGTCAGGAAACGACCTGATCGAGGCGGTCGGTGGCCATGACACCATCCGCAGCTTCAACGGCGCCGATACCGTGTTGGGCGGCGCGGGCAATGATCTGATCGTGACGCGCGGCCCCCCTGAACAATAACGGCGAAGACGATTGGGGCGGTATCATCGTGCTGTCCGGCGGCGCAGGCGATGACCGCATCATGAACGATTTCAATGGCTATTTCGACCGTGTGGTCTTTCACCGGATGTCCGGCGGCTCAGGCGACGATCTGCTTGTGCTGCACTCGATGTCCATTGGGGAGCTGTCTGGCGGCAGCGGCAATGACCGGATCTTTCTCAGCGGAGAAGGCGGCGTCGCGCGCGGCGGCGGTGGCGACGATCTGGTATCGGCGGTGAATTCCGACCAGATCGGGCGAATGGTATGGCTTCAACCGCTATGACGGCGGGGCCAGCGATACGCTGATCGGCGGGCGCGGCAATGACCGGATCGTCTGTTATGCGGGCAATGAGGACACGATCATCTTTCGCCCCGGCGACGTGCGCGATGTCCTGCGCTATCTGAACGCCACGCCGGACGGCGATCCTTACGGAGACGAACTGCCCATCGACCGCATCGTCCTGACATCCTTTGATCTGGACATGACCGCCGAGGAGTTTCTGGCCGCACACGCCACCGATCTGGGCGACCGGGTGATCCTGCGGCCCGGCGCGGGCAGTGATGCGCTGGTGATCTGGGATGTGCGGATCGACGATCTGGCCGATGTGCTGATCCTTTAGACCAGCCCGAAGGGGGTGCCACAGCCGCCCCCTTCGCCCGTCCCTCAGCTGTTCCCGCGCACGAACCGCGCCGCTTCCTGCGCGGCGCGGCGCAGGGCGTTCGACTTGTTCACGGTTTCCATGAATTCCGCCTCGGGGTCGCTGTCATAGACGACGCCGCCGCCGGCCTGAATGTAAAGCTGCCCGTCCTTGACGACTCCGGTGCGCAGCGCGATGCACATGTCCATTTCGCCATTGGCGGCGAAGTAACCCACGCCGCCCGCATAGACGCCGCGCTTTTCCGGCTCCAGCTCGTCGATGATCTGCATGGCGCGGACCTTGGGCGCGCCGGACACCGTGCCCGCGGGCATCCCGGCCAGCAGCGCCGACAGCGCGTCTTCATCCGCGCGCAATTCGCCCACCACGTTCGAGACGATGTGCATCACATGGCTGTAACGCTCGACGATGAATTGCTCGGTCGGCTTCACCGTGCCCATCTTGGCCACGCGGCCCACATCGTTGCGGCCAAGGTCCAGCAGCATCAGATGCTCGGCCAGTTCCTTCTGATCGGCCAGCAGATCGGCCTCAAGCGCGTTGTCCTCGTCCGGGGTTGCCCCGCGGGGACGGGTTCCGGCGATGGGGCGGATCGTCACCTCTCCGCCGCGCAGACGCACCAGAATTTCAGGCGACGCGCCGACGATCTGAAAGCCGCCGAAATTCAGATAGAACATGAAGGGCGACGGGTTGGTGCGGCGCAGGCTGCGATACAGCGAAAACGGCGGCAGCGGGAAATCCATCGCCCAACGCTGCGACGGCACCACCTGAAAGATGTCGCCCGCGCGGATGTAATCCTTGGCCTTTTCCACCGCCGCCAGATAAGCGGGCTTGCTGAAATTCGAGCGCAGTTCACCGACGCTGAGGTCATGGCCCAAGGCGCGCGGCTCACTGGGCTGACGATCCAGCGAGCGCAGCGCCTCCATCAGCCGCTCGGCCGTCTGGGCATAGGCGGCGCGGGCGGGAATGTCGGAATGCCACGCGGGCGCACAAAGCAGCACCTCGCCCTTTACCCCGTCCAGAACCGCCACGACCGAAGGGCGCAGCATTACCGCATCCGGCAGACCCAGCGGGTCGGGGTTCACATCGGGCAGACGCTCGACCAGCCGGATCATGTCATAGCCCAGATAGCCGAACAGTCCCGCCGCACCCGCGGGCACGCCTTCGGGCATGTCGATGCGGGTTTCGGCGATCAGGGCGCGCAGACTGTCCAGCGCCGGGCGGTCATCGGCCTCGAATTCGTCGGAATAGCGGGCATTGCGGTTGATGCGGGCGCGACCGTCGCGGCAGTCCCAGATCAGATCGGGCTTCATCCCGACAAAGGAATAGCGCCCCCGGACCTCGCCGCCCGTCACGCTTTCCAGCATGAAGGAATTCGGCGCGGCCTCGGCCAGTTTCAGCATCAGGCTGACGGGCGTGTCCAGATCGGCGGCCAGCCGCAGCGTCAGAAGCTGGTTGCGACCGGCAGTCCAGCCGCGTTCGAATTCGGCAAAATCAGGTGAGATATCCATCACTGCATCTGTGCATTCGCCGCGTCCACAGCGGTCTGGTTCACGGTCGCACCGGCACGCGCCTGCAGCGCGCGGGTGTAGTATTCAAAGACATCCTGACGCAGGCTGTCGGACTGGCTGTTGGTGATGCCGTCGCGGATCTGCTGGGCCTGTTCGGCCTTGGTGTCTGCGGCATGGATCTGGTCCAGCGTCACCAGAAACACCCGGTTGTCGGCGTCGATGACGGCGGTTTCGCCCGGCTCGGCAATCTGGAACGCCTGCGAGATCACATCCTGCGGCACGCCCTGAATAAAGCCGCCACGCGCCAGCGCCTTGACCTCGGCGCCCTTGTCGGGGCTGGCGGGCGCAACCGGAGCGGGGGCTTGCTGCGTCGCGCCCACGGCCTGCGCCACCGGCGCGGTCGCTGCAGGGGTCGGGCCAAGCGCCGGGGCGACAGCGGCTTCGGTCGCGACGCGCTGTTCTTCGGCCAAAGCCAGAAGCTGGCGGTGGGTCTCGTTCTGGCGCCAGTCCTGTTCCACGCGGTCGCGGACCTCCTCAAAGGGGATCAGCGCAGCCGGTTCGATCGCATCCAGCCGCAGCGTGAAGACGCCGCCATCCTCCATGGTGAACAGTTCCGGGAAATCGCCTTCATGGACCGATGCGGCATGCTGGCGGAATTCGGGATAGGCCGAAATGCCGTCCGGCGTGCCCGGATTGTCGTTGGTCCAGTCGATCGTGCCCAGTTCCATCGGCGTATCGCGGGCCAGATCCTCAAGGGCCGAGCCGCCTGCCAGCATGTCCGAGAAGCTGGCGGTCTGTTCGTCGATCTGGCGGCGGGCGCGGTCCAGCGCCGCCTCGACCCGCAGATCGTCGCGGGCATCCTCGAACGAGACGTTCACCGGCTCAAGAATGGCGTTCATCGAATACAGCGCCGGACCCAGATTGCTGGGCGCGGGACCGGCAACGCCGGGCTGGTCCAGCGCAAAGACGGCATCGCCCGCAGCGCCCAGATCGGCCTGCGAAACCTCGCCCAGATCGATATCGGCCAGCGTCAGGCCGCGTTCGGCGGCCAGTTGCTCAAAATTCACCTCGACCCGGTCGATGCGGGCCTTGGCTTCGGCTGCCGCGGCGTCGGTGGGAAACACCAGACGCTCGACCATGCGGCGTTCGGGCTGCTGGAATTCGTCCTTGCGGCTGTCATACAGATCGCGCAGCGCCTGATCGTCGACCTGAACGCTGTTTTCCAGCATCTCGGGCGTGACCCAGGCATAGGTGATCTTGCGCGTCTCGGGACGGGTGAAGCGGTCGGCATTGGCCTGATGCCACGCCTGCAACGTCGCGTCATCGGGTTCCGCGATGGGCGCGGTCAGCGCATCCGCGGTCAGTTCGCGCCAGTGGATGTCGCGCGTCTCAAGGATCCAGCCAAGCGCATGTTCGGTCACAGCGGCGGGGGCGGTGACGGCGGCCAAGGTCGCGCGTTGCAGGATCATGCGGGCTTCGTCCATGCGCAGGTCGTGTTCAAACTGCGGCTCGCGGATGCCTTCGCGGTTCAGCGTGTCGGCATAGCGGGCGCGGTCGAACTTGCCATCCAGCCCCGCAAATGCCGGAGAGCTGACGATCTGTTCGCCCACCACCTTGTCCCCGACCGAGATGCCAAGCCGGTTCGCCTCATCCTCAAGTGCTGCGGCGGTGAACAGGCGCGACATGGCCATCTGGTCGATGCCGATGGTGCGGGCTTCGTCGGGCGACAACTGGCGGCCGGTGCGGGCGGTGAAGTCCTGCATCTCGCTGCGCAGCGCGCGCGCATATTCCGGCGCGCTGATCTCGACATCGCCCACCGCGCCGATATCGGCCCCGCTGCCCCCCGAGAAATTGGTGACGCCAAAGCCCCCGAGCCCCAGTACCAACATCCCCATCAGCAACCAGACGATGGTCGATTTGCCCTTGCCGCGCATATGCCCTGCCTTGCCTTTTCTTCGTCCTTTGCCAGTCTTTAGGGTGCGCGACGCGTGCGGGCAAGGCCCGCTGCCGGTTCGGCGATCACAAGCAGCTTAGGGACGGAAGGCCGCAAGCCGTCCGGCAAGTGCCGCGATGCCCTGCGCATCGACATTGGCAAAGGCGATGCGCAGATGCCGCGCGCCCTGCGCGTCACCGTCCGGCATGAACATCGTGCCGGGCAGCATCAACACCCCCGCATCGGCCACAAGGCGCTTGGCCAGCTGGTCCGAGGCCATGTCGAACGGATGTTCCACCCACGCGAAATAGGCCCCGCAGCCCTTGACCTGCCAGCCCGGCAGATCGGCCATCGCCGCCTGCATCGCAGCGCGCCGGGCCAGAATCTCGGCCCGTTCGCCCGCCAGCCAGTCGCCCAGATGCGCCATGCCCCATTCCGCGCCGATCTGGCCGATCTGGCTGGCGCAGATGGCGACGGTATCCAGAAATTTCTCGACCTGAACCATGCGCGCCTCGCTGGCGATCAGCGCACCGACGCGGTGGCCGGTCAGGCGATAGGCCTTGGAAAAGCTGTAAAGGTGGATCAGCGTATCGGCCCAGTCGGGGTCGGTGAACAGATCATGCGGCGCCCCGTCGCGGCTGTCGAAATCGCGATATGTCTCATCAAGGATCAGCGCGATGCCGCGCGCGCGGGCCAGCGTCATGAAGGCGCGCAGGGTTTCGGCCGGGTATTCCGCGCCCGAGGGGTTGTTGGGGCTGACCAGCACGATGGCGCGGGTGCGGTCGGTCAGCAGCTTTTCGGCCTCGGCGGCGTCGGGGATCATGCCCTGCCCGCAATGCAGCCCGACCGCGCCGATGCCCTGCATGTCCAGCCACATCTTGTGATTGAAATACCATGGCAGCGGCAGAATGATCTGATCGCCCGGCCCGGCCAGCGTCTGCATCACCGCGCAGAACGCCTGATTGCAGCCCTGCGTGATGGCGACCTGTGCGGGCCGGATCGTGCCGCCATAATCGCGCGACCAGTCCCGCGCCACCGCATCGCGCAGCGTCGGGCGGCCAAGAACCGGGCCATACAAATGCGCATCGGCCTGCTGCAGCAGCGCATCGGCCATGGCGCGGCGCAGCGGTTCGGGCGGCGGCTGGACGGGCGCCGCCTGACTGACATTGATCAACGGGCGCTCAGGCGGGAAGGTCACGCCCTCCAGCCAGCGCCGCGCCTCCATGACGGGCGGGCGGGAGGTGGCGGCAATGGCGGCGTTCAGGGGCTGCATCGGTTATTGCGGGCTTTCGGTCAGGGTGGACAGATCGGGCGGCGTGGACAGATCGAACCCCGCGCCTTGGGCTGCGGGCAAGGCCGCCACGGCAGGACGGACCAGCCGGTCAGCGTCCTGCACCAGCAGCGGCGTGGCGGCTGCCAGCGGGGCCTGCGCCAGTTGCTGCGGCGGCGCGTCCACCCCCGGCGTCAGAACGCGGCCGGGCGGGGCAACGGGCATCGGTGTTTCGGCTGCGGCCTGAGGCAGCTCAAGGCTTTCCGGGGCGGGCGGGGTCATGACGGGGGCGGCAGGCGCATCGGCCCGCACCACGGGCTGCGCGGTCGGATCGGCGGGCGCAGGCGCGGCCTCATCCCCCGGCAGATCGATCGCAGGCGCGGCCGCGACGATCGGCGTGTCAGACAAGGGCTGCGGCGCGACGGGTTGCAGATCATCCGCGGCGCGGGCGAATTCCGAGTTTTCCGGGGGCGTGGGGGTGTCGATCACGGGGGCATCGGCAAGCGGCGTGTCGGCGACGGGTTCGGGTGCCGCAGGCTCGGCTATCGCGGCGACTTGCGGCGCGGGTGCCGGCGTGTCGGGCGCGGGCGTCTCGGACGCAGCGGGCACCTCGGGGGCGGCGGGCGTCTCGGTCGCTGGCGCTTGCGCGGGTTCGGGCGCTGCCGGGGTCGCGTCGACGGATGCGGCAGGCGCGGCCACATCCGGCAGCGCCGCGATCTGCGCCGGCGCGCGCGGTGGTTGTGGCAAGGCCAGCGACAGCGCGGCCAGCGCCGCCCCACAGACCAGCGCGCCCTGAACCAGCCCCGCCGCAAATCCCCGTGCCATAGATCCCCGCCCTGTTTTTTGCCCCTTGGGCTTGACCCTTGGCGGCGCTTTATCACATCTATAGCGGCAGATTTTCCGGGCTTCGCCCCAAATGCAAGGCCCAAGGCCGAAAGCGCGCACCATGATCCTGCTTATCGACAATTACGACAGCTTCACATGGAACCTGGTTCACTACATGGGTGAGGCCGGGGCCGAGGTCGTCGTGCGCCGCAACGACGCCCTGACCGTGGATGAGGCATTGGCCATGGGCGCGCAGGGCATTCTGGTGTCGCCCGGCCCCTGCGATCCGGCGCAGGCGGGCATCATCGTGCCGCTGATCAAGGCGGCGGCCGAACGCGCGCTGCCGCTATTCGGTGTCTGCCTTGGCCATCAGGCCATCGGCGAGGCGTTCGGCGGCAAGGTCGTGCGGGCCTCGCGCATCGTGCATGGCAAGACCGACGCGATCAGCCATGACGGCACCGGGGTGTTTTCCGGCCTGCCCTCGCCGCTGACGGCCACGCGCTATCATTCGCTGACCATCGAACCTGAAAGCCTGCCCGACTGCCTGCGCGTCACCGCGACCAGCCCGGACGGCACGATCATGGGCATCATGCACCGAACCCTGCCGATCGAGGGCGTGCAGTTCCACCCAGAAAGCATCGCCTCGGAACATGGCCATGACATGATCCGCAATTTCCTGCGCCGCTGTTCCAATCTGGATGCCGCGGCATGAGCCTGTCGGATATCCGCCCGCTGATCGGCATTGCCGCCGCGCGTCCGCTGACCGGCACCGAGGCCGAGGCCGCCTTCGGCGCGCTGTTCGAGGGCGCGGCGACCCCTGCCCAGATCGGCGGCCTGCTGATGGCGATGCGCGTGCGCGGCGAAACGGTCGAGGAAATGGCCGCAGCCACCCGCGCCATGCGCGCCCGGATGAACCGCATCAAGGCCCCGGACGGGGCGATGGATATCGTGGGCACCGGCGGCGACGGCAAGGGCACGCTGAACATCTCGACCGCGACGGCCTTCGTGGTGGCGGGCGCGGGTGTGCCGGTGGCCAAGCATGGCAACCGCAACCTGTCGTCGAAATCGGGCAGCGCGGATGCCATGACGCATCTGGGTCTGAATGTCATGACCCCGCCCAACGTGGCCGAGCGCGCCTTGGCCGAAACCGGCATCTGCTTCATGATGGCTCCGATGCACCATCCCGCGATGCGCCATGTCGGCCCGGCCCGGACCGAGCTTGGCACGCGCACGATCTTCAACCTGCTGGGGCCGATGACGAACCCCGCTTCGGTCCGGCGTCAGTTGACCGGGACGTTCGACCGCGTGTGGAACCGCCCCATGGCCGAAACCCTGCGCGAACTGGGCAGCGACATGGCGTGGCTGGTGCATGGCGGCGACGGCACGGACGAAATTTCCATCGCCGCGCCAAGCTGGGTCGCGCAGCTGAAAGACGGCCAGATCACCGAATTCGAGATCTCGCCCGAAGATGCGGGTCTGGCCGTGCATCCGTTCGAGGCGGTGCTGGGCGGCGATCCCGCGCAGAATGCCGCCGCGCTGCGCCGCTTGCTGGACGGCGAGACCGGGGCTTACCGCGATGCGGTGCTGCTGAACGCCGCCGCGGCCCTGCTGATCGCGGGCAAGGCCCCGGACCTGCGCTCTGGTGCGGAAATCGCCGCCGAGGCCATCGACAGCGGTGCCGCCAAGGCGCGGCTGGCGGCGCTGGCCGCACAGGTCGGCGCGCCCGAACCGCAGCCGTGATGGCAACGGTCCCGCAGGCATGGGCCGATCTGGCGTTTTTCCATGACGACTGGCCAAAGATCGCGGCGCGTCTGGCGGATCAGGACTGGCTGCCCGGCGCGGATCGCGTCTTTGCAGCCTTGGCGCTGACGCCGCCGGATGCCGCGCGCGTCGTGCTGCTGGGACAGGATCCCTATCCGACGCCGGGCCATGCGAACGGGCTGGCGTTTTCGGTGACGCCGGACACCGCGCTGCCGCGCTCGTTGAAAAACATCTATGCCGAGATGCGGGACGATCTGGGGGCCGCGCCGCCGAATGGCGATCTGGCGCATTGGGCGCGGCAGGGGGTCTTGCTGCTGAACACCTCGCTTTCGGTGCTGCCGGGTCAGGCGGGGGTGCATGCGAAATGGGGCTGGGACCGTCTGGCGCGGCAGGCCGTGGCGCGGGCGCAGGCGCAACGCCCGCTGGCCTTCATCCTATGGGGCGGCCATGCGCAGAAGGCACTGGCCGGACTGCCGCGCGACTGCGATCTGGTGATCGAAAGCGCCCATCCCTCGCCCCTGTCGGCGCGGCGGGGCTTTTTTGGCTCGCGCCCGTTCAGCCGAGTGAATGACTGGCTGACCGCGCGGGGCGAGGCCGAGATTGATTGGACGGCGGGCAAAGGGTAAGGACAAGGCATGGATATTCTGGACCGCATCAAAGCCTACAAGCTGGAAGAAATCGCCGCCGCGAAGGCCGCGCGCCCCCTGTCGCAGATCGAGGCAGAGGCCCGCGCCGCCGAAGCGCCGCGCGGCTTTGCCCGCGCCCTGACCGAAAAAGCCGCGACCGGCCATGCGCTGATCGCCGAGATCAAGAAGGCCAGCCCCTCGAAAGGTCTGATCCGGCCCGATTTCGATCCGCCCGCCTTGGCCCGCGCCTATCAGGCCGGGGGTGCGGCCTGCCTGTCGGTCCTGACCGACGCCCCCAGCTTTCAGGGCGCGCCCGAATTTCTGACCGCCGCCCGCGCCGCCTGCGACCTGCCGGCGCTGCGCAAGGATTTCATGTATGACACCTATCAGGTGGCCGAAGCGCGCGCATGGGGCGCCGATTGCATCCTGATCATCATGGCCTCGGTCGATGACGCGCTGGCGGCCGAACTGGAGGACGCAGCCCGGCATTGGGGCATGGACGCGCTGATCGAGGTGCATGACCGCGACGAGCTGGACCGCGCCCTGCGGCTGACATCGCCGCTGATCGGCGTGAACAACCGCAACCTCAAGACCTTTGATATCACGCTGCAAAACACCGTCGATCTTGCGCCGCACGTTCCCGCCGACCGCGATCTGGTCTGCGAAAGCGGGCTGTTCACCCCCGCCGATCTGGACCGTATGGCCAAGGCCGGCGCGCGGCGCTTCCTGATCGGCGAAAGCCTGATGCGGCAGTCCGACGTGACCGCCGCCACCCGCCAGATGCTGGGCGCCGCATGAGCCTGACGCATTTCGACGCCGCCGGTCAGGCACATATGGTCGATGTCTCGGACAAGCCCGACACGGCGCGCGAAGCCGTGGCCGAGGGCTGCGTCATCATGGCCCCCGCGACCTTGGCGCTGGCACAGGGCGGGGCAGCCAAGGGCGATGTCATGGGCGTCGCACGTCTGGCCGGGATCATGGGCGCCAAGCGCACCGCCGATCTGATCCCGCTGTGTCATCCGCTGCCGATTGCCAAGGTCTCGGTCGATCTGGTGGCCGATCCGGCCCTGCCCGGCATCCGCGTCACGGCGACGGTCAGGACCACCGGCAAGACCGGCGTGGAAATGGAAGCGCTGACGGCCGTATCGACCGCCTGCCTGACGGTCTATGACATGCTGAAGGCCGCGCAAAAGGACATGCGGATCGAAGGCATCCGCCTGCTGTCCAAGACCGGCGGCAAATCCGGCGAGTTTCGCGCGTGATCAGCGTCGATGAAGCCCGCGATCTGGTTCTGGCACTGGCCCACCCGCCATCGCCCGAGGATGTGGCGGTGCAGGACGCGCTTGGCCGTGCGCTGATCGCGCCCGCGATTGCCGGACTGACGCAACCGCCTTTCGATGCCTCGGCCATGGACGGCTATGCGCTGCGCAGCGCCGATCTGCCCGGCCCGCTGACCGTGATCGGCACGGCGGCGGCGGGTGTGCCCTACCCGGGCGACACGCCCCCCGGATCGGCCATCCGCATCTTTACCGGCGCGCCGGTCCCTGCGGGCTATGACCGGGTGGTGATGCAGGAAATCGTCACGCGCGAGGGCGACCATATCACTGTCGCCGATGCCGGCCACAATCTGAACATCCGCCTGATGGGAAATGATTTTTCCGAAGGCACGCCGTTTTTGCCGCCGCGTCCGCTGCGCGCCTCGGATCTGGGTCTGATCGCGGCGATGAACGTGGCGCGTTTGCGCGTGGCGCGGCGTCCGCGTGTGGCGGTTCTGGCGGGCGGGGACGAACTTGTGCTGCCCGGCGAAACGCCCGCTGCGGGCCAGATCATCAGTTCGAACGACATCGCCATCGCCGCGCTGGCGCGCGAGGCAGGGGCCGATGTCACGGTCCTGCCCTTGGCGCGCGATACCGAAGACAGCCTGCGCGACCGCTTTGCCCAAGCCGAAGGCTGCGACCTGATCGTGACGATCGGCGGCGCCTCGGTCGGCGATCACGACCTGATCGGCAAGGTCTCGGCGGATCTGGGGATGCAGCGCAGTTTCTATAAGCTGGCCATGCGTCCGGGCAAGCCGCTGATGGCCGGGCGGATGGGCAAGGCCGCGATGCTGGGTCTGCCGGGCAACCCGGTCTCGGCCATCGTTTGCGCGAAACTGTTCATGCAGCCGCTGCTGCGCGCGATGCAGGGTCTGCCGCCCGGTCCTGATCTGCAACAGGGCATTCTGGCCCGCGACCTGCCCCCCGAGGGCGACCGTCAGCACTATCAGCGCGCCCGGCTTCTGCCCGGCGAACAGCCTCGGATCGACCCGTTTGGCGATCAGGACAGCGCCCGCCTCTGGCTGCTGGCCGAGGCCGACGCCCTGCTGGTCCGCCCCGCGCATGATGCTGCCCGCCCCGCGGGCGACCGGGTTTTGTTCCTGCCGCTTTAGTCGGTTAACCCGTTCTTTACCCGAATCGGCATAAAGATCGACGGAAAGGGTTGACCAATCCGGAACATTCAAGGAACATGATGGCTGACGCGGCGAAGCAGGGACCAACGATGCTGACGAAAAAGCAAATCCAACTGCTGGAATTCATTCAGGCGCGTATGGCTCGGGACGGGGTTCCGCCCTCGTTCGATGAAATGAAACTGGCGCTGGACCTGCGCTCGAAATCGGGAATTCACCGTCTCGTGACAGCTTTGGAAGAACGCGGCTTTATCCGCCGCCTGCCGCACCGCGCGCGTGCGCTGGAAATCGTGCGCCTGCCCGACAGCCTCAGCAAGGGAACCGGCTTTCAGCCACGGGTGATCGACGGCAGCCTGCCCGACCGCCCTGCCCCCATGCCGCGCGGCGCGATGGAAATTTCGGTCTCGGCCGTCGATCTGCCGGTGATGGGGCGCATCGCCGCAGGCGTCCCGATCGAAGCGATCTCGGAGGTTTCGCATCACATCGCCGTGCCGGGCTCGATGCTGTCGGGTCAGGAACGCCATTACGCGCTGGAGGTGCGGGGCGATTCCATGATCGAAGCGGGGATCAACGATGGCGATGTCGTGGTGATCCGCGAACAGGACACCGCCGAAAACGGCGATATCGTGGTGGCCTTGGTCGAAGGCTCGGAAGCCACGCTGAAACGCTTTCGCCGCAAGGGCGGCATGATCGCGCTGGAGGCGGCGAACCCCGCCTACGAAACCCGCGTCCTGCCCGAGGACAAGGTGCGCGTTCAAGGCCGTCTTGTCGGGCTGATCCGCAGCTACTGAAATGTCACGCCCGCAACTTTCGGGCGTTCACATTCGCGGTCGATCACCCAAGCGGCGTTGCGGCTTTTTGCCGTCTGCGATATCCATAGGCGCAAATCAGCCTGTCAAGGAATACCCATGCGCGCCCTGACGCTTCGCATCCTCGCCCTGCTCATGCTTGCCGCGCTGCCCGCGCGCGCGTTCGAGACAAATGCCAGTGCCGCCTGGGTCTATGATGTCTCGACCGGCACCGTGCTGATGGAGAAGAATTCCGACCAGCCGCTGCCCCCAGCCTCCATGTCAAAGCTGATGACGCTGAACATGCTGTTCGAGGCGCTGCATGACGGACGCGTGACCATGGACACGACCTTCCCCGTCTCGACCAAGGCGTGGAAGATGGGCGGCTCCAAGATGTTCGTGGAACCCGCGGACCGGCCCTCGGTCGAGGAACTGATCCACGGCATCATCATCAATTCCGGCAATGACGCCTGCGTGGTGGTTGCCGAAGGCCTGGCAGGCACCGAAGAGGCCTTCGCCCGGCTGATGACCGAACGCGCGCCGCAAATCGGCATGGACGCGTCGCATTTCGCGAATTCCTCGGGCTGGCCGCATCCCGATCACCGGATGTCGATGCATGATCTGGGCATTCTGGCGACGCGCCTGATCACGCAGTTCCCCGAGCTTTACAAGAATTTCGCGCTGACGGATTACAACTACAAGAACCGCGTGCCCTCGAATGCGAACAACCGCAACCCGCTACTTGGTCTGGGGATCGGCGCGGACGGGCTGAAGACCGGGCACACGCAGGAAGCGGGCTACGGGCTGGTCGGGTCAGCCATGCAGGGGGATCGTCGTGTGGTGTTCGTCATCACCGGCCTGCCCAGCGAAAAGGCCCGCGCCGAAGAGGCCGAGCGGATCGTCAACTGGGCCTATCGCCAGTTCACCATGCGCACCATCGTGCCCAAGGGCGACATCGTGGCGCAAGCGCCGGTCTGGCTGGGCGATCGCAGCCGCGTCGGCCTGACCACCGAAGACGGCGTCAAGGTGCTGCTGCCCGCAGGCGCGCAAGCGGGCGTCACCGCCGAGGCGGTCTTCAACGGCCCTGTCGAAGCACCGATCAGCAAGGGCGATCATATCGGTGAATTGGTGGTCAATATTCCGGGGGCCGGCCAGTCGCGCTTGCCCCTGCTGGCCGCCGATGACGTGGCGCGTGCGGGCGTCGTGGGACGGCTGCAAAACGCCGCAATGCGCCTGGGCGAACGCGCGGTTCAGGCCGCCACCAACTGACCGCGCCGATGTTCATCAGCTTTGAGGGCATAGACGGCTCGGGCAAATCGACCCAAGCCCGCAGGCTGGCCGATACGTTGCGTGCCCAAGGCAAATCCGTCGCGCTGACCCGCGAACCCGGTGGCAGTCCTGGCGCCGAAGAAATCCGCCGCCTGCTGGTCGAAGGTCAGGGCGAACGCTGGTCGCCCGAGACCGAGCTTTTGCTGTTCACCGCCGCCCGCCGCGACCATGTCGAACGGCTGATCTCGCCCGCCTTGGCACGGGGGGAACATGTCATCACCGACCGTTTCGCCGACTCCAGCCGCGTCTATCAGGGCCTCGTGCGGGCCGAAAACCGCCGTCTGGTCGAGGCCCTGCACGATCTGATGATCGGGATCGAGCCGGACCGCACCTTCCTGATCGACATCGAACCGGATGTCTCACTGGCGCGCGGACAGGCGCGCGGCGGGGCCGAAGACCGCTTTGAAAGCCTGGGCCTGACTTTTCAACAACAGCTCAGGGCGGGGTTTCTGGCACTGGCCGCCGAACAGCCGGACCGTATCCGCGTCATCGACGGGCGCGGCTCGCAGGATCAGGTCGCCGCGCGCGTCCTTGCCGCGCTATGAGTGATGACACCCTGCCCGAACCCGATCGCCTGCCCGGCGCGCCGCATCCGCGCGATGCGGACCGCGTTCTGGGCCAGAATCACGCGGTTCAGGATTTCCTGTCCGCCGCACAAGTCGGGCGGCTGCATCACGGCTGGCTGCTGACCGGCCCGCGCGGCACGGGCAAGGCCACGCTGGCATGGGCGATGGCGAAATGGCTGCTGTCCGAGGGCGACACCGACAGCCTGCAGACCGATCCCGATGCGCCGGTGGTGCGCCGCATCCGGGCGCTGTCCGAACCCAGATTGCAACTGATCCGCAAACCCGTGGACGAAAAGACCGGGCGGATCAGGACGGAAATCACCGTCGATGAAATCCGCCGCCTGCAATCCTTCTTTCACATGAGCGCGGCCGAGGGCGGTCGCCGCGTCGCCATTATCGATGCGGCGGATGAGATGAACACCGCCGCCGCCAATGCCCTGCTGAAACAGCTTGAAGAGCCGCCGCGCGACGCGACGCTGATCCTGATCGCGCATCAGCCGGGACGGCTTTTGCCGACCATCCGCTCGCGCTGCCGCGAATTGCGGCTGCAACCGCTGCCTGCCGACGACATGGCGCAGATCCTGTCGGATCTGGGCATCGATGGCGATGCGCAGCAATTGTCGGCCTTGGCGGGCGGCTCGGTCGGCGAGGCGGTGCGGCTGGCGGCGCAGGATGGTCTGCCGCTGTATCGGCGCATCGTTCAGCTGTTCGCGGACTATCCCCGCCTTGACCGGCGGGCTGCTGCGGGCCTTGCCGAAACCGCAGCGGGGCGCGCCACCGCCGATGGCGACCCGTTCGATCTGATGGTGACGCTGCTGGACCGTTTCCTGACCCGCGCCGCGCGGACCGGGCTGCTGGGCGCGCCCTTCCCGGAAGCCGCCGCGTCCGAGGCCGAGGTGCTGACCCGCATTTCGCCCGATCCGCAGGCAGCGCGGCTTTGGGCCACGGCACAGGCGGAACTTTCGGCACGGGCGCGCGCGGGCCGGGCGGTCAACCTTGACCCTTCCGCGCTGGTGATGGATATGCTGATCGGGCTTGCGAACCAGCCCGCCCGCTAAGGCGGGCCAAGGAATCCCGATGTCAGACCCTGCCCTGCCCGAACTTGTCGACAGCCATTGTCATCTGGATTTTCCCGATTTCGACGGAGAGCAGCCCGAACTGATCGCGCGTGCCAATGCCGTGGGCGTCGGGCGCATGGTCACGATCTGCACGCGGATGCACAAGGAACCCGCCGTGCGCGCCTTGGCCGAGGCGCATGAGGGGCTGTTTTACGCCGCAGGCATTCACCCGATGTATGCCGCCGAAGAGCCGCTGATTTCGGTCGAGGAACTGGTGCTGCTGGCCCGGCATCCGAAATTCGTGGGCATCGGCGAGACCGGGCTGGATTATCACTATACCGCCGACAGCGCTGCGGTTCAGGCCGAAAGCCTGCGCACCCATATCGAGGCCGCGCGCCGCACCGGCCTGCCGCTGATCATCCATTCGCGCGACGCGGATGAGGATATGGCCCGCATCCTGACCGAGGAACACCGCATCGGCGCGTTTTCATGCGTCATGCATTGCTATACCAGCGGCCCGGAACTGGCGCGGGTGGCGCTGGATCTGGGCTTTTATCTGTCGATGTCAGGCATTGCCGCCTTCCCGCGCTCGACCGAGATCCGCGAGATCTTTGCCGCCGCGCCGCGCGACCGCATTCTGGTCGAAACCGACGCGCCCTATCTGGCCCCCCCGCCCCATCGCGGCAAGCGCAATGAGCCGTCCTTCGTGGCCCATACCGCCCGGATCGGCGCCGAGGCGCTTGGCCTGTCCGAGGCCGAATTCCGCGCCCAGACCACCGCGAATTTCGACCGGCTGTTTCACAAGGCCGCCAGATGATCCGCGCGGTGATCCTTGGCTGCGGGTCGTCGGGGGGCGTGCCGCGTCTTGGAAATCTGTGGGGCGAATGCGACCCGGAAAATCCGCGCAACCGTCGCCGCCGCTGTTCGCTGCTGATCGAGCGCGCGGGGCCAAACGGCACGACGCGCGTGCTGATCGACACCGGCCCCGACATGGTGCCGCAGCTTCTGGATGCGGGCGTCGGCGCGCTGGATGGCGTCGTCTATACCCATGCGCATGCCGACCATATCCACGGCATCGACGATCTGCGCCAGATCGTCTTCAATTCGGGCGGCATGATCGACACCCATGCCGATGCGCCGACCGCCGAGGCCTTGCTGCGCCGCTTTGGTTATGTCTTTGAAACGCCGGTGGGATCGTCCTATCCGCCGATCTGCCGGATGGTGCCGATCACCGGCCAGATCCGCATCGACGGCGCTGGCGGGCCGGTGGATCTGACGCCGTTTCAGGTCAGTCATGGCGATATTCCCGCGCTTGGCTTCCGCATTGCCGCAGCGGGCGGCGGTCTGGTCTATCTGCCCGATGTCAAAGCCATCCCCGAGGCGGCATGGCCCGTCATCATGGGCTGCGAGGTCTTTGTCTGCGACGCCCTGCGCCGCCGCCCGCATTCCAGCCACGCGCATCTGCCGCTGGCGCTGGAATGGATTGCACGGTCAGGCTGCCCGCGCGGCGTGGTGACGAACATGCATATCGATCTGGACCATGATGCCGTCATGGCCGAGACGCCCGAAAACGTAATTCCCGCATATGACGGATTGGTGCTTGAACTGACATGACCACGCTTTTCGATGTCATCCTTCCGGTCTTTCTGATCATCGGGTTCGGCTATCTGGTTGCATGGCGGAAGATGTTTTCCGAGGTGGGCGTCGACGGGCTGATGCGCTTTGCGCAGAATTTCGCGGTGCCGGTGCTGCTGTTCACCAATGTGGCCAAACTGGACATGGCCGAGAACTTCAATCTGTGCATGTGGATCGCGTTTTATACCGGCGCGTTCCTGAGCTATTTCATCGGCTGGGCAGTGGCGCGGTTCTATCTGAAACGCTCGGCCGAGGATGCGGTGGCCATCGGGTTCTGCTGTCTGTTTTCAAACTCGCTGCTGCTGGGTATTCCGATCATGGAACGGGCCTATGGTGCCGAGGCGATTGCCGGAAACGTCGCCATCATCGCCATCCATTCGCCGGTGCTGTATACGTTCGGGATCACCATGATGGAGATCGCCCGGTCGCGCGGGCAAAGCCTGAGCATCGGGCAGGTCTCGATGCGGGCGCTGTCGGGCGTGCTGCATACGCCGCTGATCATCGGCATTCTGTCCGGGGCCGTGGTGAACCTGCTGGTGCAGGCCGGGCTGGTGGTGCCGCAGGGTTTTTGGGCGGCGGCCGACATGATGGCGCGGGCGGCGCTTCCGGCTGCGCTGTTCGGCATGGGCGGCGTGCTTTACCGTTATCGTCCCGAGGGCGACAGCACGGCGATTGCCCTGTGCTGCATCTGTTCGCTGGTGGTGCATCCGGTCACCACCTATGGGCTGGGGATGCTGTTCCAGCTGCCTGCGGGCGCGATGCGTTCAGCGGTGATTACCGCCGCCATGGCGCCGGGGGTGAATGCCTATCTGTTTGCGGCGATCTATAATTCCGCCAAGCGGGTGGCGGCGACGACGGTTCTGATCTCGACCGGGTTGTCGATCCTGACGATCTGGTTCTGGATCGCCGTGCTGCCCTGAGGTGCTGCCCTGACAGGAAGACCGCCTCCGGCGGGAGTATTTGGGGAACAGAGAAAAACGGCCGGGGTCGTCCCCCGGCCGTTGTTCATTTGCCCGCCCAGACGGTGGATCAGTGCGGGGCGATGCCGCGCATCTTTTCCGAGCGGCGGCGCAGCATCTCGACCGTGGCCAGCAAGGCGATCGAGAAGATCACCAGCAGCGTTGCCACCGCAAGAATGGCCGGAGAGATCTGTTCGCGGATGCCGTTCCACATCTGGCGCGGAATGGTTTGCTGATCGGGACCCGCGATGAACAGAACCGCGACCACTTCGTCGAACGAGGTGACGAAGGCAAACAGTGCGCCCGAGATCACGCCGGGCAGGATCAGCGGCATGATGATGCGGAAGAAGGTGGTGCGGGGGTTGGCGCCAAGGCTGGCCGCCGCCCGTGCCAGCGACTGGTCAAAGCCGATCAGCGTGGCCGTCACCGTGATGATCACGAAGGGGATGCCCAGCGTGGCATGGGCCAGGATCACGCCCAGATAGGTGCCGGCCAGTCTGCCGCATTGCGGGTTCAGGCCGATCCAGGTCAAGGGCTCGCACGGGTTCGAGTAGAAGAAGAACATCCCCGTCGCCGTGATGATGATCGGCACGATCATCGGCGAGATCAGCACCGCCATGATGATGCGGCGGAACGGCATTTCCGGGCGCGACAGGCCCAGTGCCGCCAGCGTGCCCAGCACCGTTGCCAGAATGGTCGAGAAGAAGCCGATGATGGCCGAGCTTTTCGCCGCCTGCACCCATTTCGCGTTCTGCCAGACATCGGCCCACCAGCTAAGCCCGCGCGGCGCGTCCGGGTTCACCATGCCGAAGGTCAGCAGGCTGTCATACCACCGCATCGAATAGCCGGACGGGTCGAAGGACAGCATCTTGTCGGTGAAGGTGAAGTAGGGCTCGGCGTTGAACGACAGCGGGATGACCACCACGATCGGCGCGATCAGGAAGAAGAAGATCGCCGCGCAGATCGCCAGCCGGGTGTAATACCAGGTCTTTTCCAGCGGGGATGCGTAAGTCGGAAGGGCCATGATGCTTATCCCAGCTTGAGGTTGTCGATGCCGACCAGACGATCATAGACCCAGTAGAGGATCAGCACGCCGCCCAGAAGGATAGCCGCCAGCGCTGCCGCCATCGACCAGTTCAGCGTCTGCGTCATGTGCATGGCAATCATGTTCGAGATGAGCTGCCCCGAGGATCCGCCGACCAACGCGGGCGTGATGTAATAGCCCACCGCCAGAATGAAGACCAACAGCGCCCCTGCCCCCAGCCCCGGCAGGGTCTGCGGGAAATAGATGCGGCGGAACGCGGTCCAGCTTGTCGCGCCAAGGCTGCGGGCCGCGCGGACATAGGACGGGTTGATCGTGCGCATGACGGAATACAGCGGCAGGATCATGAAGGGCAGCAGGATATGTGTCATCGCGATGATCGTGCCGGTCTGGTTGAAGATCATCTGCAACCGGCCCGTGTTTCCGATCACGCCCAGCCAGACAAGGATGTCGTTCACCACGCCCTGCTGTTGCAGCAGCACCATCCACGCGGTCGTCCTGACCAGAAGCGAGGTCCAGAAGGGCAGCAGCACAAGGATCATCAGCAGGTTCGACTGCCGCGTGGGCAGCGTGGCCAGCAGATGCGCGATGGGAAAGCCCAGCAGGAATGTGGTGAAGGTGATGACCAGCGACAGCCACAGCGTGCGCATGAACAGCATCAGATAGACGCGCTGCTGTTCCGGGGCCTGCACGATATTGCCGTTGTCATCGCGGGTGCGGTCGACCGCGGCCAGATAGAAATTGGCGGTATAGGGCGTCGATGCCTCGCGCATCACCGACCAAAGCTTGGGGTCGGCCCATTTCTGGTCCATCTCGACGATGGCGTCGCGATAGGGCGGCTCGAGCCCGCGCCGGGCTTGACGGCCGGCCGAGGTGAACATCGACCGCGTGCCGGGCATGTCATAGTTGATGCGCGTGCCGACGACGCCGATGCTGCGCGCCTCGGCGCTGGCGGTCAGGTCTGCGGCCAGCGCGGCCCATGCGGCTTCGTCGGGATCGGTGCCGCGCGGGTGTTCGGCAAACCACGCCGAAAGCTGCGGCATATTCGCCGAAAAGCCGTCATTCTTGACCGAGCGTTGCAGCATCTGCCCGATCGGGACCACGAAGGTCAGAAGGATGAACAGCAAAAGCGGCAGCACCAGCAAAAAGGCACGGCGGCGTGCCCGGCGCGAGCTTTTCGCCAGCGCGCGCGCCAGCGGCTGCCCATCCGCAGTTTTCAGCCCGCCGCGCGTATCAAGGCCACCGGCCTCGGTCGCGATGGCGGCGTGGGGATCAAGCGCATTGGCCATCTTGGTCTTTCACGATATCCGGTTCAGGACGCCGCCCGGAGCCTGACCCCGGACGGCGAAACGGCTTAGCTTGCGGCAAGCCAGGCGTTGAAACGCTCGCTCATCTCGGCCTGGTGGTCGGCCCAGAATTCCGGATCATCCATGACGGCGGTGGTCATGTGTTCGGGATTGGTCGGCATATGCGGACCCATTTCGGTCTTGCCGTCCTGATACATCCCCACCAGCGCCGCCGAGCTTTTGCGGGCCGGGCCATAGGCGATCCATTTCGCCTGATCCGCCAACTGCTGCGTTGCGGTGGCGAATTTCAGGTATTCCATCGCGGCTTCGGGGTTGGGCGAATCCTTGGCGACGACGAACATGTCCATGTCCATGTATTGCCCGTCCCAGATGATCTCGAAGGGTTTGCCCTCGGCCACCATGGCGTCGAAGAAGCGGCCGTTATAGCCGGTCGCCATCACCACTTCGCCATCGGCCAGCAGCTGCACGGGCTGCGCGCCCGCTTCCCACCAGACCGTGTCCTTCTTGATGGTGTCCAGCTTGGCAAAGGCGCGGTCGACACCTTCGGGCGTGCCCAGCACGTCATAGACATCAGCCGCCGGAACGCCATCGGCGATCAGCGCCAGATACAGCGTGCGCTTGGGGTTCTTGGGCAGGCCACGCTTGCCGGGATATTTGGCGGTGTCGAAGAAATCCGCCGCCGTGCTGGGCTTGCCATCCGGGAACTTGGTCGAATCGAAGGCGATGACCGTGCCCCAGAAGATGTTCGCAACCGCGCAATCCTGCAGCGCGCCGGGGATGAAGTCGTCGGCGGCAGCCGTGCCATCGGGCGCGGCGGGCAGGCTTGCCGGGTCGATTTCGACCAGCGCGCCTTCGTCGCACAGGCGGATGGCGTCCGATGTTTCGATGTCGAACACGTCGCCGGTGATATTCTTGGCCTCGACCTGCGCTTTCAGCGGCGTGGCCGGGTTGTCGGCGGCGATCATGTTGACCTTGATGCCGGTCGCCTCGTTGAAGGGCTTGTTGTAAGCCTCAACCTGCGATTTCTCATAGGCTCCACCCCATGAGACGACGTTGACCTCTTTGTCCTGCGCCTGCGCCGAAACGGCCAGCACGCAAAGAGCCGAAGTCAGAAGAACTGTTCTTTTCATGGCTTTCTAAACTCCCGTTGGTGGTTGCGGCGCTTTGGCCGACGGTTCTTGGCGCCAGGTTCGGCGCGGACTGCGGCGGTTTTGCCGCCGCAGCCGTCTTGGGTCAGCTTGCAGCCAGCCAGGCGTTGAAACGCTCATTCAGCTCAGCGTCGTGATCGACCCAGAAATCAAGGTTCGAGGCCAGAGCGGCCGTCATGTTGTCAGCATAGGTCGGCAGGTTCGGCCCCATCGGCACATCGGTGCCGTCGATATTGCCGACCAGCGCGGCTGCCGATTTGCGCGGCGGGCCATAGCTGATGAATTCAGCCGCACGCGCCTGATTTTCCGGCGCGGTCGAGAAGGCGATGAATTCCTTCGCGGCCTCGGGATGCGGCGCGCCTTTCGGCATCACCCAGCCCTCCATCTCATAGATCTGGCCGTCCCACAGGATCTTGAAAGGCTTGCCCTCTTTCTGGGCGGCGTCGAAGATCCGGCCATTGAAGGCAAAGGCCATGCTGACCTCGCCATCGGCCAGAAGCTGCGGCGGCTGCGCGCCGGCTTCCCACCAGATCACGTCCTTCTTGATGGTCGCAAGCTTGGCAAAGGCACGGTCCACACCCTCGGGCGTTCCCAGCACCTGATAGACCTCGGCCGCGGGCACGCCATCGGCCATCAGCGCCAGTTCCAGATTGAACTTCGCGCCCTTGCGCATGGTGCGCTTGCCGGGGAATTTCGCGGTGTCGAAGAAATCGGCGGGCGTCGCGGGCTTGGCGTCGGCGAACTTGCCGTCGTCATAGGCGATGATCATCGAATAGACATCGGTGCCGACGAAGCAATCGGTGATCGCGCCTTCGATGAAATCGTCGGTCGCGGCGGTGCCATCGGCGGCGGGCAGCAGGATCGAGGGGTCGATTTCCTCAAGCAGGCCTTCATCGCACAGACGCACGGCATCGGCATATTCCACGGACGCCACATCAGCCGAGACATTGCCCGCCTCGACCTGCGCTTTCAGCGGCGTGGCCGGGTTGTCGGCATCGGCGACCGAAACCTTGATGCCGGTCTTGGCCTCGAAAGGTTTGGTATAGGCCTGAACATGGCTGTTGCCATAGGCGCCGCCCCAGCTGAGCAGGTTCATTTCCTTGTCCTGCGCCTGCGCGGTCGCGGCAACCAGCGTCAGGGCCGAAGTCAGGATAAGCGTGCGTTTCATATCATTTCCCTGTTATTGCCAAATAGAAAATCAGACCGGATCCAGCGCGCGCGCGTCTTCCGGGTGCCAGCCGATGCGGATGGTCTGGCCCGGGTTCAGCTTGGTCTGGCCCAGCGTGTTGCGGTATTTCATGACAAAATCGTCCTGCCCGGCAACCTTCAGCCGCGCCCGCAGAATGTCGCCCATATAGACGACATCGCGCACCTCGGCCTCGATCGTATGCGCGCCCTTGGGCATCAGCTCGGGCTTGAATTCGACGCGCTCGGGGCGGACCGAGACGGTCGTGGTCTTGCCCGCTTCGCGGATATTCACCGCGGTTGCGTCGATCAGGTCGCCATTGCCCAGACGCACCAGCGCCTTTTCGCCCTCCAGCTTCTCGATCTGGCCGCGTAGCGCGTTGTTTTCGCCGATAAAGCCCGCGACGAAGCTGTTTTCGGGCTGTTCATACAGCACCGGCGGCGGGGCAAGCTGCTGGATGCGCCCGTCATTGAACACCGCGATGCGGTCCGACATAGTCAGCGCCTCGCCCTGATCGTGGGTCACATAGACAACGGTGATGCCCAGACGGTCGTGCAGCGCCTTGATTTCAAACTGCATATGTTCGCGAAGCTGCTTGTCCAGCGCGCCCAGCGGTTCATCCATCAGTACCAGTTCCGGGTCAAAGACCAAGGCGCGGGCCAGCGCGATCCGCTGCTGCTGACCGCCCGAAAGCTGCGCCGGGCGGCGGTTCTTGAACTGGCCCATCTGCACCATGTCCAGCGCGCGGGTCACGCGGCTTTCGCGTTCATCCTTGGACATGCCACGGACTTCCAGCGGGAAGGACAGGTTTTCGCCCACGGTCATATGGGGAAACAGCGCGTAGTTCTGAAACACCATGCCGATGCCGCGCTTGTGCGGCGGCACATCGTTGATGTTCTTGCCGTTCAGGCGAATCTCTCCATGCGTGGCGGTTTCAAAACCGGCCAGCATCATCAGGCAAGTCGTCTTGCCCGAGCCAGACGGCCCAAGCATGGTCAAGAACTCGCCCTTGCCAATGGTAAGGTTCAGATCCTTTACGACAAGGCTCTGACCGTCATAGCTTTTTTGCACATGATCGAAGACGACGAAGGCGTCGTTTGCGGCTGCATTGGCCAAGTGCGGGGCTCCCTGATTGTCTGGTTTGTTGTTTTCCGCAAACCCAACTATGCGGCGGTTCCAGCGCTTTGCAACTGACATGTGCAGTTTTCATCAGCCACGCCGTTTCTGCACGAATTTCGGGCAATCGCGCTGAGCTTGTTTCACCCGCGATCCGCCGCCCAGCGCGGAACAGGCAAAAAACCTAAAAAATCCTGATGCAACGCCTTGAAGTTCAGGGTCAGCCGCCCCGCCCCGCAAACTGGCAGATGCTTGGACATTTGGCCACGGGGTTGAGTGCCCGGCCAGACCGCTTGCGCAAACGTCGCATTCATCCACCTCAGGCGTCGCAAAACCGTCCCGGCACAGCACGCCGGAAAAGCAAAAAGGCCCGGTCGATGACCAGGCCCTGCGGCTTTTCCTGCGGTTCTTACAGGGTTCTGTTTGGTGCGGCCGAAAAGACTCGAACTTTCACTCCGGTTAAGGAACAGCGACCTCAACGCTGCGCGTCTACCAATTCCGCCACGGCCGCATCCTGGTAGGCTCGGGTCTCATAGACGCTTGCGTGGCGGATGAAAAGGGAATTTTCACCCGCCAAACGCGATTTTCACTCGGCTGCGACGGCGGCCTGCGGGATATAGTTCAGGATCGGGGCCAGCCAGCGTTCCGCCTGAGCGACGGTCATGCCCTTGCGCGCGGCATAGTCCAGAACCTGATCGTGTTCGACCTTGGCCACGCCAAAGTAATACGCATCCGGATGGCCGATATACAGCCCCGAGACCGAGGCACCGGGCCACATCGCCATGGACTCGGTCAGTTCGACCCCGGTCGCCGCTGTCGCATCCAGCAGATCGAACAGCGTCACCTTTTCCGTGTGGTCGGGCTGGGCCGGATAGCCGGGCGCGGGGCGGATGCCGGGATAAGGCTCGCCAATCAGCTCGTCGGGGGCGAAATCCTCGTCGGAATAGCCCCAATAGGTCTTGCGGACCCGTTCATGCATCATTTCGGCCAGCGCTTCGGCAAAGCGGTCGGCCAGCGCCTGCACCAGAATGGCCGAGAAATCGTCATGCGCGGCCTTGAAGCGGTCGGCGATGCCCTGTTCCTCGGCGCCTGTCGTCACCACGAAGCCGCCGACGTAATCGCGATGGCCCTTGGGGGCCACGAAATCCGACATGGCGACATTCGGGCGGCCATCGCGTTTGGCCACCTGCTGACGCAGCGTGTGCAGCGTGGCCAGCGGCGTGTCGCGGGTTTCGTCGGTAAACAGGCGGATATCGTCGCCGTCGCGGTTCGCGGGCCAGAAGCCGATGACGGCGCGCGGCTTGAACCATTTCTCGTCGATGATCCGCGCCAGCATGGCCTGAGCGTCGGCGAAAAGCTGGCGCGCCACCTCGCCCTGTTTCTCATCCTCAAGGATGCGCGGATAGACCCCCTTCAGCTCCCATGTCTGGAAGAAGGGCGTCCAGTCGATATAGCGCGCGATCTGCGCCAGATCGAAATCATCGATCACGCGCGGACCCAGAAACTGCGGCGCCTTCGCGTCAAATCCGGTCCAGTCGATCTGCACCGCATTGTCGCGCGCCGATGCCAGAGGCAGGCGTTTCTTTTCCGCCTCGGCGCGGGCGTGCTTATTGGCCACGTCCAGATATTCCGAACGGATATCATCGACATAGGCAGATTTTCGTCCCGACAGAAGGTTGCCCACCACACCCACGGCGCGGCTGGCATCGGTGACATAGACCGTCTGACCCTTGGCATATTTCGGATGGATCTTGACCGCCGTATGCACCCGGCTTGTCGTCGCGCCGCCGATCAGCAGCGGAATATCGAAGCCTTCGCGCTCCATTTCGCTGGCGACATGCACCATCTCGTCCAAGGACGGGGTGATCAGCCCCGACAGGCCGATGATATCGACGTTTTCCGCCTTCGCGACCTCAAGGATCTTACTGGTCGGGACCATCACGCCCAGATCGATGATCTCATAATTGTTGCAGGCCAGAACGACGCCGACGATGTTCTTGCCGATGTCATGCACGTCACCCTTGACCGTCGCCATCAGCACCTTGCCCGCGCTGGAGGACGCGCCGCCCCCGGCCTTCTCGGCCTCCATGTAAGGAAGCAGATGCGCCACGGCCTGCTTCATCACCCGTGCCGATTTCACCACCTGAGGCAGGAACATCTTGCCGCTGCCGAACAGATCGCCCACCACGTTCATCCCGGCCATCAGCGGGCCTTCGATGACATGCAGCGGACGTTCGACCGACAGGCGGGCTTCTTCGGTGTCCTCGTCGATGAATTCGGTGATGCCGTTGACCAGCGCATGTTCCAGCCGCTTGTCGACGGGCCACGTGCGCCATGTCATATCCTTTTCGCGCGCCTTGGCCCCGCCCTGACCGTGGAAACGCCCGGCAATGTCCAGCATGTTTTCGGTGGCCGAGCCCCCTTTGGCAGGCGTGCGGTTCAGGACCACATCCTCGCAGGCTTCGCGCAGATCGGCGTCGATCTGGTCATAGACCGCCAATTGCCCGGCATTGACGATGCCCATGTCCATGCCCGCCTGAATGGCGTGATACAGGAACACGGCATGCATCGCCTCGCGCACGGGTTCATTGCCGCGGAAGCTGAAGGACAGGTTCGACACCCCGCCCGAGATATGCACATGCGGCAGGGTCTGCATGATGCGGCGCGTGGCGTTGATGAAATCGACGCCGTAATTGTCATGCTCCTCGATCCCGGTCGCCACGGCGAAGATGTTGGGATCGAAGATGATGTCCTGCGGCGGAAAGCCCACGCGGTTGACCAGAATGTCATAGGCGCGGCTGCAGATCTCGACCTTGCGGTTTTCGGTGTCGGCCTGCCCCACCTCGTCAAAGGCCATGACGACGACCGCCGCGCCATAGCGGCGGCACAGGTCGGCATGGTGGATGAAGGCCGCTTCGCCCTCTTTCAGGCTGATCGAGTTCACGATGGCCTTGCCCTGGACGCATTTCAGCCCGGCCTCGATCACCTCCCATTTCGAGCTGTCGATCATGATCGGCACGCGGGCGATGTCGGGTTCCGCCGCGATCAGGTTCAGATAGTCGATCATCGCCTGCCGGGAATCGATCAGACCCTCATCCATGTTCACGTCGATGATCTGCGCGCCGTTTTCGACCTGATCGCGGGCCACATCCAGCGCCGCGGTGTAATCGGCATTGGTGATCAGCTTGCGGAACTTGGCCGAGCCGGTGACGTTCGTGCGCTCGCCCACATTCATGAAGGGGATGTCGTCGGTCTTGGTGAACGGCTCCAGCCCGGAAAGCCGCAGGCGCGGTTCGATTTCGGGGATGGCGCGGGGCGGCAGCCCCTCGACCGCGCGGGCGATGGCCGCGATATGGTCGGGCGTCGATCCGCAGCAGCCGCCGACCACGTTCACCAGACCTTCGCGCGCAAATTCCAGCACCTGCGCGGCCATGTCCTCGGGCGATTCGTCATATTGGCCCATCTCATTGGGCAGGCCCGCATTGGGATAGGCGCAGATCAGCGTATCCGCGACGACCGACAGTTCGGCCAGATGCGGGCGCATCGCCTCGGCCCCCAGGGCGCAGTTCAGGCCCACGGTCACGGGCTGGGCATGTGCGACCGAATACCAGAACGCGGTGGGCGTTTGCCCCGACAGCGTGCGGCCCGACAGGTCGGTGATCGTGCCCGAGATCATCACCGGCAGCCGCAGGTTGTTGCGCGCGAACACCTCTTCGCAGGCAAAGATCGCGGCCTTGGCGTTCAGCGTGTCGAAAATCGTCTCGATCAGGATCAGATCGGCCCCGCCATCAATCAGCCCGCGGATCTGTTCGGCATAGGCCACGCGCAGGTCATCGAATGTCACCGCGCGATAGCCGGGATTGTTCACGTCCGGGCTGATCGAGGCCGTGCGGTTGGTCGGCCCCAACGCGCCCGCCACCCAGCGCGGGCGCCCGTCTTCTGCGGTGGCGCGGTCCAGCGCCTGCCGCACCAGCCGCGCGCCGTGAAAGTTCAGGTCATAGACCGCCGCCTCAAGCCCGTAATCGGCCTGCGCGATGGTGGTCGAGGAAAACGTGTTCGTCTCGACGATATCGGCGCCCGCCTTGGCATAGCGGTAATGGATCTCTTCGATCGCGGCGGGCTGGGTCAGGATCAGCAGATCGTTGTTGCCCTGCTGCGGATGCTCGCCCGGTATCGGAGGATGGCAGCCGCAGCCGCACCCGCCGCCATGGCCACGAAAATCGTCCTCGTTCAGGCCAAGCTGCTGGATCTGCGTGCCCATCGCGCCGTCAAGGATCAGGATGCGGTCGCGCGCGGCTTGCGCGATGGCTTCAAAGACGGGCGATTTGGGCAGCGTCATGGCGGACTCCGGGCAGGGTTGAGCCGTTCATATAGGCGTTGAAGCGCTTTTAGTGAAATTCAACATCCGCACAATGATCATGCACCAGATTCATGATCTGCCTGCCCCCCCTTGCGGCACGGACGAATTGCCGCCAAATGGCAGGCATGACCGACTGGATCACCGCCCCCGGACTGACCGACTATCAAAAGGCCGTGGCCTTCATGGAGGCCCGCGCCGCAGCCATTGCCGCAGGCGAGGCGAATGAGCTGATCTGGCTGGTCGAACATCCGCCGCTTTACACCGCCGGCACCAGCGCGCAGGCCGCCGATCTGCTGCGCCCGCGCTTTCCGGTGCATGAAAGCGGGCGCGGCGGGCAATATACCTATCACGGGCCGGGGCAGCGGGTGGTCTATGTCATGCTGGACCTGAACCGCCGGGGCCGCGACATCCGCGCCTTTGTCAAATCGCTGGAAAACTGGGTCATCGACGCCCTGGCCGAATTCAACGTCACCGGCCAGATCCGCGATGGCCGCGTCGGCGTCTGGGTGCAGCGCCCCGACAAGGCTGCGCTGCCGGACGGGTCCATGCGCGAAGACAAGATCGCGGCCATCGGCGTCAAGCTGCGCCGCTGGGTCAGCTTTCACGGCATCTCGGTCAATGTCGAACCGGATCTGGGGCATTACGACGGGATCGTGCCCTGCGGCATCGCCGAACATGGCGTCACCAGCCTTGTCGATCTGGGCCATCCGGTCGAACTGGCCGATCTGGACGTGGCGCTGATGCGGGCCTTCGCCAGAAATTTCCCGCCGCTTCCCGGCTGAAATTCGGGCTGAGTTTCGGGCTGAATTTCGGGCATTTTCAACAAATCGTGCTGTCTGTCTTATGCCTCATGCGACCTTTTGGTCGTATCCAGCCGGGTTGACCCATGCTAGCCGTCAACCCAGGGAAGGGAGAGGTCCCATCCGTTTTTCATGGAAAACGACCTAAGAGGAACCAAGATGAAGACCGCGATCTATGCCTCGGTTGCCGTGGCGATGTTTGCGCTGCCCGCCGTGGCGCAGGATGCCGCCAATGGCGAAAAGGAATTCCGCAAGTGCAAGGCCTGCCACATGATCCAGTCGCCCGACGGGACCGATGTGGTCAAGGGGGGAAAGGTCGGCCCGAACCTTTACGGCGTCGTCGGTCGCAAGGCCGGAACCGCCGAGGGCTTCAAGTTCTCGGACGCGCTGATCAAGCTGGGCGAGGCCGGTGAGATCTGGACCCCCGAGGATCTGGCGGGCTACGTCACCGACCCCAACAGCTATGTCGAGGAAAAGGTCGGCGACAAGTCCCTTAAAACCAAGATGACCTTCAAGCTGGCCAAGAATCAGGCGGATGTGATCGCCTTTCTGGCCCAGCACTCGCCCGATGCAGGGGCCGCGCCTGCGGCAGACGCCGCCACCCCTGCGGAACCGGCGGCACCCGCGACCAACTAGGACGCACAGACGCAGCTTGGCCACAACCTGCGGCAAGACCGGGCCCGATCCGGTCGCCGCGATTGCCGGTCGCGGGAATGTGTTCTAGAAATTGATCCGAGTCCGTCGGCCCCCGGGCCGGCTAGCCGCATGTTTAGGGAGTTCAGCATGGCAGACGCAGCCGTTCACGGCCACGGGGACCATCATGACACGCGCGGGTTCTTTACCCGCTGGTTCATGTCTACAAACCACAAGGACATCGGAATCCTGTATCTGTTCACCGCGGGCATCGTGGGTCTGATCTCGGTCAGCTTCACGGTCTATATGCGGATGGAGCTGCAGCATCCCGGCGTGCAATACATGTGTCTGGAGGGGGCACGTTTCATTGCGGACGCCAGCGCGGAATGCACGCCGAACGGCCATCTGTGGAACGTGATGATCACCTATCACGGCGTGCTGATGATGTTCTTCGTCGTCATTCCGGCGCTGTTCGGCGGCTTCGGCAACTATTTCATGCCGCTGCATCTGGGCGCGCCCGACATGGCGTTTCCGCGTCTGAACAACCTGTCCTACTGGATGTATGTCTGCGGTGTCGCACTTGGCATCGCCTCGCTGCTGGCGCCGGGGGGCAGCGACCAGCCCGGCTCGGGCGTGGGCTGGGTGCTGTATCCGCCGCTGTCCACGACTGAAAGCGGCTATTCGATGGATCTGGCGATCTTTGCCGTCCACGTTTCGGGCGCGTCGTCCATTCTGGGCGCGATCAACATCATCACCACCTTCCTGAACATGCGCGCGCCCGGCATGACGCTGTTCAAGGTGCCGCTGTTCGCGTGGTCGGTCTTCATCACCGCATGGCTGATCCTGCTGTCGCTGCCGGTGCTGGCCGGGGCCATCACCATGCTGCTGATGGACCGCAATTTCGGCACGCATTTCTTCAACCCGGCGGGCGGCGGCGACCCGATCCTGTATCAGCACATCTTGTGGTTCTTTGGCCACCCCGAGGTCTATATCATCATCCTGCCCGGCTTCGGGATCATCAGCCACGTCATCTCGACCTTCGCCAAGAAGCCGATCTTCGGCTATCTGCCGATGGTGCTGGCCATGGCCGCCATCGGCATTCTGGGCTTCGTCGTCTGGGCGCACCACATGTATACGGTCGGCATGTCGCTGACCCAGCAAAGCTATTTCATGCTGGCCACCATGACCATCGCCGTGCCCACGGGCATCAAGGTGTTTTCGTGGATCGCGACAATGTGGGGCGGCTCGATCGAGTTCAAGACGCCGATGCTGTGGGCCTTTGGCTTCCTGTTCCTGTTCACCGTCGGCGGTGTGACAGGCGTGGTGCTGAGCCAGGCGCCGCTGGACCGGGTGTATCATGACACCTATTACGTCGTGGCGCATTTCCACTATGTGATGTCGCTGGGTGCGGTCTTTGGCATCTTCGCGGGCGTCTATTACTGGATCGGCAAGATGTCGGGCCGCCAATATCCGGAATGGGCGGGCAAGCTGCATTTCTGGATGATGTTCATCGGCGCCAACCTGACCTTCTTCCCGCAGCACTTCCTTGGCCGTCAGGGGATGCCGCGCCGCTATATCGACTATCCCGTGGAATTCGCGTTCTGGAACAATATCTCGTCGCTGGGGGCCTATCTGTCCTTTGCCTCGTTCCTGTTCTTCATCGGCATCGTCTTCTACACCCTGTTCCGCGGTCAGCGCGTGAATGTTCCGAACTACTGGAACGAACATGCCGACACGCTGGAATGGACCCTGCCCTCGCCCCCGCCCGAGCACACGTTCGAGCAACTGCCCAAGCGCGAGGACTGGGACCGCAGCCACGCGCATTGATGCCTTACGCATGGCATGACACGGCCCCGGAGCAGGACTCCGGGGCCGTTTTGCATCTGTGGCCAAACCGCTCCCTGCCCACGCAAGGCTTCGTCTGGGTCATCGGGCTGACAGCGGGTTTTCTGGCGCTGCCCTTGCTGGCGGTCCTGGGCACGGCGGCGTTGTGGGGTGTGCTGCCCTTTGCCGCGCTGGCGGTCTGGGCGCTGTGGGCTGCAATCCGCCGCAGCTATCGCGGCCCGTCCGAGATGTTGCAGCTGTCCCGGCAGGCGCTGATCCTGACCCGCAGCGATCCGGGCCGCGCGGATCGCGTGTGGCGCACGGATCCGTATTGGGTGCGCCTCGCGCTGCACCACAACCATCCCATCGAAAGCTATCTGACCCTGACAAACGGCCAGCGCGAGATCGAGCTGGCCGCGTTTTTATCGCCCGAGGAGCGGGTCGCGCTGCATGATGATCTGCAGCGCCGTCTGCTGGCTTTGCGCTGAGGCTGCGGGCTATTTCACCGCCGCATTTCCTCCGTCTGCATAAAGCGCCGTCCCGGTCACGAAACTGGCCATCGGGCTGGCCAGAAACAGCGCCGCCGTCGCGATTTCCGAAGGCGCGGCGATGCGCTTCATCGCATGCAGGCCCGCCGCCCAGTCCTTCTGCGCCTGATCGCCCGCCATTGCCGTGTCAGTCCCGCCCGGCAGCAGGGCATTGGCGCGGATCCCCAGATGCCCGTAATCCGCGGCAATGCCCTTGACCAGCCCGCTCAGCCCGGCCTTGGCCGCGCCATAGGCCGCCATTCCGGGCAGACCGACACTGCTGCCCACAAAGCTTGAGATCATGATGATCGCCCCCGAGCCGCGCCGCAGCATGGCCGGGATCTGTGCGCGCACGCCCAGAAAGCCCGCCGTCAGATTGGTTGCCAGCACCTGATCCCAATCTTCGGGTGCCAGATCCGCCAAAGGCTTCACCGGCCCCACCAGCCCGGCATTGTTGACGGCGATGTCCAGCCCGCCAAACTGATCGCAAGCCAAGGCCACGGCGCGCAGGTGCGGATCGGCCTGCGTTGCATCACCCACCACGACCGCCGCCCTGCCACCTCGCGCGCGGATGCCATGTGCCACCTCGTCCAAGGGTCCGGCACGCCGGGCCATCAGCACCACCGCCGCGCCTTCGGCGGCGAACAGTTCGGCGATCGCGCGGCCGATCCCTGCGGATGCTCCGGCGATCAGCGCCACCCGGTCTTTCAGCATGGTCATGTCTTTCGTCCCTTCCACATTGCCATGCGGCAGGGATAGCCAGATCCGCGCGGCCTGACCTCCTGCGGATTGCGCTCAAATCGGCAGGCAGCGGCGCGCAAAAGGCCCGGCATTTGCGCCGGGCCCTGCGTTAGTCATGTCGTCACCGTGGCCGGATCAGCCATCCACGCGGATGACCTTGTTTTCCGGGTCATAGGGGCTGTCCTCGGTCACCACCGCATCCCAAAGCTGGCGCTGCATGCGCACTTTCAGGCGGGTGCCGGGCTGGGCCAGATCGGGGCGGACATAGCCCATGCCGACCGACTTGTTGAACGCAGCCCCCCAGCCGCCCGAGGTCAGGCGGCCGACCTTGGTGGCGCCGTCTTCGGTGTAAAGCGCCTCGCGGCCCCACGGATCGGCGTCAGGCGGCCCGTCGATCAGCAGCGTCACGCATTGCGAGCGCAGGCCCTTGTCCAGCATGGCCTGCTTGCCGTTGAACTCTTTGCCCAGATCGACAAAGCGGTCCAGCGCGGCCTCGAGCGGCGTCGCGTCGCGGCCAAGCTCGGTCCCGAAGGCGCGATAGGACTTCTCTTGCCGCAGCCAGTTCTGCGCCCGCGCGCCGACCAGCTTAAGCCCATGCTTTTCACCTGCGGCGACCAGTTGATCCCACAGATAGCGGCCAAATTCGATCGGGTGGTGCAACTCCCAGCCCAGCTCGCCGGTATAGGCGACGCGGATGGCGCGGACCGGGCACATGCCCAGCTCGATATTGCGCATCGACAGCCACGGGAAACGCTTGTTGCCCAGAACCGTCGCAGGGTCGGCATCGCGGACGATTTCCTTCAGGATGTCGCGCGATTTCGGCCCGGCAATGGCAAAGACGCCCCATTGCGTGGTGATGTCCTGAATGATGACCTGACCGAATTCGCCCTCCATCTCCTCGGCGGATTTGCGCAGGAAATCGGCATCGTAATCGGTCCATGCCCCGGCCGAGATCAGGTAGTAATCATCCTCTGCCAGACGCACGATGGTGTATTCGGTGCGCGTGGTGCCGGCATCGGTCAGCGCATAGGTCAGATTGATCCGGCCGACCTTGGGCAGCTTGTTGGTGGTGAACCAGTCCAGAAACGCCGTCGCGCCCGCGCCATAGACGCGATGCTTGGTAAAGGCCGATGCGTCGATCAGGCCCGCGGTATTGCGCACGGCCTCGGCTTCGGCCTTGGCATATTGCCACCAGCCACCGCGGCGGAAACTGCGGGCGGCGTGATCGTCAAAGCCGATGGGCGCGTAATAGTTCGGACGCTCCCAGCCGTTCACCTGCCCCATCTGCGCGCCAGCGGCGATCTGGCGGTCATAGGCGGGCGCGGTGCGCAGGGGCCGCGCGGCTTCGCGTTCCTCGTCGGGGTGGTGCAGGATGAAGACATGCTCATAGCATTCTTCGTTCTTCTTGACGGCGTATTCGGTCGTCATCCAGCTGCCATATCGGCGCGGATCCAGCGACGCCATGTCGATCTCGGCCTCGCCTTGGGTCATCATCTGGGCCAGATAGTGACCCACGCCACCCGCTGCGGTGATGCCGAAGGAAAAGCCCTCGGCCAGCCACATGTTGCGCAGGCCCGGCGCGGGGCCGACCAGCGGGTTGCCATCGGGGGTATAGCAGATCGGGCCGTTGAAATCGTCTTTCAGACCCACGGTTTCGGAGGTCGGAAGCCGGTGGATCATCGACATGTATTCTTCCTCGATCCGTTCCAGATCCAGGGGGAACAGGTCGGCGCGGAAGCCTTCGGGCACCTCATAGGGGAAGCGTGCGGGCGCATTGCGTTCATAGGGTCCAAGGATCCAGCCGCCGCGTTCCTCGCGCACATACCATTTGGCATCGGCATCGCGCAGCACCGGATGTTCGGGATTGCCCGCCGCGCGCCATGCGACCAGCGCCGGGTCCGGCTCGGTCACGATATACTGGTGTTCGACCGGAATGGCGGGGATCTTGATGCCCAACAGACGCGCGGTGCGCTGCGCGTGGTTGCCGGTCGCGGTCACGACATGTTCGGCCCGGATCTCGAAGGGTTCGTTCGCAGGGACAAGGTTGCCGCCCTTTTCGACCATGCGGTCACAGGTGACGATCCATTCGTCGCCGGTCCATTTATAGCCGTTGACCTGAATCCTGCGCTCGATGGTGGCGCCTGCCATGCGGGCGGCGCGGGCCATGGCCTGCGTCACGTCGGCGGGGTTGATATAGCCATCGGTCGGGTGGAACAGCGCGCCTTTCAGCCCGTCGATATTGACCAAGGGCCAGCGTTCCTTGATCTGCGAGGGGGTCATGAACTCATGCTCGACGCCCACGGTTTCCGCGATCGAGGAGTAAAGCTGATATTCGTCCATCCGGTCCTGCGTCTGTGCCATGCGCAGGTTGCCGCAGCGGGTGAACCCGGCATTCAGCCCGGTCTCGGCCTCAAGCCCGGCATAGAGCTTGACCGAATAGTCGTGGATGTGGCTGGTCGCATAGCCCATGTTGAACAGCGGCAAAAGCCCGGCGGCGTGCCAGGTGGACCCGGCGGTCAGCTCATCGCGTTCGACCAGCATCGTGTCCCAGCCCGCGCGCGCCAGATGCAACGCAATACCGCAACCGACGGCACCGCCTCCGACCACAAGGGCCTTCACATGGGTTTTCATCGCAAGCGACTCCTTTTTCGCGCGTGGGCTATCCTTGTGCGATTACTGCCAGAGGTCAAAACCGGCGACATGATTTCTGCGACATTTTCACGGCGAAAAGCGACATGTCGCATTTCGCTGATCTATCGGACGCAGAGATGCCGCGCCCGCGCGCCCCGGCCGCGCCTAAAGCATCGAGGGCACGACCAGATCGGGCGGGCGATGACCATCGGCGAAGGTCTTGATGTTGATCAGGACTTTCTCGCCCATCTCGATCCGGCCTTCGACCGTGGCGCTGCCCATATGCGGCAGCAGCACGACATTCGGCAGCTCGCGCAGGCGGGGGTTGATTTCATGGCCGTGTTCAAAAACGTCAAGACCGGCGCCCGCGATCTCGCCCGCGCGCAGCATCCGGGTCAGGGCGTTTTCGTCGATCACCTCGCCGCGCGAGGTGTTCACCACCACCGCCGAGGGCTTCAGCAACTTCAACCGCCGCGCGTTCAGCAGATGAAAGGTCGAAGGCGTGTGCGGCGCGTTCACGCTGATGATGTCCATCCGCGCCAGCATCTGGTCCAGACTTTCCCAATAGGTCGCGTGCAGGTCGGCTTCGATTTCCGGGCGCAGGCGGCGGCGGTTGTGGTAATGCACCTGCATCCCGAAGACATGCGCGCGCCGCGCCACGGCCTGCCCGATCCGACCCATGCCCAGAATGCCCAGACGCCGCCCGCCGACGCGCCCGCCCAGATGCGCGGTGGGCGACCAGCCTTCCCAGCGCCCGGCCTGCATCTCGGCCAGACCTTCGGGAATGCGGCGCGTGACGGCAAGGATCAGCGCCATGGTCATGTCGGCGGTGTCCTCGGTCACGACGCCGGGGGTGTTCGACACCAGCAGGCCGCGCTGGCGCGCCGATTGCACGTCGATGTGATCGACCCCGGCGCCGTAATTCGCGATCAGCTTCAGCCGCTCACCGGCCTGCGCCAGCATGTTCGCGTCGATCCGGTCGGTGACGGTGGGCACGATCACGTCGCTTTCCTGCATCGCCGCAACCAGTTGTTCGCGCGTCATCTTGCGATCTTCGTGTTTCAGCGACAGGTCGAACAACTCGGCCATGCGCGTCTCGACCGCCTCGGGCAGGCGGCGTGTGACAGTGACCTTCAGGCGCGTGCGGGCCGGATCGGCTGCGGACATGAGGCTCTCCCTATCTTGGGGCCGTCCCGTCTTTCCAAACCGGGCGGCTTTTGGCAAAGTGCCTGCGTTGAGGGGCCGGCACAAGACCCCCGGAATGCAGGAACGGCAGATGACATATCGACAGGCATTGCTGGGCGCGGCGGCGCTGGCCATTTGGTCATGCGTCGCGGGCGCTTCGCTGGCGCAGGCCACCGACCCGGGCGAGAATATCGAAAACGAGATGCCCGAGGTGTCGGCCGATGCCGAGATCCAGCGCGACACGCGCGATCCCAGTCGTGGGCCCGTCACCAATCTGCCCCTGCCCCGCTATGTCAGCCTGAAGGGCGGCGAGGGCAATGCCCGGCGCGGCCCTAGCCTGTCGCATCGCGTCGACTGGGTATTCCGCCATGCCGGGATGCCGCTGCGCGTCGTCGCGGAATTCGGCCATTGGCGCCGGGTCGAGGATCAGGACGGCGCGGGCGGCTGGGTGCATTACGCGCTGCTGTCGGGCGTGCGCACTGCCATCGTGCAGCAGGACATGCTGGAACTGCTGTCAAAGCCCGAGGAAAACGCCAATGTCGTGGCCCGCGCCGAAGCCGGGGCCATCGTCCGGCTGCATGAATGCACCAAGGACTGGTGCCGGGTGTCTGGCGGCGGCGAAAAGGGCTGGGTGCCCAAGACCACCATCTGGGGCGTCGATCCCGACGAGACGCGCGACTGAAACGATATCGGGCCGCCAACCCGGCGGCCCGTTTCGTTCTGCGATCCGCGCGGGATCACAGGACAAAGATCATGCGACCGGGATCACATGGACTGGCCGACCAGCGAATCCGTGCTGGCCTGCGCGCTCATGCATTGGAAATAGGTCAGCGTGATCGTGTCCTCGGTCAGGCGCAGCGTGCCATCCGGACGGGTCTGCAGATCGACGATCCGGTTGCCCGCCGCAGGCGAGCCTTCGCAGGCCAGCGTCACGCGCGTGCGGTTCACCTGACGCTCGGATCCGGCGATGGTGCAGCTTGCCCCGGGGAACATGAACTTGTTGCCGTCGATCACCAGGCTCTTGTCGCTGGTCATGTCACCGCAATCCGAGCGCAGCAGGTTATAGGTGCCGTTCAGCGCGCTGGATTGCGCGATGGGACCGGGGGTGGGCTCGGGGGCGACGGGCGCGACCTGATCGCAGGCGGCAACCAGACCCAGGGCTGCGACGGTGGCAAGCGCGAGCAGGGGCTTGTTCAGTTTCATTCCAGATCTCCCTTTGGTTTCAGGAACCGTCGGGCAAAAGCCCACGTCCTTTCAACAAAGCGTGAACCCCCGGTTTTCGTTCCCTGAATTTCAACCAAAGTTCGTCGGCGGGCAAAGAATCCCCTTTGGACAGGATCCATTCCTGCAGTTTTTCGGCGGTTTCGGGGTCAAAGGCGCTGCCTTTTTCCAAGAAGGCGTCAAAGGCATCGGCATCCATCACCTCGGACCACATATAGCTGTAATACCCCGCGCTGTAGCCGTCGCCCGAAAAGACATGCGCGAAATGCGGCGTGGCGTGGCGCATGGGAATGGCGGCAGGCGCGCCCAGTTCGGCCAGCACCTCGGCCTGCCGCGCCATGGGATCGGCGGGCGGCGTGCCGCGATGGAACGCCAGATCGACCAGCGCGCTTTCCAGATATTCGACGGTGGCAAAGCCCTGATCGGCATTGCCCGCCGCGATGATGCGGTCGCGCAGATCCGCAGGCAGCGGCGCGCCGGTTTCCGCATGGCGGGCGTGGCGGTCCAGCACTTCGGGCTGCTCCAGCCAATGCTCGAAAAGCTGGCTGGGCAATTCGACGAAATCGCGCGCCACCGCCGTCCCCGAAATCGAGGGCCAGCTGACATCCGACAGGATATTGTGCAGCGCATGGCCGAATTCGTGAAACAGCGTATGCGCGTCATCCCATGACAGGAAGGCGGGTGCGCCTTTTTCCTCGGGCGGGGTGAAGTTGCAGACATTGACGACGATGGGCCGCTGGCCCGCGCCGATCTTGTGCTGCGATTGCAGCGTCGAACACCACGCACCCGAGCGTTTGCTGGGCCGCGCATAGAAATCGCCCAGAAACACCGCCAGATGCTGCCCGTCGCGCGTCACCTCCCACGCGCGGGTGTCGGGCGACCACAGCTTCGCCTCGAAGGGGCGCATCTCGATGCCGAACAGCCGGTGTGCGGTGTCGAAGACCGCGCCGATCATCGCATCCAGCGTCAGGTAGGGCTTGACCTCGGCCTCATCCAGATCATGTTCGGCTTTGCGGCGGCGTTCGGCATAGAAGCGCCAGTCCCACGGCTCCAGCGCGCCGTTGCCGCCATCGGCATGCAGCATGTCGGTGAACCGCGCGGCATCGGCTTCGGCGCGGGCCTTGGCGGGGGTCCAGACCTGCATCAGCAGGGCTTCGACATTCGCCGCATTCCGCGCCATTTCCGGCTCCAGCTTGTAGCTGGCAAAGTCGTCATAGCCCAGCAGCGTGGCGCGTTCATGGCGGAGCACCAGGATCTCGGCTGCGACCGGCCGGTTGTCGGTGGCAGCGCCCCCCGCGCCCGAACCATCGCCGCGCGCGGCCCATGCCCGCCACGCGGTTTCGCGCAGGCTGCGATCGGTCGAATATTCCAGAAACGGCACGATCAGGCTGCGATTCAGCGTCACGATCTGCCCGGTCTGCCCCCGTTCGCGGGCGGCGGCGCGCATGCTGCGGATCAGCCAGTCGGGCAACCCGCCAAGCGCATCATCGGCAACGGGCATGGTGAAATCGCGTTCATCCGTCAGCATGTTCTGGGCAAACTGCGTCGAGAGCACCGCCAGACGTTCGCGAATGGCGGCCATCCGTTCGCGCGCAGCACCCGTCAGCCCCGCACCGGACCGGCGCAGCCCGCGCAGCGTCAGTTCGGTCAGGCGGCGATCTTCGGGCGCCAGTTCGTCGCGTTCCTGCAACACGGCCTCGACCCGGTCGAACAGGCGCGGATCCATGCTGACCTTGCTGCCATGCGCGGCCAGACGCGGGGCGATCTGACGCTGCAGATCCTCGCGCGCGGGGTTCGAATCGACGCCCGCCAAGGTGTAGAAAATCGCGCACAGCCGGTTCAGCGGGTCTTCGGCGGTTTCCAGCGCCGCGACGGTGTTCTGGAAATCCGGAGGGGCGGGGTTGGCGGCGATGGCCTCGACCGCGGCGGCGGCTTCGGCAAGGCAGGCATCGAAGGCCGGGGCGAAATCGGCATCCGCGATCAGGTCGAAGCGCGGCAGGCCCAGCGGGCCGGTCCATTGGGTGATTTCGGGGTTCATGCGTGCCTCCTGCAGCTTTGCCCCGATCTTTTCACCCCAGCCGGGAATGTCCAGAGCCGCAGACCGGACAATCGACGCGGCGGCGGATTTTCACAGAACGGCTTTCGCCGTAAAGCCCGTCAAAGATCAGCATCTGTCCGCGCAACGGCGTGCCGGTCCCGGCGATCAGCTTGATGGCCTCCAGCGCCATCATGCTGCCCAGAACGCCGGGCAAGGGACCGACGACGCCCGCCTCGGCGCAGCTTGGAGCAAGTCCGGCGGCCGGCGCGTCGGGAAAGAGGCAGGCCATGCAGGGCGCATCGCGGGCGGGATCCCAGATGGTCAACTGCCCCTCCCATTGCGCAATCGCCCCGGCGATCAGCGGCACGCCCGCAGCCGTGCAGGCCGCGTTCACCGCCTGCCGGGCGGCGAATGTATCCGTGCCGTCGATCACCAGATCATGCGCGGCGATCAGGTCCACGTCATCCGCGCCGATGCGGCGCTCCAGTGCGGTCACCGCGACATGCGGGTTCAGCGCCAGCATCGCGTCGCGCGCCGCCTGCGCCTTGGGCCGGCCTTCGTCGCGGGTGGCAAAGATCACCTGCCGTTGCAGGTTCGAGAGGCTGACCCGGTCGTCATCGGCCACCGTGATCCGCCCCACGCCCGCCGCCGCCAGATACAGCAGCACCGGTGCGCCAAGACCTCCTGCGCCAACGACCAGCGCGCGCGCGCGTTTCAGCGCCGCCTGCCCCGGCCCGCCCAACTCGCGCAGGATGATATGGCGGGCATAGCGGTCGATCTCGGCCTCGGGGATGGTGGGGGCGGGGATCGTCGGGGCGGCTTTGCGATGCAGCCGCACCAGCACGGCGCGATAGCCAAGAACCAGCGCCAGCACGCCGCCGATCAGCAGCCAGCCGCGCGGATCGCCTGCGGCCACGGCCATGCCCAGCCCCATCAGCCACAGCACGCCGATCAAGGTCCAGACGACGCGGCGCGGCCAATGAAAAAGCCGCCCCGCCATCAGCGAAGCGGCCATCAGCAGCAGCCAGATCAAGGGTCAGCCCCGCCCGGTCGAGCCGAAGCCGCCCGAGCCGCGCGCCGTATCCTGCAACGTATCGGCTATGACATAGGCCGCGCGGATGACCGGCGCGATCACCGCCTGCGCGATGCGTTCGCCATGCTGAATGGTATAGGGCGCCGCACCCAGATTGATCATGATGACGCCCAGCGGCCCGCGATAATCGCTGTCGATCGTGCCGGGCGTGTTCGGCAGCGTCACCCCATGCTTCAGCGCAAGGCTGGAGCGGGGGCGGATCTGCATCTCATAACCTTCGGGGATCTGAACGCGCAGGCCGGTCGGGACCAGCTTGATCTGACCGGGCTCAAGCACCAGATCGGCCCCGCCCAGATCGGCCCGCAGATCGGCCCCGGCCGAGCCTGCGGTCTGATATTCGGGCAAGGGCAGCGCCGGATCGGCACCGGGTTCACGCAAAACCAGAATCGTCACCGGCGCGGCTGTCATTATTTCGGCGCAATCATCATGACCATCTGGCGGCCTTCCAGCTTGGGCATGGATTCGATCTTGCCCGCCTCGCCGACATCGCCAGCCACGCGGTTCAGAAGCTCGACACCCAATTGCTGGTGCGCCATTTCGCGGCCACGAAAGCGCAGGGTGACCTTCACCTTGTCGCCTTCGCCCAGAAATTTCATCACCGAGCGCATCTTCACGTCATAGTCATGCGTATCCGTGCCGGGACGGAACTTGATCTCTTTGATCTCGATGACTTTTTGCTTTTTGCGGGCTTCGGCTTCGCGCTTTTGCTGTTCGTATTTGAACTTGCCAAGGTCCATGATCTTGCAGACCGGCGGCACAGCGTTCGGCGAGATTTCGACCAGATCAAGGCCGGCCTGCTCGGCAAGCTCCAGCCCGCGGGCGGGCGACACGACACCGATGTTTTCGCCTTCCGCACCGATCAGGCGGATTTCGGCGACTCGGATGCGTTCATTGACGCGGGGGCCGGTGTCACGGGTGGGCGGAGCGTTATGGGGTCTGCGAGCTATGGCTGAGTTCCTTGTATCGCCAAAAGGTTTGCGCGGTTAGATAGTCGCGCAAATGCCATATTTCAACCGGATTCGCAGCGTTGCGGGCATGGTTTTGCCTGCTTTTCGTCCGGACTCGACCCTTGGTTGAACGAATGGCGCCGCGCCCGCTTTACCCTTCCCGCGCGAGCATGGCATACAGACTTCGCCACCACCGACGCGATGGAGAACCCGATGCGGATGCTGCCTGCCCTTGTGCTGATACTTGCTGCCGGATTGGGCGTGGTGTGGTATGTCAGTGGCGGCGATCCCATGCGCCTGCTTGACGGCGGCGACCAGCAGCTTGCGCAGGCAGAAGCCCCCGCCCCCACGGCCCCAGCTGCCCCTGCCGAGCCGCCGCCCGAAGCCGCCGCTGCCGTCGATGCGGCGGGCAATGCGGCTGACGCGGCAGCCGATGCCGCAGCCATCGCCGCAGATGTCGCAGCCGAAGCCCATGCCGCGACTCAGGGCGCAGATTCCGCCGCAACCGCGCAGGCCGAGGCCGCAGCCGAAGCCGCCATCGCCGCAGCCGACCGCGCGGCGGATGCCGCCGCAGAAGGCGCGCAAGCCGTCAGCGCCGAACAGGCCAAGGCTGCGGCCAATGCCGCCGGGGCCGCCGCGCTGGCCACCGCCACCGCCGCCCGCACCGCAGGCGCTGCGGCGGGTCAGGTTCTGGCATCCGACCCTGCGCTGACCGTCGACGGCTTCGAGGCCGACCGGGTGCGCCAGATCATCGCCGCAGCCGACCTGCCCGAGGCGCGGAAATCCGAACTGACCTCAGCGCTGGATAGCGCCGCAGCCGACCCGGCCCGCATCCCCGCCACGCTGGATCAGATCCGGGCCGCGCTGCCATGAGCCACCCGACCCTTGCCGAGTTTCTGAAGGATTCGCCGGACCGTCTGATCAAGGGCCCCATCGCCATTCTGCTGATCGAAGACGGCGTCGCCGTCGGCCCGACGCTGAACCATCACCTGAAGGCGGGCTTCAAGCTGATCCTTGCCTTGTCGCCCGATCCCCTGCCCCCGCATCTTCTGCCCGAGGACGGCGGCGAAAAGATCGTAAATCTGCGCCATGACGCCCGCAACACCCGCGCCCATGTCGCCGCGGTCAATGCCGTGATCGAGGCCGCGCCGCCCAACACATGGATGTATTACGGCTATAACGCCGAATTCCTGTTCTATCCCTTTTCCGAAAGCCGCACCGTCGGCGAGATGCTGGCCTTCCACACCGAGGAACGCCGCCGCTCGATGCTGACCTATGTCATCGACCTTTATGCGCCGGACCTGAACCGCTTCCCCGATGCGGTCAGCATGAATGAGGCGATGTTCGACCGCACCGGCTATTTCGCGCTTGGCCGGACGGACCGGGACGGCAATTTCCTGGAACGCCAGCTGGACTTTCACGGCGGCCTGCGCTGGCGCTTCGAGGAGCATGTGCCCGCCGACCGCCGCCGCATCGACCGCATCTCGCTGTTCCGCACCCAGCCGGGCCTGAAGCTGCTGGCCGACCACCGCTTCAATGTCGAGGAATACAACACCTATTCCTGCCCATGGCATCACAACCTGACGGCGGCGGTCGCCTCGTTCCGGGTGGCGAAGGCCCTGGCGCGCAATCCCGGTTCGCGCCACCAGATCCAGAATTTTGCCTGGCGCAACTCGCACCCGTTCCGCTGGCATTCCCAGCAGTTGATGGACTTTGGCCTGATGGAACCGGGACAGTGGTTCTGACGCAAAACCTGTCCTTTCCGGGTGCAACAAAGCCGGGAATCGCGCAATAAGCTGCGGGTCTTGCACCTTTGCCGGGCCCGATGATAGACCGGGCCAAGGTTTCGCGCCGGTTGACGCCGATGCGGGTGCCACGAAATGACGCCACGTCGGACCAACGGAGACCAGACGCAGATGACGATGACCCGGACCAGCTTTGACAAGAACGATCTGCTGGCCTGCGCCCGCGGAGAGCTGTTCGGCCCCGGCAATGCGCAACTGCCCGAACCGCCCATGCTGATGATGGACCGCATCACCGAGATCTCGGCAGATGGCGGGCTGCATGGCAAGGGCCATGTCGTGGCCGAATTCGACATCACGCCGGACCTGTGGTTCTTTTCCTGCCATTTTCCCGGCAATCCGATCATGCCGGGCTGCCTTGGCCTTGATGGGCTGTGGCAGCTGACCGGCTTCAACCTTGGCTGGCGCGGCTGGCTGGGTCGCGGCTATGCCTTGGGCGTGGGTGAGGTCAAGCTGACGGGCATGGTCCGCCCCGACCGCAAGATGCTGCGCTATTATGTCGATTTCACCAAGGCCGTGCAGACCCGCCGCCTGACCATGGGTGTGGCCGATGGCCGCGTCGAGGCGGATGGCGAAGTCATCTATCAAGTCAAGGACATGAAGGTCGCGTTGTCGGAAAGCTGATCTCGCTTCGGTTCCGTGCATCGAATTCAGGAGAACGCCCATGCGCCGCGTCGTCGTCACCGGTCTCGGCATCGTTTCCAGCATCGGAAACAATGCTGAAGAAGTTCTTGCCTCGCTGAAAGCGGGCAAATCCGGCATCACCGCCAATGAAGACATGAAGGAATACGGCTTCCGCAGTCAGGTCGCGGGGGCCGTCAATCTGGATATCAAGGAAGCCGTGGACAAGCGCGTCCTGCGCTTCATGGGTCCGGGCGCGGCCTATGGCTATATCGCCATGCAGCAGGCCATCGCCGATGCCGGCCTGTCTGAGGCTGAGGTGGTCAACCCGCGCACCGGCCTGATCGCCGGGTCCGGCGGTCCTTCCACATCCAGCATGTTCGCCGCGCATCAGATCGTGCTGAATTCCGGCTCGCCCAAGCGGATCGGGCCGTTTGCGGTGCCGAAATGCATGTCCTCGACGATTTCGGCGAACCTCTCGACGGCGTTCAGGATCAAGGGCGTGAACTATTCGATCACCTCGGCCTGCTCGACCTCGTTGCATTGCATCGGCAATGCCGCCGAACAGATTGCGATGGGCCGTCAGGACGTGATGTTCGCGGGCGGCGCCGAAGAGCTGGACTGGACGCTGAGTTGCCTGTTCGACGCGATGGGCGCCATGTCGTCGAAATACAACGACCAGCCGGAAAAGGCCTCGCGCGCGTTCGATGCGAACCGCGACGGCTTCGTCATCTCGGGCGGTGGCGGCATCATCGTGCTGGAGGAACTGGAACACGCCAAGGCGCGCGGTGCGAAAATCTATGCCGAGGTGACGGGCTATGCCGCGACCTCGGACGGGCATGACATGGTGGCCCCCTCGGGGGAAGGCGGCGAACGCGCCATGCGTCTGGCGCTGGAGACGCTGAAGGATGGCCGCAAGATCAGCTATATCAACGCGCATGGCACCTCGACCCCGGTCGGCGACGTGGGCGAGGTCGAAGCCGTGCGCCGCGTCTTTGGCGAAGGCCAGACGCCGCTGATTTCCTCCACCAAGTCGATGACCGGGCACAGTCAGGGCGCAACCGGCGCGCAAGAGGCGATCTATTGCCTGCTGATGCTGCAAAACGACTTCATCGCGCCGTCGATCAATGTCGAAACGCTGGACCCGGCCATCCACGCGGGCGAGATTGCGACAAGCCTTGTCGAAAACGCCGGATTGGATACGGTGATGACCAATTCCTTTGGTTTCGGCGGCACCAACGGCTCGATGCTGCTTTCCAAGTATAACGGATAACAAGATGTCGGATTTGATGAAGGGGAAGCGCGGCCTTGTGATGGGGGTCGCGAATGACCGCTCGATCGCATGGGGCATTGCCAAGGCGCTGGCCGATCAGGGCGCAGAACTGGCCTTTTCCTATCAGGGCGATGCGTTCGGCAAACGGGTCGAGCCGCTGGCCGCCACGGTCGGATCGGATTTCCTGCTGGACGTGGACGTGAACAACGACGCCTCGCTGGATGCGGCCTTCGGGCAGATCGCGGAACGCTGGGGCAAGCTGGATTTCGTGGTCCATGCCATCGCGTTTTCCGACAAGAACGAACTGACCGGCCGCTTCGTCGATACCTCGCGCGAGAATTTCAAGAATTCGCTGACGATTTCCTGCTATTCGCTGATCGACGTGGCGCGTCGCGCCGCCCCGCTGATGACCGAAGGCGGCACGATCATCACGCTGACCTATGCCGGGTCGAACCGGGTGACGCCGTTCTATAACGTGATGGGCGTGGCGAAGGCGGCACTGGAATCGGCGGTGCGCTATCTGGCGAATGATCTTGGCCCGCAGGGCATCCGCGTCAATGCGATCAGCCCCGGCCCGATGAAGACGCTGGCAGGCGCGGCCATCGGCGGCGCGCGCAAGACCTACCGCCACACCGAAGCCAACGCGCCCCTGCGCGCCAATGCCACGCTGGACGCCATCGGCGGCACTGCCGTCTGGCTGTGTTCGGACTGGGGCGCCTGCACCACGGGCGAAACCGTGCTGGTGGATGGCGGCTATCACGTTCTGGGCATGCCACAATCCGAAAACCTGTAAGGGAAGGAACCCTCGCGATGGATGTCAGACATTTCACCGCGGGGGACGGCGCCCGCCTTGCCTATCGCGAACAGGGTCAGGGCCTGCCGGTTCTGGCACTGTCCGGCCTGACACGGACGGGGCGGGATTTTGAATATCTGGCCCCGCATCTGGATGGCGTGCGGCTGATCTGCCCCGATTACCGCGGACGCGGCGATTCCCAATGGACCGGGCCTGCCAGCTATACTGTCCAGCAAGAGGCGCAGGATGCCATCGACCTGCTGGACCTGCTAGAGATCGAACAGGCCGCCGTTCTGGGCACATCGCGTGGCGGGATCATCGGCATGTATCTGGCCGCGACCTCGCGCCATCGGCTGCACGGGCTGTGCCTGAACGATGTGGGTCCGGTGCTGCACAAGCCGGGTCTGGCGCGGATCATCGATTATGTCGGGCGCAACCCGGTGGCCTCAAGCCATGCCGATCTGGCGCGCAAGCTGCCGCTGGTGATGCCGGAATTCCGCAACGTGCCGCGCGACCGCTGGCTGGCCGAGGCGCAATTGCATTACGCCCAGACCGAGGCGGGGTTGAAGATCACCTATGATCCGCAACTGCGCGAAGGCTTCGTCGCCGCGTTCGAGGGGCCCGAGATCAACCTTTGGCCGCTGTTCGATGCGGCGCATGATCTGCCGCTGGCGCTGATCCGGGGCGGCAATTCCGACCTGCTGTCGCCAGACGTGGCCGCCCAGATGCGCAGCCGCCGCCCCGATATGATCTATGCCGAAGTGCCCGATCGCGGCCATATCCCGTTTCTGGACGAACCCGAGGCTTTGGCCGCAATCGAACAATGGCTGGCGCTGATCCCGCGCGCCTAGCGCGTGGTGGCAGCCCCGACAGTCGCCCCGGCCACAGCGCCCACCGGGCCTGCCACGACCGCGCCGCCCAGACCGCCGGTCGCGGCGCGCTCGGTCGCATTGTTTCCGCAGGCAGCCAGGGTCAGCATCATTCCACCCAGCAGTGCAGCGCTAAGATATTTCATCATCTTCTCCCCAATGCGGCGCCGTGCCGCGTATGGGAAGATGACGCGGCAAGGCGGCTTTTGGTTCCGCCGCCCGCGTTACAGCCCGGTCAGGCGCTGCGCGCGCACCACATCCCAGGTGATTTGCTGCATCCGTGCCGCCAGTTCGGGCGATGGCGCATCTGCCTCGGTTCCGTCCGCCCGCTGCAACTGGTTCGGCAATCCCACCGGGCTTTTGCCGTAAAGCGTGGCGTAATGCGTCAGCGCCACCAGATAGACCCCCAGATCGTTGGGATGGATCGGATCCAGCGAGCCGTCGGGATTGCGGCCGAACAGTTGTTCGCGATGGGTCAGTTCGGCGATGCCCTGCGCCTCGGCCTCGGCCACGACGGCGGCCATGACCTGCCCCGCCGGGATCAGCCAGACCGGCTTGCCGTTGACCTTTTCGGTGGCGCGGCTGGCTGACCACAGGATCTGGCTCCACATCTGGTCCAGATCGCCGGGGAAACGCCCCAGCCATTCCGGCTGATCGTCCAAGGCGTGCCAGCTTTCATACAGAAACACCTGCGTCGCGGGGTTGGCGCTGATCGCCTCGGCCGCCCAGTTCGCGGCGCTGGCGGTGCTGTCTTTATACAGCAGCGCGTCTTTCAGCTTGACCATCTCGGTCATGACAAAGGCGTCGTATTCGCCGCTTTTCAGCGCCTCATGCGCATCGCGATAGCGGGGCGTGGCGTTTTCCTGATCGAAGCCGTTGATCGACTGCCGGCCCTGCCAATGTTCGCCCAAGGCCGTGCCCCAGCCCAGTTGCAGGTTGTAATCATGCCCCGCCATCTGGGCCAGCATCGCGGGCATGTCGCGACCGACAAGGCTGTGGCCAAGGTGAAAGACCTTCAGCGGTCCCTGCGGCAACTGGCGTTTCGTGTCGTAAAGCGCCTGCACATCGGCGCCAGCGTCGTGACGGGGCAGACCCTGCGGTTTCAGCGTCCACACCCCTGCCACGATGACGGCCAGCCCGGCCAGCACCAGTCCCAGACGCGGCACCATGCCGCCCCGCCAGCGCCACGCCAGCCAAAACGCGGCGACCGCCGCCAAAAGCACAACCAAAAGAACCAGATACCGCATCACCAAACCTTTTCAAGAACTGCGCCCGGTATAACAAACCCGATCCGGGCGCGCAGTAAAAAGGCCGCTATCCTTTCGGACAGCGGCCAATCCGGATCTGATCGTGGCGATCAGCCCTGTGCGCGGTTGGCCCGGTTCCAGCGGATCGAGGCCCAAAGCGAGATCCCGATCAGCGTCGCACCGCCAAGTCCGGTGATGACCTCGGGGATATGCATCAGCGGCTGGATGAACATGATGACCGACAGCGTGATGATGGCGTAAAACGCGCCATGCTCCAGATAGCGGTATTCCGCCAGCGTGCCGCGTTCGACCAGCATGATGGTCATCGAACGCACATACATCGCGCCGATGCCAAGGCCGATGGCGATGATGAACAGGTTATGCGTCAGCGCAAACGCCCCGATCACCCCGTCAAAGCTGAACGAGGCATCCAGCACCTCCAGATACAGGAACGCGCCCAGACCGCCCTTGGCGCCTGCCTGCAGGGTTTCCTGCGTGCTGTCCAGCAGACCGCCCAGCACCTCGACCAGCAGGAAGGTCAAGAGACCCCAGATGGCCGAGCTGAAGAAGACCTGCGATTCGGCGGGCTCGAGGAAGCGCGAGAAGATCAGCACGGTGACCAGCACGATGGCGACCTCGATGCCGCGGATCGTGGCATAGCGCGTCATCTTGGCTTCCAGCCATTTGACCCAATGCACGTCCTTTTCGTGGTCGAAGAAGAACGACAGGCCGACCATCATCAGGAACGTCCCGCCAAAGGCCGCGATGGGCAGGTGGGCGTCATGCATGATGCGCGAATATTCGCCCGGCTGGCTGGCGGCCAGCACGATGGCCTGCCACGGGCCGATATTGGCCGCGATCACCACGATCAGCAACGGGAAGACGATCCGCATCCCGAACACGGCGATCAGGATGCCCCAGGTCAGGAAGCGCCGCTGCCAGACCGGCGTCATGTCCTTGAGCTTGTTGGCATTCACGATGGCGTTGTCGAAGGACAACGAGATCTCCAGCACGGCAAGCACCATGCAGATGAAAAAGATCGACAGCGTGCCGCCGACGGTCCCGGTCATCTGCCAGCCAAGCACGACCCCCAGCGCAAGACCGATGATCGTGACGATGAAGGACCAGCGAAAGTAGCTGAGCGTAGAGGCCCCCGCGCGAGGGGTGTTGCCTTGTTGCATGTCAGAAAGGTTCCAGGCGGCTGGCCAAACAAAGGATGCCGACATCGCGAACGTGCCGCCACGTTCGCCAGAGGGGCCCGGCATCAAGTTCCGATTCACGGCTTCGCGAATGCGCAGAAGATGACTTTTTCACGTCAAAAACGCAAGTGTGATCTGATGTGATCGCGGGTTTCAGCCCGGATCGGCGGGTTTCGCCATCATCGGGAACGACAGCCGGGCGATCAGCCCCCGGTCGCCCGGCCCGGCCTCAAGCCGCAGGCGGCCTGCAAACAGGCGGGCGATTTCATCGACGACCGGCAGGCCAAGCCCCATGCCGGGGCCATGCGTCCGGCCGCGCGCGAACCGCCCCAAGGCGGCGTCGCGGGCGGGTTCGGGGATGCCGGGTCCGTCATCCTCGACCTCAAGGATCGCGGCATCGCCTGCCGCACGGACCCGCACCGTCACCACGGTGCCGCGCCCGGTATGCAGGATGGCGTTGTTGATCAGGTTCTGCAGCGCCTCGGCCAGCAGCAGCGGTTCGGCCCGGACCTGCAGCGGGCCTTGATCCTCGAAGCCCAGATCGACGCCCGCATCGGCGGCCGAGGGGATGTTGTCCGCCGTCAGCGCGCGCGCGAACGCCGTCAGGTCCAGCGGATCGGGGGCGCGCCCCGCTGCGGCATCGACCTTGGCCAGCAGCAGCAGCTGGGCAAGGATGCGTTCGGCATGGGCGACGGCGGCATCGCCTTTCTGCGCGGCCTCTTGCGCCTCGGCCAGCGTACCCGCGCGGGCGGCCAGCGCCAGTTGCGTGCGCACCACCGCCAGCGGCGTGCGCAGCTGATGCCCGGCATTGCCGGTAAAGTTGCGCAGCCCGTCCAGCGCCGATTTCAGCCGGGACATGAACAGGTTGATCGTGCCGACCAACCCGCGCACCTCGGAGGGCACGGGCGTTTCCACGGCGGCAAGATCGTCCGGGCTGCGGGTGGCGATGACCTCGCCCAGCTTGCGCAGCGGCCGCAGGCTGACGGTCACCGCCACGCCAACGACCAGCGCCGCGCCCAGCATCATCAGCGACAACCGCAGCGCCGACCGCATCAGGATCGTCCGGGTCAGTTCCCGCCGCGCATTCGTGGTTTCCGCCACCGTCACCACGAATGGCACCTCATCGATGCCGGTCGAGGCGGCGCGTGCAAGACTGGCCACCCGCACGGGCTCGCCCCGGAACGCATCATCGGCAAAGACCGGATCGCCGCCGGGCTGCGCCTGCGCCATGGGCAGATCCGCATAGCCGGTGACCAGCCGCCCAGGCGGGCCGTCGACGCGGTAAAACACCCGGTCTTCGGCGGCAGAGCTCAGCATCTCCAGCGCGCCATAGGGGATTTCGATGGCGATCAGCCCGTTCTCATCCAGCGAGGCGCGCTCGGCGATGACCAGCGCGGAACCGGCCAGCACGCGGTCGGCCAGCGCATTGGCCATGCGCACCGCCTCGCGCCATGTGTCGATCAGCGCCAGCGTGCCAAAGACCAGCGTGCCCGCAAGCAGCCAGACCAGCAGGCGCCGCCGGATCGAGAAAGGGCGGCTCACGGTCCGGCCCGGTCAAGGAAATAGCCGATGCCGCGCGCCGTCCTGACCGTCAGACCGGCGGGGCCAAGGCGTTTGCGCAGGCGGCTGACATATTGCTCGATCGCATTGGCGGACAGATCGTCCTCAAGACTGGTCAAGGATTGCACGATGGCTTCGCGCGGCACGACCTTGCCCGCGCGGGTGATCAGCAGTTCCAGCAGGCCGCGTTCTCGGGCGGGCAGATCCAGTGCCTGATCGGCCACGGAAAAGCTGCGGCTGTTCTGGTCGAAGGTCAGGCCACCAAAGCTGACCGTCGCCGTGCGCAGACCGGCCTGCCGGCGCAGCAGCGACCGGATGCGCGCCTCGAATTCGCCGATGTCGAAGGGCTTTATCAGATAGTCGTCGGCCCCCAGATCAAGCCCCCGCACCCGTTCTTCGGGCGTGCCGCGCGCGGTCAGGATCATCACCGCCGCCGTGCTTTTGCGCGCCCGGATCGAGCGCAGCACCTCAAGCCCGTCCATCTGCGGCAGGTTCAGATCAAGGATCACCAGATCGAAGCTTTCCGCCAGCGCCAGCGCCTCGGCCGAGGCGCCGTCATGGACCACATCCACCGCATAGCCGGTCTGGCGCAGCAGTGTGACCAGCCCCTCGGCCAGCGAAAGATTGTCCTCGACCAGCAAGATGCGCATGAGCCCCCCTGCCCGCGACCCTAGCGTCCCGCTTGCGGGCGGGCAACGGCTGGGGCAAGCTTCAGCGATGCGTCTGCCTGCCCTTTTGCCAGCACTTGCCGCGCTGTTTTTCAGTCAGGCGGCGGCCCAGCCCACGATCTTTCCCGCACCGCGGGGCGATGGGCGGGAGCTGGTGATCTATTCCTCGCTGGACGATCATCTGGCGCAGCCGCTGATCGCGGCGTTTCAGGCCAGCCATCCCGATGTGCGCGTGGCCTATGAAAACCTGCTGACGGGCGAGCTGCACGACCGCATCGTCGCCGAAACCGCAGCCGGGACCGGGACGGCGGATTTTGCCTTTTCCTCGGCCATGGATCTGCAGGTCAAGCTGGCGAATGACGGCTATGCCCGCCCGGTCGTCACGCCCGACACGCCCGGCTGGCCCGATTGGGCGAACTGGCGCGACACCGCCTATGCGCTGACCTTCGAGCCCGCGGTCTTTGCCTATCACAAGCCCAGCTTTGCCGGGCAGACCCCGCCCGCCACCCGCGCCGACCTGATCCGCTGGATGGCCGAACATCCCGATCAGGCGCGGGGGCGCATCGGCACCTATGACGTGGCGCGCTCGGGCGTGGGCTATCTGTTTCTGGCGCGCGATCAGGAACTTTATCCCGGCATCTGGTCGGTCGCCGCCGCGATGGGCCGCGCCGATGTGCAGCAATTCTCGACCACCAGCGACCTGCTGGCACGGATCGCGGATGGGCGGCTGGCGCTGGGGTATAATCTGCTGGGATCGTATGTCGCGGAATGGGCGCGGCGCGATCCGGATGTGGGCATGATCCTGCCGCAGGATTTCACGGTGGTGGTATCGCGCGTTGCGGTCGTGCCGACGGCGGCGCGCGATGCGCAACTGGGCGGGGCGTTTCTGGCCTTCCTGATGTCCCCGCCGGGTCAGGAGCTGCTGTCGCGCACGCTGCGCCTGTCGGCGGTCAGCCTTGAGGTCGCCGGTCAGGACACGCCTGCGGGCGGGATGCAGGATCTGGCCGGGCTGCGGCTGAAGCCGGTGCCGGTCAGCCCCGGCCTGCTGGCCTATCTGGATCAGGCGACGCGCAGCCGTCTTCTGGCGCGCTGGAACGCCGCGCTGTCGGGCAGGTGAAATTTCTCAGCCCCGCGTCAGGTGCATGACAGGTTTGTGTGCTGGATATAGCTGATGCCCGCCACGTCGCGGGTTCAGGAGGCGACCCCGCACTTTGGGAGAGGTGGGGGTTTCACAAAACCAGACATGAAAGCGAGCGGCGCTGCGGAGCGCCCATCGCCAGCGGAGGAATGTCATGAAGCATCTTGTTCTCGCCAGCGTCTTTGCCGGTGCCTTTGCCCTGCCCGCACTGGCCGATTATACCATCATCGCGCCCGCCAATCCGGGTGGCGGCTGGGACCAGACCGCGCGCACCATGCAGCAGGTCATGCAGGAAGACGGCATCTCGCCCTCGACCCAGGTGCAGAACGTGCCGGGCGCGGGCGGCACCATCGGGCTTGCGCAATTCGCCAGCCAGATGAAGGGCAATCCCGATGCGCTGATCGTCGGCGGCTATGTGATGGTCGGCGCGATCCTGACCAACAATTCCCCGGTGTCGCTGAAGGATGTCACCCCCATCGCCCGCCTGACCGGCGAATATGAGGCGATCGTGGTGCCCGCCGCGTCCGACATTCAGGACATGGCCGGGCTGGTCGCGAAGCTGAAGGAAAATCCCGGCGCGGTCAGCTGGGCCGGCGGCTCGGCCGGGGGCACGGACCATATCGCGGTCGGCATGATCGCCAAGGCGGCGGGCGTCGATCCGACGAAAATCAACTACATCGCCTATTCCGGCGGTGGCGAGGCGCTGGCCGCCATCCTTGGCAATCAGGTGACGGCGGGCGTGTCGTCCCTGGGCGAATTCGAAGCGCAGGTCAAGGCAGGCACGCTGCGCCTGCTGGCGATCTCGGCCCCCGAGCGGGTCGAGGGCGTGGACGCTCCGACGCTGAAGGAAGCCGGGCTGGACATCGAATTGCAGAACTGGCGCATGGTCGCCGCCGCACCGGGCCTGTCGGACGATCAGAAGGCCAAGGTGACGGCGGATATCGAAAAGATGGTGAAATCCGAAAACTGGCAGAAGCAACTGTCGGACAAGGGCTGGATGGACACCTATCTGTCGGGCGCGGCCTTTGACGAACAGCTTGCCAAGGATGAGGCCGCGACGCAGGCCATCCTGAAAGACATCGGTCTGGTGAAATGAGCCATTCCGGTCAGGAACCGCAGCGCCGCCCCGACCGGGCGGCGCTTGTCATCGCGGTGTTTCTTGCCGCCGTCGCGGGCGTGATGCTGTGGGACAGCGCGCGCCTTGCCGATCTGGGCGGCTATTCCGGCGTCGGCCCCGCCAGCGTGCCGCGCGTCGTGGCATGGTGCCTGCTGGGTCTGGCGGTCTGGACGGGCTTTGCCGCCCTGCGCGGCGACTTTCCCGAGCGCGAGCCGCAGGACCCGAAGCCGGTCCTGTGGATCATCGCGGGCCTTGCCGCGCAGCTGATGCTTCTGCACATCGCGGGGTTTTCCATCGCGACGGGCATTCTGTTCGCCTTTACCGCCCGCGCCTTCGGCAAGCGCAATCTGGCGATGACCCTGCCCATCGGCATCGTCGTCGCCTTCGTGGTCTGGGCGATTTTCGCAAAACTCCTGATGCTGCACCTGCCGCCCGGCCCGCTTGAGCATCTGTTCTTTCCGGGGGGCTGATCCATGAGCGCCTTTGACTTCCTGATGCAGGGCCTTGCGACCGCTGCCGAGCCGATGATGCTGCTTTACGCGCTGATCGGCGTGACGCTGGGCACGATGGTCGGCGTTCTGCCCGGCATCGGCCCTGCGCTGACCGTGGCGCTGCTGCTGCCCGTGACCTATCGGCTGGACCCGGCGGGGTCGCTGATCATGTTCGCGGGGATCTATTACGGCGGGATGTATGGCGGCTCGACCACCTCGATCCTGCTGAACACGCCCGGCGAAAGCGCCTCGATCATCACCGCGCTTGAGGGCAACAAGATGGCCCGCAAGGGGCGCGGCGGCCCGGCACTGGCGACGGCGGCCATCGGCTCGTTCATCGCGGGTCTGATCGCCACGCTGCTGCTGGCCTTTCTTGCGCCCAGCATCGTCAAGATCGCGCTGACCATGGGACCGCGGGAAAACTTTGCGCTGATGGTGCTGGCCTTCGTGACCGTCTCGGCCGCACTTGGCGATTCGGCGCTGCGCGGGCTGACCTCGTTGTTTCTGGGGCTGGCGCTGGCCTGCGTCGGCATCGACCAGCTGACCGGACAGGCGCGGCTATCCTTCGGCGTGCCGGAACTGCTGGACGGGATCGAGGTCACCACCATGGCCGTCGCGATGTTCGCCATCGGCGAGGCGCTGGCCATTGCAGGAACCAAGGTCAAGGGCGATGAGACCGTCACCGCCGTCAAGGGCTCGGTCTGGATGAACCGCAAGGATTGGGCGCGGTCGTGGAAGCCCTGGCTGCGCGGCACCGTCATCGGCTTTCCCATCGGTGCCATGCCCGCAGGCGGGGCCGAGATCGGCACCTTCCTGTCCTATGCCACCGAAAAGAAGCTGTCCAAACACCCCGAGGAATTCGGCCATGGCGCCATCGAAGGCGTGGCCGGACCCGAGGCCGCCAACAATGCCAGCGCGGCAGGCACGCTGGTGCCGCTGCTGACGCTGGGGCTGCCGACCTCGGCCACGGCGGCGATCATGCTGGCGGGTTTCCAGCAATTCGGGCTGCAACCGGGGCCGCTGCTGTTTGCCACCAACCCGACGCTGGTCTGGGGGCTGATCGCATCGCTGCTGATCGCGAACTTCATGCTGCTGGTGCTGAACCTGCCGCTGATCGGGTTGTGGGTGCGGCTGCTGACCATCCCGAAACCGTGGCTTTACGCGGGCATCCTGCTGTTTGCGACGCTGGGCACCATCGGCGCGAACCCGTCCAGCTTCGAGCTTGGAATGCTGCTGGCCTTCGGCGTTCTGGGCTATGCCATGCGGCTTTTCGGCTATCCCATCGCGCCCATTGTCGTGGGCCTGATCCTGGGGCCGATGGCCGAACAGCAACTGCGCCGCGCGCTGGCCATCAGTCAGGGCGACTGGACGGTTCTGGTCGGATCGCCCATCGCCGCGACCCTGCTGGGTCTGGCGGCGCTGGCCCTGATCGTGCCGCTGATCATGCGCGCCCGCGGCAAGGGCAAGGTGCTGTCCCAGATGGGCGGAGACGAGGACTGACACCCTGAACAAGACCCCCGGCCTTCTGGGGCCGGGGTTGCCATGTCGCGGACGCATGGCGGCAATGCCCTATGCTGCATTGCAGAAAAACCGCTCGCACCCCATGTCTTGCTTGACGAAACATTCATCCGAATAGGCAAGGACATGACCGCTCTCCGCTTTATCCGCAACGCTTTCAGCATTCTGAACGCTGCCATCGCCGTCACCTCGGACGTGCGCCAGCACCGTATGCCCACGGCAGGCGCGCTGCAGAAGCTGGGCATCCGCGAAGCCGATTTCCGTACGATCCAGCTGTAAGCTGCATCTACCGCATCCGCATGACGACAAAGGCGAAGTGTCCACCCTCGCCTTTTTTGCATTTGTGCCGCTCCATGCGGCAGCTTACAAAACGATGTATTCACACATCCGTGAGTTTAGGGTAAAATGCGCCCTACACGCGATTTTCCTGCGCTGACACCACCCCCGGTTCAGCACAGCAAAGCTGCGTGCTTATGCGTATGTGAGGTTATATCATGCAAAAGCAACTGGCAGCCGAGGCGATTGGCACCTTCTGGCTGGTATTCGGAGGTTGCGGCAGCGCTGTGCTGGCTGCGGGCTTTCCTGAACTTGGGATCGGCTTTGTCGGCGTATCGCTGGCCTTTGGCCTGACCGTCCTGACCATGGCCTATGCGGTCGGCACCATCTCGGGCGGACATTTCAACCCGGCGGTCACCATCGGCCTGATGGTTGCGGGGCGTTTCCCCAGCGCGCGCGTGGTTCCCTATATCATCGCGCAGCTGGTCGGCGCGATCCTTGCGGCGCTGGTGCTGTATTCCATCGCCTCGGGCAAGGCTGACGCGCAACTGGGCGGCTTTGCCTCGAACGGGTATGGCGCGAATTCGCCCGGCGGCTATTCGATGTTCTCGGCCCTGCTGATCGAGATCGTGCTGACCGCCTTCTTCCTGATCGTGATCCTTGGTTCGACCCATGGCCGCGCGCCCAAGGGCTTTGCCCCCATCGCCATCGGTCTGGCGCTGGTGCTGATCCACCTGATTTCGATCCCGGTGACGAATACCTCGGTCAACCCGGCACGTTCGACCAGTCAGGCGCTGTTTGCAGGCGGCGCGGCGATCCAGCAGCTTTGGCTGTTCTGGGTGGCACCGATCGTCGGGGCCGTCATCGGCGCGGTGATCTGGAAAGCGATGGGCGAAAAGGACGACGAGGTCGTCGGCGACCTGCCCGCGCCCCAGCCGCCGCTGACCCCGCAGCACTAAGGCGAAAGGCCCGGCCATGCCGGCCGGGCCTTTTTCTTATTCGACGGTGACCGATTTCGCCAGATTGCGCGGCTGGTCCACATCGGTGCCCTTGGCGACCGCCGTGTGATAGGCCAGATACTGCATCGGCACCGCATAAAGGATCGGCTGGAACATCCCGCCGCCCTGCGGAATGGCAAGGCTGGCATAAACCCCGTCGCCGCCCGCCTCGATCCCTTCGGCATCCGAGATCAGCAGAACCTGCCCGTGCCGCGCCATGACCTCTTGCATGTTCGAGACGGTCTTTTCAAAAAGATCGTCGCGCGGCGCCAGCACCACCACCGGCACATTGCGGTCGATCAGCGCAATGGGGCCATGCTTCAATTCGCCCGAGGCGTAGCCTTCGGCGTGGATATAGCTCAGCTCTTTCAACTTCAGCGCGCCTTCCAGCGCCACCGGATACAGCGCGCCCCGGCCCAGATACAGCACGTCCTGCGCCTCGGCCAGCCAACCGGCCAGATTGCGGCAGCCGTCGCCCACCGCCAGCGTCTGGTTCACCAGCCCCGGAATGGCGCGCAGATCATCCAGATGCGCGGCCAGCCCCGCATCGTCCAGCCGCCCGCGATCATGCGCGGCCTTCAGCGCCAGCACCGCAAGCACCGCCAGCTGACAGGTGAATGCCTTGGACGAGGCCACGCTGACCTCGATCCCGGCCAGCGTCGGCAGCGCGATATCGGCATCGCGCGCAATGGCCGAGGTGCCGACATTGACGATGCCCACGGTCTTGGCCACCTTGTCGCGCGCGTAATGCAGCGCGGCCAGCGTATCGGCGGTTTCGCCGGACTGGCTGACGAACAGCGCCCAGCTTTTGGCCGACATCGGCGGCTCGCGATAGCGGAACTCGGACGCGACATCCAGATCGCAGGGCAGGCCCGCCAGTTGTTCAAACCAGTAACGCGCCACACAGGCCGCGTAATAGGCCGTGCCGCAGCCCACCAGCGTCAGCCGGTCCACCTCTGAAAAATCGATGGAATCGGGCAGAACGATGCGGTCGCCCTTGATATAGTGGCTGAGCACATCGCCCAACACGACCGGCTGCTGGGCGATTTCCTTGGCCATGAAATGCCGGTAGCCGCCCTTGTCGATCTGGGTCGCGCCCACGTCGATGCGCTGGATCTCGCGGTGGACGGGCCGATTATCGGCGTCAAAGATCTGCGCGCCCGCGCGGGTGATGACGGCGTGATCTCCGTCCTCAAGATAGGTGATGCGGTCGGTAAAGGGGGCCAGCGCCACCGCGTCCGAACCGATGAACATCTCGCCATCGCCGCTGCCCACGGCAAGCGGGCTGCCCTTGCGGGCGGCGATCATCAGATCGCCCTCGCCTTCAAACAGAAAGGCCAGCGCGAAGGCGCCATGCAGGCGGGTCAGCGTCTGACGCGCCGCCTCGACCGGGCCAAGCCCCTGCGCCATGTGCCATGCGGTCAGCAGGGCCACGGTTTCGGTGTCGGTCTGGGACTCCGGGGTCATGCCCAGCGCCACGACCTCTTCGCGCAATTCGCGGAAGTTCTCGATGATGCCGTTATGGACCACGGCGACGGGGCCGCGCTTATGGGGATGGGCGTTGGCTTCGGTCGCGGCACCATGTGTGGCCCAGCGAGTATGGCCGATGCCGGCATGGCCGGGCAGCGGCTCATGCACCAGCTTGTCGGACAGGTTGACCAGCTTGCCCACCGCCCGACGCCGCGCCAGCGTGCCATTGGCATCGACGGTTGCCACGCCCGCGCTGTCATAGCCGCGATATTCCAGCCGCTTCAGCGCCTCGACCAGTTGCGGCGACACTTCGTGGCTGCCCAGAATTCCGATGATTCCGCACATGTTATTTGCCCTTCTTCTGGCGCAGCGCCTGCATCAGCCGCGCGGCAAGGCCGGGTTTCGTCACCTGCCGCGACCGCGCGATCGCCATGGCGTCATCGGGGATATCCTCGGTGATGACCGAACCCGATCCCGTCATCGCCCGCGCGCCCACGCGAACCGGCGCGACCAGCATGGTGTCCGACCCGATAAAGGCGTCCGCGCCGATTTCCGTCTTGTGCTTGAACACACCGTCATAATTGCAGGTCACCGTGCCTGCGCCGATATTCGTGCGCTCGCCGATATGGGCATCGCCCAGATAGGTCAGATGGCCGACCTTGACGCCTTCGTCCAGAACCGAGTTCTTGATTTCCACGAAATTGCCGACATGCACGTCGCCGCCCAGTTCCGCGCCGGGACGCAGGCGGGCAAAGGGGCCGACAGTGGCGCCCGCGCTGATATGGCAGCCCTCCAGATGGCAGAAGGGCAGGATTTCCGCGCCGCTTTCAATCGTCACACCGGGACCGAAGACCACGTTCTGCCCGATGATCGCATCACGCCCGATCACCGTATCCAACGCGAACCAGACGGTCGCCGGATCGCTGAGCGTCACGCCGTCCTCAAGCGCAAGCGCGCGGGCGCGGGTCTGGAAGGCGGCTTCGGCGGCGGCCAGTTCGGCGCGGGTGTTGATGCCCAGCGTCTCGGCCTCATCGCAGGTGACGACCTCGACCCGGCGGCCGCTGGCGCGGGCCAGCGCGGGAATGTCGGTCAGGTAATATTCACCCGAGGCGTTGTCATTGCCGATCTGCGGCAGCAAGTCCCGCAACAGCGCGGCATCTGCGGCAAGAACGCCCGAATTCACCAGCCTGATCGCGCGCGTGGCCTCGTCGGCATCCTTGAACTCGACGATCTTTTCCAGCCCGTCGGGGCCGGTCACCAGACGGCCATAGCGGCCGGGATCCTGCGTCTCAAAGCCCAGCACCACCACATCGGCCGTGTGGCTGGACAGCGCCAGAAGCGTATCCTCGCCGATAAACGGCGTGTCGCCATAAAGCACGATCACCCGGCCCTCGAAGCCGTCCAGATGCGGAATGGCCTGCAACACGGCATGGCCGGTGCCAAGCTGTTCGGTCTGCAGCGCGATCACCGCATCGGGTTCCAGCCTTGCAACGGCCTTGCGCACGGCATCCGCCCCATGCCCGGCCACGACGACGATGCGTTCGGGGTCCAGCGCCCGGCCCGCGGCAAGGGCGTGCCCGACAAGGGGAACGCCGCCCAGACGATGCAGCACCTTCGGCAGATCCGATTGCATCCGGCTGCCCTGCCCGGCGGCCAGAACGATAAGCGCTGCGGGATTATCCGTCATGACTGCCTCGTCGCCTCTTTTCTTATGTTTCGTCTGCGTTCTACCTAGGGGCCGGGATCGGGGAAAGACCCCCGGGGATCAAACATCTTGACGGAAGGTTACAGCATGGCGGGCACGGTTGTCTTTGATCTGGACGGAACGCTGGCGGATACGTCGGGCGACCTGATTGCGGCGGCAAATGCCTGCTTTACCGGGCGCGGATTGCCGTCTTTGCTGGACCCGGTCGAAGATGCGCTGATCGCGTTCCATGGCGGGCGGGCGATGCTGCGCGCGGGCTATGCGCGGATTGCCGCCGGCACGCTGCTGCCCCCCACCGCCGAGGATGAGGATTACGCCCGCCTGCTGGGCCATTACGGCGACGCCATCGCGGTGCATACGCGGCTGTATCCGGGGACCGAGGCGGCGCTGGACGCACTGGCGGATGCGGGCCACATCCTGTCCGTCTGCACCAACAAGCCCGAGGCCCTGGCCGAAACCCTGCTGCGTGAACTGGGCATCCGTGACCGTTTCGGGGCGCTGGTCGGGGCCGATACCCTGCCCGTCCGCAAGCCCGATCCCCGCCCCTATCAGGCGGCGGTCGAACGCGCGGGCGGCACGGTCGCCCGGTCATTCCTTGTCGGAGACACCGAAACCGACCGCAAGACCGCCGCCGCCGCAGGCGTTCCCGTGGCACTGGTGGCCTTTGGCCCCGAGGGTCAGGCGCTGGACCGTCTGGCCCCCGAGGCGATGCTGGCGCATTTCGACGACCTGCCAAAGCTTGCGGCGCAGTGGCTGGCGTGACAGCCAGCCCGGTTCACTCTGCCTGACTGGCCGGTTTGGCGTTCAGATGGCCATAATTCTGCGCGCCGATCTGGTCATGCAGCTCAAGCTGGGTTTCAAGGAAATCGATATGGCCTTCCTCATCCGAGATCAGGTCCTCGAACAGGATCTTGCTGACGTAATCGCCGACGCTTTCGCAATGATCCCGCGCCTCGATATACAGGTTGCGGGCGTCATGTTCGCCCGCAAGATCGGCCTCCATCGTTTCCTTTAGGTTCTGGCCGATGCGCAGCGGGTCCAGCTTTTGCAGGTTCGGATGGCCTTCCAGAAAGATGATGCGCTGGATCAGGCGGTCGGCGTGATGCATTTCCTCGATCGATTCGGCGCGGGATTTGTCGGCGATATGGCCGTAACCCCAATCCTCTTGCAGCCGGTAATGCAGCCAATACTGGCTGACGGCGGTCAGTTCAGACCGTAACGCTGCGTTCAGATATTCGATGACCTTTGCGTCGCCCTTCATGGCTCACCTCGATGCGGTTGGCTTTCATGCCCCGAAGGATGGGGGGCACGGCCAGATTATCGCATCGGCGCATCGTGTCCAGAAACAAGGGCATACAGCCGCCACAATCGGCGCGCTTGCCAAGGGCGTGATAGACCTTGCCGGGGGTGATGATGGTTTCCGGATCGGCGGCACGCATCCAGTCGAAAGCCACGCGGATGTCGTGGTCGGAAATTTGCATGCAGTGGCAGACGATCATTGAATCACCCTTGGCTGCGCATGTCTTACCATTTCTATCAACCAAGTAAAGTCCGACCATTTCACTTTGTGATTACAGCGCCGCTTGACGCTGCCAATCGGCGGCGCGAAAACGCCGCGCATGAAGCTTGATGATTTCGATTTCCACCTGCCGGAAGGGCTGATCGCCACACGCCCCGCACGGCCCCGCAGCTCGGCCCGGTTGCTGGTCGCCGAGGGTGATGGGCTGCGCGATCTGCATGTGCGCGACCTGCCGTCGCTGCTGGGTCCGGGCGATCTGCTGGTGCTGAACGACACCAAGGTCATCCCCGCCCGCCTGTCGGGTCAGCGCAGCCGTCAGACCCCTCAGGGTACGGTCAGCGCCAAGGTGGAAATCACCCTGTTGGAGCCGCAGGCCGATGGCACATGGCGCGCCCTGGCCAAGCCGCTGCGCAAGCTGAAACCCGGCGAGACGGTGCGCTTTGGCGATCTGCTGTCGGCCGAGGTCGTGGCGATGACCGACAGCGACCTGTCGTTGCGCTTCGATGCCGAGGGCGAGGCCTTCGATGCCGCATTGGCGCAGGTCGGCGCGATGCCGCTGCCGCCTTATATCGCGGCGCTGCGCGCACCGGATGCGGCGGATCGGGAGGATTACCAGACCGTCTGGGCCGAAAAGACCGGCGCCGTGGCCGCCCCCACCGCCAGCCTGCATTTCGATCAGGATCTGCTGGAGACGCTGCGCGCACGCGGCGTGCGCTTTGCCCATGTCACCCTGCATGTCGGCGCGGGCACGTTTCTGCCCGTCAAGGTCGATGACGTGACCACGCACAAGATGCATGGCGAATGGGGCGAGGTGACGCCTGCCGCCGCCGATGCGATCAACGCAACCCGCGCGGCAGGCGGCCGGGTGATCCCGGTCGGCACCACGGCGCTGCGGTTGATCGAAAGCGCCGCGCACGACGACGGCACGGTTCAGCCGTTCCGGGACGTTACAGAAATCTTCATATATCCGGGGTATCGCTTCCGCGTGACCGACGCCCTGATGACGAATTTCCACCTGCCGAAATCGACGCTGCTGATGCTGGTCAGCGCCCTGATGGGACAGGACCGCATCCGCGATCTGTACGATCACGCGGTCAAATCCGGCTATCGCTTCTTCAGCTATGGCGATGCGTCGCTTCTGATACCCTAAGGAGGGGACCATGCTCAGCGTGCTGCGCACCACCTGGCCATTGCTTCTGGGCATCCTGCTGCTGATGGTCGGCAACGGGATGCAAGGCACATTGCTGGGCATCCGCGGCAAGATCGAGGGCATCTCGACCACGCATATGTCGGTGGTCATGGCGTCCTATTTCGGCGGCTTCCTGCTGGGATCGCGGGTGGTGCCGAACATGATCCAGAAGGTCGGGCATGTGCGCGTCTTTGCGGCGCTTGGCTCGATCATCTCGTCGGTGCTGATCCTTTACGCCTTCGCACCGCACTGGATCGCATGGGCGGTGATGCGGCTGCTGATCGGGTTCTGCTTCTCGGGCGTCTATATCACCGCCGAAAGCTGGCTGAACGCCAGCGCCCGCAATGAGACGCGCGGACAGGCGATGTCGGCCTATATGATCGTGCAGATGCTGGGCATCATCGCGGCGCAGCTGCTGATGAACACCGCCGATCCGGCGGGCTATCTGCTGTTTCTGATCCCGTCGCTGCTGGTCAGCGTGTCGTTCCTGCCGATCCTGCTGTCGCGCCAGCCCGCGCCGCAATTCTCGACCATCAAGCCGATGAGCTTTGCGGCGCTGTTCCGCGTCTCGCCGCTGGGCTGCGTGGGGATCTTCCTGATGGGCGGGGTGTTTTCGGCGATCTTCGGCATGGCCTCGGTCTGGGGCTCGATCAAGGGCCTGTCCGTGACCGAGATCTCGGCCTTTGTCGCGGCGATCTATGCGGGCGGGCTGGTGCTGCAATACCCGATCGGCTGGATGTCGGACCACAGCGACCGCCGCCTGATCGTCATGGGCCTGTCGCTGGTCGGCTTTGTGGTCGCGCTGATCACCTTCTTCGTGCAGCCGGGCATCTGGGGGCTGATCGCCACCGCAGCCATCGTGGGCGGTGTGGCCAACCCGGTCTATTCGCTGCTGCTGGCCTATACCAATGACTTTCTGGACCAGTCGGACATGGCGGCGGCGTCGGCCGGCCTGCTGTTCATCAACGGCGTCGGCGCCATCAGCGGCCCGCTGATCGTGGGCTGGTTGATGTCGATGATGGGGCCCGACGGCTTCTGGGCCTATCTGGCCGCGCTGCTGCTTTTGCTGGCGGCCTATGCCGGTTGGCGCCGCACGCGCCGCCCCGCGCCGGCCCACGATCAAAGCTTTGCCATCATCGCACCCTCCGCCACGCCGCTGGCGGTCGAGGCGGCGCTGGAAAATGCCGGCTCGGACGACGCGGGGGCGAAACCCTCGGCCTGAACCTTGCGGCCCCGGCCCGGCTCTGCCAGCATCCCCCTGATGACATCAGGAGGGATGCACATGCCGCTGAACAAGACCCCGGAAGACATCTACCGGTTCTGGCTGGAAGAGGTCGGAGAGAAAGGCTGGTATGAGCGTTCGGACGCGTTGGACGCGCAGATCCGCGACCGCTACATGGCAAGCTGGCAACAGGCCGAACGCCTGACCGCCGATTGGGCCACCACGCCCGAAGGCGCGCTGGCCAGCCTGATCCTGACCGACCAGTTCCCGCGCAACATGTTCCGCGACGATCCCCGCGCCTTCGCCACCGACGATCTGGCCCGTAGGATCGCGAACGACGCCATCGCCGCCGGGCACGACCTGCGCATCGACCCGCCCGCGCGGCAGTTCTTCTATTTGCCCTTTGAACACAGCGAGGACATGACCGATCAGGACCGCGCGGTCGAGTTGTTCACCGAATTCATGCCGGGCGAAAACCAGCGCCATGCCGAACTGCACCGCGATACCATCGCGAAATTCGGCCGCTTCCCATGGCGCAATGCCGCGCTTGGCCGGACGCCGACCGATCAGGAAACCCAGGTCATGCAGGCGGGCGGCTATAGCGCGCTGGTCTCGGGCAAGCTGTCGCTTGCCGATCTGGAATAATTGGTTTAACGCTCAACTATATTTTGCAACAGGGGGAATACCATGGCGCAGTCCTTCGACATGGTGGTGATCGGCTCGGGTCCGGGGGGTTATGTCTGCGCCATTCGCGGCGCCCAGCTTGGCCTGAAGGTCGCCGTGATCGAGCGTGAGCATCTGGGCGGCATCTGCCTGAACTGGGGCTGCATCCCGACCAAGGCGCTGCTGCGCTCGGCCGAGGTGTTCCACCTGATGCACCGCGCCAAGGAATTCGGCCTGAAAGCGGATGGAATCGGCTATGACCTGAATGCCGTGGTCCAGCGGTCGCGCGGCGTGGCCAAGCAACTGTCCGGCGGCATCGGCCACCTGCTGAAAAAAAACAAGGTCACCGTCATCATGGGCGAGGCTGCGCTGACCGCCCCCGGCAAGCTGTCGGTCAAGACAGATAAGGGCAGCGAAGATGTGACCGGCAAGTCGATCGTGCTGGCGACAGGTGCCCGCGCCCGCAACCTGCCGGGGCTCGAGGCCGATGGCGATCTGGTCTGGAACTACAAGCACGCGCTGCAACCGCCGCGGATGCCGAAAAAGCTGCTGGTGATCGGCTCGGGTGCCATCGGCATCGAATTCGCCAGCTTCTTCAACACGCTGGGCGCCGACACCACTGTGGTCGAGGTGATGGACCGCGTGCTACCGGTCGAAGATGCGGAAATCTCGGGTCTGGCGAAAAAGCAATTCGTCAAGCAGGGAATGAAGATCCTCGAAAAAGCCACGGTCAAGAAGCTGGATCGCGGTCAGGGCAAGGTCACCGCCCATATCGAGAAAGACGGCAAGACCGAAACGCAGGACTTCGACACGGTGATCTCGGCCGTGGGCATCGTCGGCAATGTGGAAAACCTCGGCCTCGAAAAGCTGGGCGTGAAAATCGACCGCACCCATGTCGTCACTGACGAATATTGCCGCACCGGCGTCGAGGGGCTTTTCGCCATTGGCGACGTGGCAGGCGCACCGTGGCTGGCGCATAAGGCCAGCCATGAAGGCATCATGGTGGCCGAACTGATCGCGGGCGGCCATCCGCACCCGATCAAGCCGAACTCGATCCCCGGCTGCACCTATTGCAACCCGCAGGTCGCCTCTGTCGGCCTGACCGAGGAAAAGGCCAAGGCCGCAGGCTATGACATCAAGGTCGGCCGCTTTCCCTTCATCGGCAATGGCAAGGCCATCGCGCTTGGCGAGCCCGAAGGGCTGGTCAAGACCATCTTCGACGCCAAGACCGGCGAACTGCTGGGCGCGCATATGGTCGGCGCCGAGGTGACGGAACTGATCCAGGGCTATGTCGTCGGCCGCACGCTGGAAACCACCGAGGCCGAGTTGATGGAAGCCGTCTTCCCGCATCCGACGCTCAGCGAAATGATGCATGAATCCGTGCTCTCGGCCTATGGCCGCGCCATCCACTTCTAAGATCCACAAGGGGGCCACAGGGCCCCCTTCGCCTTTGAAAGCTTCTCTGTTCCCGAAATACTCCACGGGGGTCCGGGGGTGTGAACCCCCCGGCGCGGCAGACCGAACCGGGCGCGGTCAGCCAGCCACAGGCAGGCGCGTCTCGACCATCCGCGCATACCAGCTCGACCCTGCCGGGATCGCCCCATCGTCGAAATTATACCCGGCAGTATGCAGCATGCCGCTGTCGCCATTGCCGATGAAGATATAGGCGCCGGGACGGCTTTCCAGCATATAGCTGAAATCCTCGCCCGCCATCAGCGGGGCCACATCCAGATCGACCGCCCCGGCGATCTCGCGCGCGGCCTCGGCGGCATGGATCGTCGCATCCGGATGGTTCAGCGTCACCGGATAGCCCCGGTCGTAATCAATCTCGACCTGCGCGCCATAGGCTGCGGCAACCCCTTCGGCCACGCGCCGCACGCCATCTTCAAGCTGATCGCGCACCCCGGCATCCAGACTGCGCGAGGTGCCCTTCATCCGCACCACATCCGGGATCACGTTATGCGCGCGGCTGTCGGTTTCGACCACGCAGACCGACACCACGCCGCTTTTCAGCGGATCGACATTGCGCGACACGACCGATTGCAGCGCCACGATGATCTGCGCCGCCACAAGCGTCGTATCGATCCCCTCATTCGGCTTGGCCGCATGGCCGCCCCGCCCCGTCACGGTGATGTCGAACTGATCGGTCGAGGCCATGATCGCCCCCGGCTTGATCGCGAAAGCCCCGACCGGCAGGCCCGGCATATTGTGCATCCCGTAATATTCGTCGATCCGCCAGCGGTCGGTCAGCCCGTCCTCGATCATCGCCAACCCGCCGCCGCCGCCTTCTTCGGCAGGCTGGAAGATCACCACGGCGGTCCCGTCGAAATTCCGCGTCTCGGCCAGATATTTCGCCGCGCCCAGCAGCATCGCGGTATGGCCGTCATGGCCGCAGGCATGCATCACGCCGGGCTGCCCCGAGGCGTAATCCAGCCCCGTCGTCTCATGGATCGGCAGCGCATCCATATCGGCGCGCAGGCCCACCACGCGCCCGGACAGATCGCTGCGCCCGCGGATCACGCCGACGACGCCCGTGCGACCGATGCCCTCGGTCACCTCATCGACGCCAAAGCTGCGCAGCAATTCGGCCACTTTCGCCGCGGTGCGATGCACCTCGTACAGCAGTTCGGGATGACGGTGAAAATCATGTCGCCAGCCGGTGATTTCCGGCAGCATTTCGGCGAAGCGGTTCTTGACGGGCATCAGGGTATCTCCTTCGCGGCAAGAGTGACGGTTTTGCCGGGCCTGCGCAACGGTCGGCAATCATCGGGCGCGCTGCATATCGCGCTTGCTTTCAGGCGCGATGCTGGCAAAATTCTCACGATTCTGTGAGGCTGATTTCAGGCAGGAGCATCCGATGCGTCACCTGACTATGCTTTTCGGCACGATGCTTTTCGGCGTTTGCGCGCTTGGCGCCCTTCCGGCCCATGCCCAGCGTGGCGCGGATGGCCAGCTGAAGATCCTCTACTGGCAGGCCCCCTCGACGCTGAACCCCTATCTGTCCTCGGGGACCAAGGATCTTGAGCCCTCGTCGCTGGTGATCGAGCCTCTGGCCGGGTTCGATGAACAGGGCGCGGTCTTTCCGCGCCTTGCCGCCGATATTCCCAGCGTCGAAAACAACGGGATCTCGGCCGATCTGAAAACCGTCACATGGCGGCTGAAACCGGATCTGCAATGGTCCGATGGCAGCGCCGTCACCTCGGCGGATGTCAAGTTCACCGCAGATTACTGCATGAACCCCGATGGCGGCTGCGCCCAGCTTGGCCGCTATCAGGGGATCGCGCGGATCGAGACCCCGGACCCGCTGACCGTGGTGATCCATTTCACCGATCCGCGCCCGAACCCCTTCACCGCCTTCACCGGCGCGCAAAGCCCGATCCTGCAAAAGGCGCAATTCGCGCATTGCATGGGCGCTTCGGCCTCGGGATGCACCCAGCAGAACTTTGCCCCCATCGGCACCGGCCCCTTCCGCGTCACCGAATTCCGCACCAATGACGCCGTGACGCTTGAGATAAACCCGCATTACCGCGACCCCGCCAAACCGGCCTTTGCCAGCGTCACCATCAAGGGCGGCGGCGATGCGGCGGGGGCCGCGCGCGCGGTGCTGGAAACCGGCGAATACGATTACGCATGGAACACGCAGGTGCCCCCCGATCAGTTGCAGGCCATGCAGGCGGCGGGCAAGGGGCAGATCGTCACCGCCTTCGGCACGCTGGTCGAACGGGTCGAGATCAACCTCTCGGATCCCTCGCCCGCTTTGCCGCAGGCGGAACGCGCCACGATGAAGCATCCGCATCCGATCCTGTCGGATCTGCGGGTGCGTCAGGCGCTGTCCATGGCGCTGGACCGGGAATTGCTGGCGGAAATCGGCTATGGCCCCTCGGGCCGGGCGACCTGCAATCTGGTGCCTGCGCCTGTGGCCTATGCCTCGGAAAACAGCGCATGCCTTGCGCAGGACATCGCCGGGGCCAGGGCGCTGCTGGATCAGGCGGGCTGGCAGACAGGCCCGGATGGGATCCGCGAAAAGGACGGCAAGCCGCTGCATCTGCTGTTTCAGACCTCGGCCAATCCGATCCGGCAGGATTATCAGGCGCTGATCAAACAATGGTGGCAGGATATCGGCGTCTCGACCGAATTGAAGGTGGTCGATCCCGCGATCTTTTTCGGCGCGGATGCCAATGCCCCCGACAATTTCATCCGCTTCAACGCCGATGTCGAAATGTTTGCCAACAACTTCGACGGCACCGACCCCGAACCCTATCTGGCGCGATATACCTGCGACAAGGCCCCCGGTCCCGACAGCCAATGGCAGGGCGAAAACATCAACCGCTATTGCAATGCCGACTTCGACCGGCTGCTGGCCCAGCTTGGCCGCACCTCGGGCATCGCGGCGCGCGGCCAGATCGCCAAACGCCTGAACGACATGCTGACCAAGGATGGCATGGTGCTGCTGCCGCTGGTCGATCGCGGGCGTGTCTCGGCCCATTCCAACACGCTTCATGGTGTGGTGATGAACGCATGGGACAGCGAGCTTTGGAACATCGCAGACTGGTCCCGCGCCGCAGACTAGGCGTCCTGCGGCGGCTTTGGGTGCTGCTGCCGATTTCGCTGATGATCTTTCTGCTGCTTGAGGCCGCGCCGGGCGATCCCTTGGGCCAGATCCCCCTGACCCTGCCGCCCGAGGTGGCAGACGCCATGCGCGGCGCCCTTGGTGTGGGTGAGCCGTGGCCTCTGCGCTATGCCCTGTGGCTGAAGCAATTCTTCTGGACCGAGCCGCTGCATTGGGCGGGCCTTGCGCCCGACGCGCCGCGCATCGTCAGCTATCAAAGCCGCGCCCCGGTCTTCGACGTGATCGCCCAGCGGCTGCCGCAGACGCTGTGGGTGCTGGGGCTGGCCTATCTTCTGGGCATCGCACTGGCTGTGGGCATCGGCATGGCCGCAGGCTGGCGTCCGGGCGGCTGGCTGGACCGGCTGTGCAGCGCGGCGGCAATGCTGGGCTGGTCGCTGCCGACCTTTCTGACGGGTCTGGTGCTGATCTGGGCCTTTGCCATCCGGCTGGGCTGGCTGCCCTCGGTCTATGACACGACGCTGCGGGTGCGCGACGGGTCCAGCCTTGCGCAGCAGATGCGCCAGATGGCGATGCCGGTGGCGGTGCTGGCGCTGTATAACGCCGCCCAGCTTGGGCTTGTGCTGCGCGCCGCCCTGCTGGAGCAGCGTCCGCAGGACTATGTTCGCACCGCGCGCGCCAAGGGGATGTCGCCGCGCCGCGTGCTGTGGCACATGCTGCGCAATGCGCTGGCCCCGCTTGTCACCACGATTGCGCTTGGCCTGCCCGGCGTGTTTGCCGGCGCGATCATCACCGAACAGCTGTTCCGCATCAACGGGCTGGGCCAGTTGCTGATCGGCGCGGTGCAGGCCAATGACCTGCCGATGGTCATGACGCTGTGCTTTCTGTCCGCCGTGCTGATCGTGCTGTGCAATCTGGTTGCGGACATCGCCTGCCGCTGGCTGGATCCGCGTCTTGGCTAGGCGGGCGCTGGTGCTGATTGCCGCGCTGGTGCTGCTGGGGCCGGTCCTTTGGCGCGTCGATCCCGGCCTTCTGGATCTGCGCGCGCGCAATCTTGGCCCCGGCTGGGCGCATCCTTTGGGCACCGATCAGCTTGGCCGCGACATGCTGGCACGCCTGCTGGCCGGAGGCCGCGTGACGCTGGCCGTGGGTCTTGCCGCCAGCGCGCTGGCCGTAACGATCGGCACAGCCATCGGGGCGCTGGCGGGCACGTTCCGCCGCGCGGATGCGGCGCTGATGCGGCTGACCGACATGTTCCTGTCGCTGCCGCTGCTGCCCCTGCTGTTGCTGGCGGTGATGCTGTTTCGCGATCCTCTGGCACAAAGGCTGGGGGCGCAGGCGGGGGCCTTCGTGCTGATCGTCGCGGCCATCGGGCTGACCTCATGGATGCATCTAGCCCGCATGGTGCGCGCGCAGGTCATGGCGCTGGCAGGGCGCGACTTCATCCTCGCGGCGCGGATGGTCGGCAATGGCTCGGGGCGGCTGATCGTGCGGCACCTGCTGCCGAATGTCGCGCCGCAGATCGGGGTCGCGGCGTCGCTTGGCTTTGCCTCGGCCATCATGACGGAAAGCGGGCTGTCCTTTCTGGGCTTCGGCTTTCCGCCCGACCTGCCGACATGGGGCAGGATGCTGGCCGAGGGCGTGGCCCAGATACAGACCCATCCCGCCCGCGTCCTGCTGCCCGGCGCGTTGATTGCCGTGACCGTGCTCTCCGTCAACGCGGTCTGCGGCGTCAAAGCGCCGCAATAAGCCGCGCCAGACACGCACGCGGCAGCATCAGAAGCATCGGCCCCGCCATCTGCAGCACCACCGGCCCCAGCGCCCGGTTCGAGGTCCCGACCGCCCCATCCGGCGCAAAGCCGATGCCATCTATCGGATATTCCAGCCCGGTCGAGCGGCCCTGCGCCGCCCCCATCGGAAACAGCGACAGGCGCGTGCCCGGCGGCAGATCCAGCGCGATGCGCGGCGGGCACAGCGCGATCACGTCATCCCCGGCGATCAGGATGCAGGGCGGGCCGATGCGGCGGGCCAGCACATTCAGCGCCGCCAGAAAATGATCCTGCCGCGCGCCGGAAAAGCCCACGGCCAGAACCAGCGGCGCGGCGATCCGCGACAGGCATTTGTGAAAATCCGTGCTGTCCTGTTCGGCCACGCGGTGCAGATGCGCCGCAGGAATGGCCGCCTGGGCCGAGGCCGACAGGGAATCGAAATCTCCGATCACCGCCTGCGGCATCAGCCCATGCGCCAAGGCCGCAGCGGCGCCGCCATCCGCCGCCACGACATCGCGCACAAAGGGCCGCACCAGATCCAGATCGGCCTGCCCGAACGGCCCGCCGCCGATCAGCAGCACCGGATCGGGGCTGGCAAGGACGGTCATTCGCCCTTGCCGATGCCGCGAAAGACGCGGCGAAAGGGCAGCGCCCACAGGATGCCCAGCCCGGCATAGACCAGAAGCTCGACAAGGATCGGCTGGCGCCCGAAGCGGGCGTCCAGCCAGTTCATCGCCGTGACGGCCACCACGATATACAGCGGCAGACCGATCAGCAGGATCACCAGCGACCAGCGTTTGCGGGCGCGCAGGTCCATGTCAGTCCGCGAACGGGTCGGTGACAAGAATGGTATCGTCACGCTCGGGGCTGGTGGACAGCAGGGCGACGGGGCACTGGATCAGTTCCTCGACGCGGCGGACATATTTGATCGCCTCGGCAGGCAGGTCGGCCCAGCTGCGCGCGCCCTGGGTCGATTCTTTCCAACCCGGCATCTCTTCATAGATCGGCGTCACCTTGGCCTGCAGCGCAGCGGCGGTCGGCAGGTGGTCGTAATGCGTGCCGTCGATTTCGTAGCCGGTGCAGATCTTGATGGTGTCGAACCCGTCCATCACGTCCAGCTTGGTCAGCGCGATGCCATCCACGCCGGAAATCGCGCAGGTCTGGCGCACCAGCACCGCATCGAACCAGCCGCAGCGGCGCTTGCGCCCGGTGACGGTGCCAAACTCATGGCCGCGTTCGCCAAGGCGCTGGCCATCGGCATCCTCAAGCTCGGTCGGGAACGGGCCCGAACCCACGCGGGTGGTATAGGCCTTGACGATGCCCAGCACGAAGCCGATGGCGCTTGGCCCCATGCCGGTCCCCGAGGCCGCCATGCCCGACATGGTGGTCGACGAGGTGACATAGGGATAGGTGCCGAAGTCGATATCCAGCAGGCTGCCCTGCGCGCCCTCGAACAGGATGCGCTTCCCGGCCTTGCGGTAATCGTTCATCACCTTCCAGACCGGCTGCGCGTATTGCAAAAGCTTCGGCGCGATCTCCAGCAGCTTGGCGCGCAGCTCGGCCCGGTCGACGGGCGTGGCGCCAAGGCCCTGACGCAGCGGCTCGTGATGGGCCAGCAGGCGGTCGAGGCGCGCGTCCAGCGTTTCCTCATCGCCCAGATCGGCGACGCGGATGGTGCGGCGGCCAACCTTGTCTTCATAGGCGGGGCCGATGCCGCGCCCGGTCGTGCCGATTTTCGAGGCACCCGCGGCCTCTTCGCGCAGCTTGTCCAGATCCTGATGCAGCGGCAGGATCAGCGGCGTGTTCTCGGCGATCATCAGGTTGTCGGGGCTGATCGCGACGCCCTGCGCGGCCAGCTTGTCGATTTCGGCAAACAGCGCCCAGGGATCCAGCACCACGCCATTGCCGATGACGGCCATCTTGCCCTTGCGCACGATGCCCGAAGGCAGCAGCGACAGCTTGAAGACCTGATTGCCGATGACCAGCGTGTGGCCGGCGTTATGACCGCCCTGGAACCGCGCGATCACATCGGCACGTTCGCTGAGCCAGTCAACGATCTTGCCCTTGCCTTCGTCGCCCCATTGCGCGCCGACGACCACCACATTGGCCATGTTGCTTCCCTTCCGCCATCATGAATGCCGCGCATGGTATAATGTCCCACGCGCCAAGGGGAAAGCCGAATTGCCGATGCGCATAATTTGTGCATATGATTTCAGGATAGGCTGTTTGATAAGCCTACGCGACAAGACCGGCTGCAAGATTGCGCATCCGTCCGTTATTTGCCCATGGTTCAGGCATGTTTCATGTTCCGCCCCCTTCGCTGCTGCCCCGCGCGCATGGCGTGCTGCGCGCCGGATTCGCGCAGTCGCGCGGCGCGACGCGGCTGTTGCGGCTGCATCAGGCGGGCAGCGCCAAGGCCATGCTGCCCCCGGCCGCGGGGTGCGAGCTGGTGATGCTGAACACCTCGGGCGGACTGACCGGCGGAGACCGGATGCAGATCGCCGTGACGCAGGGGACGGGCACGCATCTGACCGCCACGACCCAGACCGCCGAACGCGCCTATCGCAGCACCACGGGCCGCGCGTATGTCACCGCGCAATATGACGTGGCGGATGGCGCGCATCTGGACCTGCTGCCGCAGGAAACCATCCTGTTCGATCGCGCCGCCCTGTCACGCGATCAGCATATCGCGCTGACCGGCAGCGCCACCTGCCTGTGGGTCGAGACGCTGATTCTGGGCCGCGCCGCCATGGGCGAGACCGTGACCCGTCTGGATGTCACCGACCGCCGCCGCATCACCCGCGACGGCCGCCCGGTCTTTGTCGAGAACCTGCGGCTGACCGATGACATCCTGCCCGGCGGCTTGGCCACGCTGGCAGGCGGCCGCGCCTTCGCGACGCTGGTTCTGGTCGCACCAAACGCCGCCGACCGCCTGCCCGCCGCCCGCGCGGCACTGAGCGATGCGGCACTGGGCGATGCGGGCGCGGCCAGCGCCTTTGACGGAAAACTGGTTGCCCGGCTGATGGCGCGGGATGGCTGGCCCCTGCGGCAGGCGCTGATCCGCCTGATCCGGGCAATCCGCCCCGGCCCCCTGCCCCGCGTCTGGCAGATTTGAACGACATGAGGAACGCATGAACCTAAGTCCACGCGAAAAGGAAAAGCTGCTGATCTCGGTCGCGGCCATGGTGGCGCGCGGCAGGCTGGCGCGCGGCGTCAAGCTGAACCACCCCGAGGCCATCGCGCTCATCACCGATTTCGTCGTCGAGGGCGCGCGCGACGGCCGCTCGGTCGCCGATCTGATGGAGGCGGGCGCCCATGTCATCACCCGCGACCAATGCATGTCCGGCATCCCCGAGATGATCCATTCGGTGCAGGTCGAAGCCACATTTACCGACGGCACCAAACTGGTCACCGTCCATGACCCCATCCGCTAAGAGGCCCATCATGAAGCGCATCCTGCCTTTCCTTCTGTTCCCCACCGCAGCCCTGGCGCATCCCGGACATCACAGCCACGGGGCGCCCTTCAATGAAGGCTGGATGCATCCGCTGGGTGGCGCCGATCATGTGCTGGCCATGGTGGCGGTTGGCCTTTGGGCGGCGACGGCCAGTGACAAGCGCGGCCTTTGGGCACTGCCCCTGACCTTTGTCGTGGCCATGGTCGCCGGCGGTGCGATGGGGGCCGCGGGCATCCATCTGCCGGGGGTCGAGCCGGTGATCCTTGCTTCGGGCATCATCCTTGGGCTGGCGGTGGCGCTGGCGCTGCGCCCCTCGCTGGGCTTTGCCTTGCCGGTGGTGGCGCTGTTCGGCATCATGCACGGCCATGCGCATGGCGCGGAAGGCCCGGCGCAGGGGCTGTTGGCCTATGGTGCGGGCTTCGTGCTGGCGACAAGCGCGCTGCATCTGGCGGGCATCGGGCTGGGCCGTCTGGGCATGGCGCGGGTGCTGGGCGGGCTGACCGCGGCGGCAGGGGTTGCGCTGACGGTGATGCCATGATCCCCGGCGAAATCTTCCCCGCCGATGGCGAGATCACCCTTAATGCCGACCGGCAGGCCATCACGCTGATGGTCGCCAATACCGGCGACCGCCCGGTGCAGGTCGGCAGCCATTATCATTTCGCCGAGACCAACCCGGGCCTTGATTTCGACCGCAAGGCGGCGCGGGGCATGCGGCTGGACATCGCAGCAGGCACCGCCGTCCGCTTTGAACCCGGCCAGCAGCGCGAAGTGTCGCTGATCCCCTTGGCCGGGGATCGGAAAGTCTTTGGCTTCAACGCGAACATCATGGGAGCGTTGGATTGACCGGGGCAGTCCCGGCCGCATCAGGAGCAAGACCATGTGCAATGCCTGCGTGATCGAAAGCGTCAAACAGTCGATGATAAGCCGTCGCAGCCTGTTCGCGGGGGTCGCGGCCACGGGGGCTGCCGCCATCGCAGCCAGCACTCTGGCCGCGCGCCCCGCGCTGGCGCAGGCCAGCGGCAAGGTGGTGGATCTGACCTATGTGTTCGATGAGACATTCCCCACCTTCGACGGCGTGCCCGGCATCGCCTATGAAGAGGCGGTGAATTTCGACGCCTCGGGCTATCAGCTTTGGAAGATCACGTTCTTTGAGCACTCGGGCACGCATATCGACGCGCCGCTGCATTTTTCAAAGGACGGATTGTCGGTCGCCGAACTGGCGCCGGAAAGCCTGATCTGTCCGCTTTGCGTCATCGACATCACCGCCAAGGCCCGCGACGACGCCAATGCGGCGCTGGAGGCCGAGGATGTCGAGGCGTTCATCTCGGCGCATGGCGAGATCCCCAAGGGCGCTTGCGTGGCGATGAATTCCGGCTGGGGCGCCAAGGTCGCGACGCCGGAATTCCGCAACACGCCGGATGGCAAGTTCGCCTTTCCGGGCTTTGGCAAATCGGCGACCGACCTTCTGGCACAGATGGGGGTCGCGGCGATTGCCAGCGACACGCTGTCGCTGGACCCCGGCAGTTCGGCGGATTTCGCGGTGCATAATTCGTGGCTGCCCTCGGGGCATTACGGCATCGAGAACCTGGCCAATGTCGATCAGCTGCCCGCCACCGGCGCCACGATCTTTGTCGGCGCGCCGAAACATGCGCGCGGCACCGGCGGCCCGGCCCGCGTCATGGCGGTGGTCTGATGGCCACTGTGCCGCTGCTGACGGATCAGGACGCGCCAGCCGCATCGCGGGCCGTCTTTGACGATATCCGCGCCGCCCGTGGCACCGATTACGTCAACAATTTCTGGCGCGCCTTGGCGCATGATCCGGACAGCCTGCGCGCCATATGGGACCGGCTTGGCGCGGTCATGGCGCCCGGCGCGCTGGATCCGCTGGTCAAGGAGCTGGTCTATATTGCCGTATCCGCCACGAACGGCTGTTCCTATTGCGTGCATTCCCATACGGCAGCGGCGCGCGCCAAGGGGATGACCGCGCAGCAACATGCCGAATTGCTGGCCGTGATCGGCATGGCCAGCCAGACCAACGCGCTTGCGACCGCCCTGCAAGTGCCGACCGATCCCCGCTTTCAGGAGGACTGAATGGCTCTGACCATCTCCCGCCCCGACTATGCCCAGATGTATGGTCCGACCACCGGCGACCGCCTGCGTCTTGGCGATACCGAGATCATCATTCAGGTCGAACGCGACCTGACAACCTATGGCGAAGAGGTCAAGTTCGGCGGCGGCAAGGTGATCCGCGACGGCATGGGTCAGTCGCAGATCAGCCGCGCGGGCGGAGCGATGGATACCGTCATCACCAATGCGCTGATCCTTGACCATTCGGGGATCTACAAGGCCGATATCGGGCTGCGCGACGGCCGCATCGCCGGGATCGGCAAGGCGGGCAATCCCGACACTCAGCCCGCAGTGACGCTGGTCATCGGACCGGGCACGGAAATCATCGCAGGCGAAGGACGGATCGTCACGGCGGGCGGGTTCGACGCGCATATCCATTTCATCTGCCCGCAGCAGGTCGAGGACGCGATTTCATCCGGCGTGACCACCATGCTGGGCGGCGGCACGGGCCCGGCGCATGGCACGCTGGCCACCACCTGCACGCCGGGGCCGTGGCATATCGGGCGCATGATCGCGGCGATGGACAGCGTTCCGGTGAACATGCTGATCTCGGCCAAGGGCAACGCCTCGCGCCCCGAGGCGCTAGAGGAAATGGTGCGCGCCGGGGCCAGCACGCTGAAGCTGCACGAGGATTGGGGCACCACCCCCGCCGCCATCGACTGCTGCCTGTCGGTCGCCGATGCGATGGATGTGCAGGTGACGATCCATACCGACACGCTGAACGAATCCGGCTTCGTCGAAAACACCCTGGCCGCCATCAAGGGCCGCACCATCCATGCGTTCCACACCGAGGGCGCGGGCGGCGGCCATGCCCCGGACATCATTAAGCTGGTGGGCGCGGGCAATGTCATCCCCAGTTCCACCAACCCGACGCGGCCCTTTACAGGCAACACGCTGGAAGAGCATCTGGACATGCTGATGGTCTGTCACCATCTGGACAAGCGCGTCCCCGAAGACGTGGCCTTCGCCGAAAGCCGCATCCGGCGCGAGACCATCGCCGCAGAAGATATCCTGCACGACATCGGCGCGTTTTCGGTGATTTCCTCGGACAGTCAGGCCATGGGCCGGGTGGGCGAGGTCGTCACCCGCACATGGCAGACCGCCCATAAGATGAAGGTGCAGCGCGGGCGGCTGGCCGATGAAACCGGCGAAAACGACAATATCCGCGCCCGCCGCTATGTTGCGAAATACACCATCAACCCGGCCATCGCGCATGGCATCGCGCATGAGATCGGCAGCATCGAGCCCGGCAAGCGCGCCGATCTGGTGATCTGGGATCCGGCGATGTTCGGCGCCAAGCCCGAAATGGTGCTGGTCGGCGGCATGATTTCATGGGCGCAGATGGGCGATCCGAACGGCTCGATCCCGGTGCAGCCGATGTATATGCGGCCGATGTGGGGCGCGATGGGCCGCGCGATGCAGGCCAGCAGCGTGACCTTCGTGTCGCAGGCCGGGCTGGATGCCGGGGTCGGCGCGGCGATGCTGAAAACGGCGGTCGCGGTGCGCGGCACGCGCGGCATCGGCAAGGCCGACATGGTGCTGAACAACGCGATGCCCGCAATCGAGGTCGACCCCGAAACCTATGAAGTGCGCGCCGATGGCGAGTTGCTGACCTGTCAGCCCGCGACCGAGCTGCCTTTGACGCAGCGCTACTTCCTGTTCTGACGCTGCAACGCAGCATTGCAAATTTTGAAATGGTTGGCAGGGCTTACATGCGCTATCTATCACTCTATGGGAGGAAACCGTCAGATTATACCGACAGGGTTTCCAATGCACACGACCGAATTTACCCCCGCCCTTCCGCGTTTCTTCGATGGCATGATCGCTGCGATGCAGCGCGCGTTCCGGCATTATGTGAACGTTCATTCGCGCCGCGATCAGATCGCCTCGCTGGAAGCACTCAGCGATCAACAACTGGCCGCCATGGGTCTGACCCGCGACCGGATCGTTCAGCACGTCTTCCGCGACCGTCTTATCTGAACCGCTTTGGGGGTGGGTCATGAACCTGCCCCTGCAAGCCCGCGCGGGTTCCATCCTGCGCGCAACCCCTGCGGACGACGCGGTGGTTTTGGACTATGAAGGCCGCTTTCTGCGCCGCAAACGCCTGACCTCGCGCGCGGGCGTGTCGTTTCTGGTCGATCTGGCCGAAACGATCAGCCTTGAAGCGGGCGATGCCTTCCAACTGGATGACGGCCGGCTGATCGGCGTCGTCGCCGCGATGGAGCCGTGCCTGCGGATCCACGGCCCTCTGCCGCGGCTGGCATGGCATATCGGCAACCGCCACACCCCTTGCCAGATCGAAGCCGACCACCTGCTGATCCGCGCCGATCATGTCCTGGAAGGCATGTTGCGCGGCCTTGGCGCGCAGGTGACGCCGACCATGGCGGCGTTCAACCCCGAAGGCGGGGCCTATGGCCATGGCCGCACGATGGGACATTCGCATTGATGCAGGCGCGGCTTGCGCTGATCCAATGGCTGTCTCCGGCGTTTCCGACCGGGGGCTTTGCCTATTCGCACGGGCTGGAACAGGCGATGGCCGACGGGCTGCGCGATGCGGCGGGCGTTGGCGATTGGGTGGCGCAGGTGCTGCGCCATGGCGGCGGCTGGACCGATGCGGTGCTGCTGTCGCTGGTGCTGCGCGGCGGCGATGCGCAGGCGCTTGGCGACGAGGCCTGCGCCATGGCCGGATGCGCCGAACGCCTGACCGAGACGACGGATCAGGGCCGCGCCTTTGCCGCCACCGTATCGGCGACGGGCCATGACATGCCCCCCCTGCCCCTGCCGGTCGCGGTCGGGCTGGCGGCGCGTGGCCTTGATCTGCCGGTGGCCGAGGTCATCGCGCATTACCTGCACGCCTTTGCCGCAAACCTGATTTCTGCCGCCACGCGCTTCCTGCCTTTGGGTCAGGCGCAGGCGCAGGTGACGCTGGCCGGGCTGCACGGGGCGATTGCGGATATCGCGGCGCAAGCGGCCGTCGCCGGGCCCGAGGCGTTGACAACCACCTGCCTTGCCGCCGAACTGGCAGCGATGCGGCATGAAACACTGGACGTAAGGATATTCCGGACATGAGCAATGGCCCTCTGCGCGTCGGCATTGGCGGTCCCGTCGGTGCGGGCAAGACCACGCTGACCGAACAACTGGCCCGCGCGCTGGCGCCGCGCCTGTCGATGGCGGTCATCACCAACGACATCTATACGCGCGAGGATGCCGAGGCGCTGATGCGCGCGCAGGTTCTGCCCATCGAGCGCATCCGCGGCGTCGAAACCGGCGGCTGCCCGCATACCGCCATCCGCGAGGACGCCAGCATCAACCTGTCGGCCATCGCCGATCTGAATGCCGCGATCCCGGATCTGGACCTGATCCTGATCGAATCCGGCGGCGACAATCTGGCAGCGACCTTTTCACCGGAACTGGCGGATCTGACGATCTATGTCATCGACACCGCCGCCGGGCAGGACATCCCACGCAAGCGGGGACCGGGCTTGGCGCGCTCGGACCTGCTGGTGGTCAACAAGACCGATCTGGCGCCGCATGTCGGCGTCGATATCGCCTTGCTGGAAAGCGATGCCCGCGCGGCACGCGGCACGCGGCCTTTTGTGCTGGCGCAGATGCGCCATGGCAAAGGCGTGGCCGAGGTGGTGGATTTTCTGGTGACCGAGGGGGGGCTGGAATTGCGCGCGCCCGTTTGACGGCTGGCGGGCGGCGCGCTTGCATGAGTATTTGAGGAACGAAGAAATCAGGCGGCGGCGCGCAAGGCGGCGGGGTTGAACGGCGTGACCGTCAGGCTGTCGCCCTGAAACACGCAGAAGCTTTGGGCGGGGATTTCCTGCCAGCCTTCCTCATCGCTTTCCAAAGGCTCGGACACCACCGCGCGACCGCCCCGCGTATCCGACCAGCGGTGATAAAGCGTCGGCGCGTGATCGTCGCTGGCATAGCGCAGGGCATAAAGCCGCTGACCGTCCGAAAACGCGGCGGTCAGGCGGACATGTGGCGCGGTGCCACGATCGCGGGCCAGCGTCTCGAACTTGGCGGTGGCGCGGGACATGGCGGCGGCGGGGTCGGTTTCCAGTCCCTCGGCCAATGCCATCAGAAACAGCGCCTCACTGTCGGTGGCGCCTTTGCGGTGCTGGTAATAATCGTCGGGAATCAGCGCATCGGCATGGCGGCGATAGCTGTCATAACCGCCGAACTGGCCGTTATGCATGAAGCTCCATTTGCCGACGACAAAGGGATGGCAGTTGTTGCGGCTGGTCGCCGTGCCGGTCGAAGCGCGGACATGGGCCAGAAACAGATGCGATTTCAGCGTGGCGGTCAGGCTGCGCAGATTGCTGTCGGACCATGCCGGCATCACGTCGCGATATTGCCCCGGTTCGGGCCGGTCGCCATACCATGCCAGTCCGACGCCATCCGCATTCACCGCCGTATGGCAGCGTTGCGCGCCATGGCTTTGCCGGACCAGCGAATGCCCCGGCCTGCAGATCACATCCTCAAGATAGATAGGCCTGCCGATATAGGCTGCCCAGCGACACATGACCGTCCCCCGTGCTTTTTTGTAACTCTAGCACGAAAGTCGCAGGATGCACCCGAAACCGTCAGGCTTAGTTTTCCTCGACGATCACCAAATCGCGTTCTGCCGCATTTTTGGCATGTTCCAGCGCAGCCTGATATTCAGCCGAGCGATAGCAGGCCACAGCGTCTTCAACGCTGGGGAAGCGCGCGACGACATTGCGGGCGCGGTCATTGCCCTCGAGCTGGACGTAGCGCGAGCCGCGGGCCAGGAAGACCCCGCCATGCGCGGCAATCGCCGGGCCGGCCAGCTTGGCATATTCGCCATAAGCCTGGGCATCGGTCACGTTGACATGGGCAATCCACAATGCGGTCATGCTTTCTCTCCGATCAGCGTTTCAATGGCGGCGATGGCGCTGTCGGCGGCGTCAAGGCTGGGCGCGCCGCCCTGTGCGCGGTCCGGGCGGCCACCGCCGCCCTTGCCGCCAAGCGCTGCGGTCGCGGCCTGCACCAGCTCGACCGCGGTGACACGGGCGGTCAAGTCCGGCGTGACACCCGCAGCCACGGTGGCCTTGCCATCCGCATCGGCCAGAACGACCACGGCGCCCGAGCCAAGCCGCGCCTTCATCTCATCGACCAGCGGGCCAAGTTCCTTGCCGGACACGCCATCGACGCGGCGGGCGATCAGCTTGATGCCGTTGATTTCCTTGGGCGCGTCATCGTTGCCGCCACCCATGGCAAGCTGGCGCTTCAGCTGCGCCACCTCGTTGGCCAGCGATTTGCGTTCCTCGGCCAGCGCGCGGACCTTGGTCACCACCTCGCCCGCCTGCGCCTTCAGGACGCCCGCGATCTCGGACAGTTCACGGTCGACGCGGCGCAGTTCGGCCATGGCAGCCTGCCCGGTCAGCGCCTCGATCCGGCGGATGCCGGCGGCCGAGGCGGTTTCCGAGGTCAGCGCGAACATGCCGATATCGCCGGTGCGCCCGACATGCGTGCCGCCGCAAAGCTCTAGCGAATAGGTCGCGCCGTCATTGCCCTTGCCAGATCCGGGAAGCTGGCCCATCGATACCACGCGCACCTCGTCGCCGTATTTCTCACCAAACAGCGCCTGAGCGCCAAGGGCGCGGGCGTCGTCGGGGGTCATGATGCGGGTATCGACCGGGGTGTTCTGGCGGATGAAATCGTTCACCTCGGCTTCGACCTGGGCGATTTCTTCGGCCGTCAGCGCCTTGGTGTGGCTGAAATCGAACCGCAGCCGGTCGGGCGCATTCAGGCTGCCGCGCTGTGCGACGTGATCGCCAAGCGCGCGGCGCAGCGCCTCGTGCAGCAGGTGCGTGGCCGAGTGATTGGCGCGGATGGTGCTGCGTCGGTCGTGATCGACCGAAAGCTGCGCGCCCTGCCCCGCCGACAGCGTGCCCAGCGTGACCTCGGCCACATGGATGAAGACGCCGCCGGTCTTTTTCGTATCGGTGACGCGGGCCGCGCCGGTTTCGGTCTTGATCAGTCCGGTATCGCCGACCTGACCGCCGGATTCGCCATAGAAGGGCGTCTGGTTGACGACGATCTGGATCTGGCTGCCTTCTCCGGCCTGCTTGACGGGCGCGCCGTCCTGCACCAGCGCCAGAATCTGGCCCTCGGCGATTTCGGTGTCATAGCCCAGAAACTCGGTTGCGCCGTGCTGTTCGGCCAGATCCAGCCAGATCGCCGCATCCTTGGTTTCGCCCGAACCGGCCCATGCGGCGCGCGCCTTGGCCTTCTGTTCGGCCATGGCCGTGTCGAAGCCTGCCGTTTCCACCGCGCGGCCCTTTTCGCGCAGCGCATCCTGCGTCAGATCAAGCGGGAAGCCATAGGTGTCATACAGCTTGAACGCCGCCTCGCCCGGCAGATCGGCGCCTTCGGGCAGCCGCGCCAATTCGTCATCCAGCAGGCGCAGACCGCGGTCCAGCGTCTGCTTGAAGCGGGTCTCCTCAAGCTTCAGGGTCTCTTCGATCAGGGCCTGCGCGCGGCCAAGTTCGGGATAGGCCGTGCCCATCTGGCGCACCAGCGCCGGGACCAGCTTGTACATGACCGGATCCTTGGCGCCCAGAATATGCGCGTGGCGCATGGCGCGGCGCATGATCCGGCGCAGCACATAGCCGCGACCTTCGTTCGAGGGCATGACGCCATCGGCAATCAGGAAGCTGGTCGAGCGCAGGTGGTCGGCGATGACCCGGTGATGCACCTTGCCGGGTCCATCGGGATCGTTGCTGGTGGCATGGGCGCTGGCCTCGATCAGGCTGCGCATCAGGTCGGTGTCGTAATTGTCGTGCTTGCCCTGCAGAAGCGCGCCGATGCGCTCCAGCCCCATGCCGGTGTCGATCGACTGCATGTCCAGCGCGCGCATCGAGCCGTCCTCGAACTGCTCGTTCTGCATGAAAACGAGGTTCCAGATCTCGATGAAGCGGTCGCCGTCTTCGTCGGGCGAGCCGGGCGGACCGCCCCAGATGTGATCGCCGTGATCGAAAAAGATCTCGGTGCAGGGGCCGCAGGGGCCGGTCGGACCCATGCGCCAGAAGTTGTCGTCGGTGGGAATGCGGATGATGCGGTCATCGGTCAGGCCCGCGACCTTTTTCCAGATATTCGCGGCCTCATCGTCGGTGTGATAGACGGTGACCAGCAGCTTGTCCTTGGGGATGCCGAAATCCTTGGTCAGCAATTCCCAGGCAAAGGGGATGGCATCGGATTTGAAATAGTCGCCAAAGCTGAAATTGCCCAGCATTTCAAAGAACGTGTGGTGGCGCGCGGTATAGCCCACATTGTCCAGATCGTTGTGCTTGCCGCCGGCGCGCACGCATTTCTGCGACGTGGTGGCGCGGTTGTAATCGCGCGTCTCGACCCCGGTGAACAGGTTCTTGAACTGCACCATGCCCGAGTTCGTGAACATCAGCGTGGGATCGTTGCGTGGCACCAGCGGGCTGGATTCCACGACGCGGTGGCCGTTGCGTTCAAAAAAGTTCAGAAAGGTCGAGCGGATATCGTTCAAGCTGGGCATGGCGGGCCTTATCGCAAAGCGGTCTGTCCGGGCAAAACCGGTTTGCCGCCCGGTCTAGCCCCAGCATCGGCCTAAGTCCAGCAATCCCGGCATCGGACGCCACCCAGAAATGCAGACGCGCGGAGCAATTCCCGCGCGTCCCTGTCTGGCCTGTCGCCCGCCTTAATCCTCGGTCAGCGAGTCGTCGCCTTCATCGCTGGCCCCGAAATCCAGACCATGACTGGCGCGGATCTTGTCCTCGATCGCCAAGGCGGCGGCGGGGTTGTCGCGCAGGAACTGCTTAGCGTTTTCCCGGCCCTGCCCGATGCGTTCGTCGCCATAGGAATACCAGCTGCCCGATTTCTCGACCACGCCGGCCTTGATGCCCAGATCGATCAGCTCACCGACCTTCGAGATGCCTTCGCCATACATGATGTCGAATTCCACCTGACGGAACGGCGGCGCGACCTTGTTCTTGACGACTTTGACCTTGGTCGAGTTGCCCACGACCTCATCGCGATCCTTGATCGAGCCGGTGCGGCGGATGTCCAGACGCACCGAGGCATAGAATTTCAGCGCATTGCCGCCCGTCGTGGTTTCGGGATTGCCGAACATCACGCCGATCTTCATGCGGATCTGGTTGATGAAGATCACCATGCAGTTGCTGCGGCCGATGCTGGCGGTCAGCTTGCGCATCGCCTGGCTCATCAGACGGGCCTGGCTGCCCATCTGCATGTCGCCCATATCGCCTTCGATTTCGGATTTCGGCGTCAGGGCCGCGACCGAGTCGACAACGACAAGGTTCACCGCGCCCGAACGCACCAGCGTATCCACGATCTCCAGCGCCTGTTCGCCGGTATCGGGCTGGCTGATCAGCAGCTCATCCAGATTGACGCCCAGCTTGCGGGCATATTGCGGGTCAAGCGCGTGTTCGGCATCGACAAAGGCGCAAACGCCGCCTTTTTTCTGTTCCTCGGCCACGACATGCAGCGTCAGCGTGGTCTTGCCCGAGCTTTCCGGCCCGAAGATCTCGATGATGCGGCCCTTGGGCAGACCGCCGATCCCCAGCGCGATGTCCAGACCCAGCGACCCGGTCGAGGTCGCCTCGATCTCGGCCACGGGATTGTCCGCGCCCAGCTTCATGATCGAGCCCTTGCCGAACTGGCGTTCGATCTGCGCCAATGCGCTGTCCAAAGCCTTCTGCTTGTCTGCCGTGCGCTTGTCGTTCATGTCGAAAAGTGTTGCCCCTGCCATGCCGTCCTCATGCTTATTTCACACCCCGACTGCCGGGGCAATCATTGCCCAACCGCAAAATGTTCACGGCTTGTTCTATTTGCACGCATTTGCCGGAAAAATGCAAGGCCGCTTGATGATTCGCGGCATCTGCCTGCACCGGCCGATGCGGTAATGGTGGCGCAGACTGGTTAAGAAACGGTTTACAGCTTTGGTGCCCGCATGTATCCCTTGCCGCCAAGCGAAATGGGCTGGAAACTGCAACATGCTGATTTTCTGGGAAAAGCGCCTTGTGTTTCTGGCGACCCCAAAGGCCGGATCAACGGCGATCGAGGCGGCGCTGGATTCACTTGCCAATGTGTCCGTTCAGCGGCCTGCCCCGTTGAAGCATACCGATCTGAAAAGCTATCGCAGCCATATCGCGCCATGGTTGCTTGCGGCGACGGGCGAACACTTCACAACCGTGGCGCTGATGCGCGAGCCGATCGACTGGCTGCGCAGCTGGTATCGTTTCCGGCTGCGCGACGATATCGACGACCCCGATCACCACATGGTCGGGGTCAGCTTTGCCGATTTCGCCCGCGACTATGCCGGGCCGCGCAGCCTGACCTCGGGGATCGAGCCGCAGGCGGCGTTCCTGACCGATGGGCCGGATCAGGTGGATTGCATCTTCCGCTATGAGGACATCGCCGAATTCACCGACTTTCTTGAGGACCGGCTGGATTGCGTCATCAGCCTGCCGCGCGTGAACGTGCCGCCCGCCGTCGATGTGTCGCTGGACAGCACCGCCGAGGCCGGATTGCGCGATGCCCTGCGCCCCGATCTTGCGCTTTATGATCAGCTGACAGCCCCCGTGGCGGGCCGATCAGCCCTCTGACGCGGGCGCCATCTCAAGCTGGCGACAGACCAGCGCGGTCAGATCGGACAGCGAAAACGGCTTGGCCAGAAACACCGAGTTGGGAACGGGCTGGTGGCCGTCGGCAAAGACATCCTCGGCATAGCCCGACATGAAGATCACGCGCGTCTGCGGCCGGTCGCGCAAGGCGGTGCGCACCCAAGCCGGCCCGTCCATGCCGGGCATCACGACATCGGTGACGAACACATCGACCTGAAGGCGCTGATCCGTCAGCAATTGCAGCGCATCCTCGGCGCAGGCGGCCTCAAGGACGTTGAAGCCCTGCAGCTTCAGCGCGCGGCTGGCAAAGGCGCGGACCGGGGCCTCATCCTCGACCAGCAGCACGGTCGCGTCGATCTCGCGCCGCGGACGTGCGGCGGGGCGGGCGGGCTCGGGCACCGGCTCCTCGACCATATCGGCGCGGTCATGCACCGGGAAGAACAGCAGGAACGTGCTGCCTTCGCCCACCGTGCTGTCGCAGAAGATATAGCCGCCGGTCTGTTTGACGATACCATAGGCCGTCGAGAGGCCCAGCCCCGTGCCCTCGCCCAGACGCTTGGTGGTGTAGAACGGCTCAAAGATCTTGGCCTGATCGTCGGGTGAGATACCGCAGCCCTCATCGCGGACCTGCACGCGGACATATTCGCCCGGCGGCAGGATCGCCTTGCCGATCTCGGTCGGGGTGGCCAGCGACATGTTGTCGGTCGTGACCGTGATATCGCCGCCCTGAGGCATCGCATCGCGCGCATTTACCACCAGATTCATGATGACCTGTTCCAGCTGCCGCCGGTCGGCGCGGATCATCCGCAACGAGGGATCGTGATCAAAGGTCAGCACGATGCGTTCGCCCACCAGACGGTTCAGCAGATGCGTCAGGTCCGACAGCGTGTCGCGCAGGTCCATGATCTGCGGCTTCAGGGTCTGCTTGCGCGAAAACGCCAGCAACTGCCGCACAAGGGCCGCCGCGCGGTTGGCGTTCTGGCTGATCTGGTCCAGATCGGCATAATCCGGATCGGCCTTGTCGTGGCGCAGCATCAGCAGATCGCAATGCCCGGTGATGGCAGTCAGCAGGTTGTTGAAATCATGCGCAATTCCCCCTGCCAACTGGCCGATGGCCTGCATCTTCTGGCTTTGCACGAATTGCGCCTCAAGCGTCTTCATGGCGCTGGCATCCGACAGAACCGCCGTCACCAAAGACCCGTCGCACCGTCCCAGCGTAACCTGCACGAACCGGTCGGGACCGTCGCCCTTCAGATGCAGCACCTCTGCCGCTCCGGCGCTGCGGCCCGCCGCCACATCCGAGATCCAGTCGCGGATATCGCGGCCCAGACCGTCCAGCACGGCGGAAAGCTGCGTGCCTTCGGCCAGATCGCCCAGCAGATCGCGCGCGGCGTCATTTGCCCGCAAGATCAGCCCGGTCTGATCCAGCGTCAGCAACGGAACCGGCAGCCCGTCGAAGCCACCGCCCACGGATGCTGGCATTTCGGGCGCGGGCCGGGTGTCTGACAGTTCGGCCAGCCACAGCTGCACCTCGGCCCCTTGCGGGCGCGAGACATGGAACCGCCCCGCCTGCCCCAGATCCAGCGCCGAGCGGCCATTGCGCGCCAAGGCGATCGACAGCTCTTGCCAGGCGCGACCCGGCTCGGCGTGGCGGCGCGACAGCAGCCCGTCGACGGAATTTCCCAGAAGATCGCCAAGGTGACGCAAAGCCGGATCGTTCTGCGCCAGGACCCGCCCCTCGGCCGAGATGACCAGCGCCGGACTGGCGTGATCGCCCAGGACGCTGCCCAGCCGCCGCAGATCGCGCCGCACGCCCAGATTGCGCCGCAGATGCAGCGCCGAGATCACACCGCCCAGCAGATACCACGCCATCGCCACGCTGCCCAAAACCAGCAGCAGCGGACCGGCCTGCCCGCGGGGCGCCATCGCCAGCCATGCCGCACCGATCAACAGTGGCAGGGCAAGAAACGGCACCAGAAGCGGCGCTGTCCGCGAAAGCTCGGTCCGTTGGGACATGTTTGACCCTCCCGTGTCGGTTCTTGCCAACCTGCTTATCCGGCGAGGGTTAATCACGGGTTAACGCCGGCGCATCAGGGCAAGAAAGAACCCGTCCGAGGCATCCAGCGGCGTGAACCGCCGCATCGCCACCGGATCAAAGCCCGCACGCTGCACAAAGGCATCCGCCTGCCGCTGGTTTTCCCCCTCCAGCAGCGAGCAGGTCATATAGGCCAGATGCCCGCCCGGCGCGACATGAGCCGCCACGCGATCCAGAATCTGCGCCTGCACCGTCAGCAGATGCTGCAAGGCCGCGTCGTCAAAGCGCCATTTCGCGTCCGGCGTGCGTCGCCATGTGCCGCTGCCCGAACAGGGCACGTCGGCAACCACCAGATCGAACAGGCCCTGCACCTGTCCGGGCTGGGCAAGCCGGATCGCGGCCCCCGCGCGTTTCGCGCGCGCGGGCAGGTCGGACATGCGGCGGGCGTCGATGTCATGCGCCGTGACCTGCGCCCCCTTGGCGGCAAGCGCCAGCGCCTTGCCGCCGCCGCCCGCGCAATAGTCCAGCACGGTTCGGGCCTCGGGCAGCGCCGCGCAGGCCAACTGCGGCGACAGATCCTGCAATTCGACCAGCCCGTCGTGATAGGCCCGCGAATTCGCGACCCGCCGCGCGCCCTCGGTCACGCGCAGGGCCGTGGGCAGATCGCTGGCGGGCTGCGTCTCAATGCCATCCTTTGCCAATGCCTCCTGCGCCTTGGCAGGGGTCGCGCGCAGCGTGTTGACCCGCAGCCAGACCGGCGCACGATCCCGCATCGCCAGTGCAATGGGCGCGGCGTCCTTGCCAAGCGCGTCCTGCCACACAGGCAAAAGCCAATCCGGAAGGTCCAGAGCCTCGGCACCATCGGGCTGACGACCCGCCGTCAGTTCGGCGGCAGACAGCGGCGCGGGCGCATGGCCCTGTCCTGAAAACAGCGCGGCGGGATCCGTGCCCTCATCCCGGCACAGGCCCAGCAGCAAGCCGCGGCCCGTCATCGCCCCACCCAGCGCCGCGCGCGAGCGCAGGCGGCGCAGGCTGTCAAACACCAGATCGCGCACCGCCGCACGGTCCCCCGAACCGGCGAAGCGGCTGTCGCGCGACCAGCGCAGCAACGCGGCCTCGGCCGGGTCGCCGCCCAGAATGCGGTCAAGAATGTCGATGGCGGCTGCAGCGCGGGCGGCGGGGGTCATAGGGTTCGGCCTTGGGTCATCCCCATCCTAGAGGCCAGCGCGGCATCGCTTGTCAATCCCGCGCTAGGGCGGCGGGGCCGCGGCAGTCCCGAAAAGCGGGCCGCGTGTTGCCACCAGCAGCGGCCCTCGTGTGGCCGTCAGCGGCGCGGCCCCGGTGCCGATGGCCGCAAGCGACCCCGGCGTACCGGTCACCCCTGTTCCCAAAGGCGCGCCCAGCAGCATCACCCGTTCCCGCACGCGCACCCGCTTTTCGGACGTGATCGAGGCAAAGCTGTTATAGGTCTCGGGCGAGCCGGTCATGCCCTGAAAGCCCCGGTCGCGCAGCATCGCGCGCAGCGTGTCGAACCGTTCCAGATAGCGCGTGGCATAGACCTGCGTGCGGGAATGAAACATCCCCGCCGCGCGCCGCCAATCGCCGCTTTCGGCATAAAGCCCGGCGACGAAACGCGCGGCATAGCGGGCGTTTTCCAGCGGATCGAACATCTGCGCGACCGAGGCGAAATTCTCTCCGTGCCAGCGATAGTTCAGCTGGAAACAGCCGATGTCGATATTGGTGCGCCCCTGCGCCACGCGATCCTCGGCAAAGGCCACGGCGCTTTGCGGATCGTCGAACCATGTGCCTTCGCCTTCGGCATTCGCGCTCCAGGCCCAGGGGCGGACGACGCCGTCCATGCGGCGTCCGGTTTCGGTCAGCGTCAGCGCCCCCAGGATGTCGATGGGCACGCCATATTCCTGCGCCGCCTGCGCCGCCGCCCATTCGCAGACATCCGCCGAGGGCGCGGCAAAAGCGCGCCATGGCAAAAGCAGAAGAAGAAGGCAAAGGAAGCGCATGGCGGCCCGGATGGATGTCGAATCCAAGCCTTACGCGCGAAGGTTTAAGAAACCCTCAAGACGCCCGGAAAAAAGGGCGGCCGAAGCCGCCCCGAATGCTTAGCCCAAGCGGTAGTTCGGGCTTTCGCGGGTGATCTGCACGTCGTGGACATGGCTTTCCTTCAGCCCCGCGCCGGTGATGCGCACGAACTGGCAACCGCCGCGCATCTCGGCGACGGTGGCATTGCCGGTATAGCCCATGGCGGCGCGCAGACCGCCGACCAGTTGATGGATGACGGTTCCGGCGGGGCCTTTATAGGGCACCTGCCCCTCGATCCCTTCGGGGACCAGCTTGTCGGTCGCCGCATCCTTCTGGAAATAGCGGTCGGCCGAGCCGCGCGCCATGGCGCCAAGGCTGCCCATGCCGCGATAGGATTTGAAGCTGCGGCCCTGATACAGGATCACCTCGCCCGGGCTTTCATCCGTGCCCGCGATGGCCGAGCCGACCATGGCGCAGCTTGCGCCCGCCGCAATCGCCTTGGCGAAATCGCCCGAGAACTTGATGCCGCCATCGGCGATGATCGGCACATCGCCCGCGCCCGAAACCGCATCCATGATGGCCGTCAATTGCGGCACACCCACGCCCGCCACGATGCGCGTGGTGCAGATCGAGCCGGGGCCGATCCCCACCTTCACCGCATCCGCACCTGCATCGACCAAGGCGCGCGCCGCCTCGGCGGTGGCAACGTTGCCCGCGACGACCTGCACCTCATTGGAATGGGACTTGATGCGGGCGACGGCGCGGGCCACGCCTTCGGAATGGCCATGCGCGGTGTCGATCACCACCATGTCGACGCCGGCATCCACCAGTGCCAGACTGCGCTCGAAGCCTTCATCGCCGACGGTCGAGGCGGCGGCGACGCGCAGGCGGCCCAGATCGTCCTTGCAGGCCAAGGGGTTCAGCACGGCCTGTTCGGTGTCCTTCAGCGTCAGCAGGCCGGTCAGCTTGCCGTCGCGATTGGTGATCAGCAGCTTTTCGATCCGGCGTTCCTTCATCAGGCTGATCGCCTGAGCGCGGTCGGCGGGCTCATTCAGAATGGCCAGATTTTCGCCGGTCATCACCGCGCTGACCGGCGTGCGGTCGTCGCTGGCGAACCGCATGTCGCGGTTGGTGACGATGCCCACCACGCGGCCGGTTTCGTCGACGACCGGAAAGCCGGTGACGTTATAGCGGTCCTGCAACGCGCGCGCATCGCCAATGGTCTGATCGGCGCGCAGCGTGATCGGATTGTAGACGATGCCGGATTCAAACCGCTTCACGCGGCGCACTTCCGAGGCTTGCTGATCGGCGGTCAGATTGCGGTGGATCACGCCGATGCCGCCCGCCTGTGCCATGGCAATCGCCATGCGGCTTTCGGTCACGGTATCCATCGCACTGGACAGCAGCGGGATGTTCATCCGGATCTGCTTGGTGACATAGGTCGTCACATCGGCGGTCGAGGGCATCACCGAGGAAGCCGCAGGAACGAGAAGAACATCGTCGAAGGTCAAAGCCTCACGAATCTGCATGGGTGCATCCTATCAGGGGTTCGTTTGGCAGTTTCCCATTTCACGGGTCGCGCGGAATGTCCAGCCTGTGCGCGCAGCATTTCCGGCCTGTCCGAAACGGCCACTGTCACCCGAATGTGACGGGTCGCGCGGAACACTCGTTAAAATTGAATAACCTTAGGACGCTGCGTCAAAGCACAGCTACGATTGACGCAGACGGACCTGCTGCATCACGCTTGGCCCAAGGCCCCTGCAAGGGGCCGGACATGGGAGGAAGACATGAAATATTTTCTGGCCGGGATCGGCGCGCTGTTGACCAGCGCCGCCCCCGTTTGGGCTGGGGGGATCGAGCGCGCGCCACAATCCTTGGGCGTGATGTTCGAGAAGGGCAATTATGTCGAGCTGAGCTTCGGTGGCGTCAGCCCCGAGGTGTCGGGCCGCGATGAGCCGATCTTCGGCGGGCGCGAGACGGGCGATGTGGCCAAGGGCTATGGCTTCGTGGGTCTGGCTTATAAGCACCAGTTCAACGACAATCTGTCGGGCGTGTTCATCATGGAACAGCCCTTCGGTGTGGATGTCGCCTATAACCCGGCCGATTCGATCGCCTTCGGCGGCACGCAGGTCGAGGTGAATTCGACCACCTATACCGCCCTGCTGCGTTACAAGTTCGACAACAACTTCTCGGTGCATGGCGGGATCCGCGGCTCGCATGCCGACGGCAATGTCACACTGAACGGTGCAGCCTATGGCGCGCTGTCGGGCTATAACGTCGATCTTGACGGCGCGTGGGGCGTGGGCTGGGTCGCAGGCGCGGCCTATGAGATCCCCGATATCGCGGCGCGCATCTCGTTGACCTATAACTCGCCGGTCGAACATGATTTCGACACGACCGAGACGCATCCCGCCCTGCCCTTCAACATCGACAGCGAGACCACGGTCAAGACGCCGCGGAGCTGGGTGCTGGAAGGCCAGACCGGCGTTGCGCCTGATACGTTGGTCTTCGGCTCGATCCGCTGGGTGAAATGGTCCGAGTTCCGGGTGAACCCCGCCGCTCTGGTCGGCACGCCGCCCGCAGGCTTCGGCGTCGATGGCGGTCTGGTCGAGCTGGACAACACGACGACCTATACCATCGGCGTCGGCCGCAAGTTCACCGAGAACTGGTCGGGTCTGGCCTCGCTGACCTATGAGCCCTCGACGGGCGACGACCTTGTGTCGCCGCTGGCGCCGACCAACGGGCGCAAGGGCATCTCGCTGGCGGCGATCTATACGATGGACAACATCAAGATCACCACCGGCGTCAGCTACATGAAACTGGGCGATGCCTCGGCCGAGACCGGCACGCCGGATGTCGCGCGCGCCAAGATGGAGGGCAACGATCTTTGGGGCGTCGGCGTGCGCGTCGGCTATTCCTTCTGATCGTCAGACCATATCCTGCGAAGGCCCCGCATCTGCGGGGCCTTTTCGTATCGGCAGATGCGTGCCATCACTTAGGCACCACTGCCGCACAGGGTCAGGACGGAGGATCCTGAAGCGCCAGATCCAGCGCGGCTTCGCAATGGATCAGCGTGGTGTCAAAGACCGGGACGGCGACATTGGTCTGGTTCAGCAGCATCCCGATCTCGGTGCAGCCAAGGATCAGGCTGTCGGCGCCGCGCGCGATCAGGCGCGTTGCGATGGCTTCAAACATCTGGCGGCTTTCGGGCCGGACGATATCCCGGCACAGTTCGTCATAGATGATGCGATGCGTCGCCTGGCGGTCGTCGGGTTCCGGGATCAGGACCGCAAGACCCGCGTTCCGCAACCGGCCGACATAGAAATCCTGCTGCATCGTGAAAGCCGTGGCCATCAGCGCGGGCGCCTTGCAGCCCGCGGACAGGATGCGGGCCGCCGTCGCATCCGCGATATGCAGGAGCGGGATCGAGACGCCCTGCATCACCGGCCCGGCAAGCTTGTGCATCGTATTGGTGGCCATCAGCAGCAGATCGGCGCCGCCCGCCGCGAGCGCGCGGGCTTCGGCATTCAGGATCGCGGCGGCGCTGTCCCAGTCACCTGCCGCCTGCAGCGCCTCGATCCGGGCGAAATCCAGCGAGCGGATCAGCAGTTCCGGCGAATGAAGCCCGCCCAGCCTTGCGCGGGTCAGATCGCACAGCGTCCGGTAATAGATCTGCGTCGAGGCGGCGGACATGCCGCCAAGGATGCCAATCATGCGCATGGTCTTTTCGCCCCTGCGGTAAAGGTTCCCGCGCCGCCCGGAAAGCCAGTGTTCCGGTGGGGCGAGAGGTCTGAGCCATGCGTGCCGTGGCGATGTCGCATGGGTATTTGGAAAACAAGGAGAGCCTTAGCCCTGCGCGAGGGCTGCGACCAGTGCGGCGAAATGTTCGCCGCGTTTTTCGAAATTGGGGTATTGGTCGAAGCTGGCCGCTGCGGGGGCGAGCAGCACGGTTTCGCCGGGCTGGGCCTCGGCTGCGGCGCGGGCCACGGCTGCTTCCATGGTGTCGACGATCTCATGCGGGGTCGCGGCGGCCTGAAGGGCGAAATCGCGCGCGGAATGTCCGATGAAATAGGCCTTGATGACCTGATCAATGAAGGGCACGAGGGATTCGATGCCGCCATCCTTGCCCATGCCGCCCGCGATCCAGCGGATGTTTCTGAACGCAGTCAGTGCCTTGGCCGCCGCATCGACATTGGTGGCCTTGCTGTCATTGACCCAGCGCACGCCGTTGATCTCGGCTATGGTCTGGCTGCGATGCGGCAGGCCCGAGAAGCTGTGGAAGGCGCGCTCAATCTCGCGCGGGGCAAGGCCAAGGGCGCGGGTTGCGGCATAGGCCGCGCAGGCGTTCTGGTGATTGTGTTCGCCCGGCAGGCCCGTCATCTCGCGCAGGTCGATCGAGGCCACCTGACGGGTCTTGCGGTATTCCGACAGGAACCCCTTGCGGGCGAAAACCGACCAGCCGAAGTCTTCGAGCTTCTGGCCCGAGGAGATGCGGATGACGCGATCATCCTGCGGCGACATGGCCAGTTGGCCGGCAAGATAGCGGCCTTCGACCTCATCGACGCCGATCACCGCGCGGTCGGGGCCGCCTTCGGCAAAGAGCCGGCGTTTGGCCACGAAATAGCCGCCCGGCCCGCCATGGCGGTCCAGATGATCGGGCGAGAGATTGGTGAAGACCGCGATGTCGGGGGTCAGGGCGCGGGCAAGGTCGGTCTGGTAGCTGGAGAGTTCCAGCACCACCACCTCGCCGTCATGGGCGGGTTCCAGCGACAGAACGCCGGTGCCGATATTGCCGCCAAGCTGGGTGGGGCGGCCTGCCTCGCGCAGGATGTGGTGGATCAGCGCGGTGGTGGTGGATTTGCCGTTCGAGCCGGTGATGGCGATCACGCGGGGCGGGGTGTCGTAATTCTCCCAGTCGCGCGTGGCGAAGCTGCGAAAGAACAGGCCGATATCATTGTCGACCGGGATGCCCAGCTCATAGGCCTTGGCGATGACCGGATGCGGTTTGGGATAGAGATGCGGAATGCCCGGGCTGGTGATCAGGGCCGAGATACCCTGCCAGTTCGCGTCCCGCGTCAGATCCAGCACGGTCATGCCGTCGGCCTGTGCCTGCGTGCGGGTATCGACGCCATCATCCCAGACCACCACCTGCGCGCCGCCTGCGGCCAGTGCCGCAGCGGTGGCGCGCCCCGAACGGCCAAGGCCCAACACGGCAATGGTCTGGTTTTCGACGCCTTGGACGGGGATCATGGCATGTCCTTTGTTGAGAAGCCGGGGGCGCTTCGCCCCCCGGACCCCCCGAGAGTATTTTGGGAACAGAGAAGTTGCGAGAGGCCTTAGCGCAGCTTCAGCGTTGCCAGACCGATCAGCGCCAGAATCAGCGCGATGATCCAGAAGCGGATGACGATCTGCGCCTCGCCCCAGCCCTTCTTTTCGAAATGGTGGTGGATCGGGGCCATCAGGAAGACGCGCTTGCCGGTGCGTTTGAAGTAGAGGACCTGAATGATGACGCTGAGCGCCTCGACTACGAAAAGGCCGCCGACGATGGCCAGGACGATCTCGTGCTTGGTGACGACAGCGATGGCGCCCAATGCGCCGCCAAGCGCGAGGCTGCCGGTATCGCCCATGAAGACGGCGGCAGGCGGGGCGTTATACCACAGAAAGCCCAGGCCTCCGCCCAGAAGGGCTGCGACGAAGACCGCAAGCTCGCCCGTGCCGGGGACGAAGTGGACGCCCAGATAGTTGGCGAAGTTCACGTTGCCGACCATATAGGCGATGACGGCGAAGGTGGCCGCCGCGATCATCACCGGCATGATCGCCAGCCCGTCCAGACCGTCCGTCAGGTTCACGGCATTCGCCGCGCCAAGGATCACCACCACCGCGAAGGGCACATAGAGGATGCTGAGATTGATCAGCGCATCCTTGAAGAAGGGCAGCGCCAACTGTCCGCTGAGCGCCGCCGGATGCAGCCATGACGCCGCCATCCCTGCCCCTGCCGCGATGACCAGCCCGATCGCCAGCCGCACCTTGCCCGAGAGCCCCGCGTGATGCTGTTTCGTGACCTTGGCATAGTCGTCGGCAAAGCCGATCGCAGCGAAGCCCAGCGTCACGATCAGCACGATCCAGACATATCCATTGTCGAGCCGCGCCCAAAGCAGCGTGCCGAAGGTCAGCGCCGCAAGGATCAGCAGACCGCCCATGGTCGGCGTGCCCGCCTTCGAGAAATGGTTCTGCGGCCCGTCATCGCGGATCGGCTGGCCCTTTTTCTGCTTGCGGCGCAAGAGGTCGATCAGCGGGCGTCCGAACAGGAAACCAAAGATCAGCGCCGTGAAGAAGGCTCCGCCTGCGCGAAAGGTGATATACCTGAAAAGGTTGAAAAAATCCCCGCCATCCGAGAGGGAGGTCAGCCAATACAACATTAAGAAACCCCTTCGCCTGGCTGCGTGCTTTGCCGCGTCCGGCGCAGGGCGTCAACCACCGTCGAGACCTTGGAGGACTTCGACCCCTTCACGAGCACGATATCGCCCATCGCGACCAGTTCACCGATCCGCGAGGCCAGCTCGGCGGCGGTTTCGGCGTGCAGGCCGCGGCGCGCTTCGGGCAGCGCCTGATGCAGCGCCCGCATCCGTGGCCCCGCGGTATGGACCAGATCGACCAAGGCCATCGCGGCATCTTCGGCCATGGCCGCGTGCATCGCCAGTTCGTCCGGGCCCAGTTCCAGCATGTCGCCAAGGATCGCCACGCGGCGACCGCCCGTCAGCCGCGCCAGCGTCGCCAGCCCCGCCGAAAGCGATGTCGGGTTCGAGTTATAGGCGTCGTCGATCAGGCGGATGCCGCCCAGATCCTCAAGCGCGCCACGTCCCAGGGGCGGGCGCCAGTCGGACAGCGCACGGCCCGCCGCCGCAAGATCGGCACCCGCCGCCGACAGGGCCGCGAGCACGCCGACCGCGTTCATCACGAAATGCGTGCCTGCGGTGGCAAGGGTAAAATAGACGGTTTCGCCAAGGATGCGGGCGCGGACCTGTGTGATGCCGTCCTGCGTGTCGGCCTTGACCGGGCGCGCCATGCCATGCGCGCCGAAGCCCACGACGATGGCGCCAGAGGCGTCGGCGAAGTCGCGCAGGATCTGGGTGACGGGCAGGTCTTCGGGGATGATCGCCGTGCCGGGCTGGACCAGACCGCGAAAGATCGACCCCTTTTCGCGGGCGATGCCTTCGATGGCGCCGAACGCCTCGAGATGCGCGGCGGCGACGGTGGTGATCATGGCGACATGCGGGCGGGCAAGGCGGGCCAGCGGCTCGATCTCGCCGGGATGGTTCATGCCGATCTCGATGATGGCGAAATCGGTGTCGGCGGGCATGCGGGCAAGGGTCAGCGGCACGCCCCAGTGGTTGTTGTAGCTGGCTTCGGCGGCATGGATCACGCCTTGGCCGGTCAAAGCGATGCGCGCCATTTCCTTGGTCGAGGTCTTGCCGACCGAGCCGGTGATGCCGATGACGCGGCCCTGCATCCGGGCGCGGCCCGCGCGGCCCAATGCCTCGAGCGCGGTCAGCACATCGTCCACGACCAGAAGCGGCGCATCGGCAGCGACGCCCTCCGGGATGCGGCTTACCAGCGCGGCTGCGGCCCCTGCGGCCAGCGCGGCTGCGACGAAATCATGCCCGTCGCGTGCGGCTTGCAGCGCCACGAACAGATCGCCCTGCCGGATCGTCCTTGTGTCGATGGAAACGCCGGTCACGGCAAAGTCGCGGGTGGCCCGCCCGCCCGTGGCGGCGGCGGCATCGGCCGAAGTCCAAAGTATCATATGCGTCCATCCAGTGCCGCGACGGCGACCGAGGCCTGTTCGGCATCGTCGAAGGGGTAAACGTCATGGCCGATGATCTGGCCGGTCTCATGCCCTTTGCCGGCGATCAGCAGCGCATCGCCCGGCTGCAGGGCATCGACGCCGCGCAGGATCGCCTCGGCCCGGTCGCCGACCTCGATGGCGTCGGGACCGGCCCCTGCCATCACCTCGGCGCGGATCGCGGACGGGTCTTCGCTGCGGGGGTTATCGTCGGTGACAAAGACCAGATCGGCGTGATCGCGCGCCGCCTGCCCCATCAGCGGACGTTTCAGCCGATCGCGGTCGCCGCCCGCGCCAAAGACCACGATGATGCGGCCCATCACATGCGGGCGCAGCGATTGCAGCGCCGAGGCCAGCGCGCCGGGCTTGTGGCTGTAATCGACAAAGACCGCCGCGCCGTTTTCGCGCACCGCCGCCAACTCCATGCGGCCGCGCACGGTGGTCAGGCCGGGCAGCGTCTCGATCACGCGGGCGGGGTCGTCGCCTGCGGCAATGACCAGACCGGCAGCGGCCAGCACGTTTTCCACCTGAAAGCCGCCGATCAGCGCCAGCCGCACCAGATGCGCCTGCCCCTGATAGCTGAAGCGCAGGTCCTGCCCGGTCGAATCGTAGCGCTGGCCAAGGATGCGCAGATCGGCGCTGTTATCCTTGCCGATGGTGGTCAGCAGCAAGCCGCGTTCCCGCGCGATCTGCGCCATCTGCACGCCGCGCGGATCGTCGATATTGATGACCGCCGTATCGCCTTCGTCAAGGATATGCGTGAACAGCAGCGCCTTGGCTGCGAAATATTCATCGAAATTCTTGTGATAATCCAGATGGTCCTGGCTGAAATTGGTGAAGGCCGCGGCTTTCAGCGACACGCCGTCCAGCCGCCGCTGGTCCAGCCCGTGCGACGAGGCCTCCATCACCGCATGGGTGACGCCCGCCGCAGCCGCCTCGGACAGGACGCGGTGCAGGGTCAGGGGGTCGGGCGTGGTATGGGCGAGCTTGGCCTCATGATCGCCCTGAACGCCCATCGTGCCAAGGCTGATCGCCTTGTGCCCCAGCGCCTGCCAGATCTGGCGGGTGAAGGTCGCGACCGAGGTTTTCCCCGAAGTGCCGGTGACGCCCACCATGATCTCGGGCTGGGCCTTGAACCACAGGGCGGCGGCCATCGACAGGGCAGCGCGGGGATCTTCGGCCACGATCAGCGCGGCATCCGATCCCTCCAGCAGGTCGGCGGCGATCTCGGCGCCCTTGCGGTCGGTCAGGATCGCCTGCGCGCCCTGACGCAGCGCGTATTGGATGAAGTCCGCGCCATGCGTCGCCGATCCGGGCAGCGCCGCGAACAGATGTCCGTCGCGCACCTGCCGGCTGTCCACCGAAATCCCCGACACTTCGGGATCGCGGCCCTTGTCCCCTCGTAGCCCCAGAAGGGACAGTCGCATCGCCCTGTCAGTCACAAAACCCCCGCTTGTCAGTTGGAGACGAGCTTTAGCTCATCCGTCAGGGGGCGATCAATCATCGGCAGGGGCTTTTCGACCTGCGGGCGCAGACCAAGCAGCGGCGCGACGCGGCGGATCACCTCGGCCGCGACCGGGGCCGAGGTGGCCCCTGCCGTCCGGCTTTCGCCGCCTGCGGTCGAGCTGGAGGGTTCGTCCAGCGACAGCACCAGCACATATTTCGGATCGCTGGCCGGGAAGGTCGAGGCGAAGGTCGACACCACCTTGTTGCCGTAATAGCCGCCCGTCGGACGCGGCTTGTCGGCGGTGCCGGTCTTGCCCGCGACCTCATAGCCTTCGACATTGGCGCTGCGGCCGCTGCCGCGCACGACGACCTGCCGCAGCAGCTGCACGGCGGTATGGGCGGCGGCGGGCGACATGACCGCCGGGCCTTCGCGGCGCGTGCGGCTGTGCACCAGCGTCGGTTCGACCTTGTGGCCGCCATTGGCCACCGTGGCATAGGCGGTCGCCAGATGCAGCGGGCTTGCGGCAAGGCCATGGCCGAAGGCGACGGTGGCCGAGGTGACGGCGGGCCAGCGCTTGGGCACCAGCGGCTTGCCGGTCGGGCCTTCGCTCAGCTCGATCGGGGTCGGCTCGAAAAAGCCCAGCTTCTCAAGGAAATCCTTCTGGCGTTCCGGCCCCAGCAGTTGCGCCACGCGCACCGTGCCGACGTTCGAGGATTTCACCAGAATATCCGTCACCGACAGCATCGGGCCGTAATTGTGGCCGCGGAATTCGTTGATCAGGTATTTACCGATCTTCATCGGCGCATTGGCGTTGATCATCGTGGTCGGGCTGACCAGCTTCAGGTCGATGGCCTGCGCCACCGGGAAGATCTTGAAGGTCGAGCCCAGCTCATACTGGCCCTGCACCGCGCGGTTGAACAGCGGGCTGTCCGAGGGATCGCCCTTCAGCAGCGGACGCGGGCGGTCATTGGGATCGAAATCCGGCAGGCTGGCCATGGCCACGATCTCGCCGGTATCGACCTCCATCAGGATGCCGGTGGCGCCCTTGGCGTTCATGACCTTCATGCCATTGGCCAGCACTTCCTCCATCGCGGCCTGTGCAGACAGATCCAGCGACAGCGTCAGCGGCGCGCCGTCATTGGCGGGATCGCGCAGCCAGCGGTCAAAGGCCTTTTCCACGCCCGCGATGCCCACCAGTTCGGCCGAGGCCACGCCTTCCTTGCCGAAGGTGGCGCCTCCAAGGATATGGCTGGCAATGCGGCCATTGGGATACAGCCGCATTTCGCGCGGTCCGAACAGCAGGCCCGGCTCGCCGATATCATGCACGGCCTGCATCTGCTCGGGCGAGATCTTGCGCTTGATCCACAGGAAGCTGCGCTTGCCCGAGAAATCCTCGCGCAGGCGTTCTACCTTCAGATCGGGGAAGATGGCGGCCAGCTTTTCGGCGGCGCCTTCGGGATCGACCATCTGGCGGGGATGGGCATACAGCGAATGCGTCAGCAGATTCGTCGCCAGCACCCGGCCATGACGGTCGGTGATGTCGGCGCGCTGCGACATGATCTGCGCGCTGCTGGCCAGAACCGCCGGTTCCGAGGGCTGGCTGGCGGCCAGCGTGCCCATGCGCATCCCGACCGCACCAAAGGCGCAGACGAAGGCCAGCGCCATGATCGACAGCCGCGCCTGCGCCCGGCCCCGCGCGGCGTCCTGAATGACCGCATGGCGCTGTGCGAGGTTTTCGGCCTCGATCACGTCTGGGTTCTCGCCCGTTTCCCGTGCCCGCAGAATGCGGGCCAGGGGGCGCAGCGGGGTGCGGATCATGGCGTCCTCTCCTGTGGTCTGATGGGCGGGAAACCCGCGGGGCGTTCAATGGGCAAAAGCGCCGGATCGGTTCCGGCAAGGTTCGGGGCCGGGGCCTTGGGCGGCGGAAAGGCCACCTGCCCCACCTCGACGAACTGATCCGAGGTGAAGGGCACCAGCTTCAGCTTGTCGAAATTCATGTTGGTCAGTTCCCGCAGGCGGTCGGGGCGGTTCAGAAACGCCCATTCCGCCCGCAAGACGCCCAGATCTTCGCGCAGACTGCCGATCTGGCGCTGCATATGCGTCATGTCCTGCAAGGCGGCCTGCGTGCGATAGTTTTCGCGGTAAGCCCAGAAGGCCATGCCCATGACCACCAGCGTCGTCAGCAGATAAAGGACCGAGCGCATCACGCCCCCCTTTCGTTCAGGCGCGGCAGACCCAGCGCCTCGGGATCGATCTGGCCTGCGGGCGCGTCGGTGCGGATGCCGACCCGCAACAGGGCCGAGCGCGACCGGGGGTTGACGGCAAGCTCGGCATCGTCGGGGCCGATGGCGCGGCGGAAGGGCAGCTTGAAGGCGGGCGCGTCCTGCGCGACCTCGGGCGCATAGCGGCTGCCGCCGCCCGCGCTGTTCGAGCGCGCCTGCATGAACCGTTTGACGATGCGGTCCTCCAGCGAATGGAAGCTGACCACCGCCAGTTGCCCGCCCGGACGCAGCGCGCGTTCGGCGGCGGCAAGCCCCGCGACCAGCTGGCCGAATTCGTCATTGACCCAGATGCGGATCGCCTGAAAGGCGCGGGTCGAGGGATGGCTTTGCCCCGGCTTCGGACGCGGCAGGCACGCGCCGATCACATCCGACAGCTGCCCGGTCCGGGTCAGCGGGCGTGCGGCGACAATCGCCTTGGCGATCCGGCGCGAGGCACGTTCTTCGCCGTAAAGATACAGCACATCGGCAATCACGCCCTCGGGGGCGGTGTTCAGCAGATCGGCGGCGCTGGGGCCGTCGCCGCCCATGCGCATGTCCAAAGGCCCGTCGCGCATGAAGGAAAAGCCGCGCTCGGCCTGATCAAGCTGCATCGAGCTGACGCCCAGATCCAGCACCACACCGTCGACCTGCTGGCCTGCCAGCGTATCCAGATCGGAAAACCTGCCCTGCACCAGCGTCAGCCGGTCGCCATATTCACCCGCCCAGCCCTGCGCCATGGCAAAGACCGACGGATCGCGGTCGATGCCGATCACGCGGTCCGCGCCCTGCGCCAGAAGCCCGCGCGCATAGCCGCCCGCGCCGAACGTGCCATCCACCCAGACGCCTTCGACGGGCGCCACGGCCCGCAGAAGCGGGCCGAGCAGAACCGAGATATGGGGATCGGTCGCGCTGGACATGACCTAGCCCTCCGCCGCTCTGGCCGTGGCCAGCAGGGACAGGGGATCGGCGCCCGGTTCGAAATTCGGCACCAGCGATTCCAGACGCTGTTCTTCGTCGGCGTAATTCTCGGGGGTCCAGACCTTCAGGCTGTCGCCGGCCGAGATGAAAAAGGCGCTGTCGGTAAGCCCGATGCGTTCGCGCAGCTTTTGCGGCAGGACCAGGCGGCCGTCGCCGTCGATCTCGGCCTCTTCGGCGTGACCGTGATACAGGTTTTCCAGCAGGTTGCGTTCGGCACTGCCGCGCGGCATCTGCGAAATGCCCTCGTCGATCTCGTCCATGGCCTGAATGGTGTAAAGCTGAAGATGCTTCCAGTCGCGCATGCCGAAGACGATGATCAGCTGGGCGCGCTTTCCGGCCTGCCAGTCGGGGTCGCAGGATTCGAAAACGCGGCGGAACTTGGCCGGGATCGACACGCGACCCTTGGCGTCCACCTTTACGTCTTCGGATCCTCTGAACCTGCGCGCCACTGGCTCGCGCTCCTTCCACTGTCCCAGCCCTTCCGGTGTCCCGAAAAGGAAAGGGCGGATCGGGCTGCTGCCACTGCCCGATCCGCCGCCCTCGTTCCCATCTCTGGGCCCCGTAGTTTCGGGGATCTTGCCCTGCCTTGGCGCCACCTGGGGGAGGTGCTGCTCGCGCGCGGCCGGTGCATGTTCGGAAGCGGGTGCCTGTATGAGTTCTGCGTCTCGCCTTTGGGGTCTTGCTGCCCCTTGAGCCCGTCTCCGTGATCAAAGGGATGCCATGGGATTTCATGGGAAGCAATGGGTTTCATCGTGGCGATGACGGGCGCAGGCGACGTTCCGCCCGTGAACGCGCACGGAACATTGCAATAGCAAAGATTAACGCATGGCAGGTCTGGATCTTCTTTCCGATCACACCACTACATGTGGTAGCTAGAAAGGGGTGAGATAAAAATCCCACATAATCCCATAAACCGCGTAAAACACTCTGCCACCGTCGCGGCAGGGCTGTTTCACGCTTTCGGATTATGCTGAGGGGGCGGGCGATTCTGCGGCTGCTCACAGCAATTCACGCCCGAGTGATTCGTGGGAACGGGCATATTCCCGTGATTTCCCAGCCGTTCCGCGGGCACCCAAGGATGCCCACGGCGGGTGATTCAGGCCATACCGCCGCCGATCAGGCGATCGGCAAGGCGCGCGAAGGCATCCGGGACCGGACCTTCACCTGCGGCGACCGGCGTTCCGGCATCGCCCGCCAGCCGCACATCCAGATTCAACGGGATCTCGCCAAGGAAAGGCAGGCCAAGCTGCTGCGCCTCGGCGGCGACGCCGCCATGCCCGAACAGATGCGCCTCATGGCCGCAATTCGGACAGATATACGAGGACATGTTCTCGACCAGCCCCAGAACCGGAGTTTTCAGCTTGTCGAACATGTCGATGGCGCGGCGGGCATCGATCAGCGCCACGTCCTGCGGGGTCGAAACGATGATCGCGCCGCTGACCTGCGCCTTCTGGCACAGCGACAGCTGCACATCCCCGGTGCCGGGCGGCAGGTCGACCAGCAGAACGTCAAGCTCGCCCCACTTCACCTGATTCAGCATCTGTTGCAGCGCGCCCATCAACATCGGGCCGCGCCAGACCAGCGCCTCGCCTTCCTTCATCATCAGGCCGATCGACATGACCGTGACGCCAAAGGCGTGCAGCGGCTCGATCATCTGGCCGTCGGTGCGCGGGCGCTGGCCGGTCAGGCCCAGCATCCGCGGCTGCGAGGGGCCATAGATATCGGCATCCAGCAATCCGACCCGCCGACCCGCACGGGCCAGCGCCACGGCAAGGTTCGAGGTCAGCGTCGATTTCCCGACCCCGCCCTTGCCCGAACCAATGGCCAGAATGCGCGCGACCCCGCTGACCGGCAGCGGCCCGGCCTGCGGCGTCGGATGACGGCCGATCTTCAGACTGGGCGGCGGCTCGGCCCCGCCCGAAGCCGAAGCACCACCTGAGCGCGCGGCGACCTGCGGCGGCGCGCCACGCGGGGCTGCTGGGGCCGTCAGGACGATCTGCACCTTTTCGACGCCGGGCAAGGCCAGCAGGCGGGCCCTGGCCTCGGCCTCCAGCGGCGCAAGGGCGCGAGCTGCATCGGCATCCTTGGCCTCGATAACGAATCGGATCGTGCCCGCATCTATGGAAAGCGCGCGCACCAGATCGTCGGAAACCAGATTTCCGCCGCCCGGGACCGCGATTCCCTGTAGCGCCAAAAGCACATTTTCACGTGATATCGCCATCTTTACCCCCGATTTAGAAGCGCGGGCAGCATGTCAAGTTCGGGACGGCTCGGCAAGGCACGGAAAGCCCGGTTTCGTTAAAGCCCTGAAACTCTAGGCATCTTGTCGTGGATTGCCAACGATATGTTGAAACTGACGCGAGTTGAGCCGGAAAAATACTGCCAAATTAGACGCTTGTGTGACGGGCTTTAACCAAGCCATGCGGTTTCTGCATGGCAGCATCACGGCTTCGGCTATTGTGCAGTCGCAGCACAATAGGCATGTTGGCCCTAACAAAGCGACGGGCTGACCGAAGCTGACGACCAAAGACGCAAGAGTGAATGAAATGGCTGTTCTTGATCTGAACCACGGCACTGCAGGCAACCAAGCTGGTTTTGCGGTCCTGATGGGCAAGATCCGCACCCACTTCGCACGCCGCGCGCTTTATCGCCAGACGGTTCGCGAACTGAATGATCTGAACGGCCGCGAACTGGCCGATCTGGGCATCAGCCGGTCGATGATCCGCCGGGTGGCTTTGGAAGCCGCCTGGGGCAAGTAAGAATAGAATACCCGACCCCCTCCTCCTCCCTGGGGTCTGGGTTCAGGCGGCATCCTCCCTCCTCCTCCCTGAGGATGCCGCCGCAAAGATACGGTGAAGCCCCTCCTCCTCCCTGGGCTTCGCAGTAAAGGCGACCTTCCCCTCCTCCTCCCTGGGAAGGTCGCCACACTCACACCGCGGGCCCCCTCCTCCTCCCTGGGGCACGCAGTTCAGGCGGCGACCTCCTCCTCCTCCCTGAGGTCGCCGCCGATCAGATACGGTGAAGCCCCTCCTCCTCCCTGGGCTTCGCAGTAAAGGCGGCCTTCCCCTCCTCCTCCCTGGGAAGCCGCCATCCCATACCGCGGGCCCCCTCCTCCTCCCTAGGGCGCGCAGTTCAGGCGGCACCCTCCCTCCTCCTCCCTGAGGGTGTCGCCGCCAGATACGCCGAAAAGGCGAAACGGTTGCAACGGCCCCTCCTCCTCCCTGGGTCGTCGCACGCGGTGATGGCCTCCTCCTCCCTGCCGTCGCCGCATCCCATACGCGGCCCCTCCTCCTCCCTGGGCCGGCGTTACGCGGCGGTGCCCCTCCTCCTCCCTGGGCACCGCCGCTTTTCATTTCAGGGCAGACGGGTTATCGCGGGGCATGTTGTCCTATCAGCACGCCTATCACGCCGGGAATCTGGCCGATTTCCACAAGCATGCCCTGTTGGCGTGGATGCTGGACTATCTGACGCAGAAGCCAAAAGCCCTCAGCTATCTGGAAACCCATGCCGGGCGCGGGCTTTACGACCTGTCTGGCCCCGAGGCGGCAAAGACCGGCGAGGCCCGGGCGGGCATCCAGCGCGCGCTGCAGCAGGACTGGCTGCCGCCCGATCATCCGCTGCTGCAGGCGCTGGACCAGATCCAGCACATGCACGGGCCGGATGCCTATCCCGGCTCGCCGCTGATCGCGCGCTATTTCCTGCGCCCCGAGGATAACGCCCATCTGGCCGAACTGCACCCGACAGAACACGAAGCCCTGGCGCAGGTCGGCGGCTTTGCGCATCTGCACCGGCAGGACGGCTTTGCCATGGCGCAGGCGGTCTGCCCGCCGACGCCGCGCCGGGGGCTGCTGCTGATCGACCCCAGCTATGAGGTTAAGGCCGATTACGACGCCATCCCGCGCCAGATCGCCCAGATCGCGCGCAAATGGAATGTCGGCGTCATCGCGCTGTGGTATCCCCTTCTGACCGACGCCCGGCATGTTCCCATGCTGGAGGCGCTTCGGCAGGCCCACCCGCAGGCGCTGCTGTCCGAGGTCGGCTTCCCCCCGGCCCGTCCCGGCCATGGCATGATCGGCTCGGGCATGTTCGTGCTGAACCCGCCTTATGGGCTGGAAGAGGAATCGCGTCGCATCGAAAAGCTGTTCGCCCGGCTATAGACCCGCCGCCAGAATGCGATCCGTCGCATCCTCGGGGCCCTCGGCCCATGGCCGAAAGCGCAGCCGGAACGCCGCCAGCGTCGCCGGTCCCGCCGGATAGCCGATCCGCGCCAGACTGGCCGCCAAGGGCTGCTCATCCCCCCCCTCGGGCCAGATCGCCAGCCCCTGCAGCGCAAGGCGGCGCCAGTCGAATCGCGGGCCGGGATCGATCTTGCGGTCAGGTGCCATATCGGAATGCGCGATCACCCCCGCGGGCACGATGTCCCAGCGGGTCATGATCCGGCGCAGCAACGCCTCAAGTGCGGCCATCTGCGGTTCGGGAAAGGGGCGCGCGCCGGTATTGACCAGTTCGATGCCGATGCTGCGGGAATTCACGTCGCCGCTGCCCCGCCATTCGCCCGCGCCTGCGTGCCATGCGCGGCGATCCTCGGGGACCAGCGCCTCGGTGGTGCCGTCCTCATGGATCAACCAATGCGCGCTGACCTCGGCCAAGGGATCGCACAGACGCGCGCGGGCCGATGCGCCATCCGCCATGCCGGTATAGTGCAAGACGATCAGCTCGGGCCGCTGGCCGCGCCGGTCGCCGTGATTGGGCGACAGGCTCACCGCAGCGGGCGCGGATCCCAGCCGCAGACATAGCCATCGCCATCGGGATCCATGCCGCGCGGATCAAGGATCGGGCCACCCGCCGCGATAAAGGCGCGCTGCGCATGATCGGCCGAGCTATAGCGCGAACACTGGCTTGCCGCCGACACGACCGAGCCGCCGGTGCGGGTATAGGCCGAGGTGCCGGGATTTTGCCGTTCCTGCCGGGCATAGCGCACCAGCACCGGGGTCGATCCGGGATAAGGCCCGCCCGCCGTCACCGGCTGCGCATTCGCCGGAACCACCGCCACTGTCGCCGGGACCACCTTGCGCCCCGGCTGCACGACCTGCGGCGCCTGTGCAGGCAGTTGCACCGGGATCGTCTGCGGAACCCCGCCCCGGCCATGCAGCGCGGCTTCGCGCTGCTGCCAGTATTGCGCATAGTCCGACCCATTGTGCATGGCGCTGTAATTCGGGTTCCAGCCCGCATTCTCGCCGCAGGCGGCCAAAGCCAGAACGGGGCTAAGGGCCAGCATCACATGTTTCCGCATCACACCTCTCCCCGGTTCGTCATCTTACCACCAGCGCGGCGGCTTCGCCCCGAACCCTGCCGCAGTTTCCAGTGCCTGCGCAAGGTTCAACAGACCGCCTTCATCCCATGGCCGCCCGATCAGCTGCATCCCCAGAGGCAGCCCCTGACGGTCCAGCCCGACCGGAACCGAGATCCCGGGCAGACCGGCAAGGTTCAGCGTCACGGTAAAGACATCGTTCAGATACATCTCGACCGGGTTCGAGCTGTCTGCCGATCCCAGCGCAAAGGCGGCGCTGGGTGTGGTCGGCGCCAGAATCGCGTCGATCCCGCTGGCATAGGCCTGATCGAAATCGCGCTTGATCAGCGCACGCACCTTGCGGGCACGGTTGTAATAGGCGTCGTAAAAGCCCGCCGACAGCACATAGGTCCCGACCATGATGCGGCGCTGCACCTCGGGGCCGAAGCCTTCGGCGCGGGTCTTTTCATACATCTCGACCACGCCATCGCCTGCCCCCAGCTTGGCGCGGCGGCCATAGCGCACGCCGTCATAGCGTGCGAGGTTCGACGACGCCTCGGCCGGGGCGATGACGTAATAGGCGGGCAGCGCATATTTGGCATGCGGCAGGGAAATATCCACCACCTCGGCCCCGGCATCGCGCAGCATCTGCGCGGTCTTGCCCCACAGCGCGTCGATTTCATCCGACAGGCCATCGATGCGGTATTCGCGCGGAATACCGATGCGCTTGCCGCGGATATCGCCGGTCAGCGCGGCCTCATAATCCGGCACCGGACGTTCGGCGCTGGTCGAGTCCTTGGGATCGACCGAGGCCATCGCCCCCAGCATGATCGCCGCATCGCGCACGGTCTTGGTGATCGGCCCCGCCTGATCCAGCGAGCTGGCATAGGCGATCACGCCCCAACGGCTGACCCGGCCATAGGTCGGGCGCAGGCCCACCGTGCCGGTAAAGGCCGCAGGCTGCCGGATCGAGCCACCGGTATCCGTGGCCGTCGCCCCCAGACACAGATCCGCAGCCACCGCCGCCGCCGATCCGCCCGACGACCCGCCCGAGGTCCGCGCCACGCCATCATCCAGCTTCCACGGGCTGACGGTCGGGCCATAGACGCTGTTCTCGGTCGAGGAGCCCATGCCGAATTCATCCTGGTTCAGCTTGCCCAGCATCACCGCGCCCTGATCCCACAGGTTCTGCGTCACGGTGGATTCGTATTGCGGCAGAAACCCCTCAAGGATCCGGCTGGCCGATTGCGACGGCACGCCGCGCACGCAGAACAGATCCTTCACCCCGACCGGAATGCCGGTCATCGGCGCGGCATCGCCCGCCTTCAACCGACCGTCCGCCGCCGCAGCCATCTGCCGCGCCATGTCTGGCGTGTTATGCACAAAGGCGTTCAGCGCGCCCGACGCGTCGATCGCCGCAATGCAGGCCTCGGTCAGTTCCACGGCGCTGGTGTCGCCCTTGGCCAGCGCGTCGCGGGCCTCGGCAATGGTCAGCTTGTTCAGATCGCTCATTCCACCACCTTCGGCACGGCAAAAAACCCTTCGCGCGCATCGGGCGCGTTCTTCAGGACCAGATCCTGCTGCTCACCATCGGTCACGACATCTTCGCGCCGTTTCAGGCGCATGGGCTCGACGCCGGTCATCGGCTCGACGCCCTCGACATCGACCTCGTTCAGCTGTTCCATGAAATGCAGGATGCCGTTCAGTTCCTGCGCCAATGCGGGCAGCGCCGCGTCGTCAACCGCGATGCGCGCCAGATGCGCGACCTTGCGGGCGTCGTCCTGAGTGATGGCCATCGGAGGCTCCTTTTCGCTTGGGGGCGGTTTACCGCCCGCATCGGGTCGGGGCAAGCGGACCTTGGAACTTTACGCTGGCTGCCGGTCTTGGCAGGATGCCCGCATATCGCAAGGAGCCCCCATGAAACTGACCTGGCTTGGCCATTCCGGCTTTCGTCTTGAAATCGAACAGGCCGTCATCCTGATCGACCCCTGGATGTCCGGCAATCCGGCATTCCCGGACGGCGCACGCGACGACGCCATCAAGGGCGCGACCCATGTGCTGCTGACCCATGGCCACGGAGATCATTCAGGCGATACGCTGGCCATCGCGCGAGAGTTGAAAATCCCGGTCGTCGGCATTTTCGACCTGATCAGCACATGGCAGACGCATCAGGGCATTGAAGGCATCGGCTTCAACAAGGGCGGCACGGTCGATCTGGGCGGTGCCAAGGTGACGATGGTTAACGCCTCGCACAGCTCATCCATCGAAGGGAATGAAGGCCCGATCTATGCAGGCCACGAATCCGGCTACATGATCGCGGGCGACGGCCATGTGATCTATGTCTCGGGCGATACCGACATCATGGCCGACATGGCATGGATGGGCGAATACCATCAGCCCGATATCGGCATTCTGTGCGCCGGCGGCCATTTCACCATGGACATGAAACGCGCGGCATGGGCGGCAAAAAAATACTTCGACTTCAAGACGGTCGTGCCCTGCCACTACAAGACCTTCCCCTTGCTGGAACAAAGCGCCGCTGCCTTGATCGAAGGCTTGCCCGGCGTCAATGTCATCGAGCCCGAGGTGATGAAGCCCATCGCTTTCTGAACGGTCTTTTGGGTATTTGGGAAACAAGGAAACCAGGCGCCGCGCCAAATGCCTCCTTGTTTTTCAAATACCCATGCGGCCCATCCACCGGCGTGTCGCAAAAAGCAAAGCGCGGCGTTGACAAGCCGCGCTGCCTGAAATTTTTGGAGGATTGCGTGCCTTAGGCCGCCAGACGCTCTTCTTCGCGTTCGGTCGGCATCGGCTGGAACGAGAAATAGCCGAACATCTGCTCCAGCGCCGCCTGAGCGGCGGGCGTCGGTGCGGCTTTCTTGGCGTCTTTGCGGTCGGTGGTCATCGGGTTTCTCCGGGGCTGATATGACGATCTCCCCGCCGGAAAATATAACGCCGCGCCGCAGCAAATTCCAGCTGCGGCGCGGCATATCGGCCATGACCTGACGACAGATCAGACGATCCGGTCGACCATCATGTGCTTGATCGAGGCGATGGCCTTGGCCGGGTTCAGGCCTTTCGGGCAGGTATTGGTGCAGTTCATGATCGTGTGGCAGCGATACAGCTTGAAGGGATCTTCCAGCGCATCCAGCCGCTCACCCGTGGCTTCGTCGCGCGAATCGATGATCCAGCGATAGGCATGCAGCAGCGCGGCCGGGCCAAGATAGCGATCGCCGTTCCACCAGTAGCTGGGACATGCCGTCGAGCACGAGGCACACATCACGCATTCATAAAGCCCGTCCAGCTTCTTGCGGTCCTCGATCGACTGGCGCCATTCCTTGGCGGGCGCGGGCGTTTCGGTCTGCAGATAGGGCTGCACGGATGCATGCTGGGCATAGAAATGCGTCAGGTCGGGGATCAGGTCCTTGACCACGGGCATGTGCGGCAGCGGGTAGATGTTCACATCCTTGCCCTTCACCTCGTCGATGCCGAAGATGCAGGCCAGATGGTTGCCGCCGTCGATATTCATGGCGCAGGACCCGCAGATGCCTTCGCGGCAGGACCGGCGGAAGGTCAGCGTCGGGTCGATCTCGTTCTTGATCTTGATCAGCGCGTCCAGAACCATCGGGCCGCATTTGTCCAGATCGATGAAATAGGTGTCGATCCGCGGGTTTTCCCCGGTATCGGGATCCCAGCGATAGATATTGAAGCGGCGGACGTTTTTCGCGCCCTCGGGCTTGGGCCAGGTCTTGCCGACCCGCATCCGGCTGTTCTTGGGGAGGGTAAGTTGGACCATTGGGTTACTCCTGGTGGTCGGACCGCCGCGTCGCGGTAGGCGCTGGGGCGAAGGGCATCACCGCGCCCTCCAGCCGGGTTGGTCGTAAAGCGGCACCGTGGGCATCTGCCCAGAGCGGCGCAGCACGCAATCCTGATAGACCCGCGACGGATCGCGGCCCATGATGTAATCCGACGACATGCCGACCGAGACATAGCCGCCCCGCGCCCCGTGCGAGCCGAAGCCCACGCCCATTTCGGTGCGCGGACTGCGGGCATCGCGGGCGCTGTCAAGGCAGACACGTTCGGCCCGCTCGACCGGGATCGGCGCGCAGGCCTGCAACCCCAGCAAAGCCGGAGCCATGGCCAGAAGCGCGCCGCGCCCGTTCATCTTATGCCGTCCCGCGGGCCGCAGCGGCGGCCCCGGCGATGCATTGCGTCGTGGCCGGGCGACCGACGATCGCCGCAACCGCGCCGCTGGCATTGGCCGATTGCGAGATGTCGGCAAGTTCCGCCGTCGTGGCGTTCTGCAACACGCAATCGGTATAGGGTGCGACATTCGCCCCCGGCAGACGGCGGGCCATTTCGCGGTTCACGACCACGCGGGCCGAACTGCGTACGGCAGCATCCGGATTGGGCACGGCCACCGGCGGCAGCGTCGCCGCAGGCGGGATCGCTGCGGGATTTTGATAGACACAGCCCGACAGGGCCAGTGCAGCAGCGGTCAGGATCAGGGGAAGACGCATTAGTAAACCCTTGCTTTAGGAGCGATTTTCTTCAAATCAATCCCGCCGTCCTCGTGCTTGGTCAAAGGATCGAGGTGAACGGGCCGATAGGCCAGTTTAACATCGTTGCCTTCGATCCACGCAAGCGAGTGCTTGCGCCAATTGGCGTCATCCCGCTCGGGCCAGTCTTCATGGGCATGCGCGCCGCGGCTTTCCTTGCGCGCCTCGGCGGCGACGATGGTGGCCAGCGCGTTCGGCATCAGGTTGGTCAGTTCCAGCGATTCCATCAGGTCGCTGTTCCAGATCAGGCTGCGGTCGGTGACTTTCAGGTCATTCATCTTGGCGGCGATGACCTTCATCTTTTCCATGCCCTCGGCCAGCGTCTTGTCGGTGCGGAAGACGGCGGCATCGGCCTGCATGGTCTTTTGCATCTCAAGGCGCAGCTCGGCGGTCGAGGTGCCGCCATCGGCATTGCGGATGCGGTCGAAGCGGTCCAGCGCGCTTTGCACGCCTGCGACATTGGTCGGCGGAATCGGCGCGGCGCGGTCGATGACCTCGCCCGCGCGGATCGCGGCGGCGCGGCCGAACACCACAAGGTCGATCAGCGAGTTCGAGCCAAGCCGGTTCGCCCCATGCACCGAGGCGCAGCCGGCCTCGCCCACGGCCATCAGACCGGGGAACACGGCGTCGGGCTGGTCTTCGGTGGGGTTCAGCACCTCGCCCCAATAGTTCGTGGGGATGCCGCCCATATTGTAATGCACGGTCGGCAAAACCGGGATCGGCTCGCGCGTCACGTCCACACCGGCAAAGATCTTGGCCGATTCCGAAATCCCCGGCAGACGCTCGGCCAGGCTTTCCGGCGGCAGGTGCATCAGGTTCAGGAAGATGTGGTCCTTGTGGTCGCCCACGCCACGGCCTTCGCGGATCTCGATGGTCATGCAGCGCGACACCACATCGCGCGAGGCCAGATCCTTGTAGGTCGGGGCATAGCGTTCCATGAACCGCTCACCTTCCGAGTTGGTCAGATAGCCGCCTTCGCCGCGCGCGCCCTCGGTGATCAGGCAGCCCGAGCCATAGATGCCGGTCGGGTGGAACTGCACGAATTCCATGTCCTGCAGCGGCAGGCCCGCACGCGCCACCATGCCGCCGCCATCGCCGGTGCAGGTATGGGCGCTGGTCGCGCTGAAATAGGCGCGGCCGTAACCGCCGGTCGCCAGCACCACCATCTTGGCGTTGAAGACGTGGATCGTGCCATCATCCAGTTTCCAGCAGACGACGCCGGTGCATTTGCCATCGGTGATGACCAGATCCAGCGCGAAATATTCGATGAAGAATTCGGCCTTTTCCTTCAGCGACTGACCATACAGCGTGTGCAGAATGGCGTGGCCGGTGCGGTCGGCGGCGGCGCAGGTGCGCTGCACCGGGGGGCCTTCGCCGAATTCGGTCGTATGGCCGCCGAAGGGGCGCTGATAGATCTTGCCCTGCTCGGTGCGCGAGAACGGCACGCCGTAATGTTCCAGCTCATAGACCGCCTTGGGGGCCTCGCGCGCCAGATATTCCATGGCGTCGGTGTCGCCCAGCCAGTCCGAGCCCTTGACGGTATCGTAAAGGTGCCACTGCCAGTTGTCGGGGCCCATATTCGCCAGCGAGGCCGCGATGCCGCCCTGCGCCGCAACCGTGTGCGAGCGCGTCGGGAACACCTTGGTCACGCAGGCGGTGCGCAGGCCCTGTTCGGCCATGCCCAGCGTCGCGCGCAGGCCCGCACCACCGGCACCCACAACCACGACGTCATAATCATGCGTTTCGTATTTGTAATCAGCCATTGCGGAACCTCAAAGCACGACGATCGCGCCAAGGCCCATGCGGACCAGCGCGTAAACGGCACAGGCGATGACCGCCCAGCCAAAGATGACGGAAGCGATGATGGCGCCCTTGCGCACGCCACCCTGAAAATAGTCGTCGATCATGATGCGCGTGCCCTTGATGAAGTGCAGCATGCCAACGATGACGAAAAAGCCGGTGATCAGCGCCTGAAACGGACGGGCGAAATAGGCCAGCACCAGTTCGCGCGGCAGACCGATGGCGCGGGCGATCACGATCAGGAAAAGCGGCGTCAGGATCGCCAGCGCGATGCCGGTGACGGTCATGGCCCAATGGTGCTGCGTGCCTTCATGGGCCGAACCCAGACCTTCGGCGGCTTTGCGGGGTGTGATGTAACGCATGATCCTTGCCCCTCAGAACGCGAAGAAGATGATAAGCGTCAGCACGGCCAGCGCGACAGAGCCCGCGATCAGGATCTGGCTGGAGCGTTCCGCCTGCCCGATCTCAAGCCCGTGGCCCGCGTCATACAGGAAGATGTGGCGCAGGCCGGACAGCAGGTGATACCACAGCGCCCACATCGAGCCGGTCAGCACGATGAAGCCGATCCACGACCGCATGACCCAATCGGCACAGGCGAACGCGCCGGGCGAGGCGACGGCGGCGACAAGCCACCAGACGATCAGCACGATACCGGCCACCAAGGCATGGCCCGTGATGCGGGTCATGATCGACGTGATGGCGGCGAGTGGCAGGCGGTAAACCTGCAGATGCGGTGACAGCGGCCGGTTGCCCCGGTTTACGTCAGCCATGGTGCGCTCTCCTGCGTTCAGAGGCCCTCACAGCACAAGGCGGCTGGCGGCAAGGGCTGGCCGAGAAATTTGGGTTGCTTCTAGTCGTTTTCCCTCCTCTGTCACGGGTCGAGACAAGACGAAAGGGGGATACGGCAAGTTTTTCAGCTTTTGTGATCACGGCAGCGATACCTGTGATCACATGGTTGCGGTATCAGTCAGCCTCCCATAAAACCTGAGCGATTTCGTCACGATAGGAAGAAAAAGCCGCCCGCTTGACGCGGACCCTGCCCGGCGACCACAGGCAGGGCCGGATGCCCCTGCCCCGCCCATGCGATGCCGCGTCTTGCGGGGCCGCTGGACAATTCGCCGGGGCTGCGTGCGGACCGCTCATGCCGGGATCAGGGCCCAGTAATCCAGATCCAGCAGCACATGCGGCGCGTATTTGCCATCCGTGCCCAGCAGCGCCCGGTCCCCGGCAGCGCCCTTATGCGCCACCAGCCGCAGCCGGATCGCCGCGATGCCCGGCACCTCGGTTTCGGCCTTTTCCAGCACCTCGGACCATGCCCGGATCGTATCGCCGGCAAAGCAGGGATTCGCATGCGCCCCGCCGTTCAGCGCCACCATGATCTGCGCATTGGCCAGACCGTTGAAGGACAGCGCGCGGGCCATGCTGATGACATGCCCGCCATAGATCAGACGGCGGCCGTCTTCGCGGAAGGTGGCATCGAAATGCACCTTGGCGGTGTTCTGCCACAGGCGGGTGGCCAGCATATGCTCGGCCTCTTCGATGGTGACGGCATCCACATGGTCGATCACCTCGCCCACGGCATAGTCGCCGCAGCGATAGGGTTCTCCGGCCAGTTGATCATCGTAATTGCTGAAATCCAGCCCCTCGGGGACGATCAGCTGGTGCGGATCCACGGTGCGGGCCAGATCCGGAACCACCGGGTCGGGCGCGGGCGCATCGGGATCGGCTTTGCGCACCATGACCCAGCGCACATATTCCAGCACCGGCAGATCCATCTGGTTGATGCCGCGCGTGCGCACCCAGACCACGCCCGATTTGCCGTTCGAGTTCTCCTTGAGACCGATCACCTCGGATTCGGCGCGCAGCGTGTCGCCGGGCCAGACCGGAGCCAGCCAGCGCCCCTCGGCATAACCCAGATTGGCCACGGCGTTCAGGCTGATATCGGGCACGGTGCGGCCAAAGACCGTGTGAAACACGATCAGATCGTCCATCGGGCTGCCGTCCAGCCCGCAATCCACCGCGAATTCATCCGAGGAATGCAGCGCATGACGCGCCGGATACAGCGCGTGATACAGCGCGCGTTCGCCCTCGGCGATGGTGCGCGGGGTGGCGTGGCGGATCACGTCGCCGATGCGGTAATCCTCGAAGAAGCGGCCGGGATTTGTCTTGCTCATTGCTGGCCCAGCTTCATGTCGGGGTGATAATCGGTCTCGATCTCTTTGGTGACGGCCTGCGCACAGCGCATCACGCCGCGCGCCGCGTCGAAGGCGATCGAGGGCGCGCCGTGCAGTTCCCAGCCCTTGGACAGCGCAAGGCTGACCTTGTGGCAGAATTCGGACGTGTCGTCCTCGGTCAGCAGGCGATAGATCCTGGGCATGTCAGCCTCCGAACGGGTTGTAGCCAAGCCATGTGTGGATCAGGCCGACCACCAGCATGACGATGACGGCACCGGCAAGTGCCATGATTTCCTTGCGTATCGGAAACGGCCCGGCGGGCGGAACCCAGGGCGCGGCGCGGCCAAGCACCGCCATTTCCACCAGCGCCCAGACCAGCAGCCCGCCGAACAGGATCAGGCTGGGCAGATCGCCATTCACGATCAGATGCGCAAAGGCCCACAGCGAAACCGCGGTCAGTTGCGGATGCCGCACATGGCGGGTGATGCGCGTCTTCATGCCATCGGCGGCGAACAGATAGAACGCCGCCAGCACCAGCAGATTGTTGATCCCCTTGAGCGGCGCCGAGGCCCCCCACCAATACGGCCCGTCGCTGATGCGATAGCCCCAGATCATCAGCAGCACCGCCACGACCAGCACGGCAGCGATCAGCCCCCGGCCGCCCTTGCCCAGATCGGCCCGCGCCTGCGGTGCCAGCCGCTTGAAGAAATGCGCGCCCCACCACAGCGCCATGCCAAGGATCAAAGGTAACATCTGGCCATTCCCTTGCTGGATGCGTTCGGGCGCAGCCTGCACCTAGCCGGCCATCCTTGCAATCGCCTCGGCCTTGGCGATGGTGGCGCGGGCGGTTTCGACATGCAGGTTTTCGACGATGCGGCCATCGACGACCGCCACGCCCTTGCCCTGTGCCTTGGCCTCGGCGAAGGCGTCGATCTGACGGCGCGCCAGTTCGGTTTCGGCCTCGGTCGGGGCAAAGACGGCATTCGCCACGGCAAGCTGGGCGGGATGGATCAGCGTCTTGCCGTCAAAGCCCATATCGCGGCCCTGTTCACATTCGGCGCGCAGCCCGTCCTCATCCTTGAAGGCGTTGAACACGCCGTCGATGATGACAAGCCCATGCACCTTGGCGGCCAGAACGCACATGCCCAGACCGGCCATCAGCGGCAGACGGTCGGGCCGGAAGCGCGCGCCCAGTTCCTTGGCCAGATCGTTCGTGCCCATGACCATGGCCTGCAACCGCGGATGCAGGGCGATTTCATGGGCGTTGAGCATGCCCTCGGCGGTTTCCATCATCGCCCAAAGCGGGGCGTCGGGGACCAGATCGGCCACCCGGTCCAGATCGGCGGCGCGGCTGACCTTGGGGATCAGAACCGCATCGGCACTGCGCGCAAAGGCGCGGGCATCGCCTTCGCCCCATTCCGTGTCCAGACCGTTCATCCGCACGATGCGCGCCCGGTTGCCGTAATCGGCCAGCAGCGCCGCCGTCAGCAGATCGCGCGCAGGCACCTTTTCCGACGGCGCCACCGCGTCCTCCAGATCGAAGATGATGGCATCGGCTGGCAGATCCCGCGCCTTTTCCATCGCGCGCGTATTGGCCGCGGGGATGTAAAGGACCGAACGATAGGGACGGATCATGGCGCACCTTTGGGTAATAATCTTGCGCGAAGCTGCCCGGAAACAATGCGAATCGCAAGCCCTCTTTCGCTGCGCTGCGGCGTTACAGGGCGACCCAGATCAACCGCAGCGACACGATCAGCAGCGCCCATGTGATGAAGCGGTAAAACACCTGCGCCGACATCCGCCGCAGCAGCCACAGCCCGCAGATGACCCCCAGCAGCGCGGGCAGCATCAGCACGGCGGCCACGCCAAGATTGTGCGGCGACAGCTGGCCCAGCAAGGCATAGGGCACCAGCTTCACCGCGTTGCAGATGGCAAAGAAGATCGTGGTGGTTCCGGCAAAGCTCATCGGGTCCAGCCGCAAGGGCTGGGCATAGATCTGATAGGGCGGCGCGCCGGAATGGCTGACAAAGCTGGTATAGCCCGACAGCAGCCCCCACAGATTGCCCGCCCTGGCCGAGGGCTGGCGCGGCGGACGCCCCCGCCCCGGCCGAAAGATCGCGTTCAGCGCGAAGGCCAGCCCGATCAGCCCGACGATCAGCCCGACCGTCGCATCATCGACCAGATGCGCCGTGGCCCAGCCCAGCCCGATCCCCGCCATCGCGCCGGGCAGGATCGTCGCCAGCACGCGGCGGTCGAAGCTGCGGCGAAAGGCGATCAGCCCGCCGATATCCGAGACGACATAGACCGGCAGCAAAATCCCCGCCGCCTGCACCGGCGACATGACCAGCGACATCAGCGGGACCGAGATCACCCCCACCATCGCCAGCCCGCCCTTGGCCAGACCAACCGCGAATGCCGCAATCGCCGCCAGCACCCAGCCCCAAAGATCCAGTCCCATGCGTCTCTCCTGCCCCGGGGCCATGGCTAGGCCATGCCCGGCTTTTGCGCAATGCGCGGGTGCTAACGCTAACCTGACGAAAGCAGACGGGAATCGGTTGGATTTGACCGGCCGCTCTCTTGCGCTTCCCATACCAAGGGGCTAGGCCAACGCCCGAAGCATCATGGAAATCGGAGGTTGACCATGGCCCGACCCAAGATCGCACTTATCGGTGCGGGGCAGATCGGCGGCACGCTCGCGCATCTCGCAGCGATGAAGGAACTGGGCGATGTCGTCCTGTTCGACATTGCCGAGGGCACGCCCCAGGGCAAGGCGCTGGACATCGCACAATCCGGCCCGTCCGAAGGATTCGACGCCGTCATGAAAGGCGCGAACGACTATGCCGACATCGCAGGCGCCGATGTCTGCATCGTGACCGCTGGCGTGCCGCGCAAGCCGGGCATGTCGCGCGACGACCTGCTGGGCATCAACCTGAAGGTCATGAAATCGGTCGGCGAAGGCATCAAGGCCCATGCGCCCGACGCGTTCGTGATCTGCATCACCAACCCGCTGGACGCGATGGTCTGGGCGCTGCGCGAATTCAGCGGCCTGCCGCATGAAAAGGTCGTCGGCATGGCTGGCGTTCTGGACTCGGCACGGTTCCGCCACTTCCTGTCGCTGGAATTCGGCGTCTCGATGCGCGACGTGACGGCCTTCGTGCTGGGCGGCCATGGCGACACCATGGTGCCGCTGACCCGCTATTCCACCGTCGCCGGCATCCCGCTGCCCGATCTGGTCAAGATGGGCTGGACCTCGCAGGAAAAGCTGGACAGCATCGTGCAGCGCACCCGTGACGGCGGCGCCGAGATCGTTGGCCTGCTGAAAACCGGCTCGGCCTTCTACGCCCCGGCCACCTCGGCGATCGAGATGGCGGAAGCCTATCTGAAAGACCAGAAGCGCGTCCTGCCCTGTGCGGCCTATGTCGACGGCGCTTACGGCCTGAACGGCCTTTACGTCGGCGTGCCGACCGTCATCGGCGCGAATGGCATCGAAAAAGTCATCGACATCACGCTGAATGCCGATGAGCAGGCGATGTTCGACAAGTCGGTCGACTCGGTCAAGGGTCTGGTCGAGGCCTGCAAGGGCATCGACGGCTCGCTGGCCTGATCGGTCCGCAATCCGGCATCGGGCCCGCAGGGAAACCTGCGGGCCTTTTGCGTTTTGGCCGGTGCGATCCAGAATCGTGACCTGTGCGAACTGCTTGCGTTAACGGCTGTAATTTCGTGATCACACCCTGAAATCCTGTGATCACGAACCCGGAAATCTGACGGGTTTCACGATATCTTCACCTCATAATGCTTTGGAGGCGTGTCGGGGTATGGCACAAGCCCGGCAACCGATAATTGCGGGGAAGTATTATGAACATCCACGAATACCAGGCCAAGGCGCTGCTGCGCCAATACGGCGCGCCCGTCTCGGACGGTCGCATCGTGATGAAGGCCGACGAAGCCAAGGCCGCCGCAGGCGAAATGGACGGCCCGCTTTGGGTCGTCAAGGCGCAGATCCACGCAGGTGGTCGCGGCAAGGGCCACTTCAAGGAAGCGGCTGCCGGTGAAAAAGGCGGCGTCCGCCTGGCGAAGTCGGTCTCGGAAGCCGAGGAACTGACCCGCCAGATGCTGGGCCGCACGCTGGTCACCCATCAGACGGGTGAAGCGGGCAAGCAGGTCAACCGCATCTATATCGAAGACGGCAGCGACATCGCCCGCGAGCTGTATCTGGCGCTGCTGGTTGACCGTCAGACCTCGCGCGTGTCGTTCGTCGCCTCGACCGAAGGCGGCATGGACATCGAGGAAGTCGCGGCCCACACGCCCGAGAAAATCGTCAGCTTCAGCGTCGATCCGGCGTCGGGCCTGTCGGATTTCCACGGCCGCCGGGTGGCCTTCGCACTGGGTCTGACCGGCGGTCAGGTCAAGCAATGCGTGGCGCTGGTGAAAAACCTGTATCGCATGTTCATCGAAAAAGACATGGAGATGCTGGAGATCAACCCGCTGATCGTGACGCCCGAAGGCAATATCAAATGCCTCGACGCCAAGATGGGCTTCGACAACAACGCGCTGTATCGCCAACCCGACATTCTGGCGCTGCGCGATGAAACCGAAGAAGACCCCAAAGAGCTGGCAGCGTCGAAATTCGACCTGAACTACATCGCTCTGGACGGCGAAATCGGCTGCATGGTCAACGGCGCGGGTCTGGCGATGTCCACCATGGACATCATCAAGCTGTATGGTGCCGAGCCCGCGAACTTCCTTGACGTCGGTGGTGGCGCCACCAAGGAAAAGGTCACCGAGGCGTTCAAGATCATCACCTCGGACCCGAACGTCAAAGGCATTCTGGTCAACATCTTCGGCGGCATCATGCGCTGCGACATCATCGCGGAAGGCATCATCGCCGCCGTGAAGGAAGTCGGCCTGCAGGTTCCGCTGGTCGTCCGTCTGGAAGGCACGAATGTCGAGCTGGGCAAAGAGATCATCCAGAAATCCGGCCTGAACGTGATTGCAGCGGATGACCTGAAAGACGGCGCCCAGAAAATCGTGAAAGCGGTGAAGGGCTGATCGGGTGATTGTCACCATGCATTCCGGGGACAAACTCGTTTCCATCGAAGCTTATCCCGCTCCCAAGCGGGATAGGATCGATGTGGAAGCGGCGTCTCATGCGTATAGTCTCGCTCGCGATTACGCGCAGCGAATGGCTTCGCGCAGGGGCCAAGCTGTAGGGCTTGAGAACGCGCAAACCTTCGTCTCGGCAATGGATGACTTCATCATCTTCTGTCTTTTCTGCCGCCGCTATGTTGAACTGATCCCTCAGTGTAAACTGGGCGGGCACTCGATCGTTGTTGTCGAGGTTCCCGAAGAGGAGCCGCACTTCGGCTTTTCCCGGAACGGAACACAGAAAAACCTAAGCCTAAAGACACTGCTAGAGCGGGTCATTCACTGTATCTTTCACTACCCGCTCTACAAAACACATCCCAACGGAGACGACACGATCATTGCCGGTTGCGAGGTCAAGTCTGACCGCGAGCAGGTCTATCAGATCGGTTTCGATAGCGTCGTTGATGCTTTTCTTAGCCACGTTCCGTCGGAACTCGAAGCGCAGCGAGTTGAACATCTCGCTCAGGATCGGATCGAGCGCGATCAGATGATCGCCGAGTATAAGCAAAGGGGGCATGTTTAATCATGGCCGTTCTCGTTAACAAAGACACCAAAGTCATCTGTCAGGGCCTGACCGGCTCGCAGGGGACATTTCACACCGAACAGGCGATCGCTTACGGCACCAAGATGGTCGGCGGCGTGACGCCCGGCAAAGGCGGCACGACGCACCTGGACCTGCCGGTTTTCAACTCGGTCCACGAAGCCGTGGCCGTGACCGGCGCCAATGCGACCGCGATCTATGTTCCGCCGCCCTTCGCGGCGGATTCGATCCTGGAAGCCATCGACGCCGAAGTGCCGCTGATCGTCGCGATCACCGAAGGCATTCCGGTTCTGGACATGATGCGGGTGAAACGCGCGCTTCAGGGCTCGAAATCGCTGCTGATCGGTCCGAACTGCCCCGGCATCATGACGCCGGACGAATGCAAGATCGGCATCATGCCGGGCAGCATCTTCAAGCGCGGCTCGGTCGGCGTCGTGTCGCGTTCCGGCACGCTGACCTATGAGGCCGTGAAGCAGACCACCGATGTGGGTCTGGGCCAGTCCAGCGCCGTCGGCATCGGCGGCGATCCGATCAAGGGGCTGGAGCATCTGGACGTGCTGCGCATGTTCCTGGACGACCCGGAAACCGAATCGATCATCATGATCGGCGAAATCGGTGGTTCGGCCGAAGAGGAAGCCGCCGAGTTTCTGGCGGAACAGAAGCGCAAGGGCAAATGGAAGCCGACCGCCGGTTTCATCGCGGGCCGCACGGCGCCTCCGGGCCGCCGCATGGGTCACGCCGGTGCGATCGTCTCGGGTGGCAAGGGTGATGCGGAATCCAAGATCGAGGCCATGAAATCGGCCGGGATCATGGTTGCCGACAGCCCCGCCGGTCTGGGCGAAGCCGTGCTGAAAGCTCTCGGGAAGTAACGTCTTCGTAAGACTTTTGACTTAGGCGTAGCCCCTGCCTACCTTGTGGGGGCCACGCCAAAACCGCCGCAGGTGGATGAATTGGACCGCAACGCGATCATAGCCGCTCTGCCCCAGCCCGCGCCTTCGCGCCGGGCCGTGGCTTGTGCGGGGGGCCATCAGCGGGGTGCTTTGCCCGCCCTGGTGCTGCTTGTGCTGGTTGCGGCCTGTGGGCGCGCGCCCACCGACGACATCCTGCGCGGCGGCGTTCCGGCCAATACCAATCTGCATCACAGCACCGGGCTGCCTGCGGAATCCGTGCGCACCGTGAACCGCAACGATGCCGGATGGCGGCTGATCTATCGGCCCCATACCGCGCCCGCCGGTGCCGAACAGCAGGCCGCACATGCGCTGTGCAGCCTTGAACGCAAGCGCGTCGCACAGATCGTGCGCCTGCCGCTTGAGGCGCCCTATGACGATCCCGGTGCCGCGAAAATTGATGTGATCTGTGCATGAGAACGATGATGAGCCCTTGCGCACAGCCCGCCTACGACCCCTACCGCGCGTCCCCTCGCGCCACAGCGCCAATTTCCCAGCCGCCAGAGCGCGACGGCAAGCAACTGGACGATCAGAGATGAACGATCAATCCCCCAACTCGACCTTTCACGATTCAAGCTTCCTGCAAGGCCATAACGCTGCCTATGTCGAGCAGCTTTACGGCCAGTGGGCGCAGAACCCCGGGGCTGTCGATGAGGCATGGGATGCCTTTTTCCGCAGCCTAGGCGATGACGAAGCCACCGTCACCCGCGAAGCCAAGGGCGCCAGCTGGCTGCGCGCCGACTGGCCGCCGGTGCCGTCGGATGAAAACACCTCGGCGCTGACCGGCGAATGGCCGATGCTGCCCAAGGGCGAAGCCAAGGCCGCGCTGGACAAGATCGCGGCCAAAGCGGGCGAAAAAGGCGTGCAGCTGTCCGATGACCAGCTGAAGCGCGCCGTGCTGGACAGCATCCGCGCCATCATGCTGATCCGCGCCTTCCGCATCCGCGGCCACCTGCATGCCGATCTGGACCCGCTTGGGATGCGCGACATCCCCGACCATGGCGAGCTGAACCCGGCGACCTATGGCTTTACCGAAGCCGATCTGGACCGCCCGATCTTCATCGACAATGTGCTGGGTCTGCAGATCGCCTCGATCCGCCAGATCGTCGATCTGATGCGCCGCACCTATTGCGGCACGTTCGCGATCCAGTTCATGCATATCTCGAACCCGGAAGAAGCCGCATGGCTGAAAGAGCGGATCGAGGGTTATGGCAAGGAAATCCAGTTCACCCGCGAAGGCCGCCGCGCCATCCTGAACAAGCTGGTCGAGGCCGAGGGCTTTGAAAAGTTCCTGCATGTCAAATACATGGGCACGAAACGCTTTGGCCTTGACGGGGGCGAGGCGCTGATCCCGGCGCTGGAGCAGATCATCAAGCGCGGCGGCGCGCTTGGCGTCAAGGAAGTCGTCTTCGGGATGCCGCACCGCGGCCGTCTGTCGGTGCTGGCCAATGTGCTGAACAAGCCCTATCGCGCGATCTTCCACGAATTCCAGGGCGGCAGCTACAAGCCCGACGACGTGGATGGCTCGGGCGATGTGAAATACCACCTTGGCGCATCCTCGGACCGCACCTTCGACGACAACACCGTCCACCTGTCGCTGACCGCGAACCCCAGCCACCTCGAGGCGGTGAATCCCGTCGTGCTGGGCAAGGTCCGCGCCAAGCAGGACCAGCTGTCCGACCAGACCCATCGCATGGCGGTTCTGCCGATCCTGCTGCATGGCGATGCGGCCTTTGCCGGTCAGGGCGTGGTTGCGGAATGCTTCCAGCTTTCGGGCATTCGCGGCCACCGCACCGGCGGCACGGTCCATGTCGTCGTGAACAACCAGATCGGGTTCACCACGGCGCCGCATTTCAGCCGCACCTCGCCCTATTGCACGGATATCGCGCTGATGGTCGAAGCGCCGATCTTCCACGTCAACGGGGACGATCCGGAAGCCGTGGTCCATGCCGCGCGCGTCGCCATCGAGTTCCGGCAGAAGTTCCACAAGGACGTGGTTCTGGACATCATCTGCTATCGCCGCTTCGGTCACAACGAAGGCGATGAGCCGATGTTCACCAACCCGGCGATGTACAAGAACATCAAAAGCCACAAGACCACGCTGCAGCTTTACACCGACCGTCTGGTCGCCGACGGGCTGGTCCCGGAAGGCGAGATCGAAGAGATGAAGGCCGCCTTCCAGGCGCATCTCAACGAGGAATTCGAGGTCGGCAAGAACTTCAAGCCGAACAAGGCCGACTGGCTGGACGGCAAATGGTCGGGCCTTGAGATCGAGGGCGAGGAATACAATGCCGGCACCACCGGCATCTCGCCCGACACGATGGCGGACATCGGCACCGCGCTGACCCGCGTGCCCGACGGGTTCGAGCTGCACAAGACCGTGGGCCGTCTGCTGGAATCGAAAAAGCAGATGTTTGAAAGCGGCAAGGGCTTCGACTGGGCCACCGCCGAGGCGATGGCCTTCGGCTCGCTTCTGGTCGAAGGCAGCCCGGTGCGTCTGGCAGGTCAGGATTCGACCCGCGGCACCTTCTCGCAGCGCCATTCGGCCTTCATCAATCAGGTGACCGAGGAACGCTATTATCCGCTGAACCACATCCGGGGCGGGCAGGCGCGTTACGAAGTCATCGATTCGATGCTGTCGGAATACGCGGTGCTGGGCTTTGAATACGGCTATTCGCTGGCGGAACCGAACACGCTGACCCTGTGGGAAGCCCAGTTCGGCGACTTCGCCAACGGCGCGCAGATCATGTTCGACCAGTTCATCAACTCGGGCGAAAAGAAATGGCTGCGGATGTCGGGCCTCGTGGTGCTGATGCCGCATGGCTATGAAGGTCAGGGCCCCGAACACAGCTCGGCCCGGCTGGAACGCTGGTTGCAGATGTGCGCCGAGGATAACTGGATCGTCGCGAACTGCACCACGCCCGCGAACTATTTCCACATCCTGCGCCGTCAGCTGAAGCGTCCGTTCCGCAAGCCGCTGATGCTGATGACGCCGAAATCGCTGCTGCGTCACCCGCTGGCGATTTCGCAGGCGGATGAGTTCCAGACCGGCTCGAATTTCCACCGCGTGCTGTGGGACAGCGCCGAATATGGCGGCGGCTCGGAGACCAAGCTGAAGGCGGACAATGAGATCCGTCGCGTCGTCCTGTGCTCGGGCAAGGTCTATTACGATCTGCTGCAGGCACGGGATGCGGCGGGCATCGACGATGTGTATCTGATGCGGCTTGAGCAGTTCTATCCCTTCCCGGCGCAATCGCTGTCGAAAGAGCTGGAGCGCTTCAAGGACGCCGAAATCGTCTGGTGTCAGGAAGAGCCCAAGAACATGGGCGGCTGGAGTTTCGTCGAGCCGAACATCGAATGGGTTCTTGGCCGGATCGGCGCCAAGCATGGCCGCCCGCGCTATGTCGGTCGCGCCGCCGCCGCCTCGCCCGCCACGGGTCTGGCATCGCGTCACAAGGCCGAACAGCAGGCGCTTGTCGACGAAGCCATCACCGTCGGGGCGTAACATGGCCGTTGAAGTCCGCGTCCCCGCACTGGGGGAGTCAGTCTCCGAAGCGACCGTCGCCACCTGGTTCAAAAAACCGGGCGACACGGTCGCGGTGGATGAAATGCTGTGCGAGCTGGAAACCGATAAGGTGACGGTCGAAGTGCCGTCCCCTGTCGCCGGCAAGCTGGCCGAGATCGTCGCGTCCGAGGGCGAGACGGTCACGCCGAACGCCCTGCTTGCCCAGATCGCAGAACAGGGGAATGCAGGCCCCGAGGAAATGTTGCCCAAGGCAGAGACGGGCGCCGAGCCCCAGGAAGGACAAAAGAAGATGAGCGGAAAATCCGTTGACGTGATGGTGCCCACTCTGGGCGAAAGCGTGACCGAAGCCACCGTGGCAACCTGGTTCAAGAAGGTCGGCGATGCCGTCCAGCAGGACGAGATGCTGTGCGAGCTGGAAACCGACAAGGTGTCGGTCGAGGTTCCGGCCCCCGCCTCGGGCGTGCTGGCCGAGATTCTGGCCGAAGAAGGCGCCACGGTCGATGCCACGGCCAAGCTGGCCATCATCACCGAAGGCGCGGCTGGCGCAGCCACGGCGAAGTCCGAGCAGAAATCCGAACCGAAGGCAGAAGCCGAGGCCCCTGCCCCCGCAGAGAAATCCGCATCCAAGGATGTCGAGGATGCGCCCTCGGCCAAGAAAGCCATGGCCGAAGGCGGCATCTCGCGCGATGCCGTCACCGGCACCGGCCGCGATGGCCGCGTGATGAAGGAAGACGTGGCGCGGGCGGGCTCTGCACCGGCTTCGTCCTCCTCGGCCCCGGCTCCGGCAGCGGCACCGCGTGCGCCCTCGTCGGCGGATGATGCCGCCCGCGAAGAGCGCGTCAAGATGACCCGCCTGCGTGCCACCATTGCCCGTCGCCTGAAGGACGCGCAGAACACCGCCGCCATGCTGACCACCTATAATGAGGTGGACATGTCGGGCGTCATGGACCTGCGCAACGCCTACAAGGACCAGTTCGAGAAGAAGCACAAGGTCAAGCTGGGCTTCATGTCCTTCTTCGTGAAGGCCTGCTGCCACGCGCTGAAAGAAGTGCCCGAGGTCAATGCCGAGATCGACGGCGGCGATGTCGTCTACAAGCATTTCGTCCATATGGGCGTGGCTGTCGGCACGCCGAACGGTCTGGTGGTTCCGGTCGTGCGCGATGCCGACCAGAAGTCCTTTGCCCAGATCGAAAAGGAAATCGGCGCATTGGGCGCGAAGGGCCGCGACGGCAAGCTGACCATGGCGGAAATGCAGGGCGGCACCTTCACCATCTCGAACGGTGGCGTCTATGGCTCGCTGATGTCCTCGCCCATCCTGAACCCGCCGCAATCGGGTATTCTGGGCATGCACAAGATCCAGGACCGTCCGGTCGTGGTGAACGGTCAGATCGTCATCCGCCCGATGATGTATCTGGCGCTGAGCTATGACCACCGCATCGTCGACGGCAAGGGCGCCGTCACCTTCCTCGTGCGCGTCAAGGAAGCGCTGGAAGACCCGCGCCGCCTGCTGATGGATCTGTGATCCCGGCCGGGGGCGCGCATGACGTGCCCCCGCCTTCTCCCCTTGGGGCCGCAACTCTTTCGGGGCTCCCTTGGTTGAGCCGATATGCCGCCCGTTCTGGTCGGCCCGCCAAGGAAAGAGTGAACCATGACCCAGATGATCGCCCGCTACACCATCAGCGACTTCGCCCGCTTCAAGACCCAGTTCGACGCCGATGCCGAAGACCGCGGCAATAACGGCCTGTCGCTGCTGCAGCTTTGGCGTGAGGGCGATGGCAGCGCATGGGCGCTGTATCAGGTCGGCAATGCCGCAAAGGCGCAGGAATATCTGGGTCAGGCCGCCGCCGTGTTCAACAGTCAGGCCGGCGTGTCGGATGCCGAATTTCACCTTGTGGAGACCGCCTGATGGCAGCAGAAACCACCGCCCTTGCCTTGGCCGCGCTGCTGCAGGCGGCGCAGATCGGCATTGCGGCGATTTCGATGAACGGCGATGTCGGCCCGAAGTGGAATGCCGGGCCGCGCGACACCCAGCCGCAGCTTTCCGCCCGGACGGGGCGGCTGCGGCGGGCGGTGGACAACCATTTCGAGGGGCTGATCCTGTTCACCATCGCCGTCGTGCTGGTGGCCCTGACGGATAATGGCAGCCCGCTGACCGTGCTGTGCGCATGGCTGTATCTGCTGGCCCGCATCGCCTATGTCCCGGCCTATGCCTATGGCTGGACGCCGTGGCGTTCGGTGATCTGGGCGGTGGGCTTTCTTTCGACCATGACCATGATCGTGGCGTCTTTGATGTAAGGGACGGCTGCGCCAGCCGACCCGGCCCGCGATCAGACCTGCAAGATTTCTTAACAGTGGCCAGATGCCACAAGACCTGCTGAACGAGGATAAACTGATGTCCACCTATGATCTGATCGTTATCGGCGCCGGCCCCGGCGGCTATGTCTGCGCGATCCGCGCGGCCCAGCTGGGTCTGAAGGTCGCCTGCGTTGAAGGGCGCGAGACGCTGGGCGGAACCTGTCTGAACGTGGGCTGCATCCCCTCGAAGGCCATGCTTCATGCCAGCCACATGCTGCATGAAACGCATGAGAACTTTGAAAAGATGGGCCTGATGGGCGCGCATGTCGAAGTCGATTGGGCCAAGATGCTGGGCTACAAGGCCGAAACCGTCGGCACGAACACCAAGGGCATCGAATTCCTGTTCAAGAAGAACAAGATCGACTGGCTGAAAGGCTGGGCCAGCATCGAGGCAGCGGGCAAGGTCAAGGTCGGCGAGACCGTTTATGAGACCAAGAACATCGTCATCGCCTCGGGGTCGGTGCCGTCGTCGCTGAAGGGCGTCGAGGTCGACAATGCGGGCGGCGTGGTCGTCGACAGCACCGGCGCGCTGGAATTGCCGAAGATCCCCAAGTCGATGGTCGTCATCGGCGCGGGCGTGATCGGGCTTGAGCTTGGCTCGGTCTATGCGCGTCTGGGCGCCGAGGTCACGGTGGTCGAATATCTGGACGCCATCACCCCCGGCATGGACGGCGAGGTGCAAAAGCAGTTCCAGAAGATCCTGACCAAGCAGGGCCTGAAATTCGTGCTGGGCGCCGCGGTTTCGGGCGTCGCCACCGACAATGGCACGGCAAAAGTCACCTACAAGCTGCGCAAGGATGACAGTGAACAGACCATCGAGGCCGAAACGGTGCTGGTCGCCACCGGCCGCCGTCCCTTCGTCGAAGGTCTGGGGCTGGACAAGCTGGGCGTCGAGCTGACCGAGCGTGGCTTCGTCAAGATCGACGATCACTGGCAGACCTCGGTGAAAGGCGTCTATGCCATCGGCGACGCCGTTCCCGGCCCGATGCTGGCCCACAAGGCCGAAGATGAGGGCATGGCGGTCGCCGAAGTCATCGCGGGCAAGCATGGCCATGTGAATTACGCGGTCATCCCCGGCGTGATCTATACCACGCCCGAAGTGGCCAGCGTCGGCCTGACCGAAGAAGCCGCCAAGGAAACCGGCCGCAAGGTCAAGGTCGGCAAGTTCCCGTTTCTGGGCAATGCCCGCGCCAAGGCGGTGTTTCAGGGCGACGGCTTCGTCAAGCTGATCGTCGATGCCGATACCGACCGCGTGCTGGGTTGCCATATCATCGGCCCGAATGCCGGTGAGATGATTCACGAGATCTGCGTGGCAATGGAATTCGGGGCCTCGGCGCAGGATATCGCGCTGACCTGCCACGCCCATCCGACCACCTCGGAAGCGGTGCGCGAGGCGGCTTTGGCCTGCGGCGATGGTGCGATCCACGTCTGATCGGCGGTTTTTCACCTAAACCCCGAAATACAACCGGCGATTTATTGCCGAAGGGCCATCCGACCTCGGGTGGCCCTGTTCTTTTGATTTCCTGAAATTCCCGACCTGTGGCTTATCGGTGACAACAAGAAACACGAGGGCAACATGATCTGGACGATCCGTTTGATGCTGGTGGGCAGCGTCATTGCGCTAAGCGCCTGTGGCGACAACACTGTTGATCCCGACAAGCGCTATCTGGTCGAGCCGCGCGCCGCGCAGGCGCAGACCGCGCTGCATCCGAACGAGACGCCGGAGCTGCGTGGGCTGATCCAGAAATACGCCGCCGAGTATCAGGTTCCCGTCGATCTGGTGCAACGCGTGGTTGTGCGCGAATCGACCCATCGCCCCGGCGCCCGCAACGGCCCCTATTACGGGCTGATGCAGATCCTGCCCGCGACCGCGCGCGGCATGGGCTATCAGGGCTCGGCCAACGGCCTGCTGGATGCGGAAACCAACCTGAAATACGGCGTCAAATATCTGCGCGGCGCCTATATGGTTGCCGAAGGCGACAAGGACGATGCCGTGAAGTGGTATTCGCGCGGTTACTACTATGAGGCGAAGAAGAAGGGCCTTCTGGACGCCACCGGCCTGCGCTGAACGCGGCCATTGCCACGATGACGGGCGCCCCTTGGGGCGCCCTTTTCATACGCGGTCGCGGCCCGGGCTGTCTGCCATGATCGCGGCTATTCTTGCCCCCGGCAGTGCCGCATCGGCATAGCCGAAGGTGCCGTGCTGGCGCACTTCCTCGGCGGCGCGCATCAGCCCGGCCAAGGCGGCGCGCGCGAATGAGCCGCCGACGCTGACCCGGCGCACACCCGCGCGGGCCAGTTCATCCACCGTATAGACCGGCCCCTTCAGCCCCATCACCACATTGACAGGGCGGTCCAGTTCAGCGCAGACCGTGCGGATCGCGTCCAGATCGGGCAGGCCCGGCGCATAAAGCACCTGCGCGCCCGCCGCCGAAAAGGCTTGCAGCCGGCGGATCGTGTCGTCCAGATCGGGCCGGTCCCACAGAAAATTCTCGGCCCGCGCCGTCAGCAGAAACGGCAAGCCGTCGACAGCCTCGGCTGCGGCCTGCACGCGCTCGACCGCCAGCGACAGATCGTGGATCGGCGCATCAGGATCGCCCGTCGCATCCTCGATCGAGCCGCCGACCAGCCCGATGTCGCAGGCCAGCCGGACGGTCTGCGCGCAGGCCTCGGGCAAGATGCCGAAGCCGTTTTCAAGATCGCCGAGACCGGCAGATCCGTCGCCGCCACGATCTGGGCGGCATTGGTCAGGATCTGATCGCGCGTCATCGCGCCGTCGCGACAGCCCTTGGAGAATGCCAGCCCGGCACTGGTCGTGGCCAAAGCGTCAAAGCCAAGACTGGCCAACAGCCGGGCCGAACCCGCATCCCATGGATTGGGCATGACGAATGCCCCCGGCCCGTCATGCAGCGCCTTGAAGCGCGAAAACCGGGCCTGCTGGTCCACCGTCTAGACCGGGCGATTATAGCGGATAAAGGGCGATTTGCGGCCCACGCGGTCGTAAAGCATCCGCCCGGCATAATTGTCCTCGGCCGTCAGCCAATAGACAGTCGGCACGCCCGCCGCATCCGCCGCGTCATAGACGGACTGGATCAGCGCGCGCCCGACCCCCTTGCCGCGCGCCGCCTGCGAGGTGAACAGGTCCTGCAGATAGCAGACCCCCTCATCGCGCCACAGGTTCGGGTGAAAGACGTAATGCACCAGCCCCAGCAAGCCGCCGTCGTCATAGACAAGCCCGTGGAAATCCCCCGCCTGACCCGAGATCAGCCGCGCAAAGGCCCGGTCATAGAACTCTTGCGGGCGGTCGTGGAAACCGTAAAAGCCCTGATAGCCCTGATAAAGCGCCTGCCACGCGGCGCGATCGTCGGGATGCAGCGGACGAATCATCGTTGCCTCCGTGCCATGAAGGCCAGCCGTTCAAACATCGACACATCCTGTTCGTTCTTCAGCAAGGCCCCGTGCAGCTTGGGCAGCATCTGATCGGCGGGCCGCTTCAGATCCTCGGGCGACAGATCCTCGGCAAGGATCAGCTTCAGCCAGTCCAGGAGCTCGCTGGTCGAGGGCTTCTTCTTCAGCCCCTGCACCTCGCGCAGGTCCAGAAACTGGCTCAGCGCCTCATCCAGCAGCCGCAGTTTCAGGCCGGGATAATGCACATCGACGATGCGTTTCAGCGTCTCGGCATCGGGAAAGCGGATGTAATGGAAAAAGCAGCGGCGCAAAAAGGCGTCCGGCAATTCCTTTTCATTGTTCGAGGTGATGATGACCACTGGCCGGTGCCGGGCGCGAATCGTCTGGCCGGTCTCGTAGACGTGAAATTCCATCCGATCCAGTTCCTGCAGCAGATCGTTGGGAAATTCGATATCGGCCTTGTCGATTTCGTCGATCAGCAGCACGACTTTGCCTTCGGCCTCGAAGGCCTGCCACAGTTTGCCTTTGCGGATATAATTGGCGATGTCATGCACGCGGGCATCGCCCAACTGGCTGTCGCGCAGGCGCGAGACGGCATCGTATTCGTAAAGCCCCTGCTGGGCGCGGGTGGTTGATTTTACATTCCATTCCAGCATCGGCAGGCCAAGGCTGGCCGCAACCTGCCGCGCCAGCTCGGTCTTTCCGGTGCCCGGCTCACCCTTGACCAGCAGCGGACGCTCCAGCGTGATGGCTGCGTTGACCGCCACAGCCAATTCCGGTGGCGCCACGTAATTGTCTGTCGAGGAAAACCGCATCGCCCATCCCTTCATATAGGACGAAAGCCGATAGTGCCCCGCGGCGTGGTGTAGGAGCGCCGACCCTCGGAGAGGTCAGGGCTTGTTCAGGTGGCCACGGCGGGCAGCCTGACGGTTGGATTGTCGGTCACACGGGCGAGCGTTTCAAGGCTCATG
>NZ_WMII01000001.1 GCF_009711265.1 Paracoccus shanxieyensis | reverse complement strand
ATGGCGGACCCTACCCGGCCTCGACCAATTTCGGCGCCACCTCGGTCGGAACCCTCGCCATCCGCCGCTTCCTGAGACCCGTCAGCTATCAGGGCTTTCCAAAGGAATTGCTGCCTGAAGATTTGCAAGGAGAACCGGCATGATTGCCCCGACCGACCTGCGCGAGATCATCCGCCATGGGCTTTTGTCCTTTCCCGTCACGCCCTTCGACGATCAGGACCGCTTCAATCCCAAGCCCTTCGCCGCGCATCTGGAATGGCTGTCCTCATATCCGGTCGCGGGGCTTATCGTCGCGGGCGGCACCGGAGAGCTGTTTTCCCTGACCCCCGGCGAGGTGGTCGAGGTGGTCAAGACCGCGCGCGCCGTCGCGGGCGATGCGCCGGTGATCGCGGGCTGCGGCTATGGCACCCGGATCGCCTGCGACATGGCGCGCGAGATCGAGGCCGCAGGCGGCGACGGCATCCTGCTGCTGCCGCATTACCTGACCGAAGCCCCGGCCGACGGCATCGCCGCGCGGGTGCGGGCGGTCTGCAAGGCCACGAATATGGGCGTCATCGTCTATAATCGCGGGCAGGCGCGGGTCAGTGCCGAACAGCTTGCCCAGCTTGCCGATGAATGCCCGAACCTGATCGGCTTCAAGGACGGCACCGGCGATATCGACACCGTGCGCCGCGTGACCGTGACCATGGGCGACCGGCTGTCCTATATCGGCGGGATGCCCACGCATGAGCTGTTCGCGCAGGCCTATAAGGGGGCGGGGATGCCGACCTATTCCTCGGCGGTGTTCAACTTCGTGCCGGAAACCGCGCTGAAGTTCCACGCGGCGTTCAGCGCCGGCGACGATGCCACCTGCGAGGCGATGCTGCGCGATTTCTATTATCCCTTCGCCAAGATCCGCGACCGCAAGGCGGGCTATGCCGTGTCGGCGATCAAGGCGGGCGTGCGCCTGCGCGGCTTTGACGCCGGGCCGGTGCGTGCGCCGCTGATGGATCTGACCGATGAGGAAATGGCCATGATGCAAAGCCTGATCGAGGCTGCGAAATGACGCTTCAGTCGGTTCTGAACGGCATTTCCGGCATTCTGGTCACGCCCTTCGATGGCGATGACAGGCTGGCTCCGGCGCGGTTGCGGCCGGTCATCGACCGGGCGCTGGCCGCCGGGCTGCACATCCCCGTGGTGAACGGAAATACCGGCGAATTCTATGCCCTGACCGTCGATGAGGCCGAAACCATGTGCGCCGAGGTGGTGGGCATGGTGGCGGGTCGCGCGCCGGTTCTGGCGGGTGTCGGACGCTCGGTCAAGGATGCGTGCCGGTTGGCGGGTTCGGCGGCGCGGGCGGGGGCTGCGGGGCTGATGGTGCATCAGCCGCCCGATCCCTTCGTCGCGCCGCGCGGTGTGGTCGAATATGTCAGGCGCATCGCCGATGCAGGCGACGGTTTGCCGCTGATGCTGTATCTGCGCAACGATGCCATCGGGATCCGGGCGATTGCCGATCTGTGCGCCATTCCGGGCGTCATCGGCGTGAAATGGGCCACGCCCAACCCGCTGAAACTGGCCGAGGCGATTGCCGCCTGCGATCCGGGCATCATCTGGGTCGGCGGGCTGGCCGAGGTCTGGGCGCCCGCGCTGTATGCGGTGGGGGCGCGGGGCTTTACCTCGGGGCTGATCAACATCTGGCCGGAACGCTCGCTGGCCATTCACGCGGCGCTGGAGGGCGGCAATTACGCCAAAGCCCGCAGCCTGATCGCCGACATGGCCGCGTTCGAGGAGATCCGCGCCGAGGAAATGAACGGCACCAATGTCACCGGCGTCAAGGCGGCGCTGGCGGCGATGGGACAGGATTGCGGCCCGACCCGGCCCCCGGCGGCATGGCCGCTGACCGCGACGCAGCAGGCCAGGATGCAGGACTTCCTGACATCGCGGGGCCTGCTTGCCGCCGAACTTACGACCGGCTGATCCGCGCCTGCGGGCCAGCCAGCCCCCGGGGAGGCGGGGGCAGAGCCAATGATCCAAGGCCAAAAACCATAGGGAGGAGTCCAAGATGTATCTGCGCAAGGCAGCCGCCTGTCTGTCCACCACCATCCTTGCACTGGGGATTGCCCCGGCTTTCGCACAGGATGCCAGCCGCGACGTGACCATCGTTCTGGCCGAGGCCGTCGATGTGGTCGAACCCTGCATGGCCGCGCGTCAGGATGTGGGCCGCGTCATGTCGGAAAACGTCAATGAAATGATGGTCGAGTTCGACTATGTGAACGGCGGGTTGAAGCCGCGTCTGGCGACGGAATGGAGCCAGATCGACGATGACACATGGGAATTCAAGCTGCGTCCCGGCGTGATGTGGCATGACGGCACGCCTTTCACCGCCAAGGATGTGCAATTCACCATCGAACGCAACAAGAACCCGAAATTCAGCTGCGAGACCGGCGGCAAGTATTTCGGCAGCATGGATTTCAGCTTCGAGATCCCCGACGACAACACCATCCGCATCACCACCACGCCGCCGCAGCCGATCCTGCCGCTGCTGATGTCGGTCATGCCCATCGAATCCGCCGCGACCACCCCACCCGATGAATTCGACCGCAAGCCGCAAGGCACCGGCCCCTATGTCTTCAGCGACTGGAAGATCGGCCAGTCTATCACCCTGACCCGCAATCCCGACTATTGGGGCGAACAGCCTCAGGTCGAAAAGGCGACCTATCTGTTCCGCTCGGACAGCGCGGTGGCGGCGGCGATCGTGCAGACCGGCGAGGCCGATATCGTGCCCTCGATCGCGATGCAGGATGCGACGAACACGGAAACCGACTTCAGCTATCCGAATTCGGAAACCACCTCGCTGCGGATCGACACGCGGGTCGCGCCGACGAATGACCGGCGCGTGCGCGAGGCGATGAACCTTGCTATCGACCGCGAGGCGATGCTGGGCACGCTGTTCCCCGCCGATGCGCAGATCGCCACGCATCTGGTCGTGCCCACGACCATTGGCTACAATCCCGATATCCCCGTCTGGCCCTATGATCCCGACCGCGCCAAGGAACTGATCGCCGAGGCCAAGGCGGATGGCGTGCCCGTCGATCAGGAAATCCGCATCATCGGGCGCAACGGCCAATATCCCAACGCCACCGAGACGATGGAGGCGATCATGGCCATGCTGCAGGATATCGGCCTGAACGTGAAGCTGGACATGTATGACGTGTCGGTCTGGAACAATTACTTCGTGTCGCCCTTTGTCGCCGACAGCGGCCCGACCCTGACCCAATCGCAGCATGACAATGCCACCGGCGATCCCGTGTTCACGGCTTATGTGAAATGGGGCTCGAAGGGGACGCATTCGATGGTCAACGACCCGACCGTGGATGAGATGATCGCGAAAGCCAGCGCCGCGACCGGCGACGAACGCACCAAGCTGTGGCAAGAGCTGTTCACCAAGGTGAACACCGACATCGTCGCCGATATTCCGATGTTCCATATGGTCGGCTTTACCCGCGTCTCGCCCCGGCTGGACTTCCAGCCGACCATCGCCACGAACTCGGAACTGCAGCTGTCGCAGATCAAGTTCAAGTAACCCGCGACGGGCCGGAGCGATCCGGCCCGCATCCCCCCTTTTTCCAGAGGATTTGCCATGCCCCTGTTCGACCGCGCCGCATTGCTGGAATTCGCCACCAATCTGCTGACCGCCGCCGGGATGGAGACCGACAAGGCCGCGATCACCGCCGAAGTGCTGGTCGAAGGCGACATGATCGGCCATGAAACCCACGGCCTGCAACTGATGCACTGGTATGTCGAGGAACTGGCCAGCGGCAATCTGAACGGCACCGGCAGCTATGACATCGTGGCCGACAAGGGCGCGGGCTTTGTCTGGGACGGCCGCCTGCTGCCCGGCGCGTGGCTGTTGTCGCAGGCGCTGGATCAGGCCTGCGCGCGCGTGGCCCAGCACGGCATCGTCGGCGCGGCCATCCGCAATTGTCACCATACCTGCGCGCTGTCGGCCTATATGCGCAAGGTCACGGATCGGGGGCTGATCGTGCAGATCTCGGCCTCGAACCCGGCGGCGGCGCGCGTCGCGCCCTATGGCGGCACCAAGCCGGTGCTGACACCGAACCCGATTGCGATGGGCTTTCCGACCTCGGGCGATCCGATTCTGGTGGATGTGTCGTCGTCGATCACCACCACCACGATGACGCAGCTTCTGGCCAAACAGGGCGAGCGCTATCCCGAAGAATGGGGCCTGACCGCCGAAGGCGCGCCCACGGACGATCCGCGCGAGATCACGGAACGCGGCGGCTCGCTGATGCCGCTGGGCGGCGCGTTGAAGGGGCACAAGGGCTTTGGTCTGGCGCTGATGGTCGATCTGCTGGGGCAGGGGCTGTCGGGCAAGGGCCGGGCAAATACCGCCGCTCCGGGCCCGCTGGCGCAATCGGCCTTTGTGCAGGTGATTGACCCCGCCTTCTTTGCCGGGCTGGAGGCGTTCACGCAGCAGTCGGACTGGCTGGCCGATGGCTGCCGCACCAACCCGCCCGCGCCATGGACCAAGGGGCCGGTGCGCGTGCCGGGCGATAGCGCCTCGCGCAAGCGCCGTCAGGCGCTGGCGCAGGGCGTGCCGGTTGCCGAAAACGACCTGACGCGCATGGCCCGCCATGCCCAGCGACTGGGCGTCGCCATGCCGCAGGAACTGACCCCGGCCTGACGACCGCGCGGCGCGATCAGAACCGCCAGGTCGCGCCGATCACCGGGCCTTTCATCCGCGTGTCGAAGACATGGCCGTCGTCGTCGTAATCCACGTCCAGCACGCGATAGCCCACGGACAACGAAGCCCTGTCGGTGAGGACATAGTTCACCGTCGCCAGCACCGACCATGTCATGTCCGATCCGACGCCGAAGCCGCCGATATCGGCCTGCCCCTGTGCCGACCAGCGATCATTGATCCGCGCAAAGCCGCGGATCCCCACCAGCGGATCGAACCAGTCGAAGCTTTCCTTGTAGCTGCGGCTTTGTCCCAGCGCATTGACCGTCAATTCATTCGACACATGCCAATAGCGCGCGCCCGCCAGACCGTCCAAGGTCACCTCGGGCGTGTCGTAAAAGCGGTATCCCGCTTGCAGGGTCAGCATGAATTCCTTGGTATCGACATCGCCGCTGACCGGGATGCCCGCAGGGATGCCGGGCAGCGCGGGCAGATTGCCTGCCTTGCTGTTGGTGGTGTTGACGAACATCATGTCGCCCGAGACGACGATCTTGTCACGCCGCGCCCAGACATTCAGAAAACCGCCGAAATTCAGATCCTCCATCACCTCCGAGAAGCCTTTCTCGATGGGAACGGTCGGACCGGGCCGGAACGGAGAGATATTCCCCTTCAGACCCGAGGCCCACAGGTAAGGGGAAATCTGCACCACCCAGTCAGATCCGCCGGGTTCGGTCTGGGCATATGCCGCCTGCGAAAAGACCAGTCCCACCACGGACATCATCACCAACTTCATGCGTTCCCTCATTCTTCGTATTGCGCGCGCTTGCTTTGGCGCCGACCCGCACACATAGTGCCGTCAATCCATCGTTTTGTCTTGGCTGAAAAATTCCGTTTCGGACCGGGCATGCGGCGATTACCCATTTTTTGTGTCTTCTGTTCAGACGAGGCTGCCATGACACTGACTGCACGATATATTGCCTGTGTGCTTGCACTGACCGCCGGGCTGGCTTCGGGCACAGCCGACGCCTGCACCCGTCTGGTGTATCACGGGGCGAACGATCAGATCATTACCGCCCGGTCGATGGATTGGCGGCTGGATATCGGCACCAATCTTTGGGTGCTGCCCAAGGGCATTGCGCGCACCGGCGAAGCGGGGCCGAATTCGATCGAATGGACCGCGAAATATGGCAGCGTCGTGGCGACGGGCTATGACGTGGCCACCACGGATGGCATGAATGAGGCCGGGCTGGTCGCGAATGTGCTGTGGCTGGTTGAATCGGAATATCCGAAATATGACGGCAGCCAGCCGGGCCTCGCGATTTCGCTGTGGGCGCAATACATGCTGGACAATTTCGCCACCGTCGCCGAGGCGATCACCGCCATCGAGGCCGAGCCCTATGTGCTGGTGACCGACAGCGTGCCGGGCGAAGAGCGTCTGGCCACGCTGCACCTGTCCATTTCCGATTCCACCGGCGACAGCGCGATTGTGGAATATATCGACGGCAAGCAGGTGATCCACCACAGCCGCGATTATCAGGTGATGACCAATTCGCCGATCTTCGATGAGCAACTGGCGCTGAACGCCTATTGGAAGGAAATCGGCGGCACCGTCATGCTGCCCGGCACGAACCGCGCGGCGGATCGCTTTGCCCGCGCCTCGTTCTATATCGACGCGATCCCCAAGACCGAAAATGCCGTCGAAACGCTGGCCAGCGTCTTTGGGGTGATCCGCAATGCCTCGGTCCCGTTCGGCATCACGACGCCCGATCAGCCCAATATCTCATCGACGCGCTGGCGCACGGTCGCGGATCACAAGCGCAAGCTGTATTTCTTTGAATCCGCGCTGACGCCGAACACGTTCTGGGTCGATCTGAATACGCTGGATTTCAGCGAAGGCGCGAAAGTGCTGAAGCTGGATCTGGGGCCGAACCAGACCAATACCTTCTCGGGTGTGGCGAACGACAAGTTCAAAGAAACCGAACCGTTCAAGTTTCTTGGCCTGTAAATGAAAAAGGCCCCCGGTGACGGGGGCCTTTCCAATTCTGCCGGATGGATCAGAAATCCATCTTCACGCCCAGCGTGATGGTGCGGCCCGGCGCATAAAGCGGGTCGATGTCGCGGGCCAGAACCCCGCCACGTACCACGTCACGCTCGCCATAGCTGGAGCGTTCGTAATAGGTGCGGTCGAACAGGTTATCGATGCCCAGATGCACCGCGACATTTTCATAATTCGCGGGACGCCATTCGCCATAGACGTTCACAACCGTATAGGCGCTTTCGTCATAGAAGCCCGCTTCGGTCATGTCGCCGCTGGACAGCTTGTCGGCCCATTCCAGCGCCGCGCCGACTTTCAGGTTATACTGCGCAAGCTCCTGATCGACGAACAGCGTGGCGGTCTTGCCGACCGGAACCGCCGCACCACCGCCCGGCAGCACGTCGACGCCGCCTTGCGTCACATCGGCCTTGGTGAAGCTGCCGCCCACGCGACCCGAGCCCCAGCTATAGGTGCCTTGCAGGGTGAAACCCTTGCTGCGGTATTCGTCGACATTGCCCAGATAATAGGGCTCTTCGTCAAAGATGAACTCGCCCATCTTCTTCAGGCGGGTGTCAAAGAAGGTCAGATTGCCGGTCCAGTTGTCCTGCGCGGCGTTCAGGCCCAGCTTGATGTTCTGCGCCTTCGAGGGCTCGTAATCCGGCGAGGTGTAAAGATCCGCGGTCCGGGCGTGCAGCAGCGCATATTCGCTGACGCGATAGCCCAGCCATGTATGCGACGCGCCGGCAAAGACCTCGTAGCCTTCGGCGAATTCATAGGACAGCGTGCCGTTGACGCTGGCGCCGGTATCGCTGACGCGTTCGCCGTTCCAGTCGGTGAAGCGGTGATGATCGACGCGCGCGCCGGTCGACAGGTCGATGCCGTTTTCAAATTCAAAGCGGCCCTGCACGAAGGCGCCGATCTGCATCGTCTCCATGGTCCAGTAACGGCGGTTCGTGTCGCCGTAATTGTCCACGTCGTAATCGTTATACGCCCAGTCGATTCCCGAGGTGATATTGCCCGGACCCATGACATAGGTGTTTTGCAGCTTGCCGCCGATGGTGCGGTTCTTCAGCTTCATGTCGCCGTTCACATCGTCCGGGATATAGTTCGGACGATCATACCGGTTGTTGGTGACATAGATCAGCGCCTCGGGATCCCAGGCATCGGTGGGCGAGGTCGAGCTGTATTTCAGGCTGACCGAGTCGCGCGTTACCTTCATCGGGAAGACCAGCTTGTCGGCGTTCAGGTCCATGTTCATCTTGATGGTGCGGTCGGCATCATCTTCGGTATGGTCCAGCGCCAGTTCGATGCGGTGGCCTTCGGCTTCATAGCCCAGCTTGACCAGCGCGCCTTGCGCGCCCGGCTCGGTTCCGGGGATCTCGTAGCCGTCGCCGTTTTCATAGTTCTTGCCGTCGGTGCCATGCACCATGGCGAACCAGTCAAAGCCGCCATAGACGCCGTAACCCGCCAGCGAGGCCGACAGGCCGCGCCCGTTCGTGCCATAGGACAGGCCCACGCGACCGCCCTGCGTGCGGCCATCGGTCAGCAGATCCTTGGCGCCCACGGTTTCATAACGCACGGCACCCGCCGCCGCGCCAAAGCCGCTGTCGGCAGCGGCGGCGCCCGCCTCGACCTCGACCGATTTCAGGAAGGCGGGATCGACCACGTTCGATCCGGTATGGTGCCAACTGGTCGGGCCCTGCGGCACGCCGTCAATGGTCACGGCCAGCGCCGATTGTTCCAGACCGAACACATGGATGCGCTTGGCCGGACCCGCGCCACCCGAAACCGTCACGGCCGATGAGCGTCCGAACAGTTCGGACACATCGGCGGGCTGCATCGCCTCGATGTCGTCCGGGGACACGGAAACGCCGCCCGTCGCTTCGACATTTTCCTGCCCGTTGGCGATCAGCGTGATCGGCTGCAGCACAACGGCATTTCCTGCGGGCGCGGTGGCCAGATCCTGCGCCGAAAGCGCGGTTGCCAAGGCCAGCGTCGATACGCCGGTCAGCGCGAAAATAAGTGATGTTCTCATCGGATTCCCTCGTCCCCGTGATTATCGCGCGGGTTCTAAGGGCAGGGTCGTGCGGACCACAAGTGTTTTACTCAGGTATTGGTCAGTAATGTTTATCGAAACAATCAGGAATGTTGCCGGAATGTCGCAATCGGGCAGCACGCAGGAAGGGCTGGCACAAGGGGATGGATTGCGGCTAATCCTCGGGCCAGCAAATCCGATCAAGCGCATGAGGGCCGATGAGCATCCACCTCTATCAGAACGATCTGCCCGAGGGGCTGGATCTTGGCCCGGTCGTGGCGATCGATACCGAGACGATGGGGCTGGACATGCGCCGCGACCGGCTGTGTCTGGTGCAGCTTTCTTCGGGCGATGGTTCGGCGCATCTGGTGCAGATCGCGCGCGGGCAGCGCAGCGCGCCCAATCTGGCGCGGCTGCTGGCCGATCCCAAGGTGCTGAAACTGTTCCATTATGGCCGCTTCGATATCGCCGCGCTGGAGGCGGCCTTCGGTGTCGTCACCGCCCCCGTCTGGTGCACCAAGATCGCCAGCAAGATGATCCGCACCTTCACCGACCGGCACGGGCTGAAATACCTGCTGGCCGAACTGGTGGGCGTCGACATCTCGAAACAGCAGCAGACCAGCGACTGGGGCGCGGAAACGCTGTCGGATGCACAACTGGAATACGCGGCCTCGGACGTGCTGCATCTGCACCGGCTGAAGGCCGAACTGGAAAAGCGGCTGGAACGCGAAGGCCGCACGGGTCTGGCGCAGGCCTGCTTTGATTTCCTTCCTGCCCGCGCCCATCTGGACCTGATGGGCTGGGGGGATGAAAATGACATCTTCAAGCACTAGATGGCTGGCATGAACGCATATCTTGATACGGCCCGCCGCGTGATCCAGACCGAGATCGAGGGGCTGCGCCAGCTTTCCGACGGGCTGGATGACAGCTTCACCCGCGCGCTTGAACTGATCCTTGCCGCCAAGGGCCGGGTCATCGTCTCGGGCATGGGCAAATCGGGCCATGTCGGGCGCAAGATCGCGGCGACCCTGGCCTCGACCGGGACACCGGCGCAGTTCGTCCACCCCGCCGAGGCCAGCCATGGCGATCTGGGCATGGTGACCGAGGCCGATGTGGCGCTGGTGCTGTCGAACTCGGGCGAGACTCCCGAGCTTGCCGACCTGATCGCCCATACCCGCCGCTTCAACATCCCGCTGATCGGCGTGGCCAGCCGTCCGCAATCGACGCTGCTGCGGCAGGCGGATGTGGCGCTGGTTCTGCCCACCGCGCCCGAAGCCTGCGGCACGGGGATCGTGCCCACGACCTCGACCACGATGACGCTGGCCTTGGGCGATGCGCTGGCGATTGCGCTGATGGAGCATCGCAAGTTCACGCCCGAACATTTCCGCACCTTCCATCCCGGCGGCAAGCTGGGCGCCAAGCTGTCGCGGGTCGAGGATCTGATGCATCGCGACATTCCGCTGGTGGCCGAGGATGCGCCGATGTCGGACGCGCTGCTGGTCATCAGCCAAAAGGGCTTTGGCGTCACCGGCGTGACGGACGGGCAGGGCAATCTGACCGGCATCATCACCGATGGCGACTTGCGGCGGCATATGGAGGGCTTGCTGACCCACCGCGCGGGCGAGGTGATGACCCGCAACCCGCGCAGCATCGCGCCACAGAATCTGGCCGAGCAGGCGCTGCACGAGATGCAGTCGCGCAAGATCACCAGCCTGTTCGTGCTGGACGCAGCGCGGCCCGTGGGTCTGCTGCATATCCACGACTTTCTGCGCACCGGGATGGTCTAGGTCATGTTGCGGTCTCGGATCGTCGCATGGCTTCGGGTGATCCTGCCGCTGGCGGCGCTGGCGCTGCTGTCGGTGCTGTTCCTGCTGGGCCGCAAGCCCACGCCGGATGCGACGATCCCCTATGCCAATGTCGATCCACAGGATCTGGCCGAGCGGCAGGCCGTGACCAATCCGACCTATACCGGCGTGACCAGCAACGGCTCGCAACTGACCATCGCCGGGACCGAGGCCGTGCCGGGCAAGTCGGGCGAAGGCTCGGTCACCGATGTGCGCCTGACGCTGCGCGCGCCGGACGGGCGGGCGGCGGATGTGACGGCGGGAACCGCGCAGTTGCAGGACGGTCAGGTCACGCTGGGCGAAGGCGTGCGCATGACCACCGCCGATGGCTGGATCGTGACCGCGCCGGAATTTCACGCCGCCGTTTCCGAAGGCACGCTGAGTGCCGACCGCGAGGTGAATGTCCGCGCGCCTTTTGGCGATCTGACCGCCGGACAGATGGAACTGCGCCCCACAGCCCCCGAAAACCCCGATCACGTCCTTGATTTGAAGGGCGGAGTCCGGTTGATATACCGCCCATGACGCGCGCCCTGATCCCGGCCCCGCGCGCAGCTTCCGCAGCGAAAGGAACCACGATGATCCGCACCGGACTGCTGAGCCTTTCGTTATGCCTTGCGCTGGCTCAGACGGCAGGGGCGCAGGCGCAGACCGGCTTTGGCGCGGCGCAGGATATCGGCGCCCCGGTCGAGGTGACGGCCGATCAGTTGCAGGTCGATCAGGCCACGGGGCTTGCGACGTTTTCCGGCAATGTGCTGATCGGGCAAGGCGCGATGCGCCTGTCCGCCGATCGCGTGACCGTGACCTATGCGCAGGGCAATGCGCAGAAGATCAGCAAGCTGAAGGCCGAGGGCAATGTGACGCTGGCCAGTGGCGGTGACGCCGCCGAGGCGCAGGCCGCCGATTATGACGTGGGTTCGGGCAATGTCGTGCTGACGGGCGATGTGCTGCTGACGCAGGGCGCGAATGTGCTGGCGGGCGAAAAGGTGACGGTCAATCTGAAAAGCGGCACGGCCAACGCCTCGGGGCGGGTGCGCAGCGTGCTGCAATCTGGGGGCGGGAACTGATGACCGATTCGCCGAATGCGGGCCTGCGCGTGCGCGGCCTGCGCAAATCCTATCGCAACCGCCCCGTGATCCGCGAAGTCGCGCTGACGCTGGACCGCGGCGAGGTGGTGGCGCTTCTGGGGCCGAACGGATCGGGCAAGACGACCTGCTTTTACTGCGTGGCGGGCCTTGTCGCGCCCGATAGCGGGCAGGTGATGATCGACGGGCAGGACGCCACGCGACTGCCGATGTATCGCCGCGCACAGATGGGCATTGGCTATCTGCCACAGGAAATGTCGATTTTCCGCGGCCTTTCGGTCGAACAGAACATCACCGCCGTGCTGGAACTGGTCTGCCGCGACGCCCATCACCGGCGCGAGCGGCTGGAGACGCTGCTGGGCGAATTCTCGATCGAACATCTGCGCAATGCCTCGGCCATGGCGCTGTCGGGTGGGGAACGCCGCCGGGTGGAAATCGCGCGCTGCCTTGCCGCGAATCCGTCATATCTTTTGCTGGACGAACCTTTCGCGGGCGTCGATCCGATTGCGGTCGGCGAAATCCGCGGGCTGGTCCATGACCTGAAAAGCCGCGGCATCGGTGTGCTGATTACCGACCACAACGTGCGCGAGACCCTCGAGATAGTTGATCGCGCTTACATTCTTCACGATGGGCATGTGCTGAAATCCGGCACGACGGCCGAAATCGTCGAAGATGCGCAGGTCCGGCGCGTCTATCTGGGCGAAACCTTCCGGATGAACTGACTGCGATCAACTGTCGCGGCCCCGTTGACAGATGCGCATGGCTGTCACCAAATGGATATATGGCGGGCAGCTTACAGCCCGTCGATACCCCGGACGGCCGCGCCGCCTTGGGAGGGCGTGACGCACGGACGGGCAACCGAAAGGACGGACCAACATGCGCTACCAGATCAGTGGAAAACAGATCGACATCGGCGAAGCTCTTTCCACGCATGTCCAGACCGAAATTGGCACCACGGTGGACAAATATTCCCAGCGGCCGACGGATGCGACCGTCATATTTTCCCGCAACGCGCATGAATTCACCTGCGATGCCGTCGTGCATCTGTCCACCGGCCTGAACGTGCAGGCCAAAGGGGCCTCGACCGAGGTCTATGCCGCCTTTGAACAATGCAAGGAACGGATGGACAAACAGCTGCGCCGCTATAAGCGCCGCCTGAAGGACCATCACAAAGCCCGGGTCGAGCCGGTTGCCTTCGAACAGGCGGGCATGTATGTGCTGGCCGCCGACGAAGATGAATGGCATTCGCAGGACGACGGACTGCAACCCATGATCATCGCCGAGATGGAAACCCGCGTGCCCACCCTGTCGGTCGGCGATGCGGTGATGCAGATGGAATTGTCCGGCAGCCCTTTGCTGGTGTTCCGCAATGAGAAACATGGGGGCGTCAACGTCGTCCATCGCCGCGAAGATGGCAACGTGGGCTGGATTGATCCCCGCAATCTAAGCTAGACTGCACATTAAGGGCAGTCTGGTTCATGAAATGTCCCGGTCACGTTTTGCGCGGCCGGGGCTTGGATAATTTCGGGCGATATGCAGATCAGCGATATTCTCTCACCCTCCGCCGTGCGGACGATGACGCAAAGCACCAGCAAGAAGCGGTTGTTTCAGGAAATCGCCGAACAGGCGCGCAGCGTCTATGGCGTCGATACCGCGCAGACGCTGGACGCCTTGCAAGAACGGGAATCGCTGGGCCCGACCGGCGTGGGGCATGGCGTGGCCCTGCCGCATGCGCGGTTGCATGGGCTGGACCGTGTGGTCGGCCTGTTCCTGCGGCTGGAAAAGCCGCTGGATTTCGACGCCGTGGACCGCCAGCCGGTCGATCTGATCTTTGCGCTGCTGGCCCCCAAGAATTCGGGCGTGGACCATCTGAAGGCGCTGGCGCTGGTGTCGCGCACCCTGCGCGATCAGGATCTGCGCAGCAAACTGCGGGCCAACGAGGATCCGGTCGCCCTGCACGCCATGCTGTCCGCCGCACCGGGGATCAAGGCCGCGTAAGGCGTGAAATCAGCCGCCGATGATGGTATGATGCCCTTCCCGAAGGGGAGGACACAGGATGACCAAACACATCACCGATACTGCGCGTCAGACCGGCACCGGCCGGGTGCAGCACTTCACCCGGCAGGACCGCGAGGACGCCATTCATCCGGCAATCGCCAAGCTGCATGCGCGCCCGCAATCGCCTGACGATCAGGGCCAGCGCCGCCTGGCCGAGTTCACCCGGATCGAGCGCGGCCATACGGCCTGACATGACAAACGGCCGCGTCCTGTCGGGCGCGGCCGTTTTGATTCGGATATCCGGCGATCAGGCGCGGACCAGCGCCTCATAGGCGGCTGCGATGTCGCGGGTGGTCTGGCCGACCTGGAAATGCCAGTCATCGCCGATCTGAGCGACCGGCGTAACTTCGGCCGCCGTTCCGGTCAGGAAGCATTCCTGAAAATCCGCGACTTCCTCGGGCATGATGTGACGCTCATGCACGGTGACGCCCTTGTCTTTCAGCAACTGGATGATCGTCTGGCGGGTGATGCCGTTCAGGAAGGCATCGGCCAGCGGGGTATGCACCTCACCATCCTTCACGAAGAACACATTGGCGCCGGTCGCCTCGGCGACATAGCCGCGATAATCCATGAACAGCGCGTCCGAGCAGCCCTTGGCCTCGGCCGCGTGCTTCGACATCGTGCAGATCATGTAAAGGCCAGCGGCCTTGGCGGCGGTCGGGATGGTGTCGGGGCTGGGACGCTTCCATTTGGCGATGTCCAGTTTCGCGCCTTGCCATTTGGCATCGCCGTAATAGCTGCCCCATTCCCATGCGGCCACGGCCATGCGGACCGGATTGCGCGCCGCCGAGACGCCCATATCCAGACCCGAGCCGCGCCACATCACCGCGCGCACATAGGCATCGGTAAAGCCATTGGCCTTCAGCACGGCTTCCTTGGCCGCGTCGATTTCCTCGGCGGAATAGGGCGACTGCATGTCCAGCAGGCGTGCGGATTCGATCAGGCGCAGCGAATGCTCATGGCCCTTGAAGATCTTGCCGCTATAGCAGCGCTCGCCCTCGAATACCGAGCTTGCATAATGCAGGCCATGGGTCAGGATGTGCACGTTGGCATCGCGCCATTCCACCAGCTTGCCATCCATCCAGATTTTGCCATCGCGATCGTCGTAAGCGCCTGCCATTTTTCCCTCCGGCCGGTCTGTTTTTCATAAAGTTGCGCCGAGTCATCAGCTTCCGCATATAAAATTGCGCAACTTGGGCCAATCGCTATCTATTCATGATTGGAAAGTCAATGAGCCTGACGTAATAAGGGGTATGCATCAGGGGAAATCATGCAAAGCAAGATCGGCATCGTACCCAGCAGCGGCGAGAACCTGCTTTTTCTGACCGACGATCAGCTGCGTCGGGGCATCGAAGCCATGTTCTTCGCCTATCGCGCCTTTACCGCCGATCCCGATCTGATCCTTGCCGAACTGGATTATGGCCGCGCGCATCACCGGGCGATCCATTTCATCAATCGCGATCCGGGCCTGACGGTGACGGCGTTGCTGGATGTGCTGGGCGTGACCAAGCAATCTTTGAACCGCGTGCTGCGCACCCTGATCGAGGACGGGCTGGTGGAAAACCGCGTCGGCCGCCGCGACCGGCGCGAACGTCAGCTGTTCCTGACCGACACCGGCAATGCGCTGGAACGCCGCCTGTCCGAAGCGCAGCGCGCCCGGATGCGCGCGGCCTATCGCGCGGCGGGCCCGCAGGCCGTGGCCGGGTTCCGTCAGGTGCTTGAGGCGATGATGGACCGTGATACATTGCGCCAGTACAAGGCGTTGAAGGACATGACCCAGCCCTGATGACCCAGCAAGACGCGCCCTCGGCCCATATCCTTGTTGTCGATGACGACGAGCGGATCCGCAGCCTGCTGCGCCGCTTTCTGATGCGCAGCGGCTTTCTGGTCACGACGGCGCGCGACGCCGCCCATGCGCGGCGGCTGTTGTCCGGACTGGATTTCGACCTGATCGTGTTGGACGTGATGATGCCGGGCGAGGACGGGTTCTCCCTGACCCGCGACCTGCGCAAACGGCTAAGCGTGCCGATCCTGCTGCTGACGGCCAAGGGCGAAACCCAGGACCGAATCACCGGGCTGGAAAACGGCGCCGACGATTATCTGCCCAAACCGTTCGAGCCGCGCGAATTGCTGCTGCGCATCTCGGCCATTCTGCGCCGCGTGCCGGCTGTGGAAAATCGCGGCCCGAAATATCTGACCATCGGTCATCTGCGCTATGACTGCGACAAGGGCGAACTTTGGCAGGGCGATGTGCCGCTGCGCCTGACCGGCACCGAACACGCTTTGCTGAAACGTCTGGCGGATACGCCGCGCCACGCGGTCAGCCGCGGCGAGCTGATCGAGGATCTGGGCCGCAGCCCGGCCGAGGATGCGGGCGAAAATTCGGAACGCGCCATCGACGTGCAGATCACGCGCCTGCGCCGCAAGATCGAGCCCGACCCGAAAGAGCCGCGCTATCTGCAGACCGTGCGCGGGACGGGTTACATGCTGGTCCCGGACTAGGCTGCGATACCGCCGATCGCGCGGCCGGTTTTGAGTATTTGTAGAACAGAGAAACCCAGAAGCGCCGCGCCTCGGCTTCTTCGTTCTTCAAATACTCATGCAAGGCCAGCAACGCGCGGAGCGGATGCAAAAGGGGCCCGAAGGCCCCCTTTCATGTCAGGCGAATGCGCCGTGGCAATGTTTGAACTTCTTCCCCGAGCCGCAGGGGCAGACGTCATTCCGTGACGGGTTGCCCCAGGTGCTGGGGTCGGTTTCGTCAAAGCCCGGCGCGCGGCCCGAGGCTTCGCCGCCTTCGGCTTCCTCATGGCTGGCTTCCAGATGCGCCTGCGTGTCATCCTGTTGCTGCTGATACTGGCGCATCATGTCTTCGCGCTCGGCATCGGTCAGCGGGCGGATGCGGGCCAGTTGCTGGGTCACGTCGAAGCGCAGCCCGTCCAGCATCGATTCGAAAAGCTGGAAGCCTTCGGTCTTGTATTCCGACAAGGGATCGCGCTGCGCATAGCCGCGGAAGCCCACGACGCTGCGCAGATGTTCCAACGTGATCAGATGTTCGCGCCATTTGCCGTCGATCTGCTGCAGCAGAACCTGCTTTTCGATCTGGCGCATGTTGTCCGGGCCGAACTGTTCGGCCTTCTGCGCCATATAGGTATCGACCGATTGCTGGATACGTTCGCGCATCGCGTCCTGATCGACGCCATCCTCGGCGGCCCAGTCGGCAATCGGCAGGTCCATGTTCAGCCGCTCGATCACGGCGGCTTTCAAGCCGTCGGTATCCCATTGCTCGGCATAAGAGCGGGGCGGCAGGTGCTGATCGACCAGATCGTCGACCACCTGCGCGCGCATGTCGCCTGCGACCTCTGCCACTTCTTCTGTATGCATGATCTCCAGACGCTGGCTGAAGATCGCCTTGCGCTGGTCGTTCATCACATCGTCAAATTTCAGCAATTGCTTGCGGATGTCGAAGTTACGGCCTTCGACCTTGGCCTGTGCGCGTTCCAAGGACTTGTTCACCCAAGGATGGATGATCGCCTCGCCGTCCTTCATGCCCAGCGTGGAAAGCACCTTGTCCAGCCGTTCCGAGCCGAAGATCCGCATCAGATCGTCTTCCAACGACAGGAAGAACAGCGACCGTCCGGGGTCGCCCTGACGGCCCGAGCGGCCGCGCAGCTGGTTGTCGATCCGGCGCGATTCGTGGCGTTCGGTGGCCAGAACGAACAGGCCGCCCGCATCCAGCACCTCTTGCTTGGCGGTGGCGTGTTCGGCCTCGATCCGGGCGCGCAGATCGTCGGGATTGGCTTCGGGATCGGCGGCCAGCGCCTGCATCACCTTCATTTCCACATTGCCGCCCAGCTGGATGTCGGTGCCGCGACCGGCCATGTTGGTGGCGATGGTGACGGCGCCCAGCTTGCCCGCTTCGGCAACGATATAGGCTTCGCGTTCGTGTTCGCGCGCGTTCAGGACGTTATGCGGGATGCCCGCTTGCGTCATCATCTGCGACAGCATTTCCGATTTCTCGATGCTGGTCGTGCCGACAAGGATCGGCTGGCCCTTGGCATGGGCTTCCTTGATCGCCTCGATCACGGCGGCATATTTCTCGGTCGCGGTGCGATAGACGCGGTCATGTTCGTCGATACGCTGGATCGGGCGGTTCGTCGGCACCTCGACCACGCCCAGCTTGTAGATCTCGGCGAATTCCTCGGCTTCGGTGGCCGCGGTGCCGGTCATGCCGCCAAGCTTGGCGTAAAGCCGGAAATAGTTCTGGAAGGTGACCGAGGCCAGCGTCACGTTTTCGGGCTGGATCGTCACGCCTTCCTTGGCTTCGATCGCCTGGTGCAGGCCATCGGACAGGCGGCGGCCCTTCATCATGCGGCCGGTGAATTCGTCGATCAGCACGATTTCATCGTCGCGCACGATATAATGCTGGTCGCGCTGGAACAGCTTGTGCGCGCGCATCGCCTGATTGACGTGATGCACGATGGTGGTGGATTCGGGATCATACAGCGTCTGGTCCTGCGGCAGCACGCCCACGGCTTGCAGCCGTTTTTCCAGAAACTCGTTGCCTTCCTCGGTGAAGGTGGCGTTTCGGGTCTTTTCGTCCAGCTTGTAATGCTCGGGCTGCAGCTCGGGCATATACTGGTCGATGGTCTTGTAAAGCTCGCTGCGGTCCTGCGACGGCCCCGAGATGATCAGCGGCGTGCGCGCCTCATCGACAAGGATACTGTCCACCTCGTCGACGATGGCGAAGAAATGGCCGCGCTGGACCATCTGGTCGATCGAGCCCTTCATGTTGTCGCGCAGATAGTCGAAGCCCAGCTCGTTATTGGTCGCATAGGTCACGTCGGCCTGATAGGCCTGCCGCTTTTCCAGATCGTCCTGAAACGGATAGACGACGCCCGTGGTCATGCCCAGATGCGCGAAAACCTTGCTCATCCATTCGGCGTCGCGCTTGGCCAGATAGTCGTTGACGGTGACGACATGCACGCCCTTGCCCGCCAAAGCGTTCAGATAGGCCGGGAAGGTGGCGACAAGGGTCTTGCCCTCGCCGGTCTTCATTTCGGCGATATTGCCCTGATGCAGGAAGATGCCGCCCATCAGCTGGGTGTCGAAGGCCCGCAGACCAAGCGCGCGACGCGCGCCTTCGCGGCAGTTGGCAAAGGCCTCGGGCAGCAGTTTGTCCAGACTTTCACCGCCTTGCGCGCGTTGCTGCAATTCGCGGGTCTTTGCAATCTGGTCCTCGTCGGACATGGCGCGGAAGCTGTCTTCCAGCGCGTTGACCTGTGCCACCAGAGGGCGGACCGATTTCACCTTGCGGTCATTGGGCGTGCCAAAGACCAGTTTAGCCAAGTTTCCAATGCCGAGCATGTGAGCCTTCATCGCGTATCTGTGGGTGCGCAGGACGTTCCGCCCACTTGCCGCCACCGCTCGCCTTGCCCTATCACAAGGGCCGGAAAAACGGCGACGGGCGCGCATTTTCGGTTGGGCCGGATGTATGCCTCGGATGCCTGACTGTCAATGTTTGCGCGGGTTCACCTATGCGTGGATGCGCGTTTGTCGAACACGTCCCAGGAAAGGGAAAACCATGCTGAAACAGCTTCTCGCCGCGACTGCCCTTGCCGCCACGCTGGTCGGTCCTGCCTTTGCGCAGGATGCCGATACGGTCGTTGCCACCGTGAATGGCGAAACCATCACGCTGGGCCAGTTGATCGCGATGCGGCAGGGACTGGATCCGCAGACGACGCAGGGCCTGCCCGACGCGGCGCTGTGGGATCTGATGCTGGATCAGATGGTGCGTCAGACCGCCGTGGCCCAGCAGGCGCAGCCGCTGAGCAAACGCGACACCGCCGCGCTGGAAATTGAGCGTCGCGCCTATCTGGCCGGTTCCGTGCTGGAAAAGGTCGCCGGGGCCGAGCCGACGGAAGACGAGTTGAAAGCCGCCTATGATCAGGCCTTTGGCGGCGAGACGCAGCCCAAGATCGAATACAACGCCGCGCATATTCTGGTGAAAACCAAGGAAGAAGCCGACGCGATCGAGGCGCAGTTGAAGGATGGCGGCGATTTCGGCGCCATCGCCGCCGAGAAATCGACCGATCCGACCTCGGGTCCGAACAAGGGCGATCTGGGGTGGTTCCAGCCCGAACAGATGGTCGCCCCCTTCGCCGATGCCGTGAAGGCGATGAAGAAAGGCGAGATCTCGGCCCCGGTCGAAACGCAGTTCGGCTGGCATGTCATCAAGCTGGTCGATGAGCGCGAAACCCAACCCCCGAAATTCGACGAGATCAAGGACCAGCTTGCCGTTCAGGTTCGCCGCGATAAGGTGCAGGCCGAGATCGAAAAACGCGTGGCTGAATCCAAGGTCGAAAAGACCGAGGGTCTGAGCCCTGACCTGCTGGGCAAGACCGAGCTTCTGGGGGAATAAAGATGCCGAAACCCGACAAGAAGGCCAAGCTCTCGGATGCCGAGAAGCTGAAGTCCTTGAAAAAGAAGATGAAGAAGCTGAAAGCCGAGGCCGCCGAGAAAGAGGCGGCCGGCATCGGCCCGCGCGTCGAGGCGGTGACCAAGGCCGTCGTCGCCAAGACCACGAAAAAGGAAAAGCTGGTGTCGCCTCTGGCTCCGGCCAGCTTTCCCGATCTTCCGGTGATTGCGGGGGTCGAATTCGCGGCAGGCGCGGCGGGCGTCAAATACAAGGGCCGCACCGATGTCATGCTGGTGAAGCTGGCCGCGGGCACGTCGATTGCCGGCGCGTTCACCAAATCCTCGACCCGCGCGGCCAGCATTCTGGACTGTCAGGCCAAGCTTGCGGGCAAGCAGGAAACCGGGCAGGGCGCGGCGATCATCGTGAATTCGGGCAATGCCAATGCCTTTACCGGCGTGAACGGGCAGGCCGCCGTGGACAAGGTGACGGGCGGCGTCGCGTCTGCGCTGTCGATCCCGCGCGACCGGGTGTTTTCTTCATCGACCGGGGTGATCGGCGAGCCGCTGCCCGCGGATCGCATCACCGCGATCATCGGCGATCTGTCGCGCGGCATGGATGCTGCGGGCGTGGCCGATGCCGCGCAGGCCATCATGACGACCGACACCTTCCCCAAGGGTGCCGCTGCCAGCTTTGCGGGCGAGGGCGGTGAGATCCGCATCGTCGGCATCGCCAAAGGCTCGGGCATGATCGCGCCCGACATGGCGACGATGCTGGTCTATATCTTCACCGATGCGGCCATCGCGCCGGAAATGCTGCAAAAGCTGCTGAATGCGCAGCTGGCGGCGACCTTCAACGCGATCACGGTGGACAGCGATACCTCGACCTCGGACGCGCTGATTCTGGCAGCGACGGGGAAATCGGCTGCGGCGCCGATCACCGATCTGCGCTCGGCCACTGCGCGGCGCTTTGCCAAGGCGCTGGGGCAGGTGATGCTGGATCTGGCGCATCAGGTGGTCAAGGATGGCGAGGGCGCGACGAAATTCGTCGAGGTGCAGGTGACGGGCGCGGCCAGCGCCGGTGACGCGCATCGCGTTGCCATGGCCATCGCCAATTCGCCGCTGGTCAAGACCGCCATCGCTGGCGAGGATGCCAATTGGGGCCGCGTCGTCATGGCCGTCGGCAAATCCGGCGCGCAGGCGGATCGCGACAAGCTGACCATCCGCTTTGGCGACATGGTGCTGGCCGAAAACGGCTGGCGCGCGCCCAGCTATGACGAAGCCGCCGCCAGCGCCTATATGAAACGCGATCATCTGGTGGTCGGCGTCGATCTGGGGATGGGGCGTGGCAAGCGCACGGTCTGGACCTGCGATCTGACGCATGGCTATATCGACATCAACGCCGATTACCGCTCATGAAGCTGGTGCTTGTCGCGGCCGTCGCCCTGATCGATACGGACGGCCGCGTGCTTCTGGCGCAGCGCCCCGAGGGGAAATCCCTTGCGGGCCTGTGGGAATTTCCGGGCGGCAAGGTCGAGGCGGGCGAAACTCCCGAGGCCGCGCTGATCCGGGAATTGCACGAAGAGCTGGCGATCGAGACATGGCAGTCCTGTCTGGCCCCGCTGACTTTCGCCAGCCACAGCTACGACAATTTCCACCTGTTAATGCCGCTATATGTCTGCAGGCGCTGGAATGGCGTGCCGGTGCCGCAGGAAGGGCAGACGCTTGCCTGGTCATCTGCTGCTGATTTGAGCAATTACCCTATGCCGCCAGCGGATGTGCCCATAATTCCGATCTTGCGCGACTGGTTATGATGTTTTTGAAACACAGTCTTTTGCGCAAGTTTATTTTCTGCCGATCTGTTACACATTCTTAGTTAACTTTTAACGAATTTGTGGCAATCCTGAAATCCTGTAGAGGAGGAAACAGGACATGATTCGCACGATCACGATCGGAAGCTGTATTTCTGTCCAGGGTGTCTTTGAGCGTCAGGTGTCGAACGGCAATATCATTGTCCGCGTCGGCACCAAGACCTACGAAGGAAAACCCGTGGTTATGGCCTGAAAAGGCCCGGTACAGTGCCAGTGAATATAAACGGGGCTGCCGATAGGTAGCCCCGTTTTTTGTTGTTCTAACCCGATCTCCGCAAGGACCGGTCGCTGCTGCGGATAAAAAAACCGGCCCTGAAGGCCGGTTTTTCCGTCTGAAAGAGCAAGGCTTACAGCTGGCGCTGCACTTCCTCGCGCTCGAAGATCTCGATGACATCGCCCTTGCGGATGTCGTCGTAGTTTTCAAAGGCCATGCCGCATTCCTGACCGGACTGCACTTCCTTGACCTCATCCTTGTAGCGCTTCAGCGTCTTCAGCGTGCCTTCGTGGACGACCACGTTGTCGCGCAGCAGGCGCACGCCTGCCGAACGGCGTGCCACGCCTTCGGTCACCAGACAGCCTGCGACGTTGCCGACGCCGGTGACGCGGAAGACTTCGCGGATCTCGGCATAGCCGATGAAGTTTTCGCGCACTTCTGCCGACAGCAGGCCCGAGGCCGCCGCTTTGATGTCATCCACCAGATCATAGATGATCGAGTAATAACGGATCTCGACACCTTTCTGGTTCGCGGCATTGCGGGCCGGAGCGTTGGCGCGGACGTTGAAGCCGATGACCGGAGCCTCGCTGGCTTCGGCCAGACCGATATCGGATTCCGTGATCGCACCGACGCCGTAATGCAGCACGCGGACGCGCACCTCGTCGTTGCCGATCTTTTCCAGCGCCTGAACGATGGCCTCGGCCGAGCCTTGCACGTCGGCTTTGACCACGACCGGAAGCTCGGCCACGTTCTTGTCGGCCTTCGCCTTGGCCAGCATCTGGTCCAGCGTGATCGCGGCACCGGCAGCGGCGCGTTTGTCCTTGGCGGCGTTGATGCGGTAATCCGCAATCTCGCGCGCCTGCGCTTCGGTCGAGACCACGTTCAGCACGTCGCCCGCGGCAGGCGTGCCGTCCAGACCCAGAACCTCGACCGGAACCGAGGGACCGGCTTCGTCGATCCGCTCGCCCTGATCGTTGATCAGCGCGCGGACCTTGCCCCACTGTTCGCCGACGACGAAGATGTCGCCGCGCTTCAGCGTGCCGTTCTGCACCAGAACCGTCGCGACGGGGCCGCGGCCCACGTCCAGCTTGGCCTCGATGACCGCGCCTTGTGCCGCGCGTTCGGGATTTGCCCGCAGCTCAAGGATTTCCGCTTGCAACGCAATGGCTTCCAGAAGCTGGTCCAGACCCTTGCCGGTCTTGGCCGAAACCTCGACATCCTGCACGTCGCCCGACATCGCCTCGACGACGACTTCGTGCTGCAGCAGCGCGGTGCGGACCTTTTGCGGGTCGGCTGCCGGCTTGTCGATCTTGTTGATCGCCACGATCATCGGCACTTTCGCCGCTTTCGCGTGGTTGATCGCCTCGATCGTCTGCGGCATCACGGCGTCATCCGCCGCGACGACCAGCACCACGATATCCGTCACATGCGCGCCACGGGCCCGCATCGAGGTGAACGCGGCGTGGCCGGGCGTATCCAGGAAGGTCAGCAGCGCGCCGTTCGAGGCTTTCACCTGATAGGCACCGATATGCTGCGTGATGCCGCCCGCTTCGCCCGAGACGACGCTGGTCTTGCGGATGGCGTCCAGAAGCGAGGTCTTGCCGTGGTCGACATGGCCCATGATCGTGATGATCGGGGCGCGCGGCTGCAGATCCTCGGCCTTGTCCTGAACCTGCACGATGACCTGTTCGACATCGGCATCCGACACGCGGACGGCGCGATGGCCGAATTCGTCGATCACCAGCTCGGCGGTATCGGCGTCGATGGCCTGGTTGCCGGTGACCATCAGGCCCATGCGCATCAGCGATTTGATGACATCGGGCGTGCGCTCGGCCATCCGGTTGGCCAGTTCCGACACAAGGATCGTTTCGGGCAATTGCACATCGCGGGCCTGCTTTTCGGCGCGCTGGTGGCCGCCCATGGCCTTTTGCCGGGCTTTTTCCTGCTTGCGCTTCATCGCGGCCAGCGAACGCTGACGCCCGCCTTCGCCGTCCATGGCCTGGCTCAGCGACAGCTTGCCGGTGCGACGGTTGTCGTCACGGCCCTTGTTGCGGTCGTTATTGCGGTCATCGGCCGGGCGGGCATCGCGCTCACGCTCGGTCTTGCGCGGCGTGGTGGCGGTGACGCCCTTGGTCTCGGCGCGTGCGGCAGCAGCCTCGGCCGCGGCGCGATCGGCCGGTGCGGCGGGGCGGGCGTCCGGAGCCTTGGGCTTGGTGACCTCGGCCTTTTTCTGGGCGCGGAGTTCGGCTTCGCGGGCGCGGCGCTGATCCTCTTCGGCCTTCAGCCGCAGGGCTTCCTCGCGTTCGCGGTCCTCGCGCTCTTTGGCCTCGATCTCAAGGCGACGACGCTCACGCTCTTCCTCGCGGGCCTTTTCCTCGGCTTCGCGCTGCGCTTTTTCCTCGGCCTCGCGGGCTTTGGCGGCGCGCAGGGCGGCCATGCGGCGCTCCATCTCGGCATCCGAGATGCCTGCGGGACGGCGCGACGGATCGCCCGAAACAGCCGAGGGCGAACGACCGCCGCCCGCCGCCGGACCGGGCTTCGGAGCCGGCACGACAACGCGCTTGCGCTTGGTTTCAACGACCACATTATGGGTCCGGCCGTGGCTGAAGCTTTGCTTCACCTGGCCCGAACGACCAGCGCCACCGCCAACACCCAAGGGTTTCTTTCCGTCCGTATCGCTCATTCCGCTTTTCATTCCTTCCCGGCGGATGCACCGCCGTCATGCCCGCGCAGACCAGTCAGTCTGCTCGCGTCCCTGATCAGTTTGTCGGTCAGGCCCCCCGGCGCAAGCGCGCTGTGTATGACATGATCGCGCCCAAAGGACAAACCCAATTCTGATGCGGTCAGGCAGCCGAACCAGCGCCCGCCCGGGGGCGTCCACAGTTTGCCTTTTCCGCGTTCGGACCCATCGCTGGCCTGCAAAAGCACCTTTGCCCTGCCGCCAGCCAACCAATCCTTGACCTTCTCGAAGCCTGCCACGGCAATGCCGGCCTTGCGGGCCAGCGACAGCGTGTCGACTGCGCGCCTCGCCAGACCGTCTTCGATCATGGCAAGCAGTTCGGGCGGAGCGGCGACCTGCGCCTTCGCTCCGCGTGAAAACAGCCCCTTGCTGGCTGCCTTGTCCAGTGCTTTGCGGTCGGCCACGACCCAGAAGCCACGACCGGGCAGCTTTTCAGCCAGATCCGGCACGACTTCCGCATCGGGGCCCGCGACAAAGCGGATCAACCCAGCTTTCGGCTGGGTTTCGCCCGTGACGATACAACGCCGTTCGGGCGTATCGCGGTCCTTGTCCCGGCCCCCGCGTGTCATCGACCTCCCGGGGCGTTACACCCCGGCCTCCTTGTCATCTTCGGCCTCGGCCGCCGGGGCATCGCCTTCGCCTTCGGCTTCCTCGGTCTCGAACTCGGTCGGATCGACCCAGCCCAGCATGACGCGCGCGGTCATCACCATGTTCTGCGCTTCTTCCAGCGACACGTCATAGGGCTCAAGAATGCCCTCGTCCTTCTTGCGTTGGCCGTTTTCCGTGGTCCAGCCACCGGCGATTTCCCAATCCGCCAGCGTGGCGAAATCTTCCAGCGTCTTCACGTCGTCCTTGGCCAATGCCTCGACCATCTGCGGCGTCAGACCCTCGAACTCGATCAGGCTGTCTTCCGCCCCCAGCGCGCGGGCGTTTTCCAGAGCGGCCTTGTTGGCAGCCTCCAGATGCTCGCGGGCGCGGGTCTGCAGTTCCGATGCCGTGCCTTCGTCCACGCCGTCGATGGACAGCAGTTCGTCCAGATCGACATAGGCCACTTCTTCCAGATTGGTGAAGCCTTCGGCCACCAGCAACTGGGCAAAGAATTCGTCCAGATCCAGCGCGTCCATGAACAGCTTGGTGCGCGCGTTGAATTCGGCCTGACGGCGCTTGGATTCTTCTTCCTCGGTCAGGATGTCGATATCCAGCCCGGTCAGCTGGCTGGCCAGCCGCACGTTCTGACCCCGACGCCCGATCGCAAGGCTAAGTTGTTCATCCGGGACCACGACTTCAATACGCGAGGCGTCCTCATCGAACACGACTTTCGCCACTTCGGCGGGTTGCAGCGCATTCACCAGGAACGTCGCCTGATCGTCCGACCACGGAATGATGTCGATCTTTTCGCCCTGCAGCTCGCCCACGACGGCCTGAACGCGGCTGCCGCGCATGCCCACGCAGGCGCCCACCGGGTCGATCGAGTTGTCATAAGAGATCACGGCGATCTTGGCGCGCGATCCCGGATCCCGGGCGCAGGCCTTGATCTCGATCACGCCGTCATAGATTTCCGGCACTTCCATCTTGAACAGTTCCGCCATGAACTGCGGATCGGTGCGCGACAGGAAGATCTGCGGGCCACGCGTCTCGCGGCGCACATCCTTGACATAGGCGCGGATGCGGTCGTTCGGGCGATAGCTTTCGCGGCCGATCTTTTCGTTGCGGCGCAGGATCGCCTCGCCACGGCCCACATCCACGATGATGTTGCCATATTCCTCGCGCTTGACGACACCGTTGATGATGGTGCCGGCGCGGTCCTTGAATTCTTCGTATTGGCGATCACGCTCGGCTTCGCGGACGCGCTGCAGGATGACCTGCTTGGCCGACTGCGCGGCGATGCGGCCCAGTTCGACCGGCGGCACTTCGTCCACTATCTCATCGCCGATCTGGGGATTGTCCAGATAGGGCGCGGCCTGCTTGACGGTCAGTTGAGCCTGATAATTCTCGACGGCTTCGTCTTCGACGACGGTGCGCACGCGGGTGAAGGTGGCATTGCCGGTCTTGCGGTCGATCTTGACGCGGATGTCCATCTCGCTGCCATAGCGCGACTTGGCGGCACGGGCCAGGCTGTCCTCCATCGCCTCGATCACCAGATCGGGGTCGATCATCTTTTCCCGCGCGACGGCCTCGGCGGTTTGCAACAGCTCAAGCTGGTTGGCTGAGGTGATGGCCATTCGTCACTCCTTCGCAGCGGCGTTGTCATCGCCAGCTTCTGTTTCGATCTCGTCAAAGGCGGATTCGTCCAGATTGTCGATCTGGATGCCCGCGTCTTTCTTCTGTTTCAGCATCTCGGCGATCAGGTCGTCGGTCAGCACCAGCTTGGCATCGGCCAGCCAGTCGAAATTCAGCCCGATGGTCTGGACCTCGCCCGCTTCGTCGATGTTCAGCAGAACCTCGTCGCCCTCGATGCCCGCAAGCGTGCCCTTGAAGCGCTTGCGCCCGTCGATGGGCTGGTTGGTTTCCAGCCGGACCTCGTAACCTTCAAAGGTCGCGAAATCCTTCAGCCGGGTCAGCGGGCGGTCGATGCCGGGGCTGGAGACCTCAAGGTGATAGTTCTCTTCTATCGGGTCTTCCACATCCAGAACGGCGCTGACGGCGGTCGAGATATCGCCGCAATCGTCCACGTTGATGCCGCCTTCCGGACGGTCGGCCATGATCTGCAGGGTCGCGGTCTTGCCGCCCTGCAACCGGATGCGCACCAGTTCAAAGCCCAGATCCTCGATCACCGGAGAGATGATCTCGGCCAGACGGCGGTCAATGGCGGTCTTGGCGATAAGGTCGGTCATGATCGCTATCCCAAAATGCAAAAACGGGCCTGAAGGCGGCCCGTGCGTAATCCCGGTGGGCAGGTTTTGGACACCTGCGCCGCTGTTGAGCGTTCATATAGGCCCGCATTCGGCGGATTGCAAGAAAAACCGCTACTGCCCCGCGCCGGGGTTCAGACGCCAGATGCGGAAGTTCAGCGCCGCCGCAACGCACAGCCATGCCAGATAGGGCAGGATCATCATCCCGGCCCACAGGTCCAGCCGAAAGGCCTCGACCATCAGCGCCGCGACGACCAGCCACAGGATCGCGATGATCGCCATGCCCGCAGCCATGCGGCGCGCGCCGAAAAACACCGGAGTCCACAGCGTATTCAAGGCGATCTGCGCCCCCCAAAGCGCCAAGGCCATTCCCGATCCCGGCAGGCCCGCCAGCCGCGCCCCGGCCCATGCCATCAGCACATAAAGCGTGGTCCATGTGACGGGAAATGCCCAGTTGGGTGGGGTAAAGCCGGGCTTGCGCAGCCCCTCATACCATGCGCCGGGCTGAAACAGGATGCCCGTGGTGGCCGCCGCACCGCAGGCCAGCAGAAAGATCAGGAATGTCATGGCCGTCCCTTAGTCATCGCGCCCGAAAGGTGGCGCATCCCGCCAACTATCCATCACCCGCACCAGTTCCGCAGCGATTCGCGGCTCGCTCAGCGCGTGGCCAGAGGCGGGAACCATCCGCAACTCGGCCTGGTCCCAGCCCTCGGCCAGCTCCCATGCGGTCAGGGGTGGGCAGACCATGTCATAGCGGCCCTGCACGATCACGGCGGGCAGATGTTCGATCAGGGGACGGTCGCGCAGAAGCTGGCCTTCCTGCAGGAAGCAGTCATGCGCAAAGTAATGGTTCTCCAGCCGGGCAAAGGCGCGGGCGTAATCGGGCGGCGCATGGCCCGGCCCGCTGATCTCCAGCCCGGCCAGCGCGTTTTCCCACATGACCCACGGCAGGGCGAACCGCAGTTCCTGCCCGCGATCGCCGCTGAACAGACGGCGGTGATAGGCGGCGATCATGTCGCCACGCTCGGCTTCAGGGATCGGGCGCTGAAAATCCGCCCAGCGGTCGGGAAAGAACCGCGCGACACCGCCGCCGTAAAACCAGTCCAGTTCCTGCCTGCGCCCCAGAAACACGCCGCGCAGCACAAGGCCCAGCACGGCAAAGGGATGCGCCTCGGCATAGGCCACGGCCAAGGTCGCGCCCCAGCTGCCGCCGAACAGAATGGCGCGGCGGATGCCAAGTTCCTGCCGGATGACCTCGATGTCGTGGATCAGATGGCGGGTGGTGTTGTTCTCGACCTCGGCATGGGGGCGCGACCGCCCGCAGCCACGCTGGTCGAACAGCACGACGCGGAAATGCGCCGGATCGAAAAACCGGCGCATGAAGGGGCTGCAGCCGCCACCGGGGCCGCCATGCAGGACGATGACGGGCACGCCCTGCGGATTGCCGCTTTGCTCAAGATAGATGACATGCCCATCGCCCATGTCGATGCTGCGCTGGTCGAAGGGGTCGACCAAGGGATACTGTCTGCCGCGCGACGGATCGCCGCCGATTTGCCCTGCCAATCTGTCCATCCCCCCACTATATAGCCAGCGATGCCCGCGCGCCAAGACGAAGGACGACCTGATGACCGACATGCCCCGGACCAGCAGCATCGACCCCGCCGAGGTCGCCAAGTTTCAGGCCATGGCGGCCGAGTGGTGGGATCCGCAGGGCAAGTTCAAGCCGCTGCACATGCTGAACCCCACGCGGCTGGAATATGTCACCGCCCAGATCGCCGGTCAGTTCGGGCGCGACCGCGATGCGGATCTGCCGTTCCAGGGGCTGAGCATCCTCGATATCGGCTGCGGCGGCGGGCTGATGGCCGAACCGCTGGCCCGGCTTGGCGCGACGGTGACGGGGGCGGATGCCGCCGAACGCAATATCGCCGTGGCCAGCCTGCATGCCGAAGAGCAGGGGCTCGGCATCGACTACCGCGCCACCACCTCCGAGGCGCTGGCCGCAGAAGGCCACAGCTATGACGTGGTCATGGCGCTGGAAATCGTCGAACATGTTGCCGATCCCGCCAGCTTCATCGCCACCTGCCGCGATCTGGTGAAGCCCGGCGGGCTGCTGATCCAGTCCACGCTGAACCGCAATCCGAAAAGCTTCCTGATGGGGATCATCGGCGCGGAATGGGTGATGCGCTGGCTGCCCAAGGGCACACATGACTGGCGTCGCTTCATCACGCCGGACGAACTCGCCGCGATGACGCAGGCCACGGGGTTGGAGGTGGTGGACCGCTGCGGCATGGTCTTCAACCCTCTGGGCTGGAGCTGGTCGCTCTCGCATCGCGACCTGTCGGTGAACTATGCCATGACGGCGGTGCGCGCCGCCTGACTTGGCCAAAGCGGTTTCTCTGTTCCCCAAATACTCATGCGGCGGCGCGACCGGCGCGCTCAGCGGCCGTTCTGGCGCAGCGCCTCGGCCAGTTCCTTGCGCAGCAGGCGCAGCACGGGCAGGGCGGCCCGCACCCGCTCGGCGCCCACATCGCGCACGACATCGGCGATGCGCGGCATGAAGGCCGCAAGCGCTGCGTCGCGCGCCGCGCGTCCGGCGGGGCTGATCGACACGAACTTGCGCCGCGCATCGTCCCAGTCCGGGCGGATATGGATATGCCCGGCCCATTCCAGCCGCGACAGCGTGTTGGTCATCGCCCCGCGCGTGACGTGAAACGCCTCGGCCAACTCGGCCGGGCTGCGCTCGGCGCCGACATGCGCAAGCAGGTTCAGCACCGAGAAATGCGAGATCTGCATCCCCTTGGGCAGCGCCTTGCCGATGATCTCGCGGGCAAGCTGGTCGGCGATGAAAACCTCGGAAAACAGGCTTGCAGCCAAGGCATCGGCTGAAAACTCAGCAGTCGCAGGCTGGTTTTCTAAGGTCTTGTCAGGCATCGCACTCTCAGGGCGCCGAATAATCTCGGTCATGGGTCAGGGACGGGATGCGGGACCGTGCCTCAGCAACGGCATTGCGGTCAAGCGCAACAATCGTGACGCCGGGTTCCGTGCCGCCATCCGCGACGACGCGGCCCCAGGGATCGACGGCCAGCGAATGGCCATGGCTGCGGCGCGGTTTGCGATCCGGGCACAGGTGGTTTTCATGCGTGCCGCATTGTGCCGGGGCCAGCACCCATGCGCCGGTTTCAATGGCGCGGGCGCGCAGCAGCACCTCCCAATGCGCGGCGCCGGTCGTGTCGTTGAAGGCGGCGGGCACGGTCAGGATCTCTGCCCCGGCCTTGGCCAGATCGCGGTAAAGCTGGGCAAAGCGCAGATCGTAACAGACGGTCATCCCCACCGGCCACGGACCCGAGGCCAGAACCGCAGACCGGCCGGGACGAAAGGCCGAGGATTCGCGATAGGATTCGGTCTCGGAGACCGTCACGTCGAACATGTGCAGCTTGTCATAGCGCGCGCGGATCTGCCCGTCGGGCGCGATCAGAAAGCTGCGATTGGCAAAGCGGCTGTCCTGCGGGTCGTCGGTCTTCAGGGACAGCGACCCGATCAGCAGCCAGATGCCCAGCTCGCGCGCATCGCTGCGCAGGGCGGCCAGGGTGTCGTCCTGATCCTCGGGGCGCAGAACGCGGTCCTGCGTGGCGCGATCGGCATTCAGGATATTGGTGGCTTCCGGCGTCAGCACCAGATCCGCGCCACGGGCCGATGCCTCGCGGATCAGGGTGCGGGTGGCGGGCAGGTTGCGCTGGGGATCGTCGCTGACGCGCAGCTGCACAAGGCCCGCCACCAGCCCCGTCATGCGGTGATGCCCAGCATCGCGTCCAGCTTGCCCTGATGGTCCAGCGCATGGATGTCATCGCTGCCGCCGACATGCTGGCCGTCGATGAAGATCTGCGGCACCGAACGGCGGCCACCGGCGCGCTGGGTCATCGCCACACGCAGATCTGGATCGCGGCTGACATCGGTCTCAGTGTAATCGACGCCCTTCTTGCGCAGCAACGCCTTGGCTGCGATGCAATAGGGGCAGGTGGGGGTGGTATAGATCTCGACCTTGGCCATCATGTTCTCCGGGCGTGCGTTTTTCCTAATCTAGGTATCCTTGACCGCCCGCGCCAGCATCACGACCGAGATCGGCCCCGATCCGGCCTGACGCAGCACCTCGGCGGCCGTGCTCAGCGTCGCCCCCGAGGCCATCACGTCATCGACCAGCAGCACCGCCCGGCCCTGCACCCGACCGGCAAAGCGGGGCGTGACCGCCAGCGCGCCGTGCAGATTGGCAAAACGTTCGTCAGATCCGGCGTGATCCTGCATCGGCGTGTGGCGGGTGCGGCGCAGGGCATGGGGCAGATGCGTCAGCCCATGCACCTGCGCCACGCGCTGCGCCAGCACGGCGGCCTGATTGTATTTGCGTTTCGCCAGCCGCCGGGGATGCAGCGGCACCGGCACGACCAGCATGTCGGGCCGGATCAGCGGCGTCGCGGCGCGCGCCACCCAGTCGCCAAGCGCGGGCGCAAGATCCAGCCTGTCGCCGTGTTTCAGCATCAGGGCCAGCTTGCGTCCGGTATCGCGATAGACCAGCGCCGCCCGCGCCCGCAGCCATGGTCGCGGCACCCGCAGGCAGTCGTCGCACAGCAGCACCGCGCTGTCATCGTCATCATCGCCCGGCAAAGGCACCGCGCAGCGCTGGCAGCAGGCCCCGGTGATGAATTGCGCCTGTCCCCAGCAGGCCGGGCAAAGCGCGCCTTCCTCGGCCACCGGATCGCTGCAGCACAGACATTGCGGCGGATAGACCATCCGCAATGCGCCTTTCATCAGGGCGCGAAGCCCCCTATTGTGCGCGCTCATGAACCCTGCCCGTCAAAGCCCCGTTCCCAGCCTGACCGACCGCCGCGCGCTGATGCGCAACCGCAGCCGTGCAGACCGCCTCGGCCCCGTCGATTTTCTGCATCGAATCGTCGCCGATGAGGTCCAGCTTAGGCTGGCAGAGGTTAACAGAACCTTTACGGATGCCGCCGTCGTCACCGGAATGCCGGGCTTCTGGGCCAGGGAAATGCCGCAGGCCCATATCGTTGCGGATACCCCCGAACTGGACCTGCGGCCCGGCGCGCATGATCTGGTGATCCACGCGCTTGCGCTGCATTGGGCCGAAGATCCGGTCGGCCAGATCGTGCAATCGGCCCGCGCGCTTCGCCCCGATGGGCTGTTCATCGCCGCCTGTTTCGGCGGCCGCACCTTGCACGAATTGCGCGACGCCCTGACCCGCGCCGAGGCGCAGATCGCAGGCGGCCTGTCGCCCCGCATCCTGCCGATGGGCGAGATCCGCGATCTGGGCGCACTGCCGTCGCGCGCGGGTCTGGCGCTGCCGGTCGCCGATCAGATCAGTCAGCGCGTCAGCTATCGCGACCTGTTCCATCTGGCCCACGACCTGCGCGCCATGGGCGAGGCGAACGCGCTGGCCGCCCGGCTGCGTCATCCGACCCGGCGCGAGGTGCTGCTGCGTGCGGCCCAGATCTATGCCGAAAGCCATCCCGACCCCGAAAATCCCGGCCGCATCCCTGCGACCTTTGACCTGATTTTCCTGACCGGCTGGGCCCCCGATAACAGTCAGCAGAAACCGCTGCGTCCCGGCTCGGCCAAGGTGTCGCTGGCGGATGCACTTGCCAGCATGAGGAAGCCGCAGTGAGCCAGCCCCCCGCCAATCACCCCAAGCTGCCCAGCCCCCGCATCGGCGTGCTGATCGCCAATCTGGGCACGCCGGATGGCACGGATTACTGGTCGATGCGCCGCTATCTGTCGGAATTCCTGTCCGACAAGCGGGTGATCGACCTGCCGCGCTGGAAATGGCAGCCGCTGCTGCAAAGCATCATCCTGTCCAAGCGGCCCTTTACCTCGGGGGCGAATTACAAGACGATCTGGAACACCGAGGCGGATGAAAGCCCGCTGATGACCATCACCAAGGAACAGGTGGCGGCGCTGCGCGACCGTGCGGCGGCGCTGTGGGGGGGCCGGGTGATCGTGGATTTCTGCATGCGCTATGGCAATCCCTCGACCCGTTCGGTGGTGGACCGGATGGTCAAGGCGGGCTGCGACAAGATCCTGTTTCTGCCGCTTTATCCGCAATATGCCGGCGCGACCTCGGCCACGGCGAACGACCAGTTCTTCCGGGCGCTGATGGAACAGACATGGCAACCCGCGGCCCGCACCGTCGCCCCCTATTTCGACCGCGCCGATTATATCGACGCGCTGGCCGGATCGGTCGAGCGCGCGCTTGGCGGGCGCGTGCCGCGCAAGCTGATAGCCAGCTATCACGGCATGCCCAAGCGGTATCTGATGCAGGGCGACCCCTATCATTGCCAGTGCCAGAAGACATCGCGGCTGCTGCGCGAACGCCTTGGCTGGCCGGATGATGTGATCGACACGACCTTCCAGTCGGTCTTTGGCCGCGAGGAATGGCTGAAGCCCTATACCGTCGAACATGTCGCGGAACTGGCGCGTCAGGGCATCACCGAAATCGCCGTGATCTCACCGGCGTTTTCCTCGGATTGCATCGAGACGCTGGAGGAGATTCAGGGCGAGATCCGCGAAGCCTTCGAACACGCGGGCGGCAAGGAATTCACCTACATCCCCTGCCTGAACGCCGAACCCGCGCATATCGACGTGCTGACCACGATCATCGGCGAGAATTTGGTGGGGTGGATCTGATGGCTACGGTGGTGTCCGTCGCGCGCCATGCCGGGCATGAGTTTTCCAAGACGGTGGTCGAGGACATTAGAATCATCGCAGGCCACGGCATCGAAGGGGACGCACATGCGGGCGTCACCGTGAAGCACCGCTCGCGTGTCGCGGTCGATCCCGATCAGCCCAACCTGCGTCAAGTGCATCTGCTTCAGCACGAATTATTTGCGGATCTGGCGAAAAGCGGTTTCGATCTGAGCCCCGGCGATCTGGGTGAAAACATCCTGACCGAAGGCATATCCCTGCTGGATCTGCCGACCGATACCGTGCTTCGGATCGGCCCGGACGTGCTGCTTCGGGTCACGGGGCTGCGCAATCCCTGCGCGCAGATCGACAGTTTTCGGCCGGGTCTGCTGCAAAGACTTGTGCACAAGGGCGCGGATGGCAAGCTGGTCCGCAAGGCCGGGGTGATGGCGGTGGCTCTGGCGGGCGGCATGGTGCGCTGCGGTGACCGGATCGAGGCGATAAGGCCCGCTTTACCGCACCGCCCGCTTGAGCGCGTCTGATCCCCACGAAAAAGGCCCCCGAAGGGGCCTTTGACGTCAAATCAGCAGAACCTGTGTGCCGACCGTGGTCAGGTCGTACATCTGCTTGATGTGTTCGTTGTAAAGTCCGATGCAGCCGTTCGAGGATTTGCGACCGATCTTGCGCGTGTCATGCGTCCCGTGGATGCGGTAATACTGCCAGCTCAGCCACAGCGCATGCGTGCCCAGCGGGTTGTCCGGGCCGGGGCCGACGAAATCGGGCCATTCGGGGTTGCGCTTCTTCATCTCGGGGGTGGGGGCCCAGCTGGGGCCGACGACCTTCTTGATGATCTCGGTCCGGCCGGTGCGGGTCAGGTCGGGACTGACCGGAACCGAGGTCGGGAACAGCTTGTAGACCGACTGATCCTCGGACCAGTAATGCAGCGCGCGCGAGGTCAGATCGACAAGGATCGCGCCGTTCTTCAGATCGCTGAAATACGGACGCCAGTCCTGCGCGCGGAAACTGGAGATGTTGTGGCGCGAATTGGCGTTGCTGTCATATTGCACCATGCCCGCATCGGGCGTCGCGCCGCCTGCCGTGCCCATCAGCGGCTGGCCGGTATAGGGGTCGATCTGCTGCGCGATGGCTGGGGCCGCCAGCGCCGCAGTGCCGACCGCGACCGAGGTCGTCAGGAAGGTCCGGCGCGAAACCGGGTTGTTCGGCGTCTTCATCTGTCGCTCCTGAATAGGTGGGCCACCTGTCGCGGCCTTCTCTGCCCGAAAATGGAAGGATGTTTCTGTCGGCGGGATTACGCCTGATCGTCAATCTGCGCAATTCAAACAAGCGTCATTGTCGCAACAGGGCCGCACCCTGTTGCGCTCACGCAATCTTGGGTTTGAAGCGCGGCGGGGGCTTTTGTAAAGCTGTCGCAAAATATCTGGGGACAGATCCATCATGCTGAAAATTTCCACCCTCGTGCTGGTGTCGGTGCTGGCGCTGACGGCCTGCAACCGGCAGCCCGCCGTGCAACTTGGCCCCGATGGCCAGCCGCTGCCGGTGGCTTACAAGATCACGCCCAAGGAAGAGGCGCAGATCGGCCCGCGTGTCGGCGGCCAGATGAACATGCTGCGCGCCAATTCCGGGGCCGGTCCGCTGACCGAAAACCCGATGCTGGTGGCGGCGGCCAAGGCCCATGCCCGCGACATGTCGGCCCAGAACCGCGCATGGCATTTCGGCTCGGACGGGTCGTCGCCCTTGGACCGGATCCGGCGTCAGGGCTATATGGGCCAGCTGGTCGGCGAGAATATCTCCGAGACCTATGAAAACGACGTGACCACGCTGAATGCATGGATGCAGGTGCGCGACACCCGCGATGTCATCATGGACGGCAAGGCGACCGAGTTCGGCATGGGCTGGTATCAAGAGCCCTCGGGCAAGCTGTGGTGGGTGCTGCTGACCGCAGGCGGCGGTGCGCCGGGCATGGCCGTGGCCTCGGCCGGTGGTTACGCCGCGCCCGCGGGTGGCTATGGCGCCCCGGCGGGTGGTGGCTACGCGCCGACCAATCCCGGCTTCTAAGCGGGTCGCGAAACATGCTGATCGGGGCCGGACGATGCTCCGGCCCTTCGATATTCAGGCCCTTCGATGTTCAGGCCCTTCGATGTTCAGGCCCTGTGACGTTCAGGCCATGACACGTTCAGGCCGGCGTCGGCATCGTCACGATGATCGCGCCGCGGTCGGTCGCGACGACAGTATGTTCATACTGCACGCAACTGGCGCGGGGTTCGCTGTAAAGCGTCCAGCCGTCATCGCCATCGGTCGCCGAAAGCCCTCCGGTCGACAGGAACGGCTCGACCGTCAGGACCAGCCCCTTTTCGATGCGCCGCCGGTCGCGGTTGGGCCATGTGGCGATTTCTTCCGGATATTCGTGCAGTGACTGCCCGACGCCGTGGCTGGCAAGGTTGCGGATCAGCGTATAGCCGTTGGCCTTGGCAAAGCTGCCGATCGCATTGCCGATGCCCGACAGCTGCCTGCCCGCGCCTACCTGCGCGATGCCGATCTGCGTCGCGCGTCTGCCGTCGCGGCACAGCCGGTCAAGCGCGGGTCTGACCCGGCCCACCTGCCACGTGGCGCCCGTATCGGCGAAAAACCCGTCCTTCGAGGCGGAAACGTCGATATTCACCAGATCCCCGGCATTGATGACGCGCGTGCCGGGGATGCCATGGGCAATCTCTTCGTTCACGCTGATGCAGGTCGCGCCCGGAAAACCATAGGTGGATTGCGGGGCAGAGACCGCGCCTTCGCGGTCAAGACAGGCTTGGCCGATGCGGTCCAGTTCGGCGGTGGTCATGCCCGGCTCCAGCGCTTTGGCCATGCGCTGCATGGTGTCGGCGACGATGCGGCCGATCTGTTTCAGCCCCTCAAGCTGGGCTTCCTGGGTGATCGTCATTCTGGTCCCGCTGCGTGACTGGTCTGGCCGCGTTGAATATCAGAGAAAGCCGCGGATGTTGAGCGTCGCGAAACGGAAAACGGCCCTGCGCCGGACGCAGGGCCGTGGGGACTTGGCCATCGCAGGGGCAATGGCTCAGGGATAGATGAAGACCGAAACGCCGGTGTCGATCATCGAGAAGATCTCTTCGATCTCTTCATCGGTGACGGCAATGCAGCCTGCCGTCCAGTCGACCCGGTTCAGCAGGCGGCCATCGGGGCCAAGCCCGTGGATCATGATATCGCCCCCCGGCCGCAAGCCCGCCTTCGCTGCGCGCGCAACGTCCTGCGCCGATGGATAGGAGATGCCGACCGACAGGTGATAGCGGCTATAGGGGTTCTTGCGGTCGATGAAATAGCTGCCCTCGGGCGTCTTGCCGTCACCCTCGAACTGTTTGGCGCCCAGGGGCTGGTTGCCCAGATTGATCTTGTAGCTGCGCACGACATCCTTGCCAGCGACCAGATACATCTTGCGTTCGCTTTTCTTGACGATGATCTGCGTCACCGGCGGACCCGTATAGGGTCCGGGCTTGGCCGGAGCCTGACTGTCACCATCTCCACAACTTGCGACAAGCGCAATTGCAACGAACGCGATCAAAGCGCGAATTGCCCGTATCATCACTGCCCTCGACGTGCCAAAGCACTGTTTGTTTGGGCATTAAATAGCACGAGGGTTAAGATTCGCCTAGTTTCGGCGAATTTCTGCCACGGTTTCGACATGCGGCGACCAGCGGAACTGGTCCACAACGTAAAGCCGCACAATATCTAGCTTTCTTTCGGCCAGAATCCGCGCATCCTTGGCAAATGTGACCGGATCACAGCTGACCCAAGCCAGCGTGTCCGCCTGAGAAAGCGCGATTTCGCGGGCCTGCGCGGCGGCCCCGGCGCGGGGCGGGTCGATCACGATGGCGTGATAGTCCAGCTCGTCGGGCAGCAGCGGGCGGCGGGCAAGGTCGCGGACCTCTGTCGTGATTCGCCGCAGACCCGCCACGCGTGCGCCGCGATCCAGCGCCTGCAGGGGCGCGGCCAGCCCCTCGACCGCGTGAACCTCGGCGGTTTCGGCCAAGGGCAGGGTGAAGGTGCCGCAGCCCGCGAACAGGTCCAGCACCCGGCCTGCGCCGCGGGTGATGTCGCGCACGGCGGCGACCAGCGCCGCTTCGCCCTCTGGCGTGGCCTGCAAAAAGCCCCCGGCGGGCGGCACGACCTGCGCGCGGCCAAAGGCAATGGTGGGCGCGCGCCGGGTGATCGACTGGCCGTCCCATGTCAGCCGCGCCAAATCGCCCTGATCGGCCAGCGCCGCAAGCGCCTGAAACAGCCCCGGCTCGATCGGCTTGCCGCCCGTGACCGTCACGTCCAGCCCGGCGGGCGTATCGACGACGACCAGCGACAGCTCGCCCGAACGCGACCCCCCGGCGATGACCAGTTCGCGCAAAAGCGGCAGCGCGTCCTGAATGGCCGGGCGCAGCACATGGCAATCGGCGATGTCCACGATCACCTCGGAGGCGCGGGCGTGAAACCCAAGCAGCGCGCCTTTCTTGGTGCGCCGTCCCGACAGCACCGCCCGGCGCCGGGATCGGGGCGGCGAGACATGCACCCCGGCAATCGGCGCCTCCAGCCCCTGCGCGCGCAGCGCCTGCTGCACCACCGAGACTTTCCAGTTCTTCACGAAATCTTCCGACCCATGCATCAGCGAACAGCCGCCACAGGCGCGGTAATGCGGGCAGGCGGGCCTGACGCGCTGGTCCGAAGGCGTGACGATGCGCGGGCTGGCGATGCGGCCATCGCTGGCCTCGCCCTTGATCACCTCGCCGGGCAGGGTCAGCGCGGCCAGCGCGCGGGCATCGCCCGAAATGGCGACGCCGTCGCCCTTGCGGCCCAGCCGCTCGACACTCCAGTGGGTCACTCGGCGGCCTCGGTCGTGTCGTCGTCATCGGTGCCCAGAAAGCCGCCCGACTGGCGGTTCCAATAGCGCGCATAGGTGCCGCCAAGCGCCAGCAGCCGGGCGTGGCTGCCCTGTTCGACGATGCGCCCGGCCTCCAGCACGATGATGCGGTCCAGTTCCGCGATGGTCGAAAGGCGGTGCGCGATGGCCAGCACCGTCTTGCCCTGCATGGCGCGGTGCAGCGCGTCTTGCACCTGCGCCTCGACCTCGCTGTCCAGCGCGCTGGTGGCTTCGTCCATGATCAGGATCGGCGCGTCCTTCAGCAGAGCGCGCGCCAGGGCGATGCGCTGACGTTGCCCGCCCGACAGCTTGACCCCGCGTTCGCCCAGATGCGCGTCATAGCCAGTGCGTCCCGCATGGTCCTGAAGCGTCAGGATGAAGTCATGCGCCTCGGCGGCGCGGGCGGCGGCGAAGATTTCGTCATCGGTGGCGTCGGGGCGGCCATAAAGGATATTCTCGCGGGCCGAGCGGTTGAACATCGCGGTTTCCTGCGTGACCATGGCGATATTGCGGCGCAGGCTTTCCTGCGTCACTTGCCGAACGTCATGGCCGTCCACCCGGACCGTGCCCCGTTCCACGTCGTAAAGCCGCAGCAGCAGCGAGACCATGGTGGACTTGCCCGCGCCCGACGCGCCGACGATGCCCAGCTTTTCGCCCGCCGCAATGTGCAGGTCCATGTCGCGTATGCCGCCGCTTTCCCGGCCATAGGCAAAGCTGACATGATCGAAATCGATCTGGCCCCGCGCCCGGCCCAGCACCAGCGCATCGGGCGCGTCGGTCAGGCTGTGCGGCGGCGACAGGGTCTGCATGCCGTCCTCGACCTCGCCGATGGAACCCCAGACGCCCATCAGCGCCATGCTGACCCAGCCGGTCATCTGCGCCAGCCGCATGGCGATCGCGCCCGAGGCCGCGATGTCGCCCGCCGTCGCCAGCCCCTGATGCCACAGATACATCGTGCCGCCGACAAGGATGACCGGCAAGGCACCGGCAATGGTCATCAGCGACAGGCGAAACCATGTGCTGACGCGGCCGAAATCCAGCGCACGCTCGCGAAAGCCCGCCATTGCGCCCAGGGCGGTGCGGTCCTCATGCGCGGCATTGGCGAAGAGCTTCACCGTCTTGATATTGGTGATGGTGTCGACGACCTGCCCCGTCACCATCGCCCGCGCCGAAGCCCTTTCGGCCGAGCGGGACCGGATGCGCGGCAGAAAGAACCGGATCAGCAGCACATAGGATGCCAGCCAGATCAGCAGCGCCACCGCGCCAAAGGCATCCACGCCGATCAGAAACGCCGCAGAGCCGATGACCGAGGCCAGCGCAAAGGCCACCACGTTCACCATCTCCGAGGCGACATCCGTCACCGCCCGCGCGGTTTGCATCTGCTTTTGCGCGATGCGGCCCGCAAAGTCGTTGTCAAAGAACGTCACCGAATGGCCCATGGTCCAGCGATGCAGTCGCGACAGCACCAGCGGCAGCACATTGGGCCCGATCATCACGCTGGAACTGGCGGTCGAGAGCCCGAACACCGCCGGGCGGATGACCAGAAAGAAGCTGACGAAGGTAAAGACCAGCCAGCCTTGCTGCGACCAGAACTGATCGGCGGGGGTCGAGACCACGGCGTCGATCACCCAGCCCAGCAGCACCGCCGAGATCACATCCGCCACCCCGCCCATGGCCGAGGCGATGGCGGCCAGCGTCAGGCCCGGCCATGCGCCCGCAAGGCACCAGCGAAAGAACGCCAGCAGCGTGCGCGGCGGCGGGCCTTCGGCGGGACGGAAGGCGTCGATCATGCGGGCGAAATAGTTGTGCATCGGGCCTAACCCTGATCCTTGGCGGGATGTTCCAGCGCAAGCCGGCGCAAGTCATCGCGCGACAACGCGAAGCCGCTGGCGATAAAGGCATCCTCGGCCCGGCGCAAGGCATCCCCCAGCGCCGGGCCTTGCACCTGACCCATCAGATCCTGCGCGGCCAGCGGAAATTTCGCCTCGGCCGCTTGGGCGATGGCATGGCACCAGCCGAACAGCGGTTCATCGCCGCGTGCGGCGCGGATCAGCGTGGCTTGCGCGGCGATGGCGCGGCCCATGCGATAGGCGGCCTCGGGGGCGGGCATGGCCATGGCCTGCTGCAACTGCTGCTGCATCCGGGCCTCATCGCGGGACAGGCGCAGGGCATCGGCGGGATCGGTCGCGTTCAGCAATGCCAGACGACGCGGCCATTTCGGCAGCGCGCCATGGCCGAAATCATGCTCGGCCTCGACCAGCGCGGGCATGTCGCGGGCATCCGCGCCGGGCAGGGCGGCGGCCAGCGCGCCGCCTTGCGCCATCAGCGCCAGCGCCTCGGACGGGTCGGGGGCCGACAGCAGCTTGCGCATCTCGGCCCCGATGCGTTCGTGCGAGATGCGCGCCAGACCCGCCACGCCGTCGCGACATGCGGCCAGCGCATCGGGATCGGCCTGACCGGGCGCGCCATACCAAGCGTGAAAGCGGAAAAACCGCAGGATGCGCAGGAAATCCTCGGCAATGCGGGCATGGGCATCGCCGACAAAGCGCAGACGGCGCGCGGCAAGGTCGGGCAGCCCGCCCACCGGGTCCAGAACGCGGCCATCGGCATCGCAATACAGCGCATTCATGGTGAAATCGCGGCGCTGCGCGTCTTCGGTGATATCGTCGGAAAAGGCCACGACCGCGCGCCGCCCGTCGGTTTCCACATCGCGGCGGAAGGTCGTGACCTCATAGCCTTTGCCATCCGCGACGACGGTAATCGTGCCATGCGCGATGCCGGTGGGCACGGCGCGCAGCCCGGCGGCCCCGGCCAGATGGATCACGCGGTCGGGCCGGGCCGAGGTGGCGATGTCGGTATCCGAAACCGCGACCCCCATCAGCGCATTGCGGACCGCGCCGCCCACGATCAGCGCCTGATGGCCGTCGCCCGTCAGCGCAGCCATGACGCGACGCAGGCCGGGATCGGACAGGAAGGGGGCGGAGATCCGGGTCATGGCGTCAACCGCAGGGCCAGCGAATGCAGCACGCGCGCCGTCGCCCCCCAGATGTAATAGGGGCCATAGGGTGCGACATAATAGGACCGCCAGCCCCCCCGCCACAGCCGCTTTTCGACGCGGTAGCGCGCGGGATCCGCGACATGGGAAAAGGGCACGGTAAACACCTCCTCGACCTCGCCTGCTTCGGGACGGGGGGTAAAGGGGCCGTGGATCAGCGCCAGCACCGGCGTCATCGAGAAATCGGTGACGGTGCGATGCGCGGGCAATGTGCCCAGCACCTCGACCTGCGCGGGGTTCAGGCCGATCTCCTCATGCGCCTCGCGCAGCGCCGCGGCGGTGGCATCGGCATCGCCCGGATCGACCTTGCCGCCCGGCAGCGCGATCTGGCCGGGATGGTGGCGCAGGCTGCTGGCGCGCTTGGTCATGTAAAGCCGCCCTTCGGGGTCGAAGGCCGCCAGCACGCCCGCCGCCCGCAGCACCTTGCCGCCCGGAGCCGTGGCGTCGAAATCGTAATCCGATGACGGGCCCGAGGATTGCCCAAGGGCCCGTATCAGCCGGTTGCGCAGCAGATCTTGCGGCGCGCCGTCCACCTTACTGCGCCGCCTCGGCAGGGGGCAGGGGATTGCCGTGTTCGTCCACGACCGCCTCGAAGCCAAGGCTGCGCGGATCGAATTCGTAATGCGCGCCGCAGAACTGGCAATCGGCGGTGACGATGCCATCGTCATTGGTCATGTGGCCAATGTCCTTCTGGCTATAGATCGACAGCGTGCCGCGCACCTTTTCGGCGCTGCACGAACAGCCGAACTGCATGGTCTGACGGTCGAAGGCGGTCGGCTCTTCTTCGTGGAACAGGCGGAACACCAGATTGGGCAGCGGCAGGCTGGCATCGACCAGCTCGATCGCCTCGACCGTGGACATCAGCATGGTCGCGCGGTTCCAGTCCTCGGACTCGGCGCCTTGCAGGATGTCGGCGGCCTCGATCTGGCCGTTTTCGGTGACGACCTGCGGCTGGGCCGGCAGGGTTTGCAGCATCACGCCGCCCGCGCGCCAATGTTCGGCGGTATCGCCCGCCAGCCGTGACCGGCCCACCGTCAGCTCGAACTTGGTCGGCAATTGTTCGGATTGCGCGAAATAGTTCTGCGCACACGATGCCAGCGATCCCCCGGCCAGAGGCGTCAGACCCTGATAGGGCGTATTGCCTTCGCCCTGGTCGATCAGCACGGCGAAATAGCCGTCACCGATCTGCTGGAAGGCGGGCCGGTCGTCCAGACGGGCGGCATCGAAGCTGGCCCAGGCGCGGATGCGGGCGGGGGCGCCTTCGGTTTCCGGGGCATAGTAATCGGTGGCGATGGTGCGGATGGCCCCGCTGCCGCGCACCTGCAGCGACAGTTTCCAGCGCAGCTTGATCGTCGGCCCGATCAGCGCCGTCAGCGTGACCAGTTCCGCCACCATGGCGCTGACCGCCACGGGATAGTCGTGCCGCGACAGCACATGCTCCAGCAGCGGGCCAAGCCGGGTCGCCCGCCCCCGCACGCCCGAGCGTTTCAGTTGAAAGGGCAACACGCTGTCGTCCCAGGAAATGTCCTTTGTGCTTGTCATCTTGCATCCTTCGGATTGGCTGCGCGCTACGAGAGGCCGGGAATGGGCCGCGCGCCTTGCCCCCAATATAGGCCGCGCGGCGAAAACCCCAAGGGGCATCAGATCACGGGCAGAAAGCTGCCCTGCATCTGCCCGATCAGGTCATGAATGCGCTGGCCGGCGGGGGACAGGGCCATGTCCTCGCGCCGCAGCAGGAACCAGCTGCGCTGGATCGGCAGGCCGATGGCGCGCAGGGCAACCAGACGGCCGCTGCGCAATTCCTCGGTCACGGTGTGCTGCGAGATCAGGGCGATGCCAAGACCGGCGATGACGGCCTGCTTGATCGTCTCATTCGTGCCCATCTCGACCATGCGCCATGGCGTGCCGTCGCCGATGCGGTCCAGAAACCGCGTCATCAGGATGCGCGTGCCCGATCCCGGTTCGCGGGCCAGAAAGGTCTGGGCCAGCAGATCCTGCGGCATGGCGGGGTCCGCGGCGGCCAGCGGATGGTCGGGCGGGGCGACGATCACATGCGGATGCGGCCCGATGGGTTCGGCCACCACCGCCGGCGCACGCGGCGGCCGCCCCATGATCGCCAGATCCAGCGCACGGCTGCTCAGCCAGCCGATGACCGCATCGCGGTTGCCGATGCGCAGCGTGACGTCGACCTCGGGCAACAGGCGACGCAGATCGGCCACCAGACGCGGCGCGAAATATTTCCCGGTCGAAACCACCCCCAGCGCCACATTGCCCGAATGCCCGCTTTGCAGGGACGTGACGCGCCGTGCGGCCGTGTCCAGCGCCACGGCAATCTGCGCCTCGGCCTCCAGCACGGCGCGGCCCTCATCCGTTGGCACGAAGGCCCCATGCGCGCCGCGTATGACCAAAGGCGCAGACAGCAGATCCTCCAGCGCACGAAGCTGGGCGTGAATCGCCGGAGGGCTAAGACCAAGGTCGCCCGCCGCCGCCGTCAGCGATCCCGACTGCACCACCGCGCGCAGCGTGCGAAGCTGGCGCAAGGTGACGGCATCCATGCGATTCATTCAGGTTTCCTGAAGCAGGGTTTCGTTTAATTAAATGTTCCTGAAAAATATCGCATGTCAACTTTCCCTTCAGGACGCCGTGCCATGGGAGGGGGACGATGACCGACGCGATCGACACGACCCGGATTCCGGTCCCGCTGCGGCCCGTCATGCTGGCCTTGGCCGCCGGGGGCGCCGAACTGGCGGCGCGCATCCGGCAGGGCGGCGATCTGGCAGCGCAGGTCGGCACCAATGCGGATGGCGACGGGCAGAAGGCGCTGGATGTCATCGCCGACGATCTGTTCCGGGCGCGTCTGACAGCGGCCGGCCTGCGGTTCTATGCCTCCGAGGAACAGGATCAGGCGCTGGAGCTGAACCCCGCCGGAGGTCTGGCGCTGGCCATCGACCCGCTGGACGGATCGTCGAATATCGACACCAACCTGACCATCGGCACGATCTTTTCCATCTATCCCGCCGCCGACACGGCCAAGGACAGCTTTCTGCGCCCCGCGCGCCAGCAGATCGGCGCGGGCTATATCATCTATGGCCCGCGCTGCGCGATGATGGTGACTTTTGGCGATGGCGTGCAGCATTACGCGCTGGGCCCCGACGGGTTCCGGCTGGTCGATGCGCGTGTGACCATGCCCGATTGCTCGTTTGAATTCGCGATCAACGCCTCGAATTACCGGCATTGGTCGCGACCCGTGCGCGCCTATATCGACGACTGCCTTGCCGGGGTCGAAGGTCCGCGCGAAACCAATTTCAACATGCGCTGGCTGGCCAGCCTTGTGGCCGAAACCCACCGCATCCTGACGCGAGGCGGGGTGTTTCTGTATCCCGCCGACGCCCGCAAGGGCTATGAGCGCGGCCGGTTGCGGATGCTGTACGAATGCGCGCCCATCGCGCTTTTGATCGAACAGGCGGGCGGGCAGGCAACGGATGCCTGTGAACGCATTCTGGATCAGCAGATCACCGCCCTGCACGACCGCACGCCATTCGTCTTCGGCTCGGCTGAAAAGGTCGCCCGCGTCGCCGCCTATCACGACCTGCCCGAGACCGAGATCTCGGCGCTTTTCGGCCATCGCGGCCTGTTCCGTGCCTGAGGAAAGACCATGAGCAAGAAGCATCCGATCATCTCTGTCACCGGCTCGTCAGGCGCGGGCACCACGACGATCAAGAACACCTTCGACCAGATCTTCCGCCGCGAAGGCATTCAGGCGGCCAGCATCGAAGGCGATGCGTTCCACCGTTTCGACCGCGCGGCGATGAAGGCCGAACTGGCGCGCCGCACGGATGCGGGCGATAATACCTTCAGCCATTTCAGCATCGAGGCCAATGAACTGCCCCGGCTGGAACAGGTGTTTCGCAGCTATGGCGAAACCGGCACCGGCCAGACCCGCCACTATGTGCATGACGACCGCGAGGCCGCGGCCTATGGCAGCGCGCCCGGCACGTTTACGGATTGGGCCGAACTGCCGCGCTCGGATCTGCTGTTTTACGAGGGGCTGCACGGCGCGGTCAAAACCGACGGCATCGACATTGCCGGGCAGGCGGATCTGAAGATCGGGGTGGTGCCGGTCATCAATCTGGAATGGATCCAGAAAATCCACCGCGACAAGGCCAGCCGCGGCTATTCGACCGAGGCGGTCACCGATGTGATCCTGCGCCGGATGCATGCCTATGTGCATGTGATCTGTCCGCAGTTCACCCAGACCGACATCAATTTCCAGCGCGTGCCTGTGGTCGACACCTCGAACCCGTTCATCGCGCGCTGGATCCCCACGCCGGACGAAAGCCTTGTCGTCATCCGCTTCAAGAACCCGCGCGGCATCGATTTTCCCTATCTGACCCAGATGATCCAGGGGTCGTGGATGAGCCGCGCGAATTCCATCGTCATCCCCGGTCCGCGCATGGATCTGGCGATGCAGCTGATCCTGACGCCGATGATCCTGCGCATGGTCAGCGACGCGAAACGCGCCTGAGGAGGGGCCGCCATGAACCAGATGAGCCGCATGGAAACCGACATGGAACCGGGCGCCGAGGCCGCGATGGCCACCGCGATCCGCGTGCTGGCGATGGATGCGGTCGAGGCCGCGAATTCAGGCCATCCCGGCGCGCCGATGGGTATGGCGGATGTCGCCGCCGTGCTGTTCAACCGCTTCATCACCGTGGATCCGGCGGATGATCGCTGGCCGGACCGCGACCGCTTCGTGATGTCGGCGGGGCATGGCTCGATGCTGGTCTATGCCATCAATCACATGCTGGGTTATGACGACATGCCCATGGCGCAGCTGCGTCGGTTCCGGCAACTGGGCGCGCGCACGGCGGGCCATCCCGAATATGGCCACGCCAAGGGGATCGAGGTCACCACCGGGCCGCTGGGTCAGGGCATCGCCACCGCCGTCGGCATGGCCCTGGCCGAGCGCATCCTGAATGCGCGCTTCGGCGATGATCTGGTGGATCACCACACCTATGTCATCTGCGGCGATGGCTGTCTGATGGAGGGCATCAGCCATGAGGCCATCGACCTTGCCGGGCATCAGCAACTGGGCCGTCTGATCGTTCTGTGGGACGATAACCGCATCACCATCGACGGCGGCACCGATCTGTCGACCAGCACCGACCAGATGGCACGCTTTGCCGCCAGCGGCTGGCATGTACAGGCGGTGGACGGGCATGACCGTCAGGCGGTGGCCGTGGCGATTGCGGCGGCACGCGACGATGCCCGGCCCAGCATGATCGCCTGCCGCACGGTGATCGGCTTCGGCGCGCCGAACAAGCAGGGCAGCCACGATGTGCATGGCGCGCCGCTGGGCGCGGCCGAGATCGCCGCCGCGCGTCAGCATCTGGGCTGGCCGCACCCGCCCTTTGATCTGCCGCAGGACATCACCGGGGCATGGCGCGCCATTGCCGCAAGGGGCGCGCAGGCACGGGCGGCGTGGCAGGACCGGCTGGCGGCCAGCCCGCACAAAGCCGCCTTTGCCGCCGCGATGGCCGCACCCGATGCCGGGGCGCTGCGGCGCGCCATCGGCGACCACTCCGCCCGGATGATCGCCGAGCGCCCCAAGCTTGCGACCCGCAAGGCCAGCGAGCTGGCCTTGGAGGTGGTGAATGCCACCCTGCCCAACACCATCGGCGGCAGCGCCGATCTGACCGGCTCGAACAACACCCGCACTAAGGGCATGACGGCGGTGACGGCGTCCGACCGCGCGGGCCGTTATGTGCATTACGGCATCCGCGAACACGCGATGGCTGCGGCGATGAACGGCATGGCGCTGCATGGCGGGCTGCTGCCCTATGGCGGCACGTTTCTGGCCTTTTCCGACTATTCCCGCCCGGCGATCCGGCTGGGCGCGCTGATGGGCGTGCCGGTGGTGCATGTCATGACCCATGACAGCATCGGTCTGGGCGAGGACGGCCCGACGCACCAGCCCGTCGAACAGGTGGCCGCCCTGCGCGCCATGCCGAACCTGCTGGTGCTGCGCCCCGCCGACGCCGTCGAGACCGCCGAGGCATGGGAGATCGCGCTGACCCAGACCGCCACGCCCTCGGTCCTGTGCCTGTCGCGCCAGAGCCTGCCTTTGCTGCGCGACAGCGCGGACGCGAACCTGACGCGGCAGGGCGCCTATCTGCTGCGCGATCCCGGCCTGCGCGACGTGACGCTGATCGCCACCGGATCCGAGGTGGAAATCGCCCTTGCCGCCGCCGATCTGCTGGCGGGGCAGGGGGTGCGGGCCGCTGTCGTCTCGGCCCCGTGCTTTGAACTGTTCGCGGCCCGGCCCATGGCCGAACGCGACGCGCTGCTGGGCACGGCCCCCCGCATCGGCGTCGAGGCACTGGTCCGGCAGGGCTGGGACGGGCTGTTCCTGCGTCCGGGCGACGGCTTTGTCGGTATGGCGGGGTTCGGCGCCTCCGCCCCCGCCGCCGATCTTTACCGCCATTTCGGCATCACCGCCGAATGCGTGGCGGATCTTGCCACCCAGATCATCAGGGGGAAATGATGGCGCTTATCACACTCAGGCAGTTGCTGGATCACGCCGCCGAACATGGCTATGGCGTGCCGGCCTTCAATATCAACAACATGGAACAGGGGCTGGCGATCCTGCAGGCGGCGGTGGCGGTCGACGCGCCGGTGATCCTGCAGGCCAGCCGTGGCGCGCGGTCCTATGCGGGCGACATCATGCTGCGCCACATGGTGCAGGCGCTGGCCGAAACCCATCCGGCCATTCCCATCTGCCTGCATCAGGACCACGGCAACAACCTTGCCACCTGCATGTCGGCGATCCGGCACGGCTTCACTTCGGTGATGATGGACGGCTCACTGCACGAGGACATGAAGACCCCGGCGGATTACGGCTACAACGTCGCCGTGACCGCGAAGGTGGCCGAGGCCGCCCATGCCGTCGGGGCCAGCGTCGAGGGCGAGCTGGGCGTGCTGGGCAGTCTGGAAACCGGCGAGGCCGCGGCCGAGGATGGCTCGGGCGCCGAGGGCAGGCTGGATCACAGCCAGCTTCTGACCGATCCCGATCAGGCGGTGGATTTCGTCGCCCGCACCCGCTGCGACGCGCTGGCGATCGCCTGCGGCACCAGCCACGGCGCCTATAAGTTCACCCGCAAGCCCGATGGCGACATTCTGGCCATGCATGTCATTCAGGCGATCCATGACCGCCTGCCGGGCACGCATCTGGTGATGCACGGCTCAAGTTCCGTGCCGCAGCATCTGCAGGATCTCATCAATGCCTCGGGCGGAGAGATGCCGCAGACCTATGGTGTGCCGGTCGAGGAAATCGAACGCGGCATCCGCATGGGTGTGCGCAAGGTCAATATCGACACCGATTGCCGCATGGCGATGACCGGGCAGTTCCGCAAGGTCGCCCGCGACCGGCCCGAGGAATTCGACCCGCGCAAATTCATGATCCCCGCCATGACGGAACTGACGGCGCTGTGCCGCGACCGTTTTGAACGCTTCGGCACGGCGGGACACGCGCATCAGATCAAGGTCATCGCGATGGACAAGATGGCCGAACGCTATGCGTCGGGGGCGCTTGACCCGGCGATTACCGGCCGAAAAGCCGCCTGAACGGAGGATGACATGAACGAGATGCCCAAGAAGATGGACGCCAAGAAGCGTTATGCCGCAGGCGTGCTGAAATATGCCCAGATGGGGTATTGGGAACCCGACTACAGCCCCAAGGACACCGATGTGATCGCGTTGTTTCGCATCACGCCTCAGGACGGCGTGGACGCGATCGAGGCGGCGGCGGCGGTCGCGGGCGAAAGCAGCACCGCCACCTGGACCGTGGTCTGGACCGACCGCCTGACCGCCTGCGAGAAATACCGCGCCAAGGCTTACCGCGTCGATCCGGTGCCGAACTCGCCCGGCGAATATTTCGCCTATATCGCCTATGATCTGGACCTGTTCGAGCCGGGCAGCATCGCCAACCTGACCGCCTCGATCATCGGCAATGTCTTCGGATTCAAGCCCCTGAAGGCCCTGCGGCTTGAGGACATGCGCCTGCCCGTCGCCTATGTGAAGACGTTTCAGGGCCCCGCCACCGGCATCGTCGTCGAACGCGAGCGGCTGAACGTCTTTGGCCGCCCGCTGCTGGGCGCGACGGTCAAGCCCAAGCTGGGCCTGTCAGGGCGCAACTATGGCCGTGTGGTCTATGAGGCGCTGAAGGGTGGTCTGGATTTCACCAAGGATGACGAAAACATCAACAGCCAGCCCTTCATGCATTGGCGCGACCGCTTCCTTTACTGCATGGAGGCCGTGAACCGCGCCAGCGCCGCCACCGGAGAGGTCAAGGGGACGTATCTGAACGTCACCGCCGCCACGATGGAGGACATGTATGAACGCGCCGAATTCGCCAAGTCGCTGGGCAGCGTCATCGTGATGATCGACCTTGTGATCGGCTATACGGCGATCCAGTCGATGGCGAAATGGGCGCGGGCCAATGACATGATCCTGCACCTGCACCGCGCGGGCCATTCGACCTATACCCGCCAGCGCAGCCATGGCGTCAGCTTCCGCGTCATCGCGAAATGGATGCGGCTGGCCGGGGTGGACCATCTGCACGCCGGCACTGTCGTCGGCAAGCTGGAGGGCGATCCCGCCACCACCAAGGGCTATTACGACATCTTCCGCGAGGAACGAAACCCGATGGCTCTGGAGAACGGCATCTTCTTCGATCAGGAATGGGCCAGCATCAACAAGATGATGCCCGTCGCCTCGGGCGGGATCCATGCGGGCCAGATGCACCAGCTTCTGACCTATCTGGGCGAAGACGTGGTGCTGCAATTCGGCGGCGGCACCATCGGCCATCCGCATGGTATTCAGGCGGGCGCGACCGCGAACCGCGTGGCGCTGGAGGCGATGGTCTTTGCCCGCAATGCCGGCCGCGACATCTGGAACGAGGGCGAGGACATCCTGCGCGATGCCGCCAAGACCTGCACGCCGCTGAAACAGGCGCTGGATGTCTGGAAGGACGTGTCCTTCAACTACGCCTCGACCGATGCGCCCGATTTCGCCCCCACCCCCGAAGTTTCCGCCTGAGAGGAGGTATCCCCATGCGACTGCGCCAAGGACAGTTCAGCTTTCTGCCCGATCTTTCGGATGACGACATCCGGGTTCAGGCCCAATACGCCATCGACAATGGCTGGGCCGTCTCGGTGGAATATTCCGATGACCCGCATCCCCGAAACACCTATTGGGAAATGTGGGGCCATCCGATGTTCGACAACCCGGATGCCGCCGCCGTGGTGTTCGAGGTCAACGAATGCCGCAAGGAACACGGCGGCAAATACATCCGCGTCATCGCCTTCGACGCCCAGCCCGGCTGGGAATCCATCCGCATGAGCTTCATCGTCAACCGTCCCGAGCTGGAACCCGGCTTCCGCGTCATTCGTCAGGAAGCCGAGGGGCGCTCCGTCCGCTACACGATCGAAAGCTATGCCATGCGCGAACCCGAAGGCGCGCGCTACTGACCGGCCTTTTGCGGGCGGCCAAGGCCCCGCCGCCGCCCGCAGATTTCCCCATGAGGTTCTCGCCATGCAGGACATTTCCCGCCCCACCCATGTCGATCTGGCCGCCAGCTTTGCCGAAAGCGGCGTGCAGGACGTGCTGGCCGAACTGGATGCCACGCTGATCGGACTTGCGCCGGTCAAGCAGCGCATCCGCGAAACCGCTGCCCTGCTGCTGGTCGATCAGGCCCGCCGCCAGATGGGGCTGGCCACCGAAACGCCGACGCTGCACATGTCCTTTACCGGCAATCCCGGCACCGGCAAGACCACCGTGGCGCTGAAGATGGCCAGCCTGCTGCACCGGCTGGGCTATGTCCGCAAAGGCCATCTGGTCACGGTCACCCGCGACGATCTGGTGGGCCAGTATATCGGCCATACCGCCCCCAAGACCAAGGAAGTGCTGAAAAAGGCCATGGGCGGCGTCTTGTTCATCGATGAGGCCTATTATCTTTATCGCCCCGAAAACGAACGCGATTACGGGCAGGAGGCCATCGAGATCCTGTTGCAGGTCATGGAAAACAACCGCGACGATCTGGTGGTGATCCTTGCGGGCTATGGCGACCGGATGGATCGCTTCTTCGCCTCGAATCCCGGCTTCCGGTCGCGCATCGCCCATCATGTCGAGTTTCCCGACTATAGCGACCCCGAACTGTTGCACATCGCCCGGCAGATGCTGGCGGCGCAGAACTATGCGCTGGACGATGCGGCGGTGGCGGCGATGACCGACTATATCGCCCACCGCCGCCGCCAGCCGCATTTCGCCAATGCGCGATCGGTGCGCAATGCGCTGGACCGGGCGCGGCTGCGGCAGGCCAACCGGCTGTTCGACACGGCAAGCGGCCCTCTGGACGCGGCAACGCTGTCGACGATCACCGCGCCCGACATCCTTTCCAGCCGGGTTTTCAGCGGAGGACTTGACGTGGACCGTCTGACAGGGCAGGCCGCTGCCGAATGATCCCCGAAAGGACCGTGCCATGAACTTTGACCGCAAGATCAAGATCGCCCCCTCGATCCTGTCCGCAGATTTCGCCAATTTCGGGCAGGAAATCCGCGCGGTCGAGGATCAGGGTGCCGACTGGGTGCATGTCGATGTGATGGACGGGCATTTCGTCCCCAACATCACCTTTGGCCCGCAGACCTGCAAGGCGATCCGCCCGCATATCCGCGGCGTGATGGATGTCCATCTGATGATCTCGCCGGTCGACAGCTATATCGACGCCTTCGCAGAATCGGGTGCCGATGTCATCACCGCGCATTATGAGGCCGGTCCGCATATCCACCGCACGCTGCAGGCCATCCGCGCCACCGGCGCGAAGGCCGGTCTGGCGCTGAACCCCGGCACCCCCGCCGAGGTCGCCGCCGGGCTGATCGACGACGTGGACCTGATCTGCGTGATGACGGTGAACCCCGGCTTCGGCGGGCAGAAATTCATCCGCAGCCAGATCGACAAGGTGCGTGCCCTGCGCGCCATGATCGGCGACCGCCCCGTGCATATCGAAATCGACGGCGGCGTCGATCCGACCACCGCGCCCTTGGTGGCCGAGGCCGGGGCCGATGTGCTGGTCGCGGGTTCGGCGGTGTTCAAGGGCGGCTCGGTCTCGAACAGCGCGCCCTATGGCGACAACATCCGCGCGATCCGCGCCGCTGCCGAAGCCGCCCTGCGTTGATCCTGTCATCTGCGCCCGCTAGGCTGGCCGCAGATTGACCCGGAGGCAGGACAGCTGACAGCCCTGAAGGCCATATGATCTGGTTCGGAACCACGGCGCTGGTCGGCGCGGGCTTGCGGCTTTCTGGGCCTTTCGGCAGCGCCGATTGGCGGGAGCGGCTGGCGTTGACCGGCCCTGACGTGATCCCCGGCGGCATCTGGCTGCACGCGGCCAGCGTGGGAGAGCTGACCTCGGCCCGGGTTCTGGCCGAGGCGCTGGCCGCCGAATTTCCCCTGACCGTCACCACCAACAGCCTGACCGGGCGCGCCCTGGCCCGCAAGCTGGGCTATGACGCGGCGCTGGCGCCTTTGGACGTGCCGCAGGCCGTGGGCCGGTTCCTGCACCGTATCGAGCCTTCGGTGCTGGTGACGGTGGAAAACGAATTATGGCCGAACCGCGCCCGCATGGCCGATGATCTGGGCGTGGCGCAGGTCGTGGTCGGCGCGCGCATGTCGCAACGCTCGGCCGAACGCTGGGGCAAGCTGCCGCGGCTGATCCGGCCGATCTTGCGGCGGATCGACGCCCTTTCAGCGCAGGATCCCGGCAGCGAGGAACGGCTGTTGCGCCTTGGCCTGCCCGCCAGCGCGCTGGGCTCGCGGTTGAACCTGAAGCTGCTGGGCCCGGCGCAGATCCACCCGGCCCAGGACGGGGCGATGCGCCCGCGCACCGTGCTTGCCGCCTCGACCCATGAGGGCGAGGACGAGGTGGTCCTGGACGCCTTTGCCAAGGCCCGCGCGGCGGTGCCGGGGCTGCGCCTGATCCTTGCCCCGCGCCATCCCGAACGCGGCGATGCGGTGGCGGCGCTGCTGACGGCGCGCGGTCTGGATTTTGCGCGCCGCAGTCAGGGGGGCGGGCCGGAAGCGCCGATCCTTCTGGCCGATACGCTGGGCGAAATGGGCGACTGGTATCAGGCCGCGGGTATCTGCATCACCTGCGGATCCTATGCCGATCATGGCGGGCATACCCCGTGGGAGCCTGCCGCATGGCGCTGCGCGATCCTGCATGGGCCCAATGTCTCGAACCATGCGGCGGATTACGCCGATCTGGATGCGGCGGATGCAGCCGAGGCCGCGCCGGATCTGGCCGCCGCGCTGAGCGCATTGGCGCAGGACGCGCCGCGTCAGCGCCGGATGGGAAAGGCCGCGCGGGACATGCTGCTGACCCGTGCGGGCGATCCCGCGCCGCTGATTGCAAGGATACTCGACCTTGCGCGCGGCGGTCTTGTATAAGCCCGCATCCGTCCTGATATTCATGGGACGAAAGGGGCCGACATGATCCGCTATGACCTGCATTGCGACCAGGGCCATGACTTTGATGGCTGGTTTCGGAATTCCGAAGGGTTCGAGACCCTGAAGAAGGCCGGGCAGGTGACCTGCGCGATCTGCGGCAGTGCCTCGGTCGAAAAGGCGCTGATGGCACCGGGCGTGGCCACGCGCGATCTGCAAACTCCGCGCAATCCGCAGGAAACCGCGCTGGAAAAACTGCGCGAACAGGTCGAGGCGAATTCGGATTACGTCGGCATGTCCTTTGCCGCCGAGGCCCGCGCCATGCATCAGGGCGATGCACCCAGCCGGGCCATCCATGGCGAGGCGCGGCTGGAGGACGCCAGGAAACTGCTTGAGGACGGCATTCCCGTCGCGCCGCTGCCCTTCCGGTCGCGGCAGCGCGCCAACTAGATCTCGCCGTCGATCATCACCATCAGCCGCCCGCGCGAACAGCGTTCGACCCGCGCCTGCACCCCATAGACCTGTGCCAGCAGCGCGGGCGTCAGCACCTGATCGGGGCGGCCTTGGGCGTGGACATGCCCGCCATGGATCAGCACGATGCGGTCGGCCCATTGCGCGGCCAGCGCCAGATCGTGCAGCACCGCCACGACGACGCGGCCTTCGGCGGCCAGACGGCGCAGCTCGGACAGCAGGCGCACCTGACGGGCCAGATCCAGCGCGCTGGTCGGTTCGTCCAGAAGCAGCAGGCGCGGATCGCGCACGATGGCCTGCGCCAGACTGACCATCTGGCGCTGCCCGCCCGACAGCGCGTCCAGCGGCTCAAGCGCCAAGGCCGCGATGCCCAGCTTGTCCATCACGGCCATTGCTGCGGCATCGGCCTGATGGGCGGGCAGGGTCTTGCCCGCGCGCAAGGCGGCGATGACGGTTTCCAGCGCGATCAGCGACGATCCCGACGGCAGCGCCTGCGGCATGAAGCCCACCTGCCGCGCCCGGTCCACCGCCGGCATCCGGCGCAGATCGGCGCCGTCCAGCATCACCGTGCCCTGATGCGGGATCAGCTGCGCCATCGCCCGCAGCAGCGTCGATTTTCCCGCAGCGTTCGGCCCGGCCAGCACGGTGACTTCGCCCGCGTGCAGCTCGGGCAGGCTCAGCGCGTCCAGAACGCGGCGCTTGCCGAACCGGACCGTGATGCCTTGGACCAGCACGCTCATCTGCGGCGGCCCCGCAGGATCAGCGCAAAGAAGATCGGCAGCCCGATCAATGAGGTGACCAGCCCGATCGGCAGCAGCACCCCCGGCACGATGGTCTTGGACAGCGTCGAGGCCAGCGACATCACCAGCGCCCCGGTCAGGATGCTGGCGGGCAGAAAGACGCGGTGGTTTTCGCCCACCAGCAGCCGCGCGATATGCGGCCCTGCCAGCCCGACAAAGCCGATGACCCCGACCATCGAAACCGCCGCCGCCGACAGCACGCCGACGCGCAGCAGCGTCCAGCGCCGCAGCGCGGTGACATCGACGCCGAAGCTTTGGGCCTGATCCTCGCCCAGCCGCAGCGCGGTCAGCTTCCACGCGGCGCGAAAGGAAAACGGCACGGCCAGCGCCAGCACGACCGCGACCATCGCCACGCCCGGCCATTGCGTCGCAGCCAGACTGCCCATCGACCAGAAGACCAGCTGCTGCAACGCATCCGCCGAGGCGACGAATTGCACCAAGGACAGCAGGGCGGCGGCGGTGAAATTCAGCGCGACCCCGAACAGGATCAGCACCTCGGGGCCGCCACCCCGCAACCGGCCCAGCAATTGCAACAGCATCAGCGCGCCCACCGCGAAGATGAAGGCATTGGCCGACACCGCCCAGACCGGCGGCAGGCCCGGCACGGTCAGGCCCAGAACGATGGCCACCGCAGCCCCCAGCGCAGCCGAGGCGGAGACGCCAAGCGTAAAGGGCTCGGCCAAGGGGTTTTCCAGAACGGTCTGCATCTCGGCCCCGGCCAGAGCCAGCGCCGCGCCGACCAGCAGCGCCATCACGGCCACGGGCAGGCGCACGTCCCAGACGATGACCTGCGTGCCGCGCGAGACCTCGGCCCCGGCCAGCGCGCGCAGGGTTTCGCCCAAGGGCAGACCCGCTGGGCCGGTGGTCAGATCCAGCACCAGGGCTGCCAGCGCGGCCAGCGCCAGAACGGCGACAAGGGCCGCGTGACGGCGGCCCTGCGCGTGGTAACTTGCAAGGATGTCGTTCATTTTTGCGGCGTCACCCACCATGCGCCGGGCACGGCCACGGGCGAGAATTTCGCCTCGATCTGCTGCATCGTGTCCATCGGGTCCACGTCGCCGAACAGATCGGGATGGAAGGTCTTGGCCAGATATTCGATCAGCACGATATGGATGGGGCTGTCGTTGAACAGATGCCACACCCCCGCCGCATGGCCGGTCTGAACCGCGCGCAGCGAGGCAAAGCCGGGGGCACTGGTCAGCGCGTCAAAGCTGGTCTGCGCCTCTTCGGCATCGACCTGCGGACCCAGCACCAGACCGCCGCGCGCCCGCATATGCGCGCCGCCGGTGGCGATATAGAAATCGGGATCGGCCCCGATCAGCCATTCAAGGCTGACATTGCCCAGGACGCCCTTGACCGCCTCGGCGCCGATATTCTGGCCGCCTGCGGTGGTCACGAAGTCATGAAACACCCCCGGACCCACGGTCGAGCAGCAATTCACCGGCGCGGCATGGACATGCATGAAGACGCGCGGGCGCGGGATTGCCGGATCGGCCAACCGCTGACGCACGCGGTCCAGCCGTTCCTGATAAAAGCGGATGAAGCTTTCGGCCCGGTCCTCGGCCCCGGTCAGCGCGCCAAGGATGCGCAGGCTGGGCACTGTGTTTTCCTGCGGATGGGAAAAGAAATCGACATAGGCGACCGGAATGCCCGCCGCCTCAAGCTGCTGGCGCGCCACGGTCATCGCCGGGTCTTTCTCGTCGATCAGCGTCAGCACGACCAGATCGGGATCAAGGGCGATCACCGCCTCGACCGACAGATCGCGATTGCCCGCGCCGACCGATCTGATCGCGTCGATGGCGGGAAACTTCTGGCGGTAGGCCGCCATGGTGGGCGGGTCCAGAGGCTTGTCCAGACGCCAGCCCGCGACCAGCGCCACGGGGTCGTCATGCATCAGACCCAGCACCGACAGATGCCGCCCTTCGCCCAGCACGATGCGGTGGGCCGGTTCGGGCAGGCTGACCTGACGCCCCAGAATGTCGGTCGCGGTGACATCGGCCTGCGCGGTCCCGGCAAGGGCCAGCACCGCGGCGGCGATCAGGGGGCGAAGAAACATGGCAGGCCTCATGTGATTGGGCCGGGGATCAACCCCGGCCCCATGGTCTTAATTGGTGGCGGGGACGATGCGCCACAGCCGGTCGCCGTTGTCATCGCCTTCGCCGCGCGATTTGTTCACCGCCCAGACATTGCCCTGACCATCGGCGCGCAACTGGTTGGGGAAGCTGCCCGCATCCAGATTGGCCACGATCTCGCCCTGGGTGTTCACCACGGTGATGGTGCCCGCGCCGCGATTTGCCACGAAGGCCAGACGGCTTTTCGGCTCGAACGTGACGTTCAGGGGCGTGGCGCCGACATTCACATCATGCAGCGTCTCGCCGGTTTCTGCGTTCACGATCAGCAGGTTGTCGCTGTCCTGCGCCACGGTGAAGATCAGCCCGTCCTGCGCATCGAACGCCACGCCCGAGCCGGTCTTGGAATGGGGCAGCTCAAACACCTTCACCTCACCCGAGGCCAGATCGACAATCGCCGCTTCCGAGGTGCTGGTGCTGACGGTCGCCAGCTTGCCATGCTCTTCGTCGATATCCAGCGACATGGCGCCGAAGGATTTGCCGCGCTCATCCGAAGGGATCACGATCGGGTCCAGCGGCTCCAGCGTCTTGGTGTCGAAGACCATGATTTCATTGCCGAAGCTGGTCGAGGCATAGGCGCGGCCGTTGGCTTCGTCGATCACCACATCGCGGCCATGCGGCACGGCGCCCGGCTCGAACTGCTTGATCAGCGACAGGTCGGATTGCTTATAGACCGCCACGGTGTCCTGACGGGTATTCGTCACCCACACGGTGTCATTGGCATCGTCCACGGCAACGCCATAGACCGCGAACAGCCCGCCGGGCTTGCCGTCGCGTTCCGGCGCTTCTGCGGGGGTGACCTGCGCCACGATCTCCAGCGTGTCCGGGTTCAGCTTGACCAGCGCCGAGTCCTTGACCGGCGGGCGACCCACGGCCGAGGCCACGAACACCGCGTTGGATTTCGCGCTGTAAGCCACCTGATACAGCCCCGGCACGACCGGCTGGCTGGTGGTGGCAAAGCGGTCCTGACCGGAAAGCGGCAGCTTTTCCGAGACTTTCAGTTCGACCACATCGGCCGAGGCGGGGTTGGCGGTGCTGACGACGATGGGCTGGCTGCCCGCGACGGCGGCGGGGTCGATGGCCAGTTCGTATTTGAAGCCGCCTTCGGCATCGACGGTGATCGGATCGGTGTTCAGGACCGTGTTGCCATGCAGCAGCGTCACCGTCTGGCCCGGTTGCAGGCGCGCGCCGGTGATGATGGCCTTGCTGCCCTTATAGATCGGATCGCCGCGCACCTCGCCGGTGATACGGACCTGCGCGTCGAAGTCTTGCGCGGGTTGGGTGAACAGCGCGTCGGCCAGCACGGGTGCGGCAAGCAGCGACAGCGTCAGCGCCGAGGCCGCAAGCAGACGAAAGCGGGAATGTGCCATGGATCTCTCCTGATGAGATGTCAGATGGGGATGGCTGACCCGGCAATTGGGCTGGCTTCGCCTTGCGCGCAACCTATAATCCTGACCGTCACTGTCAACTAAGGACCCGCTGAAAATGTCCGCATCCCAAAGCCGTGAACATGGCCGCGTCGGTCCCGAACATGCCCGCATGACGGCAGAGCTGCGCATCTTTGACACGGGCGCGCCGACGCATCAGCTGTCGCAGAAGGTCGTGCAGGCCGGGCCCGGATACCGGCTGTTCATCGCCGTGCCCAAGGGGCCCGCGCCGGATGCGGGGTGGCCGGTGGTCTATATGCTGGACGGCAACGCGGTGTTCGATTTCCTGACGGTAGAGGATCTGGCCATGGCCAAGGGGCTGGTGGTCGTCGGCGTGGGCTATGACACCCCGCGCCAGTTCGCCCGCGAATTGCGCACGCAGGATTTCACCGCGCCGGACGGGCCGGGCGACGGCCTGCGCCCCGATCACGTCCATGAGGGGCGCGTGGCTGGCGGGGCCGCGATCTTTCACGACCGCCTGACCGGCCCGCTGCGCGCGGCGGCCGAAGACGGGCTAAACATAGACCCCGCGCGCCGCACGCTGTGGGGGCACAGTTTCGGCGGGCTTTTCACGCTTTACGCCCTGCTGGCCCGGCCGCTGGCCTTTGCGCGCCATGCGGCGATCAGCCCCTCGATCTGGTGGGATGAGCCGCTGATGCGGCGCGTCGCCGCCAAGGCTGCGCGGGCGGACCTGCCGCTGCTGATGGCCTTGGGCGACCGCGAGAAACGCTCGGGCAGCGACGGTCCGCCGCCCGATGGCCCTGCACCCGCCACCATGCAGTTCATCGCCGATCTGGCCCTTCATCCGGGGCATCGGGCGCAGGTGCATGTGCTGCCGGGACATGTCCATATCCAGACGCTGGCCGGGTCGTTTCCGCTGATCTTTCCCTTCGCGCTTAACGAAATCTAAGGGGATCATGCGGCATATCTTTCCTGTCACAGGGAAAGGACTACGGATGATCCTTATCAGATATGCGCTTGTGCTGGTGGGCGTCGTGCTGTGCGGTATGGGGGTCGCACAGGTGCAAGAGGGACTGCCGGGCTTCTATCTTACGCGCAATGTCGCCGAATTGCAGGGCGATGCGAATGAAATCCTGCTGGGCATCGCCTGGCTGATCGGGGGCATGGCGGCGGGGGTGTTCGCGCTGGCCTTTGACAGCCGCCCCAAGGTCAGGGTCAGCCCTCGGCCAGACGGCTGACCAGCAGCGGCGCAATCAGCGCCGACGCCTTGCCCGAGGTCATCTCGGCATGGATCAGCGGCAGGTCGATCACCTCGATCGTCCGGACATAGGGCGTCCACATCGCGGGCGTCAGATCGCGGTCCTTGTGGTCATTGGCGGCGCGGAAATGCAGCACCGGGCCGGGATAAGGGCTGTGGTGATGGCCGCGGATCAGGCGGTTCGTTTCCGTCACCGCGCGCACCACACCATCCAGCACCCGCTGCGGCAAGGCCCCCAGCGCGCTGTCGCCCTGACGCAGGAAAGCCACGACCTTGGCGCGGCTGTCCAGATCGCGATGCGCCTCGGGGTCATAGCCCGCGATGGCCAGCAGGGCGCGCAGGGCCGCGACGGGATCGGGCTCGGGTTCGTTGCGCCAGGCATCGGCGGGATAGCTGTCCAGCATGGCGACGATGCCCGCTGCGTGGCCCATGCGGCTCAGGCAGGCGGCGACTTCCTGCGCAAGGATGCCGCCGACCGACCAGCCCGCCAGATGCACCGGCCCGGCCGGAACCAGCGCCGCGATGCGCTGCGCATAATCCTGCGCCATGCCGGCAAGGCTGGCGGGCATGGGCAGGTCGGGATCCAGCCCCGGATGCTGCAGGCCCCAGACCCGGCGCGCGGGCGCGATCTGGCGGGCCAGCGTGCGATAGCCCCATGACAGCCCGCCCGCCGGATGGATCAGGAACAGGGGCGGCGCCTGCATGTCGCCCTCGGCCAGCAGGATCAGCGGGCCCAGCCCATCATCCTGCGGCTTTTGCGCATCCAGCACGGCGGCCAGCGATGACAGCAGCGGATGTTCAAAGATCGTGCCCAAGCCCGGATCGCGTCCGGTTTCCGCCTCAAGCGCCTGCGCCAGCCGCACGGCGGACAGGGAATCGCCACCCAGCGCAAAGAAATCCGCATCCGCCGTGGCAGGCTGGGGCAGATGCAGCACCTGCTGGAACAGCCGCGCCAGCAGGGTCTCGGTCGCGGTCTGGGCCGCGCGGCCAAGGGCTGCGAAACTTGGCGCGGGCAGCGCCTTGCGGTCCAGCTTGCCATTCGCGGTGACGGGCAGGGCGTCCAGCACCACCTCGGCACCGGGCACCATATAGGCGGGCAGGCTGGCCGCCAGCCGCTCGGTCAGCAGGCCGGGGCGATAGGCGTCCGAGGCCACAAGATAAGCAACCAGCCGCTTTTCGCCGTGATCCTCGCGCGCCAGCACCACGCATTCGCGCGCAAGGCCCGAGGCCATGATCGCGGCCTCGATTTCGCCCAGTTCGATGCGCAGGCCCCGGATCTTTACCTGATGGTCCGAGCGGCCCAGATAGGTCACCGCGCCGTCCGGGCGCAGCCGCGCCAGATCGCCGGTCGCATAAAGCCGGCCCATGGCACTGTCGACGAACCGCTGCGCCGTCAGATCGGGACGGCCCAGATAGCCCCGCGCCAGTTGCACGCCACCCAGATACAGATGCCCGGCAAGCCCCGCAGGCACCGGGCGCATCCGGTCGTCCAGCACATTCAACGCCGTGTTCCAGACCGGCCAGCCGATCGGGATGGGATTTTCGCGATCCTCGGGGCTGGCGGGCCAGAAGCTGACATCCACCGCCGCCTCGGTCGGGCCATACAGATTGTGCAGTTCCGCCTGCATCCGCGCGTGGAAACGGTCGCGCTGATCGGCGGTCAGTTCCTCGCCCGAACAGAAGACGCGGCGCATCGCCAGCCCGTCCGAGGCGGGCGAGGCCAGAAAAGCCGACAGCATCGAGGGCACGAAATGGCAGGTCGTGATACCCCGGTCGCGGATCAGCCGCGCCATGGCCGCCGGGTCGCGATGCGCGTCGGGCGGGGCCATGACCAGCTCGGCCCCCGTCAGCATGGGCAGGAAGAACTCCCATACCGAAACGTCGAAGGTCGCCGGGGTCTTTTGCAGGATACGGTCGGTCGCATCGACGCCGTAATGCGCCGCCATCCACAAAAGCCGGTTGACGATGGCGCGGTGTTCGACCGCCACGCCCTTGGGCTCTCCGGTCGATCCCGAGGTAAAGATGACATAGGCCAGATCGCCGGGCGCGGGCATGGCCGCGACCTGTCCGGTCGCGGGCCAGTCGGCCGGGGCCAGCAGCGGCGCATCAGACGGGAACAGATCCGGCAGATCGCTGAGCACGGCCACGGGCTGCGACAGCGACAGGATGCGGGCGATGCGGTCGGGCGGATGCGCCGGATCCAGCGGCAGATAGGCCGCCCCCGCGCGCAGGCAGGCCAGCAGCGCCACCGGCAGATCCAGCGAGCGGTGCAGCGCCACGGCCACGATCCGGTCGCGGCCCGCGCCCATCTTCGCCAGCCGCGCCGCCAGCGCCGCGCTGCGCTGGTCCAGCTGGGCAAAGCTCAGCCGCTGGTCGCCGAAGCTGACGGCCACGGCATCGGGCGTGGCCGAAAGCTGCGTCTGGATCAGCGCGGTCAGGCTGGTGTCAGGGATGTCGTGGCGGGTGGCTGTGGCGCGTTCGGCCATCTGCGCGATTTCCGCGGGGCTGGCGGTCGGAACCTGCGCCAACGTGTCGGCGGCCAGCGCGGCGGTCAGGAAGGCCTCGATCCGGTCGCCATGGGCGCGCACATCCTGAGGGGTATACAGGGCGGGGTTGGCATCCACCTGAAACATCATGGCCGAGGGATCGCCGCGGAAGGTCAGCGTCAGATCGTCCACCGCGCCCGCGCCAAGGATATGCAGGTGACATTCCAGCCCCGGAAAGACCGGAGGCCGGTCGAAGGGCTGCACATTGACCATCGGCCCGTAAAGCCGGCGCGTGCCGCCGACAAGGCCAAGCTCTCGGCGCAAAAGCTCGCTGCGGTACAGGCCGTGGCGGCGCGCCTGCGACATGCGGCGGGACTGCGCGGCCAGCCAGTCCGGCAGCGGTGCGTCCTGATCGGGGCGCAGGCGGAAGGGCAGGACGTTCATCGCCATGCAGGGCACGTCCGCGATCTTGCGGCCCATGCGCGCCATGAAGGGCAGGCCGATCACCGCCTCGCCGCCGGTCCAGCGCGCCAGATAGGCCCCGCACAGCGCGTTCAGCATGTCGGGCCAGCCAAGGCGGTGCGTCTGCGCATAATCGCCAAGCCGCGTCAGCAACGCGGCAGGCAGGTGGCGGCTGTCGCGCAGGAAGCTGCGGCCCGCCGTGGCGCGGCCCGCGGCGGGGCCGGTGACCTCGGGCAGATCGGCCAGTTCCTTGTGCCAGAAGTCGCGGTCGCGCGTGCGCAGGGGCGCGTCACGATAGGCCAGATCCTCGGACCGGGCCAGCCCGAGGGGGCCGAAAGGCGCGGGGGTCGGCGCGCCGCTGGTCAGCGCGGCATAATGCGCGGCGATGCGGTTCGTCACCAGCACCATGCCATAGCCGTCGATGGCAAGGTGGTGGATGCGCTGATACAGGAAATGCCGCTGAGGCCCCATCACGAACAGGGTGAAGGCCGCGGCCGGTGCGCGGTCCAGCGGCACGGCGCGGTCGCTGTCGGCGCGCATCAGGGCCAGCGCCTGACCCTCGGCATCGGGCTGCGCGGACAGATCGGCAAAGCCCAGCATCGGCGGCAGGCCGGGGGCCTGTCGCGGCCCGTTGCCGGGATCGGCAAAGCGCAGCGACAGGGCCGGGGCCTCGGCCACGGTCAGGGCCACGGCCTGCGCCAGCGCGTCGCGATCCAGCGGGCCGAGGATTTCCAGATACTGCCCTGTATTCAGCGCCGGGCTGTCGGGATCCAGCGCCTGTGCGAACCACAGCCCCTCCTGTGCCTCGGTCAATGGCATGGAGGAGGGGGTGACGGGGTTTGCGGGCGGGCTCATTTCATCACAGATCACAGCCGGTTGAGAGGAAAGACAAGCTGTTACGCACATCGGCTGACGACCATGTTATCTGATACGGAGGCGGGTGAACTTGTTCACGCCGGGTCACTTGGCCATAGTGATCCTGAAAAAAATAGTCAACTTTACGCCTCCCCGGCCGCAACAGGAGCAAGGTATGCCCCAGACCCAGCCCGAAAAATCCCTGCCTTTCCGCGATACGCCAATGCTTTACGGTCGCCTGACGCGGCTTTTGCACTGGACCATCGCCGCGCTGATGCTGTGGCAGTTTCTGGGCATGGGGTTGAAACTGGCGCTGGGGCGGCAGCCCATCGTGTCGTTCTTTGTCGGCACGCATCAGAAGGTGGGCACGGTGCTGTTCGTGCTGATCGTGCTGCGCGTCGTCTGGGCGCTGATGAATCGCCGCAACCGCCCCGGCCATGGCAGCGGCGTTCTGGGCCTTGCGGCGACGCTGGGCCATCTGGCGCTGTATGCGGCGATGGTGCTGATCCCGGTGGCGGCGCTTCTGCGGGCCTATGGCAGCGAGCGCGCCTTTGCGCCCTTCGGGTTCCAGATCTTTGCGCCGCAGACCCCGCCCATCGAGTGGATGGTGACGTTCGGCGACATGATCCACGGAGAGTTGGGCTGGATCACGCTGGCCCTGATCGCGGGCCATGTGCTGATGGTCTGTCTGCATGAAGGCATGTGGCGCGATGGCACCTTGCGCAAGATGGCCGGGCGCGGCCGGGCGTGAGGCGCCTTTTTCGTTGATCGCCGCCCCCTGCGGTGTCACCATCATGTCATGATGAACCTGTCCTCTGGCTTCACGCCCGATCAAGACCGCATCGCCTTCGACCGGGCCGAGCTGGGGGCGATCCTGTCCGTCTATGGGCGCATGGTGGCGGCGGGGGAATGGCGCGATTATGCCATGTCGTTCCTGCGCGAGGTGGCGGTGTTTTCGGTGTTTCGCAGGGCGGCGGAACACCCGTTGTATCGCATCGAAAAGCGGCCCCGGATGCGCAATGCGCAGGGGCAGTATTCCGTGATCGGCATGGACGGCCGCATCCTGAAGCGCGGCCATGATCTGCCGACCGTGCTGCGCGTGCTGGAAAAGAAGCTGATCCGCCCGGTGGATTAACTGGGTCTATCAGCGCGTGGTGATCCAGTGGATGACCGCCGGAACCGTGGCGATGCTGGCTGCGGTCGAGACCAGAATCGCCGTCGAGACCCGCTGCGCCGCCACGCCGAAATGCTGGGCCAGAATATAGACATTGCCCGCGACCGGCAGGCTGGCGGCGGCGATCATGACGCCTGCAGCATAGGCGTCCACGTCAAAGATCATCAAGGCGGCGATGCCCACGGCCAGCGGATGCAGCACCAGTTTCACGCCACTGATCCACAGCGCGGGGCCCATTCGCTGCGCCGAGCGGCCCGCCAGACTGGCGCCGATGGCAAACAGCGCGCCGGGCGTCGCGGCAGCGCCAAGCAGCTCCAGAAACTCGGCCACGGGGGCGGGCATGGGCAGGCGGAATGCGGCCCAGATCAGCCCCGCCACCATCGAGACGATCATCGGATTGCCGACGATGCCCATGACCAGTGGACCCAGCGCCGCGACCGCCGTGCGCCCCTGCCGGGCGGCCGTCACCAGCAGCGTCAGCAGCGCCGAGAAGATCACCAGATCGATCGTCAGCACCATCATCACCGGGCCGATCGCGGCCTGTCCCAGCAGCACGACCAGCATCGGCACGCCCAGAAAGCCGGTATTGCCGGTGATCGCGGTATGCGCCTCCATCGCGGCATCGGCCAAGGGCAGCTTGCGCCAGCGCGCGACGGTCATCGCCACCGCCCAGACCGCCGCCGTTGCCGACAGATAGGCCCAGAAAAAGCGCGCATCGAACAGCCGCTGCACGTCCAGCGCCGCCGCAAAGCGGAACAGCATGGCCGACAGCGCGAAGTAGAAGACGAACTTCGTCAGCCACGCCGTCGCCTCGGCCGGGAAGAAGCGGCTATAGGCGGCGGCCCAGCCCGTGCCGATCAGCAGGAAGAAGGGCAGGGTCTTGAGGAAGATCTCAGCCATCGGAGGTCCTAGGCATCGGGTCCGCGTTCAACCAGATATTCGGTTTCCCCCGGTGCGGTCTGGCGTGTCGAGAGCAGCAGGTGGCCGTGCTGCGTGCAGAAATGCGGGATGTCGATGGCGGCGGCGCGGTCTGTCGCGACCAGCGCCACGCGCATTCCGGGCCGGGCGGCGTTCAGCCTTTGGCGCAGGCGCAGGACCGGCAGGGGGCAAAGCAGCCCGCGCGCGTCGATGGTCTGCGTCATGCGGCGCGGCGGGTCTGGGACATGCACCATGCCAGCGCCTGATCGGCGGTGACGTGCTGGGCCAGTTCACCGGCGAAGTCGTGAAAGCCCTGCAACTGTTCGGCAGGCACCGACAGCAGGACAGGGATCTCCGAGGCCAGCGCCTGCGCGATGAATTCGCGAAATCCGCGCCCGTAGCATTCCTGTTTGCCGAATTTGTTGACGATCACCAGATCCGCGCCTTGGGCCAGCACCGCCTCGGACCGGGCGACGGCCTGGGCCAGCGCGCCGGTATCAAGGCGGCAACCCTCGGCGCAGGTGCCCAGATTTTGCGAGATGCGGATGGGCGGGGCCGGATCGCCCAGAATGCGCAGATCCATGTCGCAATCCTGTCCCGCGCCCCGGTCCAGATTGTGCTGCACCGCGCCCGCAAGCCGCAGGCCCTGGGCGATCAGCGTGTCTGCCGTATCCGCAAGCAGGCGGTCGGCCCCGCCCGCATTGTTCTGGATGGTGACGAATCCCAGCATCGCGGTTCCCCTGTCAGGCGGCCAGAATAGCCCCCGGACCCGAGGGTGCAACATGGGTATTTGGAAAACAAGGAAGCCGTCAGTCGCCTTCGGCGAGCGGGCCGTAGAGGATCAGCGCGGGATGCGGGCTGGGTCCTTCCTCCGCGAGCATGGCTGCAAGCTGGGCCACGGTCATGCGCAGCAGGCGCTGATGCGGATGGCCCACGGCCTCGGCCAGAACGGCGGGTGTGTCGGCGGGCAGGCCATGCGCGATCAGGCTGGCCACCATGGTCGGAAATGTGCGCTGGCCCATGAAGACGACGGTCGTGGCATGGGGATCGGCCAGCGCCGCCCAGTTCTGATCGGCGGGCAGGCCGCCGGTCACATCCGCTCCGGTCACGAATTGCAGGCGGCGGGCGGTCAGGCGGCGGGTCAAAGGCAGGCCCGCGACGGCGGCGGCGGCCATGGCCGAGGGCACGCCCGGCACGATCTCATAACCGATGCCCGCGCGGCGCAAGGCGGTGATTTCCTCTTCGAGGCGGCCGAAGATGCCGGAATCTCCGGATTTCAGCCGCACGACATGTTTTCCCGCGCGGGCATGTTCGACCAGCAGGGCGTTGACGCTTTCCTGTTTGGCCGAGGGGCGACCGGCGCGTTTGCCGACGGCGATGCGTTCTGTCTGCGGTCCGGACTGGTCCAGAACCGGGCCGGATGCCAGATCGTCGTAAAGCACCACATCGCAGGCCTGCAGGCGGCGGATCGCGCGCAGGGTCAGCAGTTCCGGATCGCCCGGTCCTGAGGATACGAAGCTGACCTTGCCCTTCATGTCGTCCATATCCGGGCGATGCGGCAAAATCCGCGCCAAGGCAAGAGGGCTGCGCATGACTTGCCGCATGGCGTGGCATTTGCGATAGAGGGCGCGACCGAGATCCGGGGGTATCCATGTTCCGCGCGCGCCATCTTCTGGGGATCGAGCCTTTGGCCCCCGCCGAAATCACCACATTGCTTGATCTGGCCGAGACCTATGTCGATCTGAACCGCCGCACGGTGAAACATTCCGATGCCTTGGCGGGCATGACGCAGATCAACATGTTCTTTGAAAACTCGACCCGCACGCAGGCCAGTTTCGAGCTGGCGGGCAAGCGTCTGGGGGCGGATGTGATGAACATGTCGGTGGCCTCGTCCTCGGTGAAGAAGGGCGAGACGCTGATCGACACCGCGCTGACGCTGAACGCGATGCACCCCGATCTGCTGGTGGTGCGCCATCCGCAATCGGGCGCGGTGGATCTGCTGGCGCAGAAGGTCAATTGCGCGGTGCTGAATGCCGGCGACGGGCGGCATGAACATCCCACGCAGGCGCTGCTGGACGCGCTGACCATCCGCCGGGCCAAGGGGCGGCTGCACCGCCTGACCGTGGCGATCTGCGGCGACATCGCGCATAGCCGCGTCGCGCGCTCGAACCTGTTTTTGCTGGGCAAGATGGAGAACCGGCTGCGGCTGGTCGGCCCCGCGACCCTGATGCCCGCGGGCGCGCGCGACTGGGGCTGCGAGGTCTATGAGGACATGCGCGAGGGGCTGAAGGGCGCCGATGTCGTGATGATGCTGCGTCTGCAGAAAGAACGCATGGATGGCGGTTTCATCCCGTCCGAGCGGGAATATTACCATCGCTGGGGGCTGGATCACGAAAAGCTGGCGCTGGCCGCGCCCGACGCCATCGTCATGCATCCCGGCCCGATGAACCGCGGGGTCGAAATCGACGGCACCATCGCCGATGACATCAACCGCAGCGTCATTCAGGATCAGGTGGAAATGGGCGTCGCCGTGCGCATGGCGGCCATGGACCTGCTGGCGCGCAACCTGCGGGCCGAACGTGGCCGCGCTGCTTCGGAGTTGACGGCATGATCCTGCATTTCCAGAACGCCCGCCTGATCGACCCCGAGGCCCTGACCGAGGAGACCGGCACGCTGACCCTGCGCGACGGCCGGATCGAGGCGGTGAATGCCGAAGCCCCCGAAGGCGCGGAACTGATCGACTGCGATGGCAAATGCCTTGCCCCCGGTCTGGTCGATTGGGGCGTCAAGATCGGCGAGCCGGGCGAACGTCACAAGGAAAGCATCCGCAGCGCCGGGCTGGCCGCGGCGGCAGGCGGCGTCACGACGATCATCGCCCGGCCCGACACGCTGCCCCCCATCGACAATCCCGAGGCGCTGGAATTCGCCAGCCGCCGTGCGCAGGACGCTCCGGTCCGCATCCGCCACATGGCGGCGCTGACCCGCGGTCGCGAAGGCCGCGAGATGGTCGAGATGGGCTTTTTGCAGGATGTGGGCGCGCTGGCCTTTTCCGATGGCGTGCGGGTCGTGACCGACACGCGGCTGATGTCGCGCTGCATGACCTATGCGCGCGGGCTTGGCGCGCTGATCGTGGGCCATCCGCAGGAACCCGGATTGTCCAAGGGCACGGCGGCGACCTCGGGCAAGTTCGCCTCGCTTTACGGGCTGCCGGCGGTGTCGCCGATGGCCGAGGTCATGGGGCTGGACCGCGATCTGGCGCTGGTGGCGATGACGGGCGCGCGCTATCATGCCGATCAGATCACTGTGGCCGCCAGCCTGCCTGCGCTGAAACGCGCGCGCGCGGCGGGGCTGGACGTGACGGCGGGCGTGTCCATCCATCACCTGACGCTGAACGAATTCGACATGGGCGATTACCGCACCTTTTTCCGCTTCACCCCGCCGCTGCGTGCCGAAGACGACCGGCTGGCGATGATCGAGGCGGTGGCGGATGGCACGATCGACGTGATCGCCAGCTTCCACACGCCTCAGGACGAGGAATCGAAACGCCTGCCCTTTGCCGAGGCGGCGCCGGGGGCGGTGGGTCTGCAGACGCTGCTCCCTGCGGCGATGCGGCTGACCCATTCCGGCGGCCTGACGCTGGCGCAGCTGTGGCGGGCGATGTCCTTGAACCCGGCACGGCGGCTGGGGCTGGACGGGGGACGGCTGGGCACGGGTGCGCCTGCCGATCTGGTGCTGTTCGATCCCGATGCGCCTTTCATCATGGACCGCTTCAAGCTGCTGTCGAAATCCAAGAACACCCCCTTCGACGAGGCGCGGATGCAGGGCCGGGTGCTGGGCACATGGGTCGCAGGCCAGCGCGTCTTCGGAGACGCGGCATGAGCCTGATCCTGTGGGCCGCAATCGGCTATCTGCTGGGGTCGATCCCCTTCGGCATCGTCATCACCCGCGCGCTGGGGCTGGGCGATCTGCGCCAGATCGGCTCGGGCAATATCGGCGCGACCAATGTGCTGCGGACGGGGAACAAACCGGCGGCGCTGGCAACGCTGCTTCTGGATTCCGGCAAGGGCGCGATTGCCGTGCTGCTGGCGCGCTGGCTGGCCGGTCCGGATGCGGCGCTGATCGCCGGCGCGGCGGCGTTTTTGGGCCACCTGTTCCCGGTCTGGCTGGGCTTTCGCGGCGGCAAGGGCGTCGCGACCTTCCTTGGCACGCTGCTGGCACTGGACTGGCGGCTTGGCCTGACAGCCTGCGGGCTGTGGCTGCTTGCGGCGCTGATCGGGCGGATCTCATCGCTGTCGGCGCTGGTCGCAGCGGCGCTGACGCCTTTCGTGGCGCTGTGGCTGGACGGCTGGAACATGGCCGCCGTGACGGCCTTCATGGCCATCCTGATCTTCATCCGACACCACGCGAACATCACGCGGATCATGGCCGGAACCGAACCGAGGATCGGCAAGAAAGGCTGAGCTTCTCTGTTCCCGAAATACTCCGGGGGACGCCATTGAGGCCCCCATCAAGGGGGCGTCAATGGCGGGGGGGCAGAGCCCCCGGCCAACACCCGCAATCAGCGCGTGGGCACGGGAACCTCGCCCGAATAGTCGTAAAAGCCGCGACCGGTCTTGCGACCCAGCCAGCCCGCCTCGACATATTTCACCAGAAGCGGGCAGGGGCGGTATTTCGTATCGGCCAACCCGTCATGCAGCACATTCATGATGGCAAGGCAGGTATCCAGCCCGATGAAATCGGCCAGCTCCAGCGGTCCCATCGGATGGTTCGCGCCCAGCTTCATCGATTCGTCGATGGATTTGACCGAGCCCACGCCTTCATAAAGCGTATAGACCGCCTCGTTGATCATCGGGATCAGGATGCGGTTCACGATGAAGGCCGGGAAATCCTCGGCGCTGGCGGCGGTCTTGCCGATCTTTTCGACGACAGTGACCAGCTTGCCGAAGGTCTCCTGATCGGTGGCGATGCCGCGGATCAGCTCGACCAGTTGCATCACCGGCACGGGGTTCATGAAATGCACGCCGATGAACCGCTCGGGGCGGTCGGTCCGGCTGGCCAGCCGCGTGATCGAGATCGACGAGGTGTTCGAGGCCAGAATGGTCTCGGGCTTCAGATGCGGCAGCAGATCCTCGAAGATGGCCTGCTTGACGGTCTCGCGTTCGGTCGCGGCCTCGATCACCAGATCGCATTGCCCCAGATCGGCCAGCGCCGACGTGGTCTTGATCCGGCCAAGTGCCGCGTCCTTTTCGGCGGCGCTGATCTTGTCGCGGCTGACCTGCCGGTCCAGATTCTTGCCGATCAGCGCGACCGCCTTGTCCATCGCCTCGCGTGAGATATCGGTCATCAGCACGTCGTAGCCGGCCAGCGCGAAGACATGCGCGATGCCATTGCCCATCTGCCCGGCGCCGATCACGCCTACCGATTGTATCGTCATGCCAAGGGCTCCTTTCGATCCTGCGCCGGGACGATAGGCGCAAGCGGCCCTGCCGTTCAATGCGAAAAGCGGGCAAGTAGCAGTCCCCTGACCGTGCCGCTGGGTCAGCAGGGGGCATCGCCCCTCGGCCCGGCTGCCCCTTGATGGGGCGGCAGGGACGATGCCTGCCGCCGCCAGCCTGCGCGCGGGCTACAGATCCTTGACCAGCCGCAAGGCGTCATAGATCGCGGCATGGGTGTTTCGCGCCGCCACCGCATCGCCGATGCGAAACAGCCGGAACGCGCCCGAGGGATTTTTCCGCAGATCCTGCAGCCCCCCCGTGGTCAGCGCCTCATAATCCACCTGACCCAGATTCGACGACAGCGGCTTCAGATCGAAATACAGCTCATCCAGCGGGCGCGTGCCGTGATTGACCACGACCTGATCCACCAGACGGTCGCGCGTGACGCCGCCGTAATCGCTGCCCAGCACCGCGCGCAGCTGATTGCCATCGCGCGCGACCGACATCAGCCGCCATGTCACGGTGAAGGTGGTGTCCAGCTTTTGCAGGCTGCGCATATAGGGCACCAGATTCATCGCCATCACCTCGGGCGAAAAGGCGCGGTCAGGGGTCACGATCTCGACCCGCGCGCCGGTCGCGGCGATCAGATCGGCGGCCTGCAGCGCGGCGTGATCGCCGGCATCGTCATAGATCAGCACGTTCTGGCCCGGCTTCACATCGCCCGACAGAATATCCCAGGCCGAGACGACCAGATCATTGCCCGCTTCCAGCACATCGGTATGGGGCAGCCCGCCCGTGGCGATGATGACCTCATCGGGATCGGTTGCCAGCACATCGGCCTGATCGGCGAAGGTGTTGAAGCGGAAGCTGACGCCGTGCTTGTCGCACATGGCCTGACGCCAGGCGATGATCGAGATCATCTCGCGCCGCCGTTCCTGCAGCGCGGTCAGGCGGATCTGCCCGCCGGGACGGTCGGCGGCCTCGAAGACCGTCACGGCATGGCCCCGCTCGGCGGCGACACGGGCGGCTTCCATGCCGCCGGGGCCTGCGCCGACGATGGTGATGCGTTTCTTCGTTGGGGCTGCCGGGATGGTTTGCGGCATGGTCTGTTCGCGCCCGGTGGCGGCATTGTGCAGGCAGAACGCCATGCCGCCCTGATAAATCCGGTCAAGGCAGTAATTCGCGCCAACGCAGGGGCGGATGTCATCCTCGCGCCCCTCGATCACCTTGCGGACCAGATGCGGGTCGGCCATATGCGCCCGCGTCATCCCCACCATGTCGATCAGCCCCGAGTCGATGGCGTGGCGCGCCGTCGGCACATCAGGGATCTTGGCGGCGTGGAAAGTGGGAAAATTCGTGGCCTTGCGGATGTCTCCGGCAAATTCCAGATGCGGGGCATTGCGCATCCCCTGGACCGGGATCAGGTCGGTCAGCCCGGCATCGGTGTCGATATGGCCGCGCACCACGTTCAGGAAATCGACCAGCCCGCTGTCTTTCAGCAGATGCGAGACCCGCATCCCCTCGGCCGCGGTCATGCCACCGGGCTGCATCTGATCGCCGGTATAGCGCAGGCCAACGATGAAATCCGGCCCGCAGCGCTGTCGGATCGCGCCCAGCACATCCGTGGTGAAGCGCAGCCGGTTTTCCAGACTGCCGCCATAAGGCGCCTCAAGATCGTTGGTCAGGGGCGACCAGAACTGTTCCAGCAGGTGTCCGTAAGCCTCAAGCTCGATCCCGTCGACGCCCGCGGCCTTCATGCGTTCGGCGGCATCGGCGAAATCGGCGATGACGCGGGCGATGTCCCAGTCCTCCATCCGCTTGGGAAAGGCACGATGCGCGGCCTCGCGTTCATGGCTGGGGGCGATGACCGGCAGCCAGTCGGCCTTGTCCCAGCGCGTGCGGCGGCCCAGATGCGTCAGCTGGATCATCACCGCCGCGCCATGATCGTGGCATTCGTCGACCAGCTGCTTCATCCAGCCGACGACCTCATCCTTCCATGCCAGAATATTGTTGAACACCGGCGGGCTGTCGCGCGCGATCGAGGCCGAGCCCGCCGTCATCGTCAGCGCCACGCCCGCCTTGGCGCGTTCGACATGATAGGCCCGGTAGCGGTCTTTGGGCATCCCGTCCTCGGGATAGGCCGGTTCATGACTGGTAATCATGATGCGGTTGCGAAGCGTCAGGTGTTTCAGCCGATAGGGCTGCAAAAGCGGATCGTTCGACATGTCATCTGCCTGCTGGGTAGAGTCGCGGCGCAGAATCCAAGGAATGTTCATGACTGTCAATTATAAAACCACGCATGCACATTAAGCCGTCAGCACAGGACATTTCTTGCGACGCCAGCCCACTGCGGCTAGGGATGGCGCATGAAGCAGAATGGCGCAGCGGAAAGCGGATGGCGGGGATCACGTGAGGGCTGGCTTGAGGCCGGGTATCACGCGCTGATCGAAAACGGCGTCGAGGCCGTGAAGATCCTGCCGCTGGCCAAGCAGCTTAACCTGTCGCGCACCAGCTTTTACTGGTTCTTTCAGGACCGCGAGGCATTGCTGGAGGCGCTGACCGACGGCTGGCACGAAAAAACCACCGTGCCGCTGATCCGGGCCGCGACGGAATATGCCGACAGCGTGGCCGAGGCGATGCTGAACGTGCTGGCCTGTTTTCTGTCGGACAATTTCGACGCGCGGCTGGAATTTGCGCTGCGCAGCTGGGCGCTTCAGGATGCCGGGATCGCCCAGAAGATCGAGGCGGCCGATACCGCGCGCCTTGCCGCCTTGCGCGACATGCTGATGCGCTGGGACCATCCTCAGGACGCAGCCGATATCCGCGCGCGCACCATCTATCTGACGCAGATCGGCTATATCTCGATGCGTGCGCATGAGGATCTGGCCGTGCGGATGTCGCGCATTCCGACCTATGTGCAGATCTATACCGGAACCTTGCCCCAGCCGCGCGAGATGGCGCGGTTCAGCGCGCGCCTGCTGGGATAATGGCCCTGCCCATCAGCCCGGCTGCGTGCCGCCATATCCCGCCATCTGATCGCGCGCGGCTTTCAGCACATGGTCCACGAAGGCTGCGACACAGGGGCGCTTCAGGGATTTCTGCTTGGCATTCAGAAAGTTGCCACGTCCCGCGCTGATCGGTGCGCCATGGGCAAAGACCAGATCGCCCGATGCGACCAGCGCCTGCACCATCGGATGCCAGCCCAGCATGACGCCTTCACCCGCCAGCGTGGCCGACATCAGCAGCCCCACCTTGTTCGTGCTGAGGCTGGAGGGCGGGCCCGCCCATTCCTTGCCCTGCGCCCGGAACCATTCCCGCCAGCCCAGCGGCTGCCAGCCGATGGCATCGGCGCTCCAATGCCGGTCATGCAGATGCAGCAGGTTCACGCGGTTCAGGCTGTCGGCATCATCGAACGGCCCGAAACGCTGCAAAAATTGCGGTGTGCAGACGGGCTGGGCGGTTTCGGGGAACAGGAAATGCAGCACCTCGCCGATCTCGCAGCGCTCGTTTCCGCACAGGATGGCGATATCGACCTCGGCATAGCTGCGCAGAGTGTCATCTTCGTCCGAGGCGAAGACGGTAAAGCCGACATCGGGATGGCTGTGGCGGAACCTGTCGATCAGCGGCCGCAGCCAGAATTGCGCCATGCCGTCCGTGGCCGAGATGGTGACGGATTGCGGCCCCTGTTGCGGGGCCAGCGTGGCGACGGCGGCGCTGATCGCGTCCAGCCCCTGCGTCACGGCGGCAAACAGGTTCACCCCCTCGGGCGTCAGTTCCAGCGCATTGTGCTTGCGCACGAACAGCGCCACGTCCAACGCGCGTTCCAGCAAGCGGATCTGCTGGCTGACCGCGCCCTGGGTGACGTTCAACTCGCGCGCGGCCAGCGTGAAGCTGAGATGCTTTGCCGCGACCTCGAACGTAGCGAAGGATCCCAGCGAGGGCAGATGACGGCGCTTGATCGGCATGGCAGATCCCTTGAACCCCAGCGGCCTATTCCCGACGGGTGCGCCACTCTTTCCAGCGAAGATAGGCATTCGCGCCGATCGTGTCGAAGGGATGTGGCGGCAGAGGCGAGGGCTCGGCCTGTGCGCCGAAAAATTCGGTGATCGGGCTGGTCAGACCGCAGGCCAGTTCGGCGGCGCCGATGCCTGTCAGCGTGCTGCGCGTCGTGCCAAGGCCGTTATCCACGCAGGCGGCGTAAAGCCCGGTCTCAAGCTCGCGCATCACCGACACGTCGTTTCTGGCCAGACACAGATGCCCCGACCAGCTATGGGCAAAGCGGATCCCCTTGAGCATGGGAAACCGCGCGTCGAATTTCCGCCGCATCTGCCCGACCAGACGTTGCAGATCGGCGCGGCTGGTCTGCATCCCGGGCCGGTAATATGCGCCCTGCCGGATCACGATGCGGTTGCCGCCCTGCGCCGGGCCGATGCGGCGCACCGTCGTGCCCATCGGATCGGCGGGGGTGATGCCCCAGCAGTCCTGCCCGCCAAGCGCGCGGATGGCGGCTGGGTCCAGCTCCTCGGTGATGCAGGCGTTCAGCATGATGTGCATCAACTGGCCGCGCTTGAAGCCGAAGCTTTCCAGATGGCCGTTCGCGGCCAGGATCAGCTTTTGCGCGGTGACGCTGCCCTGTGCGGTCCGGGCCGTCCAGCCGCCTTGCGTGCTGTCGATACGGGTAACGGCCGAGTTTTCGTGGATGGTGACGCCCTGCCGCTGCAAGCCGGCCGCCAGACCCCGCACATAGCCCGCAGGCTGGATCATCACCGTGCCGGGCGTATAAAGCCCGCCGCGATAATAGCTTGACCCGGTGATGCGGCGCATGTCCTGCGCGTCCAGCACCTGATGCGGCTCATTCAGGGCGCTGAGATGCCGGGCATAGGCGGCATTCGCCGCCGCTCCACCATCCGAGGCCGCGCCGTTGATCTTGCCCGCCCGCTGGAAAAACCCGTCCGGAATGCCGTATTCCGCCACGCATCCGGCGGCGAATTCGATGGCGTGGCGGTTCAGTTGCGTCAGCTGCTGGCCGTGACCGTCGCCCGACCCGGCATAATCGCCCGAGGTCAGATCATGCGGCAGGTCGATCATGAAGCCGGAATTGCGCCCCGTGCCGCCCTCGGCAATCCGCGCGGCATCCAGAATGACCACGCGCAGCGCCGGATCGATCTGGTGCAGGCGGCGCGCGGCGGCAAGTCCGGCAAAGCCGCCGCCCACGATGACGATATCGCAGCCCGTGTCACCTTGAAGCGGCGCACGGGGTGCTGCCGGCGGCAGGATCGCGCTCCACCCGGCGGGGCCGGTAAAGGTCGGGGTGCGGATCGCCTGATGCGTGGTCATGGTCTAATCCAGCGCGCTGTCGGCATGGTCGGTCAGATCCAGCCAGATGGTTTTCAGCTGCGTATACTGGTCATGGGCGTGGATCGAATTGTCCCGCCCGCCAAAGCCCGACTGCTTGTAGCCTCCGAACGGGGTCGAGATGTCGCCCTCGCCAAAGCTGTTCACGGTGACGGTGCCCGCACGCAGCATCCGCGCGCCGCGCAGCGCCCGTTTGCCATTCGCCGAAAAGATCGAGGCGGCAAGGCCATAATCGGTGGCATTCGCGACCTCGATCGCCTCGGCAAAGCTGTGGACCGGGATCACCGACAGGATGGGGCCGAAGATTTCCTCGACCGCCAGCGGGGAAGTGCGGCTGGTCTGCACGATGGTTGGCGCGATGAAGCCTTCGGCGACGATCTCTCCGCCCAGCAGCAGCCGGTCGGTTTCCGCAAGTTGCAGATAGGCAGAAACCTTGTCGAAATGCGCCTTGCTGACCAAGGCCCCCACGCGGTTCTGCGGGTCCAGCGGGTCGCCGACAGGCCATTCCCGCGCATGGGCCTTGATGCGCTGCATCAGCCTGTCCTGAATATCCGCATGAACGATCAGGCGCGAGGCCGCCGAACAGTTCTGCCCCATGTTCCAGAATGCGCCATTGACGACATGGGCCGCGACGGCGTCCAGATCTTCGGCATCGTCCAGCACGATGCAGGGGTTCTTGCCGCCCAGTTCCAGCACCACCTCTTTCAGGTTGCTGTCGGCGGCATAATGCAGAAACCGCCGCCCCGTGACGGTCGAGCCGGTGAAGCTGACCATATCCACATCGGGATGGCGGCCCAGCGGTTCGCCCACCTCGGCCCCGCCGCCGGTGACGACGTTCAGCACGCCGCGCGGCAGTCCCGCTTCGGCCGCGAGTTCCGCCACACGCAGCGCGGTCAGCGTGGTTTCCGCCGCAGGCTTGACCACGACCGAGCAGCCCGCCGCCAGCGCCGGCCCGATTTTCCACGCCAGCATCAGCAGCGGGAAATTCCACGGCAATACCAGACCGACGACGCCCACGGGTTCGCGCACCACCATGGCGATATGATCGTCCGAGGCGGGGGCGACCTGATCATAGATCTTGTCGATCAGTTCGGCATGCCATTCAAGGACATGGATGGTTTCCGGCACATCCACGGTTTCGCAGTCAAAGATCGTCTTGCCGCTGTCGATGCTTTCCATCACGGCCAGCGCCCGGGCGTTCTGGCGCAGCAATCTGGCGAATTTCAGCAAGACCGCCTTGCGCGCCGCCGGAGGCAGGCGCGACCAGCGGCCATCGTCGAATGCCTCGCGCGCTTTGGACACGGCCAGATCGACATCCGTCGCATCGCAGGCGGCGATGTCGGTCAGCTTTTCGCCCGTCGCGGGGTTCAGCGTCGCAAAGGTCTTGCCCTGAATGGCCGGGCGATAGCCGCCGTCGATCCATGCGTGCTGCGGCAGGTCCAGCGACGCGGCGATGGCCTTGTACTCCTGGGTGGTCAGCAGGTCGGTCATGTCAGTTCCCCTCGCGGATCGCCTTGATGGTGGTCTTGAGCGTGCGGATCACGTGCTGAAGCTCGCGCTTTTCATCCTTGTTCAGACCTTTCAGCGGCGGTCGCATCGGACCCGCTGACAGGCCCGCCAATTCGGTCCCGTGCTTGACGCATTGGATGAACTTGCCGCCCTGTTCCAGCACGCGCATCAGCGGCATCATGGCTGACATGATGCGGCGGCCCTTGGCGAAATCGCCCTGCAGCACACAGGTTTCATACAGATAGACATGTTCGTCCGGCAGAAAGTTCGACCCGGCACAGATCCAGCTGCGCGCGCCCCAGGCAAAGAATTCCAGCGCCTGATCGTCCATGCCGCAGGACATCTGGATATGCGGATAGTCGCGGGCCAGCAGGTGGACGCGATTGATGTCGCCCGAGCTTTCCTTGATGCCGATGACGTTGCTGGAGCGGCCCACGCGGTCCAGAAACTCGCGGCCCATTTCAACCGACATGCGGCCCGGATAGTTGTAAAGGATGATCGGCATGTCGGCGGCGCGGTCGATGGCCAGAGCGTTCAGCGCATTCTCACGCTCGGTCGGCACGGAATAGGGGGGCGTGCCCAGCAGGATCGCATCCGCGCCCATCTCCCGTGCGCCGACGGCCAGCGCGATGCTGTCGGGCGTCCGCATCGCTCCGGTGCCGATGATGACGGGCAGCCGACCCGCCGTCTGCCGGGTGACGAAACGGGCGATCTCCAGCCGCTCCTCGACGGTCTGGGCGTAGTTCTCGCCGGTCGATCCGCCCGAGATCAGGCCGTGGACCCCCGCCGCGATCAGATGTTCGACCACCGCCGCCAGCGCGTCATGATCGACCGCGCCGTCCGGGTGCAACGGCGTGATCAGCGGGGTATATATTCCCTCAAGCACCATCCGGGGGGTCATGGGTCCGCCTTTTTCCTGTTGCATCTGCCCCGTTTGCGGGGCGCTTCAGGATATGAGGTAGGCCAATCACCCGCCTTCCGGCAAAGCAGAATGTTCACCCATCAGGCATTAGAAGAACTATTGCCGCGGGGGTGGGTCGCCGCCTGTCGCCATATCAGGACACTAGCGGATAAGGCCGCAAGGCAGGCCGGATCTGGGCGCGGTGACAATCGCCGGTATCCCCGGCGATTGCGATGTTTTTCGACCCCGGATCAGCTGAAATCGAAGACGTTGCTCAGCAGGATCGAATCCTGCCCCATGGTCAGCAGCGTGCCGCGATCCGTTTCGCTGACCGTATAGCTGCGTCCGCCCAGATCCAGCACGTCGATGCCCCGGTCAAAGCCCAGCACCGTGTCGTGACCGTCGCCCGCGCGGAAGATCAGCGTATCGCGGTCCCCATCACCCGGAGCGCGCCAGCTGAAGAAATCGCCATTGGCCGAGATCAGATCATCGCCCCGCCCGCCGGTAATGGTGTCGCGCCCTTCGCCGCCCTCAAGCGTGTCGTCGCCGCCCGATCCGATCACCCGGTCATCACCCCAGCGGGTGTTGGCGTGAAAGCCGGCACCGCTGCCGCTGATCTGCGCGCCCGATCCGTCGATCGTGTCGCGGCCCTCATGCGTCCAGACCTGTTCCATCCCGAAGAAACGCAGCGACGACGCGCCGCCGCCGATCGTGGTTTCGGATGCACCGGCAAAGGATCCGTCATTATGGATCCGCGTGATCTGCACCGCGACGCCGGGGCCGTTTTCGGTCCAGCCGTCCTTGATCCAGACGTTCATCAGGTCGTTGCCCGCGCCGCCATAAACCGTGTCGTGGCCAACGATCTCATTGAAATTGCCTTGGCCCCAGCGGATATTGTCATTGCCCGCGCCGCCATAGATCAGATCGTCGCCGGTGCTGGACTGGATCACATCATCGCCCGCGCCCGCGCGCATCGTGTCATTGCCTGCACCGCCATCGATGAAATCGGCGGTCGAGGTGCCGATGATGCTGTCATTGCCGTCGCCGCCATAGACGGTCAGCCCGTGGACCGGAGTGCCATGGTGCGCGGCAAGGATTTCTGCCTTGGCGCCGTTCACGGTGTCGTTGCCCGCGCCAAGATAAAGCCGCTCCATCCCGGTAAAGGTCAGGACGCTGGCCCCGGATTTCGCCGTGCCATCCTCGGTCGTGGTAAAGCGGATGTTGACGCCCTGATTGCCCTCGACGATCAGACGGTCGCCGCCGCTGCGGTCGAAATAGGGGTTTGGATCGTATTGTTCGTTGGTGTCGCCACCATGGAACGTGGCCCCGCCATGGGCCGGGTTCCAGTAAAAGAGGTCGGCACCGCCGCCCCCGTAAATCGTCTGATTGATCGTGGTTGCGCGCAGGATGTCGCTATTCTGGGTCGGCATTCAGATCTCCGTGAAATGTCGGACAAGGCGGCAGGGGAATCACGCACCCCTGAACCCTTTGCGGCAGAGATGGCGGCTCGTGATTCGTGAATCACAACCACAGATTGCGCCTAAGAAATGAAAGTTCCATTAACCTCTAGGTTGTATTTAGATCAAATTGCGCACGTTGCGAGCTTATTGCTCAGCCATGAAAAAACCGCCCGATTTCCCGGACGGTTTTACGCAGATTGCATCTGATCGCGCCGTGATCCGCGCCTGCCTGCGTCCGATAAGGACGGGGCAGGCGCTTTCGGCTTACAGTTTCTCGGTCAGCTCCGGAATGGTGCTGAACAGATCGCCGACCAGACCGTAATCGGCAATCTGGAAGATCGGCGCTTCTTCGTCCTTGTTGATGGCGACGATGACCTTGCTGTCCTTCATGCCTGCAAGGTGCTGAATTGCCCCGGAAATTCCGACGGCGACATACAGTTCCGGCGCGACGACCTTGCCGGTCTGGCCGACCTGCCAGTCGTTCGGGGCATAGCCCGAATCGACGGCCGCGCGCGAGGCACCGACGGCGGCGCCCAGCTTGTCGGCCAGGGCCTCGATCACCGCGAAGTTTTCCTTCGAGCCGACGCCGCGCCCGCCCGACACCACCCGCTTGGCCGAGGCCAGTTCGGGCCGGTCGCTGGCCGCAACCTCATCGGAAACCCATGCGGACAGGCCCGGATCGGCGGCCGCAGGCGCGTCCGACACCGCCGCCGAACCGCCCGTGCCCGCCGCGTCGAAGCTGGCGGTGCGGACGGTGAACACCTTGGTCGCGTCCTTGGATTTCACGGTCTGGATCGCGTTGCCGGCATAGATCGGACGCTCGAACGTGTCGCCATCGACCACCGCCGAGACATCGGAAATCACCATCACGTCCAGCAGCGCCGCGACGCGGGGCATGATGTTTTTCGCGTCCGTCGTGGCAGGGGCGGCGATATGGGAATAATCGCCCGCCAGTGACACGATCAGCGCGGCGGTCGGTTCGGCCAGCCGGTGACCGTAAAGCGGCGCCTCTGCCACCAGAACCTTTGCGACACCGGCAATGCCCGCCGCCTCGGCCCCGGCAGCCTGAGCCGAGGCCCCTGCGCACAGCACCGTCACATCGCCCAACGCCTTGACCGCGCCGACCGCCTTGGCGGTGGCATCCAGATTCAGCGCGCCATTGGTGACTTCACCCAGGATCAGAACGGCCATCAGATCACCCCCGCTTCTTTCAGTTTGCCGACCAGTTCGTCGACGGAACCCACCTTGATCCCGGCGCTGCGGCCCGCAGGCTCACGCGTCGAGACGATCTCCAGCCGGGGCGAGACATCGACGCCGTAATCGGCGGCGGTCTTTTCCTCCAGCGGCTTCTTCTTTGCCTTCATGATGTTGGGCAGGCTGGCATAGCGCGGCTCATTCAGGCGCAGGTCGGCGGTGACCACGGCGGGCAGCTTGACGCTGATGGTCTGCAGACCGCCATCGACTTCGCGCGTGACCTTTGCCGCATCGCCGTCCAGTTCCAGCTTGCTGGCAAAGGCCGCCTGACCCCAGCCCAGCAGCGCCGCCAGCATCTGGCCGGTGGCGTTCATGTCGTTGTCGATGGCCTGCTTGCCCGCGACGATCAGTTGCACGCCTTCGGCCTTGGCGACCTCGGCCAGAATTTTTGCGACAGCCAGCGGCTCGATATCGGTCGAGGCATCATCGGCGGCGACGACCAGAATGGCGCGGTCAGCACCCATGGCCAGCGCGGTGCGCAGCGTTTCCTGCGCCTGCTTCACCCCGATCGAGACGGCGATGACTTCCTCGGCCTTGCCCGCCTCTTTCAGGCGGATCGCCTCTTCGACGGCGATTTCGTCGAACGGGTTCATCGACATCTTGACGTTGGCCAGATCGACACCCGATCCATCCGCCTTCACGCGGGCCTTCACGTTGTAGTCGATGACCCGCTTTACCGGTACGAGGACTTTCATGGCCTCTCCCCCTTTTTTCGTTTGCATCACTTGTTGGCGAATTTGTTAGCTGGCGGTCTGCGCTGTAAACAGCAAAAAAACGACATTGCTGCGTCGTTACGCAACGATCCTGTTCTAATCACCTGATCGGCTTGCTCCTGGCACCCAAAGCACGTCCTGGGCACCGTTTTCATTGGCGATGCGGCTGGCGACGAAAAGCCAGTCGGACAGCCGGTTCAGATAGCGGATCGCGGCGGGATTTGCGTCCTCGGAGGCGGCCAGCGCCACGGCGCAGCGTTCGGCGCGGCGCGTCACCGTGCGGGCCAGATGCAGATGCGCCGAAAGCGCGCTGCCGCCGGGCAGGATGAAGCTGCGCAGCGGCGACAGGTTCGCATTCATGGCGTCTATTTCCGCCTCAAGGCGGTCGACCTGCGTGTCGATGATGCGCAGCACCGGATAGGGCGCGGCGTCATCTTCCTGCATCCGTGGGCGCGACAGATCCGCGCCCAGATCGAACAGGTCGTTCTGGATCGCGGCGATGCGGCTGGCCATGTCGCCGCTGGCATGCAGGCGGGCCAGACCCAGCGTGGCATTCGCCTCATCCACGGTGCCATAGGCTTCGACGCGCAGCGCGTGCTTGGCCACGCGGTCGCCGTTTGACAGCGCGGTTTCGCCCTTGTCGCCGGTGCGGGTATAGATCCGGTTCAGAACGACCATTCAGTGACCCCGCGCCCACAGGTAAAGCAGAAAGACCGCGACCGCGACGGCCTGTGCGATCAGGCGCCAGCGCATCAGGCGGTTGCCGTGCTTGCGGTTGAATTCGCCGCCACGCGCAAAGCCGCCGATCCCGGTCGCCAGAACCGCGACCACGGCAAGGCAACAGATCGCCAGCAGGATGAAAAGAGGCTTGTCGTCCATCTGTCACCTTTCGCGGGCGACCCTAGCTGCGCCGCGCGAACCAGTCCAGTGCCCGCGTCGACAGCAATCTGCGTCCGATGCCCGAGAGATAGGTCGGCGTCGTCACATAGTAACGCGGGCGCGGGTTCGGGGTTTCCAGTGCCAGCGCGATCTTTTCGCTAACCGCGCGGGGCGGCAGCTCGAACCGGTCCTTTTTCGCCGCGGGGTGATACAGCCGCTGCAGCAGGCTGTCGCGATAGTGCTGGACGCGGGGGCTGTTTTCCCAGTCGATCCATCTTTCGAAATGCGGGATCGAATTCAGGCGGATCTTCGTCCCGATCGGGCCCGGCTCGATCAGAACCAGCTTGACCGGCGTGTCGGCCATTTCGACGCGCATCACGTCTGTCAGCCCCTCCAGCGCGAATTTCGTCGCCACATAGGCCCCGCGCCACGGGATCCCCACCATGCCCAGCACCGAAGAGATCTGCACGACCCGCCCGCCGCTCTGGCGGAAATGCGGCAGCAGCCGCACGGTCAGGTCGTGGGTGCCGAACAGATTTGCCTCGAAGATCGACCGCAGCGCCCCGCGCGGCAGATCCTCGACTGCGCCCGGAATGGCAAAGGCCGCGTTGTTGACCAGCGCCGTGACGCCCCGTTCGCGCGCGGCATCGGCGCAGCGGGCCACGCTGGCGTCATCGGCCAGTTCAAGCTGCAGGGGCTCAAACCCCTCATCGCGGCGGGCGGCAAGGTCTTCGGGCTTGCGGCAGGTCGGGATCACCTGCCAGCCGCGTTCGCGCAGGTGATGGGCGGCGTCCAGCCCGATGCCTGACGAACAGCCGGTGATCAGAACGGTCTTCATGCGCGCCCCCATATGCCCGCAGGGTTTTGCGTCATGGCGCGGGCACACGCAAGCGGCGCATTTCCGACTGGACCGAAGCCCCGCGCGGGCATATTCACCGCCTTATGTCCGACGATCCCAACGCGCCCGACCAGACCCCGCCCGATCCCAAGGGCGATCAGACCAGCACCGAGCCGCTTTCGCGCGCCATCGGCGAACGTTATCTGACCTATGCCCTGTCGACGATCATGCACCGGGCGCTGCCGGATGCGCGCGACGGGCTGAAACCCGTGCATCGCCGCATTCTGTATGCCATGCGCGAATTGCGGCTGTCGCCCACCGGCGCGTTCCGCAAATCGGCCAAGATCACCGGCGATGTGATGGGCAACTATCACCCGCATGGGGACGGCGCGATCTATGACGCCATGGCCCGTCTGGCTCAGCCCTTTGCCATGCGCTATCCGCTGGTGGACGGGCAGGGCAACTTCGGCAATATCGACGGCGACAACCCCGCCGCCAGCCGCTATACCGAAGCCCGCCTGACCGCGGCATCCGAGGCGCTGATGGAAGGTCTGGCCGAAGATGCGGTCGATTTCCGCCCGAATTACGACGGCACGCTGCACGAACCCGCCGTTCTGCCTGCCGCCTTTCCGAACCTGCTGTGCAACGGTGCCTCGGGGATCGCGGTCGGCATGGCGACGAATGTGCCGCCGCATAACCTGCACGAAGTCATCGACGCCTGCCTGCATCTGATCAAGGCCCCCGATGCCCGCGACGAGACGCTGATCAGCATCATGCCCGGACCGGATTTCCCGACCGGCGGCGTGCTGGTCGAATCGCGCGACACCATCGCCGAGGCCTATCGCACCGGGCGCGGCAGCCTGCGCCTGCGTGCCCGCTGGGCCGTCGAGGATCTGGGCCGGGGCGGCTGGCAGATCGTCGTGACCGAAATCCCCTATCAGGTGCAGAAATCCAAGCTGATCGAGCGTCTGGCCGAGGTGATCCAGCTGAAGAAGGTGCCGATCCTGGCCGATGTGCGCGACGAATCCGCCGAGGATGTGCGCATCGTTCTGGAACCGCGCGCCCGCACCGTCGATCCCGAACAGTTGATGGCCGCGCTGTTCCGCGTCTCGGAACTGGAAATCCGCTTCGGCATGAACATGAACGTGCTGATCGACGGCCGCCAGCCCAAGGTCTGCTCGCTCAAGGAATTGCTGCGCGCGTTTCTGGACCACCGCCGCGACGTGCTGGTGCGGCGCAGCAACCACCGGCTGGACAAGATCGCCGCCCGGCTTGAGGTGCTGGAGGGCTATATGATCGCCTTCCTGAACCTTGACCGCGTGATCGAGATCATCCGCTATGAGGACGATCCCAAGGCGGTGATGATCGCCGAATTCAAGCTGACCGATGTGCAGGTCGAGGCGATCCTGAACATGCGCCTGCGCGCGCTGCGCCGGCTTGAGGAAATCGAGCTGAAGGCCGAACATGAAAACCTGACCCGCGAGCGTGAAGGTCTGGTCGCCATGCTGGCCGATCCCGCCGCGCAATGGGCAAAGATCAGCGAAGAACTGCGTGAGACCCGCACGAAATTTGGCAAATCCGCCCCCGGCGGCCTGCGGCGCACCGAAATCGGCGAGGCGGGCGAAACCGCCGTGATCGACATGGACAGCATGATCGAACGTGAATCGATCACCGTGATCCTGTCGAAAATGGGCTGGATCCGGGCGATGAAGGGCCACCAGCCGCTGGATGCCGAAATCAAGTTCAAGGATGGCGACGGCCCCTTCATGGCCTTCCACGCCGAAACCACCGACAAGCTGATGATCTTCGGGGCCAATGGCCGCTTCTACACGCTGCCCGCCAACACCCTGCCAGGCGGGCGCGGCATGGGTGAGCCGCTGCGCCTGATGATCGACCTGCCCAACGATGTCGCGGTCATGGCGATGTTCGCCCATGACAAGACCGCGCGTTATCTGGTCGCCTCGAAAGCGGGCGACGGCTTCATCGTGCCTGCTGCCGATATTCTGGCCCAGACCCGGACGGGCAAGCAGGTGCTGAACGGCGATGCGCTGCTGATCCGCACCGTCGCGGGCGATCACGTCGCCTGCGTCGGTGAAAACCGCAAGATGCTGGTGTTCCCCATCGCCGAACTGCCGGAAATGGGCCGTGGCAAGGGCGTGCGGTTGCAGAAATTCAAGGATGGCGGGCTGTCGGATGCCATCTGCATCACGCTGGCCGACGGTCTGCGCTGGCACGAGGCCGGTGGCCGCACCCGGTCCGAACCGGACCTGACGCAATGGCTGGGCAAGCGGGCAGGGGCTGGCTACATGGCTCCGCGCGGCTTCCCGCGCGACAACAAGTTCAATTGAAAAGGGCGGGGATGTCCCCGCCCCTTGAATTCATGCGCTGGTCGTCGGGGTTTGCACGACGGGCGCGGTCGGCGCTGGCTCGACCGAGGCATTCTGTTCATGCTTCTTGCCGGGGCACGCGGCCATGGCAGGAAGTGCGGTCACGGAAAGGGCCAGCACGGCGGCGACGGTCAGTCTTTTCATCCTTAGGCTCCCTGTGATTATTGCTTCAAGCAGGGGAATCGTCCCATTCATGAGCGATTCGATCAACTCACGATGGCCGTGAGGACGGGGCGACCTGCCATTTCGGGCGAATTGCCTGTTCTTCGTTCAATCCATGCGGGCATCGCGCCATTGGCTGCCCCGGACGGCCGTTGTTAGCCCCAAACTTCGCGGGTATCCGCTTTTTTGGACCGCTTTGCTGCAGGATTGGCGCGGAATTGGGCAGATGGCTTCCGCAACCGCAGGGTGACGGGATTGTTCTTGAGCAATGCCGCATCGCCGCGCAACCTGAACAAGACGGGGCCCGCATCCCCGCCACCCCGCGCCGCACGGGGTTCTTCATGGCAGTGCCGCCGTTCTTGCCCGTGTCTCTCCTCCCTCCGCGCGACGCAAGAATGGCGGCATTTTTTCACCCCGCAGGGATCCGCGTCTTCAGGCACAGCCGCAGCCTGCCGCAGGTCCGCGCATCGGTGATCCAGCCGCCCGGCGCATCCAGATAGGCGCGCAGCGTCGCGGCGATGTCACCCACATCCGTCACAGCCAGACCGTGAAACAGATATGAGGCACGGCGTTCGGCCTGCATCGCCATCAGGACCGGCTTGGCACCCGCTGCCTGCAACCCGGCGCGGCAAAGCTGCACCGGCAGCCCGGCCAGTGCGTCCGTCAGCGCGTCTGTCAATGCGTCGGCCAGCGCGTCGGCCCGCACATCCGGGGGCAGGGTCAGACGGACCCGCATCAGGCGGCGCTGCACCACATGGCCCCGCATCGCGCCAGCAGATAGGTGTCCATGATCCAGCCATGCGCCGCGCGGGCATCGGCACGCGCCTTGACGATCCTGGGGCCGGTATTTGCCAGCGGACCCTGCATCAGCATCTGCTGCGGCAGGCCCAGATAGGCGCCCCACCAGATGTCGATGCCATCGGGATCCAGCGTCTGGAAGGCCGGATCCGCGTCCAGCATGACCACCACGCGATCCACGCATGACGGCCAGCCATGATCGCGCAATTGCCGGCCCGTGGTGATGGTGACGGGCTGGGCCACGTCGTTCAGAGGGATGGCATGGGCCGCGCACAGCGCCTGCACCGCCGTGATGCCGGGGATGACGCGCAGCCGCAGCGGCAGGCGCTGGCCCACCCGCGCAGCGATCCGCAGAGTGCTGTCGTAAAGCGACGGATCGCCCCAGACCAGCAGTGCGGGCCGCACGGCCTCATGGGCGCGGATCACCGCCTCCCATTCGGCGGCGATGGCGTCATGCCAGTCCTCGACCCCCTGCCGATAGCCCTGCGCCACCTGCCGCTGGGGCATGGGAAAGCTGGCCAGAGGCGGCGGGCTGGGCAGCACTTCGGCACACAGCGCGCGGCGCAGATCGGCCAGATCGGATTTCTGGGCTTTCTGGGGGATCAGGATCAGATCGGCCACGGCCATGGCCGCCGCACCTTCGCGGGTCAGATGCCCCGGACTGCCCGAGCCGATGCCGATCAGTGTCAGGTCGATCATGGCGCGTCTCCGATCAGGTGAAAGAATGTGCCGGTGGCATGGCCGCGGCGCGATCCGGTTTCCGGCACGGTATCGCCATTGGCATCGGTGACGCGGGCCAGCGGGTCGTCGGGCTGCGACAGAATGGTGGCATAGTGAAACTCGTGCCCGGTCAGCGCCTGCGCGTAAAGCCCACCCAGCGGGGCCGCACGGCGATAGCCCAGATGCATCCGGCGCTTGGCATAGCTGGTCTCCAGCCCCAGCAGCCCGGCCATTTCGTGCCGCGCGCCCTGGGCATCGACCAGTCCCGCGCCCATCGCCATATAGCCGCCGCATTCGCCATGCACCGGGCGGGTTTCGGCAAAGCGGCGCAGGCACTCGCGGAACCGCGTGGCCATGGCAAGCCGCCCGGCATGCAGTTCCGGATAGCCGCCGGGCAGCCAGCAGACGGTGGCGCTGTCATCGGGGGCCTGATCGGCCAGCGGCGAAAACGGCATGATCTCGGCCCCCGCGGCACGCCATCCCGCGATCAGATGCGGATAGATGAACGAGAACGCCGCATCCTGCGCCAGCGCGATGCGTTGACCGGGCGGAGGCAGCGGGCGAAACGGCAGCGGGCGAAACGGCTGCGGGGTCGCGATGCCGCCCCGCGCGGCGGCGATGATGGCGTCCAGATCCAGATGCTGCGTCGCCGCCTGTCCGGCGCGGGCCAGCAGATCCTGAAGTGCGGTGTGTTCGCTGGCCTGCACAAGGCCCAGATGCCGCTCGGGCAGCTCGATGGCGGCCTCGCGCGGCAGGACGCCCAGCACGGCAATGCCCAAAGGGTCCAGCGCATGACGGATCAGCGCCTCGTGCCGGGCCGAGGCCACGCGGTTCAGCACCACGCCCGCCAGCGCCACATCGGGTCGCATCTGCCGGAACCCCAGCGCCACGGCGGCCGCTGATTGCGCCTGTCCCTTGGCGTCCAGCACAAGCACCACCGGCCAGCCGGTCAGGGCGGCGATGTCGGCGCTGGCACCGTTGCCCAGCCCGCCCGTGGTCGCCACCCCGTCGAACAGCCCCATCGAGCCCTCGGCCAGCGCGATATCGGCGTCCCGCGCCGCGCCCAGAAGATGCGCGATCTGCGTGCGGTCCATCGCCCAACTGTCCAGATTGAACGAAGGCCGCCCCGCTGCCGCGTGATGAAAGGCCGGGTCGATGTAATCCGGGCCGCATTTGAAGGGCTGCACCGCCAGCCCGCGCGCCCGCAAGGCGGCGATCAGCCCCAGCGTCACCGTGGTTTTCCCCGACCCCGAGGCCGGGGCGCTGATCAGCAGCCCCCTCATTCCGGGAACCTTGGATCGGTGCCGACCGGGCGAAACCGGCGGTCGTAATCGGCGGCGTAAAGGCGGCTGTCGTCGAAATCCTGCGCCTCCAGCGCGCGGCCCACAAGGATCAGGGCGGTGCGTTCCCCCTGGCCGATGGCGGGGTCCAGCGTGGCCAGCGTGGCACGGATGATGCGCTGGTCGGGCCAGCTTGCGCGAAAGACCACGGCGACCGGGCAATCCGCGCCGTAATGCGGCGCAAGCTCGGCCCGCACCCGGTCCAGCACATGCACCGACAGATGAATGGCCAGCGTCGCGCCCGTCGCGCCAAAGGCTGCCAGCGTTTCGCCATCCGGCATGGCCGAGGCCCGGCCCGAGGTGCGCGTCAGCACCACCGATTGCGCCACTCCGGGCAACGTCAGTTCCGCGCCCAAGGCGGCGGCGGCGGCGGCAAAGCTGGGCACGCCCGGCGTCACGTCATAGGGGATCGCCAGCGCCCGCAGCCGCCGCAACTGTTCCCCCATCGCCGACCAGACCGACAGATCGCCCGAATGCAGCCGCGCCACATCCTGCCCCGCCGCATGCGCCAAAGCGATTTCGCCGATGATCGCGTCCAGATCCATCCCGGCGGTGTTCACGATGCGCGCGCCGGGCGGGCAATGGTTCAGCAGCGCCTGCGGCACAAGCGAGCCAGCGTAAAGACAGACCGGGCAGGCCGCGATCAGGTCGCGCCCGCGCAGGGTGATCAGATCGGCCGCGCCGGGGCCTGCTCCGATGAAATGAACGGTCACAGCAGGTCTCCTTGGGCGATGGCGGCGGTTGCCATATGGTCCGATGATGTCATGCGCCCGACCACGATGCGGCCACCGGGGGCCAGTGCCGCCAGCGCGGCGGCCTCGGAAACCGAGCCGGTGTGATACAGCCGCAGCACATGGGGCGATCGCGTCGGCGTGGTGATATCGCGCACATCCACGCCCAGCAGCGGCAGGCCAAGCTGCTGCGCCAGATCCTGAATGATCCGGGCATTGGCTTTCAGATGACTGGTCGCGATGGCATCGCATTGCCCCGCCCGCACCAAGGCGTCGTAAAGCGAGGTCAGCGTGGCCGCGTGGCGAAACCCGATTCCTGCGACCCGGATCATGGCCAGCTCCATTGCGTGATGCTGCGGGCGGGGGTCCAGCCACGGCTGCGGCCCAGCGGGCCTGCCTCTTGCAGTCCGATCCGGGTCAGGCTGCCGCCGCGGGCTGCGTGCAGGGTGGTCAGCAAAGCCTCGGTCTCCAGTGTGACGGCATTGGCGGTGATGCGCGCGGCGGGCAGGGCGGCAAACAGCGCCGCATCCGCCCCACCGCCGACAAAGATCGCATCGGGGGCGGGCAGGCCCCCCAGCGCCTCGGGGGCGCGGCCATGGACGGTCTGCATCCGGGTCAGGCCGAACGCGGCGATATTGGCGCGGATATGGGTAATGCGGTCGGCGCGCGGCTCAAGGCAGATCGCGCTGCCGCCGTTCAGGCACCACTCGACGCTGACTGAGCCCGAGCCGCCGCCGATATCCCACAGCACTTCCCCGGCGCGCGGCGCAAGTGCGGCCAGCGTCATGGCCCGCACCATGCGCCGGGTGATCTGGCCGTCATGGGCAAAGGCGTCATCGGGCAGGCCAAAGCCGCGCGGCAGCCCCGATCCGGCAGGCAGATCCGCGCCGTCCAGCGCCACCGCGACCGGCGCGGCGCAATCCAGCGCAAATCCCGCCGCCCGTGTGGGACGGATGCGTTCGCGCGGGCCGCCAAGCGCCTCGAGCACGGTCATCTGTGTGGCGCCCAGCCCCTGAGCCTGCAGCCACTCGGCCAAATCGCGGGGCGCGTCGCCATCGCGCAAAAGGCAGATCGCCCGCGCGCCGCGCGACAGCACCGGACGCAGCCGGGCAAAGGGCGCGGCATGCAGCCCAAGGCAGGTCACATCCTGCAAGGCCCAGCCCAGCCGCGCGGCGGCCAGCGAAAACACGCCCGGCGCCGGAAAGGCCCGCCATTCGCCCGCAGGCAGGACTGCTGCCAGCGCCGCACCCGCCCCGTGCCAGAACGGATCGCCCGAGACCAGCGCCGCCACCTGCCGCCCCCGCAGCTCCAGCAGCGGCGCGATGGAAAACGGCACCGGCCATGCCCGGCCCGGAATGCCCGACAGCGCCAGATGACGTGGCGCGCCAAAGACGATTTCCGCCCCCTCCAGCGCCGCACGGCTTGCAGCGGGCAGCCCCTCGGGTCCATCTTCGCCCAGACCGATGATCGAAAGCCAGGGATCACCCATGACGCGCATCCTTTTGCTGGGCGGAACGACCGAGGCGGGGCTGATGGCCGATGCCGTGGCCGCGTCCGGGCTGGAGGGCGTGTTTTCCTATGCCGGGCGCACGGCGCGTCCGGTCGCTCAGCCGATGCCCACGCGGATCGGCGGGTTCGGCGGCGTGGCGGGGCTGGTCGATTATCTGCGCCAGACCGCGATCACGCATATCATCGATGCCACGCATCCCTTTGCCGCAGGGATCAGCCAGAACGCCATTGCCGCCAGCGCGCAGACCGGCATACCGCTGATCGCGCTGGAACGCCCGGCATGGCAACCCGGACCCGGCGACGACTGGGTGACCGTCGCGGATTTTGAATCCGCCGCCGCAAGCCTGCCCGGCGACGGTTCGGGCGTGTTTCTGGCCATCGGCCGACAGAACCTTGCGCCGTTCCTTGGCCGCGCCCATCGCTGGATGCTGCGCTTTGCCGAGGTGGCCAGCCACCCCATGCCCGACGCCACGCTGATCATCTCGCGCGGGCCGTTCACGGTGCCCGGCGACACGGAATTGCTGCGCCGTCACCAGATCCGCCATATCGTCGCCAAGAATGCCGGGGGCAGCGCCGCGCGGGCCAAGCTGGACGCCGCACGCGCGCTTGGGCTGCCCGTTGTGATGATCGACCGCCCCGCATTGCCGCCGCGCCACGCCGTCACGACCCCGGATCAGGTGCTGCGCTGGCTTCATGACGCGGATCGCGGGGTATAGACCCATCGGCCCGCGCGCCGGGTGGCGCTGTTGCCGACGATCACCACGGTGCGCATGTCGGCCATCTGCGGCGTGGCTTCGGCCAGCGTGACGGTCAGCAGCGATTCCTGCGCGGTCGAGACCGCACGGGCAAAGGAAATCAGCCGTTCGGGGCCGCATTCGTCGCGCAGGATCTGCAAGACGCGGGCAAAACCCTCGGGCCGGGCCTTGGAGCGTGGGTTATAAAAGGCCATGGCGAAATCCGCCTGCGCCGCCAGCCGCAGCCGCCGCTCGATCAGCGGCCAGGGTTTCAGATTGTCGGACAGGTTGATGGCGCAGAAATCATGCCCCAAGGGCGCGCCCAGCCGCGCTGCCGCCGCCAGCATCGCGGTGATGCCGGGCAGGATGCGGATGTCGGGGGCGTCGTCCGTCACCACTTCGAACAGCGCCGAGGCCATGGCGAACACCCCCGGATCGCCCGAGGACACCACGACCACCCGCCGCCCGTCCCGCGCCAGATCCAGCGCCAGCCGCGCGCGGTCCAGTTCCACGCGGTTATCGCTGGCATGCAGCACCAGCCCCGCACGCGGCGCAACGCGCGCGACATAGGGGATATAGCCCACCACATCGGTCGCCTGATCCAGCGCCGCGCGCACTTGCGGCGTCACCAGCGCCTCATCCCCCGGTCCAAGCCCCGCGACGGCCACCCAGCCGGTCATTCCGCAGCATCCGCCAGCGGACGGCGGCCATGGCCATGCACCAGCACGGTGGCGAAATACGGGCAGGCGGCCAGATCGGCCTGCGCCAGCGGGGTCACGCGCTGATTGGGCATCGTGCCGCGTTCGACCAGCCACGCATCGCCCATGCGCCCGGCGGCGGACAGGGCGCGGGCGATCTTGGGCAGGTTGCGCCCGGTTTTCATCACCACCACCGCATCGGCGGCGCGGATATGGCGGATCAGGTCGGGCTCGGGCAGCGTGCCCATCAGCACGGTCATCGCATCATCGCCCCATGTCATCGGCTGGCCCACGGCGTTCCAGCAGCCGGTCATGCCGGGGATGCCGGGCACGATCTGGACCTCGACGATGCCTTGCAGCCGGGCGTGCAGATGCATGAACGAGCCATAGAACAGCGGGTCGCCCTCGCACAGAACGACGATATCGCCCTGCGCGGCCAGCGCCGTCAGCCGCCGCGTCCAGTCGTCGTAAAAGCCCGAGAGCAGCCGGTTATAGTCCGGGCTGTCGAAGGGGATCTCGGTCGTGACGGGATATTCCATGGCATGTTCGACCACGCCCGGCGCCAGCAGATGCGCGACGATGCGGCGGGCCTGACCCTCGCGCCCCTTCTTGCGGAAATAGGCGATCTGGCGGGCGCCCCGGATCAGCCGGTCGGCGCGCACCGACATCAGATCGGGGTCGCCCGGCCCAAGACCTGCGCAGATCACCTTGCCCATGGTCATTCCTTCCAGCTGGCCAGCGCGTTGATGGCGGCGACCGTGATGGCCGAGCCGCCCAGCCTCCCGCGCACGATCAGCGCGGGCACCGGCAGATCGGCCATCAGCGCGTCCTTGGATTCCGCCGCGCCGACAAAGCCCACCGGGCAGCCGATGATGGCGGCGGGACGCGGGCAGGCGGGGTCTTTCAGCATGTTCAGCAGATGAAACAGTGCCGTCGGCGCGTTGCCGATGGCCACCACCGCGCCTGCCAGATCCTCGCGCCACAGTTCCAGCGCGGCGGCGCTGCGGGTGTTGCCCATGGCGGCCGCCAGATCCGGCACGCGCGGATCGTGCAGGGTGCAGATCACGCGGTTGCCCGCGGGCAGGCGCGGGCGGGTGATGCCTTCGCTGACCATGCGCGCATCGCACAGGATCGGCGCGCCTGCGGCCAGCGCGGCCCGCGCCGCCTGCGCCATGCCGGGCGAAAACACCACGTCGCGTTCCAGCCCCACCAGCCCGGCTGCATGGATCATGCGTACCACGACGGGTTCTTCATCGGTCGAAAAGCGGGTCAGATCGGCCTCGGCCCGGATCGTGGCAAAGGACTGGCGATAGATCGCCGCCCCGTCGGTTTCATAGCTGTGCATGGGCCTGTCTTGGTTTTCGGGGGTCATGTCATGGGCCGGGAACGCGAGCAAGCGCATCAGATCGCGCGCTTTCAGCAGACGTTCCGGCGCGTCCCCGGCGCGTCCGTCCGGGATATAGGCAAAGCGGTCGGTGCCGCGCGCGACCAGCGTGATATCCGCGCGGCTGCGTTGCGCGCAGCCCTTGCTGCAGCCGCTGACATGCAGGCTGCGCCCGTGGAAGGCCGGGTCTGGATGCGGGCCCGGATGCGGGGCCAGATATGGGGCCAGATATGGCGCGAGTCGGCGCGCCAGACCGCGCACATCCGCCTGACCCTGCGGGCAGCGGGGCGCGCCGGTGCAGGCAGAGATGCGCAGCATCGGATCGCCGGGGGCCTTGATGGCCCCCAAGATCCGCGCCTGCGTCCGCGTTTCCAGCAGCAGCATCCGCCAGGGCGTCAACCGCAGCGGCGCGTCCACGGCTGCCAGTTGCTCGGCGGTGATCTGGCCAAAGGCAAATCCCAGCAGCAAGCCTTGCGCGACCTCGCCCGGCTGCACCGGGGGGGCCTGCGCGGGCCTTGCCGCATGACAGGCCCCGGCGGGCGGGTGCGCGCGGGATGTCACATCGCGCATCCGTCCGCGTCCCTCGGCGTCGACGCCGTCTTCCGCCAGAAACCATGCCACCAGCGCCTGCGCGGCCTCCAGCCCGCCGGGCAGAAACCACGCCGCGCCCTCGGGCCATGCCTGCCAGCCCTTGGGGCCGGGGATCAGGCGGATGTCGGCGGGCGCGTCGGACAGCACGGGCGGCGCATCGTCCACCGCAAAGCCGAACTTGCCCGGCAGCGTCGGCGCGTCGGTGGTCAGCCATGCGGCCAGATCCGCGGCCAGTTGCCAGCCCGCGCCGCCCACGGGGGCAAAGGGCTGCAAGATCACGTTGCGCTGTGCCTCGGCCCGTTCGGTGGCGTCCAGCAGGCCCATCCGGCCCAAGGCGATCAGCGCCGCGCGATGCCCCTTCGCGTCCAGCCCGCGCAATTGCAGATTGGCACGGCTGGTCAGGTCGATCAGCCCGTTGCCATGCTGCGCCGACAGCGCGGCAATCGCCCGCGCCTGTTCCACATCCAGCCTGCCATTGCGGGGCCGGATGCGCAGCACCAGCCCATCCCCCGAGACCATGGGCCGCAGCGCGCCCGGACACCATCCCCTGATATCGAAGCTCATGACGCCAGCACCGAATTGCGGCGCGTGACCCAAAGCCCGCTGTCCAGAAGCCGTGCGAACATGTCGCGCATCGCCGCCAGCGCCGCCGGATTTTCGCGCTGCATGAAGGCCACAAGATCGGCCCGTTCCAGCGTGGCCTGATGATACAGATCGAACAGATGCCCCGGCACCACGCCGGCCAGATTGGCGAAAGCGGCCATATGGTCCAGCGTCGCCGCGATTTCGGCTGCCCCGCGAAAACCATGCGCCATCATGCCGGTGGCCCATGCGGGGTTTGCCGCGCGGGCGCGGGTGACGCGGGCGATTTCCTCGGTCAGAAGGCGCGCGCGGGGCTGATCGGGGCGGGTGGCGTCGAGGTGGTAAAGCGCAGGCGCGGGCGCACCGATCCGCGCCATGGCGGCGGCAAATCCCGCCTCATGCGCGGCATAGTCGCTGGCCAGCAGCAGATCGGATTCCGGCAGATCCTGTGCATGGACAAAGGCATCCGCCCCGGCCAGCCGGTCGCGGATCGCCTGCGGCTGATGCGTGACGCTCCCATCCGCCCCGATGGCGTGGGACGACGCGGCCAGCCATGCCTCGCCCGCCTGCGCGCGGGCGGCATCGGTAAAGGTCTCGGCCAGTTCGGTGATGCCAAGGCCATAGAGCCCCGGTTTTGGGCCAAAGACCCGGGGGCCGCGCGCCAGATAGGGGTTGTCCTGCACGGTTTCCTGCCGCGCGGCCAAGGCATCCGCCCCGGTTTCAAACAGTTGCGCCAGCCCCGGAAACACGTCGCGAAACAGCCCCGAGACGCGCAGCGTCACGTCGATCCTTGGCCGGCCCAGTTCCGCCAGCGGCAGGATCTCGACCCCCGCGACCCGACCCGAACCCGCATCCCAGCGCGGCGCCAGCCCGGCCAGATGCAGCGCCATGGCGAATTCCTCACCGGCGGTGCGCATGGTGGCGCTGCCCCACAGATCGACGACCAGCCCGCGCGGCCAGTCGCCATGGTCCTGCAGATGGCGGCGCAGCAGCTCCTCGGCCAGTTTCACGCCTTGCGCATGGGCGGCGCGGGACGGCACGGCGCGGGGATCGACGGTGTAAAGGTTGCGCCCCGTCGGCAGCACATCCAGCCGCCCCCGCGCGGGCGAGCCCGAGGGGCCGGGGGCCACATACCGCCCCGCCAGCGCGCGGTCCAGCCCGTCCATTTCCCCCGGCGCCGTGCCATAGACATGCAGCCCCTCGCCAAAGCGGCTTTCCTTCAGGTCGCAGACGAAGCGGTCGATCAGCGGGATCGCCTCGGCCGCCGAGGCGGCGGCGGGCAGGCCCAGATCGGCCTCGACCCCGGCGGCGCGGGCCTCGTCGCGGATGGCTGTGATCAGGCGGTCGCGGCGGCGCGGGTCCAGCCCGTCGGCGGTGGAATATTCATCCAGCAGCCGTTCCAGATGCAGCAGGTTTTCCGGTGTCGCGGCCTCGGCAATTGGCGGCGGGACATGGCCCAGCGTCACGGCGGACAGGCGGCGCTTGGCCTGCGCCGCCTCGCCCGGATCGTTGACGATGAAGGGATAGATGACGGGCAGATCGCCCAGCAGCGCCTGCGGCCAGCAGTCGCCCGACAGCGCCACCGACTTGCCCGGCAGCCATTCCAGCGTGCCATGCGCGCCCATATGGATCAGCGCATCGGTCTGGCCGCGCAGCCACAGATAGAACCCGACATATTCATGGCGCGGCGTGCGCGACAGATCGTGGTAATGCTCGGCGCGGGTCTGGGCGTCGCCGCGTTCGGGTTGCAGGGCAATCAGCGCGCGGCCGCTGCGGATCGCGGCAAATTGCAGCCTGTCCGGCGGATCGCCCCACGCCGCCTGCAGATCGGCGCGCAGCGCGGCGGGCAGGGTTTCCAGCGCCGTGGCGTATCCCTGCCATGCGATGCGTTCGTGAAGCAGGCGCTGGCCCAGGTCCTGATGCGGAATGCCAAGGATTTCCCCACAGGATGCCAGCGCGTCCAGCCCGACGGCATGGGCCAGCTGATGCGGCTTGCCGGGATAGGTCGACAGCACCACCGCGCGGCGCGCAGGCTGACGCAGCCCGTGCCACGCCTTGATGCGCGCCACCGCCGCCTGGATCAGCGCGGCATCCGGCGCATGCACCATGCGCGAGAACTGCAGATCGGGATCGCGCGGCTGAGGCTCCTTGAAGCTGACGGCACCAAGGAAGATGCGGCCATCGACCTCGGGCAGGACCACATGCATCGCCAGATCGGCCGCCGACAGGCCGCGCTCTTCGGCCTGCCACAGCGCGCGGGGGGCGGTGGACAGCGCCACCTGAAAGACCGGGCAATCCGCGCCGTCAAAGGGCGTGGCCCCCGCATCGTCGCGCGCGGAAAAGGCGGTCATGTTGACCACCGCCGCCAGCCCCGGCAGATGCGGCGCCAGCCAGTCCGCAAGGCCCGGCACCTTCAACGAGGGCGCGAAAACCCCGGTCGCGGCAAAGCCTTCGGCGCGCAGCGCGCGGATCATCGCATCGACCGGGCCAAGATCGGCGCTGGTCAGATAGCTGCGGTAAAACCCGACCAGCACGCGCCGGTCGCCGGGCAAAGGGCGCGCCACGACGCCATGGTCGGGGTCGTAAAAGCCCCATGGCGGAAGCACGGGCTGGCCTTGCGGCTGCGGCACGTCCAGCCCCGCCGCGCGGGCCAGTTCCGCCAGCGCCATCTGCGCCGCCACCGCCCCGCCTTCGTCGCAAAGCGCCGACAGCCGCCGCAGCACCGGAACGGGCAGGGTGGACAGCCGGTCCAGCACCGGATCGGGGCGGCCATCGGCGGGCAGGATCGCCAGCGCGATGCCACGCCGCCGCGCCAGATCCTGCAGGCTGGCGGCACCATAGGGCCAGTAGGCCTCGCCTCCGATCAGGCGGACCAGCACGGCGCGCGCGCCCGAAAGCGTCGCCTCGCAATACTGATCGACCGAGACCGGGTGGCGCAGCGCCGCGATATTGCACAGTCGCAGCGCGGGCAGCCCGCCCCGCCGCCAACCCGCCGCGAACGCGCCAAGGTCGCTGTCGGAATAGGACAGCACGACCAGATCGGCGGGGCTCTGGCCGGGATCCGTGGGGATCTCGGTGTCGTCAAGCCCAAGGGTTTCGCGGAAGATGACGTGCAAATCGCCCCCTTATCCGATCAGCACGGCATGGATCGCGGCCGGGTCGATGTCGTCATGTTCGGCAATGACCACAAGGCGCGACAGGCGCGGCTGATCGCCCCACGGGCGGTCGTATTGGTGACGGATGCGGCCGCCCACGGCCTGCACCAGCAGGCGCATCGGCTTGCCTGCGACGGCGACATGGCCCTTGACGCGCAGGATGTTCTGCTCGCGCGCCAGCCGCTGGATCCGGGTGACCAGATCGGCGGGGTCGGCGATGTCGGGCAGGTCGATCACCACGCTGTCGAAATCGTCGTGTTCGTGGTCGTCGGCGCCATCATGATGGCTGGGCCGCGCATCCAGATCGTCCTCGGCGGCGGCGCCCAGCCCAAGGATCACGCGCGGGTCGATCACCCCATCGGTCAGGGGCAGGATCGGCAGCTTGCGCGGCGCCTCGGCCTCGATCACCGTGCGGGCTGCGGCCAGACCGGCCTCGCCGGCCAGATCGGCCTTGGACAGAAGCACGATATCGGCGCAGGCGATCTGATCCTCGAAGACTTCGGACAGCGGCGTTTCGTGGTCAAGGCTGTCATCGGCCTCGCGCTGCGCCTGAACGGCGGCCTCATTGGGGGCGAAGCGGCCTGCGGCCACGGCTTCGGCATCGGCCAGCGCGATCACGCCGTCCACGGTGATGCGCGAGCGGATGGCGGGCCAGTCAAATGCCTTCAGCAGCGGTTTCGGCAGCGCCAGACCCGAGGTCTCGATCAGGATATGGTCGGGCTTTTGCGGCATCGCCATCAGCTTTTCCAGCGTCGGGATGAAGTCGTCGGCGACGGTGCAGCAGATGCAGCCATTGGACAGCTCAAGGATGTTTTCCGCGGGGCAGTTTTCGTCGGCGCAGGATTTCAGGATGTCGCCATCGACGCCAACGGTCCCGAATTCATTGACCAGCACTGCCAGCCGCTTGCCCTGCGGGTTGGTCATCAGATGCCGGATCAGCGTGGTCTTGCCCGCGCCCAGAAAGCCGGTGATGACGGTCACGGGGGTCTTGGTCAGGTCGGTCATGTCTTACCCAATCGGAGGAATGCGCGCCAAACTGCGCTTGCGGAAAATCGTCACGCGGTCGCGCCACGGCACGATGCCGTCATCGGTCGCGGCATAGGCCGCCGCGCCTTCAAGGATCTGCGGGGCGTCTTCGGCGCTCATCTGGCCATAGACATAGGTCCAGCGATCCGGCCCGGTCAGGGCGATCGCCGCGCCGTTGGAACAGGCCGACAGACATTCGACGGGCTGGATGCGCACGCCCGCGGGCACGGCCGCCGTCAGCGCGTCATGCAGGCGCTGGCCCGGAACGGGATGGCCCTCCGCGACCGGCTGTCCGGCGCGGCAGGTGATGCAGACATGCAGCGTGACTGTCATGCGCCTTCCTTACGTTTGGCGGCATGAGGCAGGGCGCCATCGCGCCCGAACCCCAGCAGGAACACCCCGTCCGCCGGTCATTATCCGTCGCTGGCAGGTCTCCCGGCTTGCGGATTCGGGCTTGGGGCCCATGGGCGGCCCGCCTTCCCGGCAGATGTGCCAGTGGCATCGGGCCGACCTTTCCGGTCACGGTCGCGGGGGCGGCTGCGTTTGTCTCGCATTCCCTTTTCACCTGCCCTAAGGACAGGAACCAGCGCGGCCCGAGTCTGTGGCTGCGCGCCGCCCCGTTGTCAAGCAAAGGCTACCGACATGTCCGACGACAATGCCCGCCACGCCGCGAAAATGGCCAAGGTCAAGGCCGCGCGCGACCGCATGATGCAGGACAGACAGGGCGAAAAGGGGCTGATCATCGTTCATACCGGCAAGGGCAAGGGCAAGTCCTCGGCCGGGTTTGGCATGATCCTGCGCTGCATCGCGCATGACATGCCCTGTGCGGTGGTGCAGTTCATCAAGGGCGCGTGGGACACCGGCGAGCGGCGCCTGCTGACCACGCATTTCGGCGGGCTGTGCCAGTTTCACGCGATGGGCGAGGGCTTCACTTGGGACACGCAGGACCGGCAGCGCGACATCGCTGCCGCGCGGGCGGGCTGGGACAAGGCCAAGACCCTGATCCGCGATCCCGCCATCCGCATGGTGCTGCTGGACGAAATCAACATCGCGCTGCGCTATGATTATCTGGACGTGGCCGAGGTGGTGGCCTTCCTGCGGGATGAAAAGCCGCCGATGACCCATGTCGTGCTGACCGGGCGCAATGCCAAGCCCGAGCTGATCGAAATCGCCGATCTGGTGACCGAGATGGAGGCGCTGAAGCATCCCTTTCGCGACGGCATCAAGGCACAGGCCGGCGTGGAATTCTGAGCCCGCGCCGGCGGCCACGCCAGATGCACATGAGACGCATTTATAAGTAGTTGTTTTTGCTTTACAATATTTCCGCACCCCTGTATCCGGCCGCCATCGGGGAGTAGCGACCGCCACGGATTTGGCGGGGATGCGTCAATAGGCTCGCGGAGACATTCCGCGTGGCGTATCCGGCCTTCGTGGCTTTGCAAGACCGTGGCGATGGGACCCTGCGGGCGGGGTCCGTCCATCGCCCGGATCAGCCCCAAGGAACCGCACATGTCCCCGATCACCATCGGCGTTCTGGCCATCAGCATGTCTGTCGATGCCTTCATCGCATCTCTGGGCAAGGGCGCCGCGACGCGACGCGCAGGCTTTGGCCGTGCCATCCGCACCGGCATGATCTTCGGCGTGATCGAGGCGATCACCCCGCTGATCGGCTGGACGCTTGGCATGGCCGCCAGCCAATACGTTCAGGCGGTGGATCACTGGATCGCCTTTGCGCTGCTGGGGGCGGTGGGCGTGCATATGGGCTTGCAGGCGCTTGGCAGGGACAGGGATCAGGCCCCGGCGCCCGCGTCGTTCTGGGCGGTGGTGGCGACGGCCATCGGCACTTCGCTGGATGCGATGGCGGTGGGGGTGTCGCTGGCTTTTCTGGACGTGAACATCGTGGTCATCGCGCTGGCCATCGGCTGCGCCACGATGGTCATGTCCTCGACCGGGATGCTGGTGGGGCGCTATCTGGGCCACCGCTTCGGCCGCGTCATCGAGGCATGCGGCGGGCTGGCCCTGATCGGGCTGGGCACGCTGATCCTGATCCAGCACCTGACGGCCGCCTAGCGCCGGGACCATGGCGGGGCGGTGTTTTCCTGCCAGCCCGCACGGTGCAGCAGCGGCGTGTCATCGGTGAATTCCGGCCAGCCCAGACACAGCCATGCGGCAAATTCCCAATCCTCGGGTACATCCAGCAATGGCCCGATGCGCGCGGGATCAAGGATCGAGACCATGCCCAGCCCCAGATTGCGGGCCCGCGCCGCCAGCCACAGCGTATGGATCGCCATGGTAGTGGACTGGCGCAGCGTATGCGGCATGGTCGCGCGGCCCAGCCCATGGCCGGTTTCCGGGTCGATCTGGGTAAAGACCGCCAGTTGCAGCGGTGCGGCCTTCAGCCCCGCCAGCTTCAGCGCGTCGTAATCGCGGCGCTGCTGGCCGTGATAGCGTTCTGCGGCACGGGCATTGCAGGCGGCGAAATTCTCCGCCACGGCGGCGCGGCGCGCGGGATCATCGACCCGCACGATGCGCCATGGCCGGGCATTGCCGACCGAGGGGGCAAGCTCGACCGCCGCCTGCAACTGGGCGATCAGCGGCTCGGGGATCGGGTCCGGGCGGAAATGCCGGACATCGCGCCGCCAGCGCAGAATGCGCTGCAGCGCCGCGATGTCCGGTTCGTCGCAATGCATCAGTGCTGGTGTTGCTGGGTTTCGCCAGCGCCGTGATCCTGGGCTTGATCATGGCCGTCCAGCGTGATCCCGTTGGCCGCGGCCACGACAAAGCCCAGACCGAAGCCGAAGATCAGCCCGATCAGCAGCATCGCGATTGAACGGTCCATGCGGCAGGCCCCTTTACGCGGTCTGCGGCAGGGCCGCGTGGGCGGTGTCGCGCTGCCAGAACCACGCGACGGCCAGCCCCAGCATCGCCCATGCCATCAGCCCGGTGCCAAGCGCCCGGCCCGCGAATTCGGCGGAAAGCTCGGGCGGGACGGTTCCGGCATAGGCGTCGGGCTGCGGCGCACCGATGACATGCGGGGCAAGGATCAGCACCACCGCCACCCCCCATGTCAGTGCGCTGCGGCCAAAGGCGATCAGCCACAGCGCCACGCCGGTCGCGGCAGCCGTGCCCAGCCACCAGATCGCCCGCTGGCCCACATCGGCGGCGGCGACGCCCGGCACCTCGGGGGCAAGGCCGAAAGCGGGGGCAAGCTGCATGGTCACGAACCCGGCAATGCCCCAGATCAGCCCCTGCTGCGCCGTGACGACATGGCCGCGCGCCTCGGCCACCGCCAGAAGCGCGGTCAGCATCAGCCCGTAGCCGGCATAGGTCAGCATGGTGAACAGGACCGACAGCAGATTGCGCGTCCATTCGAAATCGCCCGGCGGCTGATGGGCGCTGACGGCCTGCGCGCCGTTATGGATCAGCTGGCCGGATTCATAAAGCTCGGCATGCAGCAGCACCGGCTGCACGAACCAAAGCTGCAACAGGGCGGCAATCAACCCGGTCGCAGCGCCAGCGATCAACCCGCTGGTCAGGATGCGCGAAAACATCAGTGGCAGGGAAAGCCGGTGGCGTGGCGCACGTCATGGGCGGCATCGTGCAGCGTGTCCGCCTGCACCAGCCCCGTCATGAAGATCAGGCCAAAGCCGATCGCGAAGGCCGCGATGGCCGGAAGAAGGATGGATCCCGAGGCGGTCCTGCCTGCGGTCGTCGTGTGCGTGGTCATGGTGACCCTTTCCTGTCAGCCGTCCGTCCCGACGGCATTGCGGTTCACGCATCGGCAGGTCTCCTGGCTTGCGGGTCGATGCGCGGCGCCCGCCTTCCCGGCCCAAGGGGCCAGTGGCGTGATGGGCGCGCGCTCTCCGCTGACAGTCGCGGGGGCGGCTTCGGAGTTTCACCGAAATTCCCTTTTGACCCCTTCACGGGGACCGATACACAAAGACGTTATAATCCCGCATCGGGCTGCGGCAAGAAATTTCACCGCCCGCATGTCACGGCCAGTCCAGATCCACCCAGACCAGACGATGCGCCGAGGCCGTGCGCGCGGTGTCGGCCATTGGCCCCTCGGCGGGCCAAAAGACGCCCGATCCCAGCACAGGCAGCGCCTTCGCGGGCAGCACATAATCGACCCGCAGATTGCCCATCCGGTCGGCGGGCCAGTTGGCGGTGTCCAGCCCCGGATCGCCTTTATGGCTGTCGTTCACGCCGCCCCGCGCCGCCGCGCCGCCATCGCTGCGGGGCAGGGTGTCGGTGACATGGGCCAGCATCGCCTGCAGCGCCTGCGGGCGGCCATCGCCATCGGCGGGATCAAGGTTCAGCTTGCCCGCCAGCACGAAGGGCGCATCGGGCAGATGGCTTTGCCAGAAGGCCAGTTCGTCGTGATTGCGGCGACCGTTGCGATCCTCGGGGCCGTCAAAGACCGGGGGGGTCGCCGCCATGGCCAGCAGGTGAAGCGGCTTGCCCGCCACCATGATCGTCGCGTCCCAATGCCCGACCGAGGACAGGCGCTGCACCGCCGCCACATCGGCGGGCGTCGGCGGCATTATCTGGCCGGGCTGGTCGCGCCACAGCACATCGCTGTAATCGGTGACCGGGCCGATGGGATGGCGCGACAGGATCGCCATGCCCTTTTGTCCGGTGAAAAAGCCGAAGCCCTGCTTGTCGCCCGGACCGCCCAGCCGTCCGTCCTGATCCAGATCCAGCCGCGCGGGCATCCCGGCATTCGGGCGGGCGGCAAAGCTGTGCGGATAATCCACGCCCGCCGCCTGCAGCCGCCTCCGCAGCGCCGCAAGGGCCAGCCCGTCATGGTCCCAGTCGATGCCGGTCAGCAGCAGGATATCGGGCCTGGCCTCGGCGATGACGGCGATGGCCGCGTCGATCTGCGCATCCTCGCGCGTCAGATCGCGCAGCAGCAGCCCCGGCCCCTTGCGCGACAGGCCGGGGTCATAGGTGGCGACGCGCAAAGGCTGGGCCGAGGCGGCCCCGGCCAGAGCCAGCAGGATCAGAGCGGCTTTCAGACCCAAGGACGGCTTTGCGCCATCTGCGCCTCATAGGTGTCGATATTCGCGGCCTTCTCCATGGTCAGGCCGATATCGTCCAGACCGTTCAGCAGGCAATGCTTGCGGAAGGCGTCGACCTCGAAGGGGAAGGACTGCCCGTCCGAGGTGGTGACGGTCTGGTTTTCCAGATCGACGGTGATGCGGGCATTGGCGCCTTTGCGGGCATCCTCCATCAGCGCATCGACGACCTCTTGCGGCATGACGATGGGCAGGATGCCGTTCTTGAAGCAGTTGTTGAAGAAGATGTCCGCAAAGCTGGTCGAGATCACGCAGCGGATGCCGAAATCCAAGAGCGCCCATGGCGCGTGTTCGCGCGACGAGCCGCAGCCGAAATTGTCGCCCGCGACGATGATCTGGCTGTCGCGATAGGCGGGCTGGTTCAGCACGAAATCGGGCAGTTCGTTGCCTTGTGCGTCATAGCGCATCTCATCGAACAGATTCTTGCCCAGACCCGAACGGTGGATCGTCTTCAGGAACTGTTTCGGGATGATCATGTCGGTATCGATATTGACCAGCGGCATGGGGGCTGCGATGCCGGTCAGGGTATTGAACTTGTCCATCTGTTACCTCGCGAGAGAATTGACGACCCGCGCGGGGGGCCGTTTAATTGCTGGGTGACGGCGCGTCTTGCCGTCAGGAGTATGTTTACGATGTTTGGTTTTGCCGATTTCTCTGCCCTGCGGACCTGCGTGGCGCAGGACTGGACCCCCACCATTGGCGATCCCGAGATCACCGGCTGGCTGACGGTGCTGTCCTATCTGCTGAGCCTTGTGCTGGCCGTGCTGGTGCTGCGCCGCAATCCCGCCGGACTGGCGCGCGGACTTTGGATCACCATTGCCGGGCTGCTGGCGTTTCTGGCGCTGAACAAGCAGCTTGACCTGCAGACCGCGCTGACCGCCACGGGCCGCTGCGCCGCGCGGGTGCAGGGCTGGTATGACGAACGTTTCTGGGTGCAGCTTGGCTTTATCGGCGTGCTGATTGCCGTCACGCTGGTCGTGCTGATCGTTGCCCTGCGGTCGCTGCGGGGGCGCATGGCCAGAAACGGTCTGGCCCTGATCGGGCTGACCGTGTTGTGCGGTTTCGTGCTGGTGCGCGCGGTGGGGTTCCATCATGTGGACCAACTCATCAGCATGGATTTCGCCAGTATCAAGTTCAACTTCCTGTTCGAGAATGCCGGACTTCTGCTGATCGACCTGAATGCCTTGCTGCTGCTGCGGCGGAGCAATACGCCCCGCCACCACGCGCAGGTCAGACCTTCTCGGCCATGAATTCGCGCACATCGGTCAGGTGACCCTTGATCCCGGCGGCGGCGGCCATGACCGGCGACATCAGATGCGTGCGCCCGCCCCGGCCCATCCGGCCTTCAAAGTTGCGGTTCGACGTGGCGGCGCAGCGTTCGCCGGGCGCAAGCTGGTCGGGGTTCATGCCCAGACACATCGAACACCCCGCCAGACGCCATTCAAACCCGGCCTCGATGAAGATCTGGTCCAGCCCTTCCTCTTCGGCCTGCGCCCGCACAAGGCCCGAGCCGGGGACGATCATGCCGCGCACGCCCTCGGCCAGCTTCTGGCCCTTCAGGATGCCTGCGGCGGCGCGCAGATCCTCGATCCGGCCATTGGTGCAGGAGCCGATGAACACGGCGTCGATCTTGACCTGGTTCAGCGGCGTGCCGGGGGTCAGGCCCATATAGTCAAGGCTGCGGCGCGCGGCTTCGATCTTGCCGCCCTCGAAATCCTCGGGGGCGGGCACGCGGTCGGTGATCGCGGCCACGTCCTCGGGGCTGGTGCCCCATGTGACGACCGGAGCGATGTCTTCGCCGCGGATGGTGATGACCTTGTCGAAATGCGCGCCCTCATCGGTGAACAGCGTTTTCCACCAGGTCACGGCGGCTTCCCATGCCGCGCCTTTCGGCGCGTGCGGGCGGCCCATGCAATAGGCGAAGGTGGTCTCATCGGGCGCGATCAGCCCGGCGCGGGCGCCGCCCTCGATCGCCATGTTGCACACGGTCATGCGGCCTTCCATCGTGAGGTCGCGGATCGCCTGACCGCAATATTCGATGACATAGCCGGTGCCGCCCGCCGTGCCGGTCTTGCCGATCACCGCCAGCGTGATGTCCTTGGCGGTGACGCCGGGCAGCAGGCGGCCGGTGATTTCCACCTTCATGTTCTTGGATTTCTTCTGGATCAGCGTCTGCGTTGCCAGAACGTGTTCCACCTCGGACGTGCCAATGCCATGCGCCAGCGCGCCGAATGCGCCATGCGTCGCGGTGTGGCTGTCGCCGCAGACGACCGTCATGCCGGGCAGGGTCCAGCCCTGTTCGGGGCCGACGATATGCACGATGCCCTGACGCACATCGTTCATCGGGTAATAGTTCAGGCCGAAGGCGCGGGCGTTCTTGTCCAGTTCGGCGACCTGAATGCGGCCCTCGGGGTTTTCGATGCCGTTCACGCGGTCGGCGGTGGTGGGCACGTTATGGTCGGGCACGGCGATGGTCTGATCGGGGCGGCGCACCTTGCGGCCTGCCATGCGCAGACCCTCGAACGCCTGCGGGCTGGTCACTTCGTGGACCAGATGGCGGTCGATATACAGGATGCAGGTGCCATCTTCCTGACGGTCCACGATATGGGCGTCGAAGATCTTGTCATACAGCGTGCGGGGCGCGCCCGCGTTGGTATTGCCGGTCATGGCTTTCTCTTTCCGAAAGAGTAGCTGGAATGTCGTGAAGGCGGCCGTCCATCGGCCATCGGCGCGGGACATGCCGCGCCAGCCGTCAAAGTCGTGCTGTGACGGACAGGCTTTCGCCGTAGAACCGACCCGGCAGGCGGGCGCGGTCATGGATATCGAAATAGACGAATCCTTGCATGGGATGACATTTAGGCCTGTTTCGCCCGGCAGGCAATATTGAAGCCGCGTTAGCACAATCTTGGTGAATTGCGCCTAGACCCGGATCAGCGACCCTTTGGAGCGACGTTGATGCGATCTGTCTGGACCTTTTCCGCCTTGGCCCTGCTTGCGCTGGCCGGGTGTTTTCCCACCGACCTGACCGGCACCAAACCGGATGGCGGCAAGATCACGCTGATGTTCTATCCCGGCGGCAGCAAGCTGGATGATCTGGTCATCCTTGCGGGGCAGAACCATTTCGGCAAGGGGCAGTATCAGATCGACGATCCCCTGGCGGATGTCGGCTTCCGGCTGCAGGACGGCACGCGGATTCAGGCGGAATGCACCCTGACCGGCAAGGACATGATGGGCGATCCGGAATGCAAGGAATACACCGTCTATCGCTCGACCTTTCCGCCGATTCCCGAAGGCACGCGGTTTCCCCGGCCCGAGATGTTCTAGCACCGGCCAGTTCCGGGACTGCCCCGGGACCGGCCAGTTCTCGCTCAGGGCCGCGCGCACGCAGCCGTTAATTCCATGTCAACGCCGGATCGCTAAGCTTCGCGGCAGAACAAACACGGGGACGGGCGATGATGATTCGGGTTGCGTTGCGGGTGATGCCGCTGATGCTGGTGGCGATTTTCACCTTTGCGGTCTTCGTGATCGACACCCCCAACGACCGCGCCCGAGAGATGGCGCGCGTCGAAACCCGGCAACTGGCCTGGGCCGAAGGTCTGGTCCGCTGCCCGGATCTGTGGGCAAATATGCCGCTTTCCGCCTGTCACGCCGCAAACCTGCCCAGAAATACATCCGCTGCGGATTGAGCGGGCGGGATTCCATGTTACATTGGGGCGACCCAAGCGCCGGGGGATAGCGGCGCGAAGACCGGAGGATGAACCCCTGTCCAATACCGTCTCGCCGGCAATTCCGCCGGCAGCGACCGCCGCAGATCCGGGACTGACCAGCGATCAGTTACTGGAACGCATTCTTGCCTCGCTTGATGACGACAAGGCCGAAGAGGTCGTGACCATCGACCTGCGCGGTCGTTCGGCCATGGCCGATCACATGGTGATCGCCTCGGGCCGCTCGTCGCGTCAGGTGGCCGCCATCGCCGAAAAGCTGGTGCAGCGTCTGAAGGAACAGACCGGCCGCAGCGCGCGGATCGAAGGCAAGGAAACCGGCGACTGGGTGCTGATCGACACCGACGATGTGATCGTCCATGTCTTCCGCCCCGAAGTGCGCGAATTCTATCAGCTGGAAAAGATGTGGATGCCCGCAGATGCCCTGCGCTCGGCCACGCTGGACCGGATGCGGGCGGATCACGCTGCCGAAGAAGCGCGTCGCCAGAACTGAAATGCGGATGGTCATTGCCGCGGTCGGGCGGCTGCGGCAGGGCCCCGAGGCGAAGCTGATTGCCGATTACCTTGACCGTCACGCCAAGGCAGGTCGCGCGCTTGGCCTGCCGCCGGTCACCCTGACCGAGGTTGAGGACAAGCGCGGCGGCGGCATGGCCGCCGAAGCGCCGCTGCTTGAGCGCGTGATCCCCGATGGCGCGGCGCTGGTCATTCTGGACGAACGCGGCCAGACGCTCAGCTCGCCGGAATTTGCCGACAGGATCGCGGGGTTCCGCGATCAGGCCCGCGACATCGCCTTTGTCATCGGCGGGGCGGATGGCATCGACCCCGCGCTGCGTGCCCGCGCCGATCTGGCGATCAGCTTTGGCCGCATGGTCTGGCCGCATATGCTGGTCCGGGTGATGCTGGCGGAACAAATCTATCGCGCCACGACTATTCTTGCCGGAAGCCCCTATCACCGGGTCTGAAGGAAGGATGCCATGGAAATCCGCCATGCCGGCTGTCTGTGCGGCGCGGTCCGCCTGACCACGCGCGGCAATCCCGTCCGCATCGGCCTGTGTCATTGCATGGACTGCCGCAAGCAATATGGCGCGGTCTTTGCGGCCTTGGCGATGTTTCCCGCCGATGCCGTCACCGTCACGGGCAAGCTTGCCGACCATCAGGGCCGCTGCTTCTGTCCGCGCTGCGGGTCGCCGGTCTTGACCCGCAACGGCCCCGAGATCGAGGTGCCGCTGGGGGCCTTTGACAGCCCCGACCAGTTCGCCCCAAGCTATGAGCTATGGACCATCCGGCGCGAAAGCTGGCTGCCCGATTTCGGGTTGCGCCAACACCGCCGCGACCGTCAGGATTAGGGGCAGGCAGGATCAGGGGCAGGGTTCCACCCAGGCGTCGATGATCGCCACGGCTTCCTCGGCGGTTTCGACAAAGCGGATCAGGTCCAGATCGCTGGCGCTGATCGTGCCCGCATCGACCAGCGCCTGCCAGTTGATGATCTGATGCCAGAATTCCGTCCCGAACAGGATGAAGGGGATGCGCTTCATCCGCCCGGTCTGGATCAGGGTCAGCGCCTCGAACATCTCATCCAGCGTGCCGAAGCCGCCGGGAAACACCGTCACGGCCTTGGCCCGCATCAGGAAATGCATCTTGCGGATCGCGAAATAGTGGAAGTTGAAGCACAGATCCGGCGTCACATAGGGGTTCGGCGCCTGTTCATGCGGCAAGACGATCGACAGCCCGATGGACACGCCGCCCGCATCGGTGGCGCCCAGATTGCCCGCCTCCATCACGCCCGGACCGCCGCCGGTGCAGATGACGTTTTCCGCGCCATAGCTTTCCAGACTGCGCTCGGTCATCAGGCGGGCGAAGGTGCGGGCCTCGGTGTAGTAATGCGACAACGCGCCCAGAACCGGGGTTTTGGCGCTGTCGCGCTGTTCGGGCGCGGGAATGCGGGCGCCGCCGAACAGCACGATGGTGGACCGGATGCCGCGCGCATCCATGATCATCTGCGGCTTCAGCAGTTCCAGTTGCAGCCGCACCGGGCGCAATTCGTCGCGCAGCATGAAATCGGTGTCGGTGAAGGCCAGCTTATAGGCGGGCGCGCGCGTCTGGGGCGTGTCGGGCACATGCCGCGTCGCGATGGCATCCTGCTGGCTGTCGCGGATCGGGTGGCTGCGCTCGTCTTCTTCGATCATCTGAACCTCTGAGGCGGGTGGGCTGCTGGATTGCGCGACCGCACCCCTCGGCTTATAGCCCTTGCGTGACAGTTTCCACCCATCCGAGAGGCCCGCATGACCAACGCCGCACTTGAAACCGCCATCGAAGCCGCGTGGGACGCCCGCGACCAGATCACCCCGGCCACCAAGGGCGAGACCCGCGACGCCATCGAGGCGACGCTGGATGCGCTGGATCGCGGCACGCTGCGCGTGGCCGAAAAGACCGGCGCGGACTGGCATGTGAACCAATGGGCCAAGAAAGCCGTGCTGCTGGGCTTCCGCCTGAAGGACATGGAGATGCAGTCGGGCGGCCCGCAAGGCGGCGGCTGGTGGGACAAGGTGGACAGCAAATTCGCAGGCTGGGACGATGCCCGCTGGCGCGATGCGGGCTTTCGCGCCGTGCCGAACTGCATCGTGCGCAAATCGGCCTATATCGCCAAGGGCGTCGTGCTGATGCCGTCCTTCGTCAATCTGGGCGCCTATGTCGATGAAGGCACCATGGTCGACACCTGGGCCACGGTCGGATCCTGCGCGCAGATCGGCAAGAACGTCCACCTGTCGGGCGGCGTCGGCATCGGCGGCGTCTTGGAGCCGATGCAGGCCGGCCCCACCATCATCGAGGACAACTGCTTTATCGGCGCGCGGTCCGAGGTGGTCGAGGGCTGCATCATCCGCGAAGGCTCGGTTCTGGGCATGGGCGTCTATATCGGCAAATCCACCAAGATCGTCGATCGCGACACCGGCGAGGTGATGTATGGCGAGGTTCCGGCAGGTTCCGTCGTCGTCTCGGGCTCGATGCCGTCGAAAAACGGCGTGAACCTCTATTGCGCGGTCATCGTGAAGCGGGTCGATGCGCAGACGCGCTCGAAGACCTCGATCAACGAGCTGTTGCGCGACTGACCTGTGGCCGGGATGCATCGATTTCACGATCCCGCCAGATTTGTGTGAACTCAATGGCTTCCGGCGCGTTGAAGCGTCGGAAACCTTCTTCACCGGAGTAAACACATGCAAGGCTTGGGTTGGCTGGCCGCCATCATCGTCGGCGGTCTGGCGGGTTGGATCGCCAGCAACATCATGAAGGCCGATACCGGCCTGTTCCTGAACATCGTTCTGGGCATTCTGGGCGCGGTCATCGCAAATGCGCTGCTGGGCGTGTTCGGCGTCAATTTCACCACAGGAAGCTGGCTGGCACAGGGCTTCGCGGGGCTGATCGGTGCCTGCATCCTGATCTGGCTGAAACGCGCGATTTCCTGATCGCTGCCGGGATACACAAAGGGGCGGGGCTTTCCCGCCCCTTTGTCATGCCGTAAAGGATCCGCAAAAGGGGAATGGTCATGGCGCAGCAGGTCTATACGCTTCTGGTTCAGGTCGGGCGCGCGCCCGATGACGGGATGCCCAAGGATGCGGTCGGCGCGGCGATGGTCTGCTATGCCTCGGGCGTGGATGAGGCCGAAGCGGTGCGCGAAACCGTGGCCATCATCAAGCAGGCCGGGCTGGCCCCGATCGAGGTGACGGGCCATGGCACCATCGACGAACGTCTGGCCGAAGGCCATGACATCCCCGCCGAGGAACGCGCCCTGATGCAGCGCGCGCTGGACGAAAACGCCGTCATCGTGGCCCAGATGGAGCCGCTTTATGACGAAGATTTCGACGACGAGGACTGACAGCCGCGCCCGTCCACGCTAGACTGCCCGCAACCATAACACGAAGGCGGGACTGATGAGCAGACGTTTCACGCGGATTACCATGACGGCGCTTCTGACGCTGGCGCTGACGGGCTGCGGCGCGTCGCTTGGCCAAAGCCCCGGCGCGGCACCGGGCGGCAATTTCGCCGGTCTGCCCACGGCGGACGGGCAGGGCTCGGAAGCGGGGTTCCGCAACTGGGTGGCCAGCTTCCGCCCCCGCGCCATTGCCGCAGGCATTTCCCCCGCCGTCTTTGACAGCGCCATGGGCGAGGCGCATTTCATGCCCAGCCTGATCCAGCTGGACCGCGGGCAAAGCGAATTCACCAAACCCGTCTGGGAATATCTGGACGGTGCCATCGGCACGCGCGGCGCAACAGGCCGCGCCCGCGCTGCCCAGAATGCCAGCACTCTGGCCGGGATCGAAGCCCGTTACGGCGTGCCGCGCGAAATCGTCGTGGCCGTCTGGGGGATGGAATCGAATTTCGGCGCGAACCGGGGCAGCACCCGCATCGTGCCTGCGCTGGCGACGCTGGCCTATGACGGGCGGCGCGGCGAATTCTTCGCGGCCGAGCTGGTCGCGGCGCTGCGCATCATCCAGTCGGGCGATGTGGACAATGCCCATATGGTCGGAAGCTGGGCGGGCGCGATGGGCCACACCCAGTTCATGCCCAGTTCCTTCCTTGCCCATGCCGTCGATTTCACCGGCGACGGGCGGCGCGACATCTGGTCGAACGATCCGACCGACGCGCTGGCCTCGACCGCGCATTACCTGCGCCAGATGGGCTGGCAACCGGGCCAGCCCGCCGTGGCCGAGGTCGTGCTGCCGCAGGGCTTTGATTACAACCGCGTCAGCAAATCCGTCACCATGTCGGGCAGCCAATGGGCGGCGATGGGCGTGCGGACGACGAATGGCACGGCGGTTCCCGCCGGCTCGATCATCGCGCCGGCAGGCGCGCGGGGGCCGGCCTTCCTGATCACCCAGAACTTCCGGGCGATCCTGAAATACAACGCCTCGGACAGCTATGCGCTGGCCGTCGCCTATCTGGGCGAGGCGATTGCCGGTCGGCCCGGCATTCAGGGCGCATGGCCGCGCGGCGACCGCAACCTGTCGAACACCGAAAAGGCCGAGATCCAGCGCCTGCTGATGGCGCGCGGCTTCGATACCGGCGGGGTGGACGGCAAGCTGGGCTCGAAATCGGTCGAGGCGATCCGGGGCTTCCAGCGCTCGCGCGGGATGGTGCCGGACGGCTATGCCGATGCCGCCCTGCTGGGTGCGCTGCGCGGATAAGCAAAGCGGATAGGCAAACGGGCGGCCAGATGGTCGCCCTTTTTCGTTGCTGCCCTGCGGCATACATATTTGTCGAAAAATCTGGCATAATTTTGGGCAACGCAGAATCTCGCCGCCCGGGAATGCCGAACATATTGGCAGACCGGCGGCATTTCGCCCTGATTTCCCTAGCCGCTGAACGCGGCGCGAAAAAAGGGGAAACGGGGATGAAGATTTTTACCAGCGCATGCGCCGCCGCCGCCATTGTTGCGGGTCTGGCAGGCGCCGCTGTCGCGCAGGACGACACGATCAAGATCGGCGTTTTGCATTCGCTGTCCGGCACCATGGCTATTTCGGAAACCACGCTGAAGGACACCGTGCTGATGATGGTGGACCAGCAGAACGCCAAGGGCGGGTTGCTGGGCAAGAAGATCGAGGCGGTCGTGGTCGACCCCGCCTCGGACTGGCCGCTGTTTGCCGAAAAGGCGCGCGAACTGATCTCGGTGAACGGCGTCGACGCGATCTTTGGCTGCTGGACCAGCGTCAGCCGCAAATCCGTGCTGCCGGTCATCGAGGAACTGAACGGCCTGCTGTTCTATCCCGTGCAGTATGAGGGCGAGGAATCGTCCAAGAACGTCATCTATACCGGCGCCGCGCCGAACCAGCAGGCGATCCCGGCCGTGGATTACATGATGGAGGAACTGGGCGTCGAGAAATGGGCGCTGCTGGGCACCGACTATGTCTATCCGCGCACCACGAACAACATTCTGGACGCCTATCTGAAGGGCAAGGGCGTCGCTGCGGGCGACATCTTCGTGAACTATACCCCGTTCGGCCATTCCGACTGGTCCAAGATCGTCGCCGACGTGGTGGCGCTGGGGGCGGACGGCAAGAAAGTCGGCGTCGTGTCGACCATCAACGGCGATGCGAATATCGGCTTTTACAAGGAACTGGCGGCGGCGGGCGTGTCGGCGGATGACATTCCGGTCATGGCCTTCTCGGTCGGCGAAGAGGAACTGGCCGGTCTGGATACCGCGAACCTTGTCGGCCACCTTGCCGCCTGGAACTATTTTGAAAGCGCCGATACGCCCGAAAACAAGGCGTTTATCGACCAGTGGCATGCCTTCACCAAGAACGACAAGCGCGTGACCAATGACCCGATGGAAGCCACGATGATCGGCTTCAACGCATGGGTTGCGGCGGTTGAAAAGGCCGGCTCGACCGATACCGACGCCGTTCTGGGCTCGATCGTCGGGGTCGAGGTTCCGAACCTGACCGGCGGCATGGCCAAGGTTCTGCCGAACCACCACCTGACCAAGCCCGTGCTGATCGGCGAGATCCGCGCCGATGGTCAGTTCGACATCATCAGCCAGACCGAAGAAGTCGCAGGCGATGCATGGACCGATTTCCTGCCGGATAGCGCCAAGCTGGACGCCGACTGGCCGGGCAAGCAATGCGGCATGTGGAACACCGAAACCAACAGCTGTGTGCAGGTTCAGTCGAACTACTGACGACATCGGGGCGGCCGCGCGCCGCCCCATCCTTCGGAGAAATCCATGCGCCTTTTCCTGTCTCTTGTCGCTTTTGCGGCCCTCCTGACGCTTGCCCTGCCGTCCCATGCGCAGGATCTGGGCGCGGTCATCGCAGAGAACCGCGAACAGATCGAAAAGCCCTCGCGCCAGACCATCGAGCCTGTCGTGCAAGCCATTGCCGCCACCGGACCGCAGGGCGCCGCGCTGCTGCAGGCCTGGGGCGACCGGGCCTTGGGCTTGCGCAAAAGCGACGGGCTGCTGGTGATCGTCGCAGATGACAAGCTGACCGATGCCGCGACCGGGGCCGAGCTTCCGCCCGAGGATGTGACCATGCTGCGCCCGAATTCCGGCGTGCGGGGCATCATCTCGGCCGCGCTGGCGGGGAATGCGCTGTCAGATCCCGATGCCACGCGCCGCAGTCAGGCGCTGGACGCGCTGTCGCGTCGCGCCGATGCCGGGCAACTGGCGCTGCTGCGCGATGCGCTGGACGACCCCGATCCCGGTCTGGCCGCGCGCAAGCAGCGGCTGGAGCGGTTGCTGACCATCCAATACGACACCGATCCCGCCGCCCGCATCGCGGCCATCGAAAGCTTTGGCGGCGATACCGGGCTGGATTTCCGCGCCAGCCTGAACCCGATTCTTGCCACCCGCCGTGTGGCCTTGGAAACCGTGCCCGCCGACGCCAATATCGCCGCCGAGCTGACGCCGGGCGGCGCGATTTCGCGCGATGACGCCTATGCGCTGCTGGTGGCCGCCGATCTGGCCCCGGCGCAGATGACGCCGCAGGCCGAACGCGCCGTGCTGGCCCAGCATATCAATCAGGGCTCGGTCGGCGGCGTGCCTTTGGCGCAGCTTGGCGATGAGGCCGCGCGCGACCGCGCATGGACCGCGCTTGAGGCGCAGGGGCTGGTTCAGCCCGCCGCCAGCGAGGCCGAGGTGACCGCAGCGCTGGACCGGTTCCAGTTCCTTGATCTGTATGTCGAACCTGATGCCGATGTGACTTCGGCCGCCCGCGCGGCGCTGCGGGGCACGGAAACCCGGATCGGGCTGATGCAGGCGGCGGATCTGTCGCTGGACGCCCTGTCGCTCGCCTCGATCTATTTCCTTGCGGCCATCGGGCTGGCGATCACCTTTGGCGTCATGCGGGTCATCAACATGGCGCATGGCGAATTCATCATGATGGGCGCGTATACGGGCTATGTCGTGCAGCAGTTCATCGCCAACCGCACGCTGTCGCTGATCGTCGCGCTGCCTCTGGCCTTCATCGTCACCTTCGCCGCCGGTGTCGCGCTGGAGCGGCTGGTGATCCGTCACCTGTATAAGCGCCCGCTGGAGACCCTGCTGGCCACCTTCGGCGTCAGCATCGCGCTGCAGCAGCTGGCCAAGAACATCTTCGGCACACAGGCCCGTCCACTGACCGCGCCGGGCTGGCTGGACGGCGCGCTGACGCTGAACGATGTCGTCTCGATCAGCTATATCCGCATCGCGATCTTCGTGCTGGCGCTGGTGTTTCTGGCGCTTTACCTGATCATCATGAACCGCACCCGGCTGGGGCTTGAGGTGCGCGCGGTGACGCAGAACCCCGGCATGGCGGCCAGCATGGGCATCAGCCCCGACCGCATCAACATGCTGACCTTCGGGCTTGGCTCGGGCATCGCCGGGATCGCCGGTGTGGCCATCGGGCTGTTTGCGCAGGTCACCTCGGAAATCGGCCAGCAATATATCGTGCAAAGCTTCATGACGGTCGTCGTGGGCGGTGTCGGCAGCATCTGGGGCACGCTGGCAGGCGCGGCGCTGATCGGCTTTTTCCAGAAGGGGATCGAATGGCTGAACCCCGCCAATACGCTGGCGGCGCAGACCTACATGATCCTGTTCATCATCATCTTCATCCAGTTCCGGCCACGCGGCATCATCGCCGCCAAGGGCCGCGCCGCCGTGGGGGCCTGACATGCGTAAACCTTTGGTGCTGCGTCACCCCTCGATTCTGGTGTTTCTGGCGGTGCTGGCGGTGTTCACCGTCGCCGTCACCATCCTGTCGGCGGGCTATGGCACGGGCGTGATTTCCACCAGCATGGTCAAGACCTTGGGCAAGACCCTGTGTCTGGCGCTGGCGGCGGTCGCGATGGATCTGGTCTGGGGCTATGCGGGCATCCTGTCGCTGGGGCAAATGGCGTTCTTCGCGCTTGGCGGCTATATGATCGGCATGTGGCTGATGGTCGCGCGGACCGAAGGCATCGTCGCGGCGTCCTTGGCCAACATGCCCATCCCCCCGACCGAGGCCGAGATTTCGCAGGCCACCGCCACCCAGATCTTCGGTGTGGTGGGCTCCAGCGATTTTCCGGCGATCTGGGCCTTTGCCGGATCGCTGCCCGCGCAACTGGCGCTGATCGTGCTGGTGCCGGGGCTGCTGGCGCTGGTCTTTGGCTGGCTGGCCTTCCGGTCGCGCGTGAACGGGGTGTATCTGTCGATCCTGACGCAGGCGATGACCCTGGCGCTGGCGCTGTATCTGTTTCAGAACGACAGCGGATTGCGCGGCAATAACGGCTTGTCGGGTCTGCAAAACATCCCCGGCCTTGACGCCGTGGGGCAGGAAAAGCTGTCGGTCTGGTTCCTGTGGGCATCCGCCGTCGCGCTGGGGCTGGGCTATCTGCTGATCGCATGGGTCGCCTCGGGCAAGTTCGGCAGCGTCACCCGCGCCATTCGCGACGATGAGGCGCGGGTCCGCTTTCTGGGCTATTCCGTCGAGGGCTACAAGCTGGTGATCTTTACCCTGTCGGCCATCGTCACCGCCGTTGCCGGGGCGCTGTATTATCCGCAGGCGGGCATCATCAACCCGGCCGAGCTTGCGCCCATCGCCTCGATCTATCTGGCGGTCTGGGTGGCGATCGGCGGGCGCGGCAAGCTGTATGGCGCGGCCATCGGCGCCGTCTTCGTATCGCTGCTGTCCAGCTGGTTCACCGGCGGCCGCGCGCCGGCCATCGACCTTGGCTTTTACACGATCAACTGGGTGGATTGGTGGCAGGTGCTGCTGGGTCTGTCCTTCGTGCTGGTGACGCTGTTTGCGCCGCAGGGCATTGCCGGTCTGTTGCAGCGGGGTGCGAAATGAGCGCGCTTCTTGAGGTCATCGGCATCTCGGTCAGCTTTGACGGGTTCCGCGCCATCAACAACCTGTCCTTTGCCATTGCCGAACGCGAATTGCGCGCCATCATCGGGCCGAACGGCGCGGGCAAGACCACCTTCATGGACATCGTCACCGGCAAGACCCGCCCGAATGACGGGCAGGTGCTGTGGGGCGAAAATTCGCGCAACCTGTTGAAGATGAACGAGGCGCAGATTGCCCGCGCGGGCGTCGGCCGCAAGTTCCAGCGCCCCACCGTCTTTGAGGAACAGACGGTCGCCGAAAACCTGACCATGGCGCTGTCTGCCGCACGCGGGCCGTTCGCGGTGCTGCGCTGGCGTCCTTCGGCGGAAAGCGAGGCGCGGGTGGCCGAACTGGCCGAAGAGGTCGGCCTGCTGGCGCAGTTGCCGCGCAAATCGGGTGAACTCAGCCACGGGCAGAAGCAATGGCTGGAAATCGGCATGTTGCTGGCACAGGATCCGCGCCTGCTTCTGGTCGATGAACCGGCGGCGGGCATGACGCTGGCCGAACGCGAACAGACGACGACGCTGCTGCGCAAGCTGGCGGAAAAGCACGCGGTCGTGGTCGTCGAACATGACATGGATTTCGTGCGGCGGCTGGATTGCAAGGTCACCGTGCTGCACGAAGGCTCGGTTCTGGCCGAGGGCAGTCTGGACCATGTGACCGCCAACCCGCAGGTGATCGAAGTTTATTTGGGGCGTGGATGATGCTGGAAGCCAAGGGAATAACGCTGCATTACGGGCAAAGCCAGATCCTGCACGGCATCGACCTGATCGCCGAACCCGGCAAGGTCACCTGCGTCATGGGCAATAACGGCGTCGGCAAGACCAGCCTGCTGAAGGTTCTGTCGGGCAGCCATCCGCGCTCGGGCGGGTCGCTGGTTCTGGACGGTGAGGAACTGGGCCGCGTGACGCCGCAGATGCTGGCGACCAAGGGTGTGGGCTATGTGCCGCAGGGGCGGATGATCTTTCCGCTGCTGACGGTGCGCGAAAATCTGGAAACCGGGCTGTCGGTCCTGCCTGCGGGCGAACGCCGCATCCCCGAGGAAATCTTTGACCACTTCCCCGTGCTGGGCGAAATGAGCCACCGGCGCGGCGGCGATCTGTCGGGTGGCCAGCAGCAGCAACTTGCGATTGCCCGCGCGCTGATCATGCGCCCCAAGGTCCTGCTGCTGGACGAACCGACCGAGGGCATCCAGCCCAATATCATCCAGCAGATCGGCCGGGTGATCCGCGGGCTGCGCGAACAGGGCAATATGGCGATCGTGCTGGTCGAACAGTTCTTCGATTTCGCCTATGATCTTGGCGACCGTTTCCTGATGCTGGAACGCGGGCAGGCGGTGGTGTCGGGCACCCGCGATGAGGTCCCGCGCGAGGTGCTGAAGGCGCGTCTGGCGGGGCTGGGTGCGGCGGCCTGATGTGCTATCCTGCGCGGGCTTAGCGGAGGATTGCAGATGACCGATGAAACGCCGAACGATCTGGTTCTGGAACGTGTCCTGAACGCGCCGCGCGCCGTGATCTGGCGCTGCTGGACCGAACCCGCCCTGATCCGGACATGGTTCTGCCCCAAGCCGTGGCATGTCTCGGATGCGCGGATCGACCTGCGGCCCGGCGGTGAGTTCTTTACCGTCATGAACGGTCCCGCCGGAGAGCGGTTCGAGAATCTGGGCGTGTTTCTGGACATCGTGCCGGGCGAACGGCTGATCTTTACCGATGCCTTCGTTCCCGGCTGGCGTCCGAACGGCAAACCCTTCATGACAGCCAGCATCGTGCTGTCGGATACCGATGACGGGCGCACCGATTATGTGGCGCGCGCGATGCATTGGAACGCCGAAACCAAGGCCCAGCACGAGGCGATGGGCTTTCATCAGGGTTGGGGCACTGCCGCCGATCAGCTTGAGGCGCTGGCCAGAACGCTTTAGCCAGCGCCGTTTGCCGGTCGCTTACTGCCCGCCCGACAGCTTCATCGTGACGATGCCCGCGACGATCAGCAGCGCCGCGATGACGCGCAGGGGGGTGATCGCCTCGCCCAGCACGGTGATGCCGATGACAAACGCCCCGACCGCGCCGATGCCGGTCCAGATGGTATAGGCCGTGCCCAGCGGCAGGGTCTTCATCGCCATGGACAGCAGCCCGAAGCTTGCGACCATCGCCACAAGGGTGATGAGGGTGGGGGTCAGTTGCGTGAAGCCTGCGGACTTTTTCATCGAGAAGGCCCACAGGATTTCCAGAAGACCCGCGACAAGCAGATAGAAGCAAGCCATGACCAAACCTTTCAGGTCAGATCGGGCCGTCCCGCGCGATGTCCATCATGGTGAGGTCGTCCTCAGACCCCTGATCTGGGGACCCGAGCGCGTGGGGGCAAGACCCGGGCCGGGTTTTGCCAGAAAACCCGTCGCCAGTTGCCGAAAGGCCACCACCGCGCGCGGCAGCACAAGATCGGGCTGATCGCTGGCCGCAACCCACAGCGCCGCATTCAGCGCAGCGCCCGTCAGCATCCGCGCCATCGCCTCGGGGTCCAGCGCCAGCAAGGTGCCATCGGCAATCAGCGCGTCCACGGCGTCGCGGGTCGCGTGCAGGCAACTGTCCTGACTGGGCCATTTCGACGGATCGCCCAGCACGGCAGGGCCGTCCAGCAGCACGATGCGCTGCACCTCGGGGCGCAGCGCCATGGCGATATAGGCCTCGCCCTCGGCCAGAAGGGCGGGCCAGCCGGGCGCGGTGCTTTCGGCGATGCGCCGGGCCTCGGCGGCCATTTCGGCGTCGATCTGATGCACGACGGCCGCCATCAACCCGCGCTTGTCGCCGAAATTGTGATAAAGCGCGCCGCGCGTCAGCCCGACATCCGCCGTCAGTTCATCCATCGAGGCTGCCGCATAGCCTTTTTCCGCAAACGCCTTTCGCGCCGCCGCCATCAGCCGCTGGCGGTTTTCCTGCATCGTTTCGGCACGGGGGCGTCTGGCCATGTGCATCCTTTCGCATACATGGCGTATGCGAATTGACATACGGCATGTATCTGGGTTAATCACATACACAGCGTATCTGATTGCGCAGCAAAGCGACAGGAGTTGACGATGACAAAGCCACAGCCCGTCTTTCCGCCAAACCGGCAGGCGCTTTACGACAAGAACAGCTATTCCGCCGCCACCCGCTCGGGCGATCTGCTGTTCGTCTCGGGGCAGGTCGGCAGCCGGGACGACGGCAGCCCCGAGCCTGAATTCCGCGCGCAGGTCGAACGCGCTTTCGCCAATCTGACCGCCGTCCTGCAGGCGGCGGGCGCTTCGCTGGAAGATATCGTCGATGTCACCAGCTTTCACACCGATCCCGAAACCCAGTTTGCGACGGTGCTGGCGGTGAAGGACAAGGTATTCCCCGCACCGCCCTATCCGAACTGGACGGCGGTGGGGGTGAACTGGCTGGCGGGTTTCGATTTTGAAATCAAGGTGATCGCCCGGCTGCCGGGCTGATCAGGCCACCAGATCGGCGAAATCACGGAACACCTGCTCATAGACGCCGCGCTTGAAGGGCACGATGCTGGCGGTCACATCCTGCGCCCGCATCCAGCGCCATTCGCTGAATTCGGGATGTTCCGTGGCGATCTGCACATCGCTGTCCTGACCCATGAACAGCATGGCCAGCCATTTCTGCTGCTGACCGCCGAAGCGGCCTTTCCAGACCTTGCCCAGCAATTCGGGCGGCAGGTCATAGGTCACCCAGTCGGGCGATTCGGCGATGACCTCGACCTGTTCGCGGGTGACGCCGGTTTCCTCGACCAGCTCGCGCAGGGCGGCTTCGCGCGGGGTTTCGCCCGCGTCGATCCCGCCTTGTGGCATCTGCCATGCGCTGTTGCCCGCCGTGCCCTGATTGTCGATGCGACGGCCCGCAAAGACGAGCCCGTCGCGATTGATCAGCACCACACCCGCGCAGGGGCGATAGGGCAGGCCCGACGGGCCCAGCAACTGTTCGGTCATTGCTGCTGCGCGCCCTGACTTGCCGCGTCCTCGCCGGTGACGGCGGGCTTGGCATCCTCGGGGACGGCATCGGCACGGAAATTGACCGCCGTCAGGCCCTTCAGGATATCGACGGCATAGGCCAGCTGATAATCCTCATCGCGCAGCTTGGCGGTGGCTTCGACCTGCTTGGCCTCTTCCTGGATCTGCTTCTTTTCCTCGTCCGACACGGCATCGTTGCTGAGCGCGCCGCGCAGATCGGCCTCGGAATTCAGGAAGCTGGATTCGGTGCGGGGCTTGTTCGCCTCATCCTCGGCGGGTTTGGCGGCGGGTTGTTCCACGATGATGTCGGGCTGGATGCCCAGCGACTGGATCGAGCGTCCCGAGGGGGTGTAATACCGCGCTGTGGTCAACCGGATCGCGCTGTCCGAGGTGACCGGCATCACCGTCTGGACCGAACCCTTGCCAAAGGATTTCGTGCCCACGACGATGGCGCGGCGATGATCCTGCAGCGCGCCGCCGACGATTTCCGACGCCGAGGCCGAGCCGCCATTGATCAGCACGACCATGGGCTTGCCCTGCGCCAGATCGCCCGCCTGCGCGTTCCAGCGTTCCGATTCCTCGGGCTTGCGGCCGCGGGTCGAGACGATCTCGCCCTTGTCGAGAAAGGCGTCCGAGACCTCGATGGCCTGATTGAGCAGGCCGCCGGGGTTGTTGCGCAGGTCCAGAACGAAACCGTTGACCTTGTCGATGCCGCCCGCGTCCTTGATGCCTTTTTCCAGTTCGGACTTCAGCGTCGACATGGTTTCGTCGTTGAAGGTCGACACGCGCAGCACGACCGCGTGGCCTTCGATGCGGGTCTTGACCACGGTCAGCTTGATGGTGTCGCGGGTCATGGTCAGGTCGAAGGGCTCGTTTTCGCCCTGACGCAGGATGGTGATCTTGATTTCCGAACCGACCGGCCCGCGCATCTTTTCCACGGCCTCGTCAAGGTTCAGCCCCATCAGCGATTCGCCGTTCACATGGGTGATGAAATCGCCGGGCTTCACGCCCGCTTCTGCCGCCGGGGTGTCGTCGATGGGCGAGATGACCTTGACCAGCCCGTCTTCCTGCCCGACCTCGATGCCCAGACCGCCGAAGCTGCCACGGGTCTGGGTCTGCATGTCTTCGTAATCGCGCGCCGACAGGAACGAGGAATGCGGATCAAGCGAGGTCAACATGCCGTTGATCGCCGCCTCGATCAGCTTCTTGTCATCGACCTGTTCGACATAATCCGAACGCACACGCTCAAAGACGTTGCCGAACAGATCCAGTTGTTCATAGACCGACGCATTCTTGCCGGTCTCTTGCGCGACCAGCGGCCCCGCGAATTGCGTGGCGACAACCGCGCCTGCAAGGGTGCCGATCGCGCCGGCCAGAAGGTAATGTTTCATTCCGTCGTTCCGTCCTGCCCGGTTGCGTTTTGGCCTTGGCTATCTTCGCCCATGATGGGATTCATCACGAACCACTCTGCCGGGTCCAGAGTTTCCTTGCCCCTGCGCAGTTCAACATACAGTGTTTCGCTTTGTTCGGCACCCAATCCTGTCGAGGCATCGGCGACAAATTCCGCGCCGAACTCTTGCGCAGGCGGTTCGTTGCCACCCATCAGGCCCAAAGGCTCTCCGGCGGCCAGCACGTCGCCGGTTTCGCCAAAGACCTGCGACAGCCCGGCAAAGATCATCAGATAGCCGCGTGCCGGTTCGATGATCATGACATTGCCGTAATCCAGCAGCGGGCCGCGATAGCGGATCGTCGCGGGCCAAGGCGTCGTCACCAGCGCGGCGGGGCCGGTCGCGATGACCCAGCCGGGGCGGCGCACGCCCGCCGCATCGGGTTCGTCATAGCGGCGCAGCACGGTCCCCAGCGCGGGCAGGGGCAGGCTGCCCTGCGCGCCTTCGAAATCGGCCATCGGCGCGCCGACATCGGTTTCCATCCCCGAAATCCCCGAGGCGAAGCTGTCCAGCGTGTCGGCCGATTGCAGCAACTGGCGCAGTTCTTCGGGTTCTTCGCCATAACGCGTCGGCATGTCCTGCCGGTCGGCGGTGGCCGAGGCCAGCAGGCGGCGCGCCTCTTGCACCTGCCCCAGCCCCTGCGCCAGCGTATTGGCGGCGTTCAGCTGGATGGTGCGGACGGCGCGGATTTCCTCAAGCTGCTTTTGCATCTCGGTGGCCTCGGCCTCCAGCCCCGGCGCGACCGAGGACAGGATCATGCCCGCGCGGGCCGATGCCTCGGGTCCGGCGGGATGCAGCAGCAGCATGGTTTCGGGCGAACGCTGCATCGAGGTCATCACGCCCAGCACCCGGCCCAGCTTGTCGCGGCGGGCGTCGAATTCGGCGCGGATTTCCTGTTCGCGGATGCCCGCCCGGCGCAGACCGTCGCGCAGCGCCGACAGGCCCTGTTCATAGGCGCGGATCATTTCGGTCAGCGAGCGCACCTGATCGTCCTTGGTCAGCGCCTGATCCAGCTGGCCGGTGGCCGCGCGCAGCATGTCGGCGGCCTGTGCGGCTTCGGCTGCGGCCTGCGTCAGCGGCTCATCGGCCTGCTGGGCCGAACTGGCGGGGGCGACCGCCATCAGGCAGGCGGCCAGTGCCGTCGAAAGAAGCAGCTTCAGTTTCATGCGCGCCCGATCAGCGAATGGCCGGTCATTTCGGGCGGCAGGTCAAGGCCCATCAGGTCCAGCACGGTCGGCGCCACATCGGCCAGCCGCCCGCTTTCGACCCGCGCGCCTGCGGGGCCGTTATAGACGATGACCGGAACGGGATTGACCGTATGCGCGGTATGCGGGCCGCCCGTCTGCGGATCGACCATGGTTTCGCAATTGCCGTGATCGGCGATGATGACCGCGGCGCCGCCTGCGGCGTCCAGTGCCTCCAGCATCATGCCCAGTCCCGTGTCCACCGCCTCGCAGGCCCTCGCGGCGGCGGTCAGGCTGCCGGTATGGCCCACCATGTCGGGATTGGCATAGTTGACCACGATCAGATCATAGCCCTCGGCGATGGCCTGAACCAGCTTGGCGCTGACCTCGGGCGCGGCCATTTCCGGCTGCAGGTCATAGGTCGCGACCTTGGGGCTTTGCGGCATGAAGCGGTCTTCGCCCGGCTCGGGGGTTTCCTTGCCGCCGTTCAGGAAGAAGGTGACATGGGGGTATTTCTCGGTCTCGGCCAGCCGGAACTGGCGCAGGCCCTTGGCCGCGACCCATGCGCCCAGCGTGTTCTGCACCTGCCGCTTGGGATAGGCCGAGGTCATGTATTCATCATGCCGGGCCGAGTAATCGACCATGCCCAGCAGCGCCGCCCAATGCGGGCGCGGGCCGGTGTCGAATGCGTCGAAACCGGGCTGACCCAGCGCCGCAAGGATTTCCCGCGCGCGGTCGGCGCGGAAATTCAGGCAGAAAAACCCGTCGCCATCCACCGCGCCCGCGTAATCGCCGATCACCGTGGGCTGGATGAATTCGTCGGTTTCCCCGCGCGCATAGGCGTCCACCACGGCCTGATCGGCAGCGGCTGCGGCCAGCCCCTCGGCCCGCGTCATCGCGGCAAAGGCGCGGCTGACCCGGTCCCAGCGGTTGTCGCGGTCCATCGCGAAATAGCGCCCGATCACCGTGCCGATGCGTGCGCCTGCGGGCAGGTTGCCCATCAGTTCGGTCATGAAGCCCTGCGCCGATTTCGGCGGCACGTCGCGCCCGTCGGTGATGGCGTGGATCACCACCGGCACGCCCTGTTCGGCGACCGCGCGGGCGGCGGCGATGACGTGCTGGATATGGCCATGCACGCCGCCGTCGGAAATCACGCCCATCAGATGCGCCGTGCCCTTGCTGGCCCGCATCTTGCGGATGAAGTCGCCAAGCGTGGTATTGTCGAAAAAGCTGTGATCCTCGATCGCCAGATCGATCTGGCCCAGATCCATCGCCACGACGCGGCCGGCGCCGATATTGGTGTGGCCGACCTCGGAATTGCCCATCTGGCCTTTCGGCAGGCCGACATCGGGACCGAAGGTCACCAGCGTGCCATGCGGGCAATCGCGCATCAGGCGGTCGAAATTCGGCGTTGCCGCCTGATCCGGCGCACTTTGTTCGGGCCGGGTCGAGATGCCCCAGCCATCAAGGATGCACAGGACGACGGGTCGGGGATGGGTCATTTGCGCCTCATTGCCGGATCGGATTGCTTCTAGGACGGCGCGAGGCGGGGGGCAAGGATCGGCTGAGACCAGCCCAGCCGCGCCGCCGAACGTGATCGCCCGGCGGCGCCTGTGCTTACAGCGTGCTGATCTGGTAGGCGAAGGCCTTGGCGTCCAGCTCGTCGCGGCGCTGGCCATCGATCTGGGCCTGCGGATACATCAGGAAGGGCAGGGGCTGGTCGGTATCGGTCAGGCGCAGATCCTCGGCGGTGTTATAGCCGACCCAGTTGCCTTCCCAATTGCCAAACAGCGCCGCATTGACCTGCGTCACCAGCGGATCGGCGGGATCCTTGATCCATGTGTCGGTTTCCGCGCGCATGACCTTCAGCACGTCGGCAGGATCCATCGCCACCCAGCCAAAGCCCGACAGCCACACTTCCGACCGGCAATGCTGCGCGCCGGTCAGGCTGGCGCTGTTGGCGCCAAGCTGCTTGAAGCCAAAGGCCGAAGGCGCGACCCGCACGCCATAGATGTCGCGGGCAGGCACACCCGAGGCGCGGGCCAGCGCCACGAAAAGCCCATTCAGATCAGCGCATTTGCCGCCCAGACCGGCGCTGGTCAGGGTGGCCACAGCATCGCCCGGACCGCAACCGGCGGTATCCATGTTGCGATAGCAATGCGCCACGATCCACGCATAGATCGCGCGCACCTTGTCCACATCGCTTGCGGCGCCCGCGGTGATCTTTGCCGCGTGCTGTGCGACGATGCCGTCCAGCGGCTTCATGCCCGAAGGCGACAGGGCGGCTTGCAGCACAGCGGGATCTTCGATGGGGTTCGTCGGGTTCTGCCAGTCGATGACGCGGTTGCGGGTCTGGACGCGGCTGGTCAGTTCCAGCTGGGCCGGGCCATTGCCCTCGAACCGGGCATAAAGCCATGCAGCCCCGCCGGGGGCGGTGACGATCCGGGCGCTGGTGGCATTGCCGGTGAAGTCGTTCGAGACGCTGCGCTGCCAGTCATTGTCCAGCGCGGGCACCGGCAACCAGATCTGCGCGGGCTTGCCGCCGGGCATATTCACCCGTGTCACGATGCCGTGATCCTGCCAGTCGCTGACCTGCGGCGCGAAGGTTCGGGCTTCGGTGGCATAAGCTGCGCGGGGCAGGCCCAGTGCGGGGGCGATCCCCGCAGCAAGGGCCAGTTTCAGGAAGTTGCGTCGGGGCTGAGCCGTCATGTTTCCGATCCTTTGCGTGGCTTGGATTACGCAAGGCAGGGCGGACCTGCCACACGAACCCGATGCTAGGACCGATTGCCCAAGGGCTCAAGGCATTCAGGCGCTGGCTTCTGCCGCGATTTGGGCTGCCGACTTGCGGCCACGCTCGGTCGCGGATTTCAGCTGGCCGCAGGCGGCCATGATATCCTCGCCGCGCGGGGTGCGGATGGGCGAGGCGTAACCGGCCTTGTGCACGATGTCGGCAAAAGCCTCGATCCGTTCCCAGCTGCTGCGCTTGTATTCGACGCCGGGCCATTCGTTGAACGGGATCAGGTTGATCTTGGCCGGGATGCCCTGGATCAGCCTGACCAGACGGCGGGCATCGGCGTCGCTGTCGTTCACGCCGTCCAGCATCACATATTCAAAGGTGATGCGTTCGGAATTGGACAGGCGCGGATATTCCCGCAGCGCGCCCAGCAGGGTTTCGATGTTCCACTTCTTGTTCACCGGCACCAGCTTGTTGCGGGTCTCATCGGTGGTGGCGTGGAACGAGACGGCCAGAAGGCAGCCGATTTCCTCGGCCGTCTTGGCGATTTCCGGCACGATGCCGCTGGTCGAGAGCGTGATGCGGCGGCGCGACAGGCTGATGCCTTCGCCGTCCATCACCACCTTCATCGCGTCGCGCACATTGTCGAAATTGTACAGCGGTTCACCCATGCCCATCAGCACGACGTTGCTGACCAGACGGGTTTCGTCCTTGGGCGCGCCGGGCTGTGGCCATTCGCCCAGATCGTCGCGCGCCACCATGACCTGACCGACAATTTCGCCCGCCGTCAGGTTGCGCACCAGTTTCTGTGTGCCGGTGTGGCAGAACGAACAGGTCAGCGTGCAGCCGACCTGACTGGAGATGCACAGCGTGCCGCGCGATTCTTCGGGGATATAGACGGTTTCCACCTCATGCCCGCCGGCGATGCGCAGCAGATACTTGCGCGTGCCATCGGCGCTGACCTGACGCGTGACGATTTCCGGGACCGAGATCTCGAACCGTTCGGCCAGAAAGGCGCGGTAATCCTTGGCAAGGTTGGTCATCTGCGCAAAGTCGCGCACGCCCCAGTGATAGACCCATTGCCAGATCTGGCCCACGCGCATCTTGGCCTGCTTTTCGGGCGTGCCGGCGGCCACCAGCGCGTCGCGCAGCTGATCGCGCGTCAGGCCGACGATATTGGTCAGGGCCGACAAGGGCAGCTTGCGCGGCACGGTCAGATAGTCTTGCGAAATGGGGGCGTTCATGGCTGGGCGGGGTCCGGGCGGATGTGGCAAGCAGCCTATATAGGGCAAATGGCGCAAAAAGGAAACAGGGGCGCAAGGCCCCTGTCCGGTGTTTTTTCCGCGAATGTGGCCGGGTGGCCTTATTTGCAGGCGGCTTGTGCCTGATTGGTCATGGCGGTGATGCCCGACAGGCTGAACGTGTCCTTGGTCACCGTGCCGCGCGCCGAGCGCCCGGTGATAACGACCGAGGAACCGGCCCGCAGTGCCGAAACCAGCTTGCCGTCTTCGGCAGGCGATCCGGTCCACGCGCTTTCGCCATCGGTGAACATCTTGAACATCTGGCCGCCGACATTCACGTCGACCGCCGAATCCGGTGCGAAGGGATAGCCGCCCGAGAACGACACCTCGCCCGCGCCGCCCGAACGATAGGCGACATACAGGCGGATATCGCCCCGGGTCACTTCGCGCGGGTTTCCGCTGCTATCGGTGTTCTGTGTGGATTTCGGCGCCGAAACGGCCCAGCATTCCTTGGGGCTGTTTGCCGAAAATGCGGTCCAGTCGCCCTCGGAGCCAATCACGTTGGTCGAGTCCTGCGCGAATGCGGGCGCGGTAAGCGCAATTGCGAATGCGGTGGCTGCCGCCGCCACGCGCGGCGCGGATTTCAACATGCTCTGGCCTCCTGCCATGGTCCGGTTATCCCGGCTTGTTGCTGATAGATGTGGTATTTTCAACCATCTGTTATCAGGATAATTCGAAAAACCCGGCGTGAAAAACCCCTGATGCAGGAAAATCGCGCGATTGTCAGAGGAAAACGACCCATGACAGCAGCGAAACTGGTGGAATTGTGGCGCGGCGGTCTGATGGAAAGCCGCCATCTGGGCCATGTGGTCATCGCCGACAAGGGCGGCATCGTCGAGGCATGGGGCAATCCCGGCGCGGTGATCTTTCCGCGATCCTCGTGCAAGATGGTGCAGGCACTGCCGCTGATCGAAAGCGGTGCGGCCGATGCCGCCGGTCTGGGGACCGAGCAACTGGCCTTGGCCTGTGCCAGCCACAATGGCGCGCGCATCCATGTGGACCGGGTCGAGGCGTGGCTTTCGGGTCTGGGTCTTGGCGACGCTGATTTGCGTTGCGGCAGCCATATGCCGCGCGATCCGGCAGAGAAGAAGCGGCTGTGCTGTTCGGATGCCGATCCCTGTCAGGCGCATAACAACTGCTCGGGCAAGCATCCGGGGTTTCTGACGCTGACGCGCCATCTGCGCGCCGGGCCCGATTATGTCGAGATCGACCATCCCGTGCAGAAAGCCGTCCGGCAGGCCTTCGAGGAGGTGACGGGCGAAGTGGCGTCGGGCTGGGGGATCGACGGCTGTTCGGCCCCGAATTTCGCCTGCACCGTCGAGGGTCTGGCCCGCGCCATGGCCGGGTTCGCCGCACCCGAGGCCGGGCTGCGCGGCCAGGCGCAGCAGCGGCTGGTCGAGGCGATGCTGGCCCATCCCGAACTGGTCGCGGGCGAGGGGCGTGCCTGCACCGCGTTGATGCGCGCCATGGCGGGCAAGGTCGCGGTCAAGACCGGGGCAGAGGGGGTGTTCGTGGCGATTGCACCCGAGCGCGGACTGGGTCTCGCGCTGAAGGTGGCGGATGGTGCGACCCGCGCCTCGGAAGCGGCGATCGTGGCGGTTTTGCTGCATCTGGGGCTGCTGGCCGCCGATGCGCCGGTCGTCGCCGAATATCTGACCGGGCCGCAGACGAACTGGCGCGGGCGGGTGACCGGCGAATTGCGCCGCGCGGACGGGTTTCCGACCTGAGCGGGTCTGAGGCTCAGAGCATCTGCCAGATCAGTCGCAGCGCGAGCCCCGTCGAGGTCAGCACCAGAAGCGGCTTGATGACGCGCGCGCCGATCCGCATGGCAAGCCGCGCGCCAAGCGTGGCCCCGGCGATCTGCGCGGCGGCCATGGCCAGACCCAGCAGCCAGAGCGGTTTGCCGACGAAGGCGAAGGCCACCAGACCGCCAAGGTTCGAGGCGAAGTTCAGCAGTTTCGTATGCGCCGTGGCCTTCAGGATGCCGTATCCCGCCAGCATGACGAAGCCCAGCATCAGGAACGCTCCGGCCCCTGGGCCCAGCAGGCCGTCGTAAAAGGCGATGGCGGGGACGACGGTGGCGGTGAACAGCGCCGGTGCCATGCGTCTGGCGCGGTCCGTGTCGTTCAGGCCGGGTTTCAGCGCAAAGAAGATGGCGATCCCGATCAGCACCACCGGCAGGACATAGCGCAGCAGGTCCGTGGGCAGGGCCGTGACACAGATCGCGCCCGTGAGGCCGCCCGCGAAGGCCACCGCCGCCTGGGTCCTTTGGGCGCGCAGATCCACGAGGCCGCGCCGGGCATAGGACAGCGCCGCCGTTGCGGTGCCGAAGACCCCCTGGATCTTGTTCGTGGCCAGCGCCTGCGCGGGCGGAACGCCTGCCAGCATCAGCGCCGGCACGGTGATCAGCCCGCCGCCGCCCGCGATGGCATCGACGAAGCCCGCAGCGAAAGCCGCGCCCATGAGCATGAGGATGAGGTGGAGTTCCGGCATGATCCGACTGTTGCGGCGGCTCTGCCCGATTGTAAAGCCGGGTTCGGGTTGCAGGCCTCCGCATGGGTATTTGAAAAACAAGGAGGCCGGGCGTTCAGCCCCGTGGATGCGCGGCGCGGTAGACGGTCAGCAGATGCGCGTCATCGACCCCGGTATAGACCTGCGTGGTGGACAGGCTGGCATGGCCGAGCAGTTCCTGAATCGTGCGCAGATCGCCGCCCGCTGCCAGAAGATGCGTGGCGAAGGAATGGCGCAGCGCATGCGGCGTGGCGCTGGCCGGCAGGCCCAGTGACTGGCGCAGGTTGCGCATGGCGGTATCCAGCACCGACGGGTTCAGCCGTCCGCCGCGCGCGCCGCGAAACAGCGCCGCCTCGCGTTCCAGCGGATAGGGGCAGAGGTCCAGATAGGCGGCGATGGCATCGCGGGCCACCGGCAGGACCGGGACCTGCCGTTCCTTGCCGCCCTTGCCGCGGATGGTCAGCGCCTCGCGCAGCGGCCAGTCGGCGCCGTTCAAGGACAGCGCCTCGGAGATGCGCAGGCCGCAGCCGTAAAGCAGGGTCAGCGCCGCAGCGTCGCGGGCGGCGATCCATGCTTCGGGATGGGCTTCGGCGGCGAGGTTCAGCAGATCCTGCGCCTGTTCGACGGCCAGCGGCCGGGGCAGCGAGCGGGCGAAGCGCGGGTTGCGTGCCGCCAGCGCCCTGGAGGCGTCAAAGCCGTGCCTGTCCGACATCCAGCGGATGAAGCTGCGCGTGGCCGACATGCGCCGTGCCAGCGACCGGGCCGACAGGCCGCGCGCGCGTTCCGCAGCCGCGAAGGCGCGCATGTCCGATTGCGTCAGCTGTCCCAGCGTCGCGGGCAGGGCGGGCGTGCCGTGATGGCCGCCGATGAAGGCCAGAAAGGCCAGCAGATCGGCCTGATAGGCGCGGATGGTATTGTCCGAGCGGTCGCGGGTGCTGCGCTCGGTTTCCAGAAAGCGGGCCAACTGATCGGCCATCAGAGGCGCAAGGGCAAGGGGCGTGATGCCCTGGGTCATTCCCTGAGCCACGAGATCAGGACCAGCCGGAAGGCCTGCCCGAAAAAGCGCAGAAGGTCCGTGCCATGTGCCGCCGAAAAGCGCCCGACATCGCCCGATCCCATCAGCAGCAGCGCCGGGAAGCGGCCGGGGCCAAGGTCGATGGGCACCAGCGCCTCGGACCGGATGGCGACGCGGGCATCGCCGTGGAACGGCTGTGTTTCGCTGGCGGCGCGGCGCAGGATGATGTCATCGCCGCGCGGCGCGCGTCTGCCGCCCGAGATGAGTTCGGCCACCGTGCCCGTCGTCACGATGTTCAGCGGCCCCGAAGGGTCGGCCTTCGGGCTGCCCGATTCCATGATCAGCCGCAGGGTTTCGACCTTGAGAATCGGCGCCACGCTGATTTCGAGGTTTTCCAGAAACCCCTCGAAATCCACCGGCTCCAGCAGGGACAGCACGGCGCGGTGGATGGTGTTCATGCCCGACTGATTGTCATAGGCCGCCGAGATCACCGATTCATGCGCCTGTTCCAGCCGGTCCAGCCGCGATTCCAGCGCCTGCATGGCGCGGCCGCGGATGTCGATCACATTGTCGCCCAGATCCGCCTCGCGCGCGCCGATCAGGGCGCGCATCAGGTCGCGATCGGCAAGGATCAGTTCGGGATGCGCAAGCAGCCGCCTGCGCATCTCATCGGTCAGGTCGGGCGTTTGGGGCGCCGCGTCCGACATCAGCCGATCTTCTGGCCGGTTTTCGCCCAGTCGGCGTTGAACTGGTCCAGTCCCTTGTCGGTCAGAACGTGGTTCACCATGCCCTTGATGACGGCGGGCGGCGCGGTGATGACATCGGCGCCGACGCGGGCGGCGTCGGTGATGTGGTTCACCGAACGGATCGAGGCGGCCAGAATCTGCGTCTCGAAGCTGTAATTGTCATAGATGGTGCGGATGTCCTCGATCAGTTGCATCCCGTCGAGGTTGATGTCGTCCAGACGCCCGATGAAGGGGCTGATGAAGGTTGCACCGGCTTTCGCGGCCAGAATGGCCTGCGCGGCGCTGAAGCACAGCGTGACGTTGACCATGTGGCCTTCCGAGCTGAGCACCTTGCAGGCCTTCAGCCCGTCCCAGGTCAGCGGCACCTTGACGGTGATGTTCGAGGCGATCTTGGCCAGATGCTTGCCTTCGCGGATCATGTCGTCGGCGTTGGCGGCGACGACCTCGGCGCTGACCGGGCCCGACACGATGTCGCAGATTTCCTTGGTGACTTCGGCAATGTCGCGGCCCGATTTCAGGATCAGCGAGGGGTTGGTGGTCACACCATCCACCATGCCCAGATCGTTCAGTTCGCGAATGGCGGCGACATCTGCGGTATCGACGAAGAATTTCATACGGGTGAACCCTTGCTTTGCGGCTTTGCCGAGCGGTTTAGCGCATAACATGGCGCGCGGGAAGGGCGGGGCTGCCGCCTTGCGGTCGCTGTGTGGCCCATGGCACAAGGCGGGGGCCGTTTCAGGGGACGATCTTGCCATGGAAGCCATTCAGCCCGGCCTGACCGATCTGGTGCCGATTCTGGCGGCGGGGCCGCTGATCGCCGGCAATCTGCCGCTGCTGGTGCTGATCTGGCTGGGGCTTTTGCCCCTGTGAGCCGGCCGCTGTTCTTTCCCCATGGCGCGCGCATCGCCGTGCTGACGCAGGAAGTCGTCGGTGTGCTGGATTATCTGGCGCCCGAGGGCGGCGTCCGTCTGGGGCAGCTGGTCGTCGTGCCGCTGGGGCCGCGCCGGGTGATGGGCGCGGTCTGGGGCACCGGCATGGGCGATTTCGACATGGCCAAGCTGCGCCCGGTCGCCCGGCTGGTCGATGCGCCGCCGCTGTCGCCCGAGATGATCGAGTTTCTGGAGCGGATGGCGGAATATACCCTGACGCCGCTGCCCTCGATGCTGCGGATGGCGACGCGCGCGCCCGATCTGGACCAGCCGCCGCAGGCGCGCCGCATCATCCACCGCGCGGGTCCGCCGCCCGCGCGGATGACCGATGCCCGCGAGGCCGTGCTGCGCGTGATCGACGATCATGGCGGCGCGGGGTTTGCCCCCGCGGAACTGGCGCAGCTTGCCGGTGTCAGCGGCAGCGTGGTGCAGGGGCTGGTCAAGGCGGGCACGCTGGCCGAGGTGCTGGCCCCGCGCGATCTGCCCTATCCCCGGCTGGATCCGGACCTGCCCGGCAAGCCGCTGGCCGCCGATCAGGCCGAGGCCGCCGAGCAGTTGCGCGCGGCGCTGCGCACGCGCCGCTATGGCACGACGCTGCTGCGGGGGGTCACCGGCTCGGGCAAGACCGAGGTTTATCTGGAGGCGGTGGCCGAATGTCTGCGCCAGGGGCGGCAGGCCCTGGTGCTGCTGCCCGAGATCGCGCTGTCGGCCGAGTTTCTGGCCCGGGTCGAGGCGCGGTTTGGCGCGCAGCCCGGCGAATGGCATTCCGGCATCACCCGCTCCGAGCGGCGGCGGCTGTGGATGATGTCGGCCACCCATCATGTCGGCATGGTCGTCGGCGCACGCTCGGCGCTGTTTCTGCCCTTTGCCGATCTGGGGCTGATCATCGTCGATGAGGAACATGACGGCAGCTACAAGCAGGAAGACGTGGTGTTCTACAGCGCCCGCGACATGGCCGTGCTGCGCGCCAGCATCGGGGGGGCGCAGGTCGTGCTGGCCTCGGCCACGCCCTCGGTCGAAAGCTGGGTGAATGCGGCGGCGGGGAAATATGCGCGGGTCGATCTGCGGGCGCGCTACGGTTCGGCAGAGCTGCCCGAGATGGGGACCATCGACCTGCGCGCGGCCGAGATGGAGAAGGGCCGCTGGATCAGCCCGCGCCTTGCCGAGGAAATCCGTGCCCGCAAGGCGCGGGGCGAACAGTCGCTGCTGTTTCTGAACCGGCGCGGCTATGCGCCGATCACCGCCTGCCGGGCCTGCGGCCAGCAGGTCGGTTGCGATCAATGCGACGCCCGCATGGTCGAGCATCGCTTCCAGAACCGCCTTGTCTGCCACCAATGCGGCGCGACGAAGCCCATTCCCACGGCCTGCCCGGCCTGCGGCGTCGAAGGCAAGATGGTCGCCGTCGGGCCGGGGGTCGAGCGGCTGGCCGAGGAAGTGGCCGAGCGTTTCCCCGATGCCCGCGCCAGCGTGCTGTCCTCGGATCTGTTCGGCAGCGCGCGGGCGCTGAAAGAGGCGATTGCCGAAATCGGCGCGGGCGAAACCGACATCATCATCGGCACGCAGCTGGTGGCCAAGGGGCACAACTTTCCGCGCCTGACGCTGGTGGGGGTGATCGACGCCGATCTGGGGCTGCAAGGCGCCGATCTGCGCGCGGCCGAGCGCAGCTTTCAGCTGATGCGGCAGGTCGCGGGCCGCGCCGGGCGCGAGGGCGGCGGCGCGCGCGGGCTGGCCCTGTTGCAGACCCACCAGCCCGATCATCCGGTGATCCGCGCCATCCTGTCGGGTCAGGACGAAGCCTTCTGGGATGCCGAGGCGGCGGCGCGTCAATCGGCGGGCATGCCGCCTTTCGGCCGACTGGCGGGCATCATCCTGTCGCATCCCGATCAGCCGGTGGTCGAGGATTACGCCCGCGCCATGGCACAGCGCAGCGGGCCGCTGCAGGCCATCGGGGCCGAGCTTTTCGGCCCTGCGCCCGCGCCGATTGCGCGCATCAGGGGCCGGGTGCGGGTGCGGATGCTGGTGCGCGCGCCGCGTCAGGCTCCGGTGCAAAGCGCCATTCGCGACTGGCTGGCGCTGGCGCCCAAGCCGCCGACAAATCTGCGCCTGTCGGTCGATATCGATCCGCAAAGTTTTTTCTAGACATTTGTGCGGCGCGACAGCCCAAAATTAAACCCGGCAAGCTGGGCAGCTTGCCGGGCTGAGGAAGGCAAAACTGCCTTCGCGTCTGGAACCACTTAAAACAGAAACATACGACTTTTTAACAACTTATGGCCGGACGCGGGATGGCTGTCGACAGGCGAAACGACCGCGTCAGCAAGCAGAACTTCATCAGGCATCTGGATTGCGGCTGCTATACGTCCACCAGACATATTGGTCAATGCGCGATAGAGTGCCGCGCGATCTAATTTTCGTGAACACCATAGGCCCGGATCTGCGCCGCGCTGCCCTTGCCACGCCTCCGGGCGGCGTTTTCCTGTGCGGCGGGCGGGTTTCCTGTGTGGGATTTTCTTAAATATTTAGGAAAATCAAAAGTTTGATCTGCTTGCGATCAGATCGCGGGCGATGCACCTTCTGAGGCATGGAAAGCGAACATCACACATATCCGGCCGACGCGCCGCAGATTCTGAACGCGCAGCTTTGCTTTGCCACCTATACCGCAGGAATGGCGTTCAACCGCGTCTATCGCCAGCAGCTTCAGCCGCTGGGTCTGACCTATCCGCAATATGTCGCGATGATCGTGCTTTGGGCGCAGGATGGCATCACCATCGGCACATTGGGCGATCAGGTCGCGCTGGAAACCAACACGCTAACGCCCATGCTGAAACGCCTTGAAGGCATGGGGCTGATCGAACGCCGCCGCGACACGGCCGATGAACGGCGCGTGCTGATCCATCTGACCCAGACCGGGCGCGCGATGCAGGACCGGGCCACAGATATCCTGCCCCGCGTCAACAAGGCCACGGGACTTTCCGTGAAAGAATTGGCGCGGCTGACCCATCAGATGCACCGCCTGCGCCGCAATCTGACCGATCACGCCGAGCGCAACGAACAGCGCCCGGGCTAGGCTTGGCCGGTCAAAGCCCGTGACGGTCAAAGCCCGTGACGGTCCAGAAAACCGCGCAGGATGCCGGCCAGCCGCTCGGCCCAAAGCTCTTGCCCGGCCTCATCCTCGATCAGGTCGTTGCGAATCTCGATCAGCACATTCGGACGCCCCGGCACAAGCGCGTGCCGGTCGATCGCGTCGCCCTGCAGATGGCCGGAATAGGGTTCATTGTCGCCGGTGATCCAGCCCATCTCGCGGCATTCGCGGATCAGCGCCGGGCCGACCCGTTCGTCGATATGCGAATACAGCACCCCCACCGACCACGGGCGGCGCGGGCGTCCGCGCAATTGGCGGGTAAAGCTGTGGATGGCGCAGATCGCCCGCCGGGGATGGCGGTCGGCCAGATCGGCATAGGCCGCGTGATAGGGGCGATAAAGCAGGTTCAGCCGCCGTTCCCGCTCGGCCAGATCCGCGTCGCGATTTGCGGGGATCACCGTGCCGTCATAGATGCGCATCAGCAGGGTCGGGTCATCCTCGCCCCGGTTCGGGTCGATCACCAGGCGCGAGAAATCCGAAAGAATCGCCGGGGCATCAAGGCGCTGCGCCAGTTTGCGCGTCAGCCCCGCCGCGCCCACGTCATAGGCGATGTGGCGGGCCATATCTTCGGGGGCTATACCCAGATCGCCGCCATTGATCCATTCGGGCACGCGATTGGTGGCATGATCGCAGGTCATCAGCCAACGCGAGGGGCGGTCCGCCCCGATGATTGTAAAAGCCGGTTCCGTCATGGTTTCTTTGCCTTGCATGGGGCATTGAATACTGCAAGGCCTGACATGTCAGCCAGTTGCCGTCCGGCAGACAAAACGGCTATACAGCGGATGCTAGCGCAAACAGCGAAGGAGAAATTCGTATGAGACGCCATCGCAAGGTCAAGATCGTTGCAACTTTGGGCCCGTCCTCCAGCGATTTCACCACCATCCGCGCGCTGTTCGAGGCGGGCGCGGACGTGTTCCGCCTGAACATGAGCCACGGCACCCATGACGAACAGCGCGCGCGCTATGACATCATTCGCCGTGTCGAACGCGAATCGGGGCGCCCCATCGCAGTGCTGGCCGATCTGCAGGGGCCGAAGCTGCGCGTGGGCGCGTTCGCCAATGGCCCGCATGACCTGCAGAACGGCCAGTCGTTCCGCTTTGATCTGGACGACACGCCCGGCACCGAAACCCGCGTGCAACTGCCCCATCCCGAGATTTTCGCCGCGCTGGAACCCGGTGCGGAACTGCTGGTCAATGATGGCAAGATCCGTCTGCGCGTGGAAACCTGCGGACAGGATTTCGCCGATTGCGTGGTGACGGCGGGCGGCCCCATCTCGAACCGCAAGGGCGTGAACGTCCCGGATGTCGTGCTGCCGCTGGCCGCGCTGTCGGACAAGGACCGCGACGATCTGGAATTCGCCTGCGAGCTGGGCGTGGACTGGCTGGCGCTGTCCTTTGTCCAGCGCGCCGAGGACGTGATCGAGGCGCGCGAGCTGGCCAAGGGCCGCGCCGCGATCCTCTCCAAGATCGAAAAACCTGCCGCCGTGCGCGCCTTCAGCGAAATCCTGAAGGTCTCGGACGGGATCATGGTGGCGCGGGGCGATCTGGGTGTGGAATTGCCGGTGCATTCCGTGCCGCCGATCCAGAAGCGCCTGACGCGGGCCTGCCGCGCGGCGGCAAAGCCGGTGATCGTCGCAACGCAGATGCTGGAATCGATGATCGAAAGCCCGATGCCGACCCGCGCCGAGGTGTCGGACGTGGCGACCGCCATCTATGAGGGCGTGGATGCGATCATGCTGTCGGCTGAAAGTGCCGCCGGGGCCTATCCGATCGAGGCGGTGGCGACGATGGACAACGTCGCCCGCTCGGTCGAATCGGACCCGACCTATCTGGAAATCATCGAAAGCTCGCGCGTGGCCAAGCGCCAGACCGTCGCCGATGCCATCGTCGCCGCCGCCCGCGAGATTGCCGAGACGACCGATATTTCCGCGATCTGCGCCTATACCTCGTCGGGGACCACGGTCAGCCTGACGGCGCGCGAACGCCCGCGCGTGCCGATCATCGCCCTGACCTCCGAGGCGGAAACGCTGCGGCGGCTGTGCCTGACATGGGGGACGCATTGCGTGCTGACCCCGGAACTGGCGCGGTTCAAGCAGGCGGTGGTCAATGCGGCCAAGGCGGCGCGCGATTTCGGCTTTGCCAATGAAACGAACCAGATTGTCGTCATGGCGGGCGTGCCCTTCAACCAGACGGGCACGACGAACATCCTGCGCATCGCCCCTTGCGACGAACGCTTGATCTATCGCACCGATCCGGAATAGGCCCTTGATCCGAATGGATCTGCTTACCGAAAGGGTTTCGGAATGATCGACCTTCTGTTGCTGGCGGGTGTCGCGCTGTGCGTGATCTCGGTCCTCTGGGCGGTGGTGTCGCTGCTTCGCACCGAAGCGCCGCGCGGCGCGGCTGTGACGCTGGTGCTGGGCATCGTGGCGTTGTTTGCGGGCAGCGCGCTGGACGAACGGCCTTTCGGCATCGAAAGCCTTGGCCAGTCGTGGCAGCGTCTGGTCAGCGGTGAAAGCTTCGGCACGGGCAGCATCACCGTGCCGCCCGCGGCCGTGACCGAAGATCAGGGCGCGACGGATGCGCCCGCCGCTTCGGAACCCGCGCCGCAGGCCCCGATGCAGGGCAATGGCGGGGAGGCCAATCCCGAGGCCGAGCCTGCAGCGCCCGGCGTCGAAGCCCCCGCCGCCACGCCTGAAGCTGCGCAGCCCGCGCAATAAGGCTTGCCAATTTCGCGGCGCCCGCGTATAGGGCGCCCTTCCACCCGCGCGGCCGGCCGATATGGCATTGCCGAGTCGTGCGTTCACTCTGACCGCAAGGAGAGTAAAATGCCGAAGATGAAGACCAAATCGGCCGCGAAAAAGCGGTTCTCGATGACGGCCTCGGGCAAAGTGAAAGCTGGCCCGGCTGGCAAGCGCCACGGCATGATCAAGCGCTCGACGAAATTCATCCGCGATGTGACCGGGACCATGATCCTGTCCGATGCGGACGCGAAGATCGTCAAGAAATACATGCCTTACAACCGCTAAGGAGAACCGGATATGGCACGAGTCAAATCGGGTAAAGTCACCCACGCCCGCCACAAGAAGGTTCTTGACGCGGCAAAAGGCTATTACGGCAACCGTTCGCGCAACTTCCGCACCGCCACGCAGGCGGTCGACAAGGCGAACCAATACGCCACGCGCGACCGCAAGACGCGCAAGCGCAACTTCCGCGCCCTGTGGATCCAGCGCATCAACGCCGCCGTGCGCGCGGTCGATGCGGAAATGACCTATTCGCGCTTCATCGCGGCTCTGGCGAAAGCCGGGATCGAGGTGGACCGCAAGGTTCTGGCCGATCTGGCCGTGCATGAGCCCGAGGCATTCGCTGCCGTCGTCGCTCAGGCAAAAGCTGCCGCCTGATTTCTGGCAACAGACCGGAATAGCGAAACCCGCGCCTTGGCGCGGGTTTTTTCATTCTGCGGCGACGGGTGTCATCGGCGTTGCAACACGCGTGCGGGGTTGAATTCCGCAAGCCGTGGTGATCCGCTGGGGGAACCTTCGCCGCCTCTGCGCCCTTCATCCTGATGACCGACGATCCCCGCTATCCCGCCCGCATCCGCCTGAACCGCAAGCCCTTGGGCGTGATCGGCACGGCCTTGCTGGCGCGGCGCAATGTGCTGGAACTGATCCCGGAGCTGGCCTTGCGACAGCCGATGGTGTCGGGGCGCACGGGCTTGCGCTGGCATATGGTCATGGACCCGGACGCGCTGCGCATCGTGCTGAAGGACCGGGTCGAGGATTATCCGAAATCGCTGATCACGCAGTTGATCCTTGAACCCGCGATCGGTCAGTCGCTGTTCGTGGCCGAGGGTGCGCATTGGCGCTGGCAGCGCCGCGCCGCCGCACCGGCCTTTGCGCAACGAAATGTCGAGGCGCTGGGTCCGGTGATGACCGCCGCCGCCGAGGCCTCCAGCCGCAGGCTGGCGCAGGGCGGCGAGGTCGATGTCTTTGCAGAAACCGTGGCCGCGACCTTCGATGTGATCTCGGACGTGACGTTTTCGGGGGATGAGGGCTTTGACCGCGACGCGGTGCATGGCGCGATCGACGCCTATATTGCCGGGGCGGCGAAGGTCTCGGTTCTGGATATCATCGGCGCGCCGCGCTGGGTGCCGCGTCTGGGGCGGCTGAGTTCGGGCGGCGATCTGCGGCGGATGAAGCGCGTGGCAGATGAGGCGATCCGGGCGCGGGCGCGGACCGGGCCGCGTCAGGTGCCGGACCTGCTGGACCTCTTGCGGGCGGGGATGGACCCCGAGACCCAACGCCGCATGTCGGGGGCGGAGCTGCGCGACAACCTGCTGACCTTCATCGTCGCCGGGCACGAGACCACGGCCCTGACGCTGGCATGGGCGCTGTATCTGCTGGCCTTCGATCCCGAGGTGCAGGACCGCGCGGCCATCGAGGCCCGCGCGGTCCTGGGCGCGCGCGCCGCCACCGCGGCGGATGTGCCGCATCTGACCTATATCCGGCAGATCGTCGAAGAGGCCCTGCGCCTTTATCCGCCCGCCGCCTTTCTGTCGCGCACATCGCGCATCCACGACCGGCTGGGCGGGCGCGAGGTGCGGCCCGGCGATACCATCGTGCTGCCGATTTATGCGCTGCACCGCCACCACATGCTGTGGGACGATCCCGACCGCTTCGATCCCGACCGTTTCGCGCCGGGGGTCGAACGCGACCGCTTCGCCTTCCTGCCCTTTGGGGCCGGTCCCCGCATCTGCATCGGCGCCAGCTTTGCCTTGCAAGAGGCGGTGATCATTCTGGCCACGCTGGTTGCGCGCCTGCGGTTTTCGCTGACCGCGCGCCAGCCCGAACCGCGCATGATCCTGACCCTGCGTCCGCATGGCGGGGTCTGGCTGCGCGTCGCGCCGCGCGCTTGAACCGCAGTCCTTCCGCAGGCTAATGTCGCGCCATGATTACGATTTATCACAAGCCCAACTGTTCGACCTCGCGTAATGTGCTGAAGATGATCCGCGATGCCGGGCATGATCCGGTGGTCGTGGACTATCTGCAGGACGGCTGGACGCGCGGCCAGCTTTGGGGGCTGTTCAGCGCCGCCGGTCTGACCCCGCGTCAGGCGCTGCGCATCAAGGAAGCCGCCGCGAAGGAATTGCGCGACGCCGGGGATGAGGCGATCATCGCCGCCATGATCGCCGACCCGGTGCTGGTCGAGCGGCCCTTTGTCTGCGGCCCCGGCGGGGTGCGGCTGTGCCGTCCGATCGATCTGCTGACCCAGACCTTGACCCGCTGAAGGCTTTTCCCCTGCGGCTGCGCGTGCTAATCCGCGCGGGAACCGCAAGGAAAGCCGACATGTCCGATCTGACCACCCTTCGCCAGTCCTATCTTGAACGCATCTCGGGCGCTGCCGATGGCGATGCGCTTGAGGCGGTGCGGCTGGCCGCCCTTGGCAAAAAGGGCGAGATCAGCGGCATGATGAAGGAACTGGGCCGCATGTCGCCCGAAGAGCGCCAGACCCGCGGTGCCGAGCTGAACCGGCTGCGTGATGAGGTCGACACCGCGCTGCGGGCCCGCAAGCAGGGGATGGAGGACGCGGCCCTTGATGCCCGGCTGAAGGATGAATGGCTGGACGTGACCCTGCCGGGCCGCCCGCGCCCGCAAGGCAGCATCCATCCGGTCAGCCAGGTGACCGAGGAAGTCACCGCGATCTTTGCCGATATGGGCTTTCGCGTGGCCGAAGGGCCGCAGATCGAATCGGACTGGTTCAACTTCGATGCGCTGAACATCCCGCCGGAACACCCCGCGCGGCAGGAACACGACACCTTCTTCATGGCCCGCGCCGAAGGCGATCTGCGTCCGCCGCATGTGCTGCGGACCCATACCTCGCCGGTGCAGATCCGCGCCATGCAGGCAACCGGCGCGCCGATCCGCGTGATCGCGCCGGGCCGGGTTTACCGCATGGACATGGACCAGACCCACGCGCCGATGTTCCATCAGGTCGAGGGGCTGGCCCTTGGCAAGGATATCTCGATGGCGAACCTGAAATGGACGCTTGAGGAGTTCTGCCGCGCGTTTTTCGAGGTCGATGAGGTCGAGCTGCGCTTCCGTGCCAGCCACTTCCCGTTCACCGAACCCTCGGCCGAGGTGGATATCCGCTGTTCGTGGGAAGGCGGCAAGCTGACCATCGGGCAGGGCAATTCGTGGCTGGAGATCCTGGGCTCGGGCATGGTGCATCCCAAGGTGCTGGCGGCAGGCGGGATCGACCCCGATCAATGGCAGGGCTTTGCCTTTGGCATGGGGATCGACCGGATTGCCATGCTGAAATACGGCATTCCCGACCTGCGCGCCTTCTTTGAAAGCGACCTGCGCTGGCTGCGGCATTACGGCTTTGCGGCGGGGGATGTGCCCAGCGTCGCAGGCGGTCTGTCGCGTTAACGCAGCACAGCCCTGATCAACCTGCGACGTAAAATGATCGTCGCAGGTTTGCCGCGCTCAGGCATTGCGGATGGCGTATTCGGATTGCAGCATCCGCCGCATCTCATCGCGCTGTTTGTTGACCATGCCGGGGATCAGGAACAGATCGACCAGCATCCAGATGCCCAGCACGGCCAGCAGCAACAGCCCGACGCCGATGGGCAGCGTGACGGCGCCAAGGATCGCCAGCACCAGCATCGCGATGCCCGATCCCGTGCGGCCAAGATAGAAGCGGTGGACACCCAGACCGCCGACAAAGATCAGCAGCAGATAGGCCAGAAGCGGCGATTTGGCGTCGTTGCCGACGCGTTGTTCGATCAGCATCTGCTGCTGGGTATCAAGCGACATGGGTAACCTATCCTTTTGAAATGACGGAGCGAACCATAGGCTCAGCGCCCGTCATTGTCAGGGATAAGAATGGATATCCGGTTAACGGCGCTAACCCCCCGCCACCTCCAGCATGATCTTACCGATATGCCCGCTGCTTTCCATGCGGCGATGGGCGTCGGCAGCCTTTTCCAGTGGAAAACAGCTGTCGATCAGCGGGCGGACCGCGCCGGACTGAACCAGCGGCCACAGCCGATCCTGCAATTCGGCGGCGATCGCGGCCTTGGCGGCATCCGATTGCGGGCGCAGCGTCGATCCCGTCACCACCAGCCGCCGCATCATGATCTGGGCAAAGTTCAGTTCAGCCTTTGCCCCCCCCAGAAACGCGATCATGACCAACCGCCCTTCATCCGCCAAAGCCTTGATGTTGCGCGGGATATAGTCGCCGCCCACCATGTCCAGAATAAGCTGCGCCCCGCCCGCCTTGTTCAGCACCGAAACGAAATCCTGTTCGCGGTAGTTGATCGCCTGTGCGCCCAAGGCGGCGCAGGCGGCGCATTTCTCGTCCGAGCCTGCGGTGGCAAATACCTGCGCGCCAAGCGCCCGCGCCACCTGTATCGCCATGGTGCCGATGCCAGACGATCCGCCATGCACCAGAAACCGCTCACCCGCTGTCAGGCCGCCGCGGGTGACGATATTGGACCAGACGGTAAAGGCGGTCTCGGGCAGAGCGGCCGCGTCGCGCAGCGACAGGCCCTGCGGGATCGGCAGGGCATGCGCCTCGGGGCAGGTGGCATATTCGGCATAGCCGCCGCCGGGCAGTAGCGCGCAGACCTGATCGCCGACGCGCCAGCGGGTGACGCCCGGACCGATGGCCGCGACCGTGCCGGAACATTCCAGACCGGGCAGATCGGACGCGCCGGGCGGCGGCGCATAGGTTCCGCCGCGTTGCAGCACGTCGGGACGGTTCACTCCCGCCCACGCCAGACGGATCAGGATCTGGCCATGGCCGGCAGCGGGCACGGGCCGGCTGGTCAGGTTCAGCACATCGGCATCGCCGGGGGCGGTGATTTCAACGGCGCGCATGTCGTGCGGGATCATGCGTCGGCCCCGTGCGAGGGCTGCGCCGTCGCGCGTCCGGGTCCGTGGCGGGGTGCGGGACGCCGGATCCAGCCGGTCGCCAGCGATGACAGCGTTGAAATGCCGGGCAGGGCGTTCACGCGGCCCTTGATCTTTTCAAAGCGCATCACACCTTCGATCCGACGTTCAAGGAAGGCGCGGGTGTCTTCCGCATCCGGGCTGACATCGCCCAGCCAATACAGCACCGTCGCGCCATAGACCGTCGACAGCGTGGCGCGCTTGGAATACCAGTTCACATCGTCCGAGGTGTCGCCAAGCCCGTCCCAGATCGCATCGGCGCTTTCCCAGATCAGCCGCGCCCCCAGCGCGGCATTCTGCGGCAGCGAAAGGATCACCGCCCCGGCCCGCGCCATTTCGCGATCCGACAGCGACAGGCGATGCATCACGGCATCGGTGATCCGGTCGCGGAACCGCCCCTGCAAGGGGCTGGTCGCCAGCCATTCGCGCAAGGCGGCATCGCCCCGGCGGTGATAGGCGGCGGCCAGATCGGCACCCCCGCGCGGCAGATAGACCCGTGCCAGTTCGACGGACATGCCCAGTTCCTGCGCGGCGGCGGTGATGGCCTTGTCGCCCATGCCCTCGAAGATCACATGGTTCAGGGCGGCGTCGATCAACCGGTCCCGTTCGCTTGTCATGGCGATACTCCTTTCCAGCGTCCAGAAATTCTGGACAAACGCGATTCGCCCTGTTATCAGGTCGCGTCCTGCAATTTCGATCAACTCTAACCTAGGAAGGTGGTGACAACCACATGCAGGTAAGTGTTCGCGACAATAACGTCGAACAAGCGCTTCGCGCCCTGAAGAAAAAACTTCAGCGTGAAGGGGTGTTCCGCGAGATGAAGCTGAAGCAGCATTTCGAGAAGCCCTCGGTCAAGAAGGCTCGTGAAAAAGCCGAGGCCGTTCGCCGCGCCCGCAAGCTGGCCCGTAAAAAGGCACAACGCGAAGGCGCACTGTAAGACAAGCGACACAGTCGTTTTGAAAACCCCCGCACCCTGCGTGCGGGGGTTTTCTATATGGGTAGGGCAGTCATATAGGCAGGGCGGTGGTCTGAGCCACGGTTTTCAGCGAAAACGACGAATGCATCTGCGCCACGCCGGGCAGCTTGGCCAGCCGCGTGCGGTGAATGCGGGCAAAATCGTCGGTATCGGCGGCGACGACCTTCAACAGGTAATCCGCGGACCCGGCCATCAGGTGACATTCCAGAACATCGGGAATCGTGCGCACCGCCTTTTCAAAGGCGTCCAGCAATTCGTCGGCCTGCCCGGACAGGGTGATTTCCACGAAAACCGTGGTCGGACGTTCCAGCTTGCGCGCATCCAGAAGTGCGACATAGCCCTGAATCAGCCCGACCTCTTCCAGCCGCTGCACGCGACGGTGGCAGGCGCTGGGGGACAGCGCGACCTTGGCCGCCAGATCGGCATTGGTGATGCGCCCGTCGCGTTGCAGGGCGTTCAGAATGCGGCGATCTGTTGCGTCAATCTCGGACATCTGGGGATACTTTGCGCCGTTTTGCGGGTTTTGCAGAAGGTCCTGCCAGTCTAGCTGCGGCAGAGGCAAAAGAAAACGGCGCGAAGATGCCTCGCGCCGTTCTGAACCTCCGTAGGCGATCAGACGCGGTGCGCGCGCAGCTCGTCGCGGATTTCCATCAGCAGCTGTTCCTGGCTGGGACCGGCGGGGGCGGCAGCTTCCTCGGCCTCTTTCTTGCGCATGGTGCTGCTTTGCACCTTGTTGACTGCCTTCACCAGCAGGAAGACCGCCCATGCGATGATCAGGAAGTTGATGATCGCCGAGATGAACGAGCCCCATGCAAAGATCGAGGCGCCGGTATTGCGCGCGGCTTGCAGGCTGGCACCGGGCGGAACCTCGCCCTTCAGCACGAAGTAATGGCCGCTGAAATCCGTGCCGCCGGTCAACAGGCCGATGATCGGGTTGATGAGGTCGGCGACCAGAGAGTTGACGATGGCCGTGAACGCCGCGCCGATGATGATACCGACCGCAAGATCAACGACGTTGCCGCGGGCGATGAATTCCTTGAATTCCTTGATCATGTGCTTACCTTTTCTCAGACATGCCGACTGACGTGGGCCATAGTGGGCACATCATGCGGTGTAAATCCAGCAAAGACACGACAGGATAGTTTCCCAAATGGCAGATCTTTCCGATTTCGCGATCACCCGCCGTTGGCCGCCGGTCCGGCCGGATGTCATCCAGCTTTACACGCTGAACACGCCCAATGGCATCAAGACCTCGGTCATGCTTGAGGAATGCGGGCTGGCCTATGATGCCCATCGCATCAGCATCAGCGACCCGGAAGACCAGTTCACGCCCGAGTTTCTGTCGCTGAACCCCAATAACAAGATCCCTGCGATGATCGACCCGAACGGGCCGGGCGGGCAGCCGATCGGCCTGTTCGAGACCGGCGCGATGCTGATCTATCTGGGCGACAAGACCGGCCAGTTCCTGCCCGCCGAGGGCGCGGCGCGGTATCACACGATCCAGTGGCTGATGTGGCAGATGGGCGGGCTGGGGCCGATGTTCGGTCAGGTCGGCTATTTCCACCGCTACAAGGGATCCGAGATCGAGGATCCGCGCCCCCGCACCCGCTATTACAATGAGGCGCGGCGCATTCTGGGCGTGCTGGACCGTCAGCTTGACGGCCGCGACTGGATCACCGGCGAATATTCCATCGCCGACATGGCCGTCGCGCCCTGGCTGCGCACCGTTCGGGTCAACTATCAGGCGGAACAGGAAACCGGTATGGACGGTTTCGCCAATGTTCAGGCCTATCTGGAACGGTTTCTGGCCCGCCCTGCCGTTCAGCGCGGCATCGAGGTCGGCGCTGCCTGAACGCCCCCGCGCAAAAACAAAAGCCGGCACAATCGTGCCGGCTTTGTCGTTTTCAGGTGCTGCCGCCGATCAGAAGCGGAAGTTCACACCGACCTTGATGTTGTTGTATTTCGGGGTCGCTTCGGTGGTGACGCCGTCGAATTCCAGCTTTTCCTTGCCGAAGTTGGCGTATTCGTATTCGCCGGTCACCGACCATTTGTCGTTGATCTGCTTTTCAACGCCCAGACCGACGACATAGCCGGATTTGCTGAAGCTGTCTTCGAGGCCGTTCAGCTCATAATCCACGTCGATGCTGCCGACACCGGCGATGCCGTAAACCAGCATGTCGGGGCGCACGGCATAGCCGGTCTTGAAGCGCAGCGCGACCATGTGGTTGACCTTCGAGTCCATCTCGCCAGCGAAGCCGCTGTCGGTGATGCCGGTGGTGTCGCCCTTGATGTCGCCGCCTTCGATGCCCAGTTCCGGACCGAACACCCAGTTGCCGCGCTGCCAGCGGTAACCCAGACGCAGACCGGCATTGGCGCCTTTCAGCTCGGCTTCGCCGATGTCGCCAAGGAAGCTGTCGGTCGCGGTATCGGTGATGCCCACGCGGTCATCGCCCTTGAAGGCATAGCCCAGCGTCACACCGCCATAGGCACCCTGCCAGTCACCGACCGGCGCTTCGACCACAACGGGGGCCACGACAGGCTCGACCACCGGGGCAGCATAGCCACCGGCATAGGCGGCGGAGGCGCCGATGGTCAGAGAGGCGGTCGCGAAGGCAATCTTCTTCATCATCATAAGTCTCCTAAGGCAAAGCGGGCCAATCGTCAGCGAAAGGCGGCGCATAAGGGCTTTGCAAACAGTGTTCTGATCGTCAGGTAAGTCCAGGCCGGGCCCGCTGCAAGAAAACAAGCGACATGGTTGAAATACCAGCGCAAGGGCGCGACTCCTGTGCAACATTCATCCTGAAGTTGTGTAACATTGTCGCGACCGATGCAACGATCGCGACACGTAATCCGTCAAATGTCCAGATTTTCGACACTTAGCGCGTTCTGCTGAATGAAATCGCGGCGCGGTTCGACCACATCGCCCATCAGTTTGGTGAAGATGTCATCCGCCTCGCTGAGGTCTTCGATGCGCACTTGCAGCATGGTGCGGGCCACCGGGTCCAGCGTGGTTTCCCAAAGCTGGTCGGGGTTCATCTCGCCCAGACCCTTATAGCGCTGCAGCGACAGGCCCTTTTCGCCCTCAAGGAAGATTGCCGCCAGCAGGCTCAGCGGGCCGTGGATCGGCAGGGCGCGATCCTTGCGCACAAGCTGGGCGGACTGGCCATAGATCTCTTGCAGATTGGCGGTCATCGACCCAAGGCGGCGGCTTTCCCCGCTGCGCAGCATGGGACCGTCCAGCGTGCGGTTCTCTTCGACCCCGCGCAGGAAGCGGCTCAGCCGGATCCCGGCATCCTGCGTCGGACGGCCGGTCCAGCCGCGCTCATATTCCTCGGCGATCATGTCCAGACGGGCGGCGATGGCATCGGCCACGCCCTGCGCATCGGCATCGACGCGGCCCTGAACCAAAGCCCCGGCTATCGCGGCCTGTTCGGTGATATGCGCGGGATAATGCGTCGGATAGGACCGCAGCAGGCGGCGCACGGTGCGCGCCTCATCGACCACGCGTGCCAGATCCGCGCCCGAGATGTTTTCGCCATTCCCCAGACGCAGGCTGGCCCCGTCGATGCCCTGTTCGATCAGGTAATCTTCCAGCGCGGCCTCGTCTTTCAGATAGACCTCGGACCGGCCCCGGCTGACTTTGTAAAGCGGCGGCTGGGCGATATACAGGTGCCCCGCCTCGATCAGATCGGGCATCTGCCGGAAGAAGAAGGTCAAGAGCAGCGTGCGGATATGCGCGCCGTCCACATCGGCATCGGTCATGATGACGATCTTGTGGTAGCGCAGCTTGTTCAGATTGAATTCATCGCGCCCGATGCCGGTGCCAAGCGCGGTGATCAGCGTGCCGACCTGATCGCTGGACAGCATCCGGTCGAACCGCGCGCGCTCGACGTTCAGGATCTTGCCGCGCAAAGGCAGCACCGCCTGATTCTGGCGCGAGCGTCCCTGCTTTGCGGACCCACCTGCCGAGTCCCCCTCGACGATAAACAGTTCCGACAGCGAGGGGTCTTTCTCCTGACAGTCGGCCAATTTGCCGGGCAGGGATGCCACATCCATCGCGGTCTTGCGCCGGGTCAGTTCCCGCGCCTTGCGGGCGGCTTCGCGCGCCAATGCGGCCTCGATGATCTTGCCGACGATCTGCTTGGCCTCGGCGGGGTTTTCCTCGAACCACTCGGACAGCTTTTCATTCACAAGGCTTTCGACCGCCGGGCGAACCTCGCTGGACACCAGCTTGTCCTTGGTCTGGCTGCTGAATTTGGGATCGGGCACTTTCACAGACAGCACGCAGGTCAGGCCTTCGCGCGCATCGTCGCCGGTGAAGTCCACCTTTTCCCTTTTGCCGATGCCGCTGGTCTGGGCATAGCTGTTGATGACGCGGGTCAGCGCGCCACGGAAACCCGCCATATGCGTGCCGCCATCGCGCTGCGGGATGTTGTTGGTAAAGGGCAGCACCGTTTCGTGGTAGCTGTCATTCCACCACATCGCGACCTCGACGCCGATGCCGTTCTTCTCGCCTGTCATGAAGATCGGCTCGGCCATAACCGGGGTTTTCGAGCGGTCGATATATTTCACGAATTCCCGCACGCCGCCGTCATAGAACAGTTCGGTGCGCAGGGCTTCGGCGGGGCGCTCATCCTCAAGGATGATGCGGACGCCTGAATTCAGGAAGGCCAGTTCGCGCAGGCGGTTTTCCAGCGTCTTGAACACATAATCCAAATTAGAGAACGTGCCATCGCCGCCATCCGCCTTGGACGAGGCAAGAAACCGCACCTCGGTGCCCTTTTCGCCCGGCTCGGCATCGGCCACGACGCGCAGATGCTCGACCGTGTCGCCATGTTCAAAGCGGGCGTAATGTTCCTTGCCATTGCGCCAGATCCGCAGCTCCAGCCAGTCCGACAGCGCATTCACTACCGACACGCCCACGCCATGCAGCCCGCCCGAGACCTTGTAGCTGTTCTGGTCGAATTTGCCGCCGGCATGCAGCTGCGTCATGATGACTTCGGCCGCCGATACGCCCTCGGTCGGGTGCATGTCGACGGGGATGCCGCGGCCATTGTCGCGGACGGACACGCTGCTGTCGGCATGGATCTTGACGCGCACGAAATCGGCATGACCGGCCAGGGCCTCGTCGATGCCGTTATCCACCACCTCATATACCATGTGATGCAGGCCCGAGCCGTCGTCCGTGTCGCCGATATACATGCCGGGACGCTTGCGCACGGCTTCCAGGCCCTTGAGAACCTTGATGGAATCGGCGCCATATTCGACGGGCTGGGGGGCGGGTTCGGTCATTGATGTTTTATCCTGCCTTGGGCTTACATCTTATAGTGTGAGCCGCACGGAATGTCACGGGAAAGCCACAAGATTTGGTGGTCCGAAAGCCCCTTGCCGCCCCGCGTCACCCTTGGGCTTCTTCGTTCTTCAAATACTCATGCCGACAGTGCCGTCCGAACCGCCGCAGCCGGTTTTGCGAAAGCGCGCAAATGTCGTGCCGCACGCCGGATTGCGCGGTTGGCATGAGTATTTGGGGAACGAAGAAACGCAAGGCCGTGAGCGGGTTTCATGCCAGTCCCTGCTGATCCAGCAGGGTGATGCTGTCGCGGCTTTCGATCTCGATCACCCAGAGGTCGGGGTCGCGGCTGATATGGCGGGCGATCTCGGCGTCCATGTCGCGCTCGGCGCCTTGGCTGAGCTGGATCCACGGGCGCTGGTCGGTCTGGAAATCCCATTCCCGCGACCACAGGCTGGCGCGGCCGTCCAGCGTGGCACATTTGACCATCACCGCGCCTGCGGTGTCGTCGCCATGCCGGGTGACATAGGCGGGAATGTCGGACAGGTTCAGGCGGCGCAGATAGGCCGCGACCCAGATGCCCGCCGCGAGGCGCGCTTCAGCCATGGTTGGCCTCAGTCATTTGCCGCCTCAGGCATCGCCGTCGCGGAAATCCAGACCCATCTCGCTGTAGCGTTCGGATTCCTCAAGCCAGTTCTCGCGCACCTTGACCTGCAGGAACAGATGCACGTTGCGGCCCATGAATTCGACCATCTCGGCGCGGGCGGCCTGACCGACCGCCTTGATGGTTTCGCCGCCCTTGCCCAGCACGATGCCCTTGTGGCCGGGGCGGGCGACATAGACGATCTGATCGACGCGGGCACTGCCATCCTTTTTTTCCTCCCAGGCTTCGGTTTCCACCGTCAGCTGATAGGGAATTTCTTCGTGCAGGCGCAGCGTCAGCTTTTCACGGGTGATTTCGGCGGCAATCATGCGCATGGGCAGGTCGGCGACCTGATCTTCCGGATAAAGCCACGGGCCTGCGGGCACTTCGGCGGCCAGCCAGTCCATCAGATCGCCGCAGCCATAGCCCTTTTCGGCCGAGATCATGAAGGTCCTGGCAAAGGGGAATGTCTCATTCACCTGTTGCGACAGTTCCAGCAATTGCTCGGCCTTGACGCGGTCGATCTTGTTGATGACCAGCGCCACCGGGGTCTTGCCGGCATGGTCGCGCAGGCTGTCGATGATGGATTGCGCGCCATCGGTCAGGCCGCGATGCGCCTCGATCAGCAGCAGGATCAGATCGGCATCGGCAGCGCCGCCCCAGGCAGCCTTGACCATGCTGCGGTCCAGACGGCGGCGCGGGCGGAAGATGCCGGGCGTGTCGACGAACACCACTTGCGAGTCCTCGTGCATGGCGATGCCGCGGATGCGGGCGCGGGTCGTCTGCACCTTATGCGTCACGATCGAGACTTTCGCCCCGACCATCTGGTTCAGCAGAGTGGATTTCCCGGCATTGGGTTCGCCGATCAGGGCGACAAAGCCCGCGCGCGTTTCGGTCATGTGGTTCCTTCGATCTGCGTCAGCAGCGCGGTGGCTGCCGCCTGCTCGATGCTGCGTTTGGTGCCTTTGCCGGTGGCATTGGCTTCGCGGCCGTCATCCAGCCGCACGGTGATTTCAAATTCCGGCGCGTGGTCCGGGCCGGACCGCGCGGTCTGCACATAGCGGGGCGGACCCATGCCATGCGCCTGCGCCCATTCCTGAAGCGCGGTCTTGGCGTCGCGGCTGTCCTGATCGACGGTGGCCAGACGGTTGGCCCACAGCGTCAGGATCACGCGACGCGCCGCATCCAGTCCGGCATCCAGATAGATGGCCGCCAGCACCGCCTCCATGGCGTCGGCCAGAAGCGCCTCTTTGCGGCGGCCGCCCGACATCATTTCGGACCGGCCCAGTTTCAGCACCTCGCCCAGCCCGATTTCGCGCGCGACGGCCGCGCAGGTTTCGCCCTTGACCAGCGCGTTGTAGCGCGGGGCCATCTGGCCTTCGGTGGCGCTGCGGTCGCTGGTGAACAGCGCCTCGGCCATGGTCAGGCCCAGCACGCGGTCACCCAGAAATTCCAGCCGCTGATTGTCGGGTCGGGTCGCCGTCGAGATCGAGCCATGCGTCAGCGCGCGCACAAGCAGTTCCGGCCGGGCGAATTCATGGCCCAGCCGGTCCGAGAAGGCGTGCAGTTCGGCGGATAGTTTCATCGTGTCATCATGCCACGGCGGGCGCGGCAATGCTTCCTTAATCCACCGCCTTGAAGAAGCGGTCGGCGCGCCATGTCCAGAAATACAGAAGCGATTTGCCAGCCGAGGAGAACATGATCCGGTCGGCGCGGCCGATCAGGTATTCCGCCGGGACCATGCCCACGCCGCCCGCCGTCGCGGGCCAGCGCGAGTCGCCGGAATTGTCGCGGTTGTCGCCCATGAAGAAGTAATTGCCTTCCGGGACGGTGAATTCCGGCGTGTTGTCGCCCGGACCGTTCGCGGCAAGGTTCAGCACGTCATGGCTGACGCCGCCGGGCAGCGTTTCGGTAAAGCGTTCCGCCAGGCATTGGCCGTTTTCCGGCGGGCGGATCTGCGGCGGGCAGGGCATGCTTTCGCCCGGACCCTGCGGCTCCTGCACTTCGGCAAAGGTGCCGTTGGGCACCTGCGGCGCGGCCTCGCCGTTGATATAGAGGATGCCGTTGCGCATCTGCACGCGATCGCCCGGCAGGCCGATCAGCCGCTTGATGAAATCGTCGCCGCGCGTCGGGTGGCGGAAGACCACCACATCGCCGCGCTTGGGTTCCGAGGCCAGAATGCGGCCACTGATCGGGCAGGCCGAGAAGGGGCAGCTGACCGCCGAATAGCCGTAAGCCATCTTGTTCACGAACAGGAAGTCGCCGATCAGCAGCGTGTCCTTCATCGACCCCGAGGGGATCCAGAACGGCTGGAAGAACAGCGTGCGGAAGACGCCTGCGATCAGCAGCGCCCAGAAGATCGTCTTAACCGTTTCCCAGATGCCGCCATCCTTGCGGGCTTCGCTTTTGGCCATCTATGCCGTTCCCATCCTGCGAAAGTCCCGCGTTCATGGGGCGCGCCGGGCGGGAAAGTCAAGCCGAACTGCCGGGAATCAGCCGGGGATCACGTCGTCGGGAAGCGCCTCGATCACCACGAAGGCCTGTGCCCAAGGGTGATCGTCGGTCATGGTGACATGGACATGGGCGCGGTGACCGGGGGGCATCATTTTGGCCAGACGGTCGGCGGCCCAGCCGGTCAGTTGCATCGTCGGCTGGCCGGTGGCGAGGTTGCGCACCGCCATGTCCTTCCATGCGATGCCCATGGCAAGCCCGGTTCCCAAGGCTTTCGAGCAGGCTTCCTTTGCGGCCCAGCGTTTGGCCAGGGTTTCCGCCTCGCGCATGCGGCGGGCGGCAAGGGCCAGTTCGGTGTCGGTATAGACGCGTTTGCGGAAGCGGTCGCCGTGCCGGTCCAGCACCTTCGCGATGCGGTCGATATTGCACAGGTCGGTGCCGATGCCCAGGATCATCGCCCGGTCGTCCCGTCGCATGAGTATTTGGGGAACAGAGAAGTCATGTCCGCGCCGCATCCATCCGGCGGCGCATTTCCTGGATGGCCTTGTCCAGTCCGATGAAGACGGATTCGGCGATGAGGAAATGGCCGATGTTCAATTCCATGAATTCGGGGATGGCGGCGATGGGGCCGACCGTGTCGAAGGTCAGGCCGTGGCCCGCGTGGACCTCGAGCCCAAGGCTCGCGGCCAGCGCCGCGCCGTCGCGCAGGGCGGCCAGTTCGGCATCCCGTTCGGCGGGACGGCCTTCGGTGTCGAAATCGCAATAGGCGCCGGTATGCAGTTCCACCACGGCGGCGCCGATGCGGGCGGCGGCGCGGATCTGCGCTGGTTCATGGCCGATGAACAGCGACACCCGGCTGCCTGCGTCGCGCAAAGGGGCGATATAGCGGGCCAGCGCGGCCTCGTTTCCGGCCACGTCGAGGCCGCCTTCGGTGGTGCGTTCCTCGCGCTTTTCCGGGACGATGCAGACGGCATGCGGGCGGTGGCGCAGCGCGATGGTCTGCATTTCCGCCGTGGCCGCCATTTCCAGATTGAGCGGCAGGCGCAGCGCGGCCATCAGCTTGTCGATATCGGTATCCGAGATATGGCGGCGGTCTTCGCGCAGATGGGCGGTGATGCCGTCAGCACCGGCGTCCTCGGCCAGTTTCGCCGCGCGCACCGGATCGGGCCAGGGCGTGCCGCGCGCGTTGCGGATGGTGGCGACATGGTCGATATTCACGCCAAGACGAAGCATGGTTCCCCCAAGGTTTGCCGCCGCAGGTTTAGACGGAAGCGGGCGCAAGTCCAGATGCCGTGACCCACCAGCCGGGGTTTTCCGCAGCGATGGCATCTGCGGCCGCCTGCGCGGCGGGGGCATCCGCAAACAGCCCGAAGCAGGTCGCGCCCGATCCCGACATGCGCGGGAGCGCGGCCCCCGCAGCCTCCAGCGCGGCAAGGCAATCCGCGATCTGCGGCAGCAGCGCGATGGCCGGGGGCTGCAGATCGTTGCGGCATTCGGCAAGAAAGCCGATCAGTGCGGGCGCATCCGGGAAATCGGGCAAGAGGTCCGGCATCGGCGCATTGTCGCGTCGCGTCATCGCCTTGAAGACGGCGGGCGTGGACAGGGCCAGACGCGGGTTGACCAGCACCAGATGCAAGGGCGGCAGCGGGGGCAGCGGGGTCAGCAGCTCGCCCAGCCCCTGCATCCGCATCGGGCGGCTGGCAAGGCAGACCGGGACATCGGCCCCCAGATCCTGCGGCCGCCGGGGCTGTGCGCCAAGCGCCCGCAGCACCGCCGCCGCATCCGCCGAGCCGCCGCCGATGCCCGAAGCCACGGGCAGGTTCTTTTCCAGCGTGATCGCGACATCGCGGCCCGCCAGACGCGCGGCGCGCAGGCACAGATTGTCGGGATCCGCCGCCAGCCCCGCGGCGAAGGGCCCGGTCAGCGTCAGCGACAGCGGGCCGGGCGCAACCGTCACCACATCGCCCACGGTCAGAAACACCACCAGCGAATCCAGCAGGTGATAGCCATCGTCGCGGCGGCCCGTGACATGCAGGGCAAGGTTCAGCTTGGCGGGCGCAGGCTCGCGCCGGGGCAGGCCCATTCAGTCGCGCGGCGCGTCGGCGGCGGGGCGCGGCATGGGCAGCGTGCCGCCATTGGCCTTTTCCTCGGCCAGCACGGCACCAAGGCCACGGTCAAGCTTGACGCGGATGCGATGGGTTTCAGCCTCGGTCTCGGGCTTCAGCGACAGGGCGCGGTGCCATTGAATCTCGGCTTCGCGGTGGCGACCGGTCATCCAGTAGATGTCGCCCATATGGTCGTTGACCAAGGGGTCGCTGGCCATGGCCGAGACCGCGCGTTCCATGGGCGCCACGGCTTCGTCATAGCGGCCCAGCCGGTAATAGGCCCATGCCAGCGAATCAAGGATATAGCCGTCATCGGGGCGCAGATCGACGGCGCGCTGGATCAACTGCAGCGCCTCGTCCAGCTTTTCGTTGCGGTCGACAAGGCTGTAGCCCAGATAGTTCAGCACCTGCGCGCTGTCGGGGCGCAGCTTCAGGGCCTCGCGGAAATCGGCCTCGGCCTTGGGGAATTGCCCGGCGCGTTCCAGCGCGATGCCGCGCGCGTAAAGCGGGAACCATCGCGCTTCGCCCGCATCCGCACCGATCAGCGCCAGCGCCTTGTCATAGGCCGGGACCGCCTGCGCGAACTTGTCCTGCTGGCGCAGCAGATCGCCAAGCGCGATCCAGCCCTGCGGCAGGTCGGGATAGGCCGAGGTCAGCGACAGCGCGGCCTTTTCCGCATCGGGCAGCCGTTCGGCGCGGGTCAGGGCGTCGATGCGCGCCAGTTCCGCCATCGGGCGCATCTCGCCCAGCTCGCGCAGCGCCTCGAATTCCTGCTCGGCCAGATCGAACTGGCCGAAGCCTTGCAGCAACTGGGCCGTGACCAGCCGCGCCTCGCCCATGTCGGGGGCCAGATAGGTGGCCAGCCGCGCATGGATCAGCGCCAGAGGATCGGGGTCGTCATTGCTGGCCAGAACGCTGGCAAAGGTCAGATAGACCTGCGCAATGCCGTCGGCGGGGGTGCGGATGCTGTCGAAGGGCAGGGTCTCGCCCCTGGCAAGGCGGTCGCGCAGGCTGACAAGCTGGGGTTCCTCGGCAAAGCCGGGCGTGCCTTCCAGCATGGCGACGGCATCCTGATTGCGTTCAAGCTGCGACAGGATCTGCGCGCGGGCGATGACGCCAAGGATATGCGCGCCGGTATTGGGATCGGCCAGCAATTGCTCGGCCCCTTCGTAATCGCCGACCTTGGCCTTGGCCAGCGCCAGATGGTAATTCACCATCGGACGGGCGCCGCGCACCTTGCCCAGTTCCTCGAAGGCGGAAAGCGACTGGCGCGCATTGCCTGCGCCCAAAAGCGCCCATGCACGCACCATCTTGTCCAGCAGATCGGCACCGCCCGGCAAGGCCGCATCGCCCGCGGGCGGCGGCGGCGCGGTGTCGACGGCATTGACCAGATCCTGCCAGCGTTCCGCCTTGGCCAGCTCCGAGCGCTGCATCAGCCGGGCCAGTTCGGTGGCGCGGCCCTGATCGGACATGGTGACGGCCAGAGCGCCCGCCCGCTCCATCTCTCCGGCCGAGATCAGCGCGACCAGCGCGCTGTCTTGCAGGAACGCGTCGGTGTCGTCCTGCGCCATGGCCTGCAGGAAGTAATTGGCGGCGGTGGCGTAGTCGTTTTCGATCGCGGCCTGACGCGCGGCCAGATAGGGGCCGGACAGCCCGCGCAGCTCGGGGGCCGGGGCGGCGGGCGCGGCGGGGGTTTCGCGGTCGGCGGGGCGATGCCGGGGCGGCGTTTCCTGCGCAAGCTGCGGCAGCGCCAAGGCGGCACCCGTGGTCAGCGGCGCGGCGGTCAGCGCCATCAGCGCCAGCGAGATGAGTTTCTTCGTCACGGCTTGGCCCCAGTCCTTCGCGTCGTCAATATCGCGCGCCGACCCTAGCCGCCTTGTCGGCGATGGGCAACGCCGGGCGGTCCCCGGCGCTGCGGCTTTGGATCACATATTCGGGTAGTTCGGCCCATCTCCGCCCTGCGGCGTGGTCCAGTTGATGTTCTGGCTGGGATCCTTGATGTCGCAGGTTTTGCAATGCACGCAGTTCTGGAAGTTGATCTGGAATTTCGGGCCATTCTCGCCCTCCAGCACCTCATAGACGCCTGCCGGGCAGTAGCGTTGGGCGGGTTCGGCATATTCGGGCAGGTTCACCGCAATCGGGATCGAGGGGTCTTTCAGCCGCAGGTGGCAGGGCTGCGATTCCTCGTGATTGGTGAAGCTGAAGCTGACATTGGTCAGTCGGTCAAAGGACAGTTTGCCATCGGGCTTGGGATAGTCGATGGGCGTGTAATCGGCCGCCTTGCCGGTGGCCTGCGCATCGGTCTTGCCGTGTTTCCACGTCCCCAGCGGGTTCCAGCCGGTCAGGTTCGCCACCCACATGTCGAAGCCGCCCAAAGCCAGCGACGGCCACAGCCCAAGGCGCGACCACAGCGGCTTGACGTTGCGCACCGGGCGCAGATCCTTGCCGATGGCGCCGGTGCGCACTTCGGTTTCATAGTCGGAGAGCTCATCGCCCTCGCGGCCCGCGGCAATCGCCGCCGCCGCCGCGTCCGCCGCAGCGATGCCCGACAGCATGGCGTTGTGGTTGCCCTTGATGCGGGGCACGTTGACCAGCCCTGCGCTGCATCCCAGCAGCGCCGCACCCGGCACGACCATCTTGGGGATCGACTGGAAGCCGCCCTCGCTGATCGCCCGCGCGCCATAGGCCACGCGCTTGCCGCCCTCCAGCAGCTCGGCCACCACCGGGTGATGCTTGAAGCGCTGGAATTCCATATAGGGATACAGATAGGGGTTCTTGTAATTCAGGTGGACGACAAAGCCGACCAGCACCTGATTGCCGCCCAGATGATAGATGAAGCTGCCGCCGCCGGCATTCTTGCCCAAGGGCCAGCCCATCGTATGCGTCACGGTGCCGGGTTTCGCCTTGGCGGGGTCGATTTCCCAGATCTCTTTCATGCCAAGGCCGAATTTCTGCGGCTCATGCCCTGCGGACAGGTCGTATTTCGCGATCAGTTCCTTGGCCAGGCTGCCGCGCACGCCTTCGCTGATCAGGACGTATTTGCCGCGCAGCTCCATGCCCGGCTCATAGCCGGGGCCGGGGGTGCCGTCGCTGTTCAGTCCCATTTCGCCCGCGACGACGCCGACCACGCGGTCGCCGTCAAAGACCAGTTGCGAACAGGCCATGCCCGGAAAGATCTCGACCTCCAGCGCCTCGGCCTGCTCGGCCAGCCAGCGGCAGACATTGCCCATGCTGACGATGTATTTGCCATGGTTCGACATCAGGGGCGGCATGGGCCAGTTCGGCACGCGCATGTGGCCGCCTTCGCCAAGGATGAAGAAGTTATCCTCGGTCACCTCGGTTTCCACCGGAGCGCCTTTTTCTTTCCAGTCGGGGATCAGCTTGTCCAGACCCGCCGTGTCCAGCACCGCGCCGGACAGGATATGCGCGCCGATCTCGGAGCCCTTTTCCAGCAGCACCACGCTGAGTTCGGGATTGATCTGCTTCAACCGGATCGCCGCGGACAGGCCGGACGGCCCGCCACCCACGATCACAACGTCATATTCCATCGACTCGCGTTCGATCTCGGACATGGCTTGGCGCTGCTCCCTAGCTTTGTATTCGTTGCTGGCAGCACTAGCTTGGAAGACAGGCCACAGCAATCACAACGCGACGGCGACGTGTCGTAAAACGCCGGATTTACGCGGCAAGGCGCAGGATGGCGGTGCGCGACGACTGCGGGACTTGAAACGCTGCACCAATCGCGCCACCATGCCGTGAAGTTTATGGGACGCCTCCGGCCATGAAAAGCCGGGGGCGTTCCAACACCTTTGTTTCGCGCAGATTGATGCCGCCCAGGATGCGGCCGGAAGGACCCGAATGGAAAAGATACCGATGACCCGTGCGGGCTTTAACCAGCTTGACGCCGAGCTGCGCGACCTGCGCACGGTCGAGCGTCCTGCCGTGATCCGTGCCATCGCCGAAGCGCGCGAGCATGGCGATCTGTCCGAGAACGCAGAATACCACGCCGCCCGCGAAAAGCAGAGCTTCGTCGAAGGCCGCATCAAGGAACTTGAGGGGCTGATTTCGCGCGCCGAAGTCATCGACCCGGCGAAACTGTCGGGCAGCATCAAGTTCGGTGCGACCGTCACCCTGCTGGACGAGGCGACCGAGGAAGAGCGCACCTATCAGATCGTCGGCGAATCCGAGGCCGATCTGGAACGCGGTCTGCTGAACATCCGCTCGCCCCTGGCGCGCGCGCTGATCGGCAAGGACGAAGGCGACAGCGTCGAAGTCGTCACCCCCGGCGGCGGGAAATCCTATGAAATCATGTCGATCCGCTTCGTCTGAGGCCATGTGATGAGTGCCTTGGAAAGCCTGCGCCGTATGGTCCTTGAGCAAGGGACAGACCGGCTGACGCGGATCGGTGTCCTTGCCAGCGCCGCTTGGCTGTTTCTGGTGCTGATCTTTGCATGGCTTGGCCCCGAGGATCAGGCGCGCGACCTGTCCTCGTGGCTGATCTGGCTGGTTGGCGTGGTCCTGCCGCTGGCGCTGATCTGGTTTGCGGTCTGGTCCGCCCATGCGTTGGTCGCGCTGCGGGCCGAGGCGGACGATCTGCGCGCGGCCTTGGCCGACATGCGGCAGGGCGGGCAGCCCGAACGACCGGCGGCGGCTTCCATGGCCTCCCCCGTCTCGCGCCCGCTTCCCGCAGCCCAGCCGCTGCGCCCGAGCGCCGAGCGCCGTGCCGCGATCCCCGCCCCGCCGCAGCGTGCGCCATCCGCCGCGCCCCTGGATACCCGGCAGGCCCGGCTGGAGTTCGAGCCGCCCGCCGCGCCGGATCTGACCGCGACCGAGCTGTTTCTGGCGCTGAATTTTCCCGATGGTCCCGAAGACCGCGAGGCGATTCGCTGCCTGCGTCTGGCGCTGGCCGATCCCGATCTGGCCCGCCTGATCCGCGCGGCGCAGGATGTGGTCACGCTGCTGGCCGGTCAGGGCGTCTATATGGACGATCTGCTGGTCCCGGAAACCGACCCCGCGCTGTGGGCGGCCTTTGCCGATGGCACGCGCGGCGACGCCGTGGCCGGGCTTGCCGTGATCGAGGACGCAGCCGCCATGCAGACCGCCGCCCAGATGGTGCGTCAGGATGAGGTGTTCCGCGACGTGGCGCATCACTTCCTGCGCCATTTCGACCGGCTGCTGGCCCGCCGCGCCGAAACCGAGGATGCCCATGTTCTGGCCGTGCTGGCCGAAACCCGCTCGGGGCGCGCCTTCATTCTGCTGGCGCAGGTCACCGGCATGCTGGGTGGTCGCACGCAGCCCGATGAAGCGCCGCAGGATCAGGACGCAGACCAGACGCCGGTGTCCTGAATTGGATCAGGACGCGGGAACCGGACGGCGCAGCACATGCGCGGGTCGGTTCCATGGCCAGCCCTGCCGCTGGCGGCCGATGGGGCAAAAGCCCAGACGCTGCCATGCGGCAAGGGCGGCATCATTCGCCGCCTCGACCTCGGCCAGCAGGGCGGGATAACCCTGCCGCCGTGCCTCGGCCTCGGCGGCCAGAACAAGGGCGCGGGCGATGCCGCGCCTTTGCCAGCCGCGCCGCACCGCCACCCCGTCAAGGATCAGATCGCCGGTCTGGGTCCCGCCCCGGTGCAGCCCGGTCGCCAGATGCCGCAGCCTGCCGCGCGCCGGGCCGAATGTCGCGATGAACCCCGAAACCGAGCCTGACAGAAAACCGCCATCTGCATTGCGCAATCCGGCCAGAGCGATCAGCCCGCCCTGCGGCGTCAGCGCGATGATGGCCCGGTCGGGCTGCATGGCGCTGCGCACCAGCGCGGCGCCCTGCCGGGGCGCGGTCGGCAGAGGCTGAAGCGCCGCCGCGAAATGCCGCCAATACAGCCGCGCCGCGGCCCCGCAAAGCGCGGGCGGAATGCCGTGGCGGATCTGGATCTGGGGCTGCATCCTTGGGCGACCTTGCGCTGGACTGCGGCTTTCGCCACTCTGCCGCGAAACCATAAGCATATGACGGCAGCGTTTCCATCATGCCCAATGATCCAGGCCCGGCATCCGGCGGGCATCAGCCGACGCCCGTGCAGTCCAGCGTTCTGGCCAGCGCACGGGCCAGCGCACAGGCCCGCGTTCTGGCGCGCAGCCCGGCGGCATGCCTGCGCCATGGCATGATCCAGTCGCTGCCGTTCCTGCTGGTGCTGATGCCCTTTGGGATGCTGTTCGGCGTCGTGGCATCCGAGGCCGGGCTGAACCTGCCGCAGGTGCTGGGCTTCGCCATTCTGGTTCTGGCGGGGGCGTCGCAATTCACCGCCGTGCAACTGCTCAGCGAACATACGCCCGCCATCATCGTCATCGCCTCGGCCCTGGCGGTGAACCTGCGCATGGCGATGTATTCGGCCTCGCTGGTGCCATGGCTGGGCGCGGCGTCGCCAAGGGCCAAGGGGCTGCTGGCCTATGTGCTGATCGACCAGACCTATGCCCAGTCGATCCGCTTCTATGAGACCAACCCGAACCTGCGTCTGGATCAGCGGCTGGCCTATTTCTTCGGTGCGGCGATCAGTTGCTGCATCCCATGGGCCATCGCCTGTGCGCTGGGATTCACGCTGGGCCGGGCGATCCCGGAAAGCTGGGCGCTGGATTTCGCGCTGCCCATCACCTTTCTGGCCATGGTCGCGCCGATGCTGCGCACGCCCGCCCATATCGCGGCGGCGCTGGTGTCGATCCTGTGTTCGCTGGCCTTCAGCGGGCTGCCCTCGGGGATGGGGGTGCTGCTGGCCGCGCCCATCGCCATGGCGGCGGGCGTCTGGGTGGAAATCTGGACCGAGAAACGCGGGGCGGGGCGCGCATGATGGCATCGGATCTGACGATCTGGCTGGTGATCGTGACGCTGGGCGTGGGGACGTTCCTGCTGCGCTGGTCGTTTCTGGGGGCCATCGGCACGCGGCAATTGCCAAGCTGGGCCCAGCGTGCGCTGCGCTATACCGCCGTGGCGGTGCTGCCCGCACTGGTCGCGCCGCTGGTGGTCTGGCCTGCGGCGACCGGCGGCCAGCCCGATCCCGCGCGCCTGACGGCGGCGGGTGTCACGCTGGTCGTGGGCTATCTGACCCGCAACCTGCTTTATGCGGTGATTGCGGGCATGGTGACGCTGTTCGGCACGCTTTATCTTTGGGCGTGAAGCTGGCCGTCGGCCCCATAGCCGGTGATGACGCCATCCTTTTGCCGCAGCAGGACGTTGTGGTTGTTGGCCGGATCGCCATCCATGTTCTTTTTCGACACCACGCCCGGCAGGGTCAGGAACCAGCGGCGCAGGTTGATCGGCGAAAAGCCGGTCGGCGCGCCCTCGAAGCCCGGCACGCGTTGCAGCGCCTTGCCGGTATTCACCGCACAGAAGCTTTTGCTGGATGAGCCCTGCTGCTCGACCGAGCGGATGGCGGCATCGGCCACCGCCAGCGAAACCTGCACGGTATCCTCGGCGACCCAATAGGTTTCGCGGGCGTGATAGTCGATGTAGAAGTTCTTGAAATTCGGCGTGATCCCGTAAAGCACGTCATGGCGTTCAGGGATCGAGGGGTGGGTCCAGCTGCCTGCCGGGTCATAGATGACGCGCTGGCTGCCATTGATCATCAGCGCCGAATGGCCGCCCTGTCCGCGCGGAATGCCGATCACCGTCAGCAGCGTGATCGAGGGCGGTTCGTTCGAGACATAGCGGGCATTGCGCACCGCCTCGTCGCTGCTCCAGACATTGTCGGCACCGCAGGCTGCAAGCGCAGCCGGCAAAGCCAGCGCGAGGAAGGCACGTCTTTGCATGTTTTACTCCGGGGTGGTCAGGCGTTTGTCAGCGCCATGAAGATCAGCACCACGATCGCCGCAATCGCCGTATAGGTCGAGACCTTCACGAAACCCGCAAAGGTTTTCTGGTGATCGGTGATGTCCATTTCGCCGTGCTTGTGTTCGGTGACTTCGTGATGCGAGGCCATGGCTCCCCCCTTCTCCTGCGCTGTCGTCGCAAAAAGGGATAGCGCAGCGCGGACGACCTGTCACGCCCCCCAAAGGATGGCGCCATCGCCATTGCGGCCCGTGGGCCACGCCCGGCCGGTGGCCTGCAGATGGTTCACATGGCCCATCGCCTCGGCCAGCGCCAGACCCAGTTCGGGCTTGCCGATGATGCGCCGATACAGCAGCTCGAAACAGTCGACGACCGTGCGGGGCCGGGCGGCAAGACCCGCCGCCAGCCGGTCATTGGCCGCCATCTGGTTGTCGATCAACTGCCGCAGCCGCGTGGGCAGACCGTTGAACGGCAGCTTGTGGCCGGGCAGGACAAGCTGATCGGCATGGGCATGGCTTAGAAAGGCGCGGCAGCTGTCCAGCCACGCGCCGACGGTATCGGCCCCCGGCTCATTCGGATAGACCCCCAGATTGGGCGAGATCGAGGCCAGAAGCTGATCGCCGCCGATCACCAGATGATCGTCAAGGGACCACAGCGTGACATGTTCCGGCGCATGGCCTTCGCCCATGCGGACGGCCCAGCGGCGATTGCCGAAGCTGACCGTCTGGCCTTCGTGCAGGCGCAGATAGCCGGGGGGCAGCGGCGTGCTGGCATCGGACATGTTGAAGGGGCGTTCCCGCGACCGCTCGGCGATCAGGTCGGGCGGCATGCCCGCATCGCGCCAGAAGGCCACGGCCTGCGGCGTCGGGCGGTCCTGCACGTCCAGCATCGACATGCGCGCCATCAGCCACGCGGTGCGCGATGTCCAAAGCTGGGCGCCCTGTGCCACGAACCAGCCCGCAAGACCCATATGGTCGATGTGGTGATGCGTGGCGATCAGCCGGGTGACCGGCGCGCCCGCCATCGGCCCGTCCAGCAGCACCTGCCAGATGGCCCGTCCGCGCCGCGTGTCGATGCCGGTATCGACCACCGTCCAGCCATCCTCGTCGCGGAAGGCATAGACGTTCACCACGGTCGGCTTGAAGGGCAGGGGCATCTGCATCCACAGAACGCCCGGGGCGATTTCGACGGCCTCGCCTTCGGCGGGCGCTTGATGGGGGATGTTTCGGATCACCCGGCCATCTGGCCCAGGAACACCGCATCGTCAAGCGCCTCAAGATCCGCGAGCCCGGCCCGTGCCGCCGCCAGATCTCCGGCATATTGCGGCAGGACGCGGCTGACATAGACCCGCGCCAGCGCGACCGAGCCGCCGCGCGTCGCCGCCCGCAGGTGGTAATGCGCGCCCAGAACACGGGCAAAGGCCGCCAGATAGGGCACGGCCCCCGCAAAACGGTCGGTCAGGTCGCGGTCCAGCAGATCCTGCGTGGCCTCGCGCAGCGTTTCGGCGGCCTGCCAGACATCATGCGCCAGATCCGGCTGTTCGCCCTGCGCCGACTTGGCCCCGTCAAGGATTTCGTCCAGCAGCGTCATCGCCGCCGCGCCGCCATCGGCGAATTTGCGGCCCACGAGGTCCATGGCCTGAATGCCGTTCGTGCCCTCATAGATCGAGGTGATGCGCACATCGCGCAGATACTGCGCCGCGCCGGTCTCCTCGATATAGCCCATGCCGCCATGGACCTGCACGGCGGTATCGGCGACGCGGGTGCCGACATCCGTGCCATGCGCCTTGGCGATCGGGGTCAGGAAGGCCGCCCGTGCCGCCCAGTCGGCTTCGCCCGAGGCGCGCGACATGTCGATGGCGACGGCGCAGGCCAGACAGATCGACCGCGCGGCAAAGATTTCCGCACGCGATGTCGCCAGCATCCGGCGCACATCTGGGTGGCGGATGATCGGCCCCATCTGCACCCGTTCGGACGCATAGGCCGCCGCCTGTTGCAGTGCGGCTTCGGCTTGCGCCACGCCCTGGATGCCCACGCCAAGCCGGGCGCAGTTCATCATGGTGAACATTGCCGCCATGCCCTTGTGCTCCTCGCCGACGATCCAGCCGGTCGCGCCCTCGAAGGACATGACGCAGGTCGGGCTGCCATGGATGCCCAGCTTGTGTTCAAGGCTGACCACGCGCAGATCGTTGGGCTGGCCGGGATCGCCCGCATCGTCTGGGATCAGCTTCGGCACCATGAACAGGCTGATGCCCTTGGTCCCCGCGCCGCCATCGGGCAGCCGCGCCAGCACCAGATGGCAGACGTTCGAGGTCACATCGCTGTCGCCCCAGGTGATGAAGATCTTTTGTCCGGTGATGCGATAAGTGCCGTCGGGCGCGCGTTCGGCCTTGGTCGTCAGCGCGCCCACATCCGATCCCGCGCCGGGTTCGGTCAGGTTCATCGTGCCGGACCATTCGCCGGAATTCAGCTTGGGCAGATACAGCGCCTTCAGCGCATCGCTGCCGTGATGCTCCAGCGCCTCGATCTGGCCCTGCGTCAGCAGCGGGTTCAGTTGCAGCGCAAGGCAGGCCGAGGCGGTCATTTCATTCACCGCCATGTTCAGCGCCTGCGGCAGCCCCATGCCGCCATGTTCGGGATCGGCGGCCAGACCGATCCAGCCGCCTTCGGCCAAGGCCCGGAACGCCTGCGCAAACCCCGGAGATGAGCGCAGCACACCGTTTTCCAGCCGCGCCGGATGCAGGTCGCCCGCCCGGTTGACCGGGGCGATCACATCGGTCGCAAGCTTGCCCGCCTCGGTCAGGATGGCGGTCACGGTTTCGGGCGTGGCCTCGGCAAACCGGTCGGTGTCGCCGATGCGGGCGAAGTCCACCACGCGGTCAAGGATATATGCGATCTGCTCGACCGGTGCTTGATAGGCCATGTCCCGTTCCCTCCGGCGCCTTGGCAAATTGCGCTGTGGCGCATAATTGTTCCCCGAGTGCTATCATATGTGCCGCGCCTTTCTCAGCAACCGCTACCCAACGTAACAGATGCAGACCCGCCTGATCCAACCCGATGCCGAAGGGCTTAGCGAAGCCAGCGCCTTGCTGGCCGCAGGGCAGGTCGTGGCGATTCCGACCGAGACGGTCTATGGGCTGGCGGGCGATGCGCGCAATCCGGCCGCGGTGGCCGCGATCTATGCCGCAAAGGGGCGGCCCAGCTTCAATCCGCTGATCGTGCATCTGCCCGACCTGCAGGCGGCGCAGCGCATTGCGGTCTTTGACGCGCCCGCGCTGGCGCTCGCGCAGGCTTTCTGGCCCGGCGCGCTGACCATGGTTCTGCCGCTGCGCAAGGATGCGGGCATCGCCGGGCTGGTGACGGCGGGGCTGTCGACCGTGGCGATCCGTCTGCCCGCGCATCCTGCGGCGCGGGCCTTGCTGCGCTGCTTCGGCGGGCCGCTGGCCGCGCCCTCGGCGAATCCCTCGGGGCGGATCAGCCCGACCACGGCGGCGCATGTGGCCGATCCGGATACCGGGCTGGGCGGGCGCATTCCGGCGGTTCTGGATGCCGGGGCCTGTCAGGTCGGGCTGGAATCGACCATCATCGGCTGGCAGGGTGGCCAGTCCGCGCTGCTGAGACCGGGCGGCATTCCCGCCGAACAGATCGAGGCCGCGCTGGGCCAGCCGCTGACGCAGCCGGCGATCAACCCCGATGCGCCGAATGCGCCAGGGCAGTTGACCAGCCATTACGCCCCGCGCGCCAGCCTGCGGCTGAACGCCAGTGACGCGGCGCCGGGCGAATTGCTGATCGGCTTTGGTCCCATCGCGGGCGAGATCTCGCTCAGCGCCAGCGGCGACACCACCGAGGCCGCCGCGCGCCTGTTCGAGATGCTGCATCACGCCGATGCCATGGGCCGCCCGATTGCCGTGGCACCCATTCCGGATGCTGGTCTGGGGGCGGCGATCAACGACCGGCTGCGCCGCGCCGCCGCGCCGCGTCCGGGCTGATCCGACCTCAGGCGTGGCCGGCGTTGGGTGACAGGGCCACCGGATCGACGCCCATGCCGCGCAGCGCCGCGCTCCATTTGCCGGAATCGTCGCGGCCAAAGATGATGTCGTCAAAGGCGTCGGTGGTCAGCCAGCCATTGTCCAGAATTTCATCGTCCAGCTGACCCGGACCCCATCCGGCATAGCCAAGCGCCAGCACGGCGGGCTGCGGGCCGCGGCCATTGGCATAGTCTTCCAGAATGTCGCGGGTCGTGGACATGGCCAGATCGCCGCCGATCATCATGCGGCTGTCGTCATCGGCGGTGTCGGCATCGGGACGGTGCAGCACGAAGCCGCGCCCCGGCTCGACCGGGCCGCCGAAGCGCACGGGGATGTCGATGGCCGCAGGGCTGCTTTCGATGCCAAGCTGGTCCAGAAGCTCCGAAAATCCGATCTCGGGCAGGGGCCGGTTGACCACCAGCCCCATCGCGCCTTCCTCGGAATGGGCGCAGATCAGGATGACGGAATGTTCAAAACGCGGATCGCGCATGCCGGGCATGGCGATCAGCATCTTGCCGGTCAGGTTGCTCGAAGGGTCCAAGTAGCGCTCCATGTTTCCACAAACATCGGACCTGACACGGCATTGCGCAAGAGAGCCGGAAAACTCCTGCCGTTTTTGTGACTTCCCGACAACCCCCGCCGCCGCCTAAGAATACGGCCATGAAAAGCCTTGCCCTTGTGATGATCCTTGCCGCGCCGGCGCTTGCCCATGCGCAGACCGCGCAATCCCTGCCGCCCGTCGTGGACAGCCTGCCGCCGGGTCTGGCCGGGGCCGCGTTGCTGCCGGGCTGGATCACGCCGGACGGCCATCGCATGACGGCCCTGCGGCTGGATCTGGAACCGGGCTGGAAGACCTATTGGCGCAGTCCGGGCGATGCAGGCATCCCGCCGCGTTTCGACTGGCAGGGATCGGGCAATGTCGGGCAGGTCGTGCTGCACTGGCCGCGCCCCGAAGCCATCGAGTCGGGCGGCGAGCGGACCTTGGGCTATCATGACCAGATGATCCTGCCGCTGGAGATTGCGCCTGCCGATCCCGGCCAGCCCGTCGATCTGCATGCCGTGGTGGATTTCGGGCTGTGCGACGATATCTGCGTGCCCGCGCAGGTCACGCTGATCGCGCCCGCACCGCAGGAAAGCCCCGACCCGCTGATCCAGACCGCGCTGGCCGATGTGCCTCAGCGCGCGTTGGACAAGCCCCTGTGCCGGATCGAGGAGATCTCGGACGGGATGCGCGTCACGGCGCTGTTTCCCGAAGCCAGCGCGCCGGAAGTCGCGATGGAGCTGCCGGGGATCTGGGTGTCGCAGCCCGAACTGGCGCAGCAGGACGGCGTGCTGCAGGCGACGGCGGATTTCATCAGCGAAACCGGCAAGCCCTTTCAGCTGGACCCGCAGAAACTGGTGCTGACGCTGATCCGTCCCGACAGCGCCACTGAATATGACGGCTGCGATCCGCAGGGCTGAGGACGCGCAGGATCAGGGTGCGGCTCTGGTGTCCAGCCGCGCAGCAATGGACAACAGATCCGCCCATGCCTCGCGCTTGGCCAAGGGCGTGCGCAGCAGATAGGCGGGATGCGTCATCGGCAGCGTCGGCAGGTCAAAGGCCTGCGTCCACTGCCCGCGCAGCCGCAGGATGCCTTGCTGGTTCAGCGCGGCGATGCAGGGGGTGTTGCCCATCAGGACCAGCAATTCCGGCTGCGCCAGTTCGACATGGCGGCGCAGGAACGGCAGCATGACCGCGATCTCGCCCGGCTCGGGGCGACGGTTGCCCGGCGGGCGCCATGGCAGGACATTGGTGATGTAAAGCCCGCGTTCGGCATCCACCGCGTCGCGGGCAAGGCCGATGGCGGCAAACATCCGGTCCAGCAACTGCCCGGCGCGCCCGACGAAGGGGCGGCCCTGCTGGTCCTCTTCCTCGCCGGGGGCTTCGCCGATCACCATGACACGGGCCCCGGCGCGGCCATCGGCAAAGCAGAAATTGCGGGCGCCGCGACGGATCTCGATCGGCTCGAACGCCTCTTGCGCGGCAGCCAGTTCGGCCAGCGTGGACGCGCCCGCGGCCAGCGTTTCGGCCAGCGCCGCGTGATCCACCGCCGGGTCTGCGGCTCTGGGCGTGGGCTGCGTGGGGGCAGCGGACGCTGTGGCTGCGGGGGCCTCGGCCCGGTCGGGCAGGTCATAGCGGTCGATGGGGTCGTCCAGACAGGGCTCATCCGCGCCAAGCTCGGCCTGCCATTGCAGCAGCGCCAGCGCGGTCTGCGCATCAAGCGCGAATCCCCTGTAGGTCGGTTCAGCCGTCATGGGCGGCAAGCTATTGCCCCGGCCGTCCCGCGGCAAGCAAGCTATTGCGACTGGGTCAGCGGCGTGGTCCCGCCGCCCATGCCGATCAGGCGCTGGATCAGCGGCTTTGCCGTTGGCCCGATCCGGTCGCAGGCGGTCGGGTCATCCAGCAGCTTGAAGGCCGGGCCATAATACTTGCGGTCATATTGCGACGCATCCATGCCCAGCTTGCCCGCCAGCAGATCGCCCGTCCCGGTGATCAGCGTCCATTCGCCGCCCGAAATCTCGTATCCCGGGCAGTTCGAGGTGATGACGTTCACATTTGCCAGTTCGGCGATCAGCCGCGTGGCCTCGGCCGTGTCGATCTGCGACACGTCGGGAAGCTGGACCGTCATGCCGCCATCCGAAAGCGCCATTCCGGTGGTCAGGATCAATGCGCCCGCCGCAACCGCCATTGCTTTCATGGCCTTGCCCCCTTCGTCCATTCGCGTCCCCATCCCGCCCGAAGCCCTGTCCGGGTGCAACCCAAATCGCCGTGAACTTGACGCAAGGCCAAGGCACGGCTAGGCGATCTGACGACGCGAAAGATGCACGAGGAGATGCCCGCGATGACCACCCGTTCCCTGCTGATCCTGCCCGGCGACGGCATCGGCCCCGAAGTCATGGTCGAGGTCCGCAAGGTCATCGACTGGTTCCAGTCGGCCCGTGGCATCGCCTTCGACGTGTCCGAGGATCTGGTCGGCGGCGCGGCCTATGACAAGCACGGCAAGCCCTTGGCCGATGACACCATGGCCAAGGCGCAGGCCGTCGATGCGGTTCTGCTGGGCGCGGTCGGCGGCCCGGCCTATGACAATCTGGATTTCAGCGTAAAGCCGGAACGCGGCCTGCTGCGCCTGCGCAAGGAAATGGATCTGTATGCCAACCTGCGCCCGGCGCAATGCTTCGATGCGCTGGCCGATTTTTCCTCGCTCAAGCGCGAGGTCGTGGCCGGTCTGGATATCCTGATCGTGCGCGAGCTGACCTCGGGCATCTATTTCGGCGAGCCGCGCGGCATTCATTCCGATGACAACAACCCCGAAAACGAAGGCGGTCGCGTCGGCATCAACACGCAGCGCTATACCTCGGGCGAAATCCGCCGTGTGGCGCGGTCGGCCTTTGAACTGGCGCGCAAGCGGGGCAACCGCGTCTGTTCGATGGAAAAGGCCAATGTCATGGAATCGGGCATTCTGTGGCGCGAGGAAGTGCAATGGGTCCACGACAACGAATATCCCGATGTCGAGCTGTCGCACATGTATGCCGATAACGGCGCCATGCAGCTGGTCCGCCGCCCGAACCAGTTCGACGTGATCGTGACCGACAACCTGTTCGGCGACGTGCTGTCGGATGCGGCGGCGATGCTGACCGGATCGCTGGGCATGCTGCCCTCGGCCAGTCTGGGCGCGCCGATGGCCAATGGCCGCCCCAAGGCGCTGTATGAGCCGGTGCATGGATCGGCCCCCGATATCGCGGGGCAGGGCAAGGCCAACCCGATCGCCTGCATCCTGAGCTTTGCCATGGCGCTGCGCTATTCCTTCGATCTGCTGGCCGAGGCCGACCTGCTGGAGCGCGCGGTCGAAAAGGTGCTGGCTGATGGCGTGCGCACCGCCGATCTGATGGGCCCGGAAGGCGGCACGCCGGTTTCGACCAGCCAGATGGGCGACAAGATCGTTCAGGCGCTGGCCGTCCTGTGATGGCTTCGCCGCGCCGGCCTGCGGGCTGGCGCGGCGTTTTCCCAACGAGAATCCCCTTGCAATCCGCTTTGCGCCGGGCTACCTGCCCCTCCACGGTCGGAGCGTAGCGCAGCCTGGTAGCGCACCTGCTTCGGGAGCAGGGGGTCGGAGGTTCGAATCCTCTCGCTCCGACCATTTTCCCGATATGGCGTTTCTTTGGGTGTTTGCCCGGATCTGCGCAGCTGGCCCAGCCCGAAAACTTTGTCACAAAGCCGAACGGGATGGTGTTGGTGGCCCGAGCGTCATTCGGCCTGCCATCCACACATTCAGCGCCGCTGATAAAACCAAAGCATGGCGCCGATCCCGCCTGACCATCTGCCCCAGCGACCCGAGGTCAATGCAATAGCCGCGCCGGTGGCGTGAATTCCGCGCGCGGCGATGCCGATCTGGCGCCGGTCAATCCGGGGTCGTCACGCGGATCAGGTCCAGCGCGGCATAGGCCTGTTTCTGACGCTCGGCCTCTTCTTCCAGCGACTGCCTCAGCGCGACGATCTTTGGCACCAGCGCCCGCGATTTCGGAAAGATCAGGTAATAGGAAATGCCGCGATTGACGACGATGGGAAAGGGCCGCACCAGCACGCCGTCGCGCAGGCTTTCCTGAATCAGGTTCAGATCGCCAAGCGCCACGCCCTGACCCCGCGTCGCCGCGGACAGCGCCAGTTCCAGCGTGTCGAAGATCTGACCGCGATGTGAGGCGATGCCTTGCAGCTTTGCGGCCTCCAGCCAGATCGGCCATCCGCTGAGCGGAAAGCAATGCAGCAGGGGTTTGTCGCGCAGCATCTCGGGCGTTTCAAGTTCGCGGGCCAGATCGGGCGAGGTGACGGGGGTCAGCAGTTCCGGAAACAGCGGCACGGCCTCGACATCGGGCCAGTCGCCGCGCCCCTGCACGATGGCCGCGTCGATATCGCTGGATTCGAAGCTGGGCTCCCATGCGTCATAGGTGGTCAGGCGGACATCAAGCCCCGGCAACCGCGCCTGCAGCGACGGCAGCACCGGCAGGAACCAGCGCGTCGCCAGCGTCGGCGGCATCCGCAGCGTCAGCACCTGTTCGGAATTGCGCAGACTGCCGCAGGCGCGCGCAATCTGGGTGAACGCCGCTTCGACGATGGGCAGCAGGGCCTCGGCCTCGGGTGTCAGGCGCAGACCGCGCTTGTGGCGAATGAAAAGCTGGACGCCAAGATTGTCCTCAAGGTGCTGGATCTGCCGGCTGATCGCGCTTTGCGTCACGAACATCTCGCCGGCGGCACGGCTGAAGGTGCCGCAGCGCGCGGCGGTCACGAAGACCTCCAGCGCATGCATCGGGGGCAGCCTGCGACTGAAGGTCGGCCGCGCGGATACATGATCAGAAAGCATGGATTTCATGACAAAATACCGCGTTTCATTTGTAAATCAATGTCTTATCTTGTGTCGGTCAAGGTTATCGATGCCGTCGGGGCATCGTGTGAAAAGCTGAGAGAGCCATTCATCATGAAAATCAAAGCCATCCGTGCAACGCCAGTGAATCTTGTTCTGGAAGCGCCCTATGTCTGGGTATTCGGTGAATTGCCCGGTTTTTCGACAACCATCGTCGAGGTCGAGACAGAGGATGGCCTTGTCGGCTGGGGCGAGGCGCCGACGCCATTCGCCGCCGCCGTCATCACCGATCAACTTGCGCCAAAGCTGATCGGGCGCGATCCGTTCGACATTGCGGGGGCGGAATTCGCCTGCGTGCCCTTTTGGCGCGGGGTGCAAAGCATCAACGATCCGCTGCGCATCACGGCCTTTGGCGCGATCGAGACCGCGCTGTGGGACATCCGGGGCAAGGCGTGGAACATGCCGCTGTATCAGGTGCTTGGCGGCGCGGTGCGCAAGGATATCCCGTTCACGGATTACTTCTCGCTGCGGGCGCAGGGGCCATTGCTGCCGGACGGGCGCAGCGTGCGCGGCGAACGCACCCCCGAAGAGGTGCTGGATTACTGCATCCACCTGAACCAGACCTTCGGCACCACCTATTTCGAGGGCAAATTCTCGACCGAGGATCCGCGCGTCTCGCTGCGGATGCTGGAGCTGATCCGTGGGCATTTCGGCGATGATGTCATGCTGCGCATCGATTCCAATCAGGCCTATTCGCTGGCCACCGCGCGCAGACTGGCCCGCCCGCTGGAGGAACTGGGCGTGCGCAACTGGGAAGATCCCGTCACCACCCTTGAGGAGATGGCGGAATTGCGGCGGCATTGCTCGATCCCGTTTTCGACGCATAACGCCGATATCGCGCGCGCCATGTCGTTGCGGGTTCCGGATGCGATCTGCGGCAATCCGACGGTGGTCGGCGGCATCGGGCGGCTGATCCGCTTTGTCGGCGCCTGCGAACATGCGGGCATCGATTTCTGGTGCTACAGCGGCGATTCCGGCATCGGCAGCGCCGTCTATCTGCATCTGTGCGCCGCACTTGGCTGGATCCGAGAGCCGAACCAGTCGCTGTTCCGCATGCAGGCCTTCGACGTGATCGAAGAGGGGCCGTTCGTGCCGCGCAACAATGTCGTGCGCGTCCCCGAGGGGCCGGGTCTTGGCGTCACCCTGTCGCAGGACAAGCTGGCATGGTGCCACAGGCATTTCGTCGAGAATGGCCCGATGAACAAATATCACGACCCCGAACTGCCCGGCACCTATCGCCGGTTGCCGTTGAACTGAGGCGGGGGATCCACACCATGAAACAGGATGTTCTGAACCGTGCGCATCAGCTTCTGACGGCCCGCAAGCCGGATTGGAGCTTGGAACAGCCCTTCTATGTCGACCCCGATTTCTTCGACATGGAGATGGAGCTGTTCTTTACCCGGCAATGGCTTTTCGCCGCGATGACCTGCGAGATCCCCGCAGCCGGAGACTGGATCAAGGTCGATATCGGCCGCGAATCCGTCATCGTGCTGCGCAAGGCGGACGGCCAGATCGCGGCCTATCACAACACCTGCCGGCATCGCGGCTCGCGCATTTGTCTTGGCGAAAAGGGCCGCGCGCGGCGGCTGGTCTGCCCTTATCATCAATGGTCCTATGAACTGACCGGCCAGCTTGCGCGCACCCGTCTGATGGGCGACGATTTTTCGACCGAAGGCTTTGGGCTGGCTCCGGTCGCGGTGGGGGTGGTCGGAGGATATATCTTCCTGAACCTGTCCGACGACCCGCCTGCGTTCGAGCCGTTCCGCGCCGCGACCGAGCCCTATCTGCTGCCGCATGATCTGGACAATGCCAAGGTCGTCCACACCCAGTCGCTGGTGGAACAGGCCAACTGGAAGCTGGTGATCGAAAACAACCGCGAATGCTATCACTGCGCGGGCTCGCATCCCGAACTGATGCATATCATCACGGAATTCGACGACCCGAACGATCCGAATGTCAGCCCGGCCTACAAGGCGCTGCTGCTGAAGAAGGGCGCCGATTGGGACGCGCTGTGCCTGCCGCACGCCCATACCGAAACCAGCCCGCAATATCGCGCGGTGCGCCTGCCCTTCACCGGGGGCATGGTGTCGATGACCATGGACGGCCGCCCCGGCTGTTCCCGACTGCTGGGCAATCTGACCAGCCCGGATCTGGGCTCGGTGCGGCTGCTGCATCTGCCCAATACCTGGAACCACATCCTTGCCGATCACGCGGTCACCTTCCGCGTCTTTCCGGTCAGCGCCGAGGAAACCTTGGTCACGACGAAATGGCTGGTCCACAAGGATGCCGTCGAAGGCGTGGATTACGACGTGGCGCGCCTGACCGAGGTCTGGGCGGAAACCAACAATCAGGATCGCCAGCTTGCGGAAAACAACCATCTTGGCATCCGTGGCCGCGCCTATCGCTCGGGGCCCTATTCCGACCTGATCGAGGGCGGCACCCGCGATTTCGTGCGCTGGTATGCCGAAAACCTGCTGGGCGCGCTGGATCCGCTTGTCGACACCGCGCACAAGGCCACGGGGCATGCCGCATGACCCGCACCCTTGATGTCACGCTGGCCGAAATCGAGACGCTTGCGGTCATGGCCCTGAGGGCCGCGAATGTCAGCCAGACCAACGCCGCAGCCGTCGCGCGCTCGGTCGCCTTTGCCGAACGCGACGGGCAAAAGCTGGTCGGGCTGTCCTATCTGCCATATTATTGCGACCATGCCGCCTGCGGCAAGGTGGACGGGCAGGCGGTGCCACGGCTGACGCGTCCCGCGCCGGGCGTCGTTACGGTCGATGCCGCGACCGGCTTTGCCCATCCGGCGATCGAGCTGGGCATGGACCCGCTGGTGCAGGTGGCGCAGGAAACCGGCATCGCCATCCTGTCTGTCGCCAATTCCTATGCCTGCGGATCTCTGGGTTATTTCACCGAAGAACTGGCCGATCACGGGCTTGTGGCGTTCATGACGGCCAATGCCTCGCCCACCATCGCGCCTTTTGGCGGCAGGACACCCTTTTTCGGGACGAACCCGATATCCTTTGCCGCGCCCCGCGCCGGGACTGCGCCCTTGGTCATCGACCAGTCCTCAAGCGTGGTGGCGATGGTCTCGGTCATCAAGGCGCATCAGCGTGGCGATGCCTTGCCGCCGGGCTGGGCGCTGGACCGCGACGGCAAGCCCACGACCTCCTCGGTCGAGGCGATGCAGGGCAGCCTTGCGGCCATCGGCGGCTATAAGGGCACCGGGCTTGCGCTGATGGTGGATCTGTTGTCGGCGGGCCTTAGCGGGTCGCATTTCTCGCATGAGGCGTCATCGTTTGGCGATTGCGACGGTGGGCCGCCCCGGACGGGACAATGCATCATCGCCATCAGCCCCAAGCGTCTGGGCGCAGGCGATTTCGCGCAGCGCAATGACGACCTGCTATGCGCCATGACGCAAGAGCCGGGGACACGCGTTCCGGGGGCAAAGCGCCTGACGGCCCGGTCCGGGAATGCGCAGCACATCACCGTGGATCGCGATCTGTGGGACCTGCTGCACGCCCGCGCCGACGCGCGCGTCTGACGGGGCGCGGCCGATGATCGCCATCCTGCCCGCAGCGCGCCTGCCGCTTTGGAACGACAAGGACAACCGGCTGCGCTGTATCGCCGTCCGGGTTGAGACGGACGACGTGCGGACATTCGTCTTTGCACCGGAAACGCCCGCCTGTTTCCATTATCTGCCGGGCCAGTTCCTGACGCTGGAATTGCCCATCGCGGGACGGACGGTGCTGCGGACCTATACGCTGTCCTCGTCGCCGTCGCGGCCCTACAGCGTTTCGGTGACGGTCAAGGCGCAGCCGGGCAGCATCGGCACGCGCTGGATGTTCGACTGCCTGCGTCCGGGGGATCTGCTGTCGGCATCGGGACCGCGCGGCGATTTCACATATGCGCCGCATCACCGCCGCCGCGCGCTGTTCGTGTCGGCGGGGTCGGGCGTGACCCCGTCGATCTCGGCCATCCGGTTTCTAAGCGATTGCGCCCCCGGTGCGCAGGTCGATGTCATCACCTGCACCCGGACACGCGGCGACCGTCTGTTCGTGGACGAACTGGCGGTGCTGTCGCGGCAGATGCCGGATCTTCGCGTGGCCTTCCTTGTCGAAGCCGAACAGGGGCGGCTGGATCTGGCGCGGCTTTCCGCGCTGTCGCCCGATTTTCTGACGCGCGAGATCTTTTGCTGCGGTCCCGGCGGTTTCATGCGGCATGTGCAGGACATGCTGGCCACGGCAGGCTTTGACATGGCGCATTACCATCAGGAAAGCTTTCAGCCCGATGCAGACCCCGTGCCGCCGCCGGCCAGTGACGCCGGTCCGGTCAGCGTGGTCTTTACCGCCTCGGGTGTGACGGTCAGCGCATCGCGGGACCAGACCGTTCTGGAGATCGCCCGCGCGGCCGGGATCGATATCGAGACATCTTGTGCGGCGGGCCTGTGCGGCACCTGTCTGACGCTGAAAACCGCCGGCAATGTCGAGATGCGCCACAAAGGCGGCATCAGTCAGGATGAGATCGACGAGGGCTATATTCTGGCCTGCTGCGCGCGGCCCTTGGGCGATCTTGGGATCGAGGCATAAACGGCAAAGCCGCATCGCAGGCGGCAGATCGTCGGCCTGTCTGGCCGATCTGCGTGCAGCCGGGCGATGTGGTTGCGCATCGCCCGGTCGCGGTTCGCCGGTTACTTCAGGCTGGCTTCGATCTTCTGGCGCGCTTCCGGCGACACCCAGCCGCCCCAGACATCGCCCTTGGTCTTCAGAAACTCTGCCGCCGCCGCCGTGGCGTCGACATTCTGATCCATCATATAGGCCAGACTCGAGTTGATATCGTCCAGAGGGAAGGTGGCCTTGTTCAGAATGTCGACGATTTCCGGGGCCTCCTTGGCGAATTCGCTGTTCAGGCCATAGACAATCTCGGCCGGGGGGAAGGCGCAGCCTTCGTCGCGCTTGCCTTCGGGATTGCTCAGTTCGGCCCAGCAGGCGTCGGAATAGGCGGGCTCATCCAGCAGGACCAGATCGAATTTCGCCATCAGCGCATTCGGCGACCAGTAATACAGCAGCACCGGCAGCCCCTGCAGATAGGCCGAGGACAGCGCCGCATCCAGCGCTGTGCCCGTGCCGGGACGGAAGTTCACATAGCTGCCGTCCAGCTTGTAGGCTTCCAGCTTCGCGGTGCTGATGCCTTCGCAGGTCCAGCCCGACGGGCAGTTCAGAAAGCGGCCCTTGCTGGGTTCTTCGGGGTCGGCGAACAGCTTGACATATTGCGGCTCGCTGAGCTGCGAGACGCTTTTCAAATCGGGCGCGACAGGCTTGATACCGCGCGCGGCGTCGCCTTCGATCAGGTATCTGGGCACGAACCAGCCCTCTTTCGAGCCGACGAAGGTCTTGCCTGCCGTGGTGACCTTGCCTTCTTCGGTGGCCTTGTTCCAGACCTCGCTGCGGCCGACCCATTCCTCGGCAAAGATCTGCACGTCGTTATTGGCGGTGGCCTGCTCCAGCGTCACCGAGTTTCCCGGAATGGCATCGACCTTGCAGTCATAGCCGTCGCTGAGAATGGTTTTCATCACCTCGGTGACGAATGCGCCGCTTTGCCAGTTGATCCCGGCAAAGGTGACGGTCTTGCCGTCGCCGCAATAGGACGCATTGGCCATTCCGGCCGAGGCACCCAGAACAAGAGCGCCGACCATGACGGCAAGGTTCGGTTTAGAGGCAATCATCAATATCATCCCATGTTGGTTGGCGGCTGCCGTTTTTCGTCGGCATTCCCGTTTCATCCGGACGCGGCCCCATCTGACAGGCGGGAAAAGCCAGCCTGTCTTGCCCTTCCCGGCAGGGGCGTCGGCCAGATGACCGTCTTTTATGTCATGGATGCCGGGCGTTCGTATGCCGGTATCCTTGCCACCTGCGACGGACGGCAAGATCCCGGTCTGCGGTCGTTCCGGCAGCCACGGCCATGCGTTTCAATGGCCTGTCCGGATGATATGGTCCCTCAATATCTTTGAAAAACGCTTTATCGGCATGATGTATGTGTATTTTATTCATGGATGATCGCGGATTTCGCGAAGTCGGGGCGGCGGATGCGCCTGTTTCGCATCGCGCCCGCGCCATGTGCGGGCACCGCGTCGCGCGCTGAATATCGGGGGCGGCCATCCGCCGGGAATGGCCGCCCGCAAGATCACTTGGTCGTATAGCCGCCATTGACCAGAATGGTCTGGCCGGTCATCCACCAGCCATCCGACACCATGAAGCGGATATAGGGCACGATATCCTCGATATCGGTCAGCCCGGTTTTCGAGAAACCCGACAGCGCCGCCGCTGTCTTGTGATAGGCGACCGCATCCTCACCCTCGGCGGGATAGAAGAACGGCGTGTCCATCGGGCCGGGTCCGATCGCCGTGACCGAGATGCCGCGTTCGCCGAATTCCTTCGAGGCCGCGCGGGTGAAATGTTCGACCGGCGCCTTGGTCCCGGCATAGCTGGCATAAAACGGTGTATAGGCCCCCAGCAGCGATGTGACCAGCGTCACCAGTTTGCCGTTGTCGTTCAGATGCTTGCCCGCTTCCTTGATGAAGAAGAAAGCGGATTTCGCGTTCACCGCGCTCATTTCATCATATTCGGCTTCGCTGATCTCGGCGATGGGCTTTTTCAGCACCTTGCCAACGGTGTTGATGGCGATGTCAGGGCGGCCGATGGCGGCGACCGCATCGGCGAACAGCTTTTCGACCGCGCCCGCCGTGGTCAGGTCGGCCTGAAAGGCCACAGCTTCGGCCCCGGCGGCTTTCACGGCGACGACGGTTTCCTCGGCATCCGCCTTGGTGGCGGCGCTGTTGTAATGGATCGCGATGGCCTTTGCGCCTTGTGCAGCAAGATCGCGGGCGATCAATCCGCCAAGGTTCTTTGCGCCGCCGGCGATGATGACGGTTTTGCCCTTGATGCTGTGATCGGTCATGAACGTCTCCTGTTTTGGGTCGTGCGACCTGATCTGGCCGCCTCGGTCAGGAAGTTAATCGTCTGGTATTACAAATAAAGCTGGCTATATTGACATCACCTGTCAGAAATCCCGCACAATAGGATCGCGTGCCAGATGGACCGGATCGACCTGTTCCGTATCTTCGCGCGTGTCGTCGACTGCGCCAGCTTCACCCGTGCCGCAGCCACGCTGGGCGTGCCGCGATCCTCTGTCTCGGCGGCGGTTCAGGAACTTGAGGCGCGGGTCGGCGCCAGACTGCTGCATCGCACGACGCGGAAAGTTGCGCCGACGCAGGACGGCACGGCGTTTTACGAACGCTGCCTGCGGCTCATCGCCGATGTCGAAGAAACCGAAAACCTGTTTCGCCAGACCGGGGCAGGGCCAGCGGGCAGTCTACGGGTGAACGTGCCGGGCCGGATCGGGCGACTGATCATCGCGCCCGCCTTGCCGGATTTTCTGGATGCCTATCCGCAGATTCAGATCGAACTGGGCGTGACCGACCGTGCTGTCGATCTGGTCGAGGACGGGGTGGACTGCGTTCTGCGCGTCGGGCCGCTGTCGGATTCCGGACTGATTGCGCGGCCGGTCGGCAAGCTGGCGCTGATCAACGTGGCTAGCCCGGCCTATCTGCAACGGCACGGCACGCCGCGCGGGCCGGATGATCTGGCGGATCATCTGGCGGTCAACTATGCCTCGCCGTCCGACGGGCGGGTCGAGGAATGGGAATGGGTCGAGGACGGCCATCCGCGATCCATGCCGGTCCGGGGTCGCGTGACGGTCAACAGCGCCGAGGCCTATATTGCCTGCTGTCTGGCCGGTCTTGGGCTGATCCAGATCCCGGCCTATGATGTCGGCCTGCATCTGGCCGCAGGCGAACTGGTTCAGGTGATGCCAGACCATTGCGCCCAGCCCCTGCCGATGACGCTGCTATATCCGCATCGCCGGCATCTGTCGCGGCGGTTGCAGGTCTTTGCCGACTGGCTGGATCAGCTTCTGAAGCAAAGCGCGTTGCATCTCCCCAAGGCCCGGTCATCGCACCGTTAATCCGTCGGCAGGGCCAGCCACAGCGCGCTGCCCAGCATCTGCCGGATGACATCGCCCTGACCGCCCGCGCCCAGCCGCGCAAAGATCTGTTTCGAGGTGCTGCGGGTGGTTTCCAGCGTCCAGCCAAGTGTTTCGGCGGCGTCGCGCAGGCTTGAGCCGTCGCAGATCAGCGCCGCCAGCCGTGCCTCGCTGCGGCTGAGGCCCAGCATGGCGGCCATGTCACCCACCGGCAGGCTGCGCGCCGGGCGGATCCGGCGCAGCAGGCCCAGCAGCCGCTCATCCGTGCCGATCCGGGCGGGGGTCAGCGCGATTTGCAGGTCCGGGGCCAGCGTCACCAGTTGCGGTTGCGTCGCGCCGGCTTGCGCCTTGCCGATGGCGCGGCGGAGGTCTTGCGTCGCCTGCGGGTCGGGGCATTCGATCCAGCCGCCGCTGCGCAGCCGCAGGCCGGGAACCGTGTCCAGCACCTGCCGCGCCGTCTGCGAAATCTCGGCCACAACGCCCGCCGGGCCAAGGATCATCCAGCCGCAGCCCAGATCGGCGGCAATGCGGCGGTCCAGCGCCGCGCGGGCGCGTTCGCGGTCCAGCGCGCGCCAACTGGCCGTGACCTGTCCCAGATAGGGCGTCAGATTGGCCAGTTGCAGCCCGTCCACGGCGCGGAAATCCCGGTCCTCGCGCTGAATGACCAGCAGCGCCTGCATGTCGGTCTCGACGCCCCATTTCAGCGCGCGAATCGGGCGGTCGGGTGTCGGGCGTCCGGGCAGATCGGTCTGCGAATAGACCCGGTGATAGCGCATCTGCGCCAGATCCGGGGCCGGGGCGGGCAGGTCCGCGCCGACCTGCCACGCCCGGAGGACCCGACCCGCCACGACCAGATCCAACCGTGCCGATGCGGCCCCGGTCACGCGCGACAATTCGCGCAGAAAACCCGGCCAGCGGTCGGTGTCGTCAGGGTGCGGATCGCCGCCCATGATGGGACGGTCGGGAAAGCCGGTTGCTGCCGCGATCAGGGCATTCAGGATATCCGTTTCGGCGGAAATGGGAAAATGCTCCGGATTTTTCCATATGCCTCCCATATGGGGGGTAACTGCATCTGGTCACATCTTTAGACAGGCTGCAACCGCGACCTGACAGAGACTTTCACATGACCCAGAAATCACTGACCCATTTGCAGCGGCTTGAAGCGGAAAGCATCCACATCCTGCGCGAAGTCGTGGCCGAGGCCGAAAATCCGGTCATGCTGTACAGCGTCGGCAAGGACAGCGCCGTCATGCTGCATCTGGCGAAAAAGGCGTTCTATCCCGCGCCGCCGCCCTTCCCGCTGCTGCATGTCGACACGACGTGGAAATTCCGCGACATGTATGCGCTGCGCGACAAGGCCGCCCGCGATGCCGGGATGGAGTTGCTGGTCTATCAGAACCCCGAAGCAGCGGAACGCGGCATCAACCCCTTTGATCACGGCGCGCTGCATACCGACATGTGGAAGACCGAGGGTCTGAAACAGGCGCTGGACAAATACGGCTTCGACGTGGCTTTCGGCGGTGCGCGCCGGGACGAAGAAAAGTCGCGGGCCAAGGAACGCGTGTTCTCGTTCCGCTCGGCCAATCACCGCTGGGATCCCAAGAACCAGCGCCCGGAACTGTGGCGGCTGTATAATGCCCGCAAGTCCAAGGGCGAAAGCGTGCGGGTGTTCCCGATCTCGAACTGGACCGAGCTGGACATCTGGCAATACATCCATCTGGAAAACATCGAAATCGTGCCGCTGTATTTCTCGGCCCCGCGCCCGACCGTGGAACGCGACGGGCTGATCCTGATGGTCGATGACGAACGCTTCAAGCTGAACCCCGGCGAAGTGCCGCAGATGCGGTCCATCCGCTTCCGCACGCTGGGCTGCTATCCGCTGACCGGGGGCGTCGAAAGCGAGGCGACGACGCTGCCGCAGGTCATTCAGGAAATGCTTTTGACCACCACTTCGGAACGGCAGGGCCGCGCGATCGACCACGATCAGGCCGCCTCGATGGAGAAGAAGAAGCAGGAAGGCTATTTCTAAGCCTTTCGCGCGCCGCTTCCGAAACATTCCACCGAAATGCAGGTGACCCATGACGACCCAAGATCCCATCTACAAGACCGACGCGCTGATCGCCGAGGATATCGACGCCTATCTGGAAACCCACCAGCACAAGACCATGCTGCGCTTCATCACCTGCGGCTCGGTCGATGATGGCAAATCGACGCTGATCGGGCGTCTGCTGTATGACAGCAAGATGATCTTTGAAGATCAGCTTGCCGCGCTGGAAAGCGACAGCAAGCGCGTCGGCACGCAGGGGCAGGAAATCGACTTCGCCCTGCTGGTCGATGGTCTGGCCGCCGAACGCGAACAGGGCATCACCATCGACGTGGCCTATCGCTTCTTTGCCACCGAAAAGCGCAAGTTCATCGTCGCCGACACCCCCGGCCACGAACAGTATACGCGCAACATGGTGACGGGTGCCTCGACCGCCGATCTGGCGGTGATCCTGATCGACGCGCGCAAGGGCGTGCTGACCCAGACGCGCCGCCACAGCTATCTGGTGCAGCTGATCGGCATCCGCCATATCGTGCTGGCCGTGAACAAGATGGATCTGGTCGATTACGATCAGGCCAAGTTCGATCAGATCGTCGCCGAATACCGCGAATTTGCCACCAGCATCGGCATTCAGGATTTCACCGCGATCCCGATTTCCGGCTTCAAGGGCGACAACATCACCGCGCATAGCGAAAACATGCCGTGGTATACCGGCACGGCGCTGCTGCCGCATCTGGAAGCGGTCGAGGTGGACGCCACCACCGATCAGGCCAAGCCGTTCCGGATGCCGGTGCAATGGGTGAACCGTCCCAATCTGGACTTCCGCGGCTTTTCCGGTCTGGTGGCCAGCGGCACGGTGAAGCCGGGCGATCAGGTGCGGGTGCTGCCCTCGGGCAAGACCTCGACCGTGTCGCGCGTCGTGACCATGGATGGCGACCGCGATCTGGCCGTGTCGGGCGAGGCGATCACCCTGACGCTGACCGATGAAATCGACTGTTCGCGCGGGCAGGTGATCGTGGCGGCCCAGTCGCCGCTGGAGGTCGCCGACCAGTTTGAAAGCACGCTGGTCTGGATGGACGAGGCGGAAATGGTGCCGGGCCGGGCCTATTGGCTGAAGGTCGGCACGCAGACCGTTTCGGCCACGGTGCACGCCCCGAAATACGAGGTGAACGTCAACACCCGCGAACATCTGGCGACGAAGACGCTGGATCTGAACGCAATCGGTGTGGCGAACATCACGACGGACCGCGAAATCCCCTTCGCGCCCTATGCGGAAAACCGCGATCTGGGCGGGTTCATCCTGATCGACAAGATCACCAACCACACCGTTGCCGCCGGGATGATCCATTTCGCGCTGCGCCGGGCCCAGAACATCCACTGGCAGGCCACCGATATCGGGCGTGACCACCATGCCGGCATGAAGAACCAGAAGCCCGCCGTGCTGTGGCTGACGGGTCTGTCCGGTTCGGGCAAGTCCACCATCGGCAATATCGTCGAGCGCAAGCTGGCGCGGATGAACCGCCACACCTTCCTGCTGGACGGCGACAACGTGCGCCACGGCCTGAACAAGGATCTGGGCTTTACCGAGGCCGACCGCGTGGAAAACATCCGCCGCGTGGGCGAGGTCGCCAAGCTGATGACCGATGCCGGTCTGATCGTCATCACCGCTTTCATCTCGCCCTTCCGGTCGGAACGCGACATGGTGCGCGGCATGATGCAGCCGGGCGAATTCGTCGAGGTCTTTATCGACACGCCGCTGGAAGTGGCCGAGGGCCGCGACGTGAAGGGGCTTTATGCCAAGGCGCGCTCGGGTCAGTTGAAGAACTTCACCGGCATCGACTCGCCCTATGAAGAGCCTGCCTCGCCGGAACTGCGCATCGACACGACGCAGATGACGGTCGAGGAAGCGGCGGACCTGATCATCGCCCGCCTGATCCCCTGATCCGGGGACGAAGAACGCAAAAACCCCGGCAGGCGCGACCTGCCGGGGTTTTTCTTTGTGCGGGTGTCGGGTTTCGGGTGACGGCGGACGGATGTCAGCAGACGGATGTCAGCGGCAATTGGCCGGGTTCACGCCCACGCCGCGCAGGCCCCAATCGGTCATCTGCGCCAGCAATTGCTGGCCCGCCGCGTCAAAGGCCGGGATCAGATCGGCGGTGCGGGTCGATGCCGCCTGCGTCTGCGCCACGAAATTGCCCCGCGACACGACGCGGGCATCCATCTCATTGACCAGTTGCGCGCTGACCGACAGCTTGATGACCGCGCCGCCCTCCACGGCTTCGGCGTTGAAATCGTTGATCTCGGAGATCAGCGCATAATCGCCCGATGTGCCCAAGGGCGCGCGCCCGACATGGGTAAAGGCGTCATAGCTGCCGAAACCGCGCACCAGCAGGTTTTGCAGCGTGATCGGAACGGTATCGCCCCATTGCGCGTCGGGCAGGTATTGCGTCTGAAGCGCCGAGGGCCGGATCATGATGCGTTCGGTGTTCAGCGTGCCACGGGTCTTGGGTTCCTCGATCACCAGTTCGGCCAGACGCCCGCGGCCGCAGGTCCTGGGTGCATCCGACAGCGGGCGCAGCTCGAACACGTCAAGGCTGGGTCCGCCCGACAGGGCCGAGACGGCGGCGCAGCCGGGCAGGGTCAGGGTCAGCGCCAGAACGGCCAAGGTCATGCGGGTCATATCGGCCTCCTCAGCGGCGGAATTCGGGGGTTTTCGGCCCGGTGATGATCTGCGCGGGATTGCGGCTTAGGGTCGTGACCAGCTTGTCCACATTCGTCACCAGCGCGCGCAGGTCGCTGGCCATGCGGGTGAATTGCGGCAGGCCGTCACGTGCGAAAGCCTGCACCGGCGCGCGCGCGCCGTCCAGCATCACGCGCAGGCTGGCAAAGGCGCCATCGGCGCTTTCGGCGGCGCTGCGCAGCCGGGCGGTGATGTCGGGCAGATCGGCGGTGACGCTGGCCAGCGTGTCGTTCAGCCGGCCCAGCGTGACCCGCAGATCGGCGGCGACCGGGCCGACCTCGGTGTTGATGATGCGGTCGGCGCCCTCGAACGCGCGGCCCGCGCTGCCCATCATCGGCACGGCCTGATCGGTCAGCCGCGTCAGATCGGCCTGCACCGATGCCGCGGTCGTCTGCAGTTGCTGCGTCAGCCCCTGCAGATCGCCCGCGATATAGCTGCGCGCCTGATCCAGCGTCGCGGTCCCGGCCTCCAGCGCCAGATCGGCGCGCTTGGCGGTTTCGTTGAACTGCGCCATCGCGGTATCGGCATTGGCCAGCGTGGTTTCCGCCGCCGCCCCCAGACTGTCCAGCTTGCCGCCAAAGGCCGAAATATCGTCCGCAGCCGAGGCGATGGCATCCGTCGCCTTGCTGACATCGGCCATCGCCTTGTCCAGATTGGCGGTCGAGCGTTCGGCATTGGACAGGATGTTGTGCACGCGGGTCTGGTTGTCGGGTCCAAGCAGCTGGGTCATCTGTTCGGCCACGGTATTCAGCCGCGAGATCATCTCTGGGCCCTGATCGTAAAGCGTCTGCAGCACGGACCTGTTCGCCTCGATCACCGGGATGTCGTCGGGATGCGCCTCGCGCAGCAGGGGCGCGTCGGGCGTGCCCGCGCTGATCGCCATGGTGGCCGAGCCGGTGACGGCCGAGAGTTCCAGCGAGGCGCGGGAATTGGTGCGCACGGGGGTATCCTCCTGCACCTCGATGCGCACGCGCACCGCGCCATTGGTGCCATCGGCAATCTGCATGTCGATGACCTTGCCCACCATCAGACCGGCAAAGCCCACCTCGGACGAGATGCCAAGCCCGGACACTTCCGGGAAATAGATGTCGTAATAGGCGAACTGCTTGTTCAGCTCCAGTTTGGCGAACCAGATCATGAAGGCCAGAAGGCCAAGAAAGCCCGCGATGGTGAAGGCGCCGATCAGGACGTAATTGGCCTTGGTTTCCATATCCTAATCCTTCCCGACGGTGGCGGCGCGGGCGCGCGGCCCGTGGAAATATTCATGCACCCAAGGGTGATCGACCTTCAGCATGTCGGCCATGGTGCCGGTCGTCAGCACCTTCTTTTCAGCCAGAACCGCGATGCGGTCGCAACAGGCGTGCAGCGTGTCCAGATCATGCGTGACCAGAAAGACCGACAGCCCCAGCGCGTCGCGCAGGCCGACGATCAGCTTGTCGAACGCATCCGCGCCGATCGGGTCCAGCCCGGCGGTGGGCTCATCCAGAAAGACGATTTCCGGATCCAGCGCCAGCGCCCGCGCCAGCCCGGCGCGCTTCTTCATGCCCCCCGACAGATCCGAGGGGTATTTGTCATTGGCATTCCATGGCAGCCCGGCCATCGACACCTTCAACTGCGCCAGCCCTTCGCGCTGCGCATCCGTCAGGCCCGGCACGGCCCGCAAGGGCACCTCGACGTTTTCCTGCACGGTCAGCGCGGAAAACAGCGCGCCGTCCTGAAACATGACGCCCCAGCGCCGTTCCAGCGCCTCGCGCGCGGGGCCAGAGAGCTGGCCGACATCCTGTCCCAGAACCCGCACCTTGCCCGCAGCCGGGGTAATCAGCCCGACGATGGTGCGCAGCAGCACCGATTTGCCGGTCCCGGAACCGCCCACGACGCCCAGAATCTCGCCGCGTTTCAGATCCAGATCCAGCCCGTCATGGATGACATGGCTGCCGAACTGGGTGCGCAGGCCGCGCACCTCGATGATATTGTCGGTCATATCCCGATCTCCGCAAAGAAGATCGAAAACAGCGCGTCGATGACGATGACGGCAAAGATCGCATTGACCACCGCGCGCGAGGTCTGCGCGCCCAGCGATTCGGCGTCCTTGCCGACCTTCATGCCCGCGTGACAGCCGATGATGCCGATGACGATGGCAAAGACCGGGGCCTTGCTGATGCCCGCGATGACATGTTCCACCCCGGTTTCGGCGACCAGACGATAGCGGAACATGCTGGGCGAGATGCCAAGTTCGATCCAGGACATGATCGCGCCGCCGATCAGCCCCGAGACATTGGCGATCAGCCCGAGGATCGGCAGCGTGATGAGCAGCGCCAGCACGCGCGGCAGGATCAGCACCATGTCGGGATCCATGCCCAGCGTGCGCATGGCGTCGATTTCCTCGCGCATCTTCATCGACCCGATCGAGGCCGTCAGCGCCGAAGCCGTGCGCCCCGCCACGATGATCGCGGTCAGAAGGATGCCCAGTTCGCGCAGGATGGAAATGGCGATCAGATCGACGACAAAGACCTCGGCCCCGAATTGCTGAAGCTGGGCCGCGCCCTGAAAGGCCAGCACCACACCGATCAGAAAGGACATCAGCGCGACGATGGGCACGGCGCGCAGCCCGGTTTCCTGACAGTGATGCACCAGCGATGTCAGGCGGAATTCGCGTGGATGGCGGATGGCGCGGCCGGCTGCCGCCAGAAAGCGGCCCAGATATTCGGCAAGCTCGCGCTGAAAGGCCAGCATCTCGACGACGCGCTGCCCGGTGCGTTCCAGAAGCGCGCGCCAGCCGGGGCAGGGGGCTGCGGCAGGATCGGGTTTCGGCAAAGCTTTGGTCACCGTGTCCAGCAGCGCCTGCTGCTGCGGGGTCAGCCCCTCGATCCGGGTGCCCTGCGCGGCGCGGTCGGCCAGATACCATGCGGCGGCGGTGTCAAAGCGGGTGACGTTATCCAGCCGGATCGCCTGCGGCGCCGTCTGGGCAAGCTGCGGCAGGGTCCAGACCGTCAGCTCGCCCGACAGGCGCAGGCTGTCGCCATCGGGCCTTGCCGTCAGCTTGTGTTCACCTGCCGGATCGTTCATGGCCCGCCCTGCCGTTCAACTTGCGGATTATTCGAACGATTGTCCGGAAATGTCAAACCGATGCAAGCTCCAGCGTGCGCATCAGGCTGTCGACATCCAGACTGAATTCCGTGGGTCCGCCTTCGGCCACGACATAGCCATAGCCCATCCCCAGCGCGTCGGTGTAATCCTTCCAAGGATTGTTGAAGCGGAAGGGCGGCTGGATCGCGACCATGGCCGCACCTTCGGCCATCGACAAAAGGCCATGCGCAAAGGCGCTGCCTTCGACCGAGCAGACCAGCGCGGCATCGTGCAGCTTCGCGGCGATGTCCGCGACGGACTGGCGGGCGGGGTCGACGATCTCAAAGCCCTCGCGCGACAGCTGATCGGCAATCGCGGCCTCGTTCAGCAGATTGCGCGCCTGCCCGCCGCTGCGCAGGATGAAGACGCCATGCCCCTGCCGTTCGCCGCCCGGCGCCCGCATCCTGCGGCGCAGTTCGGCCATGCGGGCGCGGCGGTCGGCGGTCATGCCGTGGTCGCGAAACACCCATGCGCGGTCGATGCGGGCCGTGCCGATCTGCGCAGCCGACAGCCCCAGCCGGTCGCGATAGGGCCGGGCGTGCGACCACGTCTGTTGCAGGGTCGGGCGCGGCAGGCGAGGCGTGGCAAATCGCGGCGCCAGCAGCGCGGCCGAGGAATCGTCGATCAGGAAATGCCCGAAGAACTGGTCCCCCACGGTCGTGGCGGGCAGGCTGCATTCGGCGATGTGTTCGACCGGGCCGCCTGAGATGATTGGTTCGGGGCGCACCACCTGCTGACGGCGCGCGCCGTGGCAATAGATGAAGCCGTCGAAATACTGCACATTGCGCAACAGCATCGCCTTGGTCGCGTCATGCAGGATCGGCCCGCCGCCGATGCGCGACATTTCGTTGGGCAGGTTGGTGTCGGGCGGCGTGGCCTTTACCCGGTCCATCTGGCCCGGCAGCGCGAAGGCGGCAGGACGTTCGGCCATTTCATCGGGCGAGACGATCACCACCTCGGCGGCGATGGTCTCATCGCCCGGATTGCGGCCCAGCTTGCATGAGATGCGCGTGGTCAGTCGTTGGGCAAGAAGCGTGGCGGCAAACAACGGGGATCTTTCATCATGCAACTTTGTCGTGTGTCATATTACCGTCCCGGATGTCTTTGGGAAGTGTTGCCTTGCGTCATGGCTGCGACAGCGCCCGCATCATGCGCATCGGCTCGGTCCGGGCCAGCCGCAGGACATGGACCATGAAGGGCTGGTTCAGATCGTCGCTGCGCACCGCGGCATAAAGCCTGCGCAACATGCCCTGCGGACCCAGCGGCAGCATGGCCAGTTCCGGATTGGCGGCATGGGCGCGCAGCACCCAGTCGGGCATCACCGCCACCCCGCGCCCCGAGGCGATCAGCATCAGCGCCACCGCCGTCTGTTCGATGACGCGGTGATGCGCGGGCTCGACCCCGGCCGGGTCCAGAAACTGCGAAAACACATCCAGCCGCGCCCGGTCCATCGGATAGGTGATCAGCGTCTGGTCGGCGAAATCCTGCGGCTCGGCATAGCCCTTGGCGATCAGCGGATGGTTGGCGGCCAGCACCATGGTCGGCGCATAGTCGAACAGCGGCTGATAGGCCACGCCCTCCATCTCTTCGGGATCGGACGAGATCACCATATCCACCTGTCCGCGCACCAGCGCGGGCAGGGCCTTCAGGGCAAGGCTGGTGCGGATGTCCAGATCGACCTCGGGCCAGGCGCGGCGGAACTGGTCCAGCACCGGCAAAAGCCAGTCGAAACAATGGTGACATTCCATCGCCACATGCAGGCGACCGGCGCGGCCCAACTCGACGGCGCGGAACTCGGCCTCGGCGGCGGCGATCATCGGCAGCACCTGTTCGGCGGTGCGCAGCAGGCGCATCCCCGCACCCGAGAGCCGCAGGGGCTTGGTCTTGCGCAAGAACAACTCGACCCCGGCCTGTTCCTCAAGCGCCTTGATCTGATGCGACAGCGCCGATTGCGTCAGGTTCAGCACCTCGGCGGCGCGGGCAAGGCCGCCTTGTTCATGGATGGCGCGCAGGCTGCGCAGGTGACGAAGTTCCAGATGCATGATGACTGCGATTCATGACGATGTTGAGGATTATGAATTTGTCTCACGTCACCGGCCATGTCAAAAGCCTTGCGACAAAAGGATAGTGCAATGACGACACCCGCGATCAGTTTCGAGTTCTTCCCGCCCAAAAATCTGGATCAGTCGTTCCGGCTGTGGGAAACCGCGCGGGCGCTGGCGCCGCTGGGGCCGGAATTCGTCTCGGTGACCTATGGCGCGGGCGGCACGACGCGTCAACTGACGCATGAGGCGGTGACGGCACTTTCCACGCATTACGGGCTGAATGTCGCGGCGCACCTGACCTGCGTCGATGCCACGCGCGAAGAAACCATGCAGATCGTCGCGGATTACGCGGCGGCGGGCGTGCATGAGATCGTGGCGCTGCGGGGCGATGCGCCGCAGGGGCAGGACCGGTTCGCGCCGCATCCCGATGGCTTTGCCAATTCGATCCAGCTGATCGAGGCGATCGCCGCGCGGGGCGACATGACCATCCGCTGCGGCGCCTATCCCGAGCCGCACCCCGAAAGCCCCGACACCTCCGCCGATGTGGCATGGCTCAAGCGCAAGTCCGATGGGGGCGCGACCAGCGCCATCACGCAGTTCTTCTTTGATGCCGACACGTTCTTCCGCTTCCGCGATCAGGCGGAACGCGCGGGCGTCACGGCCCGCATCATTCCCGGCATCCTGCCGATCCAAAGCTGGGCGGGCACCCGGCGCTTTGCCGAACGCTGCGGCACCAGCGTGCCGCAATGGGCCGAGGACGCCTTTGCCGCCGCAGGCAAGGCCGGCGAGGCGCAGCTGGCGCTGGAGACCTGCGTGCGGCTGTGTCAGGATCTGGTGGATGGCGGCGTGGACATCCTGCATTTCTATACGCTGAACAAGCCCGAACTGGTGCTGAAGGTCTGCGACGCGATGGGCGTCGCCGCCAAGCCCGAACTTGCCGCCTAAGCCGGGGCCGAATCCCTGCCGCTGCCCGGCCTGCCGGGCAGGCGCAGCTTGGGCAACCGGCGCCGGGACTGGGCGCGCGCGGTTTCCAGATGCCCGACCAGATGCGCGGGACCGGCATAGGGCCGCGTGACCGAGGCGTGCAGCAATTCGCTGAGATCCAGCCCCGGCTGGCGTGCCGCCCGCATCAGGAAGATCTTGCCCCAACTGCGCCATGACCCGACCGAGCGCGCCTGCGTGTCGCAAGGCAGCGCCGCGCGCCAGCCAGCGGCCAGCGGCAGTCCCGCCTTTTCGGCCTGCGACAGCAGCCAGACCAGCGGCACATTCGCCAAGGGGCGCGCCGCTTCGAAGCGGCCAAGCTGGCCGCCAATGTCGGAATGGCAACCGCGAAACCACATCTGTTCCACCCGCTCATCCGCCTGATCCCCGGCCCACAGCACCGGGGCAAAGGCCTGCCGGGTTTCGTCCAGCGCCAGCGCATGCGCGCCCCGCCGGACATTCGGGGCGATATGGCCCTTGGAATATCGGAACCGGGGCTCGGATATGGTGCGGCTGAAGGGCAGGCGCAGACCCAGCGACATCACCATGTCCAGCAGGCCCAGCATCTGCACGGGCACTTCAGGGTGGCACAGCGCGGGGTCCAGCCGGGCGCCGGTTTCGTGCCGGTAATGCTGCCATGCTGCGGCGATGGTGTCGGCGGTCGCATGTTCCGGCCGCGGCAGGCCGATGCGATGGATCATGTCGGCCAGCGCGCAGACGCCGATGCCGCCGCGCGAATATCCGAACAGAAACAGAGGGTTGCCCGGCCGCCAGTGACGCGCCAGCCACGCATAGGCCGACAGGATGCTGTCATCCAGCGACTGCCCCGAGATCAGCTGTGGCACGGTGCGCCATGCCGCCCATTGCTGGCCCGGCGCGTAATGCAGCTGCACCCCCGGCTGGTTCACGATCAGCGCATGGATGCGCGCGATTGACGAGCATTGCCCCTCGGTCAATGAGGCGAAGGTCCCGTCCAGCAGGACCACTTGGCAAACAGGGGGCGCGTCGGGCTGCATGACCGGGACGCTAGCAGTCCTTCGCGACGCTAAGGTGGCGGCTTTATGAAAATGCCTTGACAGAAACCTGCGCCATCTGCCCGAAGCCGTTGAATTGCGTATTCGTAACCGTGGAATAAGCACCCGCACCATGGAACACCACAAAATCGCCCTCGGACACATTGCCGGGCAGGGCGAGTTCCCCCGGCAATCGGTCAAGTGAATCGCAGGTCGGGCCAAAGACCGTGCGGGGCCGCACCGTGCCTTCACGCGGCTGGCCGTCGGGCGTCAGCACCTCGATCCTGTCCAGATTGCCGATCTGGGGCAATTCGGTCAGGCCGCCATAGACGCCGTCATTCAGGAAGATGTCGGAATCGCGCACAGCCTTGATGCGGGTGATCAGCGAAAAGGCATCGCCGCAAAGCGCCCGGCCCGGTTCGCAGACCAGTAGCGGCGCGTCGGCAAACACCGCGACGCTGCGGCGGATCTGCGCAAAGATCGCCGCCAGATCCGGCGCGACGCCGTTCACGCGATGCGACGGAAAGCCGCCGCCGACATTCAGGCGGTGAATGCGGATCCCGGCCAGGCGGGAAATCTGCGCCGCCATGCGGATATAGCCATCCCATGCGCGCGGATCGGTGCATTGCGTGCCGGGATGGAATGTCAACGAGGGCGAATGGCCCCGCGCCGCCACCACCCGCAGCAGTTCAGCGGCAAGATCGGGCGTCGCCCCGAATTTCGAGCCGAAATCATAGGCCGCCCCTTTGATCGGCAGCTTGAAGCGCACCGCGATTTCCGCAGCCTGCGGCAGGGCGGCGCACAGCTTTTCCAGCTCGGACGGGCAATCGACCGACCAGACCCCTACGCCCGCAGCAACGGCATGGTCGATTTCCGCCCGCGACCGCACCGGGTTGTGGTAATGCCGCGCCGCGCCGGGCACCAGCCGCCCGATCAGGTCGATCTCGGCCGGGGACGCCACATCGAAGCCCGTGATCCCCGCCAAGGCCAGCGTGCGGATCACCCGCCTGTCGGGATTGGCCTTGACCGCATAGGTGACAAGCCCCGGAAAGCCCTGCAGAAACCGCCGCGCCTGCGCGCGCAGCACGCTGGGGGCAAAGGCCATGACCGGATGATCGGGCTGCATGTCGCGCACGATCTGCGCCGGGTTCGTCCAGACTGCGGGTGCGCGGCTTTCTGTCAGTCCCATCTGCCATCCCCTGATTTCTTACAGGTTGCGCGCGATGTGGGGCGGACGCAGCAGCGAAAGTGGTGGAACTGCCCGGCAGATCCGGTAAAACGACAGGGTTTTCGTCATTATGACAGGGGGGGTCGTGGACGAGCTTGATCGGGGGATTCTGGCCTATCTGGCGCAGGATGCGCGGCTGTCGGTTGCGGTGCTGGCGCGGCGGCTGAAGGTGGCACGCTCGACCGTGCAGGCCCGACTCGAGCGGCTGGAAACCAGCGGAGCGATTGCCGGATATACCCTGCGGCTGGGCGATAGCGCCCGCGAAAGCCGCATCCGCGCCACATGCCTTTTGACCATCGAGCCGCGATCTCAGGCCGGGATCCTGACGCGCCTGCGCAACCTGCCCGAGGTCGAACGCATCCACACCACCAGCGGGCGTGTCGACATTCTGCTGCAACTGGCGGCCGGATCGACCAGCCAGCTGGACGATGTGCTGGACCAGATCGGCGGATTGACCGGCGTGCGCAGCAGCGAAAGCCTGATCCACCTGTCCACCAAGCTGGACCGCGCGACCTAGGCGGGGCGCAGCAGCGTCACCACCGTGTCGCCATATTTGCGCTGGTCGATCTGGGTCAGGCCGGCGACCACCGGGGGCGCGGTGGATTCCTCCCAGACCACCATGCCCTGCGGGGCGATCCAGCCGCCTTTCAGGGCGTTGGCCAGCGCCACCTCGCCCATGCCCTTGCCATAGGGCGGGTCCAGAAACACCAGATCATAGCCCTTGGCGCGGTTCTCTCCCAGATTGGTGGCATCGCGCCGCCAGACATCTGTGACGCCCATGGCGCGGGCCTTTTCGATATTGGCGCGCAGCAGGGCCCGCGCCGCCACGCCGTCATCGACAAAGGCCACGCGGGCCGCGCCGCGCGACAGCGCCTCAAGCCCCAATGCGCCGGTGCCTGCGAACAGGTCCAGGACGCGCGCGCCCGGAATGGGGTTTCCATGCGTGCCGTTCACCAGCAGGTTGAACATCGATTCCCGCACCCGGTCGGTCGTGGGGCGCAGATGCGCCTGTGCGTCCCCCGCACCCACATCGGCCAGTTTCAGACCGCGCAGATTGCCGCCGATGATCCTCATAGCAGGGCCTTCAGGTCGGTGGCGCTGGCCACGGTTTCGGGCAGGGGCGATGTGCCGGCCTCGATCAGGCGCTTGCCGATCATATAGGCGCGGGCGTCGTTCAGCGCGTCCACCGCGATCAGCCGCCCCGCGCGGTAATACCAGACCGAGCCGGGCCGCGTCACCACCCGGTCATATCCGGCGTTCAGCCCGGCGATCTGCAGCTTGGCGTCGAACTGATCCGACCAGAACCACGGTTTCGGCACATAGGGCGTGGCCGCACCCAGCATGTTCGCGGCGACGGTTTCCGCCATGTCGATGGCATTGCCGACACTTTCCAGCCGCATCCGCCCATCGGGGCCGGGAAAGCTGGCGCAATCGCCCGCCGCCCAGATCGCCGGATCGCTGCTGCGGCCCTGCGCATCGACGGCGATGCCGTTGTCGATCTGCAGCCCCGCCGCCTCGGCCAATGCGGTGCGGGGCGACACGCCGATGCCGCAGATCACCAGATCGGCAGGCAGCACGCGCCCGTCTGCCAGAGCCACGCCATCGGAAATGCCCGTGATGGCCGTGCCTTCGATGATCCGCACGCCATGGCGTTCCTGCAGCGCGCGGATCATGTCGGCGGTCTGGGGGGCGGCGACGCGGCCAAGGATGCGCGGCGCGGCCTCGACCAGCGTGACCTCTAGCCCCAGCTTGCGGGCGACCGCCGCCGCCTCAAGCCCGACATAGCCGCCGCCGATCACCACCAGCCGCCGCCCGGTCCCCATCGCAGGCCGCAGCCCGGCGATGTCGGCCAGATCGCGCACCACATGCACATGCGCCAGATCGCCGCCCATGGCCGCAGGCAACCGGCGCGGCGCGGCGCCCAGCGTCAGCGCCAAGGCGTCATAGGGCAGCGGGCCTGCGTCGGTCTGCACCTCGCGCCGGGCCCGGTCGATGGCCGTGGCGCGGCAGCCAAGGCGCAGCGTGATGCCCTGTTCCTGCCACCAGTCCGGCGCGCGCAGCGTCAGCCGGTCCAGCCCCATCTCTCCCAGCAGATAGGCCTTGGACAAGGGGGGGCGCTGATAGGGCGGCGCGGGCTCATCGCCGATGACCGTGACCCCGCCTGTATGGCCAAGCGCCCGCAGCCGCGCCGCCAGCGATGCCGCCGCCTGACCCGCGCCTAGGATCACGATATTCATGCCACGCCCCCGCTGGTGTTTCGCGGAGCGCACCCTATAGTCCGGCCCGAACCGATGCAATTCATGGAGGAAGCGCATGGCAATCGCAAAAGGGGACAAGCTGCCCGCGGGTGAGCTGGTCAAGCTGGGCGAGAACGGCCCGGAAACCGTCAAGGTTCAGGATCTGACCGGCAAGGTCGCGATCTTTGCCGTGCCGGGGGCCTATACGCCGACCTGCAGCAACAGCCACATGCCCAGCTTCGTGAAGAATGCCGACAAGTTCCGCGAAAAGGGCGTGTCGCGCGTGATCTGTGTCACCGTCAACGACCCCTTTGTCGCGGGCGCATGGTCGAAATCGACCGGCGCGGGCGATGCGGGGATCGAGGTTCTGGCCGATGCCGATGGCAGCTGGACCAAGGCGCTTGGCATGAACATCGAAGGCGCGGGCTGGGTCAACGGCCGCTCGAAGCGCTATGCGATGCTGGTCGATGGCGGTGTCGTGACCGAATTTCAGGTCGAGGAAAGCCCCGGCGCCTGCACCATTTCCTCGGGCGAGTCGCTGCTGGATCTGGTCTGAGGCGACAGGCTGAACACCCCGCAAAAACGCTGGGCGGCATCGCGATCGCCGGCCAGCGCCACCCGCCCCGCCATGGACATGGCGACCGGGCCGGGCCCGTAGATGGCAAAGGCCAGATCGTTGCCGCTGCCCTGCAAGGTGAAATCGCCCCCCGCCTGACGCACGGCCCGCACCTGCGGCGCGCCTGCCGGATCGAATGTCACGCGAAACTGCTCGGGCCCCGAGATCACGCCCGCGACCAGCCCGGACCCCGCCGCAGCCGCCAGATCGACCGTCGCGGACATCGAGATCATCAGCGCCGAGACGCTGATATGCCGCATCGGGTCATGCCCCGGCAGCAGCAGCGCCCAGCGGCACAGCTCGCGCAGGACGGGATGCAGCGCGCGGCCCCGATCCGTCAGCGCATAGATCCCCAGCGCCGGGTCGTGATCGACCACCCCCGCATCGGCCAGTTGCCCCAGCCGCTGCGTCAGCACGCTGGCGGTGATCCCCGGCAACCCGGCGCGGATCATCTGAAACCTTTTGGGCGCAAACATCAGTTCCCGCACCACCAGCAGCCCCCAGCGGTCGCCGATGGTGTTCAGCGCATGGGCGCCAAGGCAGCCCTCATCATAGCGCAGGCGGGATTTTGCGGGATCAGTCATGTAAAGATATTATCAGTTGCTTTTTAATACTGCAAGTGCCAGCCTTGGAATCACCGGCGCATATCGCGCCACAGAGGAGGAAGCGATGACTTACTACTCGGGGTTTCTGCTGGCGGTGCCGACCGCGAACAAGCAGGCTTATATCGACCATGCCAAGATGGCCGCGCCGATGTTCAAGCGCCTGGGCGCCATCCGCCTGATCGAGAATTGGGGCGTCGATGTGCCGCGCGGCAAGGTCACGGATTTCTACATGGCGACGCAGGCCAAGGATGACGAAACCGTGGTGTTTTCGTGGATCGAATGGCCGGACCGGGTCACGGCGGACGCCGCCTATGCCAAGATGATGGACGACCCCGAGATGCAGAAGATGCCCGAGATGCCCTTTGACGGCATGCGCATGATGTGGGGCGGGTTCGAGCCCGTGGTGGACGAAAGCTGAGGGGGCGGTCATGTTTCACGGAAAACCCTGCTGGTTTGAACTGACCACCCCCAAAGGCGCGCTGGCGCGGACCGGCGATTTCTATGCCAAGCTGTTTGGCTGGCGCATCGCCGATGCCGGGATGGACGGCTTTACCTATCACCTTGCCAGCCATGGCGGCGACATGATCGCGGGCCTCTATGAGGCGATGGACGACACGCCTGCGTTCTGGGCGGTCTATTTCGACGTGGACGATGTCGATGCGGCAGCCGACAAGATCGCGACCCTGGGCGGCAAGCTGCTGCACGGGCCTGCCGATATTCCCGGAACCGGGAGGTTCGCGGTGGTCTCGGACCCGCAGGGGGCTGTCTTCAGCATCCTGCAACCCGCCGCGATGGATCCGCAGCCCGGCGTCGATACCGGGGCATGGAATCAGCAGAAGGAAAGCCACGGCAACTGGATCGAACTGATGTCCACCGACCCCGAGGCGGGCTTCGACTTCTATGCCGAAATGTTCGGCTGGGCCAAGTCCGACACCATGCCGATGGGAGAGATGGGCAATTACCAGCTGTTCACATGGCAGGGCACGCAGATCGGCGGCATGATGGGGCTGGGCAATGCGCCCCGTCCGTGCTGGCTGCCCTATTTCGGCGTGAACGGCGTCGATGCCGCGATCCAGCGCATCGAAGCGGCGGGCGGCACGGTCATGCACGGCCCGGTCGAGGTTCCGGGCCCCGCCTTCATCGCCGTGGCGCAGGATCCGAATGGCGCGCATTTCGCCATCGTCGGCCCCAAGGCGCAGACGGCATGATCCGCGCGCTTTGCCTTGCGATCCTCTGCGCCGCCCCGGTGGCGGCGCAGGACTACAGCCCCGCCGATGTGCCGCATGGGCAAAGGGATTTCCATGCGGCGGCGGCGGGCAGCTATCGGCTGGACCCGATGCACACCGCCGTCATCGCCCGCGTGCTGCATCTGGGATTTTCCTACAGCCTGTTCCGCTTTGACGCGCCCGACGGCGTGCTGGAATGGAACCCCGACGATCCGACGCAGAACCGGCTTGAGGCGCATGTCGCGATCGACAGCCTGTCGACCCCGGTTGCGGGCTTCAAAGAGGTCTTGCTGGGTGCGGATTACCTGAACGCGGTGGCCAATCCGCAGGCAAGCTTCGTGTCGGACAGCTTCACCGCGGACGGCAATACCCGCGGCACGGTCGCAGGGCAGTTGACGCTGATGGGCCGCACCCATCCCGCCACTTTCGATGTGACGCTGATCGGCGCGGGCAAGGGCTATACCGGCGACGCGCAGGGAAACCCCATCATCCGCGATCTGATCGGCATTCAGGCCACTACCGAAATCGACCCGCAGGCCTATGGGCTGAATGCGTTCTTCACCGCGCCCATCCCCATCCAGATAGATGCCGAATTCGTCCGGCAGGAGTAAGCCATGCTGACCATCACCACCTATGACTGGGTTCCCGATATGGCCAAGGGCTATGTCCGCGACCTGCGCATCCGCTGGGCCTGCCATGAGGCGGGGCTGCCCTATCGCATCGAATCGACCAGCCTCAGCGGCAAGACACCCCAGCACTTCGCCCGCCAGCCCTTTGGTCAGGTGCCGATGCTGCGCGACGGCGATCTGTCGATCTTTGAAAGCGGCGCGATCCTGCTGTATCTGGGCGAACGCCACCCCGCGCTGATGCCCGAGGGCGCGGCGGACCGGGTCAAGGCCCAGCAATGGCTGATCGCCGCGCTGAACACGCTGGAACCGCCCGCGATGATGCTGGCCATGGCGCGCTGGATCAAGCAGGACCCGGCCGCCGAGGGCATTGTCCTGCCATGGCTGCACGACCGGCTTGGCCAGCTTGAAACGGTGCTGCAGGGGCGCGAATTCATCGCCGCAGACCGGTTCACCGTGGCCGATATCCTGATGGCCGACATTCTGCGCATCGTCGATGGCCTTGGGGAAATCGCGCCCTATCCGGGGCTGAAGGCTTATCAGGACCGGATTACCGCGCGCCCGGCCTTTCAGCAGGCGCTGGCGGAACAACTGGCGCATTTCGCGCAGGCCGCGTGATGCTGACACTGTTTTATCACCCGCTGTCGTCCTTTTGCTGGAAGCCTCTGGTCGCGCTTTATGACACGCAGCGCGAATTCACGCCGCATCCGATCGACCTGACAAAGCCCGAGGATGCGGCGCTTCTGGAAAGCCTGTGGCCCATGCGGCAGTTTCCGGTGCTGCAGGACGGCGCCACGCGGATCGCCGAAAGCTCGATCATGATCGAACATCTGGACCTGAACCATCCGGCGCAGTCGCGCATGCTGCCCGCCGATCCTCAGGCCGCGCTGCCCATCCGGCTGTGGGACCGCTTTTTCGACATGAACATCCAGCTGGTCATGCAAAAGATCGTCGATGACGCGCTGCGCCCGCCCGAACGCCGCGATCCGGTCATCGTGGAACAGGCCCGCGACAAGCTGGACCGCGCCTATCGCGTGGCCGAGCGCCACCTGTCGGGGCAGGGCGATTGGGCGGCAGGGGCGTTTTCGCTGGCCGATTGTGCGGCGCTGCCGGCGCTGTTCTATGCCGGGGCGATCCATCCGTTTGACGACCATCCCGCGATGCGGGCGTATTTCGACCGGCTGGTGCAGCGCCCCTCATGTGCGCGGGTGCTGGACGAGGCGAAGCCGTGGTTTCGGTATTTCCCGTTTCAGGACCGCATTCCCGCGCGCTTCATGACCTAGCGCCTGTTGGCATTTCGTGCGCCTTTCGCTATCCCCGGTCGCGATTGATGGGGTGACGACATGGCCATGGAAAAGAACTTCGACGCCGAAAGCGCCGAGACGCGCATCGCAGCGGAATGGGCGGCAACGGACGCCTTTGCTGCCGGAGCCAATGCAAAGCCGGGGGCGGACAGCTTTTCGGTCGTGATCCCGCCGCCGAACGTCACCGGCAGCCTGCATATCGGTCACGCGCTGAACAATACCTTGCAGGACATCCTTGTGCGCTGGCACCGGATGCGTGGCTTCGACACGCTGTGGCAGCCCGGACAGGACCATGCCGGGATCGCCACCCAGATGGTGGTCGAACGCCGCATGGCCGAACGTCAGGAACCGGGCCGCCGCCAGATCGGGCGCGAGGCGTTCCTGCAGAAGGTCTGGGCGTGGAAACAGGAATCCGGCGACACGATCATCGGCCAGCTGAAGCGTCTGGGGGCAAGCTGCGACTGGTCGCGCAATGCCTTCACCATGTCCGGCGCGCCGGGTGCGCCCGCTGGCGAAGAGGGCAATTTCCACGATGCCGTCATCAAGGTCTTTGTCGACATGTATGACAAAGGCCTGATCTATCGCGGCAAGCGTCTGGTCAACTGGGACCCGCATTTCGAGACCGCGATTTCCGATCTTGAGGTCGAAAGCCGCGAAACCCCCGGCCATATGTGGCATTTCAAATACCCGCTGGCGGGTGGCGAAAGCTATGAATATGTCGAACGCGACGAGGACGGCAACGTCACCCTGCGCGAAACCCGCGACTATATCAGCATCGCGACGACCCGGCCCGAAACCATGCTGGGCGATGGCGCGGTCGCGGTGCATCCCGACGATGCCCGCTATGCCCCCATCGTCGGCAAGCTGGTGGAAATCCCGGTCGGGCCCAAGGAGCACCGCCGCCTGATCCCGATCATCACAGATGAATATCCCGATCCGCATTTCGGCTCGGGCGCGGTCAAGATCACCGGCGCGCATGATTTCAACGATTACGGCGTGGCGATGCGCAATGGCATCCCGCTTTATGCGCTGCTGGACACCAAGGGCGCGCTGCGTGCAGACGGGCTGTCCTATGCCGAAAGCGCCGCCATCGCCAGCCGTGCCGCGGCGGGCGAGGATGTGGGCGATGTCTCGAACGTCAACCTTGTCCCCGAGGATCTGCGCGGCCTTGACCGTTACGACGCCCGCAAGACTGTGATCGAGGCGATCACGGCCGAAGGTCTGGCCGTCACCTATCTGCACAAGGAAATCGACAAGGAAACCGGCGCCGAACATATGGAGCGCCGGCCTGTGGTCGATGCCAAGCCGATCATGCAGCCCTTCGGCGACCGTTCCGGCGTGGTGATCGAGCCGATGCTGACCGATCAGTGGTTCGTCGATACGGCAAAGATCGTCGGCCCGGCGCTGGAGGCCGTCCGCTCGGGCAAGACCCGCATCCTGCCGGAACAGCACGAAAAGGTCTATTTCCACTGGCTGGAGAATATCGAGCCCTGGACCATCTCGCGCCAGCTGTGGTGGGGGCATCAGATCCCGGTGTGGTATGATGACGAGGGCAACCAGTATTGCGCCGCGAATGAAGCCGCGGCGCAAGCGCTGGCGCCGGGCAAGGCGCTGACCCGCGATCCCGATGTGCTGGATACATGGTTCAGCTCGGGCCTGTGGCCCATCGGCACGCTGGGCTGGCCGGAACAGACGCCGGAACTGGCGCGCTATTTCCCGACCAGCACGTTGGTCACCGGGTTCGACATCATCTTTTTCTGGGTCGCCCGGATGATGATGATGCAGCTTGCCGTGGTGGGCGATGTGCCGTTCCGCACGGTCTATGTTCACGGGCTGGTGCGCGACGAAAAGGGCGCGAAGATGTCGAAGTCGAAAGGCAACGTCATCGACCCGCTGACGCTGATCGACGAATACGGCGCGGACGCGCTGCGCTTCACGCTGACCAGCATGGCCGCGATGGGCCGCGATCCCAAGCTGGGGCCGAAACATGTCGAGGCGAACCGCAATTTCGTCACCAAGATCTGGAACGCCACCCGCTTTGCCGAGATGAACGGCGTGCGCGGCGGTGTCGCCCGGCCTGATGCGAAGAACGTGGTGAACCGCTGGATCATCGGCGAGGTGGCGCGGATCCGCATGGCCACGGATGAGGCGCTGGCCAGCTATCGCTTCAACGATGCGGCGACCGGGCTTTACGCCTTTGTCTGGGGCAAGGTCTGCGACTGGTATGTCGAATTCTCGAAACCGCTGTTCGATGGCGAATTCGCGGCCGAAACGCAGGCGACCATGGGCTGGGTGCTGGATCAGTGCTTTATCATGCTGCATCCGATCATGCCCTTCGTCACCGAGGAACTGTGGGCGCTGACCGCGGACCGGCCGAAGATGCTGGTACATGGCGACTGGCCGGAATATGGCGCGGAACTGATCGACGCCGATGCCGACCGGCAGATGAACTGGGTCATTCAGGTCATCGACAATATCCGCTCGGCCCGCGCGCAGATCGGCGTGCCCGCAGGCGCGCGTCCCGATCTGATCGTGACCGAGGCGGATGCGGCGGCGCAGGCGGCGCTTGCGGCGAATGCCCCGCTGATCGAGCGGCTGGCGCGGGTGAACCCGCCGCAGGCCGGGGCGATGGGGGCAGGCATGATCTCGGTCGCGGCGCTGGGAGCGAGCTTCGCGCTGCCGGTGGGCGAGATGATCGATGTGAAGGCCGAAACCGCGCGGCTGGAGAAATCGGTCGGCAAGACCGAGAAGGATGCCTCGGGGCTGCGTGGACGGCTGGCGAACCCGAAATTCGTCGAGAATGCCGGGCCGGAGGTGATCGAGGAGACCCGCGAGAAGCTGGCCGCGCTGGAAGATGACATCGCCCGGATCAAGGGTGCTTTGGCGCAGCTGGCCGCGATGTAGCCGCTGGCCGCGCCGGTGGTGCGGTCGGATTGGGTATTTGAAAAACAAGGACGGCCAGAGGGTCGCGCTTCAGAGCGCGGCCCTGATGCTTGCCGCGATCATCGCCGGGGCGTCATCGGCCATGCCGATCGGGGGCAGGGTGATGCCCTTGAAGCCGGCTTTGGTTAGCGCCTGAGGCAAATCGTCGGTCACATGTTCGGCCCGGGTGGCGAACAGCGGCAGGCAGATCGTGCGGTAGGGCAGGTCGCGGGCGGCATCGGCGATGAAGGGGGCTTCTTCGATGAAGCCGCAGGAGGTGGTCAGGGGCGCGAGGTCGGCGGCCATCTTGCGCGCGGCCTCGGCCGGGGCGCGCGAGCGGCCCGAGCCATGCGCCGCGATCAGGATATGGGTGTCGTGAAGCGGCCAGCCCTGCGCCGCGGCGGCCTGTTCCAGCAGGCTGCGGCACAGCACAGGCAGGCCGGGATCGCTGCCGAAGGGCGGCAGGATGCGGGCGGTGGCCGCGCCCGCAAGTTGCAGGCGGCGGGGCAGTTCGCTGCGCGTGAACCAGCCCGTCGCCATGAACATCGGATAGATCAGCCGCGCGTCACGCGCCACGTCCAGCGCGCCGGGCATCGCCAGCGTCGCGCCCTGCACGGAGATCCCCGGCAGGTATGCGGCGACGCGCCGGGCCAGATCCTGTGTCGCGGCCTGTTGCGGGCCGGGATCACCCGGCTGGCCATGCGCGACGATCAGGGCGTCAGGCACGGAAGGCCTCGGCGAAGGGTTCGGGGATGTCGAATTCCTTCAGTGCGATCATCCGGGCCTGTGCCGACATCTTGCGGGCGGTCTTTTCGACGATGCGTTGCAGTTCGTCGGGGTCGCGGCCTTCGGCGAAGGGGCCCAGATACCAGCGGATGAAGGTGAAACAGGCCACGTCCTCCAGCGCCTGCACGTCATCGTCGCGCTTGATGCCCTGCTTCATCAGCATCTTTTCGCAATGCGCCACGTCTTCGGCGGGATAGCCCGCATCCTGCATGATGCCTGCCACCCGCGTGGCATGGCGGCGGCCCTGTTCGGTGCGCCATGCCAGATAGCCGGGGCGGTCCATGGCATAGGCATCGCGCGGCAGTTGCCAGCGTTCGATATGCTGGCCGCGGCAGGCGATCTGCAGCGGCTCGGACGCATCGGGGTAAAGCGCCTGCTGTTCCGCTGTCATGCGCTGGCCATAGAGCAGTTCCTTGGGCTGGCCGGCTTCGAGATGCGGATCGGCGGCGTTGGCGGTGTCGATGGCGTCGAAGGCTGTCTGCAGGCGGGTCATGGGATCCTCGGGGTTGGCTTTGGCCATCATGGCGCAGTCGGGCTGGGGGTCAATGCGGAAGGCGGAATGGCTGGGGGATGGTGTCGCGCCCGTCCAGAAGCAGCGTGGCCAGCATGTCGGCGCAGGCCGGAGCCATGGCGAGCCCGATCTTGAAGCCGCCATTGGCCACATAATCGCCGGGCCTGCCGGGCCATGCGCCGAGGATGGGGGCGCGGGATCTGGCGCGCGGGCGCAGTCCGGCCCAGCGGTCGATCACCGGCGCATCCGCCAGTGCCGGGCAGATCATGCGCGCCTGCGCGATCAGCGCGTCAAGCTGCCCATCCGTGCCAAGGTCCGTCACGTCGCGTTCCGAGGTCGAGCCGATGGCCACGGTCCCGTCGCCATGCGGCACGATATGCAGCCCGTCGGCAAAGACCTGCGGGGCGTCCGCCGCCGGAAAGGCCAGCAGCGCCGACTGGCCCTTGACGCCAGTGCCGCCCCAATCCGCAAGACCAGCCGCGCCCGTGGCCCAGATGGCGGGGCTTTGCGCGGGCGTCCCCTCGATGATCTGGCCGCCCTTGGCGCGGATCGCGGCGGCCAGCGCGGCGCAGGCGCGGCGCGGGTTGATGCGCGCCGTCAGCCGGTCCACCAGCCACAGCCCCGAAGCCGAGGCCGGAATCAGCGGCCCCTCGGGCGCATCCGTCATCGCCATGCCCGCCCATGCGGGCCAATGCGCCCTGGCCCCCGCGATGCGTTCGGCCATGCGCGCCTCGGCGCCCTTTGGCACCGGCTGGATCCGGCCGGTGCGGGCATAGCCGGGATCGGTGCCGCCGATATCGGCCACCTCGGCCCACCAGTCTGCGGCGGCGATCAGTGCGTCCAGTTGCACCTGTTTCTTGGCGTTCCATGTCTCGGGCGCATGCGGGGCCAGTGCGCCGACATGCCCGCCCGAGGCCCCCGCGCCGATCCGCGCGCGCTCGATGACGCGCACGGGTTGGCCGCGCCGGATCAGCGCCCATGCGCAGGACAGCCCGAAGATGCCCGCCCCCGCCACCGTGATTTCGCTTGCCATTCCGCCGCCCCTTGCCGCATTGCCTTGCGAAAAGGAGTTAGCGCGGATGAGCAAGCGCGACCAGAGCAGCGCCGATCTGGACTGGCGCGAGGGCGGCATTCCCGTGTCGCGCCGGTTCGACGATCCGTATTTCAGCCTGAATGGCGGGCTGGCCGAAACGCGGCATGTGTTTCTGGCGGGCAATGACCTGCCCGCGCGTCTGGTCCCCGGCTTTCATATCGCCGAACTGGGCTTCGGCACCGGGCTGAACCTGCTGGCGCTGGCGCAGATCGCGCGGCAGCCGATCCGCTTTACCAGCTTCGAGGCCTTCCCGATGGGCCTTGACGAACTGACCCGCGCCCATGCCGCCTTCCCCGAGCTTGCGGGTCTGTCGGCCCAGCTGCGCGCGGGCTGGGCACAGGACAGCTTTTGCGTGGGGCAGGTGCAGGCGCGCGTCATTCGCGGCGATGCCCGCCTGACGCTGCCCGCATGGCAGGACCGCGCCGATGCGTGGTTTCTGGACGGCTTCTCCCCCGCGAAGAACCCGGAATTATGGGGCGAGGATCTGCTGGCTCAGGTCGCCCGCCACACCGTGCCAGGCGGCAGCTTTGCCACCTATACCGCGGCCGGGCATGTGCGGCGCGCGCTGGCGGGGGCGGGCTTTGCGGTCAGCCGCGTGCAGGGCTTTGCCGGCAAGCGCCACATGAGCGTGGGCCGCCTAGCGCCGCACCTCGGGGATGCGTGAGGGGGTGTAATCGACGGGCCGGTGCGGTGGCCGCCCATGGGTGCGGGCCCAGAAATCGCGCCCGCCCAGCCGCAGAAAGACCGGCAGCGCCAGCACCAGCCCCGCAACGAAACCCGCCGCATGGGCGACATAAGCCACGCCGTCATCCCGGATCACCGCCGTGCCCACGACCTGCAGCGCGAACCATGCCATCAGCAGCACCCATGCGGGGATGGTGAAGCGCTTGAAGATGATGATGATGATCGCGATGACATCGACGCGCGCGCGCGGAAACAGCAGCAGATAGCCGCCCAGAACCCCCGCGATGGCGCCGGATGCGCCGATCATCGGGATCGTGCTTTGCGGATCGGCCATGATCTGCCCGCCCGCCGCCAGCAAGCCACAGGCCAGATAAAACACCAGAAAGCCGACATGGCCCATCTGATCCTCAAGGTTATCGCCAAAGACCCACAAAAACAGCATGTTGCCGATGATATGCATGAAGCCCGCATGCAGGAACATATGCGTCACCAGCCCCCACAGCCATTCGCCCTGCGTGATGGCCAGCGGATACAGCGCCAGCCGCCCCCACAGCGCATCCATATTGCCCAGCCACGGATCGGTCAGCAGAAACATCAGCACGTTCAGAAAGATCAGCCCGTTTCTGACATAGGGCGTGCGCTCGGAGGGGTTGTGATCTCGGATCGGAAACATCGCGGGCCCTGTACTGGTGACGGTGCAGCGTGACGCATCGGATGGCATGGCGCAAGCAGGCCTGTTCGGATCACCGACGCAGGTATAGCATCGCCGCAGACTCGCAAGGAGAGCAGCCGATGACCAGCCTGACGGACCGCAAGAACGCCGCCATTTCGCGCGGGGTGGGCATGACGACACAGATCTATGCCGACCGCGCCGAAAACGCCGAGATCTGGGACAAGGACGGCCAGCGCTATATCGACTTTGCGGCGGGGATCGCCGTGGTCAATACCGGCCACCGTCATCCTCGGGTCATTCAGGCGGTCAAGGACCAGCTGGACCGCTTCACCCATACCTGCCATCAGGTCGTGCCTTATGAAAACTATGTCGCGCTGGCGGAACGGCTGAACGATCTGGTGCCGGGCGACGGCCCAAAAAAGACCGCCTTCTACACCACCGGCGCCGAGGCCGTGGAAAACGCCGTCAAGATCGCGCGGCATTACAAGAACCGCCCCGGCATCATCGCGTTCTCGGGCGGCTTTCATGGCCGCACCTTCATGGGCATGTCGCTGACCGGCAAGGTCCAGCCCTACAAGGCGGGATTCGGGCCGATGATGAACGACATCTGGCATCTGCCCTTCCCGAACGAATTGCACGGCGTCAGTCAGGATCAGGCGCTGGCCGCGCTGGACCGGCTGTTCAAATCCGACATCGACCCGGCGCGGGTCGCCGCCATCATCGTCGAACCCGTGCAGGGCGAGGGCGGCTTTTACGAAGCCCCGCCCGGCTTCCTGCAGCGCCTGCGCGAGATCTGCGACCAATATGCGATGCTGCTGATCGCGGATGAGGTGCAGACGGGCTTTGCCCGCACCGGGCGCCTGTTCGCCATGGAACATCACGGCGTCGCGGCGGATCTGACGACCATGGCCAAGGGGCTGGGCGGCGGCCTGCCGATCAGCGCCGTCACCGGCCGGGCCGAGGTGATGGACAGCCCCGGACCGGGCGGACTTGGCGGCACCTATGCCGGCAACCCGCTGGCAGTGGCGGCGGCCCATGCCGTGCTTGACGTGATCGCCGACGAAGACCTGTGCGCGCGGGCGACCCGGCTGGGACAACGGCTGAAGCAGCGCCTTGCCAGCCTGACCGAAACCGTCCCGGAAATCGTCGATATCCGCGGCCCCGGCTTCATGAACGCGGTCGAATTCAACGTGGCGGGCAGCGACCGGCCAAACGCCGAAATGGCCAACCGCGTGCGCGAGGAAGCCTTGGCCCGCAACCTGATCCTGCTGACCTGCGGCGTCTATGGCAATGTCATCCGCTTCCTTGCGCCGCTGACCATTCAGGATGCGGTCTTCGACGAGGCGCTGGACATTCTGGAAGCCTCGATCCTCGCCGCGCGCGGCTGACACGAAAAAAGGTCCGACCCCAAGGCCGGACCTTTCCGTTTCTCTGTTCAACAAATACTCATGCGACCTTGCGGCCGGGCGATCAGGCCAGCGCCTTGGATCCCATGTTCAGGAATTTCTGCCGCCGGTCCTTGATGATCTCGGTGCGCTTCTTGCCGTCGAACTCGGCCAGCATCTCGGCGATGACATCGCCCACGGCGGCAATCGCTTCGGCGGGGGCGCGTTGCGCGCCGCCCATCGGCTCGGGGATGATGCGGTCGATCACGTCCAGCTTCTTCAGATCCTGCGCGGTCAGGCGCAGCGCATTGGCGGCCTCGCGCATCTTTTCGGCATCCTTCCACAGGATCGAGGCGCAGCCCTCGGGCGAGATCACCGAATAGATCGAATGTTCCAGCATGGCGATGCGGTTCGCGGTTGCAAAGGCCACAGCCCCGCCCGAACCGCCTTCGCCGATCACCACCGAAATCAGCGGCACGCCGATCTGCAGGCATTTCTCGGTCGAGCGCGCGATGGCCTCGGACTGGCCGCGTTCCTCGGCGCCCTTGCCGGGATAGGCGCCGGGGGTGTCCACCAGCGTGATGACCGGCAGGCGGAAACGGTCGGCGATATCCATCAGCCGGATCGCCTTGCGATATCCCTCGGGCCGGGCCATGCCGAAATTATGCGTGATGCGGGACTTGGTATCATTGCCCTTTTCATGGCCGATGATGACGCAGGGCGCATCGCGGAACCGGGCAAGGCCGCCCATGACGGCGTGGTCCTCGCCAAAGGCGCGGTCGCCCGCCAAGGGGGTATATTCGCTGAAAAGCCCGGCGATATAATCGCGGCAATGCGGGCGTTCGGGATGGCGCGCCACCTGCGTCTTGCGCCAGGGATCAAGCTGCTTGTACAGATCGCGCAGCATTTCCTCGGCCTTGCGGTCAAGGCCCGCCGCCTCTTTCTCAAGATCGACGCCTTCGCCCTTGCGGGCCAGAACGCGCAGTTCCTCGGCCTTGCCCTCCAGATCGGCAAGGGGCTTTTCGAACTCGAGATAGGTCATTCACGGCTCCGCGCTGGTCGGGTTTGCGGGACTATATGATCGTCTCAGGGCGGGAATGCAACTTCGGGCTTACCAACGGGCAAGCGCATCTTCGTCATCGGCGGTGGCGGCCACCCAGTCGCCGGGGCCGTCGGGGCCGATCTCGCGTTTCCAGAACGGCGCGCGGGACTTCAGCCAGTCCATCAGGAACTCGGCAGCCTCGAAAGCCTGCTTGCGATGGCGGGCGGCGGTGGCGACCATCATGATCGGCTGACCCACGGCCAGCAGGCCGTGGCGATGCACGATGCGCCAATCGTCAAGACCAAAGCGTTCCGCCGCGCGTTCGCCAAAGGCTTGCAGCGCCTTCTGGGTCATCGCCGGGTAATGCTCAAGCTCCAGTGCGACCAGCCGGCCGTCTTCGCTGCGCACCAGCCCGGAAAAGGTCACGACCGCGCCCGAGCCCGCGCCGAAACCGGCGAGCTCGGCGGCAAGGTCGAAAGGCTCGGGCTGCACGCGGGCAGGCATCATCAGCCTCCGGTCATGGGCGGAAAGAACGCGATCTCGCGCGCGCCGGCAATGGGGGCGTCCAGATCGGCCAGTTCCTGATCGACCGCCACGCGCACGGCGGTCAGATCGGCAAGGGCCGCGGCGTGCCATTCATCCATCGCCGCCAGTTCCGCCACCAGTTCGCGCACGGTGGCGGCGGTCGTCTGCACCGTTTCGCGCGGCTGGCCGATCCGTTCGCGCAGCCATGCGAAATACAGCACCTCAACGGGCATCGGGATCCCTCAGGAAAGGCCGGGCCTTGTCGAAATAATCCCAGCCGGTGATCGCGGTCAGCACGGCGGCAATCCAGATCAGCAACAGCCCGACCTGCGTGGCCAGATCGGACCAGCTGCTGGACCATGGCAGGCTGGTTTCGCCGACCAGAGGCGGATGGCCGACCTCATAGTATTTCAGGCCGGTCCCAAGGAACAGGACGGCAATGGCGACCATCTGCGCCGTGGTCTTCCACTTGGCAAGCTTCGTCACCTTCAAAAGCCGCGACTGATCGCCCAGAAATTCGCGCAGGCCCGACACGAAGACCTCTCGGAACAGGATCACGGTGGCGGGCAAGATCAGCCAGGGGTTCATGCCGGAATATCCGGTGATGACCACCAGCGCGATGATGACCATGGCCTTGTCGGCAATCGGGTCCATCGCCGCGCCGAAGCGGCTTTCCTGCCCCCAGGCCCGCGCCAGATAGCCGTCGAACCAGTCGGTCACGGCGGCAATCAGGAACAGCCCCAAAGCCGCGAAATCGGCCAGCGGTCGGCTGAGAAAGAAAAACATCAGCGGCACCAGCGGCGCAGCCGCAAGTCGCAGAACGGTCAGAAGATTGGGCAAGGTCCAGCGCATGACGCGCAATCTAGGACTTTGCCGCCGCAGAAGAAAGAGGGCGCGCATCCTATTGCCATCATCCGGCGGCAAGGTTATCAGAAAATGCAATATTATAACATTACATGAGGATGACGATGGGACGACATCTTGCGGCGCTGCTGCTGGGCACATCCATGCTGATCACGGGACCGGCGCTGGCGCAGAATTCCCAGACGCATGACCATAATCATGACCATGGCCACGATCACGCACATGACCACGATCACGACCACGCGCAGGTCGATCCGCAGATCTATGCCGGTTATTTCAAGGATGATCAGGTCAAGGACCGCCCGCTGTCGGATTATCAGGGCGACTGGCAATCGGTCTATCCGCTGCTGCAGGACGGCACGTTGGATCCGGTGATGGCCCACAAGGCGGAAACCGGCGACAAGACCGCGCAGGATTACCGCGCCTATTACGACACGGGCTATAAAACCGATGTCCACAGCATTGCCATCCACGGCGATCAGGTGACCTTCCACAAGGGCGACGACACGGCCACCGGCACCTATCGCGCCGATGGCTACAAGATCCTGACCTATGCCAAGGGCAATCGCGGCGTGCGCTTCATCTTTCGCAAAACCGCCGGAGATGCCGAGGCCCCGGCCTTCATCCAGTTCAGCGATCACGGCATCGCGCCGGGCAAGGCATGGCATTTTCACATCTATTGGGGCGATGACAGCGATGCGCTGCTGAATGAGCTGACCAACTGGCCGACCTATTACCCCGCGCAACTGACCGGCGCGCAGATCGTCGATGAGATGATCGCGCATTGATGCGCCTTAGCCCGCGTCCCTTTGGGGCGTGGGCATCCGGGTCGCGGCGCAGAGCGCAAGGATATCCTCGCGTGCGATGAACATCAGCTGCGAGCGGCGCGAGGCGTCCAGCCGCTCGCCCAGCCAGTTGCGGGCCTGCTTGGTGATCTCGCCCCCGGCGACGACAAAGGCATGATCGACCAGCACGCGGCGGTTCAGTTCCGGATCAAAGATCTCGTGTCCCAGCATCATCAGCGCCTGATTCAGGATCTCGGCGATATTCGAGGCACCGCGCGCGCTGCGGCCAGCCGCGTCGATCCGGCCCTTTTTGGCCTGAATGCCGAAATACAGCACATGCTGCGTCGGCAGCACGAATTTCATCCAGACATCCTTGCCATATTCCAGCGCCTTGTCGCGATGCCCGGCGACGGTCACGCGCTGAAAGCCAAGGCAGCGAAACACCGGCAGCAGCAGATTCTGAAGGAATTCGTCTTCGGAACACCGATCCAGATACAGCGCCAGTTGCGCGGCATCGGCGCCGTTTCGGGCAGCGGGCAGGCGGTGCAAATGCAGCCCGCCCTGAGGATCGGCAAAGGCCAGCCAGCCTTCGGCATTCAGCACCGCATTCAGCACGGCAAGCGCCTTTTGCCGGGTGGGATCACCGGGCTGCGCCTCGGACCGGTCCAGCAGATTGGAAAGCACGCTTTGAAACACCACGGGCAAGATGTCGGGCTGATGTTGCACGGACAGGATCTCGTGCAGCCTGCGCGCCACCCAATCCCGCCGGGTCGAGCCGTCATGCCGCAGGCTCAGCCCGCAATCCTCGAAAAACTCAGAGATCAGCCGCCCCGTCCGGTAGGGGAAGTGATCGACATTGCCGCAGATCATGTCCGCAACCGCCCGGATGTTTCGATTCTTCCACCGCATGATTAGAACATAACAAGAACGAACGGCCGTCACAACGCGCGCGTGTGCGGCTTAGCTTTTGTGAAAATGATCCACGATCTTCTGTGCGATGGATTCGCTGATGCCGTCCACGGCGGTCAGATCGGCCAGCCCGGCGCGCGAGACGGCCTTGGCGCTGCCGAAATGTGCCAGCAGCGCGCGTTTGCGGGCAGCGCCGATGCCGGTGATTTCGTCCAGGGGGTTGGCCATGGTCTGCTTGGTGCGCCGCGCGCGATGCGTGCCGATGGCCCAGCGATGCGCCTCATCGCGCAGGCGCTGGATGAAATACAGCACCGGGTCGTTCATGCGCAGGGCAAAGGGGCGGCTGCCGGGGCGGTGGAATTCCTCTTTGCCGTGGTCGCGGTCCTGACCCTTGGCGACGCCGATCATCGGGATGTCCTCGACGCCCAGCTCGGCCATGATCTCATGCACCGCGCTGACCTGACCCGCGCCGCCGTCGATCAGCAGCAGGTCGGGCCATGTGTCGGTCTGGCGGTCGGGATCTTCCTTCAGCAGACGCTGGAAGCGGCGGGTCAGCACCTCTTTCATCATGCCGAAATCGTCGCCCGGCGTGATCTCGGTGCCCTTGATGTTGAACTTGCGATACTGGCTTTTGATCCAGCCCTCGGGACCGGCGACGACCATGCCGCCGACCGCCGCCGCGCCCTGAATGTGGCTGTTGTCATAGACCTCGATGCGCTGCGGCGGGCCGGGCAGATCGAAGGCCTCGGCCAGACCTTCCAGCAGCCGGATCTGCGCCGCACTTTCCGACATGCGACGGGCCAGACTTTCGCGGGCATTGCGCAGGGCATTGTCCACCAACTCGGCCTTTTCGCCGCGCTGAGGCACGCCCAGCACCACCTTGCGCCCGGCCTTGGCTGACAGTGCGTCGGTCATCAGGTCGGGGTCTTCGATGCCATGCGACAGCAGGATCATGCGCGGCGGCACCTTGCCGTCATAGAATTGCACCAGAAAGGCCTGCATCACCTCATCGGCGGATTCGACGCCGTTCAGCTTGGGGTAAAAGTCGCGGTTGCCCCAGCTTTGATTGCCGCGGATGAAGAAGACCTGCACGCAGGCCTGCCCGCCCTCCATGTGCAGGGCGATCACATCGGCCTCGGGAACGCCGCGCGGGTTGATGGCCTGCACCGACTGCACGGCGGTCAGCGCCTTGATGCGGTCGCGCAAAGCGGCGGCGCGTTCATATTCCATCGCCTGCGCGGCTTCGGCCATTTCGGTGGCCAGATTGGCCTGCACGGCGGTGGATTTCCCTTGCAGGAACCGCTCGGCATCGCCGACCAGCGCGTTGTAATCCGCCTGTTCGATCCGCCCGACACAGGGCGCGCTGCACCGCTTGATCTGGAACAGCAGACAGGGCCGCGTCCGGCTGGAGAAGGTGGAATCCGTGCATGAGCGCAGCAGAAACACCCGCTGCAACTGGTTCAGCGTCCGGTTTACGGCGCCCGCGCTGGCAAAGGGGCCGTAATAATCGCCCTTTTCCGATTTCGCGCCGCGATGCTTCTTGATCTGCGCAAAGGGATGCGACTTGGCCACCAGAATGTTCGGAAAGCTTTTGTCGTCCCGCAGCAGCACGTTGTAACGCGGCTTCAGCTGCTTGATCAGGTTCTGCTCCAAAAGCAGCGCCTCGGTTTCCGTGCGCGTGGTCAGAAACATCATCGAGCAGGTTTCGCGGATCATCCGCGCGATCCGCCCCGAATGGCCGCTGCCGCGCGCGTAATTCGACACCCGCGCCTTCAGGTTCCGCGCCTTGCCGACATACAAAACCGCCCCCTGCGCATCCAGCATCCGATACACCCCCGGCGAGCCGTCGAGGGTTTTCAGGTAATCCTGGATCAGGGCGTGCCCGGTCTTTGGCGGGGTCGGTCGGGGCGAATCGGTCATGGTCTGTCGGGTTCTGATTCTGGTCGGCGGCTGCAAGTTTCCGGGGTCGAGATCAAGATGAATCCTTTCCACGGAATCTGTGGATAACTCTGTGAGTCTCCTGTTGGGACGATACGCGAATGCGAGCGTTTATTGGGGTTCTGTTAACCTGCTTAAATTTTGCGCAATATTTCAGGGTGTTGTTTTTGCTGGATATTTTTTATCTTCGTAACAATGCCATGAATTTGCTGGCAGAATCGTGAATGAATTGCGACGGCCTTTGGCAAGGTGGACAACTTCGCGGTGCTTTGCCTATTCAACGCCCACCGCATCCGGTGTCTGCCATCCCAGATGCTGGCCGCCATCGACGCAGATCAACTGCCCGGTCACGGATTTGGCCTGTAAAAGATAGGCCAAGGCCGCGCAGATATCGTCGGGATCGGCCCCGCGTTGCAGCAATGTGGCGCTGCGCTGCTGGGCAAAATGCATCTGGCTTTGGCGGCCACCCTGCAAGGTGGGACCGGGGCCGATGGCATTGACGCGGATATCGGGGGCCAGCGCCTGCGCCGTGGTCTGGGTCAGCCACCACAGCGCGGCCTTGGCCATGGCATAGGTCATGAATTCGGGCGTGGGCTTCAGCACGCGCTGGTCGATCATGTTGATGACCTGCGCCTGCGCCACAGGCTCTGCGGTGCGGCGGTCGGCGGGCGCGGCCTGCGCGGCAAAGGCTTGTGTCAGCACGAAAGGCGAGCGCAGATTGCTGTCGACATGCCGGTTCCAGCTGTCACGGGTCGCGCTGCGGATGTCGTCATGTTCAAAGACCGAGGCATTGTTGATCAGCACCGACAGCGGCCCCATGGCGGCGGTGACCTGCGGCAGCAGCGCCTCGGTCGCGTCCGCGTCCAGCAGATCGGCGGCAAAGACCTGCGCCTTGACGCCAAGGGCGCGGGCCTCGGTCGCGACCGCCTCGGCCTCGGCGCGCGAGTCGTTGCAATGAATCGCCACGTCGTGACCGCGCCGCGCCAGCTCCAGCACCATGGCGCGGCCCAAACGCCGCGCGCCGCCCGTGACCAGCGCCGTCATGGCCAGCGAATGCCCAGAATTTTGGCGATCAGCTTGCGGAAACCGGGACCGGCGACCAGCGCCAAAGCGATCAGGATCAGCAGGCAAAGGATGACGGTCTTGATCATCAGCCGCCCGCCCCGAAGCGCGAAAAGGCCGCGCGTTCCTGCAGGCTGTCCACCACCTCATCCGCCGACAGCCCGAAACGGCGCAGCAACGAGGTTTTCTGGCCATAGCTCTGAAAACGGATGTCCTTGCCGTAAAGCTCGCGCATCTTGGGGACCAGATGGGCGATGCCATCGGCCAGCCCAAGTTCGACCGCCTGCCTGCCGGTCCAGATCTCGCCGGTGAACAGATCGCGGTCCTGCGGCAGCCGGTTGCCGCGACGGGCGCGGATCTGGGCCTTGAACGCCTCATGGATGGGTTCAAGCAGGCGCTGCAGCCGTTCGACATCCTCGGGCTTTTCCGGGCGGAACGGGTCCAGCATGGATTTCGACTGCCCGGCCGTATGCACGCGCCGTTCGATCCCGTACCGCCCGATCAGGTCGGAAAAGCCAAAGCCCGCCGCGATCACACCGATCGAGCCAAGGACCGAGCTTTCATCCGCCCAGATGTAATCGGCGCTGGAGGCCAGCCAATAGCCGCCCGAGGCCGCCACATCCTCGACAAAGGCATGGACGGGCACGTCATGTTCCTGCGACAGGCGGCGGATGCGCGCGCCGATCAGGCTGGACTGCACCGGAGAGCCGCCGGGCGAATTCACCACCAGCGCCACCGCGACCGGCTTTCTGCGCTTGAACGCGCGTTCCATCACGGGCGCGATGGCGGCATCGGACAGGCCGCCCCCCCCGCGTGAGGACATGCCGATGGCACCCTGCAGGCGCAGGACCGAGACGGTGGCGGGGCGGTTCAGAAACGGGATTTTCATGCTTGTTCAGATAGGGTCTGACAGGGCGCGCGGCAAGCGTCAGCCGTGATCGGACAGAAATGCCATGACCTCGGCCCGGTCGGGCATGGCATCGCCCGCACCCGGGCGCGTCACCTGCAAGGCGGCGGCGGCGGCGGCATGGCGCAGCGCGGTCGGCGCGTCCTCGCCCCGCGACAATCCGGCGGCGAACCAGCCCGCAAAGCAATCGCCCGCGCCGGTCGTGTCCTGCGCCTGTACCGGGAAGGCGGGCTGATGGTGCCGCGTGCCGGTGGTCAGGTCGCGATATTCCGCGCCCTGCGCGCCGCGCGTGATCAGCAGGCCCTGAACGGGCAGATCCTCGCCAAATGTGGCAAAGGTCTCGCGCGCCTCGCCCTCATTCACCGCCAGGATCGAGACATGGGGCAGCACGGCCCGCAGCGCCTCGATCTGGAAGGGGGCGGCGGAATAGATCACGGTGGCCCCCGCCGCGCGCGCCTGTGCGGCGGCCTCGGCCTGAAGGTTCGTCTCATTCTGGATCAGCAGGATGTCGCCCGGCCCGATCCGGGCCATGTCGCGCGTCACCAGTTCGTCGGGCAGCGCGGTATTCGCGCCGCCATGAATGACGATGCAGTTTTCGGCGTCCTGATCGACAAGGATGATCGCATGTCCGGTCGGCTGATCGGTCCGCCGGGCGATCCGGTCGGTCTGCACCCCCGCCTGCCGCAGCCGGTCGATCACCCAGTCATCGGCTTGGCCGACAGCGCCCAGATGCACGACCTGCGCCCCGGCCCGCGCCGCCGCAATCGACTGGTTCGACCCCTTGCCGCCCATGCCCAGCGAAAGCCCGCGCGAATGCAGCGTCTCGCCCGCCTTGGGCAGCGCCGCCAAACGATACACATGGTCGATATTGATCGAGCCGAGATTATAGATGGTCATGCCGCCCCCCTTGGTCGCGCGCATCCTGAGCGTGCCGCACCGCCATTGTCCAGAGCGGCCGGACTCAAAAGGCGCGCCGGTCCGACGCGCCTTTCACTGATCCGGACGGGCTTGCGTCAGTCCGGTTTGCGCGGGCCTTTATGCGGCGCCCACAGTTTCTTGTTGGTCATGAACAGCAGCGCCGCCAGCACCCCAAGAAACAGCACCGAGACGAAGCCCACCTGCTTGCGGTCCATCATCTTCGGCTCGGCCGTCCACATCAGGAAGGCCGAGACATCGCGCGACATCTGATCCACCGTCGCCTCGGTCCCGTCCTCATAGGTGACCTGACCGTCCGACAGCGGCGGCGGCATCTTGACCCAGCCGGTCGAGAAGGCGGCGTTGTGATAGAAGGTGCTTCCCGCCTCGTCCTTTGTTTCGCCGTTATAGCCGACCAGCAGGGCGTGGATGTATTCCGGCCCGCCGGTCCCCCGGAACAGCTGCGCGATGCCCGTGCCCAGCGGACCATGGAAGGCCGCGCGGGCCTTGGCCATCAGCGACAGGTCCGGCCCCATGCCCTCGTCCAGAATGGTGGGGAAGTGGTCGGTGGGCGCGCGGGGGCGGTCCTCGCCGGTTTCCGCATCCAGAATGGTCAGGTTGGCCGCGTAAGCCCGCACCTGATCTTCCGGCAGGCCCGGACCGCCGGGATCGCCCAGTGTGCGCAGGGGCACATAGCGAAGCCCGTGGCAGGCCGAACAGACCTCGGTATAGACCTGAAGCCCGCGCTGCAGCTGGAACTGGTCATAGCTGCCGAAGGGCCCCTCGAAGCTGAACGAGACATCCTCGATATGCGGCGCGGCATGCGAGGCTGCGGCAGCTTCATGCGCGCCGTCTTCAGTGGCGGGGGCTGCTGCGGGTTCGGCGGGCGCGTCGGCTGCGGGTGCGGGTTCTGCGGGTTCGGGTTCTGCGGGTTCTGCGGCTGCCGGTTCAGAGGGGGCAGGCGGGGCGGGTGCGTCCGCTGCGGGTTCCGCCGGAGGCGTGGGGGGCTCGGGCGGTGCAGGCGGTGCGGGCGGCGCAGGTTCCGCTGCCGGTGCAGCTTCGGTAGGTGCCTCGGGGGCCGCAGGTTCGGCAGGGGCTTCTGCTGCGGGCGCATCTGCTGCAGGCGCGGGCTGGGCCTCGGGCGCGGCGGGCTCTGCTGCGGGTTCCTCGGTAGCCGGGGCTGGCGCGGGGGCCGGGGCTGGCGCGGGGGCTGTGCCATAGCTAGAGCCCGCAGGCGCGGTCACGCCCGGCGCAAGCCCGCCACCGGATCCGCCACCCGAAGCCTCGGGCGGGGTCTGCGGTTCCGCAGCAGGCGCCTCGGGGGCGGGTGCCTCGGCAGCGGGTGCCTCGGGGGTTGCGGGGGCCGGGGCCGGGGTCGTCTCCCCGGCCTGCGTGTTCTGATAGCTGGAGCCCGCTGGCGCCGTGACGCCGGGGGCCAGACCGTTTTCCTGCGCGCCAGCGCCCCCTGCAACAGCAAGGGACAGTGCCGCAACGGCCGTGAGCGGTGCGTATCTCAGGGTCATTGATGCCTCTCCTTACTCGGCAGGATGGGTGGGCTGGCCGTAATGGGCCTTGAAGTCTTCCTCGATGGTGGCGGGCATCGGATCAGGCTTCTCGATGATGCCAAGGATCGGCAGGATGATCAGGAAATAGGCGAACCAATAGGCCGCGCCAAACAGTGCGATATAGGGATAGATCCCTTCGGCAGGCATTGCGCCCACCCACATCAGCACGACGAAATCCACCGCCAGCAGCCAGAACCACCACTTGAACAGCGGGCGGAACCGGCCCGACCGCACGCGCGAGGTGTCCAGCCACGGCACCAGCGCCAGCACCAGAATGGCACCGAACATGGCAATCACCCCGAAGAACTTGGCGTCGATGATGCGGAAGGACAGGAAGTTGACCAGTTGCACCAGCCAGACATCGGCGGTGAAGGCCCGCAGGATCGCGTAGAAGGGCAGGAAATACCATTCCGGCACGATATGGGCGGGCGTGGCCAGCGGGTTCGCCTCGATATAGTTGTCGGGGTGGCCCAGATAGTTGGGCATGAAGCCCACCACCGCGAAGAACACCACCAGCACGATCGCAAGCCCGACCAGATCCTTGATGACGAAATAGGGCCAGAAGGGCAGGGTGTCCTTTTGCGCCTCGGCCTTCGAGGTGCGGCGCACCTCGACCCCGGTGGGGTTGTTGTTGCCGGTGGTGTGGAAGGCCCAGATATGGACGATGACCAGCCCGGCGATCACGAAGGGCAGCAGATAATGCAATGAGAAGAAGCGGTTCAGCGTCGCATTGTCCACCGCAGGCCCGCCCAGAAGCCAGGTCTGGATCGATTCGCCGATGCCGGGAATGGCGCCGAACAGGCCGGTGATGACGGTCGCGCCCCAGAAGGACATCTGCCCCCAGGGCAGCACATAGCCCATGAAGGCCGTGCCCATCATCAGCAGATAGATCAGCATGCCGACGATCCACGTCACCTCGCGCGGGGCCTTGTATGAGCCGTAGTAAAGCCCGCGGAAGATGTGGATATAGACGGCAAAGAAGAACAGCGACGCGCCATTCGCGTGCAGATAGCGCAGCATATAGCCGCCATTCACGTCGCGCATGATGTGTTCGACGCTGGCGAATGCCATGTCGACATGCGGCGTGTAATGCATCACCAGCACCACGCCAGTCGCGATCTGCAGGACAAGGCAGAAGGCCAGCACGATGCCCCAGATCCACCACCAGTTCAGGTTCTTCGGCGTGGGGATGAACAGCGTGTCGTAAAGCAGCCCGGCCACCGGCAGGCGACGGTGCAGCCAGGTCTGGAATCCGGGCTTCGGCTCGTAAGAATCATGGGGTATTCCGGCCATCTTGCGCCTCCTCAGCCCAGCTGGATGGTGGTGTCGTTGACGAAGGCGGCAACGGGAATATGCAGGTTTTGCGGGGCCGGGCCACGGCGGATGCGTCCGGCCGTGTCGTAATGCGACCCGTGGCAGGGGCAGAACCAGCCACCGAAATCGCCCGCGCCGTCCCCGATGGGCACGCAGCCCAGATGGGTGCAGACGCCCAGCATGACCAGCCATTCGCCCGCCTCGTCCAGCGTGCGGTTCTGGTCCAGCGCAGGCTCGCCCGGCTTGTTTTCGTTCTCGGCGCTTTGGTCGATCAGCTGGTTCAGCTCGACCTCGCGGCCCTGCGTGATCTCGTCCTCGGTCCGGCGGCGGATGAACACGGGCTTGCCCAGCCATTTCACCGTCAGTTGCGTGCCGGTCTGCACGCCGCTGACATCGACCTGAATCGAGGCAAGCGCCTGCACATCCGCCGAAGGGTTCATCTGGTTCACAAGGGTCCAGCCAGCAGCGCCCGCCGCGATCGTGCCGGCACCGGCAGTCGCGAAATAGAGGAAGTCTCTCCGGGTAGCGCCGTGGTCGCCTGCGTCATTATCTGCGTGGGACACGGGTTCTCCTCTCCATTTGTCACCCTTGCGGGCGTATGACGGAGCGGGCCGTAACAGCCTGCACTTCCCCCTCCCTCGCAAGATTTGTAGCGGTCAAATTCTTGTCAGTCCAGCATGGGGGGAATGTGATCTGCGCGCATTCCACCCAAGGTGTGGGATTTTGGCGTCGCGACCGGCGCCGCAATCGCATCCGGAAAATCGCGCCCCTGCGGCAGCTTGCGGATTTTAGCAAAGGCGCGGCGCTAGAGCAGCCCTTCCGAGCGGAAGCTGAGTTCGCGGGATTTGCCGATGATCAGATGGTCATGCACGGTGATCCCCATGACCTCGGCCGCGGCCTGAATGCGGTTCGTCATGGTGATGTCGGCCTGCGAGGGGGTCGGGTCGCCCGAGGGATGGTTGTGGACAAGGATCAGCGCGCTGGCCGTCAGTTCCAGCGCGCGGCGCATGATCTCTCGGGGATAGACCGGGACGTGATCCACCGTGCCGCGCGCCTGTTCCTCATCGGCGATCAGCACGTTCTTGCGGTCCAGATACAGCACGCGGAACTGTTCGATCTGATCATGCGCCATGGCGGTATGACAGTAATCCAGCAGCACGTCCCAGCTGGTCAGCACAGGCCGGTGCAGGACGCGGGACCGGGCCAGCCTGCGGGCGGCAGCTTCGACGATCTTCAGTTCCTGCACGACGGCGGGGCCGACGCCGGGGATGTCCGACAGGCGCGGCACGGGCGCGGACAGCACGCGGTTGAAATCGCCGAATGTGTCGATCAGGCGGCGGGCCAGCGGTTTCACATCCTGTCGCGGGATGGCGCGAAACAGCACCAATTCCAGCAATTCGTAATCCGGCATCGCATCCGCCCCGCCCTGCATGAAGCGGTCGCGCAGCCTTGCCCGGTGATCCGAGATATAGCTTGGCAGACGCCCGCCGCTGGCCATGGCCACGGGCAGGGCTTCATCCCCCGCCGCAGGGGCAGGGGTGAAAAGCGGAAGCGGAGCTTCTTGAAAAGAGCGATTCTGTGCCATGCCCTCAGGCTGGCACAAAACCCCTTAACGCCGGATTAATCAGCCCTTCATCTCGTCCCAGAATCCCTTGATCTTCTGGAAGAAGCCTTGGGTCTGCGGGCTGTTATCGGCGTTGATATTGTCGAATTCGCGCAGGATTTCCTTCTGGCGGGCGGTCAGGTTCACCGGAGTTTCGACCGAAAGCTCGATCAGCATGTCCCCCGATTCGCCATTCATGCCCGGCCCGTGGCGCAAGGGCGGCATCCCCTTGCCGCGCAGGCGCAGCTGCTTGCCAGATTGCGTGCCCGGCGGGATCTTCACGCGCGAGCGGCCGCCGTCGATGGTCGGCACCTCGATTTCGCCGCCAAGGGCCGCGGTTGCCATGCTGACCGGCACCTGACAGGCCAGCATCTTGCCGTCGCGCAGGAAGATCGCGTGATCCTGCACCTCGATGAAGATATACAGATCGCCCGCAGGACCGCCGCGCATCCCGGCCTCGCCCTCGCCGGCAAGGCGGATGCGGGTGCCGGTCTCGACGCCTGCCGGGATATTGACCGACAGGGTGCGTTCCTTTTCGATCCGACCCGCGCCGTGGCATTCCTTGCAGGGATTCTTGATGATCTGGCCCTGACCGTTACAGGTCGGGCAGGTGCGTTCGACGGTGAAAAAGCCCTGACTTGCCCGCACCTTGCCCATGCCCGAACAGGTCGGACATGTCGCAGGCTCGACCGAGCCTTCGGCGCCGGTACCGTCGCAGGCCCCGCAGGTGACCGAGCCGGGAACGGTGATCGCCTTCTGCACGCCGCCAAAGGCATCCTCCAGCGACACGCGCAGGTTATAGCGCAGATCCTGACCACGGCTGGCGCGCGACCGCCCGCCACCGCCGCCCTGACGGCGGCCCATCATGTCGCCGAAAAGATCCTCGAACACATCGGCAAAGGCGGAGCCGAAGTCGCCATTGGCCTGCCCGCCACGACCGAAGCCGCCGCCGAAACCGCCCGAGCCGTCAAAGGCGCCGTGACCAAAGCGGTCATATGCGGCCTTTTTCTGGTCGTCCTTCAGGCAGTCATAAGCCTCGTTCACATCCTTGAACGCCGCTTCCGAGACCTTGCAATCCTTGTTGCGGTCTGGATGCAGCTCTTTCGCCTTGGTGCGATAGGCCTTCTTGATTTCTTCTGCCGAGGCGCCCCGGGTTACGCCCAGCACCTCGTAATAGTCACGTTTTGCCATGTCGATCGCGTCCGGGGTCCTTCAAGAAATAACCGGCCCGTGCATTTTGCGCAGCGGGCCGGTCGTCTGGTCTGCCTGCGCTTACTTGCGCTTGTCTTCGCCGAGATCTTCGAAATCGGCATCGACGATGCCTTCGTCGTTCTCATCGCGCGACCGGGGCGCATCATCGCCGTCATCGCCCGACTGGTTGGCCTTGTAGATCGCCTCACCCAGCTTCATCGACGCATCCATCAGGTTCTGGATGCCGCCCTTGATCTTGCCGGCGTCGTCGGTTTTCAGCGCATCTTCCAGCGCGCCGACGGCCAGTTCGATCACTTCGACGGTCGAGCCATCGACCTTGTCGCCATGCTCTTCCAGCGATTTCTTGGTCGAGTGGATCAGGCTTTCGCCCTGATTGCGGGCCTCCACCAGTTCCTTGCGCTTCTTGTCGGCTTCGGCATTGGCCTCGGCGTCCTTGACCATCTGGCTGATCTCATCATCCGACAGACCACCCGAGGCCTGAATGGTGATGTTCTGTTCCTTGCCGGTGCCCTTGTCCTTGGCACTGACCGAAACGATGCCGTTGGCGTCGATGTCGAAGGTCACTTCGATCTGCGGCATGCCGCGCGGTGCGGGCGGAATGTCTTCCAGATTGAACTGGCCCAGCAGCTTGTTGTCCGCCGCCATCTCACGCTCGCCCTGGAACACCCGGATCGTCACGGCGTTCTGGTTGTCCTCGGCGGTCGAGAAGATCTGCGACTTCTTGGTCGGGATCGTGGTGTTGCGGTCGATCAGACGGGTGAACACGCCACCCAGCGTCTCGATCCCCAACGAAAGCGGCGTCACGTCCAGCAGAACCACGTCCTTCACGTCGCCCTGCAGCACGCCCGCCTGAATGGCCGCGCCCAAAGCCACGACTTCGTCGGGGTTCACGCCTTTATGCGGCTCTTTGCCGAAGAATTCGCTGACAGCCTCGATGACCTTGGGCATGCGGGTCATGCCGCCGACCAGAACGATCTCGTCGATGTCGCCTTTCGACAGGCCAGCATCCTTCAGCGCGTCCTGAACCGGCTTCATCGTGCGCTTGATCAGGTCGGCCACAAGGCTTTCCAGCTTGGCGCGGGTCAGCTTCATGACCATGTGCAGCGGCGTGCCGGTGTTCTTGTCCATCGAGATGAACGGCTGGTTGATCTCGGTCTGGGACGAGGACGACAGCTCGATCTTGGCCTTTTCAGCGGCTTCCTTCAGGCGCTGAAGGGCCATCTTGTCCTTGGTCAGATCGACGCCGTGTTCCTTTTTGAACTCATCGGCCAGATACTGCACGATGCGCATGTCGAAGTCTTCGCCGCCAAGGAACGTGTCCCCGTTGGTCGATTTCACCTCGAACAGGCCGTCGTCGATTTCCAGAATGGTGATGTCGAACGTGCCGCCGCCAAGGTCATAGACCGCGATGGTTTTCGAATCTTTCTTGTCCAGACCATAGGCCAGCGCGGCTGCGGTCGGTTCGTTGATGATGCGCAGCACCTCAAGACCGGCGATCTTGCCTGCGTCCTTGGTGGCTTGACGCTGGGCGTCGTTGAAATAGGCCGGAACCGTGATGACGGCCTGCGTGACGGTTTCGCCCAGATAGGATTCGGCGGTTTCCTTCATCTTCTGAAGGATCATCGCGCTGACTTGCGCGGGGGAATATTTTTCGTCGTGGACTTCGACCCAGGCATCGCCATTGCCGCCATCGACGATGGCATAGGGCACCAGCTTGCGGTCTTTTTCCACGGCCTCGTCACCGATGCGGCGGCCGATCAGGCGCTTGACGGCGAAGACGGTGTTGGTGGGGTTGGTGACGGCCTGACGCTTTGCTGGCTGGCCGACCAGCCGCTCGCTGTCGGTGAAGCCGACGATCGAGGGCGTCGTGCGCGCGCCTTCCGAGTTCTCGATGACCTTGGGCTGGCTGCCGTCCATGATGGCGACGCAGCTGTTGGTGGTCCCGAGGTCGATGCCGATGACTTTAGACATGCAATCCCTTTCTTGCGGCGATTTCATGGGCTGCGGGTCCAAAAGAAGGCCCCCGAAGCCCGATCCCATTGTTTGACGAAGGGCAGGCCCTCCGAAGCTCATGGGGCTATATAGGAAGGCCCGAAACCGCCTGCAAGCTGGCCGTGCAGCCGAATTGTCACGCAGTTGCAGCGATTTTTTCGCGCGGCGTGGCCCCCGGGCCTAGCGCCCGGCCATGGTGCTGATCGAGATGGATTTGCGGGTGACGAACTCGGCCATCAGGCCAATCATCAGCAGCGCGACGATGCAATAGACCGGATAGCTCAGCGAGGAATTGCGCGGCACATAGTTGATGAAGGCAAAGCCGCGCGTCTGGTCGATGACGTGAAACAGCGGGTTCCACGAAAAGGCGTGCAGCAGGAAGGCGGGCATGGTGTTGGCCACGAACATCTTGCCGGAAAAGATCATGTTGATGCGCTGATAAAACTGCGTCAGCACCTGCGCGCCCTGCGGCCACCAGGGCCGGAACGCCAGAAAGATCAGACCGATGCAGCAGCCGGAAAACCACGCGATCAGCAACATGCCATAGCATTTCAGCGGCTCGTCGATATGCACGGGTTCGATGATGTAGTGATAGGCCGACAGCACCACGATGGCCGAGAAGGTCTGCTTGTACAGCGTCGCCAGCGCCCCTGCCGCGATCATGATCGCGGTGTTCATCGGCCCGTGCTTCATCATCTGGTTCGTGGGCCCGCCCGCGCTGGCCACCGCGCCGATGGCTTGCGTATGCGTCATGAACATGAAGATGCCGGTCATGATATAGACGATGAAATCGCCCCGGATGGGCGAGCTGCGCAGCCCCATGATCGCATACATCAGCCAGAAGCCCGCGATCATGCTGATCGCCTGCGCCACGGTCATCAGCAGGCCGACGACCGCATTGCGCTGACCCTTGCGCAGGTTGTTGACCGTCACATGATAGATCAGCGCACCCGTCGTGAACGCGGCCTCGGCCATGTTGCGGCTGCGATGCTGAGTGAACATTTGCGGCGCGATCCCTATGTGACGACAGGTGCTTGCCCTGCGCATTCTGCGGCAGCATAAGGAAGCTGAGTGCCGTATTCAATCGCCGCCACACGCCCGGCAGGCCGCGACGAAAAAGGAAATTCCATGGATTTTGTTAAACTGATCGCCGAAATGCGCCGCCTCGCCCTTGAGGCAGGGGACGAGATCATGAAGATCTATGGTGCCGAGGATTTCGACGTGCGCTCGAAATCCGATGCCTCGCCGGTGACCGAGGCCGATGAAAAGGCCGATGCGCTGATTTCGGCCGGGTTGCGGGCGGCGTTTCCCGATGTGGCGCTGGTGACCGAGGAACAGGCCGCGACCCATGGGCAGACGCTTTCGACCTTCCTGATCGTCGACCCGCTGGACGGCACCAAGGAATTCGTCCAGCGCCGGGGCGATTTCACCGTCAATATCGCGTATGTCGAAAACGGCGTGCCGCGTTTGGGCGTGGTCTATGCACCCGCCAAGGGGCGGCTGTTCTATACCAATGCCGAAGGCGGCTCGGTCGAGGAAAAGGCCCCCTTCAACGCCACGCCGGGCGAGGTCAGCCCGATCGGCGTCAACACCACGCCAGACAATCGCGGCCTGATGGTGGTGGCCTCGAAATCGCATCGCGACGCGGCGACGGATGACTATATCGGGCGCTACGGCGTGCGCGACATGACCTCGGCGGGCTCGTCGCTGAAATTCTGTCTGGTCGCGACCGGAGAGGCCGATCTTTACCCGCGTCTGGGCCGGACGATGGAATGGGACACGGCCGCGGGCGACGCGGTGCTGCGCGGCGCGGGCGGCGAGGTGGTGCGTTTCGACGATCACAGCCCGCTGGCCTATGGCAAGCCGGGGTTTGAAAACCCGTTCTTCATCGCCTTTGCGCCCGGCGTTCTGCTGGTCAAGGACTGATCCCATGTCGGTCGTCATCGTCATTCCGGCGCGTCATGCCTCGACCCGCTATCCCGGCAAGCCGCTGGTCGAACTGCGTGGCGCAACCGGCGAGGCTTTGTCGCTGATCCGTCGCAGCTGGGAAGCCGCGCAAGAGGTTTCGGGCATCGCGCGCGTGATCGTCGCGACCGATGACGACCGTATCCGCGACCATGCGCAGGGCTTCGGCGCCGAGGTCGCCATGACCTCGACCGCGGCGCGCAATGGCACGGAACGCTGCGCCGAGGCGGTGTCGGCGCTTGGCCTGTCGCCCGAAATCGTGGTGAACCTGCAAGGGGATGCGCCGCTGACCCCGGCCTGGTTCATCGAGGATCTGGTGACGGGTCTGCGCACCGATCCCGGCGCGGATGTCGCAACGCCGGTGCTGCGCTGTTCTGGGGCGATGCGATCCGAACTGATCGCCGATCGCGTGGCGGGCCGGGTGGGCGGCACCACGGCGGTCTTTGGCCATGACCGGCGGGCGCTGTATTTCTCGAAGGAAGTCGTGCCGTTTTCGGCGCAGGATTACGGCCAAAGCGATCCGACGCCGGTCTATCACCATGTCGGCGTCTATGCCTATCGCCCGGCGGCGCTGGCCGAATACCCGACATGGGACGAAGGGCGGCTTGAGCAGCTTGAGGGGCTGGAGCAGTTGCGGTTTCTGGAACGCGGCCGCCGCATCCTGTGCGTCGAGGTCGAGGCGCGGGGGCGCGAGTTCTGGGAACTGAACAACCCCTCGGACGTGTCCAAGCTTGAAGCGATGATGCAGCGGATGGGCATCGCCTGATGGCCGAAGCGGCGCGGGTCTCGGTGGTCGTCGTCTCGCGCCACCGGCCCCGCGAACTGGCGCTGTGCCTGACCGCGCTGACCCGGCAGACCCATCCCGATGTCGAGGTGGTTCTGGTCGCCGATCCCGCCTCGGCCGGGATCCGTCCCGATCTGGCGCTGAAGCGTGTCACGTTTGACCAGCCCAATATCTCGCAGGCGCGCAATCTGGGGCTGGCGCAGGCGGCGGGGCAGGTCGTGGCCTTTATCGACGACGATGCGCTGGCCGCGCCGGGCTGGGTCGCGCGGCTGTCGGCCCCGTTCGCCGACCCTCGGGTCATTGCGGCGACGGGGTTCACGCGCGGGCCGGATGGGCTGGCGTGGCAGGTGCGCGCGGAACGCATGACACCTTCGGGCCGCGCCATGCCCCTGCCGCTGGACCAGCCCGCGCTGCTTGGCCCGGAACAGGGCTGCCCGATCAGCACCGTGGGCACGAATTGCGCGTTCCGGCGCGATTCGCTGATCGAGGTCGGCGGTTTCGATCCCGCCTTTGCCTTTCATCTGGACGAAAGCGATGTGAACATGCGGCTGGCGGCGCGCTTTCCTGCCGGGCTGACCGCCGTGGTGCCCGCCGCCGAAGTCATTCACGGCCTTGCCCCCGGCACCACACGCGCCGCGAAGGGCGTGCCGCATGATCTGTCGGCCATCGGAAGGTCAACCGTGCTGTTTGCCGCGCGTCATGGCGGGGATGCGGCGTGGATTTTGCAGGCGCAGCGCCAGCGCCTGCTGCGGCTGATGGTTTCTGGCCGGATCGAGCCTGCGGCGGTGCGCCGGGTCTTTGCGACCTTGCGGGCCGGCATGGCGCAGGCCGCGGGGGTGTCCGCGCCATTGCCGGTCTGGGACATGCCGCCGCCGCCTGCGTTCCTGCCGCTGCACACCGATCACCGCGATCCGATGTTCCTGTCGGGTTGGCACTGGCAGCGCCGCGCCTTGCGCAGGCAGGCGGCGCAGGCGCAGGCGCAGGGGCATCAGGTGATGGTCCTGCTGCTGACGCCGACCGTGCTGCCGCATCGGCTGGTGCTGACGCGTCATGGCTGGTGGGAACAGCATGGCGGTCTGTGGGGCAAGTCGCAGCCCGGAGATTCGCCTGTGCTTCGGTGCCGCATTCGTGATAGAGTGAACCGAGAACGCCGATATTTTGCTGTTCAATGGTAAGCTTGGGCAAGTTTTTGCCCAATTCACCTTGCATTTACAAACCGTTCGCTAAATTTTCGGATCCGACAGGTTTGTTAAGCTATTGTTGCCTAACCGCTGGAAAAGCAGAACAAGCTTAGACACACTGGCGCAGATATCAGGAGACCTTATTTATGAGTCGCACCGTCACGAAGGCCATTTTCCCTGTCGCAGGTCTTGGCACGCGCTTTCTGCCCGCCACGAAAAGCATCCCGAAAGAGATCATGACGCTGGTGGACCGGCCGTTGATCCAATACGCCATCGATGAGGCGCGGGCAGCGGGGATCGAGGAATTCATCTTCGTGACCTCTCGGGGCAAAGGCGCGCTCGAGGATTATTTCGATCACGCGCATGAACTGGAATCCAGCCTGAAGAAATCCGGCAAGACCGAGCTGCTGGATATTCTGCGCGAGACGAATATGGACAGCGGCGCCATCGCCTATGTGCGCCAGCACAAGGCGCTGGGTCTGGGTCACGCGGTCTGGTGCGCGCGTCGTCTGCTGCAGGACGAGCCGGTGGCCGTGGTGCTGACCGACGACGTGATCATGGGTGAGCCGCCCTGCCTTCAGCAGATGATCGAGGCCTATCAGGAAACCGGCGGCACCATGGTCGCGACCATGGAAGTGCCGACGGAAAAGACGAAATCTTATGGCGTTCTGGACGTGGCCGAGGATATGGGCGCCATCGTCCGTGCCCGTGGCATGGTGGAAAAACCCAAGGAAAACCCGCCCTCGAACCTTGCCGTGATCGGCCGCTACATTCTGGCGCCGACGGTGATGGAGAACCTGAACAAGCTCAAGCAGGGCGCGGGCGGGGAAATCCAGCTGACCGACGCCATCGCCGATGAGATCGAGGCCGGGCGCGACGTGTTCGGCCTGCGCTTCCGCGGCCAGCGCTTCGATTGCGGGTCCAAGGCGGGCTTCCTGCAGGCGACCGTGGCCTTCGGTCTGGCCCGCGATGAGCTGAAGGACGAATTCGGCGATTACCTGGCCGATGTGATGTCGATGCGCAAGGCTGCCGAGTAAATGACAACGGTTCTGGTGACAGGCGGCGCGGGCTATATCGGCTCGCACGCCTGCAAGGCATTGCGCGAGGCGGGGTTTACCCCCGTCACCTATGACAATCTGTGCACAGGCTGGCGCGATGCGGTGAAGTTCGGCCCGTTCGAGCAGGGCGATCTGATGGACCGCGCCCGTCTGGATCAGGTCTTTGCCACGCACAAGCCGGTTGCGGTGATGCATTTCGCGGCGCTGAGCCAAGTCGGCGAGGCAATGCGCGAGCCGGGCAAATACTGGCGCGGCAATGTCGGCGCCTCGCTGTCCCTGATCGAGGCGGCGCTGGCGGCGGGCGTCAAGAACTTCGTCTTTTCCTCGACCTGCGCGACCTATGGCGATCATGACGGCGTGGTGCTGGACGAAAACACCGCCCAGACGCCCTTGAACGCCTATGGGGCCAGCAAGCGCGCGATCGAGGATATGCTGAAGGATTTCGGTGTCTCGGACGGTCTGCGCTCGGTGATCTTTCGCTATTTCAACGTGGCAGGCGCCGATCCCGAAGGCGAGGTGGGCGAATTCCACCAGCCCGAGACCCATCTGATCCCGCTGATCCTTGATGCCATCGACGGGCGGCGCGCGGCGCTGACCATCCACGGCACGGATTATCCGACGCCGGACGGGACCTGCATCCGCGACTATGTGCATGTAATGGATCTGGTCGACGCGCATGTGCTGGGCCTGCGGCATCTTCTGGCCGACCGCGTGGCCGATGGCGGGCATGAGATCTTCTGCCTTGGCACCGGCAACGGTTTTTCCGTGCGCGAGGTGATCGAGCAGTCGAAACATGTGACGAACCGCCCGGTGCCGATGACCGAAGGCCCGCGCCGTGGTGGCGATGCGGTCAAGCTGGTTTCGGGTTCGGAAAAGGCCGTCGCCGTGCTGGGCTGGAATCCGGCCCGGTCGAACATGCAGCAGATGGTCGCAGATGCCTGGAGATGGCATCAGAACGGCGGGTATGCCGCCTGAGGCCATCCTGCTGGATGTCTCGCGTCTGATTTCCAGATTGGACCAGGGGCCAGCCACGGGCATCGACCGCGTCGAGGCCGAGTGGCTGGCACATTTGAATGACAGCGGCACGCCGCATCTGCTGTTGGCGCGGGTGCGACGGGCGCAGCTTGTGCTGCCGCCCGAAGCTGGCCGCGCGATCCTGCGCTGGGGGGCGGGGCGGCATGCCGATCTGCCGTGTCCCGATCTGATCGACCGGCTGCGGGGCCGCCGCGACATCCGCGCCCGGGCCGAGGCTGCGCTGCGCCGCATGGCGCTTTATCGCGCGGACCGTGCCGGGCGGGGGGTGGCCAAGGCAGCGGTCAGGCGTCTTGGGCCGTCGCCGGTCTATCTGAACATCGGCCACAGCAATCTGACCGACGATCTTTGGGCGGGGCTTGCCGATCTGCGGCGGGCGGTGCTGATCCATGACACCATCCCGCTGGACTTTCCGCAATTCACCCGCGCGGGCCAGACCCAGAAGTTCAAGACCCGCTTCGCCGCCGCGCTGAGCCATGCCGATCTGGTCCTGACCGTGTCCGAGGCGACCCGGCAGGACGCGCTGCGCTGGCGGGATGCGCTGGCCTTGCCGGATGTGCCGGTGGTCGCGGCGCCCATCGGAACCCGGCTGGCCGCGCCCGATGCCTCGGGTCTGCCCGCGCTGGATCTGGCGCGGCCGTTCTTCGTGACGCTGGGCACGATCGAGCCGCGCAAGAACCATGCGCTGCTGCTGGATGCGTGGGACAGGCTTGGTCCGGACGCACCGCAGCTGTTCATCATCGGGCGGCGGGGCTGGGAAAACCACCAGACCTTCGCGCGGCTGGACAGCCTGCCGCAGGATGGACCGATCCGCGTGCTCAGCACGCTGGACGATGGCGCCGTGGCCGAATTGCTGACCCGCAGCCATGGTCTTTTGCTGCCCAGCCGGGCCGAGGGCTTCGGCCTGCCGCTGACCGAGGCGGCGGGGCGCGGCATTCCGGTTCTGTGCGCGCCTTTACCCGCCGCGACCGAGCTGTTGGGCGATTATGCGCAATATCTGTCACCCGACGATCCCGCGGCTTGGGCCAAGGCGGTCGTTGATCTGGCAAAAGCCGCGCCGCAGCGCAAATCTGTGCGTTTCGTGCCGCAATGGGACGCTCATTTCGCGCATGTGCAATTGATGTTGCAGGAACGATTGCACGTCTGAGATGTGAAGGTTATGCCGAAGAAAAAGCGATGAAGAACAGTGCCTCGACTGCTCAGGATCTTTCGCCGCAAGTTGCGACTTCGCGCCCGCCGTCAATGGCTGCTGGGGCGTGCGATCCGGCGTCGGCGCAGGCTTAAGCCGGTCCAGAACCGGACGCGGCGCATTCAGGCGGGCGATATCCTGCTGTTCATGTCGATGCGGAACGAAAAGATCCGGCTGCCGTATTTTCTGGACTATTACCGCCGCATGGGCGTGCAGCATTTTCTGGTCGTCGACAATGGCTCGGGCGATGGCGGGCGCGAATATCTGTCCAGCCAGCCCGATGTCTCGATCTGGCTGACGCAATCCAGCTATAAGGATTCGCGGTTCGGCATGGATTGGATGAACTGGCTGCTGCGCCGCTATGGCAGCGGGCATTGGTGCCTGACGGTCGATCCCGACGAATTCCTGATCTATCCGCATCACGATTCGCGGCCGCTGAAGGCGCTGACCGACTGGCTGGACGCCTCGGCGATGAAAAGCTTTTCGGCGATGCTGCTGGACATGTATCCCAAGGGGCCGCTGAACAGTCAGCCCTATGCCGAAGGGACAGACCCCTTTGGCATCGCCGGGTGGTTCGATCCGGCGAATTACGCGATCCGCAAGAATGGCGAATACGGCAATCTGTGGATTCAGGGCGGGCCGCGCGGGCGCGTGTTTTTCCGCGACAACCCCGAGGCGGGGCCGGCGCTGAACAAGATCCCGCTGGTGCGCTGGGAACGGTCTTATGCCTATGTCAGCTCGACCCATATGCTTTTGCCGCGGTCGCTGAATGTCGTCTATGACGAGGACGGCGGCGAGCGTGCCTCGGGTTGTCTGCTGCACGCCAAGTTCCTGTCCACCTTCGTCGAGAAATCCGCCGAGGAACTGACGCGGCGTCAGCATTACGCCGACAGTCAGGAATACATGGCCTATCACTCGGGGTTGCTGGACGATCCCGATCTGTGGTGCAGCGAATCGCGGCGCTTCGAGGATTGGCGCCAGCTTGAGGATCTTGGGCTGATTTCAAAGGGGAACTGGGCATGACCGACCAGACGGTGACCCCGCTGCCGCCGCGCCCGTTCAAGGTCAAGCTGGGCATCGTCATGCTGTGCCACAACCAGCTGCCCACGGCGGCGCGCATGGCGCGGGTCTGGGCCGACGGTGGCGCCATGGTGGCGATCCATATCGACGCCAAGGCACCTTCGGATGCGGTCAGGACCTTGCAGACCGATCTGGCCAGCCATGAGCAGATCGTCTTTTCGCGCCGTCACCCCTGCGAATGGGGCACGTTCAGTCTGGTGCGGGCGACGCAGGATGCCGCCGCCCTGCTGCTGGACCGGTTCGAGGATGTCACGCATGTCATGGTGGTGTCCGGATCATGCCTGCCGCTGCGCCCGGTGGCGGATCTGGTGGCGTTCCTGTCGCTGCACCCGCATCGCGATTTCATCGAAAGCGTCACCGCCGAGGATGTCGGCTGGACCGTGGGCGGGCTGAACGAGGAACGCTTTACCCTGCGCTTTCCCTTTGCCTATCGCAGGCATCGCAAGCTGTTCGACCGCTATGTCGATTTCCAGCGCCGCTGGAAGCTGCGGCGCGCCATTCCGGACGGCATCGTGCCGCATCTGGGATCGCAATGGTGGTGCCTGACGCGCGTGACGCTGCGCGCGATCCTGTCCGACCCGGACCGGCCCGCGCTGGACCGCTATTTCAACCGCGTCTGGATCCCGGATGAAAGCTACTTTCAGACCCTGGCGCGCAAGCATTCGACCCGGATCGAAAGCCGGTCGCTGACGCTGGCCAAGTTCGACGGGCAGGGCAAGCCCTATATCTTCTACAACGACCACCGCCAGATCCTTGAGGAATCGCGCAGCTTCGTCGCGCGCAAGATCTGGCCGGATGCGACCGGGCTTTACACCTATTTCCCGCGCCCGGTGCAGGGTGAGCCGTCTTCGGCCGAACCCCAGCCCGAGCGTCTGGACCGCATCATCTCGCAGGCGGTGGCGCGGCGAAAGCTGGGGCGGCCCGGCCTTTACATGCAAAGCCGCTTTCCCCGCAAGGATCAGGAAAACGGCAAGACCTCGGCGGGCTATGCGGTCATGCAGGGGTTTTCGGACATCTTTCCCGGCTTTGAAAGCTGGCTGGCCCAGCGTGTCGATGCCGAGGTGCATGGTCATGTGATGGCGCAATATGGCGTCGAATATGCCGACCGCAGCCAGATCGGGCCGGGCGGTCTGTCCGACAGCGCGGCGCTGCGCGATCTGGACCCGCGCGGCTTTCTGGCCAATATGATCCGCATCTCGCACCGGCCGCAGATCATGCAGTATTCGCCGCGCGATCAGCAGTCGCTGAACTGGTTCATGGGCACCGATCCCAATGCGCAGATCTTTGTCATCACAGGCGCATGGGCCGTGCCGCTGTTGCATTCCGGCATGCCCTTTGACGATATCCGCCGGGTGGCCGCCATCCTGCAACGGACCGAACTTGAACAGATCGACGTGCTGAACTCGGTCTGGCTGAAGGCGCGCACCCGCATCTGGGATCTGGCCGATTTCAGCGCCCGCCCTGCGGATGTGCTGCGCTCGGTGCTGCGGCAATTGGGGGGCGATCCGGAAACCGCCACGGCCCTGCCCGACATGCGCGAACTGGCGGGGATGGGGCGCTTTCTGCAGCGGCTGCGCAATGCCGGCCTGCGCCCGCAACTGATGGGGGATTTCCCCATTTCCGAACCCGTGCCCATCCCGCCGAAGGAAAGCCTTGCCTCATGACCCAGACCTTCCAGCGTTTCGTGATCTTTGCCGAAATGCGCACCGGATCGAACCTGCTTGAGGCGACGCTGAACGGCGTCAAGCGCGTCACCTGCTTTGGCGAGGCGTTCAACCCCTATATGATGGGCTGGCCCGACAAGGACGAATTGAAGGGCATCAGCAAGGCCGAACGCGAGGAAGACCCCCACAAGCTGCTGGCCGCTTTGTGGGACAAGCCGAACCATCTGCCGGGGTTTCGCTATTTCCACGATCACGACCCGCGCGTCTTCGATGCGATCATGGATGACCGCGCCTGCGCCAAGATCGTGCTGACGCGCAATCCCGTGGACAGTTTCGTATCGACCGCTCTGGCGCGTCAGACGAACCAGTGGAAGCTGAACGAGACCGAGACCCCGATCCCCGCCGCCGCGCATTTCGATGCCGCCGAGTTTCGTCTGGTCACCGCCCGGATCGAGGAATTCCAGCTTCGCATCCAGCACCGCCTGCAAGCCACCGGCCAGACCGCTTTCTGGCTGGGCTATGAGGATCTGCGCGATGCCGATGTGATGACCGGGCTGTTGCACTGGATGGGCCGCCGCGATGTCGACCGCGTGCTGCCCGCCAGCGATCAGGTGCCGCAGAACCCGCGCGAACTGGCCGAGAAGGTCACCAATTTCGACGAGATGCAGGACGCGCTGTCGCGGCTGGACCCCTTCATGCTGCGCCGCATCCCGAATTTCGAGCCGCGCAAGGGTCCCGCCGTGCCGTCCTATATGGTGGGGGCGGCGGGCAAGGGGCTGATCTTCATGCCCATCAAGGGCGGCCCGACCGAAACCGTCGCGGGCTGGATGCGTGCCATGGGGGATCTGTCCGAGGATCTGACCCAGAACGCCCTGCGGCAATGGAAGCGCGATCATGTCGGCCATCGCAGCTTTACCGTGCTGCGCCATCCGCTGCTGCGGGCATGGGCGGGGTTTGAATCGCTGGTGCGGGGCAATAACGCCGAATTGCGCCAGCTCATGCGCAGCGTGCATCGCGTGGCCCTGCCGCGCGACGAAGAACTGGGCGCGATGGACGACGCGCAGCAGGCCGGGCTGTTCGCCGCGTTTCTGGATTTCCTGCGCCGCAACCTGAACGGCCAGACGACGCTGCCGACCTATCCGCATTGGGCCAGCCAGTCCGAGGTTCTGGCCGGTTTCTCGCGCATGGGGGCGCCGGATCTGGTCCTGCGTGAGGGGGATCTGGCCCGCGATCTGGGCTGGCTGGCCGACGGGGCGGGGATCCGCGCGCCCGCGCCGCTGACCGGGCTGCGCGACTTTCCGGCGTTCCTGTCCGAACAAAGCCTGCGCGGCGCAGCGAAAAAGGCCTATCTGCGGGATTACGTGGCCTTTGGGTTTGCTGGCCAGCCCTGATCCGATTGAGCCCTAGCCCTGCGGCGTCATCGCCTTGCGCTGGCGCGAGCGTTCCAGCCCCAGCTTGTGTTCGCGCCAGATGATCAGGATGCCCGCGGTGATGACCAGCGCCGCGCCCATCAGCATGACGATGCTGGGTATTTCATCAAAGACCAGCCAGCCAAGCGCCAGCGCCAGCAGCATCGAGGAATATTCGAACGGCGCAACCAGCGAGGCATCGGCATAGCGATAGGCCGAAGTCAGCAGGATCTGCCCGACCCCGCCCAGCACGCCGATGCAGATCAGCAGCGCCAGCGTCCTACCGTCCGGCATGATCCAGCCAAAAGGCAGCGTCAGCAGGCTGAGAATCGTCGAGGTCACCGAAAACCAGAACACGATGGCCGAGGTGCGTTCCTGCTGCACCAGCTTGCGCACGAAGATCTGCGCCAAGGCAGTGCAGGATGCTGCGGTCAGCATGACCATGGCGCCCAGTTGCTGGGTGACATCCGGGGCTTCGCGCCCGTGGCCGATGCGGGGCGACAGCACGATCAGCACGCCCACCAGCCCAAGGCCCACCATGCTCAGCCGGAACAGCCGCACCTGTTCGCCCAGAAACATCGCGGCAAAGATCACGGTCAGCAGCGGCGCGGCATAGCCGATGGCCGTCACCTCGGGCAAAGGCAGCAACGCCAGCGCCCAGAAGCCAAAGGCCATGGCCGCCGTTCCGACGATGCCGCGATAGAAATGCCCCATGGGCCGGTGGGTTTTCAGCCCGACGGCCAGTTCGCCCCGCATCAGCAGCCAGATCAGGATGACAGGAATGGCGAACAGCGACCGGAAGAATGCCTGCTGGCCCGGCGGGATGCCCGCATCCCCCTGCGAGGTGGCCTTGACCAGCGCCGCCATCATCGTGAACACGAAAACGCTGGAGCATTTCAGCAAGATGCCGCGCAGCGGGCTGGGAGGGGTCGGTGTCATGGCAATCGCTCATACGCCCACATGGCCGCGTCGGCGACAGTCGGATCGGGGTCGTTCAACAACCTTGCCGCGACCGGTCGCAGATGCGCAAGGCCAGAATTGCCGATGGCGTAAAGCACATTGCGCACCATGCGATCCCGCCCGATCCGCTTGATGGGACTGCCCGAAAAACGGGCGCGAAACGCCGCGTCGTCCAGTTCCGCAAGCTCGGCCAGCGCGGGCGCGCCATGCGGGCCGTGATAGCGCATCTCGGTCGCGTCTTGGGCGAATTTGTTCCACGGGCAGGCGGCAAGGCAGTCGTCGCAGCCATAGATCCGGTTGCCCATCAGCGGTCGCAATTCGGGATCGACCGGCCCCTTATGCTCGATCGTCAGGTAGGAAATGCAGCGCCGCGCATCCAGTTGAAAGGGCGCGGGAAACGCATTCGTCGGGCAGGCATCCAGACAGGCGCGGCAGGATCCGCAATGCTCACGCTCGGGGCGGTCCTTGGGCAGATCCAGCGTGGTGAAGATCGAGCCCAGAAAGAACCAGCTTCCCAGCTCGCGCGACAGCAGGTTGGTGTGCTTGCCCTGCCAGCCCAGCCCCGCCGCCATGGCCAGCGGCTTTTCCATGACCGGCGCGGTGTCGACAAAGACCTTGATCTCGGCTCCGGTCTGACCGACCAGCCAGCCGCCCAACCGTTTCAGCCGCTTCTTGACCAGATCGTGGTAATCCTTGCCCTGCGCATAGACGCTGACGCCGCCCCGGTCGGGATGGTCCAGCACCGCCAGCGGGTCGTGATCGGGGGTGTAAAGCTCGGCCAGCATGATGACCGACCGCGCCTCGGGCCACAGCGCGTCGGGCGCGGCCCGCCATGCGGTCCGCTGGGCCATCCATTCCATCTGGCCGTGCCGTTCCTTGGCCAGAAACTCGGCCAGACGTTCGGGCAGATGCGGATTGGCATCGGGGGCGCAGATGCCAAGGGCGTTAAAGCCTTCGGCGCGGGCCTGTTCTTCCAGCCGGGCGCGGATCTGGACCGGATCAGAAATCCAGCAGGGCATAATGCGGCGCCGGGTGAACGCCCGGCAGGTGGTCGGCCAGCAGGCTGCGGAAGGCCGGGCGCGACTTGATCTTGGCATACCAGTCCTGCACCTCGGTCGAATGGGTCCAGTCCACGTCCGAGATGTAATCCAGGCACGAGATATGCGCCGCAGCGGTGAAATCGGCCAGCGTCATCACATCGCCCGCCAGCCAGCGGCGATGTTCCAGCAGCGATTTCATGTAATCCATGTGATAGCGGATCGCCGACAGACCCGCCTTGACGGTGCGGCTGTCCGGATAGCCCTGCCGCATGACCTTTTTCCAGACCCGTTCCATCATGACGGGGCGGGTGCATTCGGCATTGAACTTGTCATCGAACCACGAACACAGCCGGCGGACCTCGAAGCGGTCGATGGCGGATTTCGGCATCAGCGCCGGATTGGGCCAGGTTTCGTCCAGATATTCGCAGATCGCCTGACTTTCGGCCATCAGCCGCCCGTCCATGCGCAGGACCGGCAGCTTACCCGCCGGATTGCGGCGCAGGATCTCGGTCCCCGGCTCCCAATAGCGGTCCTCGACCAGTTCGACCTCGATCCGCTTTTCGGCCAGCACCAGCCGCACCTTTCGGCAGAACGGCGACAGGGCGACGTGATAGAGGCGGATGGTGGAATTCGAGGAAGAATTGTTCATAAAGGAAAACCGCGATCGGACGAGGGCTGCCCCGTTTGATACGCCTCACGCGGGTTCGTTTCAACCGCGATAGGGTTAACGCACCAGCCGCAGACAGGAATCGCGGCCATCTGCCTGAATCGTCTGCGCCCCGGACACGATCTGGCGCGTCCTTGCCGATCCGGTCTGCGGATTGCGCGACCGTGGTGCGGGCAGGATCGAGGCCAGCGCCGCTGCCTGCCGCAGCGTCAGCTTGTCGGCATCGGTCTTGAAGTAATATTGCGCTGCCGCCTGCACGCCGAACACGCCGCGCCCGAATTCCGCAAGGTTCAGATAGACCTCGGCGATGCGGCGCTTGGACCACAGCAGCTCGATCATCGGCGTATAGGTGGTTTCCATCACCTTGCGCGGCCAGCTTCGGCCCTGCCACAAAAAGACATTCTTCGCGGTCTGCTGCGAGATGGTCGAGGCCCCCCGGCTGGATCCCGAGGCGATGACCTTGCGGATTTCGGACATGTCGAAACCCCAGTGGTTGCAGAAATTCGCATCTTCGGCGGCAATCACCGCGCGGACGATATTGGGCGACATCTCATCCATATCCAGCCATTCGCGGGGCGTGCCGGGATATTCGCGTTGGCCGGTGATGATGGTCCAGCTTGTCGGCGGGTTGATAAAGGAAAACAGAAAGACCAGCACGAACATCAGCGCCAGCAGGCGCAGACCCAGCCAGCGCGTCCAGCCCCACAGCCAGATCAGCCCACGCCGGACGGGCCGCCAGCGGCGGGCGGCGGGGGCGGGCTTGGCGTCATGGGCCAGCGCCGCGGGGTCTGAGGTCCGGCTGCGTCGGGGCATGGCCGCGTCCTGTCACGGCCATGCCCTTATGGTCAAGGCTTTACGACGACGACGAGAAGGCCGCGGCGACCGGCACTTTTTCCTCGACCTCGGCTTCCGGCATCCCGACGGCGCTGCGCAGCTTGCCGCCGGCAAAGGCTTCGCGCAGCTTGTCTTCCTGTTCATTGGGCAACGAGGTCTGCAGCACGCGGCCGCGGACATGGAAGCCCTCGATCCGTTCCAGCACCTTGTCGGCGGTCATCTTGCGCACAAGGATGAACACCGCCGAGCCGCCCGGCTGGATCGAATGGCCCAGATCGCGCATGAAATCGTCATTGATGCCGATATCGGTGAAACGACCGGCCAGCGCGCCCGAGGCCGCGCCGACAGCCGCACCGACCAGCGGGTTCAGAAAGATCAGGCCGACCAGCGTGCCCCAGAAGCCGCCGCCCATCGCGCCGGCCGCAGTCAGGTTCACGGCCTGATGCAACTGGATATCCTCGGCGGTGGGGCGGGTGACGACGACCGCATCCTCAAGCTGGATCAGATATTCCTTCTGCATCTTCACAAGTTCGCTGCGCAGATCGAAGCCGGTGGTTTCATCGTCAAAGGCGATGACAAGAAGATCGGACATCTCGGGTTCCTTTCATGAAACAGGAAACGCGGGCACTGAAGTCGTGTGATAGCACCCTTGAGGTAACGAAATATTACAAGGACTGTAACTTTTCGCGCATCTGGCCATAGGCATCAAGGGCCGCGACGCGACGTTCGGCCAGCTTCCGCTGGGCATCGCCTGACTTGTAGGCATCCGGCACCTCCCATCCTTTGGGAATGGCGTCGAAATAATCGCGCGCCGTGTCGGCAGTGCTGCCGTCATATCCCAGCAGCCAGCGGCGACGATATGCGCCTTTGGGGTCGAATTTCTCGGCCTGCGTCACCGGGTTGAAGATGCGGAAGAAGGGCGAGGCATCCGGCCCCGACCCCGCCACCCATTGCCAGTTCATCGCATTGCTGGCCGGATCCCAGTCGGTCAGGCTGTCGGCAAAGTGCCGCAGCCCGGCACGCCAGTCGATCATCAGATGCTTGGTCAGGTAGCTTGCGACGATCATGCGCACGCGGTTGTGCATCCTTCCCGTCACCCGCATCTCGCGCAGGCCGGCATCGACGGCGGGGATGCCGGTGCGGGCCTGCTGCCATGCCTCCAGCCCGGCGCCGCGCGGCCTCCAGGGGAATTCCATCCAGTCCTCGCGCCAGTTGCGGCTGTCCATCTGCGGGAATTCGACCAGCAGATGCCATGCGAATTCCCGCCACAGCACTTCGGACAGGAATTTGCGCGCGTCATCGGCGCTGGTGCGGTCGTCCTGGATGCGGGCCATGCTGCGGGCCCAGACCGTGCGCGGGCTGATTTCCCCCAGCGCCAGCGCCTCGGCCAGCCCCGAGGTCACGTCCATATCCAGCCGGTCGCGCCCTTCGCCATAGCCCTTGGCGTGATCCAGAAACCGCTCGAGCCGGGTGGCTGCGGCATCCTCACCGGCGGGCAGGGCGTGGCGGTCCAGCACAGCCGCGCCCGAGCGCATGTCGGGGGCAAGGTTCAGCTTCGCCAGATCCTCGCCCTTGGGCAGATCGGCGGCAATCGCGATGTCGCGGGGGCGGTTGACGGGTTTGTCCGGACCCGCCTCGCGCACGGCGCGCGCAAAGGGGGTATAGACCTTGTAGCTGCCGCCGGTCTTGGTCCGGATCATGCGCGGATGGATCAGCAGATGACCCGCATGCAGACACAGCGTCACATCCCCCAGCGCCTTGCGCAACGCGTCCTGCGCCTTGCGCATGGGCGCGCAGGGCCAGTCGCTGGCATGGATGGCCCCGGCCCCGATCTGGCGGGCCAGCTTGGGCAGAACGTCACTGGCCTCTCCGCGCAGGATGGTGACGCCGTGCCCGGTCTTTTCCCGCAGCGCCGTGTCAAAGGCGGCCAGCCCGCGTTGCAGCCGCCAGCGGCTGGCCGCGCCTTGATCCATCAGCGCGCTGTCGATCACAAAGACCGGGGCGATTGGCCCGTCCTTGGCCGCAGCGGCCAGCGCGGGATTGTCGGAAAGGCGGAAATCGCGGCAAAGCCAGAAAATCGTCGTCATGGGCTGGTTCCAAAGATGCTGCACCTGAACGCCGATCCCTATGCATCGGGTTGCAGAAAATCGCACATGCCAAAGCGGTTCCGGTCTTGCCATGCCCCCGGACTCCTGCGCCAAATAGCGATCACGGTTCGGTGTTTTCCCGTCAGGAGTGTGTTTTTCTCATGCTGGTTCAGCTTGTTCACATCAAGGTGCTGCCGGGACAGCGCGACGCCTTTATCAAGGCGTTCCGCCTGAATTGCGACGGCACGCGGCGCGAGCCGGGCAATATCCGCTTTGATCTGCTGTGCGACCCCGAGGATGAGAACAGCTTTCACGTCTATGAGGTGTTTCGCGACGATGCTGCGCTGGATACCCACCGCCAGACCGACCATTTCCGCCGCTGCATCGCGCTGATCGATCCGATGATGGAAACGCGCCGCAGCAAGACCTTTTACACCCCCGTGCTGGTCGAAGACCGCGCCTAAGCCCAAGCGACCCTGACGATGCTGAACCCGCTTCGCCCCTACAGCGCCCGGATGCGACGGCTGCTTGGCCAACCGCAGCCCGAATTCACCGATGGCGCGGTCGAGACCTGGCAAGAGGCGCCGGGCGGTCTGCTGGAATTCCGTCCCGCGCTGTATCTGCCCGGTCAGCCCGACCGCATCCGCGCCAGCGTGTTCGCGAACCTGCCCGAAACCGTCGAGGCGCTGACCCGCCATGGCGAGGCTGCGGAAGGCCCGACCATGGGCTGGCGCTTTCGCGACATCGACCTTGTGGACGGGGTCTTGTATCGCAACGGGGCCGAACAGCACCTGCGCAACCGCCGCCGCCGCTTCGGGCTGGCCTTCCGCCCCCGGCAATCCGTCAGCGGCGCCTTGTATGAGACATGGACCACCAATCGCTGGTTCGGAAGCTGGCTGATGGATGCGCTGGTCGCGTGGCCGCTGGCGCAGAAAACCGGGATGGCGATGACCACCGCCCCCGTGCCGAAACCCGGCAGCCATGCCGCCGAATACGAGGCGATGCTGGGGATCGCGCCAAAGCGTGCCTTGGGTGATCTGCATTTCGATGAGCTGATCCTGTTCGGCGATCTGTCGAACAATGCCGACAAATGGCGGCGGCAGCGCGATTTGCGCCAGTCGCTGCTGGCCGGGCGCGACCCGACGCCGGTGCCGGGCGTGTTCCTGCTGCGCGGCATGGGGGGCGATATGCGCTTCTTGCAGAACGAAACCGAACTGGCCGAGAAACTGGCGACCCAGCGCGGCTTTCTGGTCATCGACCCGTTGAAAGCCACAGCCGCCGAACTGATCGAGGCTTGCGGCGCGGCCCGCGCCATCGTCGGGGTCGAGGGCAGCCATCTGGTCCACGGCATCAACGTGGCCCCCGCAGGGGCGGCCATCGTGCCGATCCAGCCGCCGGACCGGGTGGCGGCGACGCTGAAGCAATTGTCCGACCGGCTGGATCAGCGATTCGGACTGGTGGTGGCCGAGGGCAATGACACGGTCTTCACCCTCGGCTGGGACGATCTGGCCCGGACGCTGGACCTGTTCGACTGAGCTATTCGCCGCGCGGAAAGCGCTTGGATTCCTCAAGGATGTTCAGGTCCATGTGGTTGCGCATATAGCGCTCGGACGCCTTCATCAGAGGCTGGTGGTCCCACGGGAAATAGGCACCATTGCGCAGCGCCTCATAGACGATCCAGCGCCGCGCCTGACTTTCGCGCACCTCGGCGTCATAGGCCTGCAGATCCCAGCGCGCGCCCGCCATGGCGCGCAGACGCTCCAGCGGTTCGGCGGCGGCCGGGTCGGTGGCGCGGTTCACCCGCTCGGCCGGGTCGTCTGCAAGGTTGAACAGCATCTCGGGATCGGCGGGGCAGGCGATGTATTTCCAGTCCCCATCGCGCAGGCAGACCAGCGGCGTGATCGAGCCTTCGGCGGCATATTCCATCGCCACCGGCCCGCGTTCCGCCGCGCCCTGCGCCAGCGAGCGGCCATCGGTCCATGGCATGATCTCATCCATCGAGATGCCCGCCAGATCGCAGATCGTCGGCAGCACGTCGATGGTCGAGACCGGCGTCTCCACCAGCCCCGCAGCCATGCCGGGCGCCGAGATCATCAGCGGCACCCGCGCCGAGCCCTCGAAGAAGTTCATCTTGAACCACAGGCCACGTTCGCCCAGCATGTCGCCGTGATCGGACAGAAACACCACGATGGCCTCTTGCCGCGTCCGTTCCAGCACGTCCATCAACTCGCCCAGCTTGTCGTCGATATAGCTGATATTGGCGAAATAGCCCTGACGCGCGCGGCGGATGTGATCGGGTGTCACCGTCAGCCCGCGCCAGTCGCAGGCATCCATCAGGCGCTGGGAATGCGGATCCATGTCATCATAGGACATGGTTTCGGGCGGCTCGATTTCCGGGATGCCGTCATACAGATCCCAGTATTTGCGCCGCGCGACATAGGGGTCATGCGGATGGGTAAAGCTGACGGTCAGGCACCACGGCCGGTCATCCCCGCCGCGCGCCAGATCGTAAAGCTTGCGCGTCGCGTTATAGGCGACCTCGTCATCATATTCATACTGGTTGCTGATCTCGGCCACACCCGCGCCGGTGACGCTGCCCAGGTTGTGATACCACCAGTCGATCCGTTCGCCCGGTTTGCGGTAATCCGGCGTCCAGCCGAAATCGGCGGGATAGATATCGGTGGTCAGGCGCTCTTCATAGCCGTGCAGCTGGTCGGGGCCGACGAAATGCATCTTGCCCGACAGGCAGGTCTGATAGCCCGCGCGGCGCAGGTGATGGGCATAGGTCGGAATGTCGCTGACGAATTCGGCGGCATTGTCATAGACCCGCGTGCGGCGCGGCAACTGGCCCGACATGAAGCTGGCGCGGCCCGGCGCGCAAAGCGGGCTGCCGGTATAGGCATTCGCATAGCGGGTCGAGCGTGCGGCCAGCTTGCGCAGGTTCGGAACGTGCAGGAATTCGGCCGGGCCGTCGGGGAAAAGCACCCCCGACAGCTGATCGGCCATGACGATAAGGATATTCGGACGGGTCAATTATTTCACCGAGGCCATGACTGCTTCGGCGCCGGGTTGACCGTCAAGCGTCGTCACACCGTCCAGCCATTTGGCGACGGGTTCGGGGTTGGCTTCGATCCATGCCTTTGCGGCATCGGCGGGATCGGTCGATTCGTTCAGGATATTGCCCATCAGCGTGTTTTCCTGATCGACGCTGAACACCATCTGCTTGAACAGCTTGGCCGCGTTCGGGCATTCTTCGGCCCAAGCCTTGCGCGCCACGGTATGCACGGTCGCGCCGCCGAAATCCGGGCCGAATTCCGCATCGCCGCCCGACAGATAGGTGATGGCAAGGTTCACGTTCATCGGATGCGGCGCCCATGCCAGAAACACCGAGGGCTTGCCCGCCGCGTCATTGCGCGCGACCTGCGCCAGCATGGCCTGTTCGCCCGATTCCACCAGCTCCCAGTCGCCAAGGCCGAACTTGTCATCGGCGATCATCGTGGCGATGGACTGGTTGGCAGGCGCGCCCGGCTCGATCCCGTAGATCTTGCCGTCGAAGGCGTCCTTATGGGCGTCCAGATCGGCGAAATCCTTGATGTTCAGATCCTTGGCGGCATCGGTCACGGCCAGCGTGAACTTCGCACCCTCAAGGTTCTGCACCAGCTCCTCGGTCTTGCCCGAGGCTTCCAGATCATCGCGGAATTTCTGCTGCGCCGGCATCCAGTTGCCAAGGAATACGTCGGTTTCGCCGTTCTTCAGCGCCTCATACCCGATCGGCACGGACAGGGTCTTGATGTCGGGCTTGTAGCCAAGCCCGGTCAGAACCGCATTGGCCACGCCGTTCGTGGCGGTGATGTCGGTCCAGCCGGGATCGGACAGCCGCACGGTCGCGCAGCTTTCGGGGTCATTCGCCAAGGCGGGGGTCACCGCCATCGTGGCGATCAGGGCGGCGGAAACTCGGGTGATTTTCGACATGCTGGACCTCTGGTTAACGCGTCTGCCGCGACCATGGGCGGTCCCGGCTTGCTGCGCCAATCAGCCCATAGCGCGCAGCGGGACGCAAGCGTCAGATCATGCCGCGTTGCGGCACCGTCATGAAGCTGTCGTGATCTGCCACATGGCCTTGCCGGAAGGGCACGTCGCCCGGACGCAGAGCACGCGTACGTTTCCGGTTGCGGATGCTTTAAGTTCAGAAGCGGGCGAATCAGTTTGCCTGCCCGCAGCCCGGAAAAAGATGATTGATGGCCCGTTGGAATGCTTCAGCATAGATTCGTCAGGCGTCCCGGCGCCTCGGCGCGGGCATTGGTCGGGCACCGCCGCTCGATGGGGTCGGATTTCGCCTTGGCGAAGGTGCTGGCCTTCATCGCCGGGGCCGCGAATGCGGGCGGCTTCTTTGCCTTGGGGCAATATACCTCGCATATGACGGGGTATCTGTCGCAATTTGCCGACAGCTTGGCCTCGGGCGGGTTTGCCGTGGCGGGCGTGGCGGCATGGGCGGTGTCGTCGTTCACGGGCGGGGCTGCGCTCAGCAGCCTTCTGATCAACTGGGCGCGCTTGCGGCACAGCAGACAGCGCTATGCGATCCCCCTTGCGGTGCAGGGCGCGTTTCTTGTCTGCTTTGCCGTTGCAGGGGTGCTGGGCGGGCCTGCGGGGCGGCTGCTTTCGCTGGGCTGTCTGTGCTTCATCATGGGGATGCAGAATGCCACCATCACCAAGATATCCTATGCTCGGGTGCGCACGACCCACGCGACGGGCATGGTGACGGATATCGGCATAGAGTTCGGCCGCGCGCTGTGCGGCATGCTGTTCCCGCAATCCGGCATTTCGATGCATCACCAGAAGCTGCGGATCCTCTCGTCACTGATCGGCGCGTTTCTGATTGGCGGACTTGCCGGGGCGGCGGGCTTTCACGCCATGGGATTTGCGGTGTTTCTGCTGCTGGCGGGCATCTTGTTCGCCCTGTCGCTGCCGTCCTTGCTGCGGCGCTGACCAGAACAGCGCCAGCCAGCGTGTCTGCGCAGGTCAAATCATGGCAGGATCTTACGGCCTGCAGGGGAAAACCGCATTTCCGGCTTTTCCGCAGCGCTTTGCTTTCGCTTGGATAAAGTGGTGAGCCCAACAGGATTCGAACCTGTGACCCACTGATTAAAAGTCAGTTGCTCTACCAACTGAGCTATGGGCCCACATCACGGGGGGCTTCCTAGTGGCGGTGGCGGATGGGGTCAAGCGCAAAAAACGCCGCCTCTGGCAGAATCTTTGCGACGGGATTATGTGGGCGTCATGGAACAGCAGCAAAACCCGGGTAAGCGCCCGCATTTGCCCTTCATGAAGATGCATGGGCTGGGCAATGATTTCGTCGTCCTCGATGCCCGCCAGTCCGGCGGGCTGCCTGATGCTGCGACGGTCTCGGCCATGGCGGACCGGCATTTCGGGGTCGGCTTCGATCAGCTGGCCGTGGTGCTGCCGGGGGAAAACGCCGATGCGCGGCTGGTGTTCTTTAACGCGGATGGCTCGGTGTCCGGGGCGTGCGGCAATGCCACGCGCTGCGTCGCGCGCTATCTGATGGATCAGTCGGGCGCGGCCAGTCTGCGTCTGGCCACCGATCACGCCGTGCTTCTGGCCGAGGATGCGGGGCAGGGGCTGACCCGCGTCAACATGGGCGCGCCGGTGCTGGACTGGGACAAGATCCCGCTGGCGCAGGACATCGACACGCTGCACCTGCCCATCGCGGGCGATCCGGTCGCGACGGGCATGGGCAATCCGCATATGACCTTCTTCATGCCCGATGTGGCGGCCATCGACCTGCCCGCTTTCGGATCGCTGCACGAACATCACCCGCTGTACCCGCAGCGCGCCAATGTCGAACTGGTGCAGATCGTCTCGGACAGCGAAATCATCCTGCGCATCTGGGAACGCGGGACGGGGATCACGCTGGCCTCGGGGTCGTGCAGTTGCGCGGCCGTGGTCGCCGCCGCGCGCCGTGGCCTGACCGGGCGGCGGGTCAAGGTCAATGTGCCGGGGGGCGTTTTGCAGATCGACTGGCGCGACGACGGGGTCTGGATGACCGGCCCCACGGCGCATGTCTTTGACGGAGTGTGGCGGGGATGACGAACGCGCCGGTTTTCGCCACCCTGGGCTGCCGCCTGAATGCCTATGAGACCGAGGCGATGCGCGAAATGGCGCAATCCGCCGGGCTGCAGGGCGCGGTGATCGTGAACACCTGCGCCGTGACGGCCGAGGCCGTGCGCAAGGCGCGGCAGGAAATCCGCAGGCTGGCGCGGGAAAATCCCGGCGCGCCGGTCATCGTCACCGGCTGCGCCGCACAGACTGAGCCCGAGACATTCGCCGCCATGGCCGAGGTCACGCGCGTTGTCGGCAACCACGAAAAGATGCTGCCCGAAACATGGCAGCGGATGCAGGCCCCCGATCTGATCGGCGACACCGAAAAGGTGCAGGTCGATGACATCATGTCGGTCAAGGAAACCGCGGGCCATCTGATCGACGGCTTTGGCCGCCATCGCGCCTATGTGCAGGTCCAGAACGGCTGCGACCATCGCTGCACCTTCTGCATCATCCCCTATGGCCGGGGCAATTCGCGCTCGGTCCCGGCGGGGGTGGTGATCGACCAGATCAAGCGCCTGCGCGACCGTGGCTTCAACGAGGTGGTGCTGACCGGCGTCGATCTGACCAGTTGGGGCGCGGATCTGCCGGGCCAGCCGAAGCTGGGCGATCTGGTCATGCGCATCCTGCGGCTGGTGCCGGATCTGCCGCGCCTGCGCATCAGCAGCATCGACAGCATCGAGGCGGATGAGAACCTGATGCTGGCCATCGCCACCGAACCGCGCCTGATGCCGCATCTGCACCTGTCCCTGCAGGCGGGCGATGACATGATCCTGAAGCGGATGAAGCGCCGCCACCTGCGCGACGATGCCATCCGCTTTTGCGAGGATGCCCGCCGTCTGCGTCCGGGCATCGTCTTCGGTGCCGACATCATCGCCGGTTTCCCGACCGAGACCGAGGCGATGTTTGAAAACAGCCTGAAGCTGGTCGATGATTGCGGCCTGACCTTCCTGCATGTCTTTCCGTATTCCGCGCGCAAGGGCACGCCCGCCGCGCGGATGCCCAAGGTGCAGGGCCCCCAGATCAAGGACCGCGCCGCGCGTCTGCGGGCCAAGGGCGATGCCGCGCTGGCCCTGCATCTGGGCGCGCAACTGGGCGAAACCCGGCTGGTGCTGACCGAAGGTCCGCGTCTTGCCCGGACAGAACATTTCACCGAGGTCTCGTTTGATCGCGACATGCCCGAGGGCTCATTGATTCAGGTTGCGATCAAGGGGCATGATGGCCAACGCCTGACCGCATAAGTTGTTTTGCCCAGCTTGCGGGCAAATGCCCAAGCCGATCCTGACATTTCAGGCAAGTTACTGACTGATCGCTTGCCCGTCATGAAACTGCCGCATAATCCTTTGCCGATGACATTGCTTTACACGCATCCCTCGGGTTTTCAGCATGTGACGCCGCCCAGCCACCCTGAACAGGCGGCCCGGCTGGAAGCGGTCATGTCCGCGCTGGAGGGGCTGGATCTGGACCGGCGCGAGGCATCGGATGCCCGCGATGACGATATCCTGCGTGCCCATCCGCAAACCTATCTGTCGATGATCCGCCGCAAGCTGCCCGATGAAGGCTGGGCGATGCTGGATGCCGATACCTATCTGTCGCCCGGCAGTCTGGTCGCGGCGCGTCATGCGGTCGGCGGCGTCTGCGATGCGGTCGATGCCGTTCTGGCGGGGCAGGACCGCAATGCCTTTGTCGCCATGCGCCCGCCCGGCCATCACGCCGAACGCGCCAAGGCGATGGGGTTCTGCATCTTGAACTCGATTGCCATCGGCGCGCTGCGGGCGCTGCAGCATCACGGGCTGGACCGCGTGGCGGTGCTGGATTTCGACGTGCATCACGGCAATGGCACGCAAGACATCCTGTGGAACGAAACCCGGTCGCTGTTTGCCTCGACGCATCAATATCCGCTTTATCCCAGCACCGGCGCGGCCAATGAACGCGGCGTGGATGGCAATGTGATGAACATGCCGCTGCATGCCGGCTCGGACGGCGAACCGGCCCGCGCGGCGTGGCGCCAGATCTGCGACCGCGTGACCGAATGGCAGCCGCAACTGGTGCTGGTCTCGGCGGGATTCGATGCCCATGCCCATGACCCGCTGGCGGCGCTTGACTGGGACGAGGCTGATTTTACGGCGATTTCCCGGATGATCTGCGATGCGGCGGCCTTGTGTTCGGCCCCGGTGGTATCGGTGCTTGAAGGCGGCTATGATCTTGGCGCTTTGGGACGCTCGGCGCGTGCCCATGTCGAGGTGCTAAAGGAGACGGCCGCATGAGCGAGATCGAGAACATGTCCTTTGAGGAGGCGATGCGCGAACTTGAAGCGACGGTCGGCAAGCTGGAACATGGCGAGGCCACGCTTGAGGAATCCATCGCGCTTTACGAACGCGGCGCCAAGCTGCGGGCGCATTGCGACAAGGTGCTGCGCGCCGCCGAGGAGCGCGTGGAAAAGATCACCCTTGCGGCCAATGGCCAGCCCAACGGAACCGTCCCGGTCGAGGGGCTGTGATGCAGGACCGTCTGGCGGATGTGAAAGCGCAGGTGCAGGCCGCGCTGGATGAGGCGATGGCGCACCTGCCCGAAGGCGAGCTGACCGACGCGATGCGTTACGCCTGCATCGGCGGCAAGCGGCTGCGGGCGTTTCTGGTGCTGGAATCGGCCCGGCTGCATGGCATCGCCGATGCCGATGCGCTGCCCGTGGCGGCCGCGGTCGAGGCGCTGCACGCCTATTCGCTGGTCCATGACGATCTGCCTGCAATGGATGACGACGATCTGCGCCGCGGCCTGCCCACCGTGCATGTGCAATGGTCCGAGGCCACGGCGATTCTGGCGGGCGACGCGCTGCAGACGCTGGCATTCGGCCTGCTGGCCGGGGCTGCGGCCATCGCGCCCGACCGCCGTCTGGCGCTGATACAGGCATTCGCGGACTCTGTCGGCGCGCGCGGCATGGTCTGGGGGCAGGCCCTGGATATCGCCGCCGAAGAGGCCGTCGAGCCTTTGGACATCGTGGCCGTCAAGCGGCTGCAAAGCGCCAAGACCGGCGCGCTGATCGTGTTCTCGGCGGTGTCGGGGGCGATCATGTCGGGCGAGGATACCGACGCCATGACCGATTATGCCCGCGCGGTCGGGCTGGCCTTCCAGATTCAGGACGACATTCTGGACGTGACCGGCAACGAGGAAGACACCGGCAAGCGCATCCACAAGGACAGCGACGCCAACAAGGCGACCTTCGTGTCGCTGCTGGGCCTTGACGGTGCCGAGGACAAGGCCCGCAAACTGGTCCGTTCCGCCGAAGCCGCCCTTGATCCCTATGGCGAGGCCGCCGGAAACCTGCGCCAGTTGGCGCGTTATGTCGTCGAGCGCGCCTCGTAATTCCCTGAAGAAAGGGTCAGCCATGAGCCAGACCGACCGCCCCGCTACGCCCGTTCTGGATCGGGTGAACCTGCCTTCGGACATGAAGGCCCTGACGGACCGCGAGTTGTGCCAGCTTGCCGATGAACTGCGCGCCGAAACCATCAGCGCGGTGTCCGTCACCGGCGGCCATCTGGGCGCGGGTCTGGGGGTCGTGGAACTGACCGTGGCGCTGCACGCGGTCTTTGACACGCCGCGCGACAAGATCATCTGGGACGTGGGCCATCAGTGCTATCCGCACAAGATCCTGACCGGCCGGCGCGACCGCATCCGCACGCTGCGGACCGAAGGCGGGCTGTCGGGGTTCACCAAGCGCTCGGAAAGCGCCTATGATCCGTTCGGGGCGGGGCACAGCTCGACCTCGATCTCGGCGGCGGTGGGCTTTGCCATGGCGCGCGAACTGGGCGGCGATCCGGGCGATGCGATCGCGGTGATCGGCGACGGGGCCATGACCGCCGGCATGGCGTTCGAGGCGATGAACAATGCGGGCGATCTGGGCAAGCGCGTCTTTGTCGTGCTGAACGACAATGAAATGTCCATCGCGCCGCCGACCGGGGCGCTGTCGCGCTATCTGACCCGGCTTTATGCCGAAGGTCCGTTTCAGGAACTGAAATCCGTGGCCAAGGGCGCGGTGGGCTTCCTGCCGCCGCCCATGCAGGAAGGCGCGCGCCGCGCCAAGGAAATGCTGAAGGGTATGACCGTCGGCGGCACCCTGTTCGAGGAGCTGGGCTTTTCCTATATCGGGCCGGTCGATGGTCATGATCTGGAACAGTTGCTGCCGCTGCTGCGCACGCTGAAAGCCCGCGCCACAGGCCCGGTGCTGATCCATGCGGTGACGAAAAAGGGCAAGGGCTACGCCCCCGCCGAACGCGCCGCCGACAAGGGCCATGCCACCGCGAAATTCGACGTGGCGACCGGCACGCAGGCCAAGGCGAAATCCAATGCGCCCAGCTATACCAGCGTCTTTGCCCGCGCCCTGACCGATCAGGCGTCGCGCGATGACAAGATCGTCGCGGTGACGGCGGCCATGCCCGATGGCACCGGCCTGAACCTGTTCGCCGAGCGTTTCCCCCGCCGCTGTTTCGATGTGGGCATTGCCGAACAACATGCGGTGACCTTCAGCGCCGGTCTGGCGGCGGGGGGGATGAAACCCTTCTGCGCGCTGTATTCGACGTTTTTGCAGCGCGGCTACGATCAGGTGGTGCATGACGTGGCGATCCAGCGCCTGCCCGTGCGCTTCGCCATCGACCGGGCCGGGCTGGTCGGGGCGGATGGCGCGACCCATGCAGGCGCCTTCGACGTGGCCTTCATGGCGAACCTGCCGGGCATGGTGGTCATGGCCGCCGCGGATGAGGCCGAGCTGTGCCACATGGTCGCCACCGCCGCCGCCTATGACGACGGCCCCATCGCCTTCCGCTATCCGCGTGGCGAGGGGATGGGCGTGGAAATGCCCGAACGCGGCCAGCCGCTGCAGATCGGCAAGGGCCGCACCATCTGCGAGGGCAAGGGCGTGGCCATCCTGTCCTTTGGCACCCGCCTGGCCGAGGTCATGCGCGCGCGCGAGGAATTGCTGGCCGCAGGCATCAGCCCGACCGTGGTGGACGCGCGTTTCGCAAAGCCTCTGGACCGCGATCTGATCCTGCGGCTTGCCCGCACGCATGACGCGCTGATCACCATCGAAGAGGGCTCGGTGGGGGGCTTCGGCTCGCTTGTCGCGCAACTTCTTGCCGATGAAGGGGTTTTTGACACCGGCTTGCGCTTCCGTCAGATGGTGCTTCCCGATACCTTCATTGATCATGCCAGCCCCGATGCCATGTATCGCGAAGCCCGCATGTCCGCCCCGGACATCAAGGCCAAGGTGCTTGAGGTCCTGGGCGTGGCCATCGCCAAACGTGCCTGAGAGGTCCAGATGCTGCGAACCCTTCTGACCGGACTTGCGCTGTCCCTGCCGCTTGCTGCCATGGCGCAGGACGGCACAACGGACACACCCGCAACGCAAAGCCCCGCACCCGACGCGCCCGCTGCACCGTCGCAGGACGCAGCCGCGCCTGCGGCAGACACCGCGCCCGCCGCTGAGGCCGCACCCGCCGAAGCCGCATCCGCACCTGCCCCCGTGCCCGCAGCACCCGCACCCGAGCCGCCGCGCGAATACCTGCCCAATCTTTACGATGTCACCATCGTCGAGACATGGGACACGCTGAACGTCCGCCAATCGCCGGATGGCAAGGCCAAGGTCATTGCCACGCTGCCCTCGAACGCCAAGGGGATCGAACTGGTGGTGCGCGATGCCACCGGCAAATGGGGCAAGATCAATCTGGGCGAACAGACCGGCTGGGTCGCACTGCGCTTTTTGAAAAAGCAGGGCGACGCATGGCAACCCGCCGCATTGCCGCAAAGCCTGAAATGCAGCGGGACCGAGCCGTTCTGGAGCCTTGCGGTCAGCAAATCCGGCATGGTGTTTTCCGAACCCGACCAGCCCAACCGCGACATGGGCCTGCGCAAGGTCATGGACCGGGGCATCCCGTCCGAGCCGACGCGCGGCTTTATCGCCGGCGACGACAAGGGCCGCGTCACGGCATTCATGCGGCCGCAGCAATGTTCGGACGGCATGTCGGATCGGGCCTATGGGCTGGCGGTCTCGGTCATTCTGGACGGGCAGGACATGCCGTCCAGAATGTTGATGGGCTGCTGTTCGATCGCCCGCTGATCAGAAGCGATACCCCAGACCGATATTCACCGCATGGGTGGTGATGTCGGTGTCAAGCTTGCCGCCGCCCGTCAGGTCGGCGGTATTGCTGGAAAACGTGCCCTGATATTCGACAAAGCCCAGCCATGCGTCGCTGAAATCGCGGCTGACACCGGCAAACCAGCGGATCGCCGGTCCGGTCAGTTGATATTCAAAGGTGCGGCCCTCGGGGCGCTCAAGCTCGACATGCGGGATGGCCGCGCCGATGCCCGCGCCAAGATAGGGCGTGACGCCCCGTTGCGGCTGCCAGCGGCGTTGCAGGTTCACGGTCAGGATGTTCAGCCCGTCGGTGAATTCCAGCCGGTCCAGCCCCGCCTTGGCCAATGTCGCATCGCTGGCCTTGACCTTGGCATGGGTGAATTCCGCGCCCCATCCCCAGTCACCCTGCCAGCGTGTCCAGCGCAGGCCCCAATAGGGCGGCATCTTGAAGGATTCTCCGTCCCATTCTGCGCTGAAGCTTTGGCCGGGGATCTTGACATCCGAGTTGGGCGCCGTCTGCCAGCCGGTATAGCCCTGGATCACGTCCTCGGCGAAACCGGGGCTGGCGCTGGCGGTCAGGACCAGCGCAAGCGCCGTGGCAAGACGATGTGACATGCGATTTTCCTGATAAGTTGCGATCTTTGGCGACGCAGGCGTTTGAACCCGATGCGGATGCGCTGGCGGGTCGGCGCATGATGGCGCAAAGCCCTGTCGCAGGCCAGCCCCCAGAACACGCCGAACAGCACCTGCCAGATGGTATGGGCCCCGGCATCCATGCGGCTGGCACCGGTAAAGCCTGCGGCGATGATCACCGCGATGCGGACCGGGGTGCTGGTCATGGCGCATTCCTGCAAAAGCGCAGACGCGCCAAAGGCCGCCGTCGCCGTATGACCCGAGGGCATCCCGGCATCGCCGCCATTGGGGCGCTGGTTGATCGGCGCATCGCCAAGGCCCTGTTTCGTCGCGTGCAGGCCGATGAACATGACGGCATAACGCAGCGCATATTCCGCGCCGTGGCCGTTCACAGCCTGACATCCCCATGCCAGCAGCGGCAGCGCCACCTGAAAGCGGTCGCCCAGCTTTTCGGCCTTGGGACCGGTCAGGACCAGCAGGCCGACAAGCACGGCCATGATGGTGACGGGCAGTCCTCGGGTTGCGAACAGACGCTGCATGGGGTCACCATGCTGGCTTCGATGCGTGTGTGCTAACAGCCCGAGGTGACGATTTTCTTACAGCGGTTGTTCGGCCATCATCGCCCGCAGGCCGCTGCGGTAATCGGGATGGATCAGCCGCACGCCCAGCCGTTCCTTGATGCGCCCGTTCCGCACCCGCTTGCTTTCGGCATAAAACGACCGCGCCATCGGCGTCATCTGCGCGGTGGCGAAATCCTCGGCCGGGGGCAGGGGGGCGCCCAGCAATTCGGCGGCCAGCGCGATCACATCCTCGGGCGGGGCCGGGTCGTCGTCGCAGACGTTATAGACCGCGCCGGGATCGGGCGCGTTGATCGAGGCCAGCAGCACCTGCGCGATATCCTCGGCATGGATGCGCGAAAACACCTGACCGGGTTTTACGATCCGCCGCGCCGTGCCCTCGCGCACCTTGGCAAAAGGACCGCGCCCGGGGCCATAGATCCCGGCAAGGCGAAAGATGTGCAGCGGCAGATCGTGATCCGCTGCCAGCCGCTGCCACGCGGTTTCCGCCGCCACCCGTTCGCGCCCGCGCCGGGTCGAGGGCGTCAGCGGCGTCGTTTCATCCACCCACGCCCCGGCATGATCGCCATAGACGCCGGTGGTCGACAGATAGCCCAGCCAGCGCGGCGTGGCGCGGGCCAGATCGGCAGCAAAATCGGCCAGCACCGGGTCGCCCTGCGCGGCGGGCGCGGCGCAGACCAGAATGGCATCTGCCTTGGCGATCTGGGCGCGGACCTGATCGCCTTGGCCCGGCCACAGCAGCGGCGTGGCCCCGCTGGCCGCCACGCGGTCTGGCGCGTCGCGGGTGGTGCCCGTGACTTGCCAGCCCTGCGCGACAAGGCGCGGTGTCAGGAAACCGGCGCTGTAGCCATGCCCAAGCACCAGCGCCTTCATGCGCGGTCCTTCAGGATGCGGGCAGCCAGTTCAAACGAGCGGTGCCGCGCCTGCTGGTCATAGATATTGCCGACAAGGATCAGCTCATCGGGCTTGTAGCGCGCGATCAGCCGGTCCAGCTGGCTGGCGACGGTGTCCGGCGCGCCGACGGCGCTGACCGACAGCGCATGTTCCACCGTGGGCAGGATGCGCACCGGCACCGCTTGCAGAATGTCATCGACCGGCGGCGGCAGCAGCCCGGGCGAGCCCAGCCGCAGCCGGGCAAAGCTGATCTGCTGGCTGGTGCGCAGGCGCTGGGCCTGTTCGTCGGTCTCGGCGGCGATGACGTTGACGGCCAGCATGAAGCGCGGGCGTTCGCCGAATTCCGTGGGCTGGAACCGCTCGCGATAGGTTTGCACCGCCTGATCCAGCGCATCGGGCGCGAAATGGCTGGCAAAGGCATAGGGCAGGCCAAGGGCCGCCGCCAGGCTGGCGCCGTAAAGCGACGATCCAAGGATCCAGACCGGGACATTGGTGTCCTGCCCCGGATGCGCCGCGACCGGCGTGCCGGGCTGATGCGGGCCGAAGAACCGCAGAAGCTCGACCACGTCATTCGGGAAATCGTCATTGCGCATCCCGCGCCGCAGCGCCTGCATGACCGCGCCATCCCCGCCCGGCGCGCGGCCCAGCCCAAGGTCGATGCGGTCGCCATGGATGGTGGCAAGCGTCCCGAACTGTTCGGCAATCGCCAGGGGGGCGTGATTGGGCAGCATGACGCCGCCCGCGCCGACGCGGATCGTGCTGGTCTGGCTGGCGATATGTTCGATCAGCACCGAGGTCGCGGCGCTGGCGATGCCCGGCATATTGTGATGTTCGGCCAGCCAGAACCGGTGATAGCCCCAGCCCTCGGCGGCTTTGGCCAATGCGACGGAATTGGCGATGGCCTGCCGGGCGTCCGAGCCTTCGGCGACAACGGCCAGATCAAGAATGGAAAACTGCATCTGCGGACTCCTTTGTGCGTGACATAGGAAGCCCGACGCCGCCTTGCCAGTCCGCAAGCCCGCTGGCACAGTCCCCAAAAAGTGGAGACGCGCATGATCCCCGACAACCGGCTGCTGCCCATCGAAACCCCCATTCCGGCCGAGCGCGCCTATTTCGACGATCCCGCCGCCGCGGTCGAACGGCTGATCCAGCTTTACCAGCGGGCCTCGTCCTTTCTGCTGGACCGCTTTGTCGAAACGCTGGAGGGCGTGACGCCCCGCGCAAGATATCGGGCGTTCTATCCGGAAGTGCGGATGATCGTGCCCAGCCATTCCAAGACCGATTCGCGCCTGTCCTTCGGGCATGTGGCGATCCCCGGCACCTATGCCAGTTCCATCACCCGGCCCGACCTGTTTCGCGGCTATCTGACTGAACAGATCGGGCTGGTGATGAAGAATCACAATATCCCGGTGGCGGTCGGCGACAGCGACACGCCGATGCCGGTGCATTTCGCGGTCGCCACGCAAAGCGACCTGAACGTGCCGCAGGAAGGCGTCCTGAATTTTTCATTGCGCGATGTGTTCGATGTGCCGGATCTGAACACCACGAACGACGACATCGTGAACGGCACCGCCGGGCCGAACCCCGATGGCAGCCAGCCGATGGCGCCCTTTACCGCGCAGCGCGTGGACTATTCGCTGGCGCGGCTGTCGCATTACACCGCGACCCTGCCCGAGCATTTCCAGAACTTCGTGCTGTTCACGAACTATCAGTTCTATGTCGACGAATTCGAGGCCTTTGCCCGCCGCGCGCTGGCCGATCCGGCCTCGGGCTATACCGCCTTTGTCGCCCCCGGCAATCAGATGCTGGAGCGCCCCGAGGAGGTGCTGGCGACCGGCGCGAAAACCCCGCAGATGCCCGCCTATCACCTGAAACGTGCCGATGGCGACGGCATCACGCTGGTCAATATCGGCGTCGGCCCGTCGAACGCCAAGACCGCGACCGACCATATCGCCGTGCTGCGTCCGCATGCGTGGCTGATGGTCGGCCATTGCGCGGGCCTGCGCAATTCGCAAAGTCTGGGCGATTTCGTTCTGGCCCATGCCTATCTGCGCGAAGATCATGTGCTGGACGACGATCTGCCGGTCTGGGTGCCGATCCCGCCTTTGGCCGAGGTGCAGGTGGCGCTGCAGGATGCCGTGGCCGAGGTCACCCAGCTTGAGGGCTATGAGCTGAAGCGCATCATGCGCACCGGAACGGTGGCCACCATCGACAACCGCAACTGGGAGTTGCGCGACCAATCCGGCCCGGTGCAGCGGCTGTCGCAAAGCCGCGCCGTGGCGCTGGATATGGAAAGCGCCACCATCGCCGCCAACGGTTTCCGCTTCCGTGTGCCCTATGGCACGTTGCTGTGCGTGTCGGACAAACCCCTGCACGGAGAGCTGAAGCTGCCCGGCATGGCCACGGATTTCTATCGCACGCAGGTCGCGAACCATCTGCTGATCGGCATCCGGGCGATGGAGAAGCTGCGTGCGACACCGCTGGAACGCATCCACTCGCGCAAGTTGCGCTCATTCAACGAGACGGCGTTCCTTTAGATCGCGCCATCAAGGTCGAATAATCAGCATTTGCTGGGGAAAACCATCGAAACATCTTGAATTGCGCGCAAAAAGCATGTGTAGCGGCATATGTGCCGCCAAGGTGGCGTCCGAAAATTTCCCGAACGGGAAAACAAGAGGAGACAGAACATGGCTCAGGCCGCTTCGAAACCGATGACCAAGACCCAGCTGGTGACCACGCTGGCCGAAGAAATGGGCAGCGACAAGAAAACCGCAGCTGCGGCGCTGGACGCGCTTTCGGCAGTTGTCTCGAAAACCGTGGCCGATGGCGGCGCGGTCACGCTGCCGGGGATCGGCAAAGTTGCTTGCCGTGCACGCCCCGAGCGTCAGGTCCGCAATCCGCAGACGCAGGAAATGATGACGAAACCCGCCGACAAGGTGGTCAAGGTCACCATCGCGAAAGCGCTGAAAGACAGCGTGAACGCCTGATCTTTCGATCGCGTCCGAATCCGGGGCCGCGCAGCGATTGCGCGGCCCCTTTTTTATTGCAAAGTCCAACACTGGCGATACGCGCGGCGCGGAGAGCAGGGCTTTGGACTTGCGCGCGCCGGGTCATCTGTTAGCCCAAAGGCAACAGAAACGTGAAAAGGGGCAGCGCATGGATTTCAGGGCCATTCTGATGGGCTTCGGTTTTGCGCTGATGTGGTCTTCGGCCTTCACGACCACGCGCATCATCGTGCTGGCGGCCCCGCCCCTGACGGCGCTGGTGATCCGCTTTGCGCTGTCGGCGGTCATTGCCGTGCTGCTGGCCCGCGCCTTGGGGCAAAGCTTTCGGCTCAGCCGCGCGGAATGGCGCACCGTCATCATCTTCGGCCTGTGCCAGAACGCGCTGTATCTGGGGCTGAACTGGATCGCCATGCAGCATGTCGAGGCCTCGGCCGCCTCGATCATCGCCTCGCTGATGCCGCTGATCGTCGCGTTCATGGGCTGGGCGCTGTATTCCGAAAAGCTGCGGCCGATTGCCGTGGCCGGGCTGATCGCGGGCGTCATCGGCGTCTCGATCATCATGGGCGTGCGGTTGCAGCACGGTCTGGACGTTCCGGGTCTGATCCTGTGCCTGATCGGCGTCGTCGCGCTGACCTTTGCCACGCTGGCCGCGCGTGGTGCGGGCGGCAGCCGCAACATGATGATGATCGTGGGTCTGCAAATGGCGGTCGGAGCGGCGGCGCTTTTGCCCTTTGCGGCGATCATGGAAGCCGGGCGCAGCGTCCAGTGGAGCTGGGCGCTGGTCTGGTCATTCCTGTATACCGTGCTGGCCCCCGGCATCGGCGCGACATGGCTGTGGTTCCTGCTGGTGAACCGCGTCGGCGCCGTGCGGGCCGCCACCTTTCACTTCCTGTCGCCGATCTTTGGCGTGGCCATCGCGGCCGCGCTGTTGGGCGAACGCTTCGGGGCGTCGGATGTGATCGGCGCGGTGATCGTGGCGGCAGGGATCCTGATGGTGCAACTGGCCCGGATCCCCGCCGCTGTGCCTCAGTCGTCGGACGCGGCAGCGGCGCGCATCGACGGGCGGTCCTGAACCCGGCTGACCCATGCGTCCACGGCGGGCGTGCGCGGCATGCCGTCCTGAAAGAACATGAAGGGCGAGGCGACCAGCAGATCCGCCGCCGAATAGGCGTCGCCCAGCAGATAGTCCTGCTTGGTCAGCACCTCGTCCAGCCGCTGGATCGCGGTGTCGTAATCGCGGAACGTGTCCAGCAGCGCCGGATGTTCGATCTTGCAATAATTCAGCAGCGCCACCGGCTCGAGCACGCCCTGATACCATGACAGCCAGCTGAGATATTGCCCGCGCCGGGGATCGCCAGGCAGGGGGCCAAGCCCGGCCTCGGGGAAACGGTCGGTCAGATACAGGATGATCGCGCCGCGTTCGCGCACCCAGTCATCGCCATCGACCAGATAGGGCACCTTGCCCTCGGGATGGGGATTGCGCGGGTCGATCCGGCCCGAGCCGTCCTGACGGATGATGTCCACCCGCTCGATCCGCACCTGATCGGTGGCGCCCAGTTCGTCAAGCAGCGCGATCAGGCTGGACGAGCGGCTTTTCGGGGAATGATAAAGGGTCAGCATGTTCGGGTCTCCTTGCTTGTGACCCGGACCTTGCACCGAAGCTGCTGACAGAAGGTGACAGCATGGCGCGATCTGACCGGCTGATGCGGCTGATGGACACGCTGCGCCGCCTGCCCGGCCCGGTGACGGCGGCGCGGCTGGCCGAGGAAACCGGCGTCTCGCCCCGCCAGCTTTACCGCGACATCGCCACCCTGCGCGCGGGAGGGGCGCTGATCGATGGCGAAGCGGGGCTGGGATATACCCTGACCGAAGACCCGGCCCTGCCGCCGCAAAGTTTCTCGCGGCTGGAAATCGAGGCGCTGCTGCTGGCGGTTTCGGCGCTGCGTTCGTTGGGCGATGGGGCACTGACCCGCGCGGGCGAGGATGCCTTGGCCCGGATCGTCGCCACCTTGCCCGAAAGTCAGGGCCGGCACGCGCTGCACGCGACGATGCGGCTGTTCCGCCCGCAGGTGCCCCAGCGCAGCTTGCAGATCGACATGGCCATCCTGCGCGAGGCGCTGTGGGACGAACGCAGCGTTATCATCGACTATCTGGACCTGAACGACCGCGCCACCACGCGCGAGATCTGGCCCTTGGGCCTGTCCTATGGCGACGACCACGTGATGCTGCTGGCGCATTGCCGGTTGCGGCAGGATTACCGCATCTTTCACGTCACCCGCATCCAGAGCCTGCGGCCGGGCGCGGAAAGCTTTCGCCCCCGCCGCGTGGCGCTGGTGCGCGATTACGCCGCCCGCTGCATCACGCGGCCCGGGGGCTGAAAATCGCCGTCGCCGGATCGCAGCGGTAATGCGGCAGATAATCCGGTGCGCGCCGTGCCAGATCGCAGACGGCCTCAAGGATCGTCCGGATCTCGGCCTGCGGCGCGGCCCAGCACAGGTTCAGCCGCACGAAGCCGGGCTTTTCGATTTCTTCACCGGCAAGGATCGCGGCGCGCAGCCGGTCCGATTCCGCGTCACTCAGCCCAAGCAGATGATGCACATAGGGCCCGGCACAGGCGCAGCCGCCACGCGCCTGCACGCCATGCAGATCCGACAGCATCCGCGTGGCCAGTTGCTGATGGATGAAACCTCCGCGCCCGTCGCGGATGCGAAAGCTGAAGAACGGCAGGCGCGGGGCATCCAGATTGCCCAGCAATTGCAGGCCCGGTTGCGCGCGCAGGTGCGCCATCCCCAGCCGCAGCCAATCGGCATTGCGGACGGCGATCTGGTCCGCAAAGGCACGCTTCGTCAGCATCACCAGCGCGGCGCGGATGTCGCCCACGACATTGGGGGTGCCGCTTTCCTCGCGCGCTTCGACCGTGGCCGCATAATCCTGCCCGTGCGGGGAAACAAAGCGCACCGTGCCACCGCCCGGCTGGCTGGGACGCTGTGCCATCACCGCATCGCGGCGCAGGATCATCACCCCCGAGGCCCCCGGCCCGCCGATGAACTTGTGCGGCGACAGGACGACCGCATCCATGCCCAGCCCCATGTCGATGGGCAGATAGGGCGCGCCGCCCGCGTAATCCCAGACGACCTTGGCCCCCGCCGCCTTAAGCCGCGCGGTCAGCCCCGCCACGTCGGCAAGGATGCCCGTGACATTGGATGCCGCAGACAAGCTGGCGATGACCGGCCCCGGTGCCGCAGCCAGGGCGTCGCTCAGCGCGGCAAGGTCCGGCCCGCCGGTCGCAGCCTCGGGGATCGCGATCACATCCGCACCGCTTTCGCGCCATGGCAGGATGTTCGAATGGTGTTCATATGGCCCGATCAGCACCGTCGTCCCCGGAGCCGCGCCGAAAAGATGCACCAGCCGGTTGATCCCCGCCGTCGCCCCGCTGCCGGTAAAGACCACCGCATGATCCGCCCCCGCGCCGGTGCATTGCGCGATGGCCGCCCGCGCGGCGCGGCGCATCCGCGTCATGGTGGCGCCGCAATGGCTGGCCTCGGTATGGCTGTTGGCATACCACGGCAGCACGTTTTCCATCACCCATTCCTCCAGCGGGCGCAGCGCCCGGCCCGAGGCGATGTAATCCGCATAGATCATCCGGCGCGGCCCGAACTGACCGTCGATCACGGCGTCTTTGCCGATCATTTGATCGTGGATTTCCGGCGAAAGGCGGGAAAGATAGCTGTCGAACATGCGATATTCCTTGTTTCGACACATTCTGACCCGCAATATCCGGGTAAATCTTACCTAAATTTGGCGAATGTCGCGGATATTGTGGTCATATGAACGACAAACCCTTGGAGCTGGACCAGATCGACCACCAGATCCTGTCCCATCTGCAACGCGATGGCAGCCTGTCGCAGCGCGATCTGGCCGAGCGTGTGGGTCTGTCGCAGAACGCCTGCTGGCGGCGGCTGAACAGGCTGTCCGAGGCGGGCGTGCTGCGCGGCAGCCGCGCCGTCATCGACCCTGAGGCGCTGGGGCTGGGGCTGACGGTCATCATCATGATCCGCACCCGCCACCATGACGACGCATGGGCGCGCCGGTTCCGCGCCCGCGTGGAATCCCTGCCGCAGATCACCGAGTTCCACCGCATCGGCGGCGAATGGGATTACATGGCCAAGGCCGTGACCACCGGCATGTCGGGCTATGACGCGCTGTACAAGCGGCTGATCGACGGGATGGATCTGGAACGCGTGACCGGCGTTTTCTCGATGGAGACGATATTTCAGGGCCGGCCGCTGTCGCCCGGTTGATTTTCACGAAATGTTCTACATCTTGGGTCCATGCGCGCCGATCAGATCCTGTTCCCGACCGATGCGGGCCTGTATTGCCCCGAAGGTGGTTTCCACATCGATCCGGTGCGCCCGGTCGATCGTGCGCTGATCACGCATGGCCATTCCGACCATGCCCGGTTCGGCCATGGCGCGGTCATGGCCACGCAGCAGACGCTGGACATCATGCGCCTGCGCATGGGCGCGGATCATGCCGGGGCCGAACAGGCGGCGCAGGGCACAATGCGCATCGGCGGCGTTACGGTCAGCTTTCACCCGGCGGGGCATGTGCTGGGCTCGGCCCAGATCGCGGTGACATCGGGCGATTGCCGGATCGTGGTGTCGGGGGATTATACCCGCGCGGCCAACCCGACCTGCCTGCCGTTCCAGCCGATCCCCTGCGATGTCTTCGTGACCGAGGCCACCTTCGGTCTGCCGGTCTTTCGCTTTCCCGATCCGGCGACGCAGGCGGCAAAGCTGATGGCCAGCATGGCCGAATTTCCCGACCGTCCGCATCTGATCGGCGCCTATGCGCTTGGCAAGGCCCAGCATGTCATCAGCCTGATGCGGCAGGCGGGCTATGACGCGCCGATTGCCATTCACGGCGCGCTGAAGACGCTGTGCGATTACTATGTCGCGCAGGGGGTGGATCTTGGCCCGCTGATCCCGGCAACGGCGGATGAGGTTCCCGCGCAGCTTGTCATCGCGCCGCCCTCGGCATTCGCCAGCCTGTGGGTGCAGCGGTTCCGCGATCCGGTGGTGGGCTTTGCCTCGGGGTGGATGGCCGTCCGGGCGCGGGCGCGGCAGCGGGGCGTCGAACTGCCGCTGATCGTCAGCGACCATGTGGACTGGCCGATGCTGACCGGCACGCTGGCCGAACTGTCCCCGTCCGAGGTCTGGGTCACGCATGGCACCGAAGACGGCGTGATCCGCTGGTGCGAGTTGCAGGGCATGGCCGCGCGGCCGCTGCGGCTGGTCGGCTATGAAGACGAGGCCGAGGAATGAAAGCCTTTGCCTTTCTGCTGGAGCGTCTGGCCTTTACCGCGGCGCGCAATGCCAAGTTGCAGATCCTGCAGCATTACCTGGAGCGCACGCCCGACCCGGACCGGGGCTGGGCACTGGCCGCCCTGACCGGCGATCTGGAACTGCGCCGCGTCACGCCCTCGTTGCTGCGCGGGCTGGCGGCCGAGCGGATCGATGATCAGTTGCTGGCGCTGAGCTATGATTTCGTCGGCGATCTGGCCGAAACCATCGCGCTGATCTGGCCGGACGGGGCGCAGGACGATCCGCCCCTGTCGCAGGCGGTGGAATTGCTGCAGGGCACCGGCAAGGCCGCGCTGCCCGCCGCGATTGCCGCGATGCTGGACCGGCTGGGCCCGTCCGAGCGGCTGGCCTTCCTGAAGCTGGCGACGGGCAATCTGCGCGTGGGTCTGTCGGCGCGGATGGCCCGCATGGCGCTGGCCGGGATGGGCCAGCCCGCCGTCGCCGATCTGGAAGAGATCTGGCACGGGCTGGTCCCGCCCTATGCGCCCTTGTTCGACTGGATCGGCGGCGGCGCGCGTCCCGAAAGCGCGGCTTTGGCGCCGTTCCGCCCGGTGATGCTGTCGACGCCGACCGATCTGGATGAATTGCAGGCGCTGAATCCCGCCGATTACCTTGCCGAGTGGAAATGGGACGGCATCCGCGTGCAGGCCGTCAGCGAAGGCGGCGTGAAGCGGCTGTATTCCCGCACGGGCGAGGATATTTCCCATGCCTTTCCCGACGTGACCGAGGCCATGGCCTTCGAGGGCGCGGCGGATGGCGAATTGATCGTGCGGCGCGGCGGGCAGGTCGCGCCCTTTGGCGATCTGCAAAAGCGGCTGAACCGCAAGACCGTCGGCAAGGGCCTGCTGGACAGCCATCCGGCGGGGCTGCGGCTTTACGATCTGCTGGTCTGGGAGGGGCGCGACCTGCGCGCGCTGCCCTTGGCCGAACGTCGGGCGGTCCTTGAGGCGGTGGTATTCGGCGCGCGCATCGACGTGTCGCCGGTGCTGGATTTCGCGGTCTGGGACGATCTGGCGGCGCTGCGTGCGGATCCTCCGGCTGCGGTGATCGAGGGGGTGATGATCAAGCGCCGCGACAGCGCCTATGTCGCGGGCCGACCGCGCGGGCCGTGGTTCAAGTGGAAGCGCGATCCGATGGTGGTGGATGCCGTGCTGATCTATGCGCAGCGCGGCCATGGCAAACGTTCGGGGTTTCATTCGGATTTCACCTTCGGCCTGTGGGCGGGGGATGAGCTGGTGCCGGTCGGCAAGGCCTATTTCGGCTTTACCGATGCCGAGCTGCGCGAGCTGGACAAGTTCGTGCGCGCCAATACGGTGGACCGCTATGGCCCGGTGCGGGCCTTGGCTCCGAAGCTGGTGGTCGAGGTGGCGTTCGAGGGGCTGAACCGATCCTCGCGCCACAAATCGGGGGTGGCGATGAGGTTTCCCCGGATCAGCCGCATCCGTTGGGACAAGCCCGCGGCCGAGGCCGACCGGCTGGAAACGCTTGAGGCGATGCTGTGAGATTGCCCAAGGCGTTTCAGGACTGGTTCGCAGAGCAGGGCTGGCAGCCGCATCCGCATCAGCTGGCGCTGCTGGACGCACCGGGCGACAGCCTGCTGATCGCGCCGACCGGGGGCGGCAAGACACTGGCGGGTTTTTTGCCTTCGCTGGTCGAGCTTTCGCAATTTGCCGGTGCCGATGGGTATTTGGAAAACAAGGAAACCGGCAAGCGCGGTCTGCATACGCTGTATGTCTCGCCGCTGAAGGCGCTGACGGCGGATATTGCCCGCAATCTGGCGCGGCCCGTGGCGGGGCTGGGGCTGAATCTGCGCATCGAGGACAGGACGGGCGATACGGGATCCGCGCAGCGGCGGCGGCAGCGGGTCGATCCGCCCGATATCTTGCTGACGACGCCGGAAAGTCTGGCCTTGATGCTGAGCTATCCCGAGGCGCCCGCGATTTTCGGCGGTCTGCGCCGCGTGGTGCTGGATGAGTTGCATGCGCTGGCCGAAAGCAAGCGCGGCGATCAGCTGATGCTGGGGCTGGCGCGGTTGCGTGCGCTGTCTGCGGGGCTGCAGGTGACGGGTCTGTCGGCCACGGTCGAGGATCCGCAGGCGCTGGCCGGCTTCATGGCGGGGGCCGCCGCGGTCGAGATCGTCGAGGCCGATCCCGGCCCCGATCCCGACATCGCCATGTTGCAGACCGCAAAGCCCGCGCCTTGGGCCGGAGCGGGCGGGCATTATGCCATTCCCGAGGTGCTGGCTGCCGTGAAGGCCGCCCGCACCACGATCATCTTCATCAACACACGCGCGCAGGCCGAGCTGTTCTTTCAGGCGCTGTGGGCGGCGAATGACGAGAACCTGCCCATCGGCCTGCATCATGGGAGCTTGGCGCGCGAGAGCCGCATGCGGGTCGAGGCGGCGATGGCGGCGGGCGAATTGCGCGCCGTGGTCGCCACCGGCAGTCTGGATCTGGGCATCGACTGGGGCGCGGTCGATCTGGTCATTCAGGTCGGTGCGCCGAAGAACGTCAAGCGGCTGGTCCAGCGCATCGGGCGGGCGAACCATCGCTATAACGCGCCCTCGGTCGCGCGGATCGTGCCCGCGAACCGCTTTGAGCAGATCGAATGCGTGGCGGCCTTGCAGGCGGTCCGTGCCCGCGATCTGGACGGCGATCCGCGCGGGCCGGGGCCGTTGGACGTGCTGTGCCAGCATATCCTGCTGACGGCCTGCGCCGCGCCCTTTGATGCCGATGCGCTTTATGCCGAGGTGGTGACGGCAGGCCCCTATCGCGGGCTGAGCCGTGCGGATTTCGATGCCTGTCTGGATTTCGCGGCGACCGGCGGCTATGCGCTGCGGGCCTATGACCGCTGGCAGCGGCTGATGCGGCGGGACGGGCTGTGGCTGCTGCGCGACCCGCGCGCGGCGAGGCTGTTGCGCATGAATGTCGGCACCATCGTCGAGGCCGAGATGCTGAAGGTGCGGCTGCGCGGCCGGGGCGGCGCGCCCCTGGGCGAGGTCGAGGAGGCGTTTGCTGCCAGTCTGACGCCGGGCGACAGCTTCCTGATTGGCGGGCGCGTCGTGCGGATGGACGGCTTGCGCGACATGGTGATCGAGGTCACGCCCGATCCCGCGCAGACGCCCAAGATTGCGGTGTTTTCCGGGATCAAGCTGGCCATGACGACGCAGCTTGCCCATCGCGTGCAGGCAATGATCGGCGATCCGGCGCAGCATGCGGCGCTGCCCAAGGACACCCGCGATTGGCTGGAGCTGCAGGCCCGCGTCAGCCGTCTGCCGGAACCGGGGTTGCTGCTATCGGAAACCTTTCCCCATGCCGGGCAATGGCATTTCGCGCTGTATGGCTTTGCCGGCCGGAACGCCTTGCAGACGCTTGGCCTTTTGCTGACGCGCGAGATGGAAGAGGAGGGGCTGGGCCCTCTGGGCTTTCTGTCCACCGATTATGCCTTGCTGATCTGGTCGCTGGATCCGGTGCTGGATCCCGCGCCTCTGCTGGACGCGGCGCGGCTGCGGGCGGGTCTGGGTGACTGGCTGGGGGAAAACGCCGTGATGAAGCGCACCTTTCGCAATGTCGCCGTGGTGGCGGGGCTGATCCAGCGCAATATGCCCGGCGCGCGCAAATCGGGCAGGCAGGCGACGTTTTCCAGCGACATCCTGTATGACACCCTGCGCAAATACGACCCCGACCATTTGATGATGCGCGTCACCGCCGATGAGGCCGCGCGCGGGCTGGTCGATTTCGGCCGGATCGAGGAGATGCTGGCACGCTCGCCCCAGCGCGAACATCGGGTGCTGGAGCGTGTGTCGCCCTTGGCCGCGCCGCTGCTGCTGGAGGTGGGCCGGGTGCCGATCCGTGGCGAGGGCCGTGAGCGGCTGGCCCAGATCGAAGCCGATGCGCTGATGCGCGAGGCGGGGCTTGAGGCATGAGCTATGGCTTCGATTTCCATGGATTGCGGCTTGAGGCGCGCGGCTCGGGGGCGTTGTGGTGGCCGGAAGGCCGCTGGCTGATCGTGGCCGATCTGCATTTCGGCAAGTCCGAGCGGATGGCCCGGCGGGGCGGGTCGCTGCTGCCGCCCTATGAGGGGCAGGCGACGCTGGACCGGCTGGAGGCCGAGATCGCGGAGCTGCATCCGACGACCATCATCAGTCTGGGCGACGGCTTTGACGATCTGGCCGCCGTGCAGGCGCTGGACGGCATGGTGGCGGCGCGTCTGGTGGCGCTGGCGCGGCACTGCGATTGGGTCTGGATCGGCGGCAACCATGATCCCGGCGCGCCCTTGGGGATGCCGGGGCGGGCGCTGGACAGCCTGCATCTGGGCCCGGTCGCCCTGCGGCACGAGGCGGGGCAGGGGCCGGACATCTCGGGGCATTATCACCCCGCCGTGCGGCTGGCCGGAGAGCGGCGGCGGGCATTTCTGCTGGGGGCGGAGCATCTGATCCTGCCGGCCTTCGGGGCCTATACCGGCGGGCTGATCTGCGATGATCCGGCGCTTGTGGCGCTGGTGCCGCGCGGTCTGGCGATTGCCTGCGGGCCGCGTCCGGTGGTGATGCCGCTGGGGATCGCCACGCGCCCGCGTCGCGGCTGGCGATGAAAAAGGCCGGGCGTTTCGGCCCGGCCTTTTGCTTAGCTGCGCAGCGTGCCGCCCGTGGCCTTGGCGACCTTTTCGACGATCTTGGCGCTGACCGCCTCGATATCGGCATCGGTCAGGGTCTTGTCCTTGGGTTGCAGCCGGGCGGTGATGGCGATGGATTTCCTGCCGCCTTCAAGCCCGGTGAACTGGTCGAAGACGGTCACACGCTCGATCAGCGCCTTGTCGGCCCCGGCGGCGGCATTGACCAGCGTCAGCGCCTCGGTCCCGGCATCCACCACGAAGGCGAAGTCGCGTTCCACTGCCTGCAAGTCGGACAGCGCCAGCGCGGGACGCGAGGGCGTGCGGGTTTTCGGCAGCGGCACGGCGGCGATGCGCACGGTAAAGGCCACGACCGTGCCCTTGATGCCGTAATGGCGCAGCACCTTGGGATGCACCTCGCCGAAACTGGCCAGCGCGTTCGGACCCAGCGCGATATTGCCTGCGCGGCCCGGATGCCACCATGCGTCCAGCTTGCGGTTGATCTGCGCCTTGGCGGGCGCGCCGATCTGGGCAAGGATCGCCTCGGCATCGGCCTTGGCGTCGTAAATGTCCACCTTGCGGCGCGACGCGAAGGGGTCGCGCGGCGCGGTCTGGCCGACAAGGATGCCGGTCAGATGCAGATCCTGTTCGCCCGGCTCACCGCCGCTGAAAACGGGGCCACATTCAAACAGTTGCATATCGGCAAAGCCGCGCGCCTGATTGCGCGCCGCCGCCGCCAGCAGGCCGGGCAGCAGGTCGGGGCGCATATGCGTCATTTCGCTGCTGATCGGATTTTCGATGCGCAGCGCCTCTTGTCCGCCGCCGAACAGCGTGGCCGAGGCCGCGTCGATGAAGCTGTAGGTGACGCATTCATTATATCCCAGCGAGGCCGCCAGCCGCCGTGCCGCGCTTTCGCGGCGTTGCAGCGGCGTCAGGACCGGGGCGGGGATGCCCGGCTGCGGACGCGGCAGCGGCTGGCCCTGCAACTGGCTGAGCGAGGCGATGCGCGCCACTTCCTCGACCAGATCGGCGCTGCCCTGCACATCGGGCCGCCACGGCGGCACGAAGGCCTGATCGCCCTGCAACCGGAAGCCAAGGGCCTCCAGCGTCGCGCGTTGGTCCGCTTCGGGAATGTCCATGCCGACAAGGCTGGAGATCCGCGCGGGCTGCAGCGCATAGCTGCGGGTGGTGTCGGGCACGGCCCCGGCGGTCACCACCTCGGAGGCCTCGCCGCCGCACAGATCAAGGATCATCTGCGTGGCCAGTTCCAGCCCTGCTTGGGTGAAGGTCGGATCGACACCGCGTTCAAAGCGGTAACGCGCATCGGAATTGATCTTCAGCGCGCGGCCGGTCGTGGCGATGGCGATGGGGTTCCAGAACGCGCTTTCCAGAAACACGTCCACCGTCGCCTCGTCGCAGCCCGAAGCCTCGCCGCCCATGATCCCGGCGATGCTTTCGGGGCCGTTATCGTCCGAAATCACCATCATGCCGGGGGCGAAGGCATAGGTCTTGCCGTCCAGCGCCAGCAGGCTTTCGCCCGCAGCGGCAGGCCGCACCACCAGATCGCCCTTGACCTTGGCCGCGTCAAAGACGTGCAGCGGGCGGTTCAGGTCGAAGGTGAAGAAATTGGTGATGTCGACCAGCGTGTTGATCGGCCGCAGACCGATCGCCGTTAGCCGCTGTTGCAGCCATGCGGGCGAAGGGCCGTTCGTCACGCCGCGAATGACCCGGCCCGAGAAGAACGGCACGTCCTGCGCAACCTCTGGGGCGATCACCACCTTGATGGGGCTGGAGAAGCTGCCGGGCACGGTCGCGGTCTTTTCCGCTTTCAGCGTGCCAAGGCCGCGCGCGGCCAGATCGCGCGCCACGCCGCGCACGCCAAGGGCGTCGGGGCGGTTGGGGGTGATCTTGATCTCGATGACCGGATCGACCGCCTCGGGGCGGTTCGCGGCCAGCCAGTCCACGAACAGATCGCCGACCTCGCCCGAGGGTAGTTCGATGATGCCGTTATGTTCGTCCGACAGCTCCAGTTCCCGTTCCGAGGCCATCATGCCAAAGCTTTCGACGCCGCGGATCTTGCCGACGCCCAGCGTCACATCAAGGCCGGGAACGTAATCGCCGGGCTTGGCCAGCACCACGGTGATGCCCGCGCGGGCATTGGGCGCGCCGCAGACGATCTGGGTTTCGCCCTGATCGGTCAGCACGCGGCAGACGCGCAGCCGGTCGGCATCGGGATGCTGCGTCGCCTCCAGCACCTTGGCAAGGCGAAAGGCTTTCAGCTTGCCCGCCGGGTCGGTCACGCCCTCGACCTCAAGGCCAAGATCGGTCAGCGCCTCGGTGATCTGATCCAGCGAGGCTTGGGTGTCCAGATGCTCCTTGAGCCAGGAGAGGGTGAATTTCATGCGCGCATTCCCGAAAGCTTTGGCGCTGACTTAGCGCATGGCGGCGTGAATTGGTAGGGTCCCACACCACACCGCACCAAATAGCGGGCGGCCTGCCGATCTTGTGCGGGCGCGGGAAGTTCCTATCTTCAAGGACGTGAAACAAGGGCAAGGGGCCATGGACAACCAAAGAGAACTTCTGATCGAGCAACGGGTCGCCAACGACGCGAAATCGCCGCTGGTCGCCTATCTGCTGGCGATCTTTCTTTGGGGGTTCGGCCTGCACCGGATGTATCTGGGCCGCTGGATCAGCGGCTTCGTGATGCTGGCGATGTGGGGTGTGGGCTGGCTGACCGCGCCCATCCTGATCGGCTGGCCGCTGGTCGCGCTGGTCGGCATCTGGAACATCATCGACCTGTTCCTGATCCCCGGTATGGTCCAAGAGGACAAGGACGACATCCGCCGCCGTCTGGGATCGGACCTGCGTTACTGACCCCTGATCCGCAATGCGAATGCCCGCGCGTCGATGACGCGCGGGCATGCGATGTCACTGGTGTTCAGGCCGCAACCGCCGCGTCCGAACGCAACCGCAATTCATGCAGGTCATGCACAAGACCCGACCGGCGCATGACTTCTTCCGCGCGGAACATATAGCGCGAGAATGTCTGGTCGCGCAGGTCTTGCTGAGGATTTGCGGCGCTTGCTTCGAATTCGGCATTCTTGCCGTCAAGTCCGGCCATTGCACGGGCCAGACGCTTCACCAGATCGTCTTTCATAACCATCCTACCACGTAATCAAAAAACAGCGTACTCGTTGAAAACATATCTTGAAAAACATGGGCCTGCGACACATTGCCTGCCCGGTTACTCGCTACAGGTGTGTTTTAGCGCCAAATACCCGCCGATATGAAGCTGTCCAAATGGGTAGGTGGGATGTGGTGCGGCTCGGCTGTTTTTGTTTTTACAATTCAGACGCTTGATGCGCAGATGCCGCCGCTTGGTGGGTCAGGCGGCGAAAAACCCCATGGTCACGAAAACCGCCCCGGCGGTCAGCCAGCCGGGCTTGTTGCGGCTGGCTTGCGCGCCAAGCGCCAGACAGGGCAGGGCCAGCAGCCACGGCCAGAATCGCGTCAGCGTGCTGGCGACACCGCCGAACCAGTCCGGCGCGATCAGGCCGCAGACATAGCCCAGCAGCGCCAGCAGCCCGAAGTAACAGATGGCGGCAAGGCCGATGTCGCGCAGCCGGCGCTCGGCTGCCTCCGAGGTCCAGCTTTGCGGGCGCAGATGCGCGCGGGCCAGCAGCATGACGGTCAGCGCCAGAAACATCGCGGCGGCAATGCCAAGCACCGGCAGCAGATAGGCCTGCGTCACGGCGGCTGCGATGCCACTGGCGCCGTGGTTCGCATCGACCATGCCAAACAGGCTGATCGAGGCAAGGAAGGCCATGGCATAGGTCGGAAGGGCGCTTTGGGTCTGTGACATGCTGCCTCGGGTGCTGTTGGGTCGCGGTTCGCGGGCAGGATAGCCGGGCCGCGTGACGGATCAACATGACATGGCCGTGTGTGGCGCTGTGTGTGGCAGGGTTTCGCCGGATGTCGCTCCGGGCGGGTTATTCCGGCGCGGGCAGCAGCATCGTGCCACGGCAATCGCGGGCGGCATCGGGCGCGCAGGCACGCGGCTGCAGATCGCGGGTCAGGCAGATGCGGACCTCTTGCAGGGCGCGGTCGCGGCAGGTGACGGTGATGCCATCGCGTGTCATGTCGGGATTGGCCTCAAGAAAGGCATCCTCGATGACCTTGGCGGGCAGCGTCACGTCGCGGCCCACGCGGGTCAGGATTTCCGGAATAGCCACAGCCTGCGTCGCCTGCCGCGTCAGGGCGAAATAATCCTGCGCTGACAGGCCCGAACAGCGCCCGTGCTTTTTCCACTGATACCATGCCAGCCCGGATGTGCCCATGATATCGGCCATGTCGCGGCTTTCGCGGCGCGAGGGGTCGCGCGCGCGGGTGGTGCAATCCTCGGGCCAGCCGTTTTCGTATTGTGGCCACAGCCCGTGGACGGTGAAGCCCAGCTTGCGGGCGGGCTCGCATTGCTCGGACCGCTGCGCGCGGCCCTGCGCATCGCACCAACTGGGCGACCAGCTGAGCGACAGCAGGTAATAGTCAAAGCGCCCGGCGACATCCTGCGCCAAGACGGGCTGGACAAAGACGGGCTGGGCAAAGGCGGGCAGGGCAAGCGCCAGAAGGGCAGACAGGAATCGCATGGCCCGGACCCTAGCCGGGCCGTCCGCCCCGCGCCACGAGATTCAGGCTTTATCTGCATCGCGCAAGCGCCTATACAGGCGGTCAATCCCCCCTGAAAATGGAATGGCGCCCGCCAAAAGCCGTTTTCCCGGCCGAAGAAGATATTGTTAAGGAGAAGGTCATGAACAAGCCGCTGATGGCCCGCGCCACCGCCGTCTGGCTGGTCGATAACACGACGCTGAGCTTCAAGCAGATCGGTGATTTCTGCGGTATGCACGAACTGGAAGTGCAGGGCATTGCCGATGGCGACGTGGCAGCCGGCGTCAAGGGCTTTGACCCGGTCGGCTCGAACCAGCTGGACCAGACCGAGATCGAGAAGGGTCAGAAGGATCCGCGCTACAAGCTGCGTCTGAAGCACAACCCCGCCGCCGAAGGCGAGGAAAAGCGCCGTGGCCCGCGTTACACGCCGCTGTCCAAGCGTCAGGACCGCCCCGCCGCCATCCTGTGGCTGGTGAAGTTCCACCCGGAACTGGCCGATGCGCAGATCGCGAAACTGGTCGGCACGACCAAGCCGACCATCGCCTCGATCCGCGAGCGCACGCATTGGAACATCCAGAACATCCTGCCGATCGACCCGGTTGCGCTGGGGCTGTGCCGTCAGTCCGAACTGGACGCCGCCGTGCAGAAGGCCGCCAAGCGCAAGGCCGCCGAAGGCGGGTCGATGACCGATGACGAACGCCGCAAGCTGCTGTCCACCGAGACCTCGCTCTCGATGTCGGATGAGCCGCGGATGCCGTCCTCGATTGCCGGGCTTGAGAATTTCAGCCTGACCAAGGACGAAGAAGATGAGGCGCCGAAAAAGGAATACGACGCCGACAGCTTCTTCAACCTGCCCGAAGCGGATGACGACGACGAAGACGACGACAACCGCCGCTGAGAATGCGAAAACCCCGAAGCGCCGCTTCGGGGTTTTTTTTTGCCCGCTGCCTTAGATCGACAGGCAGACATATTTCATTTCAAGGTAATCCTCGATCCCGTGGCGCGAACCTTCGCGGCCAAGGCCGGATTGCTTGATGCCGCCGAAGGGCGCGACCTCGGTCGAGATGATGCCGGTATTCACGCCGACGATGCCGTATTCCAGCGCCTCTTGCACGCGGGTGATGCGGCCGACATCGCGGGCATAGAAATAGGCGGCCAGCCCGAAGATCGTGTCATTGGCCCAGGTGACCACCTCGTCCTCGGTGTCGAACTTGAACAGCGGGGCCAGCGGGCCGAAGGTTTCCTCGGTTGCGACCTTCATGTCCTGGGTGACGCCGGTGACGATGGTGGGTTCAAAGAACAGCCCCTCCATCGGCTTGCCGCCGGTCAGGACCGAGCCGCCGCCATCCAGCACGTCCTGAATGTGGTCCTGCACCTTTTCCACGGCTTTTTCGCTGATCAGCGGGCCGGTGGTCGTGCCTTCGGTCATGCCGTCGCCGACCTTCAATTTGTCCACTGCCGCCGCCAGCTTCTTGGCAAAGGCATCATAGACGCCCGCCTGCACATAGATGCGGTTGGCGCAGACGCAGGTCTGGCCATTGTTGCGGAATTTCGACGCCATCGCCCCATCCACGGCGGCATCCAGATCGGCATCGTCAAAGACGATGAAGGGCGCGTTGCCGCCCAGTTCCATGCTGCATTTCATCACCTGATCGGCGGCCTGACGCAGCAGGATGCGCCCGACATTGGTGGATCCGGTAAAGGTCAGCTTGCGCACCACCGGGTTTTCGCAGAACTCCTTGCCGATCTCGGACGCTTTCGAGGAGGGCACGATGCTGAACAGCCCCTTGGGCACTCCCGCGCGGTCGGCCAGAACCGCCATGGCCAGCGCCGACAGCGGCGTTTCCGAGGCGGGACGCCCCACGAAGCCGCAGCCCGCCGCCAGCGCCGGCGCGCATTTGCGGGTGATCATCGCATTGGGGAAGTTCCACGGCGTGATAGAGCCTACGACGCCAATGGGCTGTTTCAGCACCGTCAGGCGCTTGTCGGGCTGATGGCCGGGGATGGTTTCGCCATAGATGCGCTTGGCCTCTTCGCCGAACCATTCGATGAAGCTGGCGCCATAGGCGATTTCGCCCTTGGCTTCGGCCAGCGGCTTGCCCATCTCGGCGGTCAGGATGCGGGCCAGATCGTCCTGATTTTCCATCATCAGATCGAACCATTTGCGCATGATCTGCGCGCGTTCCTTGGCGGTGCGCGCGGCCCAGCCCTTCATCGCGTCATCCGCAGCGGCGATGGCGCGGCGGGTTTCGGCAACGCCCAGATCGGCCACCTTGGCGATCACGTCGCCCCGCGCCGGGTTCACCACATCGAAGGTCGCGCCATCATCCGCCTGAATCCAGACACCTGCCACATAGCCGCGGGTTTCCAGAAGCGAGGGATCTTTCAGCAGCATCTTAAGGTCGGTCGCGTGCGTGTTCATCGCCTGAGTCCTTGTTCTTTGCCGGATGCCAGCAGGCTTGCGCGTTTTGTTTGCCCAACGCAAGGCAGAGGACGATCACGGAAATTGTGATGAACCCAAAGCCGGGTCGCGGCGTTGAGAAGAAACGTCAGGCTTTTCCCTCTTGGCGTAGACAGACTTAAGGGGTGGCGGATCTCTCTCCCGCTGCCCCTTTCTTTATGCGCGCCAGCAGGGTTGCAGATCGCCCGGACGCGGGGCCGCCGCATAAACGCCGCGGGCGATGGCGCGGGCCAGCGTCACCGCTGCAGCATGTCCCAGCAGAAATGGCGTCACCGCAGGATCGGGCAGGGGCTTTGCCCCGGTCGAGGCCGCAAAGACCAGATCGCCGTCATAGGGCGTGTGGCTGGGAACGATGGCGCGGGCCATGCCGTCCTGCGCCGCTGTGGCCATCCGGTGCGCCTGCGCCTTGTCCAGCGCGGCATCGGTCGCGACGATGGCGATGGTCGTGGCCTCGCCCAGACGTTTCGCCAGCAGCGGCTCGCGCCCCGGATCGTGACGGGGGGCGGGGCCAAGATTGCCAAACTCGCCCTGCATTTCCCACGGGGCGGCCCAGAAATGGCGGCTGTCGCCCACGGTCGCCGATCCCAGCGCGTTGACGACGACCAGCGCGCCGACGGTGATGCCGCAATCCAGCACCGCCGAGGCCGAGCCCAGCCCGCCTTTCAGGCGATGCGTCATCGCGCCTGTGCCCGCGCCCTCGCTGCCGATGGCGAAGCGGCGTGCTGCCGTGTCAAAGGCGCTGCGGCCAAGCGCCGGATAGGGATTGTCGTCCCAGTCCTTGTCGCCGCCGTTCAGCAGATCAAAGACGATCGCGCCCGGCACGATGGGCACCTGCACCAGCCCGACCGGAAAGCCGCGCCCCGCCGCCCGCAGCCCGGCCGCCACGCCGTCGCAGGCCGCCAGCCCGAACGCGGATCCGCCCGACAGCACCAGCGCATCGACGCCCTGCACCATCTTGTCCGGCGCCAGCAGGTCGGTTTCCCGCGTCCCCGGCGCGCCGCCCATGACATTCACCCCGCAGATCAGCGGCGCGTCGCCCGTCAGCACCGTGACGCCCGAGCGCAGCAGGTCATCGCGCGCATTGCCCACGCGCAGCCCGTGAATGTCGGTAATCAGGTTCATCGGACCGGGGCGCATCGCGGCTCCTTTTGCAGGCTGCGCGAACCGTCGCCCGCCCTGCGGCGTTGCGCAAGCGGAATGCGGCCCCTAAATCTGGGGGAACAGCTTTGAAAGGACAGAAACATGAGCACTGTCATGCATCGCATCTTCGACCGGCCCATGGATGAGGCCGCGCCGAAGGGGTTTGAAACCGTGATCTTTGGCATGGGCTGCTATTGGGGCGTCGAACGCCTGTTCTGGCAGCTTGACGGCGTCTGGATGACCGAGGTGGGCTTTGCCGGGGGGCATGTCGAAAACCCCTCATACAAGCAGGTCTGCGAAGGCTCGACCGGCCATGCCGAGGTGGTGCGCGTGGTGTTCGACCCCAGCCGCATCAGCTTTGAGCGGCTGCTGCAGGTGTTTTGGGAAAACCACAACCCGACGCAGGGCAACCGGCAGGGCAATGATGTCGGCTCGCAATATCGCAGCGTCATCATGTATACGACGCAGCACCAGAAGAACGCCGCCGAACTGTCCAAGGCCGATTACGGCAACCGGCTGGCGGTCGAGGGCTTCAAGGCGATCACCACCGAGATCGTGCCCGCCACGCCCTTCTATCCCGCGCATGAGGATCACCAGCAATATCTGGACCGCTATCCCGACGGCTATTGCGGGCTGCGCGGCACCGGCGTACAGGCGCCGCTGACGGATATTGCCGAGGAAATCTGAATGCCCACATGGACCGCGCTGACCCATACGCTTTGCCGCGACGCCGCCGAGGCCTTGGCCGAGCTGGGCGAGGATCTGACCCCCGAACCCGTGGGCAGCGGCGTCTTTGAGATCGAGGACGGCTCGGACCGCTGGGAAGTGGGCCTGTATTTCGACGAGGCTCCCGATGAGGTCGCGCTGGCGCTGATCGCCATGTCGCAGGGCGCCGATCCCTTCGTCATCTCGGAACTGCCCGAGGTGGATTGGGTCGCCCATGTGAAGCGCGAGCTGTCCCCGGTCGAGGCCGGGCGGTTCTTCGTCCATGGCAGCCACGACGCCGAGCAAGTGCCCGAAGGCGCCGAGGCGCTGCTGATCGAGGCGGCCATGGCCTTTGGTACCGGGCATCACAGCACCACGAAAGGTTGCCTGCTGGCGCTGGACCGGCTGGTCGATGCGGGCTGGCAGCCGTCGCGCATCGTCGATGTCGGCTGCGGCACCGCCGTTCTGGCGATGGCGGCGGCGCGGGTGTTCCCCGTCACGGTGCTGGCGGGCGATATCGACCCGCAGGCCGTCGATGTGGCGCAGGCCAATGTCATCGCGAACGGTCTGGGCGGGCGCGTGGAATGCGTCGAGGCGGTGGGCTTTGACCATCCGCTGATCGAAGGCGCCGCGCCCTTTGATCTGGTCTTTGCCAACATCCTGAAACAGCCGCTGATCGACCTTGTGCCGGATATGGCGCGCTATGTCGCGCCGGACGGGCGGGCGATCCTGTCGGGCATCCTGACGACGCAGGCCGATGAGGTCACCGCCGCCTATGCCGCAGGCGGTCTGAAGCTTGAGCGGCGCGATGATTACGGCGAATGGTCCACGCTGGTGGTCACGCGCGGCGCCTGACAGCTTAGCCCTTGGCAAGGTCGGCGATACCGCCGGCCTGACCCCGCCTGCCTGACCTGCCGGAAAACTTGGCAGAACAAGAAGGCAGAACAAGAAGAAGGCCCCGCCGGTTATCCCGATGGGGCCTTTTCAATGGGCAGTCCGAACAGATGCGCGCTTAGCGGCGGGCGATCAGTTCGATGTCACCGCGGCACAGACCGATATCGTCCAGTTCGCGGTCGGTCAGGCGGTTCAGTGCGTTCTTGGTCACGCGAGCATCGTTCCAAGCGGTCAGGATCGCGAGGGTTTTCGCGACAAAACCAAAAGAGTTCGTCCCGGCGAGGACGCGGTTCGTGTCAATTGCCGACATCATGTCACCTTGTCTGATATTGCCCTGCAATCGGGCTGTTTTCTTGATGACAAGCATATAGTCCGGGCAGAATGAAAACTCTACGAGCGTGGCCGGTATCCCAGCTATGCAGCGCACGCATAAGGCGCGGTTTTTCTTAACCTTTTGCTGTTTGCGGCGTGTTTTTGGGCTTTGCAGCAATCCGGCATCGAATTGGATGATTTCTGCGCTGAAAAATTGCTGAAAAGCCGAGGTGATCCCTAGCGCCAATCCCCCAGCGCCGCCTGCCACAGTGACATGGCTGCAACAGCGGCGGTGTCCGCCCGCAGGATCCGGGGGCCAAGTGCCATACGGGTGACACATTCCATGGTCCGAAGCCGCTTGCGCTCTGATTCTGACCAGCCGCCTTCGGGGCCGATCAGAATCGCCCAGGGACCGGGCGCAAGCCCTGCCAGCACCTGCGCGGGACCGGCCATCGCCTCATCTGCCCACAGGATGCGGCGCGTGCCGTCCCAGCCGTCCAGCAGCCGCGACAGCGGCGCAAGATCCGTGACCTCGGGGACGAAGGTGCCGCCGCATTGTTCGGCGGCCTCGACCGCATGGGCCTGCAGGCGGTCCTGCCGGATGCGTTCGGAATTGGTGTGGTCGGTCTGCACCGGCATGATGCGTGCCGCGCCCATCTCGGCGGCCTTTTCGACGATGAAATCGGTGCGGGCCTTCTTGATCGGCGCAAAGATCAGCCACAGGTCGGGCGGATCAAGCTGCGGTGCGGATTGTTCCAGCGCCACGACATCGCCATTGCGCTTGGCCAGCCGCTGAATCCGGGTCAGCCATTCACCATCGCGCCCGTTGAACAGCAGGATGTCGTCGCCCGGCTGCTGGCGCATGACCGAGGACAGGTAATGCGCCTGATCGGCATTCAGAGCGATGCCTTGTCCTGACGCCAGCGGGTGATCTATGAAAAGCCTGATTTTTGCCATGATGGGGCGCAGGATATGCAGACCGACCGCCAGACGCCAGACGCATCCGTCGCCGATGCCCCCGCCGATAACTGGGTGGATCGCCATGCCCCGCAGGACTGGCGGCCGTGGCTGCGCCTGTCGCGGGCCGACCGGCCCATCGGCACATGGCTGCTGCTGCTGCCCTGCTGGTGGGGGATCGGACTGGCGACCATGGCCGACCGGCCGACGCTGCGCGATCTGTGGATCGCGCTGGCCTGCCTGCTGGGCGCGTTCCTGATGCGGGGCGCGGGCTGCACATGGAACGACATCACCGATCGCGACATCGACGGGCGCGTGGCGCGCACGCGGTCGCGGCCCATTCCCTCGGGGCAGGTCACGGTCAAGGGCGCGGTGGTCTGGATGGTGGCGCAGGCGCTGGCGGCCTTTGTCATCCTGCTGACGCTGGGCGGGGCGGCGATCCTTTTGGGCGTCGCATCGCTGGCTCTGGTGGCGATCTATCCCTTTGCCAAGCGCTTCACCTGGTGGCCGCAGGTGTTTCTGGGGCTGGCCTTCAACTGGGGCGCGCTGCTGGCATGGGCGGCGCATATGGGCAATGTCGCACCCGCGCCGTTTCTGGCCTGGCTGGCGGGGATCAGCTGGACGATCTTTTACGACACGATCTATGCCCATCAGGACGCCGAGGACGATGCGCTGATCGGGGTGAAATCCACCGCCCGCCTGTTCGGTCGCGATTCGAAGAAATGGCTGATGGGCTTCGGTGCGGGCGCGGTCACATTGCTGGCATTGTCGGTGCTGGCGACGGGCGCTTCGGGGCTGTCCTTGCTGCTGGCCTTTGTCGGGATCGCGGCATTTGCGGCGCATCTTGCGTGGCAACTCAAGCAGTTCGACATGACTGACAGCGCGGGCTGCCTGCGGCTGTTCCGGGCCAACCGCGATGCCGGTCTGCTGGTTGCGCTGTTTCTTGCTTTGGCGGGGCTGGTCTGATTGCACAATCGCCGCCGCAGCGTTACTGACAGCGGGTCCGAAACTGCCCAAGGTTCCCCGATGGCCAATTCTGGATCGCGCCGCGGCTCTGCCTTGGTGGCCAGCCTGCTTGCCCTGATTGCCGCCGGTGGCCTGTCCTTTCTGGGCGCCCGCGCTGCTGCGGATTTTCTGGAGACGCGATCGCTGCAGGATGTGACCGAGGCGTTGCAGCAAGGCGGATATGACTGGGTGCAGGTCCAGACCGACGGGATGCAGGTCCGCCTGACCGGCACCGCCCCCGACGAGGTGATGCGCTTTCGCGCCAAGACCCGCGCCGCAACCGTGGTCGAGGAAGGCCGCGTCGTCGATCAGATGCAGGTCGCCGCGCGCGAAAGCCTGACCCCGCCCAGCTTCGAGATCGAGATCCTGCGCAACGATCAGGGCCTGTCGGTCATCGGGCTGGTGCCCGCCGCCATGGACCGCGCCGCAATCGCCAACGCCCTGCGCCGGCAGGTCGGCAACGGCACGGTCAGCAACTTGGTCGAAACGGCGGATTATCCCGTTCCCGAAGGCTGGAACGCTGCTTATGGCTTTGCGATCAAGGCGGCGGAACTGGCGCGCCGGGCCAAGATCTCGGTCGCGCCGGGGGCGGTCACGGTGCGCGCCGTCACCGACAGCCCCGCCGAGAAGCATGATCTGGAACTGGCGCTGGACCGCGCCAAGCCCGCAGGCGTGACGCTGACCGCCGAGATCACCGCGCCGCGCCCGGTCATCGCGCCCTTTACCCTGCGCTTTGTCAAGGATGCCGAGGGCGCGCGCTTCGATGCCTGCGCCGCCGATACCGAAGCGGCGCGCGACCGCATCCTTCAGGCCGCCCTGCAGGCCGGGGCGACGGGCCAGCCGCAATGCACGCTGGGCCTTGGCGCGCCCAGCGGTCTGTGGGCCGATGCCGCCAGCCACGCCATCGATGCCGTGGCGGCGCTGGGGGCGGGCTCGGTCACGCTGTCGGATACCGATGTGGCGCTGATCACGCCCGCCGATGTGCCCACCGCCACCTTCGATGAGGTCGTGGGCCGGCTGGAGGGCGCGCTGCCCCCGGCTTTTACCCTGAGCGCCCAGCACGAACAGAAATCCGAAACGCCGCAGGGCCCGGCGGAATTTTCGGCCTCGGTCAGCGCCGGACAGGTGACGCTGCGCGGGCGGATCGGCGACGACCGCATGCGCGAGGCGGTCGAAAGTCTGGCCCGGTCGCGCTTTGGCGATGTGGACAGCGCGCTGCGGCTGGACCCGGATGTGCCCGAAGGCTGGACGCTGCGCAGCATCGCCGCGATCGAGGCGCTGGATGGGTTGGACAGCGGGCGCGTGACGGTCGGCCCGGACCTGATCCGGCTGACCGGGGTGTCGGGCAATCAGCGCGCCTCGGACGCGGCTGCGGCGCGGCTGTCGCAGCGTCTGGGCGCGGGCGCGCGCTATGAACTGGCGATCCGCTATGACCGCAAGCTGGACCCGCTGCTGGCGCTGCCCTCGGGCGAGGAATGCGTGGACCGGCTGAACGTCGCCATGAAGGAATCCGAAATCGGCTTCGAGCCGGGCAAGTCGGTCATTGCCGGCGATCCGACCGAGACGCTGGAGCGCATCGCCGCCGTCATGCGCGACTGCGGCGATTACCGGATCGAGATCGGCGGCCATACCGACAGTCAGGGCGGCGAAGAGATGAACGCCCGCCTGTCGCATGACCGCGCGCAGGCCATTGTCGATGCGCTGCGCGACCATGGCGTGGACATGACCTATGTGGTGTCAAAGGGATATGGCGAAAGCCAGCCCATCGCCGATAACGACACCGATGCGGGACGCGAGGCGAACCGGCGCATCGAATTCACGCTGTTGGCCGATCAGCCTGCCGTGACCGAAACCCCGGCCCCCGCCGAGAAAGTCACCGGCGTCACCGACAGCGCCGAGGTGGTGGCCGAACGCGCGCTTGTCGAGGCGACCGAGGCCGCGACGCTGGCCTTGCGGCTGGTGATGCCCGATGCGCCTTCGCCCGAAGCGGCGCTGCCCTTGGCCACGGCCTCGACGCTGCCGGCCATCGCGGCGCTGGACGGCGATCTGCTGACGCGGATCCATGACGCGCTGACCATCCCGGCGGCCGAGGTGGCCTTCCCCGACAATAACGAGGCCGCGCCGGAAAACGACCCCGAAGCCGCGAGCCATGCCGCCACCAGCCCCTCGGTGCAGGTGGTGACGGGCGCGGTCGCGGCCAGTGCTGCGCCCGGCTCGGCGGCGATCGCTGCCACGCTTCCGGCCCTGCAGACCGTGCTGGATGCCGCCACCGCCGCCACGCTGCCTGCGGGACTTGCCGTGGCCCCGCCTGCTGACACGCCCGCCGACACGCCCGCCGACACGCCCGCCGACACGCCCGTTGACGCGCCCGCAGATGCCGCTGATAACGCCCCCTCGGGTGCCGAGGCGGACTGACCCATGTTCACCGTTTGGAAAACCGAAACGCGCCCATGAACCGCAACGAATTCATCATCGCCACCGCGATCATCCTGTTCGCCGCCTTCATTCTGGGCTGGTTCGCCAGTTGGCTGATCCACCGCCTGTCCCGCGTCACCCGCGCCGAGATGGGCGAGTTGGAAAGCATGGCCCAGCAATTGCACGAGGCCGAGGAAGCCCGCGACAAGGCCGTATCCGAGCTTGAAGAGCGCGAGGCGGATCTTGTCGCGAAACTGGGCACGACCGAATCCGAATTGCGCGCGGCGCAGGATCAACTGGCCGAAAGCCAGACCGAGATCGAGGAATTGCGCGACTATATCGACCGCAAGCTGGCCAAGACATAACGGCGGCAACCATGGCCCGCATGAAAAAGGCCCCGCACGAAAAAGGCCCGGTCGCGCTGACCGGGCCTTTCGCATGATCTGAGAGGCCTCAGACGCCCGCTTCGATGATCGCGCGCGCCAGAACCGGCACGGTCTGGTCGTTCAGACCGGCGATGTTCAGCCGCGAATCGCCGACCATGTAGATCGCAAACTGATCGCGCATCTTCGCCACCTGTTCCGGCGTGGCCCCCAGACGCGAGAACATGCCGCGATGCTGGGCGATGAAGTCGAAGCGGTCCGACCCCGACAGGTCGCGCAATTCGCGCGCCAGCTGTTCGCGCAGGCGCAGCATGCCGCCGCGCACATCCTCAAGCTCGGCCTGCCAGTCGGCGCGCAGCGCGTCATCGCCAAGGATGGTCGAGACGATCTTGGCGCCGTGGAAGGGCGGGAAGGAATAGGTCTGGCGGTTCAGATAGGCCATCGCGCCCTGCGCCAGATCCTTCGTCGCCGCATCCGGGCACAGCGCCAGCAGAATGCCGGTGCGTTCGCGGTAGATGCCGAAGTTCTTGGAACAGGATGCGGCAATCAGCACCTCGGGCAGCCGCGAGGCGATCAGCCGCGTGCCTGCGGCGTCTTCCTCCAGCCCGTCGCCGAACCCCTGATAGGCAAGGTCGATCAGGGGGATCGCGCCGGTCGTCTCAAGGATCTGCGCGACCTCGGCCCATTGCTCCAGCGTCAGGTTGGCGCCGGTCGGGTTGTGGCAGCAACCATGCAGCAGCACCACATCGCCCTTTTTCGCCGCCGAGATATCGGCCTTCATCGCGTCGAAATCGACCGAGCGGCTGGCATTGTCGAAATAGCGATAGCTGACCTGCGCCACGCCCATGAAATTCATGATGGTGATATGGTTGGGCCAGGTCGGATCGCTGACAAAGACCCGCAGATCGGGATTGGCCATGCGCGCCAGTTCCAGCGCCTGACGGATGGCGCCGGTGCCGCCCACGGTCGCCAGCGCGGCGGTGGTGTCCGCCTTGTAGCCCGCGCCAAGGATCATGCTGGCCATGCCCTTCTGGAAGTCGGGCTCGCCCGCCAGACCGGCATAGCTTTTGGTGGTTTCGGTTTCCAGCATCCGCTTTTCGGCTTCCAGAACCGCGCGCATGATCGGCGTGTGGCCGGTCGCATCCTTGTAGACGCCGACGCCAAGGTCGATCTTGCCTTGGCGGCTGTCGGCGCGGAATTCGCCCATCAGGGCCAGAATCTTGTCGGGGGCCTGCGGTTTCAGATTGCCCAGCATCATGCGTCTCCGGTTGCGATTTTCAGATCCGGGAAGCTGCCCCATTCGGCCCAGCTTCCGTCGTAAAGCGAATGATCGGCATGGCCGATGCGCGCCAGCGCCATCATCAGCGATGCGGCCGTCACGCCCGATCCGCAGGTCGTGATGACCGGGCGCGCCAGATCGACGCCCGCGGCCTGAAACACCGCGCGCAGATCGTCTGCGGGCTTCATCGTGCCGTCGTCGTTGAAAAGCTGCTGCCATGGCAGGTTCAGCGATCCGGGGATATGCCCGGCCCGCAGGCCAGGGCGTGGCTCGGGCGCGTCGCCACGGAACCGCTCGGCGGCACGCGCATCAAGGATCTGATGGCTGCCCAGCTTGCTGGCGGCCGCCACCTGCGTTACGTCGCGCACCAGCGCCGCCTGACGCTGCACGGTGATGTGGCGGTCGCGCATGATCGGGCACAGGTCTTCGACCGGGCGGCCCTCGGCGCGCCATTTGGCGAAACCGCCGTCCAGCACGGCGACATTGACCTTGCCCATCAGGCGAAAGGTCCACCAGACCCGGTTCGCCGAATGCAGGGGCGAATTGTCATAGATGACGACCTGATGCCCGTCGCCGATGCCCATGGCGCGCATGCGGCTGATGAACAGCTCGACCGGAGGCGCCATATGCGGCAGATCGCTGCGCTTGTCAGAAATCGCGTCCAGATCGAAGAAACGCGCGCCGGGAATATGCGCGGCCTCATATTCCGCATGGGCGTCGCGGCCCTTGGGATCCAGAAACCACGTCGCATCCAGCACGCGCAGATCCGGATCGTTCAGATGCGCCGCCAGCCATTCGGTCGAGACCAGCGTTCTGGGATCATCGGAATCATTTGCCATGTGCTGCCCCCCGACTGACGCAAAAGCGTCACCCGTCTAACGCCAGCGGCAGGGCGCTGCAATGGTGGAAGGCTCAGCCGTGCTTCAGAAGCCGCTGTTTCTCGCGGCCCCAGTCGCGCTTGGCTTCGGTTTCGCGCTTGTCGTGGTTCTTCTTGCCCTTGGCCACGCCGATCTTCAGCTTCACCTTGCCGCGATCGTTGAAATACATCACCAGCGGGATCAGCGTCATGCCTTCGCGCCCGATCGCCTGCCAAAGCCGCGCCAGTTCCTTGCGCGACACCAGCAGCTTGCGCTTGCGGCGTTCTTCGTGGCCGAAAACCCCTGCCTGCTTGTAGGCGGCGATATAGCCGTTGATCAGCCACAATTCGCCATCCTCGACCGAGGCATAGCTTTCGGCGATGTTCGACTGGCCGGTGCGCAGGCTTTTCACCTCGGACCCGGTCAGGACAATGCCGACCTCAAGATCGGTCTCGATGAAGTAATCGAACCGCGCCCGGCGGTTTTCGGCGATGACTTTGTAATTGGTGTCGGTCTTGGTGGCCATGATCGGGCAGAGATAGGGCCGCCCGACCGTAAAGTAAAGATTTCAGCGCCGAACCAGCTTGGGAAGCAGCGCCTGCACGCCCGCGCAGACATCCTGCCATGTGGTGTCAAACCCCGCCGTGCCGCCGAAATAGGGATCGGTGACGGATTGGCCTTCGCGGCCCACGACGTGATCCAGCAGCAGCGACAGTTCCGCCCGGCCATCGGCGGGGGCGACGCTGCGCAGGTCCGACAGGTTCTTGTCATCCATGGCGACGATATGGTCGAAGTCGCGGAAATCCTGCGGACGCACCTGCCGCGCCCGCAACCGCGAGATGTCGATGCCGTTCTGCGCCGCCACGGCCTGCGCCCGGCGGTCAGGCTCGCTTCCGACATGCCAGTCGCCGGTGCCAGCGGAATCAATGCGGATGTCGGCACCTTTGTCCAGCGCGGCGGCGCGCATGGCCCCCTCGGCTAAAGGCGAGCGGCAGATATTGCCCAGACAAACGAACAGAACCGATGATTTTTGCATGTTTTCCCTCATTCGACAGGCATCGGCTTGCCTGACGGTTTCAAATTACTTCACGCCGCCGCGAAGGCAACCGGTCACGGCCATGTGAAGGGGCAATCCAAAGCCGCAGTGACGCCCGCGCAGACAGGTGGCGCGGCTCAGGCCCCGATCATCAGTACCAGCAGGGCCGCGACGGCGGCATTGACGGGCACGGTGATGACCCACGCGCCCAGAATGCGCTGGACATAGGACCAGCGCACCAGCTCGCGCCGCTCTTGTTCCGGTCCGGGCATGGGGGCGCGCTTTCTGACCCTTAGCCGGTCGCGCCATTCGCGATAGACGCCGACTCCGAAGACGCCGCCCACGGTGATATGCGTGGTCGAGACCGGCAGCCCCAGCGCCGTGCACAGCAGCACCGTCAGCGACGCGGCCAGGGTGACGCACAGCGCCCGCGCCGGGTTCAGTTGCGTGATCTTGCTGCCGACCATATGCACAAGGCGGCCGCCAAACAGCATCACGCCCATGGCGATGCCCAGCCCCGCCAGCAGCAGCACGGTAAAGGCCGACAGCGGCGTCTGCCCCTCGGGTCCGATACCGCCAAGCGCGATCATCAGCGGTCCCGCAACCTTGGCCGCGCTGTTCGCGCCATGGCCAAAGCTCATGATGATCGCGGTGACGATCAGCGGCATGCCCAGCAGCCGCTTCAGCCCGACAGACTCTTTGTCGCTGCCCTGTCCCTGAGCGATCTGGCGGCCCAGCTCATAATGCGTATAGGCCGCGAACAGCACCGCAAAGACGACCGCCAGCAGCGCCACAGCAGTCCAGCTGGCCCCGTGCCATTCGATCCCGGCAAACAGCGCCAGCGCGCCTGCGGTCACGCCCATCAGCCCGGTCAGCCAGCGCCGGCCCGAGGGGATGGGGTCGTCCTTGTCCAGCATGTGACGGTGCATGCTGGCCAGCAGCAGCGCCGCCAGACATCCCGACAGAATGGGCGACACGACCCAGCCCAAGGCAACCGTGGCCAGCGCGGGCAGGTTCAGCGCATTGATGCCGAAAATCGCGACGCCCGCGCCCGCGATGGCGCCGACGATGGAATGCGTGGTGCTGACCGGCGCGTTCAGCCATGTCGCGATGCTGATGCAGGTCGCGGCGGCAGTCAGCGCGGCCAGCATCATGCGCGGCGTCGGGCTGGCCGTGGCATAGGCGTCGCCGATCAGCCCCTGCGTCAACGTCCGCATCACGCCACCGCCCGCGATGCCCGCGCCCGCGATCTCCATGACCGCAACCATCGCCAGCCCGGTCCCGATGCCGATGGCCCCGGCCCCGACCGCCGGAGCCAGCGAATTCGTCACGTCATTGGCCCCGATCGACAGCGCCAGATACAGCGCCAGCGCCAGGGCCGCCGCCGTCATCCCGATCACCGGCTGCTGCGCCAGCGCACCTGCGGAAAAAGCCGCGACCGCCGCCACAAAGATCAGCGCGATCCCCAGCCGCAACACCGGCTGCCCTGATACCAGCCGCGCATGGTCGGCATTGCTCAGCCGTCCCAGATCCTTGTCAAGGATGCGGTAATCGCGGTTGTCGCGCGTCATCAGACCTTCTCGGCGGCAGCTGGAAGCGCGCGCAGCAGTTTCTTCAGCCCGTCCTCGGCCACCAGTTCGGCCGCGCGTGCCGGGCCGAACCAACGCCGCTTGCGCTGATCCTGTTCGGGAAATTCGTCGGCAAGCGCGCTGACATCCATCTGATAGACGCGCACCTCGACCGGAATCGCAAAGCCGCGATCCTGAACCTTGTCATAGCGATAGGTGCCGATCTCGGCTTCGGCGATCTCTCCTTGCGCGCCGGCCTCTTCCCATGCTTCCTGCTTGGCGGCCTGGGCAAGGCTGCGTCCGGACATGGGCCAGCCCTTGGGCACGACCCAGCGACCGGTGCCCCGGCTGGTGATCAGAAGCACATTGCCGGTCTCTGCCTGCAGGCACAAAGCGGCAACTTGCATTTCCGGCGGCCTGCGGCCGATCAGCCTTGCGAAGATATCGCGAAAATGCTGCGTCACTCTACTCCTCTTTCTCGTGAACCTTGCCACGAAGGGTCTTTATTTCGCCCCGTTGGGTCTTGGCCGACAGTCGCCGACGCTTGCTGCCAAGGGTCGGCCGGGTCGGGATGCGTTTGCGCGGCGCAACCAGCGCCTCGCGGATCAGTTCGGCCAGCCGCTCGCGTGCGATGTCGCGGTTGCGCGCCTGACTGCGTGTTTCCTCGACGCGGATCAGGACCGCGCCATCCTGCGTCCAGCGCCGGCCTGCAAGGCGGCGCAGTCGCGTCTTTGCCGGTGGTGGCAGATGCGGAGAACGCTCGGCCTCGAAACGCAGTTCCACGGCCGTCTCGACCTTGTTCACGTTCTGCCCGCCCGGTCCCTGAGACCGGGTGAAATGTTCGGACAATTCCCATTCTTCAAGGGCGACGGTTTCGTTTATGCGCAACATGTCGGGAATATGACGCAAAACCGGACATGGAAAAGGGTCAAAAGGGTTAACGCACCTGAAAATACCGTTAGTGCAGCCTGATTGCAGCAGTTGCGGCGGCTCCGTCGGCGTCGATGACCGTCAGTTGCGCAAATCCCGGGCCCGGATTGGGCAGGCTGGTCTGCGGCTCGGCAGTTGCAATTGTCTGCGGTGCGCCATTCAGCAGAAAGGTCCATGGGCCGCGCCCGCCCTGCGCCTTGGCAATCAGCGGCCCGCGCGTGTCGATCTCGGCCCCGTCGGGCGGATAGGTCAGCCGCAGCGCATCGGGCGCGGCGGGACGCTGGACTGCGGCACTGGCCTGACCCGGCGGGGTAAAGCGGCGCAGCGGCAAGGGCAGGGCGGCATTGGGCAGCGTCAGCACCTGCGGCGGCGGCGGGGGCAGCGCCACCGATGGCAGCGCGTCGAACAGATCGAACAACACCGGCGCCGCCAGATCGCCGCCAAAGGCCCCCGGCACCGGCGTGCCGTCGGGCCGCCCCAGCCAGACCGCGCCGACATGCGCGCCGTCATAGCCCACCGCCAAGGCATCGCGATGCCCGTATGATGTGCCGGTCTTATAGGCCATCGGCCGCAGCCGCGCGCCATGCGGGGCCGGGTTCTGCGCCAGCACATCGCCCACCTGCCACGCCGCGCCGCGCCCGAACATGCGCGCGGGCAGGGGCGCTGCCGCCCCCGGCAGGGCCGTAAGCGCGATCCCTTGTCCGCCCCGCGCCAGCGCGGCATAGCCCTGCGCCAGACCCTCCAGCGTCACGCCGCCCCCGCCCAGCACCAGGGCAAGCCCCGGAGCCTCGCCCGGCAGCCGCAGCGTGATGCCGCCCCGCGCCAGCACCTGCGCCACGCGGTTCGGTCCCAAGGCGTCGGCCAGCTTCACGACAGGGATGTTCAGCGACCAGATCAGCGCATTGCGCAGGCTGACCGTGCCCCGGAACATGTGATCGAAATTCTGCGGCTGCCAGCGCCCGAAGGCGGTCGGGCGGTCCTCGATCAGCGTCTCTGGATGGGCCAGACCATCATCGAAGGCCAGCCCATAGACAAAGGGCTTCAGCGTCGATCCCGGACTGCGCCATGCCCGCGTCATGTCGACGAACCCGGCCGAGCCGCCATCCGTCCAGTCCGCCGCGCCGACTTCGGCCAGTATCTCGCCACTGCGGTGATCGGCCAGCACGATCGCCGCCGACAAGCGCCGCCCCGCACCCCTGACCGCGCGCGAGGCCAGATCCTCGGCACGCCGCTGCAGCCGCAAATCGATGGTCGTCTCGATCCGCGTGGCGCCGGGATGTTCGCGCATCAGCCGGGCGGCCAGCAAAGGCGCATGGGCAGGAAAGGCGCGGCGCATCCGCGGCACGGGCTCGGCCATGGCGGCCTTCGCATCGTCCTGCGAGATCAGCCCCGCCTCGGCAGCCCGCGCCAGCACGCGGTTGCGCGCGGCCAAAGCGGCAGCCGCAAAACGGTCGGGCCGCCGCGTCTCGGGCGATTGCGGCAAGGCGACCAGCAAGGCCGCCTGCGCGGGCGACAGGCGGCGCGGCTCCTTGCCGAACCATTGCAGACTGGCGGCGCGGATGCCCTCGACATTCGCGCCATAGGGCGCCAGCCGCAGGTAAAGCTGCAGGATCTGACGCTTGTCCAGCCGCCGCTCCAAAGCCAGCGCCAGCCGGATCTGCCGGAGCTTGCCCGGCCATTGCCCGACCGGCCCCTGCTCGATCAGCCGCGCCACCTGCATGCTCAGCGTCGAGCCGCCGGACACGACCCGCCCATGCCGCGCGGCCTGCAGCCCCGCCCGCAGCACGGCGCGCAGATCGACGCCGCTGTGATCGGCAAAGCGCCGGTCCTCCCACAGCATCAGCATGTCCAGAAACAGCGGATCGACCGGGCCGGCATCCAGCCGCCAGCGCCCGTCGGCCACCTGAAACGCCCGCAACAGCGACCCGTCGCGGGCCAGCACCTCGACCCCGACCGGCACATCCAGCACCGGCATTTCGGTCAACGCCACCCAGCGGTCGAAACGGTCGCGCAGCCCGGCGCCCAGACCCAGCACCAGAACGGCAACGGCAATCGACAGGGCAAGACGGCGCGAAGTCATGCCGCATCAATACGCCGAAGATGGCCGCAAAGCACCCGGTTTCCTTGTTTTCCAAATACCCATGCGACCGCAGCCACCGGCGGCTACTTCGCCGCGTCGTCGCCAAACAGCCCCTTCAGCCCGCGCGCGATCAGATTGCCCACGGTCGGGCGCGGCTGCTGGACAAAGGGCAGCGGGCGGCAGACCTCCATCGCGGCGATGCCCACACGCGCGGTCAGCGCGCCGTTCACCACCCCCTCGCCGAACCGTTTCGAGACCTTGGCCAGAATCCCGCCGCCCGCGACCGTATGGATCAGATCGTCGCCCGCCGCGACCGCGCCGGTCGCCACCAGATGCGTCATGACGGTGCGGGCCAGCCGCCAGCCGCCGACGGCCCCGGCGCGCCCGCCATAGATCTCGGCCATGCGGCGGATCATGCGCAGGTTCGCCGCCAAGGCCGCAATCACATCGGCCAGTGCCAGCGGGATCAGCGCCGTGGCGGCGGCAACGGTGCGGGCCGCCGCCTCGATCTCGCGCCGGGCCTGCTGATCCAGCGGCGCCAGCAACTCGGCCTCGGCCACCGAAATCAGCGTCACCGCGTCATAGGCCTCGGCCTTGCGCTGCGCGAGCCTGCCGCGGCCCCATTCCAGCTCGGGCCGCGCGCGATATAGCTGCTCCAGCTTGCCCACCACATCCTGCGCCGCCTTCACATCGCCCGAGGCCATGGCCGCCCCCGCTGCCCGGTTGATGCCGTCGATCGCGCCGAACCGCGCCCATGCCCGGTATTCGCGCCAGGCCATGCCAAGTGCCGCGATGCAGAACAGCACCATCAGCGCAAAGCCGACAAAGCCCAGCAGAGGATAGGTGTTCATCAGGTTCGACAGATAGCGCAGCGCCGAAACCGACAGCAGAAAGGTGAACAGCGCCACCCCGGTATTGATGAAGAACCGCGTCATCGGCGACGGCCCCTTGCCCACCAGCCGCTGCACAAGCTGCATGGTGCGCGGCTCGGGCAGCACCGCCTGCAACCCGTCGTCGATCATCGGCGCATCGGCGGGCGAGGGGATGTCGCCCCCCGCCTCGCGCGGCGCGCGGCGCGCGCGTTCGTCCTGCCGTGGTGCATCCATGCGCGCGGCCTCGTCGGGGCGGGGCGGCGTCTCAGGCATCACCGGGGCGTCCAGCACCGGGCCGGGGCTGCGGCGGGGCGGTTCCTCGGGGGTTCCCATCTCGATCAGGACCGGGCCGCGGCGTTTTCCGTTCTCGCTCATGGCGCGCTCCTTATATCTGGTCGCCGATCAGGAATTCCGCCGCCCGGTCCAGCCGGATATGCGGCGGTCCGTCACCTGCGCGCATGGTGCTGGCGGCGGGGGCGAAATCCATGATGGCGTAATCGCCGCCCAGCCAGTTGGCCGCGCCCTCTTTGGCAGGCACCAGCAATTCGGCGGGGTTTTCCGGCAATTCGCCCGGATAGAAGGCGGCCTGCCGTCCGTCCATCAGCGTGCCGCGCACGGCGGGCAGGTCCTCGCCCTCCTGCCGGATGACCTCTTCGGTGGTGGTGCGCAGCGAGGCGATGGACATCGCCTCGGTCCGGGCGCCGGAAAAATCGGCGCGGTCGCGCGCCTCGCGCAGCATGGCGCCGGTGATCGCGGTCAGGCGCGGATGCTGCAGGTGGTGCAGGTGGTCGGCCTTGGTGGCGGCAAACAGGATGCGTTCGACCCGCCGCGTGCCAAGGATCTGCGCCAGCCAGCCCGCGCGACCGGGCCGGAAGGCGGTCAGGATGTCGGCCATGGCGCGGCGCATGTCCTCGACCGCCTGCGGGCCGGCATGGATCGCGCCCAGCACATCCATCAGCACCACCTGCCGGTCGATGCGGGCGAAATGATCGCGAAAGAACGGCCGCACGACGCGCGACTTGTAGGCCCCGAAGCGGCGCGCGAATTCGCGCCCTGTGGCGGTGTCGCGCAACTCTGCAGGCAGCGGCGTGAAGGTCAGCGCGGGCGAGCCTTCCAGCTCACCCGGCATCAGGAAGCGTCCCGGCGTGCAGTCCGACCAGCCCGCATCCCGCGCGACATGCAGATGCCGGGTATAGGCGGCGGCCAGAACCTGCGCACCGCTTTCATCGAACCGATCGCGCGGGGCGGCGGCCAGCGCGGCACGGAAATCATCGGCGCCGGGGCGGCCCTGCATGCGGTCCAGCACCTCGTCGGACCATTGCGCGAAATCACGATCCATCAGCCGCAGATCCAGCAGCCATTCGCCGGGATAATCCACGATATCCAGATGCAGCACCTGCTGGCCGCGCCAGCCCGCGATCAGCCCGCGCGGCTGGATCCGCAACGACAGGCGCAACTGGCTGACATGGCGCGTGCCTTCGGGCCAATGCGGGTCCGGGCCGGTCATCGCCGCCAGATGGCGTTCAAAATCGAAACGCGGCACGGTATCGTCGGGCTGAGGTTGCAGCCACGCCGCCTTCAGGCTGCCATCCGCCGCCGCCCGCAGCGCGGTCATCCGCCCCCGGTCCAGAAGGTTCGCCACCAGCGAGGTGATGAACACCGTCTTGCCCGCGCGGGACAGTCCCGTGACCCCCAGTCGGATCACCGGGTCCGACAAGCCCAGCCCCTGCATCAGATCATCGGCGATACCCATCACGTCCCTCGTGCTTATACCGGGCCAAGATATGCAACGCCGAAGGCGATGTGTAGGGTTTCAGATGCCGAAGGTCCGGCGGGATGATCCGCTAATCCTCGTCATCATCCGAGATCAGCCCAACAAAGGCCACCGCGCCCAGCGGCAGCAGGAACAGCAGCAAAGACGCGTCCATCACGATACCTGAATAGATTTGAGCAATATCCCTTCATCAGGGCCGAATAACACCAGCCTGTCAAAGCATGCTTGACGCCCGCCGCATCTTTTCGTGCGGCTGTGGCTTTGACATAAGACGCCCATGTCCTTGCCCATCGACTCTGTCCTGCCCGAACTGACTGCCGCCCTTGCCGCGCATGGCCGCGCGGTGCTGATGGCGCCGCCCGGCGCGGGCAAGACGACGCGCGTGCCGCTGGCTTTGCTGCCGGTCGTGTCGGGCAGGATCGTCATGCTGGAACCCCGCCGCCTTGCCGCGCGCGCCGCCGCCGAACGCATGGCCGAAACGCTGGGCGAGCCCTTGGGCCAGACCGTCGGCTATCGCATCCGCGGCGAGGCCGTGGCGGGCCGCCGCATCGAGGTCGTGACCGAGGGCATCCTGACGCGGATGCTGCAATCGGATCCGGGGCTCGACGGGATCGGCTGCGTGATCTTCGACGAATTTCACGAACGCAGCCTGAACGCAGACCTTGGCCTTGCGCTGGCCTATGAGGCGCGGGCGGCGCTGCGCCCCGATCTGATGCTGGTGGTCATGTCGGCCACGCTGGATGCCGCACCCGTGGCGGCGCTTCTGGACGACGCGCCGGTCATCACCTCGCAAGGCCGCGCCTTTCCGGTGGAAACCCGCTGGATGGACCGCCCGCTGCCCGCCTCCGCCCGCCTGATCCCGGAAGCCGCGCGGCTGGTGGCGCAGGCATTCGCCGACACCCGCGACATCGGCGGCACGGTCCTGACCTTTCTGCCCGGCGAGGGCGAGATCCGGCGCGTTGCCGCCGCGCTGGATCTGGATGCCGATGTGGTGCCGCTTTACGGCGCGATGGATTTCAAGGCGCAGCGGGCGGCGATGCTGCCCGCGCAGGGGCGGCGGCGGGTGGTGCTGGCGACCTCGATCGCGGAAACCTCGCTGACCATTCCCGATGTGAAGGTCGTGGTGGATGCCGGGCGGGCGCGGCGCGCGCGGTTCGATCCGGGCAGCGGCATGTCGCGTCTGGTGACCGAACGCGTCAGCCGCGCCGAGGCCGAGCAGCGCCGGGGCCGGGCGGGCCGCGTGGCGCCGGGCATCTGCTATCGCCTGTGGGCGCGGGCCGAGGAAGGCGCGCTGCCTGCCTTCGCGCCGCCGGAAATCGCCGTGGCCGATCTGGCCGGGCTGGCGCTGGAACTGGCGAACTGGGGCAGCGACGGCGCGGATCTGGCTTTCCTGACCCCGCCGCCCGAGGCTGCCTTGGCCGAGGCGCGCGCGTTGCTGGCGGGGCTGGGCGCGCTGGATGGCGGCGGGCGGATCACCCCGCATGGCCGGGCTTTGGCGGCGCTGCCGCTGCATCCGCGTCTGGCGCATATGCTGGTCGTCGCGGGCCGGGATGCCGCCGATCTGGCTGCCCTGCTGGGCGAGCGCGATCCGCTGACCGGCGCGCCGACCGATCTGACGCTGCGCCTGACGGCGATCCGCGACGCCCGCGCCTATGGTGACCGCCACCCATGGCCGGTCAATGCAGGCGGCCTGCACCGCATCCGCGATGAGGCCAAGCGGCTCAGGCGCATGGCGCAGGACCGCCCGACATTGTCGCCCGGCGCGATGGCGGCATTGGCCTATCCCGACCGCATCGGCCTGCGCCGCAAGGGCGATCAGCAGCGCTATGTGCTGTCGGGCGGCAAGGGCGCCATCCTGCCCGAGGGCGACGCCTTGGCCAATGCGCGCTTCATCGTCGCGACCGATCTGGACGGCGACACGCGCGAGGCGCGGGTGCGCATGGCCGTCGCTGTCGGCGAAGACGATCTACGCCGGCTGTTCGCCGACCGGATCCAGACCGTGGAATCGGTCGCTTGGTCGCGCCGCGACAACCGCATCCTTGCCCGCAGGCAAGAGCAGTTGGGCGCGTTGGTGCTGGCCGACCGGGCGCTGGACGATCCCGATCCGCAGGCCATGGCGCGCGCCGCATGGGACGGGCTGCGGCTGAACGGGCTGACATGGACCCCTGCTGCGGCTCGGCTGCGGGCGCGCATCGCACTGGTGGCGGATCTGGGCGCGGTGGACGATGCCGCGCTGCTCTCCGATGCCGAGTGGCTGCTGCCCTATCTGGGGCGGGTGCGCAGCCTTGCCGATCTGCGCGCGCTGGACCTGACCGAGGCGCTGAAGGCCCGCATCGGCTGGGACGGCCAGCAAAAGCTGGACCGCAGCGCGCCCGCGCATTTCGTCACGCCGCTGGGGCGCAAGGTGCCCATCGACTATGACGCCGAAACGCCGGGCATCGAGTTGAAGCTGCAAGAACTGTTCGGCGTGGCCCGCCATCCCGTCGTGGGCGGCAGACCGCTGCGCATCACCATGGTGTCGCCCGGCGCCAAGCCCATCGCGGTCACCACCGATCTGCCCGGCTTCTGGGCCGGAAGCTACGGCGATGTGCGCAAGGACATGCGCGGCCGCTACCCGCGCCATCCATGGCCGGAAAACCCGCTCGAGGCCGACCCCACCACCCGCGCCAAGCCGCGCGGCACTTGATCCGGGCGCGGTGTCGGTCGGGTCGGGGTGATGGAGGCGGCCTTGCTTGAGTTAAGGCTTAGATGGCGGGAAAACCGCTTGGGGTTAGTCCGACCACGCATGCCAATGTCTCGCGGCACTTGATGCTGGCGGCTTTGGTCGGCGTGGTTCCTTGGCCAGCTCGCTCCTGAGCGGGACGCCCGGACAGAAGGACACCCGCTTGAGGTCGATCCGACCACCTGCGCCAAGTCGCGCGGCCTATGACCAAGGCGCCTTGATCCGGGGCGGCTGGGATGCGGGCGGGCCTGATCGGGGTGGCGCTTATCGGCTTGGTCCTGAGGCGGACGCATGGATCGCTGGAAAAACGTTTGGGGCCATCTTGACCCATCCGCGCCAAGCCGCGTCGCACTTGATCCGGGGAAGGGGGGCATGGGGACCGCCTTATTGAGGTGAGGCTTTTCCACTTGGTCCTGATCTGCTTGCATCGAGGGGCGGAACCCGCTCAGCTCTGATCTCACCACCCGCGCCCAACCATGCGGCTTTCGGTTCGGGTGAGGATGATGCAGGGCTCTAATCAGGCTGCTTCTTCGGTCCTGATCCGGACGCCCGGACAGAAGGATACCCGCCTGAGGCCGATCCCACCACGCATGTCAGACTGAGCGGCTGCTGACAGGGACATCAGATGCAGCGGCGTGGCGCTGATCCGGGCCAGCCTCAGATGCGGCTGGCTGTGATCCTCACGCCTCTGATACCGGCGGCCTTAATCCAGACGGGTCGGCAGGGTCAGGCCGCGCAGGATTTCGGAGGCGGGCATGGGGCGCTTGCCCTGCCGCTGCGCCTCGGTGATGCGCAGCGCGCCTTGGCCGCAGGCGATGGTGAAGCCCTCCAGCACCTGACCCGGCGCGCCCGCGCCGGTCGCCATCTCTGACCTTAGCAACTTCACCCGCTCCCCGTCGATCAGGCACCATGCGCCCGGAAACGGCGACAACCCGCGGATCTGGCGGTCGATCTGGGCGGCGGGGCGGGTCCAGTCGATCCGCGCCTCGGCCTTGTCGATCTTGGCGGCATAGGTCACGCCCTCCGCCGCCTGAGGCGTGGCGGGCAGCGGCAGGCGCGCCAGCGTGCCCGCGATCAGCGCGGCGCCCATCTGCGACAGCCGGTCATGCAGATCGGTGGTGGTTTCCGTAGCACCGATCGGGGTGCGCGTCTCGGCCAGAACCGGGCCGGTATCCAGCCCCGCCTCCATCTGCATGATCGCGACGCCGGTTTCCGCATCGCCGGACATGACGGCGCGATGGATCGGCGCGGCCCCCCGCCAGCGCGGCAGCAGCGAGGCGTGGATGTTCAGACAGCCCAGCCGCGGCGCGTCCAGCACCGGCTGCGGCAGGATCAGCCCATAGGCGACGACGACCGCCACATCCGCCCGCAGCGCCGCGAAATCCGCCTGATCTTCGGGCGATTTCAGGCGTTCCGGCGTGCGCACCGGCAGGCCAAGCGCCTTGGCGGCGTGATGCACCGCCGAGGGGCGGGGCTTCTGGCCGCGACCTGCGGCGCGGGGCGGCTGGGAATAGACGGCCACGACCTCATGACGCGCGGCAATCGCCTGCAAGGCCGGAACCGAGAAATCCGGGGTTCCCATGAAGATCACGCGCATGTCGGTCCCTTTGCCGCTGAGGTGCTGCGGTCATATCCCGGCATCGGGGGCGGATGCAAAGCCCTGCATGAAATCCGCCACCAGCATCGCGGCGCGGTCGCGGGCGCGGGCGTCGAATTTCAGGGGCGACAGGGCCGAGCGTTCGCTTTGGTCAAAGCCGTGATCGACGCCGGGCAGCGTCACCGCCTTCAGATCGGCGCCCTGTGCGACCAGCTTGGCCGTCATGGTGCGGCAGGCGGCGCTGTCGACGATGCTGTCATGCTGGGCCAGCAGCATCAGCCCATGCGCCTGCGCGGGCCAATGGGCCGCACCCGCGCCGCTGATCAGCCCGCAATACGGATACAACAGCACGACCGGCCCGATCTGCGCCTGCAGGTCCGCGCGGGGGGCGGGCCATGCGGCAAGGCCGGGCGGCGGATCGGGCCGCTGGAATGCGGCCATCAGTTCCATCACCGACCACCCCCCGTGCGAGGCGCCCAGCACCGCCACGTCGCGCGTGTCGATCCCCGGCATCTTTCCCAACTCGGCCAGCGCGACCGCCAGATCGCCCGCGCGCTCGGCCCCGGTCAGCACCTGACCCGCGCAGACCGCCCGCCAAGCCTGCGCCACGCCCAGATTGCGCGGCGTGTGGCTGTCAAGGATCAGCGCGGCCCGGTTCTGCGCCAGCATCTGCTGCGCCCAGAATTCCATGTTGTCATGCACGCCATCACAGCCCGACAGCAGCACCGCCGCCTTGTGCGGGCCGGGCGTGGGCGGCGTCAGCAGCCGCCAGCTTGCCGCCAGCATCTGCGCCCGCGCCTCGGGCGGCTCGACCAGCGGCTGCCATCCTACGGCATTGCGCGCGGTGTTCAGCGCCAGAAGCACCAGAACCATCACTGCCGTGACAGCCAGAACTGTCAGCCGTTGTCGCATCCGATCAAGCCGCCTTTGCCGCATTTCGCCTTGAGACGTTCGGTATCCTCGGCCGTCCAGCCTTCGGGGGCGGAAACCGAGATCCAGCCGTCGATATATTCCTTGGCCGCGTACATATGTCCAAAACCCGGCGGCGTCGAGGTGGACACCAGCATGTCCACGGCCAGTTGAAGCTGCGTCACAATCGGTGTGAAGCTGAGATTTGGCGACACATCGGCGGCCTCCGGCTCGGCCATCCATTCCGGCGCGCGCCACAGCGAGGCGGGGTCATAAAAGACGATGGGGTCGCTGGCGTGCTGCAGGAACAGGATGCGGACGCGGCCCCACGCCGTGCCCATGCGGTCGGGCGGCGCATATTGGCTGGCATAGCGGATCACCTCGCCGCCATCGACGACGGGCAGAATATAAGGCGTGCCCGGATCGCGCGCGTCATTCGTCTGCCGCCACAGCGTCGAGGGGAAGGGCGGCCCGACCCAGAAAGCGCCCGAGACCGGATCGTTCAGCATCTCGAACGGGTTGAACGCATACATCGAGGACCACGCCCCCAGCGAGATGCCGTGCAGATACAGCCGCGGCCGGGCATTCGGCGGCAGGCTGCGCCAATGGTCATAGACCAGCCGCATCAGCGCCGTGGTCTGGTCAAGGCCGGATTCCGTTTCAAAGATCAGCGCCAGCGGGCTTTGCAGATAGGAATACTGCACGGCGACCGTCGCGACATTGCCGTTATGCATGTATTCCAGCGCATCATAGCTGGCCGGGTCCATCCAGCCTGTGCCGGTCGGGCTGGCCATGACCAGCACCTTGCGTTCAAAGGCATGGGTGCGGATCATTTCGTCCAGCGCGACGCGGGCGCGGACGGTTGGATCGCTGTCCTGCGCCAGACCGACATAGATGCGCAAAGGCTCAAGCGCGGGGCGGCCGGAAAACGCCTCGATTACGTCGGCCCTTGGGCCGCCAAGGATGAAGTCGCGGCCGGGCTGGCCCATCAGATCCCAGTCGATCAGCGACTCTGGCCCGCCCGAGCGCCAGTTGTCCGTCGGAGCAGGCGTCTCGGTATCGGTCAGATGCTGGGCCGCCGCATAGGAGCTGTCGGCCACGCCAAAGGCCCATCGCACCACACCGTCGCGCGTCAGCAGCACGACGATCAGCGCCGCCAGCAACAGCCCCAGCACATTGGCGCTGGTCACGGGGATATGGCGCGCCAGCCGTTTGCGCAGCAGGTCGAACAGCGCCTGAATCGCCCGGCCCAGCAGGAACAGCACCAGAAAGATCGCCGCCGTCAGCAGCAGCATCTTGGCGGTGTTCGACGCCTCCAACGGCGGCATCTGCATCCGGGCGCGGATGTCGTTCTGCCAATTGTCGGTCAGCATGACGCAGCGCACCAGCAGGGCCAGAACCGGCACCGCCAGCACCGCATGGGCGATCGTCGCCCAGCGTTTGGGCAGCACCGGAATTTCCAGCGTGCGCCAGATCGCCATCAGGAACTGCGTCGCCAGATAGCCCGCCGTCATCGACACGCCCGCCAGAACGCCCTGCATGATCCAGTCGCGCGGGATCAGCGAAGGCGTCAGCGACGCCGAGACCAGCAAAAGCCCAGACAGCAGCGGCAGAACCGAGAACATGCGCGGCAGTTTCCCTTGTGGCAGAAGCGGATCGCCGGAACGGCGCCGGGGCCGGTGGTCATTCGGGGTCACACTAGTGGCGGACCCCACGAAAGAAAAGCCGCGTGTGATCGGGCTTATCTGCGGGCAAGTTTTGCCGATTTTGCGACCAGCATCTGACGCCGAAGCGGGCTGAGATGGTCGACATACAGCTTGCCGTTCAGATGGTCGATCTGGTGCTGCACCGATGTCGCCCAAAGCCCGACGAAGTCGCGTTCCTCCAGCACCCCCTGATCGTTCAGAAAGCGCACGGTGACGGCGCGGGGACGTTCGATGCGGGCAAAGACGCCGGGCAGGTTCGGGCTGGCTTCGTCATGGGCGCGAAACTGCACCGAGGCATGCAGGACCTCCGGATTGGCCATGCGCACCGCCTGTCCGCGCTTGTCCGACGCATCGACGACGGCCAAGCGTTGCAGGATGCCGATCTGCGGCGCGGCCAGACCCACGCCCGGCATCGCGTCCATGGTGTCTATCATGTCGTCCCAGATCATCCGCACGGTTTCCGTGATCGCCTGAACCGGCTCGGCCGGGACATGCAGGCGGCGGTCGGAATAGGGGATGAAGGGACGGATCGTCATGGCTTGGCCTTTCTGGGATCCGCGCCCGCTATCACGGAGGGGCGTGAAGGTAAATCCGACCTGTCGGCGGGTCCGGCGCATCGACCGGGCCGGGTGCTGCGGGATATGCCGGTCTGCCCCGTGGCTGCCCGCTGCCGCGCACGCCGGGGGCCTGCGCAAAGGCCACCCATTCATGCGGCGGGGGGCGCCGCCGCAACATTGACGCCATCCCCACCATGCGCCCCAGAAGGAAGCCCAGCAGCCCGGTGCAAAAAAGGGTCAGGACGAACATCGGCATGCTCCACGCCATTGCATGGGAACATCCCTAGAACAAAACTGCCAAGATAAGTTTAACGCGCGACCTCGGCCCCCGAGGCCGCCAGACGGTCGATGATCAGCACACCGTCCAGATGGTCGGCCTCGTGCTGGGCGATGCGGGCATCCATGCCGGTCAGGAAGGTTGTGGTCAGGTTGCCCATCAGATCGTAATGGCTGACCGAGATATCGGTGGGCCGGGTCACGGCGACCGGCTGGCCGGGGATCGACAGGCACTGTTCGTCAAGCGTTTCGACCGGGCCGCTGATCGGCGTGATCTGCGGGTCCAGAAAGATGCGCGGCTGGGGCGCGCCGTTCTTCCAGCCCGAATCCATCACGAAGATGCGGAAGGGTTGGCCGATCTGCGGCGCGGCCAGTCCCCGGCCCTGCGCGTGATACATCGTCACCAGTAGATCGCCCGCAAGCTGGCACAGGCTGGCCCAGTCCAGCACGCCCACCGCTTCGCAGACCTGCCGCAGCATCGGATCGGGATGGATCAGCACCGGGCGGATGCGCCCGGTTTGCGCCAGCAGGGCCGGATCCGGGCCCTGCGGAGCCATTTGACGTTCCTGACCCGTCAGGGGCCTAGGCACGGGCGCGCTCGCGTTTCAGCTTGACCATGCGGCGGGTGATCATCTGCCGCTTGATCGGGCTGAGATAATCCAGAAACAGCCTGCCATCCAAATGGTCGATCTCGTGCTGGGCGCAGGTGGCCCAAAGGCCGTCGAATTCGCGTTCCTGTGTCTTGCCGTCCAGACCCAGCCATTCGACGCGCACCTGCGCAGGGCGGGTCACATCGGCATATTGGTCGGGGATCGACAGGCAGCCTTCCTCATAGGTGTTCAGACCTTCGGACGACCATGTGATCTGCGGGTTCACCATGACGATCGGATTGCGCGCCGCCTCGGGGTCTTTTTCGCAATCCATGACATAGACGCGCGACAGAACACCGACCTGCGGCGCGGCCAGACCCACGCCCGGCGCGTCATACATCGTCGCCAGCATATCGGCGGCCAATGTCTCGATCTCGGGCGTGATGCGGGCCACAGGGGCGCAGATCTTTTTCAGCCGCGGATCGGGATGAAGGAGAATGTTCAGCGTCGTCATGCGTATCATCTAGGCGAAGGGTTGGAGCGGCGCAACAAGGCGTTATTCTGGTCCCGCAATTCAGGAGGAATGCCGATGTCGCTGACCAAGCCCGCCCCCCGCACCGCCGTCGATTTCGATGAGCAGATCGACCGTGTGGGGACTGCCTGTTCGAAATGGGACGACATGCAGAAATACTATGGCGTCGATCCGGCGGACGGCATCCCGATGTGGGTGGCAGACATGGATTTCCGCCCGCCCGCCGTAGTGCAGAACGCGGTCGAGGCTGTGGCGCGGCATGGAATCTATGGCTATCCGGGCGGCAATGCGGCCTATACCGACGCGATCTGCTGGTGGATGCAGCACCGTCACGGCTGGCAGGTGCAGCCCGACTGGATCATGACGGTGCATGGTCTGGTGAACGGCACGGCGCTGTGTGTCGATGCCTTCACCCAGCCGGGCGATGCGGTGGTGCTGATGACCCCGGTCTATCACGGGTTCGCGCGGGTGATTCGCGCCAATGGCCGTGACGTGACGGAATTTCCCCTGGTGCAGGCCGAGGGCGAATACCGCATGGACTGGGAAGGCTGGGCCGCGCTGATGACCGGACGCGAGCGGATGCTGGTCCTGTGTTCGCCGCACAATCCCGGCGGGCGGGTCTGGTCCGAGGCGGAACTGCGGCAAGTGGCCGAATTCTGCGCCGCCCATGACATGATCCTTGTCTCGGACGAGATCCATCATGATCTGGTCATGCCCGGCGCGCCCCGGCATATGGCGACCGCGCTGGCCGCGCCGGAAATCGAAAGCCGTCTGGTGACGCTGACGGCGGCGACCAAGACCTTCAACATCGCGGGCGCGCATATCGGCAATATCATCGTGTCCGATCCCGAACTGCGCGGCGCGATGGCGCAGAAGCTGGCGGCGCTGGGCATCTCGCCGGGGCTTTTCGGGCTGCATATGGTGGCGGCGGCCTATTCGCCGGAAGGTGCGGCATGGGTCGATGAACTGGTCGCCTATCTGGACGGCAACCGCCGGGACTTCGACAAGGCGGTGAACGCCATTCCGGGGCTGCGCTCGATGCCGCTGCAATCGACCTATCTGGCGTGGGTCGATTTTTCCGGCACCGGCATGGATCAGGACGAAATCCGCCGTCGCATTGCGGAAGATGCCGGGATCGCCGCCAGCGATGGCATCAGCTTCGGGCAGGGGGGCGAGCAGTTCATGCGCTTCAATCTGGCGACGACCCACGCGCGGGTGCAGGACGCGGTCGCCCGGCTGGCCCGCGCCTTTGGTGATCTGCAATAACATGCGGCGGCTGGGCGGTATCTTCGCGGCGCTGTCGCTGCTGTTTCTGACGCTCAGCGGCTGGTTGTTGCTGGCGCCGGGGCCGCTGGTGCCGGTGGCGCCGCCGGATTACCGGCCGCAATCCGCGCCCGAGCTGACGACGCCCATCCAGCGCATCCTGATCGAAAAGGGCGCGCGGCGGATGACCGTCTATCAGCAGGAGGGCCCCGCGAAGATGTTCCAGATCGCATTGGGCTTTTCGCCTGAGGGCACGAAGTCGCGGCAGGGCGATGGCCGCACGCCGGAAGGCATCTATCGCATCGACCGGCTGAACCCGCAAAGCCGCTTTCACCTGTCGCTGGGGCTGGATTACCCGCAGCGTCAGCACCGCGAGGCCGCGCGCAAGGGCGGCTTTGATCCGGGCGGCGACATCATGATCCACGGCCAGCCGAACCAGATCCCCGCAGGCTACCGGGTCAAGGGCGACTGGACCGAGGGCTGCATCGCCGTCACCGATGCCGAGATCGAGGAGATCTTCGCGTTGGCCCGCATCGGCACCGAGGTCGAAATCCGGCCGTAAGACGCCGCGCTTGCCCCCGGCAATGCCCAAGGATAAGGCATGGGCATGACCTTGCATCGTTACGCCCCGCATCTGCGCGCGACCTTCGCGCTTGGTCTGCCGCTTGTCGGCAGCCACATCGCCCGCATGGCCATCGGCGTGGCCGATACGGTCATGGTCGGCTGGTATGGGGTCGAGGAACTGGCGGCGCTGGTCATCGCCACATCGTTTTTCCACATCCTGTTCTTTCTGGGCATGGGCTTTGGCATCGCGGTGATGGGCGTCATCGCCGCCGCCATCGCCCGCGGCGATGAGGTCGAGGTGCGGCGCGCGACCCGGATGGCCTTGTGGCTGTCCTTGGGATTTGCGGTTCTGGTCCTGCCGTTGATGCTGTTTTCCAGACCGATCCTGCTGGCGCTGGGGCAGGCGCCGGTGGTGGCCGATCTGGGCCAGCAATATCTGCGGATCGCGGGTTTCGGCCTGTTGCCGGTGCTGTGCGCGCTGACGCTGAACAGCTATCTTGCCGCGATGGAGCGGCCGCAGATCGTGCTGCTGATCACGCTGGTCGGCCTGCCGATGAACGTGTTTCTGAACTGGGTGCTGATCTTCGGCAATCTGGGCGCGCCCGAACTGGGGGTGCAGGGGGCGGCGATTGCCTCGGTCGCGACGCAGGTGGTGCAGATGCTGGCGCTGATCGGCTATGCGGCATGGCTGCCCTTGGCGCGCAAGTACCGGCTGTTCCAGCGCTTCTGGAATCCCGACTGGTCCGAGATGCGCCGGGTGTTCGTGCTGGGCCTGCCCATCGGGCTGACCATGGTGGCCGAGGGCGGGTTGTTTGTCGGCTCGAACGTGATGATGGGCTGGATCGGCACGCATCAACTGGCCGCGCATGGCATCGCGCTGCAGATCTCCTCGGTCACGTTCATGCTGCATCTGGGGATGTCGAATGCCGCGACGATCCGCGTGGGACAGGCCAAGGGCCGGGGCGACGCGCCATGGATGCGCGATGCCGCCCATACCGTGATCGCCGTGTCGCTGGTTCTGGCGCTGATCTGCGTGGCGGTGTTCGTGCTGTTTCCGCAGTTCCTTGTCGGGCTGTTTCTGGACCCGGCCCAGCCCACGACGCCCGAGTTGCTGCGGCTGGGGGCCAGCCTGATGTTCTTTGCCGCGCTGTTCCAGCTGACCGACGCCATGCAGGTGATCGGGCTGGGGCTGCTGCGCGGCGTACAGGATACCCGCGTGCCCATGGTGCTGGCCGCCATCAGCTATTGGGTGATCGGCATGCCCGTGGCTTATGGTCTGGCCTTCGTCGCAGGGCTGGGCCCTGCCGGGCTGTGGCTGGGTCTGGTCGTGGGGCTGAGCGTGGCGGCGGTTTTGCTGATGCGGCGCTTCTGGCGCGGATTTGCGCGCGGGGACTGGACCCGCGCCGCGCCCGCGCGCTAGTTTCGCCGGCAAAAGGAGATCCGCCATGCGTCCGGTTTTCGTCCAGTTCCGCTGCACCCCCGGCAAGACCTATGAGGTCGCCGAGGCCATCTATGACCGCGAAATCGTCAGCGAGCTTTATTCGACCTCGGGCGAATATGACCTGATGGCCAAGATCTATGTGCCCGAGGATCAGGATGTCGGGAAGTTCCTGTCGGACAGTCTGTTCGACATCCCTGATATCCGCCGCACCCTGACCACCATGACCTTCAAGGCGTTCTGAAGGGTGGGGCGCTGCCCCCGTCCCTGCGGGACTCCCCCGGGGTATTTCGCAAACAAGGAGGCCGGGCAGCGGCGCCGTGCCGCATGTCGGCGCGCGGGGTTTTGTGGCTAGGGTCCGTGCATGGATGAGCAGGACGGCGATCAGGGCGCTGCGGCGCGGCTTTTGCAACCCGAGCGGCAGGCGCTGCGGCATGCGGCCTGGGGCTCTGTCGCGGCGGGGCTGGTCTGGCTGCCCATGGCGTTTTGCGCGGCGCAGGCGATTGGCGGGCTGATCGACGGTCGTGGGCTGCGGCTGGTTTGGGTGGCCGGGCTGCTGGGCTTTGGCCTGCTGCGGTTGGGCGTTGCGGCGCTGGCCGAGTGGGCCGGTCAGCGTGCGGCCAGTGCCGCCTTGGGGCGGTTGCGGCGCGAGGTGCTGACCCATGTGGCAAGGCGGGCGGTCTTGCCGCGTGCCGGGGCGTTTGCGTCCGTGGTGGGCGAGCAGCTGGCGCTGATCCGGCCCTATGCGTTCCGCTATGGTCCGGCGCGGTTGCGGGCGGCGGTCGTGCCCGTGGCGGTGCTGGTCTGTGCCTTTGCGACGGCTTGGGCGGCGGGGCTGATCCTGCTGATCGCCGGTCCCGCGATTCCGCTGTTCATGGCGCTGATCGGCCATGCGGCGGGCAAGGCCAGTCGTGAACAGCTGGACCGCATGAGCAGCATGGGCGCGTTGCTGTCCGACCGGATCGGCGCCTTGCCCGATATTCGTCTGCTTGGCGCGCAGGGCGCGCTGGCCGACAGTTTCGCCACCGCGGCCGAGGCCTTGCGGCGGCAGACCATGCGGGTTCTGGGCATCGCGTTCCTGTCCTCGACCGTGCTGGAGCTGTTTGCCGCGCTGGGGATCGCCATGATGGCGGTGTTTTGCGGGTTTTCGCTGCTGGGTCAGATCGGCTTTGGCACATGGGGCGCGCCGTTGGGCACGGTGCAGGCGCTGTTCTTGCTGCTGATCGCGCCCGAGTTTTTCCAGCCCCTGCGCGATCTGGCGGCGGCATGGCACGACCGGGCGGCGGCGGATGCGGCGGCAGGCGCGCTGCAGCGCGAGATGGCCGAGGCTGCGATGCTGCCCGAGGCTGGCGCGGGCGGTCTTGCGCTGCGGGGCGTCAGGCATCGCGGCATCGCCTATGATCTGGCCTTGGCCCCCGGAGAGGCGATTGCCGTGACCGGGCCCAGCGGGTCGGGCAAGACCACGCTGCTGCGCCTGCTGGCCGGGCTTGAGGTTGCTGATCAGGGCAAGGTTCTGCGGCCCCTGCATCCCGGCTGGATGCCGCAGGCCGTGCATTTTCTGGACGACACGCTGGAGGCCAATCTGCGCATGGGACGCGCGGGCGATCTGGCCGAGGCGCTGTCGCTGGCGGCGGCGGATCATCTGGTCGCGGGCTTGCCCGAGGGGCTGGCGACCCGGCTGGGCGAACGCGGCGCGGGGCTCTCGGGCGGCGAGGCACGGCGGCTGACGCTGGCCCGCGCGCTTTACGCCCGCCCCTCGGTCATTCTGGCCGATGAGCCGACCGCCGATCTGGACCCGCAGACCGCCGCCGATGTCACGCGCGGGTTGCTGGCCGCGCATCGTGCCGGGGCGACATTGGTGGTGGCCACGCATGATCCGGCGCTGGTTGCCGCGATCGGGCGCGAATACCGGATCGGGGGCGCATGATGCGGCAGATCTGGCGCGTGATGGCGGCAAGTGGCGGGATGCGGCGGGCATTGGCCCTGGCCGTGCTGGTCGTGATGGCGGGGGTCGGTCTGCTGATGCTGTCGGGCTGGTTCATCAGCGCGGCGGCGATTGCCGGAGCGGGGGCGGTTTTCGATGTGTTTCGGCCCGCGGCCTCGGTCCGGGGGCTGGCGCTGATCCGCACCGCCGCCCGCTATGGCGAGCGTGTGTTGGGCCATGATGCGACCTTGCGGGCGGTTGCCGGGCTGCGCGGGGCGGTGCTGGCCGGGCTGGGCGCCTTGCCTTGGGATGCCATGCAGCGGCTGCGGCGCGGGTCGGCGCTGTCGCGGGTGGTGGCCGATACCGATCTGCTGGACGGGCTGCCTTTGCGCATCGTTCTGCCTGCTGCGGCGGGGGCTGCGGTTCTGGCGGCCAGTTTCGCGCTGATGGTCTGGCTGGCTGACTGGCAGGTCGCGGCCTGGGTCGTGGGCTGCCATCTGATCGCCACGCTTGCCGCTGGCCTGTGGGGGCTGCGGCGGTCGGGTCAGGTGGCCGCCGGTGCCGTGGCCGCCGAGCGCGCGTTTCGCAGCCATGCGCTGGATCTGATCGCGGCGCGGGACGATCTGGCGGTTTACGGCCAGCTTGACGCCCAGATCGACCGGGCCATGCAGGCCGAGGCGCGGGCGTGCCGGGCAAATGCCGTGCTGGAGGGCACCGAACGGCGCGTGGCCATGGCGCAAGAGCTGGCGCGGCTGGCCGCGATGGCGGGTGCGCTGGTGCTGGGTGCGCAGGCGCAGCTTTCCCCGGCGATCATCGCCATGTGCTTTTTCGCCGGGCTTGCGCTGGCCGAGGCGACCGCACCCATGCGGCGCGCCGTGGCCGATTGGGGCCGCATCCGCGATGCCGCATCCCGCGTGGCACCGATGCTGGGACGGCCGGCGGCCCGGATTGCGCCGCCGCAGCCTGCCTTGCCGCTGATCGTGGACGGCATCCGCATCGGACCGGGGCAGATGCTGGGGCTGCAGGGCCGCAGCGGTGCGGGCAAATCGACGCTGCTTTCGCAGATCGCCGGGCTGATCCCGCCCACCGCGCCGATCACGCTGGCGGGGCGTCCCGTGCAGGACTGGTCCGAGGCCGAACTGCGCGCCGTTCTGACGCTGGTGCCGCAGCGCCCGGCGCTGATTGCGGGCAGCTTGCGCGACAATCTGGCACTGGCCGATCCGGCGGCGACTGATGCCCGGATGCAGCGCCTGCTGGACGCGATGCGGCTGCCCTATCCGCTGGATCACCGGCTGGGGGATGGCGGGCAGGGCCTTTCGGGCGGCGAGGCGCGGCGGCTGGCCATTGCCCGTGCCTTGCTGCGCAAACCGCTGATTCTGTTGCTGGATGAACCCACCGAAGGATTGGATGCCGCACTCGCAGATGTGATAATGCGTGAAATCCTTTTGATTTCATGCGACATTTCCGTCGTGGCTGCGTCACATCGCCCCTGCGACCTGCGCGCAGCTTCCGCTGTCATTCGATTGGAGTAGATTTTCCGCGCATACAGGAGAAAGCCATGGACATTGGTGTTGTCGAGCTATCGCGCCTGCAATTTGCGGCAACCGCGCTGTTTCACTTTTTATTCGTGCCCCTGACGCTGGGGCTATCCGTCATCGTCGCGATCATGGAAACGGTCTATGTCATGACCGACCGTCCGATCTGGCGGCAGATGACCAAGTTCTGGGGGATGCTGTTCGGCATCAACTTTGCGCTTGGCGTCGCGACCGGGGTGACGATGGAATTCCAGTTCGGCATGAACTGGGCCTATTATTCGCATTATGTCGGCGACATCTTCGGCGCGCCGCTGGCCATCGAAGGGCTGATGGCGTTTTTCCTTGAGGCCACCTTCGTCGGCTTGTGGTTCTTTGGCTGGGACCGGCTGACCCGCCGCCAGCACCTTGTCGTCGGCTGGCTGGTCGCCATCGGCTCGAATTTCTCGGCGCTGTGGATCCTGATCGCGAATGGCTGGATGCAGTTCCCGGTGGGGGCCCAGTTCAACCCGATCACCATGCGCATGGAGCTGGTCAGCTTTTTCGACGTGGTGTTCAACCCGGTCGCACAGGCGAAATTCGTGCATACCGTCAGCGCGGGCTATGTCACCGCCTCGGCTTTCGTGCTGGGCGTCTCGGCGTGGTATCTGCTGAAGGGCCGCCATATCGATCTGGCGCGACGCTCGATCGCGGTGGCCTCGGCCTTCGGGCTGGCCTCGGCGCTGTCGGTCGTCGTGCTGGGTGACGAATCCGGCTATGACGCGGGCGCGAACCAGAAGATGAAGATGGCCGCGATCGAGGCCATGTGGCACACCGAACCCGCGCCTGCGCCCTTTACCGTCATCGGCTGGCCCAATCAGGAAACCCGCGAGACCAAATGGGCGCTGCATATCCCCTATGTCATGGGCCTGATCGGCACGCGGTCGCTGACCGAGGAAATCACCGGCATCTATGAGCTGGAACAGCAGGCCGAGGCGCGGGTGCGCAATGGCATCAGCGCCTATGATCTGCTGATGCAGATCCAGGACCAGCGGGCCACCGGCGTCGATCCGGCGCTGCTTGAACGGTTCCGCGCCGTCGATGCCGATCTGGGCCACGCGATGTTGCTGAAAGCCTATGTCGATGATCCCCGGCAGGCGACCGAGGAGCAGATCAAGGCCGCCGCCGCCGACACGATCCCGACCGTCTGGCCGATCTTCTGGGCGTTCCGCATCATGGTCGGCGTCGGCATGGTGCTGATCGCGGGCATGGCCTATTTCTTCTGGCGTGCCTCGTTCAAACGCATGAGCTTTCCGCGCTGGTCCCTGCAGGCCGCGCTGGTGATGCTGCCGCTGCCGTGGATCGCCGCGGAAATGGGCTGGATCGTCGCGGAATATGGCCGTCAGCCATGGACCGTGGCGGGCGTGCTGCCCACCGCCATGTCGGTCAGCCACCTGTCCGTCGCCGAGGTAGCGCTGACGCTGGCGGGCTTCTGCGTGATCTATACCGCGCTGTTCGTCGTCGAGATGGGCCTGATGGTGAAATACATCCGCAAGGGCCCGCATGAGGATATCGAGGTCACCCGCGACTGGATGACCCGCCATCGCAATCTGCTGAGTTCCGGCCTGACCGAGGTGCAGAAATGATCCTGTTCGAACTTGTCCCCTTCGAGGCGCTGCGCGTCATCTGGTGGCTGCTTCTGGGCGTTTTGCTGATCGGCTTTGCGCTGACCGACGGCTTTGACATGGGCGTGGGCGCATTGCTGCCCTTTGCCGGAAAGACCGATACCGAACGCCGGGTCATCATCAACACGGTGGGCCCGGTCTGGGAAGGCAATCAGGTCTGGTTCATCCTTGGCGGCGGCGCGATCTTTGCCGCATGGCCGCCGCTTTATGCGGTCAGCTTCTCGGGCTTCTATCTGGCGATGTTCCTGATCCTCGTGGCGCTGATCCTGCGCCCGGTGGCCTTCAAGTATCGCAGCAAGCGCGAGGGCGAACGCTGGCGGCGCAACTGGGACTGGGCGCTGTTCATCGGCGGCGCGCTGCCGGCGCTGCTGTTCGGCGTGGCCGTGGGCAACGTGCTTTTGGGCGTGCCGTTCCACCTGACGCCGGATCTGATGCCGATTTATGACGGCGGGCTGTTCGGCAAGCTGTTCGGATTGCTGCGGCCATTCGCGCTGCTGTGCGGGGTCGTGTCGCTGGCGATGCTGGTCATGCATGGCGCGGGCTGGCTGGTGCTGAAGACCGATGGCGCGGTGCAGGCACGGGCGCGCGACTTCGGCCAGAAGGCGGCGCTGGTGGTGCTGGTCGGCTATGCGCTGGCCGGGCTGTGGCTGGCCTTTGGCATCAGCGGCTATGCCTTCGTGACCGAGCCGCCGCATGACGGCCCGTCGAACCCGCTGCTGTCCGAGGTGACCCGCAGCGCCAGCTGGTTTGCCGCCTATGGCGAGCGGCCATGGATCGCGATCGCCCCGGTGCTGGGCTTTGTCGGCACCTTTATGGCGCGGCGCGCACTGGTCGGGGGCGAGGTCTCGCCGCTTTTGTGGTCGAAACTGGGGATCTTCGGCATGATCTCCTCGGTGGGGCTGGTGATGTTTCCGTTCATCCTGCCCTCATATCTGGATCCGAACAGTTCACTGACGGTGTGGGATGCGTCCTCGTCGCATATGACGCTGTTCGTGATGCTGGTGGCGGGGGTGATCTTTCTGCCGATCATTCTGGCCTATACCGCATGGGTCTATCGCGTGCTGTGGGGCAAGGTGACGGCGGATGCCGTCGAAGACCCGCACAGCCATTCGTATTAAGGAGCGTATCATGTGGTATTTCGCATGGATCCTTGGCCTGCCTCTGGCCGCCGGTTTCGCCGTCCTGAACGCCATGTGGCTTGAGATGGACGAGGACCGCCGCACCATTCGCGGCGAAGACCCGAACCCGCAGCGGAACAAGGTCTAGGCAGATCGGAAGGGCCGCCCCGAACCGGGCGGCCCTTTTTCTTGCGGCGCCTCAGCGCAGGTTGTCGACCACCGGCGCGCGATAGATCCGCAGCGCCGGGATCAGCGCCAGCAGGCAGCCCAGCCCCAGAAGCGTCGCAGCCATCCGCAGCTCGGTCCAGCTGAGGCTGGCGGTCATCGCCACGCCCGTCGCCTGCGAGATCAGCATTGTCGCGATGGCCGAGGCGGCCCAGCCCAGCGGCAGGCCCAGCACAGCCCCGGCCAGCATCATCGCGCCGACATACAGCCAGACGCTGGCAAAGACATACCCGGCCGAGGCCCCCAGCGCGCGCAGCACGGCAAAGCGCTGGCGTTGCAGATCCAGCACCGCCAGCATCCCGCCAAGGATCGCGCCGACGACCAGCACCTGCGCGGCCAGCGTCAGCCATGACATGACGCGGGTCGCGCCGCCCATGATGTCGTAAAGCTGCACCAGCGTTTCGGCGGGAAAGAAGGCGGTGGACTGCGCCGTGCGATATTCCGACCGCATCCCGTAAGCCCCGGCCAGCGTCTTGGGCTTGACCACCAGCGCGGGCAGGCCGGGCAGCAGCTTGGGATCCCATGGCGGGCCGATGCGCGGATCGCCCGGCGCGTGGCCCGTCCCCATGACATGCGCGTTCCAGATATATTCGACCGGCACCACCACCGCCTTGTCCCATGGCGTGCCCGTGGGCTGCATCCGGCCCGTGACGGTCACCGGCTCATGGCCGTGCGCATGGTCATGCTCATGCGGCTGGGCATGGTCGTGATCGTGATCGTTATCGGCGCCTTGATAGCTGTCGGCATCGCCGCTGCCATCGGTCATGTCATCGGCATGGCCATGGCTGATCTGCAGCGTCTGGCCGATCCTGACATCCACCAGCGCGCCCACCACGGCCTGATCCATGGCGGCAAAGACCTGACCCTCGGCCAGCCCGTCGCTGAGATAGGTGACGAACTGGGCCGTGGTGCCGATCACCGGCGAATCGCGATAGCTGTCGCCAAAGGCCACCGGCGCCACGAAGCGGGCATTGTCGTCGTGCAGCAGCTGATCCACGACCGCGCCGGGCAGCAGCTCGACCGCCGTCGGGCGCAGATAGACGGTGGACAGCAGGATGTCGGTCTGGCTGCCCGGTGCGGCGACGATCAGATCAAAGCGATCCGCCGCGCGGGCCGAGCCCTGACGCAGCGCGCGTTCCTGCACGCTGATGGCAATGCCAAGCGCTACGGCCAGCGCGATCAGCAGCGAAAACAGGATCACGGTCAGCGGGTTGCGGGACAGGCTGGCGCGGACGATGGGAAGCGGGTTCATGCGACCTCGACGGGTTGGCCGCGCATCAGGTGCAGGCGGCGGTCGGCCAGCGCGATCAGCGCCGGATCGTGGCTGGCGGCGATGACGCTGCGGCCTTCGTCGCGCGCCAGCGCCAGCAGGACATGTCCGACCGTCGCGCCGGATGCGCTGTCCAGACTGGCCGTGGGTTCATCGGCAAAGATCACCGCAGGTTGCATCAGCAGCGCCCGCGCCAGCGCCACGCGCTGCTGTTCACCCCGCGACAGAACGGCCACGCGCGCCCGTTCCGGAACGCCGAAACGCGCCAGCAATTCCTGCGCGCGGGCGCGGTGGCGGCCTGCGCGGAACGCGCCCAGCCACGCAGGGACCAGCACGTTGTCCACGGGCGAAAGTTCGGGGATCAGATGGAAATCCTGAAAGACCAGCCCGGCGCGCCGCCTGCGCCAGCGGTCGCGGGCGGCTTCGGGCAGGCGGGCCAGATCGGCATCATCCCAGCGGATGCTGCCCGCCTTGGGCTGCAACAGCCCGGCCAGCAGATGCAGCAGCGTTGTCTTGCCCGACCCCGACGGGCCGGTCAGCACGGTGAACTGCCCCGGCGGCACGTCCAGCGCGGCGATGGAAAACAGTGTCTCGCAGCCAAGATCGTGCCGCAGATCGGCAAGCCGCAAATGCGCCGCCATCACAGTTTCTGATATTCGGTGCCGCGCAGGCGGATGAAGCTGACGAAGCCGGTCTTTGGGTCGGTGTCAAAGCCGGTTTCAAACGTCCCCGAGGCGCGGATCAGGTCGGTATAGCGCACTGGATCGACCGGGGCATCGGTCAGGGCCAGCACGATGTCGTCGGGCCATTGCGCTTCGTTTTCGCAAAACGGGCAGACGGACATCGGCAGTTTCGTCAGCACGAAGAAGTCGATCTCGGGCTTCAGGGGCGGGGCCATATAGCCGATCATCTGGACCTGCTTGCCGTTCAGCGCCTGAGCCTGCGGCGTCAACTGACGACCACGCACATACAGATCACGGAATTTCAGGGGTGTGGGTGCAGCCAGCGCCGGGACGCCCAGCAGGGGCAGCGCAAGGCCTGAAGCAAGGAAATGACGGCGTTTCATCCTGCGTTCCTGTCTTGAAAGGGGAAGCCGCCGGAGATGCTCCGGCGGCCTTTGTCGCATCGGATGCGGCGTGTCAGTTCTGATCAGCCGCCGCGCGGTTCGCCATGTCGGTGGCATGGGCGATGACGTGATAGATCAGGTTCTGTTCGACGACGCCGTGGAACAGATGCGCCCACGGCCCCTGCGCGAAGATCGCCACATCGTCGCCGGCATGGGTTTCGCTTTCGCCCAGCGGCACCAGCGCCTGCTGCAGGAAGTCGATATCGGTGGTGTCGACGCCGGACAGATCCGCGCGGGGTTCGTCCAGTTTCGCGCCCGGACCGTTCATATAGCCCAGCGTGGTATAGGGCTTGTTGTCATCGCCGGTGCCCGCGATGCCAAGGATCGGGTTGTTGCGCTTGGGATAGCCCGCGATGGAAAAGACGTGGCTGTGATCGGCGGTCAGGATGACCAGCGTTTCTTCGGGATTGATCTTTTCAAACACTGCATCGACGGCTTTGGCGACGGCGATGGTGTCGGTCAGCGCGCGGGCGGCATTGCCTGCGTGATGGGCGTGGTCCACGCGGCCACCTTCGATCATCAGCACATAGCCCTTGTCGTTCTTGGACAGAACGTCCAGCGAGGTGACGGCCATTTCCGCCAGCGAGGGCTCGCCTCCGGCATCCTTTTCGCGGTCGGCGTCGTATTGCATGTGGCTGCGGTTGAACAGCGCAAACACCTTGTTGGTGTTTTCAAGGTTCAGCGCGTCGAAGCCTTCCTTGTTCCAGACATAGGCACCGTCATTGTGCTTGGCCTGCCATTCGGCGATCAGATCACGGCCATCGGTGCGCGAGCCGGTCTTGGTCTCATCCTCGGGGTCTTTCTGCTCGGTGGTCATGAAGTTGCCGCGACCGCCGCCCATGACGACCTCGAACCCGTCACCGGCAGGCCAGTCGATCAGCTGTGCGGCGATGTCCTTGCAGCCGTTCTGCACGGCTTCCTCGGTCAGGTCGGCATTGCTTTCCCAGTCGCGGCCCGCGACCTTGGCATAGGTGGCGGCAGGCGTCGCATGGGTGATGCGGGCGGTCGAGACGATGCCCGTCGCCAGACCGGCAGCTTCGGCCTGTTCAAAGATCGTGGTGACTTCCGCACCTTTTTGGCTGGCGCAGACATCGGGCTGGATCGCCTGCGTCACGCCGATGGTGCCGTTGACGGATTTCACGCCCGAGACCATGGCGGTGGCGGTCGGCGCCGAATCCGCGACCTGCGCGTCATGGGTATAGGTCTTGGACAGCGCGACATAGGGCAGCAGGCGTTCAAACGACAGGCTGTTCGATTCCCCGTCCACGCCACGAAGCTGGCCTTCATAGATGCGCGAGGCGGTGATGGTCGGGATCGACAGGCCGTCGACGACGAACAGAACGACGTTCTTGGCGCGGCCGGTATTCGGCTCATCGGCGATCTTGCGGGCCAGTTCGGCCTGCGCGGCGGTGTAATAGCTGTCTTGCGACTGCATGACGGTTTCCTGAGCCATCGCGGCCGAGGCGATGCTCAGCACGGATGCGCCAAGGGTCAGCGAGCGGAGGATATGGGCCATGGACTGTCCTTCCGAATTATGGGGGGCTGGTTTTCTATCGGGGCCGATCTAGTCGGCTTGTGTAACGTCGCCGTGAAAGGCGGGACGCAAATCGCCCCGCCACAGACAAACCTGTCAGATCAATGCGCTGCAAGAAGTTCGGGCACGGACAGCAGGATGAATTCGTTATTCGCGGCCTTGCCGATCTCGCGCCCGCCCGAGAAGGGCAGGTTGTTGTCATTGGCGACGATGATGTGGGTGTCATCGACGCGCATGACATCTTCGATGGTCTGGAACGGGAAGGTGAAGGGGCCTTCTGCGGGCTTCATCCCTTCGGGTGCTTTGCCGTCGGGATCGGCGATGTTCATCAGGTCGATATGGCCGATGCGGCGGATATAGCCCTCGGCGTCGCGGTCGGCGGTGTCGACCAGAACGATGTTCTTGACCTTCGCGGGCATCGGATAGCAGGCCGAGGTATCGGTCGCACCTTCGGCACAGGCCAGCGCGGCATCGCCTTCGCCCGCATCGCGTTCGATCACCAGCGCACGGGTGGCGTCGATGAAGTTGAAATCGCCGATCGCCACCGCGCCCTCGGCCAGCTTGAAGCGGAAGCTATCGCCGGTCCAGTCGGCCGAGGCGGGATCGAAGGTCATCACGCGCAGGAAATCGCCCTCGGGCGTGCCGTCATCGCCCAGTAGCGGCTTTTCCAGCATCGCCCACAGCAGGTTGGTGTCCGGCTGCAGCGCCATGCCCTCATACCCGCCCGAGCGCTGGACGCGGAAATCCTTGCCCGGCGCCGCCGGAACCACCGTGCCGGGCGTGTCGGGACCGTTCAGCGCCACGCCGTCCAGCATGGTCTGATGCACCGAGATCACCCGGCCATCGGCGGTAGCGCGGATGATATAGGGGCCGAATTCATCGCCGATCCAGATTTCGTCATTCAGGACCTGAATGCTTTCCGGGTCGAAATCCGCGCCGGTCAGATAGCGGCCTTCGGTGCCTTCATAGGCGATGCGGAAGGGCACCTTGTGGTCAGGGTCGCGCAGAAACACGGTTTCCAGCCGCTGGACCTTGCCGGTGGTGAAATCGGGGTTCATGCGGTGAAAGAACAGCAGGGCGTCGGGGCTGTTGATCTTGGAGCCGAAGCCGTTGTCGGTCAGCGTATAGATGCTGCCATCCTCGGCGCGGTTCATGGCAAAGCCCGACATGCCCTGCACCGGCTGCCCGATGAAGGGCAGGGACAGGTCGGTGGGGTGGTTGCCATAATTCTTGCCGGTATCGGCTGGCGCGCTCATCGCGCTGTCGTTGCGGGTCTTGCCGGTGAACTTGCCCGACAGCCACGCATCGCGCGGCGCGTCGGCGGGCGGGGTCACCAGGGTCAGCGCGGGCAGCCAGGCATGGCCGGCCAGCGTAGCGGGAAACGTCTCTTCTGCATGGGCGGGCAGGGCGGCACATGTGGCAAGCAGGGCAAGGGTAAGGCGCATCTTCGGCTCTCCTGAGGCATGAATTCATGCCCGGCGGTAGCAGCCCAGTTTGACAGAAAGATCAGGAATGTATGAAGAAAATGTGCAGATTCAGCCGGTTCAGATCACCACCACGCCCGAATGCTTGGCCTTGTGTTCCGGTTCGACATGGATCGAGATCATCGCCTCGGGCAGCCTGCGTTTCAGCGCCGCCTCGATCCGGTCGCAGATTTCATGCGCGGCGTTGACGCTGATCGTGCCGTCGACGACCAGATGAAAGTCGATGAAGGTCTTTGGCCCGGCATGGCGGGTGCGGATGTCATGCGCCTCGATCGCGCCGGTCGCGTGATCGCTGATGATGCTGCGGATTTCCTGCAGCGTGGGCGCATCCACCGCCTCATCCATCAGCCCCGACAGCGAGGCGGTCATCACCTTCCAGCCCGACCACAGGATGTTCAGGGCGACCAGCGCGGCCAAAGCCGGGTCCAGCACGGCCCAGCCGGTGACGATGGCCAGCGCCACGCCGATCACCACGCCGACCGAGGTCACCACATCCGACAGCAGATGATGCCCGTCCGCCAGCAGCGCGGGCGATTTCAGCAGCCGCCCACGCGTGATCAGCACCCAGCACCAGATGCCGTTCAGCGCGCTGGCCGCCATGTTGATCGCCAGACCGCCCAAAGGCGCATCCAGCATCCGCGGGTTCTGAAAGCCATGCCATGCCTCGCGCAGGATCAGCAGGGCGGCGACGATGATCATCACCCCCTCCAGCACGGCGCTGAAGAATTCCGCCTTGTGATGGCCCCAGGGATGTTCGCGGTCTGCGGGGCGGGCGGCGATGCGGATGGCGATCAGCGCCGCCAGCGCGGTCGCGACATTGACGATGCTTTCCAGAGCGTCCGACATCAGCGCGACCGATCCGGTCAGCCGCCATGCCAGCGTCTTCAGGCCCAGAACGACCAGCCCGATGACGATGCTGCCAATGGCGATCCGTTCGGTGCGGGACAGGCGCATGGGGCCTCCTTTGCGAATCCTTGCAGGCTTTCTAGCCCGGTGCGAATGCCGGGCCAATGCCTTGCGCCCGCGCGCGCCATGGGCGACACCTTGGCCATTGGCGGGGGACGCGATGGAACTGCACGAGCTATTGGCCCGGGACTGGCGCTTCAGCCGCAGCGCCTCGACCGGCGAGCGCTTTACCGGCACGGCCCGCTTTGCGCCCGCCCCGGACGGCACGCTGCACTATCACGAGGAAGGGCGCATCACCTTTCAGAACGGCGCCAGCTCGATGTTTTTCCGCGACTATGTGTATCGCGTGCAGAATGACAGGCTGACCGCGTTTTTCAGCGACATGCGGCTGTTTCACGCCGTCACGCTGTCGCGGCGGGGCGATGTCTGGCAAGGGGCGGGGCATCATCTGTGCATCGCGGACGATTACGACACAACCTATCTGATCGCGCCGGATCGCCTGCGGATCACCCATGACGTGGCCGGACCGAAAAAGGCCTATCGGCTAGAGACGGAATATCGCCCGGCATAGCGGGTTGCATCTGTGCCGCAAGCGTCTGATCTTGGGACAGATCATATCGGGAAAATCGGTGACACACTCACGGGCCGTGCGCGCCTTTCTGGGCGGCTTGGCGCTGCTGATCATCTTCGCTTTCATGCCAAAGTTCGGGCGGTTCGTCGCCTCGCCTGAATGGATCGTGAGAAGCATGAAGCCGGTGATTTATGCGGCGATTGCTGGGGCCGTTGCGTGGCTGGTCCTTGTCGCCTTGCTGCCGCGTGATGCCGTGCCGGCAGGCAGCCGCCGCATCCATCCCTTGCTGCTGAGCCCGGTCCTGTTCTTGGCAGGCGGTCTGGCGGCCTATCAACTGCCCTATGCGGCCGCTTGGTTGGCGGGCCGGCCCATAGGCATCGTGTTCACGGTCAAAGACCTGCCTCAGCGTGCCACAAGATGTCCCCGACCAATACGGTTGCATCCGGCAGGTTGGCTGTGCAGCTTTCCCGACAGCCTGCGGGACACGCTGTATCCGGGGGCGCAGATCGTGGTCTTTGGCAAGGGCACGCGCATGGGCGTTCTGGCCGAGCGGGTCGAGATCTTCGATGCCAAGATCTTCCAGCAAAGGCGCCTCGACCGGATCGAAACCGACCATCCCAATTGAAAAGGGGCCTTGCGGCCCCTTTTGGTTTATTCGGCAGGCACGGCGGCCAGATCGTCGACATCCGCGATGGGATGTTTCAGATGCGGCAGCATTTCCTTGGGGCAGATCTGCAGGAAGTTGGCCCGCTCATCGTTCCAGTGCTGCAGGATCTCGGCCGCGCGCTGCGAGCCGGTTTCCTGCTGGTGCCGGACGATCAGCGAATGCAGCTGATCTTCCCAATGCGCCTGCGTCACCGGGCACATCACCAGCGTTTCCGCGTTGATATAGTCGCGCGCCAAGCCTTCCGGGTCATACAGATAGGCCATGCCCCCGGTCATCCCCGCGCCGAAGTTCGCGCCGATCCGGCCAAGGATCACCGCCACACCGCCGGTCATGTATTCGCAGCCGTTGCTGCCGCAGCCCTCGATCACCACGGTCGCACCCGAGTTCCTGACCGCGAAGCGTTCGCCCGCGCGGCCCGCCGCAAACAGGTAACCATCGGTTGCGCCGTAAAGCACGGTATTGCCGATGATCGTGTTGTCCGCCGCCGTCAGGGGCGAAGCCATGGGCGGGCGCACGGTGATCGTGCCGCCCGACAGGCCCTTGCCGACATAGTCGTTGGCGTCGCCCGAGACCTCGATCTTCAGACCCGGCGCCGCGAATGCGCCCAGCGACTGGCCCGCGCTGCCGGTCAGACGCACCGTCAGATGGTCGGATTGCAGCTTATTGCGCATCCCGAAGGTCTGCACGATCATCGAGCTGGTGCGCGTGCCGACCGTCCGCAGGGTGTTTCTGACCGCATAGGACAGCTGCATCTTTTCGCCATCGCTGAAGAAGCGGCTGGCATCGCGGATGATTTCCGCATCCAGCGTATCGGGCACGGCATTGCGCGGCTTCGAGCGGTCATAGACGATCTTGTCCGACCCATCGACCGTGATCAGCAGCGGGTTCAGGTCCAGATCGTCCAGCGACTTGTCGCCCCGGCTGACCTGCGTCAGCAGATCCGCGCGGCCGATCACCTCATCCAGGCTGCGCGCGCCGATGCCCGCAAGGATCTCGCGCACCTCGGTCGCATAGAAGGTGATCAGGTTCACCACCTTGTCAGCCGAGCCGGTGAACATCGCGCGCAGCTTTTCATCCTGCGTGCAGACGCCCACGGGGCAGGTGTTCGACTGGCACTGACGCACCATGATGCAGCCCATGGCGATCAGCGCGGCGGTGCCGATGCCGAACTCCTCGGCCCCCATCATCGCGGCCATCACCACGTCGCGGCCGGTGCGCAAGCCCCCATCGGTGCGCAACGTCACCCGGTCGCGCAGCCGGTTCATCGCCAGAACCTGATGCGCCTCGGTCAGGCCCATCTCCCAAGGCAGACCGGCGAATTTGATCGAGGTCGCCGGGCTGGCGCCCGTGCCGCCGTTATGGCCCGAAATCAGGATCACATCGGCCTTGGCCTTGGCCACGCCCGCCGCGATGGTGCCCACACCTGACGAGGCCACCAGCTTCACCGTGATCTTGGCGCGCGGGTTGATCTGTTTCAGGTCATAGATCAGCTGCGCCAGATCCTCGATCGAGTAGATGTCATGGTGCGGCGGGGGCGAAATCAGCGTCACGCCCTTGGTCGAATGCCGCAGCCGCGCGATCAGATCGGTGACCTTCATGCCCGGAAGCTGGCCACCCTCGCCGGGTTTCGCACCTTGCGCGACCTTGATTTCCAGCTCTTCGCAGGCGTTCAGATATTCCGCCGTGACGCCAAAGCGACCCGAGGCGACCTGCTTGATCTTGGCGCAGGGGTTGTCGCCATTGGGCAGCGGGTGGCTGTGCGCCGGATCCTCACCGCCCTCGCCGCTGTCGGATTTTGCGCCGATGCGGTTCATGGCGATGTTCAGCGTCATATGCGCTTCGGGCGACAAGGCCCCCAGCGACATGCCCGGCGTCACGAAACGCTTGCGGATCGAGGTGATGCTTTCGACCTCTTCGATCGGCACCGGCTTGCCCAGCGGCTTGATGTCCAGAAGGTCGCGCAGATGGATCGGCGGGTTCGCCCGCATGGTCGCGGTGAACTGCTTCCAGATGTCATAGGATGCCCGGTCGCAGGCCATCTGCAACATCTTCATCGTATTGGCTTCCCAAGCGTGCTTTTCGCCCGAACGCCGCGCCTTGTAGAACCCGCCCACCGGCATCAGTTCGGTCACGGCGGCGTGGAAGCCGCGGGCGTGGATGTCTTCAAGCTTGGCCTGCAGGCCATGCAGACCCATGCCGGAAATGCGCGACTGCATGCCGGGGAAATATTCCGCGACCATGGCCCGCGACAGACCCACGGCCTCGAAGTTCAGACCACCGCGATAGGACGACACGACCGAGATCCCCATCTTGGCCATGATCTTCAGCAGACCGGCGTCGATGGCATCGCGATAGTTGCGCATGTTTTCGATCAGCGCGCCGCCCAGCAGCCCGCGCTCGATGCGGTCGGCAATGGTGTCCTGCGCCAGATAGGGGTTCACCGTCGTCGCGCCGCAGCCGATCAGCACCGCGAAATAATGCGGGTCGATACATTCCGCCGAGCGCACGTTGACCGAACAGAAGGTCCGCAGCCCCTTGCGCGTCAGCCAGCTATGCACTGCGCTGGTCGCAAGGATCATCGGCAGGCCGATGCGGTCGGGACCGATGTTTTCGTCCGACAGCACCAGATGGCCTGCGCCCGAGCGCACGGCGTCCTCGGCCTCGGCACGGATGCGGGCCAGAGCCTCCCCCATGGCTTCTGTCCCGGCACCGTCGGCAAAGGTGCAGTCGATCTGCGTGACCGCATCGCCGAACATCTGCATCATCTTGCCGAATTCGGCATTGGCCATGAACGGGCTTTCCAGCACCAGAATCTCGGTCTGGGCGCTGGATTCGTCCAGCACGTTCTTCAGGTTGCCAAAGCGCGTCTTCAGCGACATGACGCGGGTTTCGCGCAGGCTGTCGATCGGCGGGTTGGTGACCTGCGAGAAGTTCTGCCGGAAGTAATGCGACATGGGCCGATACTGGCCCGACAGCACCGCAGGCGGCGTGTCATCGCCCATCGAGGCCAGCGCTTCCTTGCCGTCCTCGGCCATGGGGGCCAGCATGTTCTCGATCTCTTCGATCGTATAGCCCGCCGCGATCTGGCGCTGGCGCAGGTCCTCGCCGTCAAAGACGGTTTCTTCGGGCAGGTCGCGCATCACCTCGGACAGTTGCACGACTTTTTCGATCCATTCGCCGAAAGGCTGGCTGGAGGCGAGGTAGTCCTTGATCTCGCGGTCGTGGAACAGTTTGCCGGACTGCATGTCCACGGCGATCATCTGACCCGGCCCCAGCGCGCCCTTTTCGCGCACGCTGGTTTCGTTCACCGGCACCATGCCCGCTTCCGAACCGGCGATCAGCAGGTTGTCGCCCGTGATGACATAGCGCAGCGGACGCAGCCCGTTGCGGTCCAGACCGCCGCAGACCCAGCGGCCATCGGTCATCGCCAGCGCGGCGGGGCCGTCCCACGGCTCCATCACAGCGTTGCAATAGGCATACATGTCGGCCCAAGCCTTGGGCATGTCGGTCGTGGCCTTGGACCACGCCTCGGGGACCAGCATGGTCTTGGTCATGGGGGCATTGCGCCCCGAGCGCACCATCACCTCGAACACGGCATCCAGCGCCGCCGAATCCGACGAGCCGCCGGGGATGATCGGCTTGATATCCTCGGCCATTTCGCCAAAGGCGCGGCTGGCCATGCGGATCTCGTGGCTTTTCATCCAGTTGGTGTTGCCTTTCAGCGTGTTGATTTCGCCGTTATGGGCCAACATGCGGAAGGGCTGGGCCAGCCACCATTGCGGGAAGGTGTTGGTGGAATAGCGCTGGTGATAGATGGCAAAGGCGCTTTCGAACCGCTCATCCTTCAGGTCGGGATAGAATTCCGCAACCTGTTCGGCCAGCATCATGCCCTTGTAGATGATCGACCGGCACGACAGCGAGGCGAAGTAGAGCCCGCCGATCTGTGCGGCGATGGCCGCTTTTTCGATGCGGCGGCGGATGATGTACAGCTCACGCTCGAACTGTTCCTGATCGATGTCCTTTTCGCAGCGGATCAGGATCTGTTCGATCTCGGGGCGGGTGGCATTGGCCTTTTCGCCCAGCACGCTGGTGTTCACCGGCACATGCCGCCAGCCATAGATGTAATGGCCCATGCGCAGAACTTCGGATTCCACGATGGTCCGGCAGGCTTCCTGCTGGGCAAAGTTCGTGCGGGGCAGGAAGGCCTGACCCACGGCGATCAGCTTCGACTGGTCGGGTTCATGGCCGGTGCGGCGCACCTGATCGTAGAAGAAGCGCACCGGGATCTGCACATGGATGCCCGCGCCGTCGCCGGTCTTGCCATCGGCATCGACCGCGCCGCGGTGCCAGATCGCCTTCAGCGCGTTGATCCCGGCCTCGACCACCTTGCGGCTGGATTGGCCGTCCAGATTCACGACCAGACCGACGCCGCAGGACGAATGTTCGTCCTCGGCACGGTACAGCGAATGCTTGTCCATCCAGTCGCGGCGGGCTTCTTCCTGTTGTTGCCAGTCCATCAGCTGCGTGCCTCCTTCAAAAGCTGCCTAGGGGTGCCGGCGGGGCCGTGCACCATCTGCAGGTCGCAATCATATTCCGGCTTGGTCGATCCGAAGCCGGGCTGTCCGGGGAACGAAAACGTCACCGGGCTGTCATTCGTGCTTTCCCGTCTGCCGGTCCAGTCGCTGGACTGCTCGATCCCGCCATAGAAGCGGCCCTGAGCGCGGCTGACGAATTGCTGGCCTTCGCGTTCGATCAGAACGTCGCCGGCCTCGCTGTAGGTGGTCAGCTTGAAGCGCGTCACCTCAAGCGGAACGCCGTCGATCTGGACCTTTTCGCCGGTCAGGTCGTCCTGCCCGACATGGTGCAGCCGTTCGCCGGTATTGCTGCGGGTCCAGAAATCGAAACTGTCCGTGCCGGTCTGCAGCAGCGTGCTGAACGAGGCGTGGTCCTTGGCGTCGTCTTCCAGCGTGTCGACGATGCCATCGCGCAGATTGGTGCTTTCCATCCAGCGCGTTTCCTTATCGATCCGCGACTGGTAGGTCTGCCCCTCGGGCGTGAAATAGGTCACCCACTGATCGCCCGGCGCATCGCCCGAGCAGCGGTAATGCTGGGCCACGGTGCAGCTGCGGTTCTGGATCGTCAGTTCCAGACGGCAGCCTTCGGGCGGGATGAAATCGGCGGCGAGCGCCGGCAGGGCCTGACAGGTCAGCAGGCCCGCCGCCACGGCAAGGGGCCATGCCCGCAGCCATGCCCGCAGTCCCGCCGCGCGCGGGCCAGGCCGGGTGCACGGATCGTGCATCGCGGTCATCCCCTTTATTCCGCCGCGACGCGGGCTGCGCCGGACAGATAGCCCATGATGCTGTCGGCCGCTTCGCGACCGTCGCGGATGGCCCAGACCACCAGCGAGGCACCGCGCACGATGTCACCCACGGCAAAGACGCCGGGCAGGCTGGTCTGATGCGTCTGGTAATCGGCGCGGATCGTGCCCAAGCGCGTCGTCTCCAGCCCCTCGACGCCCCACAGGCGGGGCAGTTCCTCGGGCTCGAAGCCAAGCGCCTTGATGACCAGTTCGGCCGGTTCGTCGTAATCCGCACCCTCGATCAGTTCGGGCGAGCGGCGGCCGGACACGTCCGGTGCGCCCAGCCGCATCTTCTGGATGCGGACCGAGGCGATGGCTGTTTCGGCCACGTCGATTTCCTGCGCGGCCTTCGCCTCGCCGGTGACATGGCCCGCAAATGCGCCGGGGGCGGACAGCCAGACGAATTCGACGCCTTCTTCCTCGGCGTTCTGCACTTCGCGCTGGCTGCCCGGCATGTTGGCACGGTCGCGGCGATACAGGCATTTCACCGATTGCGCGCCCTGACGGATGGCGGTGCGCACGCAGTCCATGGCGGTGTCGCCGCCGCCGATCACGACGACGCGCTTGCCCTTGGCGTTCAGCTCGCCGTCTTCGTAATCCGGGATCTCATCGCCCAGATCGACCCGGTTCGAGGCGGTCAGGTAATCCAGCGCCCGCACCACGCCCTTGGCCGCGGCATTGTCCAGATCCAGATCGCGGGTTTTGTAGACGCCCGTGGCGATCAGCACGGCATCATGCTTGCCGCGAATGGCATCAAAGCTGAGGTCGACGCCGACATCGGTGTTCAGCACGAATTCGACGCCGCCGTCGATCAGTTGCTGGGTGCGGCGTTCCACCACGTCCTTTTCCAGCTTGAAGCCGGGGATGCCATAGATCAGCAGCCCGCCCGCGCGGTCGTGGCGGTCATAGACCGTGACCTGAAAGCCCATGCGCCGCAGCCGGTCCGCCGCTGCCAGCCCGCCCGGACCCGCACCGATGATGCCCACGGATTCCGCGCGTTCCTGCGCGGGCGCTGCCGGTTTGACCCAGCCATTTTCCCACGCGGTGTCGGTGATATATTTCTCGATCGCGCCGATGGTGACGGTGCCATGGCCGGATTGTTCGATGACGCAATTGCCTTCGCACAGGCGGTCCTGCGGGCAGATGCGGCCACAGATTTCCGGGAAGGTGTTGGTTTCCTGACTGCGCAGATAGGCTTCCTGCGTCCGGCCTTCGGCGGTCAGGCGCAGCCAGTCGGGGATGTTGTTGTGCAGCGGGCAATGCGACTGGCAATAGGGCACGCCGCATTGGCTGCACCGGCTGGCCTGCTCGGTCGCCTTGGCGGCGGCGTATTCGCGATAGATCTCGTGGAAATCGCCCGAGCGGTCTGCCGCGTCACGCTTTTCGGGCATTTCCCGACCCAGGGTGACGAACTTGAGCATCTTCTGCGTGGCCATGGCTGCGCGTCCTTCCTAGCGAGGCTTACTGAAAGCCTGATAAGACAGGGCGAAGATGATTAAAAGTCAACCGTGCTGACCTAAATGCGGATTTTAACCTGCGATAGCGTAAAATGGCACCTTCAGTTCGCGAATTTAGGTCAGCATCGTTTACCAACCAGCCAGCAGAGCCAGCAAAGCCACGCTTCCGACGATGATTCGCCACCAGGCGAAGAAGGCATAGCCATGCGCCGAGACATAGTTCAGCAACCAACGCACCACGATGACAGCCGAGATGAACGCGCCGATAAAGCCGACGACGATGTTTCCCAGCGCTGCTGCGTCCAGAATGTCCTTGTTCTTGTAAAGATCATAGCAGAACGCGCCCAGCATGGTCGGCATGGACAGAAAAAAGCTGAATTCGGCGGCAGCGCGCTTGTCCGCGCCCAGAAGCAGCGCACCCGTGATGGTCGATCCCGACCGCGACACGCCGGGAATCATCGCCAGACACTGGATCAGCCCGATCTTGAAAGCGGTGCCGACCGGGATGTCCTCGGCGGCGTGATAGCGCGGGGTGATGTCCATGCGGTCCACCCATAGCAGGATGAAGCCGCCGATGATCAGCATCACCGCAACCAGCATGGGCGTTTCAAACAGGATGTTCTTGATGATGCCATGCGCCATGACGCCGATGATGACGGCGGGCAGGAAGGCCACCAGAACCGCAAGGATGAACCGGCGCGAACGCGGATCGCTGCCTGCGGTCGAAAAGATCTGCCACAGGCGCGTGGCATAGACGCCAAGGATGGCCAGAATGGCCCCGGCCTGAATCAGCACCTCGAAGGCGCGGCCGGGCGAATCGAAGCCCAGAAAATGCCCGGCCAGCAGCAGGTGGCCGGTCGAGGATACGGGAATGAACTCGGTCAAGCCTTCCAGCAGACCAAGGATCGCGGCGACAATCGTATTATGTTCCATCAGCTCCGGCGCAGGTTCTTGGCGGACGCCGTCATCGCCTCATACTGACCCGAGGGACGGAAGCGCCACAGATACTCGTTAATGACCGCCGGGGCGGCGGTCGGCTCGATACCCAGGGTCTCCAGGGTCTTGGCGCTGTCGCCGACTCGGTTCGGAGCCTTCAGCGATCGCAATTGGTCGCGCGTCAGAACGCGGTTGGTCAGCAGCCCGCCGCTGACGGTCTGCACCGTATCCAGCACCGCGGCCAGCCCGCCGCCCAGCGGACCGGGCAGCGCCATCACCGCGCGGCGGCGACCCGTGGCCTGCAGGACCAGCCTGGCCACCTCGCGCATGGTCATCACATCCGGGCCGCCCAGTTCGTAGATCCCGGCCTCGGCCTTGCCCTCGGCGGCCATCGCGGCGGCATTGGCCACGTCCATCACATAGACCGGCTGCACCGGCGTATCGGCCCCCGGCACCATCAGCACCGGCCCGAAGCGCGTCATGCTGGCGATGCGGTTGAAGAAATTGTCGTCCGAGCCGAAGATGATCGACGGGCGCAGGATCACGGCATCGGGCCGCGCGGCCAGCACCGCAGCCTCGCCCCGGCCTTTCGAGGCGGCATAGAGGCTGTCCGATGCCGCATCCGCCCCCAGCGCCGAGACATGCACAAAGCGCGGCGTGCCCTGCTGGGCCGAAATCCGCGCGATGCGACCGGCGGCCTCATCGTGAATGGCGTCAAAGGTGTTCTTGCCTTCGCCGACCAGAATGCCCACGCAGTTGATGACGGCCTGTGCGTCGGTCATGCAGGCTGCGACCGAGGCGTCGTCGCGCACATTGCAGAAGACCGGCTCGATCTGGCCGGGGGCGCCATAGGTGCGCACCACGCCAGCCTCGTTCGGGCGCCGCACCGCGACACGGACACGCCAGCCCTGCGCTGCCAGAACCCGGGCGATCTGCCGCCCAAGAAAACCGGACCCGCCATAGATCGTGACAAGCTTGGCTGCGGACATGGCTATCGCTCCTTCTTGGCGTGCTTTACCGCTCATTACCCAAGCTGACCCGACGCGGCAAGCCGTGGCTGCATCGAGGCTGCAATGCGGTCGGCGACCCGCAAGGCATTGGCGGCAATGGTCAGGCTGGGATTGACCCCGTTCGAGGTGGGCATGAAGCTGGAATCGGTGACGTAAAGATTTTCCAGCCCATGGACGCGGCAGTCGCGGTCCAGAACGCTGGTCGCGGGGTCGTCGCCAAAGCGCAGCGTGCCGCAGGGATGGGCGAAATTCAGCTGCGGCGCCTGACCCATGAACATGGCGCGGTTGGGACGGAACGCCGCGCGCATCGCTTGCCGGAACGCCGCGCGGCGGCGCTGCAGTTCATCCGACACCGTATACTGAAAGCCCAGCAGGTCTTCGTCCTTGTCGTCGATCAGAACCCGGTTGCTGGCATAAGGCAGGTCTTCCAGAACGCCGACGAACAGCTTGGCCTGACCCAGCGCCTGTGCTGCGACCCGCGCAGGCAGGCGCAGACCCAGCCGCAACGGCCGCAGCTTGCGCAGCGGCGAGCGGTCGAAGCGGCTGTTCATGGCGTGCAGGATCTCACCATAGCCCGCGACCAGCCCCATGGATTGCACCGTGCCGAAGCGTTCGCCCTGCATGTAATACAGATCGCGCATGCTGATCGAGCGCGAGGCCCCGCTTTCGCCCTTGGTGCGCCCGGCCCAGATGGCGATGATCTCGCTGAGGTGGAACATCAGGTTGCGGCCGACCAGATCATTGCGGTTGCCCAGACCGTCGGGCCAATATTCGTTCTTCGACCGCAGCAGCAGCGACGGCGAGCCCAGCCCGCCCCCGGCCAGCACATAGCGATGCGCCCGCAACTGCAGCTCTTGCCCGTCGCGGCGGCAGGTCAGGGACTGCACGCCCGTCGCATCCGCCTGAATCTGGGACACGCTGCAACGGTCCAGCAACGCGGCGCGCCCCGTGGCCAGCGCGGGCAGCACACCCGCCGTGCGCCCGTCCATCTTGCAGCGTTTCGGGCAGCGCTGGCCAAAGCAGCTCAGGCAGCCCGGCACGAAGCGCGCGGCCATATGCGTCTGATAGGGGTGCATGCCCGCGCGGCGCAGATCCTGCATCAGCGCCGCATCCGAGGCGGGCAGGGCGCGCGGCGGCGCGGGCAGATTGGCGGGGATCGGGTCCAGCGGGTCGGGCTCGCCGCTGATTTCGAAGTAGGTCTCGGCCTTCTCGAACCACGGGCGCATCTGCTCATAGCCCACGGGCCAGCCGCCGGTCGGATGCGGATGGGCGTTGCTGTGGTCCAGATCATGCGGCTCGGGGCGTTCCAGCGTGGCCGCGTAATAGGCCGAGGTGCCACCGACCCCGGCGCCGATCATGCCGTCCAGCTGGTAGGTCGTGCCGTCAAGTTCGGCATTGATCAGACGCGGCCAAGCGCCATTCGCTGCGCGTGCCGCAGGGTCGGCGGTGTCGATGGCCAGCCCTTCGATCCGGCTGTCGCCCAGATCGGTGCCTTTTTCGACGAACAGGACGGACAGCCCCCGTTCGGCCAGCAGGCGGCCGACGCTGCCGCCGCCGATGCCGGTGCCGATCACGATGACATCCCAGATCCGGGCAGTAAGGTCTTCCATCAGCAGAACCCGTTCATCATCAAAAAATTATCGGTAATTGCCAGCCGTTCTTATGGCTGGCGCAAGGCTGCGGCAAGCTGGCCGAAAGGACAGCGCGCGTGCCTGCCTTCCCCTTTCAACGAGGTTCGGGCGGCCGTGCAAAGAAAAAATGACGTGAGCGCGAAATTTCTTCATTCGGGCCATTGACGCCCCCCGCAACTGCCTTTAATCACCCCGCTCACACCACCTGCCCAGGTGGCGGAATTGGTAGACGCGCACGGTTCAGGTCCGTGTGCCGCAAGGCGTGGAGGTTCGAGTCCTCTCCTGGGCACCAAGAACAAAACCCTCGCAAATCCTTGGATTTGCGAGGGTTTTGCATTTCAGGCCCGCGCGGTTCTACGACCTTGCGCGGCCTGCGCGCGCCACGGCCCCGCTTGACTTTCCGCTTGCGGCAAGACGGTCTTCGCCCCATCACGCCACCCCGCAGGAGAACGCCGCATGATTCCCCGTTTCGGCCCGCCGCCCGGCCCGCATCGCTATCGCCTGCGCGCCGGAGCCTATGCGCTTCTGATCCGCGACGGCGCGGCGCTGCTGACCTTTCAGGGCGGGGCCGAGCCCGAATTCCAGCTTCCCGGCGGCGGCATAGATCCGGGCGAATCGCCGCAGGCCGCGCTGCACCGCGAGGTCTATGAGGAAACCGGCTGGACCATCGGGACGCCTCGGCGGCTGGGGATCTATCGCCGGTTCTGCTATATGCCGGATTACGGGTTCTGGGCGGAAAAGCTGTGTTCGATCTGGCTGGCACGTCCCATCCGGCGCATCGGCCCGCCCACCGAACCCAATCACAGCGCCCATTGGTTCCCCTTGGCCGAAGTCGCGCATGAGCTTGCCGATCCGGGCTGCCGGGCGTTTGCGGCGGCTTATCTGCGCGGGCGCTGATCGCGGGATCAGTCCTGTCTGATGTCATTCCGTTCAACCAGAACGGCTGAGATATCGTCCTTGCGCTTTCCGGCGGTGAAATTCGCCACCGACCAACAGATCGATTCCAGCAATGCGCTGCCCCGCAGCATGGCGTTGGTGCGCATGATCGCCTGCAACCCTTCGTCGCCCAGCGTTTCGCCGCGCGGGTTTTCGCTGTCCGTCAGCCCGTCCGAACTGATGAACAGGCGGTCACCGGGCGCCAGCGTGAACTCGACCTCGTCGAACTCGGCATTGGCGAACAGGCCCACCGGCATGCCGCCCTTTCCCAGCAGGTGCAGGCTGCCATCAGGGCGTTGCAGCACCGGATGCGGGTGCCCGGCCTGAACCAGCCGCCCGGTGCCCGTGGCGAAATCCAGATCGGCATAGACCATGGTGAAATAGGCATCGGTCCGCAATTCGTCGATCATCAGCTTGTTCAGATGCCGCATGACCTGCGCGGGCGATCTCGCGTCGGATTGCCCCTGATCGTTCAGCCGCAGCGCGATATTGTGTTCCTTGTCCCCCGAAAGCAGCGCGGCCAGCCGGGCGCTGAGCAGGGCTGCCGCCACGCCATGCCCCGACACATCCAGCCCGAACAGTCCGACCCGGTGTTCATTGATCGGAAAAAACCCCACCAGATCGCCGCCGATATGGCCGGCGGGCCGCATCAGCAGCGACAGATCGCAATCGCCGAACCGGCCGTTGCGTTCACGCACCAGCCCCTGTTGCAGACGCTGCGCCTCGCGCAGGTCGCGGTCGATGGCGGCCTGGGTTTCGCGCAACTGCGTCAGCGTCTGTTTCAACTGGGAATTGGCCAAGCGCAGGCTGTCTTCCATGCGCAGGATGCGTTCGCCCGCCGACAGCCGCGCCAGCAATTCCGCCCCCGAGACGGGCTTGGTCAGAAAGTCATCCGCCCCCGCGCGCAGCCCCTCGGCCACGTCTTTCTTTTCATTGCGCGAGGTCAGCAGGATGAAATAGCCATAGCGGTCCGCCTGCATGTCGCGAAACCTGCGGCAGAATTCCAGCCCCGAGCGGCCCGGCATCATCCAGTCAGAAATCACGATATCCGGGCGCCGTTCGATGCAGATCTGCATCGCCTCATCCGCATTCGCGGCCTCCAGCACGTCATAGCCCGCGCGCATCAGTTGCACGGCAAGCGTGCGGCGCTGCGCCCGGCTGTCATCGACCAGCAGAACCAGCCGCCAGACAGCGGGCGAGGGGCTTGCAGGATGGGCGTTCGGAATCATCATGACGCGATCTGTAATCCATCGACGCTGAAGACTCCGTTAATTCAGACAATTGTTCCCATTAACCCGCAAGAGAGGAACTCTATGCTAGGTTGAATACATGATTCTCCCTGGGGTTGCTTAATGCTGGATTGGGACCGCATCCGTGAACTGCGAACTGAGGTCGGTGACGACGAATTCGCGCTGATCCTCGAGCTGTTTCTCGACGAGGTCGAAGGCGTCATCATGCGCCTGTCCAAGGGCCATCCTGCGCAATTGGCAACCGACCTGCACTTTTTGAAAGGCTGCGCGTGGAATTTGGGATTTCGGGGCTTTGGCGTGTTGTGCGACGAAGGCGAAAGGATTGCGCTGACCGGCAAGGTGGCGCGGCTGAACCTTGACGAAGTGATGCAATGCTATTCGTCATCCAAGCAGATGATGATCGGCGCTTTGGAAACGGAAGGGGCGCTGCGACGCGCCTGACGCCGCAGCCTGCCCTGTCAGATCAGGAATTCCGACAGCACCGGATCGCGGGTGATGTCGCGATAGCCGATGCCCGCCTCTTCAAGCCGGGCGCGCAGCCGGTCCAGATTGTCGGGATGGCTGGTCTCGATCCCGATCAGGATCGAGCCGAAGTTGCGCGCGGATTTCTTCAGATATTCAAAGCGCGCCACATCGTCATCCGGCCCCAGCAATTCCAGAAAATCGCGCAGGGCGCCGGGGCGCTGTGGCATCCGCAGGATGAAATACCGCTTCAGCCCGGAAAATCGCTGGGCGCGTTCCTTGACTTCGGGCAGACGCTCGAAATCGAAATTCCCGCCCGAACAGACGCAGACCACGCGCTTTCCCGCCAGATCGGGAATGTCGCGCAGCGCGTCGACGGCCAGCGCGCCCGCAGGCTCCAGCACGATGCCTTCGATGTTCAGCATGTCCAGCATGGTGGCGCAGATGCGATCCTCGGGCGCGGCATGGACCTGTCCGGGCCGGAACCGCGACAGGATCGAAAAGGGCAGGGCGCCGATCCGGGCAACCGCGGCCCCGTCGACGAAGGTATCGACGGCGGGCAGCGTGACGGGGCTGCCGGTCACCAGCGCCTCGCGCAGGCTGGAGCCGCCCTCGGGTTCGGCGAAAGCCGCCTGCGTGGCGGGCGCAAGCTCGGCAAAAAGCGCGGTGATGCCCGAAGCCAAGCCGCCGCCGCCCACCGGCAGCACGACCAGATCGGGCGCGCCGCCCAGCTGGGACAGGATCTCAAGCCCCACCGTCGCCTGCCCCTCGATCACGTCGGGATCGTCGAAGGGCGACAGGAAGGTCGCGCCCTGCGCCCGCGCAAATTCCTGCGAGGCGGCCAGCGTCTGGTCGAAATAATCGCCGGTCAGCACGATCTCGACCGCATCGCCGCCAAAGATGCGGGTCTTGGCGATTTTCTGTTGCGGCGTCGTCACCGGCATGAAGATCGTGCCGCGCGCGCCGAAATGGCGGCAGGCATAGGCCACGCCCTGCGCATGGTTCCCGGCGCTGGCGCAGACGAAATGCCCGCCCGCACCGCCCGCGATCTTGCGCATGGCGTTGAAGGCGCCACGCAGCTTGTAGCTGCGCACCGGCGTCAGATCTTCGCGTTTCAGCCAGATCTCGGCACCGTAACGCGCCGAAAGGTGGTCGTTCTTCTGAAGCGGGGTCGGCTCGAAGAGGTCGCGCAGCGCGACCTCTGCCTGGCGGACAGAGGCAGCAAAGTTTTCCATACCGTCGCCCATCGCGCGATTTCAGGCATTTGGCAAGGGGGAGGATGGCGCCGGCCCGCGTCGGTCATGATGACGGCGGCGATGGCGGATGCCGGGCGAAACCGCGCGGCAAGACGGATTCGTGACCCCATCCCCTTGTGACAACCGGCGAATGGTCCTATTCCCTGCCGAAATTTGCCTTGGGGGTTCACCGCATGACCGACGCGCCGAAGAAAGTCGTCCTTGCCTATTCGGGGGGGCTGGATACCTCGATCATCCTGAAATGGCTGCAGACCGAATATGGCTGCGAGGTCATTACCTTCACCGCCGATCTGGGGCAGGGTGAGGAACTGGAGCCTGCGCGCGCCAAGGCGGAACTGCTGGGCATCAAGCCGGAAAACATCCATATCGTCGACGTGCGCGAGGAATTCGTGCGCGATTTCGTCTTCCCGATGTTCCGCGCCAATGCGCTGTATGAGGGGCTGTATCTGCTGGGCACCTCGATCGCGCGCCCGCTGATCTCGAAGCATCTGGTCGAGATCGCGCACAAGCATGGCGCCGATGCCGTGGCGCATGGCGCGACCGGCAAGGGCAACGATCAGGTCCGGTTCGAACTCAGCGCCTATGCGCTGGATCCCTCGATCAAGGTGATCGCGCCCTGGCGGGAATGGGATCTGACCTCGCGCACCAAGCTCTTGGAATTCGCCGAGGCAAACCAGATCCCGATCGCCAAGGACAAGCGCGGCGAGGCGCCGTTCAGCGTCGATGCGAACCTGCTGCACACCTCGAGCGAGGGCAAGGCGCTGGAAAACCCCGCCGATGCCGCGCCGGAATATGTCTATCAGCGCACCGTGTCGCCCGAAGAGGCGCCGGATCAGCCGGAATTCATCGAGATCACCTTTGAAAAAGGCGATGCCACCGCGATCAACGGTCAGGCGATGAGCCCGGCCACGATCCTGACCAAGCTGAACGAACTGGGCGGCAAGCATGGCATCGGGCGTCTGGATTTCGTGGAAAACCGCTTCGTCGGCATGAAGTCGCGCGGCATCTATGAAACCCCCGGCGGCACCGTGCTGCTGGAGGCGCATCGCGGCATCGAACAGATCACGCTGGATGCAGGCGCGGGCCATCTGAAAGACTCGATCATGCCGCGCTATGCCGAACTGATCTATAACGGCTTCTGGTTCAGCCCCGAGCGCGAGATGCTGCAGGCCCTGATCGACAAGTCGCAAGAGCATGTCACCGGCACCGTCCGGCTGAAGCTTTACAAGGGTCTGGCAAGCTGCGTCGGCCGCTGGTCGGATCACACGCTGTACAGCGAGGCGCATGTCACCTTCGAGGAAGACGCCGGCGCATACGATCAGAAGGACGCGGCGGGCTTCATCAAACTGAACGCGCTGCGCCTGAAGCTGATCGCCACGCGCAACGCCCGCGTCGCCAAGTAAACCAGACGGCCGCGAGCGATCCTCGCGGCCTTTTTCATCGGGGCCGTCATGACCGCACGCATCGCCATCGTCACCGTCTCCGACCGCGCCAGCCGGGGCGAATATGAGGACAAGGGCGGACCGGGGGCCGAGGCATGGCTGCGCGCCACCATCACCTCGCAGATCGAGATCACGCGCGTGATCGTGCCCGACGGGCGCGATGGCGTGGCGGCGACGCTGCGCAGGCTGTGCGACAGCAGCGATCTGATCCTGATCACCGGCGGCACCGGCCCCGCGCCGCGCGATGAGACGCCCGAGGCGCTGGCCGATGTCATGGAAAAGGAACTGCCTGGTTTCGGCGAGGAAATGCGCCGCGCCAGCCTGCGCGAGGTGCCGACCGCCATTCTGTCGCGCCAGACCGCGGGCATCCGCGGCCAGACGCTGATGATCACCATTCCCGGCAAGCCCGCAGCCATTGCGACCTGTCTGGATGCGGTCTTTGCCGCCGTGCCCTATTGCCTTGATCTGATCGGCGCGGCCCGGATCGAGACCGACCCGGCGCGGATCAAGGCCTTCCGTCCCGGCGCATGACGCCCCGGCGGCCCCATCGAGGGGCCTTCGGTGCGCGGGCGCGCCCGCTTGCGTCCTGAACTGGACAAACCCGTCAAGCTGATGTCCCATAGGCGGGAACGGCAGCGGCGGTGCCGCGTTCGCCGTGGACAAGCTGGAAGGACGCAGCGGGAATGGCCGACGATCCCTATAAGGCGCTGGGGCTGGAGAAATCCGCCACGCAGGACGACATCAAGAAGGCCTATCGCCGGATTGCCAAGACCGACCATCCCGACCTGAACCCTGACCCGGCGGCGCATGAACGCTTCAAGGCGGCGTCCTCGGCCTATGATCTGCTGAAGGATGCCGACCAGCGCGCGCGCTTCGACAAGGGCGAAATCGATGCCTCGGGTCAGGAACGGCCGCAGCGGCATTATTACCGCGAATATGCGCAGGCGGGCGACAACCCCTATCGCCGCAGCGGGCCGCAGGATTTCGACGAGATGTCGGATGTGTTCGCGGATCTGTTCGGCCAGCAGGGCGGGCGGCGGCGCGCCAGTCAGGCGCGGGGCTTCGACATGCGCGGGCAGGATCAAAGCTTCACGCTGGAGATCAGCTTCATGACCGCCGTTCATGGCGGCTCGCAGCGGATCACCATGCCCGATGGCGCGGTGCTGGAGGTCAAGATCCCCGTCGGCGCGCATGAAGGCCAGATCATCCGCCTGCGCGGCAAGGGCGCGCCGGGCTATGGCGACGGTGAGCCGGGCGACGCGCTGCTGACGCTGGTGGTGGCCGACGATCCCGACTGGCGGCGCGACGGCAACGATATCGAAACCACCTTGCCCATCACCATCGACGAGGCGGTGCTGGGCGGCAAGGTCGAGGCGCAGACCATCGACGGGCCGGTGATGCTGACCATTCCGCGCGGCGCAAGCTCGGGGCAGAAGCTGCGTCTGAAAGGACGCGGGCTTAAGGCCGAGGGCGGCCAGCGCGGCGATCAGCATGTCGTGCTGAAGATCGTCATGCCCGCCCGCATCGACGACGATCTGGCCGAGTTCATGCAGAACTGGCGCCAGCAGAACGCCTATGATCCAAGGAGGGGATGATGACGCGCAGGCATTTCACCCTGACGCAGGTGCTGGCCGAATTGCCCGATCTGGGACCGGAGCAGCTTGAGAGCTATATCCGCTCGGGCGTCGTGGTTCCGGTGCAATCCGAAACCGGGCCGCTGTTTCGCCAGCTGGACATCGCGCGGCTGCAACTGGTCGTGGATCTAGCCGAGGGCTATCATCTGGACGATGAGGCGCTGGCCATGGTCCTGTCGCTGGTTGATCAGTTGCACGGCCTGCGCGGCGACATGCACGCGATGCTGGATGCCGTCGCACGCGAGCCGGTCGAGACGCGCGAACGCCTGCGCAGCGCGATCCGCGAGGTGCGCATCGTCGTCAGGAACTGAAAAAGTCACGCAACGGTCGTGATTCCGACAAGTTCCTGTCACTCGCGCCCCGCAAACCCCGCAAGGATTTTCCCACCATCCTTGAGGGACATATGACGTTTCGTCTGACTTTCTGTTCGGTTTTGGCGCTGGCTGCGGCGATGCCCGCCATGGCTGAGCCGGTGTTCAACCGCATCTCCAGCTTCGCGACCGTCGACAACATGGCGCAGGATCAGGATCGCAGCCGCGAAACCTCGTCCGAGATCATGACGGCGACGGCGGATGGCATGGAACTGATCTATTCCGACGCGCCGCTGGGCGCGATCGGCCTGATCGACATCGCCGATCCCGCAGCGCCGAAGCCGCTGGGCAATATCGCCATGGACGGCGAGCCGACGACCACCGTGGTTCTGGGCGAGATGGCCTTTGTCGGCGTCAATACCTCGGAAAGCTATGTCGCGCCCTCGGGCGTGTTGCGCAGCGTCGATCTGACGACGAAGCAGGTGGTGGCGAATTGCGATCTGGGCGGTCAGCCGGATTCGGTCGCCCTGTCGCCCCGCGGTGACATGCTGGCCGTCGCCATCGAGAATGAGCGCGACGAAGAGGTGAATGACGGCGCCCTGCCGCAGATGCCGGCGGGCTTTGTCGTCCGTCTGCCCATCCGCGACGGGCAGGCGGATTGCGGCAATCTGCAGCGGATCGAGCTGACCGGCCTTGCCGCCGAAGGCGGTGACGATCCCGAACCGGAATATGTGGACTTCAATGCGAATGGCGATCTGGTCGTCACGCTTCAGGAAAACAACCACATCGTCGTGATCGGCGCGGATGGTCAGATCGCCTCGCATTTCAGCGCGGGCACGGTGGATCTGGACGGCATCGACACCGAACGCGATGGCAAGCTGGATTTCACCGGCGCGCTGAAGGCGGTGCCGCGCGAACCCGATACGGTGGCGTGGCTGGACAACGACCATTTCGCCACCGCGAACGAAGGCGATTACAAGGGCGGCTCGCGCGGGTTCACGATCTGGAACCGCGACGGCTCGGTCGTCTATGAATCCGGCCCGGCCTTTGAACATGAGCTGATCAAGATCGGCCATTACCCCGAAAAGCGGTCCGACAAGAAAGGCGTCGAGCCCGAGGCGCTGAAATACGCCGAATTCGATGGCCAGAAACTGCTGTTCGTCGGCTCGGAGCGCGGCAGCGCCATCGGCGTCTATGACGTGGCGAACCCGGCGCAGCCGGTGCTGCGGCAGATCCTGCCCTCGGGCATCGGGCCGGAAGGTCTGGTCGCGATCCCGCAGCGCAACCTGTTTGCCAGCGCCAATGAAACCGATCTGGGCGAAGACGGTGCCGCGCGCGCCCATGTCATGATCTTCCAGCGCGCCGAAGGCACGCCGGTTTATCCGACCCTTGCCTCGGATCAGGTGATGGGCTGGTCGGCTTTGTCGGGTCTGACCGTCGATCCGACCGACCCCAGCGTGCTTTATGCCGTCAGCGACAGCGTTTACGGCAAGCAGCCCGCGATCTATCGCATCCAGACCGGCACCACGCCCGCCAGGATCTCTGACAAGACAGTCGTGACCAAGGACGGCCAGCCCGCCGAGAACCTTGATCTTGAAGGCATCACCGCCGACGGTCAGGGCGGCTTCTGGCTGGCAAGCGAGGGCAATCCGGAAAAGGACATCCCGCATCAGATCCTGCATGTGAACGGCGAAGGCGCGATCCAGCAGCAGATCGAACTGCCCGCCGATCTGGTGGCAGGCTCGACCCGCTTCGGGCTTGAGGGCATTGCGCTGGCCGCCGATGGCAGCCTGTGGATGGCCGTGCAGCGCGAATGGAAGGACGATCCCAAGGGCCAGACCAAGCTGCTGAACTTCAACCCGGCCTCCGGCGCATGGTCCGGCGTGCGTTACCCGCTGGAAACGGGCGAGGGCTGGGTCGGTCTGTCGGAAATCGCCATTCATGGCGACCAGATGTATCTGATCGAGCGGGACAACCTGATCGGGCAGGCGGCGAAGCTGAAGACCGTGACCTCGGTCGCGCTGGCCGATCTGAAGCCTGCGCCGCTGGGGGGCGATCTGCCGCTGGTGACCAAGACGCTGGTGCGCGATCTGATCCCCGACCTGAAACAGTGGAACGGCTATGTGCAGGACAAGGTCGAGGGCATGGCGATCACGCCCGATGGCACGTTCTATGTCGTGACCGACAATGACGGTGTGGATGACAGCTCGGGCGAAACCTTCTTCTGGTCGTTCAAGCCCTGACCGCTCAGGGCCGGTCTGATCCGGCCCTTTTGCGTTCCGGCAGGCGGTCCATGATCGCCTGCCTTTCACCGTCCGTCATCCCGCCCCAGCGTGCGATTTCATCCAATGTGCGCAGACAGCCGATGCACAGCCCGCTGTCGGGGTCGATCTGGCAGATGTTGACGCAGGGGCTGGCGATCATCCCAGATGACGCAGCCGGTCCAGCAGCCCTTGCAGGATATAGCCCGCCGCCACATGGTCGATGACCTCGGCGCGGCGCTTGCGGGATGTGTCGGCCTCAAGCAGGGCGCGTTCGGCGGCGACGGTGGACAGGCGTTCGTCCCAGAAGGTGATGGGCAGCGGCGTCAGCCGTTCCAGATTGCGGGCGAAGGCGCGGGTCGACTGCGCGCGCGGCCCTTCGGTGCCGTCCATGTTGCGCGGCAGGCCCAGCACCAGCCCGACCAAGGCGCGCTCATCCGCGATCTTCAAAAGCGCCTGCGCGTCCAGCGTGAATTTCTCGCGCCGGATGGTCGACAGCGGCGTCGCGACGGAACGCAGCCCGTCGCTGACCGCCACGCCGATGGTCTTGGTGCCAAGATCCAGCCCGGCCAGCGCCCCGGCGCGGGGCAGAGTTGCGACGAATTCTTCGGCAGTCTGAAAGATCATTGCAGTCCCGATTGCTGTGCTGCGGCCTCGATCGGGGCCAATGCTTCAGGCGTGGCGGCAAAGCGCGTGCGTGCCTCGGCCAGAATGGTCTGTGCATGATCCTTTTGGCCGATGACGACAAGCGCGGAAATCAGCCGCGCCCATTCCTCGGGCGCACCACCTTGGGTGGCCAGCCGTTCCTCGAGGCCCTTGACCATGCCCTGCACCATGTCTTCGCGCTGCTGCGGGGTCATGTCCTGTGCGGCGGCCATCGCGTCGGCATCCGGGCCGGGCAGGCTGCGGCGCGGCTCGGGCGGGGTATAGTCGGGCTGACCGGCGAACCATGCCAGATCCGGGGTCGCTTCGCGCAGGGTCGCGGTCCATGGCGCGTTGTCCGGGCTTTCGGCCAAGAGCCCGGCCCAGATCGGAAAGGCGCGGTCGAGGCGGCCATTCTGGATCTGCAGCAGCCCTTCAAGATAGCGCGCATGGCCGTCCCTGGGATCCAGCGTCAAGGCGCGGGCCAGTTCCGCCTCGGCGTCGCGGGTGATCAGACCGCCCGCGGCCTCGATGGTCAGCTGCGCCAGCTGGGCATGGTCGGCGGCGCTGGCCTGATCGCCCTTCAGCGCGACCAGCCGGGCCTGCGCCTGTTTTGCCGCGAGCAGATTGCCCAGACGCTGTTCATGCATGGCCAGCAGGGTCTGGCCCTGCGGATCGTCGGGATTGTTGGCGACCGCCATGCGCAGCTGTTCGATCAGCCGGCGATATTCGGCGTCGGTTTCGGGCGGCGGGCGCTTGGGTGCGGCGGCTTCCGCCTCGGACTGGCTGGGGCGGTTGTCATAGGTCTGCTGGGCCAGCGCGATGCGCTTCGCGATGGGCTGATCGGGCAGGTTCGGCGCGCCGATGCGGGCATAAAGCGCGGCGCCGCCCAGCAGGATCAGCGCCAGCACGGCGACGGCCACGCGCCCGCCGGGGGTGCGGCGGTCTGCGGTTTCGCGCTGCAAGGCCCGGTCGGCGGTCAGCACCTTGCGGCCGATTTCGGCGCGCAGACGCTCGGCCTCGGCGGGTTCGATCAGGCGGCGTTCCAGATCCCGCTCGACCTCGCGCAGCTGGTCGCGATAGATCCGCAGATCATAGGCGGCGGCGGGCTGGCTGCCCAGATCGCGCCGTCGCAGCAAAGGCGCGGCGATGGCCGTGGCGGTGATGGCCACCAGACCGGCGCAGATGATCCAGAACATCGGCAACTCCCTTCCCCAGTCTTTGTTCATAACGGGTTTACGCGGTCGGAAAAAGTCAAACCGCCGTGGCAAAAGGTCTTATGCCCGCGCAGAAGATCTGCGCTTTCGGCTGACGCATTCCGACAATTTTGCCGTCGCAACTTGGCTTGCCCCGGCGGGGCCGAAAAAGGCACTGTGCAGCACGACGAGTCGCGAAAGGTCTGCCCATGTCCGCATCCCCCACGAACAGCACCGGCAAATATTCGGTCTTCGCCATCGCGCGTGAGGCGCTGCGCCTGCATAGCGGCTGGAAACGCGCATGGACCAGTCCCGAGCCGAAGAAGAAATACAAGGTCGTCATCGTCGGCGCGGGCGGGCACGGGCTGGCCACGGCGTATTATCTGGGCAAGAATTTCGGCATCACCGATATCGCGATCATCGAAAAGGGCTGGCTGGGCGGCGGCAATACCGGTCGCAACACCACGATCATCCGCTCGAACTATCTGCAAGATCCGTCGGCGGCGATCTATGACAAGGCGCTGAAACTGTATGAGGGCCTGTCGCAGGATCTGAACTACAACGTCATGTTCAGCCCGCGCGGCCTGTTGATGCTGGCCCAGACCGAGCATGAGATCCGGGGCTACAAGCGCACCGTCTATGCCAACCAGTTGCAGGATGTGGCGACTGAATGGGTCACGCCGCATCAGATCAAGGAGATGCTGCCGATCATCAATATCGACGGCCCGCGCTATCCGGTTCTGGGCGGTCTGTATCAGGCGCGCGGCGGCACGGCACGCCACGATGCCGTGGCATGGGGCTATGCCCGCGCCTGTTCCGCGATGGGCATGGACATCATCCAGAACTGCGAAGTCACCGGGGTCGAGACCGAAAATGGTCAGGTCCGCGCCGTGAACACCGGCAAGGGCCGGATCGAATGCGACAAGCTGGCGATGATCGTCGCGGGCCATTCCTCGGTTCTGGCCGAGATGGCGGGCTTCCGTCTGCCGATTGAATCGCTGGCCCTGCAGGCGCTGGTCTCCGAACCGATCAAGCCCTGCTGCGATCTGGTCATCATGGCCAACACCGTCCACGGCTATTTGTCGCAATCCGACAAGGGCGAGATGGTGATCGGCGGCGGCACCGACGGTTTCAACAACTATTCGCAGCGCGGATCCTGGCACCATGTCGAGGAAACCGTGCGCGCGCTGGTCGAAACCTTCCCGATGCTGTCGCGGCTGAAAATGCTGCGGCAATGGGGCGGGATCGTGGACATGACCGGCGACCGCTCGCCCATCCTGTCGACCACGCCGGTCGGCGGCATCTTCGTCAATTGCGGCTGGGGCACCGGCGGGTTCAAGGCGATCCCCGGTTCCGGCTGGGCCATGGCCGAGCTGGTGGCGAATGGCCGTCCCGGCGCGCTGGCGGCGGAATTCGGGCTGAACCGCTTCAAGGAAGGCCGCTTCATCGACGAAAGCGTCGCGGCCGGGGTTGCGCACTGATGATCCGGGCGCGCGATATCCTGCTGGGCATGGACGGCGGGGGGCGGGTTTCCGCCCAAGCCCGCCCCATAGCCGCGCGCGCCGGAAAAGTGCTGCGATTTCAATGGAACTCTTTGGGTGATGGTGCATTGTTCCCGCACGACACCATGACCAAGGAGTTTTCTTCATGGCCGAACAGAACAAGAGCAACACGTGGCTCATCATCGGCGCGATCGTCGTTGTGCTGGCCGTCATCTACTGGTTCATGTCCTCGGGCACCACGCCCGAAGCGACCGCACCCGCAGAGACCGGCGCCGCCACAACCATGGAAACGCCCGCAGCACCGGCTGACGATCCGGCTGTCAGCGTCGAGCCCGCTGCACCGGCCACGCCCGCTCCGGCTGATCCCGCAGCACCTGCTGGCGGCACCACCGCACCGGCAAACTAAGGGCATCGGCCCGGCACTTTCGGGTGCCTTCTCTACAGAGGTCCGGGGGGACACGCGCCCCTCGGTTCCTGTATTTCCAATGATCGGTCGGGGCGTGGTTCCGGCGATCCGCAAAAGCCCGCTGTCCGGCCTGTCCGGCGCACAGCCCTGCCGCATTCCGGCATCATTTCCCATTTCCCTGACTGACAAGACACGCGTCCGGCCTTTGGCTTGGGCGCCGAATGCCGTGCGCGGCCTGCCGCCGAAGGAGTGACCCATGCTGACCCTGACCTGTCCCTATTGCGGCATCAGCGCCGAAGAGACCGAGCTGGCCCCCGGCGGTGAAGCGCATCTGAAACGCTTCGGCCCCGGCTCGTCGGATGAGGATTTCGAAAGCTACCTGTTCGCCCGCAAGAACCCCAAGGGCGTGCATTTCGAACGCTGGCGCCATGCCTATGGCTGCGGCAAGTGGTTCCTTGCCGCCCGCGATACCGTCACGCTGGAGGTGTTCGGCACCTACCGCGCCCAGACGCCGCATCCCACCGCCCAGATCGTCGAGGCCATCCGCGCCAAGCGCCCGGACTGGCAGCCCGACTGGACCGAAGCCCCCGCCGCAGCACCCACGACCACCCCTGCCGAAAGCCTGACCGAATGAGCGATACCGGACCCTTCCGTCTGCCTCAGGGCGGCCGCCTGATCGACCGCGCATATCAACTGCCGTTCCGTTTCGATGGCCGCCAGCTGCGCGGCCTTCAGGGCGACACCATCGCCTCGGCCCTGCTGGGCAGCGGCCAGCTGATGATGGGGCGGTCGTTCAAATATCACCGCCCGCGCGGCCCCGTCGCCTCGGGCGCCGAGGAACCCAACGCCCTGCTGGGTCTGGGTCAGGCCGGCCGGTTCGAGCCGAACCAGCGCGCCACCACCACGCCCTTGGTGGGCGGCATGGTGACAACCAGCCAGAATTGCTGGCCCAGTCTGAATGTCGATATCGGCGCGGTGAACAACTGGCTGTATCGCTTTCTGCCCGCGGGCTTTTACTACAAGACCTTCATTCATCCGCGCCCGGCATGGAAGCATCTGTTCGAGCCGATCATCCGCCGCTCGGCCGGCTTGGGCAAGGCGCCGGTCGATGCCGATCCCGATACCTATGAACAGGCTTACGCCCATGCCGATCTGGTCGTGGTGGGCGGCGGCGTCGCAGGTCTGGACGCCGCGCTGACGGCGGCGCGCGACGGAAAATCGGTGATCGTGCTGGAACAGACCCCGCAATTCGGCGGTCGCACGCCCACCGACCATGCCGAGGGTCAGGCCCGCGTCGATGCCCTGCTGGCCGACCTGCGCGCGCTGCCCAATGTGACGCTGCGCCGCCAGACCATGGCGACGGGGCTTTACGACCACGGCTATCTGCTGGCACGCGAGGCAATTGCCGATCACGATCCGAATGCGGGCCTGCCGCGCCAGCGCCTGTGGCGCATCCGCGCGGGCCATGTCGTCGTCGCCACCGGCGCGCTGGAACGGCCGCTGAGCTTTGCAGGCAATGATGTGCCGGGCGTCATTCTGGCATCCGCCGTGCGCGATTTCATCGTCGATTACGGCGTGGCCCCCGGTCGCAGGGTCGTCGTCGTCACCAATAATGACGACGCCTATCGCACGGCTCTGGCCGCGCTGGATGCCGGTCTGTCGGTGCCCGCCGTCATCGACGCGCGACCCGAAGCCACCGGCCCGCTGCCCGAGGCGGTGCGTGCGCGCGGCGTCCGCGTCCTGACCGGCACGGCCATTGCCGGGATCCGTGGCGGCCATGCGGTCGAGGATGTGAAGATCTGCTCTCATGCCGGGTCGGGCGATGTGCAGGACATCATCCCCGCCGATTGCGTCGCCATGTCGGGCGGCTGGTCGCCCGTGGTGCATCTGTGGAGCCATTGCGGCGGCAAGCTGAACTGGCACGAGGATCGCGCCATGTTCGCCCCCGATCCGAACCGCCCGCCGACCGGCAAGGACGGTCTGGCCATGGCCTCGACCGTGGGCGCGGCTTCGGGCGATCTGCTGGTCGGCGCGCCCGAGGAGCAGCCGCTGCTGCCGGTCTGGGTCATGCCGGTCAACGCGACCCGCAAGATGAAATTCAAGATGTGGCTGGATTTCCAGAACGACGTGAAAGTGTCGGATGTCGAACTGGCCGCGCAGGAAGGCTATCAGTCGGTCGAACACACCAAGCGCTATACCACGCTGGGCATGGCGACGGATCAGGGAAAAATCAGCAATATCAATGGTCTGGCCGTGCTGTCCAAGGCGCTGAACCAGCCGATCCCGCAGACCGGCACGACGACCTTCCGTCCGCCCTACACGCCCCTGACCCTTGGCACCATTGCCGCCGAAGCGCAGGGCGATCTGTTCCAGCCGCTGCGCAAGACGCCGATGCACGACTGGTCCGAGGCGCATGGCGCGCATTGGGAACCCGTCGGCCACTGGCGTCGCGCCTATTGCTATCTGCGCGGCGCGGAAACGCCGCATGACGCGGTGGCGCGCGAAATCCGGGCGGTGCGGGCCTCGGTCGGGACGCTGGACGCCTCGACGCTGGGCAAGATCATCGTCAAGGGGCCGGATGCCGGCAAGTTCCTGGATATGATGTATACCGGCATGATGTCGACGCTGCCCGTCGGCAAATGCCGCTATGGCCTGATCTGCAACGAAAACGGCTTCCTTGTGGATGACGGCGTGGCCGCGCGGCTGTCCGAGGACACGTGGCTGGTCCATACCACGACCGGCGGCGCCGACCGCATGCACGCGCATATGGAAGACTGGCTGCAATGCGAATGGTGGGACTGGAAGGTCTATACCGCCAATGTGACCGAGCAATGGGCGCAGGTCGCCGTTGTCGGCCCCAAGGCGCGCGTGCTGCTGGAACGGCTGGGCGGCATGGACCTGTCAGCCGAGGCGCTGCCCTTCATGCAATGGGCCGAGGGTCAGATCGCAGGCATCCCCGCCCGCGTCTTCCGCATCAGCTTCTCGGGCGAGCTGTCCTTCGAGGTGGCGGTGCCTGCGGGGCGCGGGCTGGAGCTTTGGGAAAAGCTGCACGCGGCGGGCAAGGATCTGGACGTGACGCCCTATGGCACCGAAGCCATGCATGTCATGCGCGCCGAAAAGGGCTTCATCATGATCGGCGACGAAACCGACGGCACGGTGATCCCGCAGGATCTGGGCATGTCCTGGGCCATCAGCAAGAAAAAGCCCGACTATATCGGCAAGCGCGCGCAGGAACGCGGCTTCATGGCCAGCCCCGACCGCTGGAAGCTGGTGGGTCTGGAAAGCGTCGATGGCCGCATGTTGCCCGATGGCGTCTATGCCGTGGCCGAGGGCAAGAATGCCAATGGCCAGCGCAATGTGCAGGGGCGGGTCACCTCGACCTATGTGTCGCCGACGTTGTCGAGGCCCATCGCGATGGGTCTGGTCAAGCACGGTCCCGACCGCATGGGCGAGGTGCTGGAATTCCCGGTGCAGGGCGTGGAAAGCTATAAGGCGCGGATCGTCGATCCGGTCTTTTACGACAAGGAAGGGAGCCGGGCGAATGGCTGAGACGCTGGCACGAATCACCCAACTTCAGGATCTGGGCATGATTCAGATCCGCGCCAATCTGGCGGCGCTTGGCGATGTGATCGCCAAGGCCGTGGGCGTCGGGATGCCCGACCAGACCAGCGTGTCGGTCAACGGAAATCGCAGCCTGTGCTGGATGTCCCATGACGAATTGCTGCTGATCCTGCCCAAGCCCGAGGCCGCCGAGACCGCCGCTGCGCTGACCCAGGCGCTTGGCGACAGCCATGCGCTGGTGGTGGATGTCAGCGACATGCGCGCGGCCTTCAGCATTGACGGCGCGCAGGCCTTGCAGGTTCTGCAAAAGCTGTGCCCGGCGGATTTGGCGGCCATGCCCGCCGACGGGATGCGCCGGACCCGCGCGGCGCAGGTCGCCTGCGGCGTCTGGCGGCGTGAAGGCGGCTATGTGCTGATCGGCTTCCGCTCGGTCGGGGACTATCTGCGCGGGCTTTTGCAGACGGCGGCGCGTGCGGGCACGCAGCTTGATCCGCGCTGACTGACCGCTTCGTGTCTTGTGGCGGCGCGTGGGCCGGGTATCTGTGGCATGGATAAAGCCCGGAACCCGCCCATGCCCCGCCATATCCTGTTCGCCTGCCTTCTGCTTGCCAGCCCTGCCGCCGCGCAGACCTATGCGCCCGCGCCTGCAGGGCAGCAGCCGCGCGTCATGATGTGCGAGCTGACCGACCAGAGCGGCACGGGCTGGGTGCCGGATTTCCTGATGGTGACGCGGCAGATCGCAGGGCTGCATACCGGCCGGATCGAGGTCTATGACCCGATCCTGCAACAGCTGGTACGCCGCCCGGTTCAGGCCGTCATCACCGCCGACACCCGCGACAGCCGCAGCTATGGCTGGGCGCTGGCCGGGGTCAGGAACCAGTCGGGCCAGTTTGCGCAGCGGCTGGATTACCGTCTGACGGTGCGCAAATCCGACGGCACGGCGCAGATGGTCGTGACGGCGCAGGGCTATGACAATCAGATGCGCGGGCAGGGCCGCTGCATGTCGCCTTCCGAGTGAATAAACCGGGAACCGGGCGCGGACCGGGGCGTTGAAGGGGCGACGGCATTGCGGCCCGTTTGGGCTTTCCACCGCGCCGCATCCATGTCAGAAACCGTTTCCGAAACCATTGGAAAGGAAATCGAAAATGGCCTTCACGCTTCCCGATCTTCCCTATGCTCACGACGCGCTGGCTGATGGCGGCATGTCGAAAGAGACGCTCGAATTCCACCACGACAAGCACCACAAGGCGTATGTCGACAAGCTCAATGAGCTGGTGGCCGGCACCGAGTGGGAAGGCAAAAGCCTGGAAGACATCGTCAAGGGCACCTACCAGTCGGGCGCGGTCGCACAGAACGGCATCTTCAACAATGCAAGCCAGCATTGGAACCACGCCCAGTTCTGGGAGATGATGGGGCCGAAAGGCGCCGGTATGCCCTCCGAGCTGGAGCAGGCGCTGACCGATTCCTTCGGTTCGGTCGATGAATTCAAAAAGAAATTCTCGGAAGCCGGTGCGGGTCAGTTCGGCTCGGGCTGGGCCTGGCTGGTCAAGGACACCGATGGTGGCCTGAAAGTCACCAAGACCGAAAACGGCGTGAACCCGCTGTGCTTCGGCCAGACCGCGCTTCTGGGCTGCGATGTGTGGGAACACAGCTATTACATCGATTTCCGCAACGCGCGTCCGAAATATCTGGAAAACTTCCTGACGAACCTCGTCAACTGGGAAAACGTCGCCTCGCGGATGTAAGCCGCAGCGATGACGCATAACTGGGCCCGCCATGTTTTGGCGGGCCTTTTTCATGCGCGCCGCGTCCTGTGATGGGAAACGCCCGCCACGGCATTGGCAAACCGGGGAAAGCCCGTATAGAACAGCGCGAAAGCAGACGGGGACGACATGGCCAACCAGAACGACAGCTTCATCGACGAGGTCACCGACGATCTGCGCCGGGACCGGCTGTTCAAGGCAATGCGGCGTTTTGGCTGGATTCCGATCGTGCTGATCCTTGCCGTCGTCGGCGGCGCGATCTGGCGCGAGAACGCGGCCAGCCGCGCCGAGGCCGAGGCCCGCGCATGGGGCGATGCGGTTCTGGCCGCGCAGGATGCGCCCGACCGTGTTGCGGCATTTTCCGGGATCGACGCGCAGGGCTCGGCCGGGCGCGCCATGCTGGGCCAGATGCTGGCCGCCGGTGCGCAGGCCGATGCAGGGCAGGGGGCCGAGGCCTCGAAGCGGCTGCTGGATGCGGCGGCGACGGTCAGCGATGATCCGATCCTGCATGACATGGCGGTGCTGAAGGCGGTGATGGTGGCGGGGCCGTCGATGGATGCGGCGGAACGCGACCGGCTGCTGTCCGACCTGTCGAAGCCCGGCGCCCCGTTCGAGCTGCTGGCGCTGGAACAGAAGGCCGTTGCGCTGATCGGCGCGGGCCGGACCGAGGACGCGATCATGCTGATCCGGCAGATCCAGCAGAAATCCGGTCTGTCCGAACCCTTGCGCCGCCGCCTTGCCGAGATGATGATCACGCTGGGCGCGCCCGCCACGCAGGCCGAAGGGCCGGGGCCGCAGACGATGCAGGTCGCGCCCGCGGAATGAACGGGGCTTGGCGCGGATGCCGCGCCCGGCTGGAAGACAAGAAAGGCGTGGTCCGCACGTCTGACATGAGGAGACAGCGATGACCCGGTTGCCCCTGATCGCCTTGGCAGGCCTTTTGGCCCTGACGGCCTGCAACCGGCAGGATCCCATCCTGCCGGGCGAACGGCTGGACCCGCGCGCCGTGCTGTCCCCCGATGGCCCGATGCCGGAAGGCCAGCCCGGCCCGACCACCAGCGCGCTGTCGCTGCCGCCGGTGCGGGGCAATTCCGAGTGGACGCAACGCGCGGGCAATGCCAGCCATGCTGCGGGCAATGTCGCGCTTGGCGCGGGCACCGGCCGCATCTGGTCGGCGAATATCGGCACGGCCTCGGATCGGCGTCACCGCATCACCGCCGATCCCATCGTCGCGGCGGGCATGGTGTTCACGCTGGACAGTCAGTCCACCGTCACCGCCACCACGACCGGCGGCGGGCGGGTCTGGAGCGTCGATATCCGTCCGGCGCAGGAAACCGAGCGCAGCGTGTCCGGCGGCGGCGTGGCCTTCGAGGGCAATCGCGTCTTTGCCACATCGGGCTATGGCGAGGTCGTGGCGCTGGATGCCCGCACCGGTGGCGTCGCATGGCGTCAGCGCGTCGATGCACCGATTTCCGGCGCGCCGACGGTCGCGAATGGCGTGGTCTATGTGATGGGCCGCAACTCGACCGGCTGGGCGATCCGCGCCAATGACGGCAAGGTGCTGTGGCGCAATTTCGGCAGCGAAGGCATGGCGGGCGTCATGGGGGCGTCAAGTCCCGCCGTGTCCGGCGCGACCGTCATTTTCCCCTATGCCACGGGCGAGCTGATCGCCGTCGATACCGCCAACGGCAATCCGCGCTGGGTCGGCAATGTCGGCGGCTCGCGCACCGGGCGGGCGATCACGCTGTTTCGCGACATGACCGGCGATCCGGTCATTGCGGGCAATACGGCCTATGCCGGGACCATCTCGGGGCGGACAGCCGCCTTTGACATGGACACGGGCATGATGAAATGGGATGCTGCGGACGGTGCCTCCAGCCCGGTCGTCGCTGCGGGCAATTCGGTGTTTCTGGTGAACGATCAGGCGCAGCTCGTGCGGCTGGATGCCAGCAATGGCGCGCGGGTCTGGGCGCAAAAACTGCCCTATTTCACCAAGCAGATCGTGCGCAAGCAGGACAAGGTGTGGAACCATTTCGGCCCGGTGCTGGCGGGGAATCGGCTTTACCTTGCCGGTTCGGACGGCTATCTGCGCGTCTTCGACCCCGCCACGGGCGCCCTGATCGGCAATGCCGAGATCCCGGGCGGCGCGGCGGCTGCCCCCGCCGTTGCTGGCCAAACCCTGTATGTCGTCACCAATGACGGCCAATTGATCGCGTATAGATGAGCTTCACCCTCGCCATTGTCGGACGCCCGAATGTCGGCAAGTCCACGCTTTTCAACCGGCTTGTCGGCAAGCGGCTGGCGCTGGTCGATGACCAGCCCGGTGTGACGCGCGACCTGCGCGAAGGTGCGGCGCGACTGGGCGATCTGCGCTTTGTCGTCATCGACAGCGCCGGTCTGGAAATGGCCGAGGATGACAGTCTGCAAGGCCGGATGCGCCGCCTGACCGAGCGCGCCGTCGATGAGGCCGATGTGTGCCTGTTCGTGGTCGATGCGCGGGCCGGCGTGACCTCGGCCGACGAATATTTCGCCGATATCCTGCGCAAACGCGCCAAGCATGTCATTCTGGCCGCGAACAAAGCCGAAGGCCGCGCCGGGGAATCGGGCGCGATGGAGGCCTATGCCCTTGGTCTGGGCGAGCCGTTGCGCATTTCCGCCGAACATGGCGAAGGCATGGACGATCTGTATCGCGTGCTGGTGCCGCTGGCCGAACAGTTCGAGGCGGCGAACGTCCAGCAGGTGCCGGAAACCGACATCACCGTCTCGGATGACGAAGACGATGACGAAAGCTGGCGTCCCAGCGCGGCGAAGCCCTTGCAGGTCGCGGTCATCGGTCGTCCGAACGCCGGCAAATCGACGCTGATCAACAAGATCCTGGGCGAGGACCGCCTGCTGACCGGCCCCGAGGCCGGGATCACCCGCGATTCGATCAGCGTCAGCGCCGATTTCATGGGCACGCCGATCCGCATCTTCGACACCGCCGGAATGCGCAAGAAGGCCCGCGTGACGGACAAGCTGGAAAAGCTGTCGGTCTCGGACGGGTTGCGCGCGGTGCGCTTTGCCGAGGTCGTGGTGGTGCTGTTGGATGTCGGCATCCCGTTTGAACAGCAGGATCTGCGCATCGCCGATTTTGCCGAGACCGAGGGCCGCGCCGTGGTCATCGCCGCGAACAAATGGGATCTGGAAGAGGACAAGCCCCAGAAGCTGAACGAGTTGCGCGAGGCGTTCGAGCGTCTGCTGCCGCAGTTGAAGGGCGCGCCCCTGGTCACCGTCTCGGCCCGCACGGGCAAGGGGCTGGACCGGCTGCACAATGCCATTCTGAAGGCGCATGAGGTCTGGAACCGCCGCGTGCCGACCGCGCGCCTGAACCAATGGCTGGGCGCGATGACCGAGGCGCATCCGCCGCCCGCGCCCGGTGGCCGCCGCATCCGGCTGCGCTATATGACGCAGGTCAAGACCCGGCCTCCGGCTTTCGTGGTGATGGCGACGCATACCGACAAGATCCCCGACAGCTATCAGCGCTATCTGATCAACGGGTTGCGGCTGGATTTCGACATGCCCGGCACGCCGATCCGGCTGACCTTCCGCGATCAGGGGACGAAGAACCCCTACAAGGCCAAGGCGGACAAGATCAATCAGTCCGGCGCGCTCTCGAAGCACAAGAACCGCCAGAAGCCCAAGGGCGTCTAGGTCGTCACCTGCACAAGGGCCACAACGATGGCCGCGATGGCCAGCACCGACATCGTGGCCAATGCAGGGCTTGCCGCGACCGTGCCCGCAGCGATGCCGATCATGCCCAGGATGATCGCGGCGCTATAGGCGATGTTGCGGCCCAGACGCAGCTGCACCGCGACCGAGACAAAGCCCGCAATCGTCAGCCCCAGAATGGCCGACAGGGTCAGCGATACGCCCAGCGTCTTTTGCACCAGCGTGATGAAAACGGCAAAGGCGATTAGCGTGGCCCAGCCCGCGGCAAAGCCAAGCGCGCTGCTGCGGCTGACATGAAACCCGCGCCGGACCCCGCGCACGGCGGCCCCCAGAAAACCCGTCAGCATCAGCAGCGCCATGACCAGCGCGGCGACCGGGCGGTCGGCCACCAGCCATGGGCACAGCGCACCCGCCATCAGCCCGCCGATCACCAGCCCGTTCTCGGCGACGCTGACATCGCCACGATGCCATTCCAGCACCTCATCGGCCGTCGGTGGCCCGGCGCTGACCGGGCTGCGCCAGGCGGATCTGCGGGCGCGCCCCGTCGTTTCGGCAAGGCGCAGGCGCCGCATGTCCTGAAACCGGCAATAGGCATGCCATGCCAGCGCCGCGCCGGTCAGGACCATCATCAACAGCAGCGCCGCGCTGCGCGGGCGCAGGAACAGATCGGTCAGAACGATGGGGGCCGCGCCGTTGATGATCGACATCGGCGGCCGCGCCAGCCCACCCGTGGCGTTGCCCGAAACCGGCATCAGCGCATAGATCGTCATGCTGGCCAGAAAGGCCAGCGTCGCCGCGATCAGAAGGTATGCGCCAAGACGTGTCATACCAGCCGAACGCCGCCTGAGGCAGCGCGGTTTCCGGCGAAATTTTTGTCACAGGCCGTTGACGCGCGCCGCCTCAGACCAGATCGCCATCCGCGCCCAGACGCGTCTTGCCGCGCAGATAGGGATGCAGCGCCTCGGGCAAGATGACGGACCCATCGGCCTGCTGACCGTTTTCCAGAACGGCGATCAGCGCCCGCCCGACCGCAAGCCCGGATCCGTTCAGCGTATGCACGAATTCCGGCTTGCCGCCGCCCTCGGGGCGATAGCGCGCATTCATCCGCCGCGCCTGAAAATCGCCACAATAGCTGACACTGGAAATCTCGCGATACTTGCCCTGACCGGGCAGCCAGACCTCAAGATCATGGGTGATGCGCGCGCCAAAGCCCATGTCGCCGCCGCACAGAACCACGGTGCGATAGGGCAGGCCAAGCGCCTCAAGCACGGCCTCGGCGCAGCGGGTCATGCGCGCATGTTCGGCCACGCCGTTTTCGGCATCGGTGATCGAGACCATCTCGACCTTCTCGAACTGATGCTGGCGCAACATGCCCGCCGTATCACGCCCCGCGCTGCCCGCTTCGGACCGGAAGCACTGACTGTGGGCCACCATGCGGCGGGGCAGGCTGGCGTGATCGACGATATCGCCGTTGACGGTATTCGTCAGCGTCACTTCCGAGGTGGGGATCAGCCAGAACCCCTCGCGGGTCTGATAGCTGTCCTCGCCGAATTTCGGCAACTGGCCGGTGCCTTCCATCATCTCGGACAGCACCAGAACCGGGGTCCAGGTCTCGGTCAGGCCGTGCTGCTCGATATGCAGGTCCAGCATGAACTGCGCCAGGGCACGATGCACCCGCGCCGCACCCTTCTGCAGCACGACGAACCGCGCGCCCGAAAGCTTTGCCGCGGTCTCGAAATCCATGCCGGGACGGACGCCCGCGATCTGGTAATGCTCGACGGGAGTGAAATCCAACGCGCGCGGTTCGCCCCAGCGGCGGATCTCGACATTGTCATTCTCATCGGCGCCGGGCGGCACGCTGTCCAAAGGCAGGTTCGGAATGTCCAGCAGCAGCTTGCGCAACTGCCCGTCCAGCGCGGCGGCTTCGGCCTGCAGGCTGGCGTTTTCGTCCTTCTTGGCACTGACCAAGGCGCGCAACCGCTCGAACTCGGCCTCGTCGCCGCGACCCTTGGCCGCCCCGGCTTCCTTGCTGGCCTTGTTCTGTTCGGCCTGCGCGGCTTCGGCGGCCGCGATGCGGGAACGGCGGTCGGCATCCAGCGACAGGATTTCGGGCGATACGGGCGCAAGACCCCGCAGCGCAAGGGCTGCATCGAAAGCGGCGGCGTTGTCGCGGATGGCGCGGATGTCATGCATGGCAGACCCATTCCCTTCAGGTTACGCGCCCCAGATAGCGCAAGCGTCAGACCTGCGCCAGCATCTCGGCCAGAACCGGAAAGAACTTGTCGGCCCCCGGATAGCCCTCGAAGCGCGTCACCTCGGATCCGCCCTGCAGCAGGATGAAACTGGGCGTCAGCCAGGGCATCCGCGCCAGGGCCAGCCCGTCCGGGAAGGGCCCGTCGACATCGACCGAAAACAGCGGCGCGGCACGGCCCTCGGGATGGTGGCTGTAAATCGGGGCGATCTCGCGATCCCACTGGGCACAATAGACGCAGCCCTTGCGGCGCACCATCATCAGCCGCAGCCCGGGCGCCCCGGCATGGGCGGCAAAGGGCGCAGCCAAGCCCAACCCCAGAAGAACGCGACGCGATATCATGGCCGCACGCTATCCCTGCGCCGTCCCATGGGCAAGCGGCGGGCGTTTCTCTGTTCCCCAAATACTCATGGCACCGCCCGCAACATGCGCGGCGTTTACATGCTGCACGCCAGCCCCTATCCCTTTTGCTCACGCATGGGGGCGCGATGGATGAGCTGACGACAGACCTGATCCACGGCAACCGCCGGGCGCTGTCCCGCGCGATCACGCTGGTGGAAAGCACGCGGCCCGATCACCGGGCGCGCGCCGTGCAACTGCTTGCGGAACTGCCCGACCGGCAGGCGCTGCGCATCGGGCTCTCGGGCACGCCCGGCGTCGGAAAATCCACCTTCATCGAGGCGTTCGGCAAGATGCTGACCGGCCACGGACTGCGCGTCGCGGTGCTGGCGGTGGATCCCAGCTCGGCGCGCTCGGGGGGCTCGATCCTTGGCGACAAGACCCGGATGGAAACACTCAGCCGCGATCCCCGCGCCTTCATCCGCCCCTCGCCCTCACGCGCGGAACTGGGGGGCGTCGCGCGCCGCACCCGCGAAACCGTGCGGCTGTGCGAAGGCGCGGGCTTCGACGTGGTGCTGATCGAAACCGTGGGCGTGGGCCAGTCGGAAACGCTGGTCGCCGAGATGTCGGACCTGTTCATCCTGCTGCTGGCCCCGGCGGGCGGCGATGAATTGCAAGGCGTCAAACGCGGCATCATGGAGATGGCCGACATCATTCTGGTCAACAAGGCCGATGGCGATCTGCGCGCGACCGCGACCCGCACCGTCGCCGATTACGCGGGCGCGCTGCGGCTGTTGCGCAAGCGCCCCGCCGATCCGCCGGGCTTTCCAAAGGCGATGCCGGTCTCGGCCGTGACGGGCGATGGGCTGGAACAGGCATGGGCCGACATGACGGCGCTGGCCGATTGGCGGCGCGACCAGGGCCATTTCGCGCAGCGGCGCGCCGAACAGGCACGGCACTGGTTCACGGCCGAATTGCGCGCGGGGTTGCTGTCACGGCTGGACAGTCCCGAGGTCCGCGCCCGCCTGCGCGCGACGGGCGATGCCGTGGCGCGCGGCGATGCCGATCCCGATGCGGCGGCGGCGCAGATGCTGGACTGGCTGCGTGGCTGATCTCTTGCGCCTCGCCACGCCCTTGGGCGACATGATCGCCGTGGCCGATCACGCCCTGCGGCTGCTGGAGTTTCACGACCGCCCCGAACTGCCCGCCGAACTCGCGCGCCTTGGCGCGCTGAAGCCGGGGCGCAATGCGGTTCTGGAGGCGCTGAAGGCGCAGCTTCGGGCCTATTTCGCCGGAGCCAGCGCCGATTTTGATCTGCCGTTGGCCCCCGAAGGCACGGCGTTTCAGGAAAGCCTGTGGGCGGCGCTGCGGGCGATCCCGGCAGGCCAGACCCGCAGCTATGGCGCGATGGCCGCGGAAATCGGCAGGCCATGCGCCATTCGCGCGGTGGGCCGCGCCAATGGTGCGAACCGCATCGCGCTGGTGATTCCCTGTCACCGTGTCGTGGGGGCGACGGGCGGGCTGACCGGCTATGCGGGCGGGATTGCCCGCAAACAGGCGCTGCTTCGTCATGAAACCGTCAGCTTTCCGGGACAGGCTGGCGCAAAACGGGCTGTTTTGGCTTGACGCCACAGCCCGCTTTGCGTATGTCCCCCGGACAGATTTCCGGGCGCTGCCTCGCGGCGCCCTTTCATATTGCGGGCAACCGCTCAAACGAATCGAAGGAACAGATCATGTCGCGCGTTTGCGAACTGACCGGCAAGGGCCCGATGAGCGGCAACAACGTGTCCCACGCCAACAACAAGACCCGTCGCCGCTTTCTGCCGAACCTGAATGAGGTCTCGCTGATCTCGGACAAACTGGGCCGCAGCTACCAGCTGCGCATCTCGGCTGCCGCGCTGCGCTCGGTCGATCACCGTGGCGGTCTGGACGCCTTCCTTGTGAAAGCCAATGACGCCGAGCTGTCGGACCGCGCGCTGAAAATCAAGCGCGAGCTGTCGAAAGCCTGATTTCGCCCTGACTATCCCAAGGCCGACCGATTCGCGGCCCTCTGGGAATGTCGGTAAGCCCCGCCTTGGCGGGGCTTTTTGCGTTATGGCGATCTGTCAGCCGCCCGTGGGCGTGCTGACCGGGGCCGGGGTCTTGAAGCGCGGCTGATCGACCTGGCCGATCAGCGCCTCGACCTGCGGGCCCAGCCCATCGACGATCAGCTTGATGCCCTGGGCCGAGGCATGGGTGCGGTCGGCCTGCAGCATGGCAGGCACCTCCGAGGGCGGCAGGTCGAACAGCGGCGCATACAGATTGGCATAAAGCAGCGCATCGTGCTTTTTCGCCAGTCGCGGCCAGATATCGGCCCATTGCTGGCGCACCGCCTCATCGCCTCCGGGCTGGGCGATGCCGACCAGCAGCAGCGGGTGATCGTCCGCCCCGGCCTGCGACAGGATCGAATCCAGATTGTCCTCGGCCCCTTTGGGCGACAGCCCGAAGATCAGATCGTTGCCGCCAAGCTCGACGATGACGGCATCGGGCTTGTGACGGGCCAGCGAATAGCCGATCCGCACCCGCCCGCCTGCCGTGGTATCGCCCGACAGCCCGCCATTCAGCACCACGACATCATGGCCGCGCGCCCGCAGCCAGTCCTGCAATTGCGGCACCAGCCCCTCATTGGGTTTTAGCCCATAGCCTGCGGTCAGGCTGTCGCCAAAGGCAAGGATGCGGACCTGATCTGCCAGGGCGCAGACAGGCGCGGCGCAAAGCGCGGCCGCAAGGGAAAGCGTGCGAAGAGTCATCTGAAACTTTTTAACCTCAGGGCATTGGTAACGACAAAGACCGACGAAAGCGCCATGGCGGCAGCGCCCAGCATAGGCGAAAGCCGCGGTCCGCCGAAAGCTGCCAAAAAGCCCATGGCGACCGGGATCAGCGCGGCATTATAGGCGAAGGCCCAGAACAGGTTCTGCCGGATATTGCGCATCACCGCCCGCGACAGACGCAGCGCGCGCGCAACGCCGGACGGATCGCCCGCAACCAGCACCACCTCGGCGGCCTCGATGGCGACATCGGTGCCGGTGCCCATGGCGATGCCGGTTTCGGCGGCGGCCAGCGCCGGGGCATCGTTGATGCCATCGCCCACAAAGACCGTGCCGGCCCCCATCTGACGGATGGCGTCCAGCTTGCCCTTGGGCAGGACGCCCGCAATCACGCGGTCGATGCCCAGACTGCGCCCCACGGCATCCGCCGTCGCCTGCACATCGCCCGAGATCATCACGGTTTTTACCCCCAGCCGGTGCAGCTCGTCGATGGCGGCCTTGGCCTCGGGGCGGATGGGATCGGCCAAGGCCAAAGCGGCGACATGCTGGCCGTCGACGGCAAGATGCACGGGTGTCGCGCCTTCGCCGGACCAGCCTTCGGCCTGTGCCAGCAGCGCGGGATCGGGGGCGATCCCGGCCTCGGTCAGGGCGGCGGCATTGCCGATCTGCAGCGCGCGGCCTTGCACGGTGGCCGACAGCCCGCGCCCGGCAGTGGCCGTGACGTGTTCCGCCGGAGCCAGCACGGCATCACCGGCGGCCGCGACGATGGCGGCGGCCAGAGGATGTTCGGACCGCGCCTCGGCGCTGGCGGCCAGTCGCAGCGCGTCGTCGCGCGCGATGCCCCGGGTCGCGATATGGACCAGCGCGGGGCGGCCTTGCGTCAGCGTGCCGGTCTTGTCAAAGCCCACCACCTGCGTTTCAGCCAGCCGTTGCAAGGCGTCGCCCCGCCGGAACAGCACGCCCAGTTCCGCGCCGCGCCCGGTTCCCACCATGATCGAGACCGGCACCGCCAGCCCCATCGCGCAGGGGCAGGCGATGATCAGGACCGAGATCGCCGCCACCAGCGCCTCGGCCAGCCCGGCCAGCGGCAGCCAGATCGCGAAGGTCAGCACGGCCAGCCCGATCACCACCGGCACGAAGACCGCGGTGATCCGGTCGACCAGCGCCTGCACGGGCAGTTTCGCCGCCTGCGCCTGTTCGACCATGGCGATGATGCGCGACAGCACCGTCGCGCTGCCGGTCGCGGTGACGCGATAGGTCAAGGCCGCGCTGCCGTTGACCGTGCCGCCCGTGACCGCATCGCCCGGCGCTTTCGCGGCGGGCAGCGGCTCACCTGTCAGCATGGATTCGTCGATGCTGCCATGCCCTTCGGTCAGGATGCCATCGACCCCCACCCGCTCACCCGGAGCAAGCTGCACGATGTCGCCATCGCGCAGTTGCGCCACGGGCAGTTCGATCACCTTGCCGTCGCGGCTGACGCGGGCGGTGCTGGGCGCCAGTTCGATCAGGCGGCGGATGGCCTGACTGGCCTGACCCTTGGCGCGGGCCTCAAGCCAGCGGCCCAGCAGGATCAGGGTGACGATGACCGCCGCCGCCTCGTAATAGACATGGCGCGCGGCATCGGGCAGCAGGCCCGGCGCGAAGGTCGCGACGGTCGAATAAAGCCACGCCGCGCCGGCGCCAAGCGCGACAAGGCTGTTCATCTCGGGCGCGCGGCGGATCAGCGCCGGGATGCCCACGCGGAAGAATACCCGCCCCGGCCAGATCAGCACCGCCGAGGTCAGCGCGAATTCCAGAAGCCACAGCGGGCGCTGGCCGATGCTGGCATAAAGCCAGTGATGCAGGGCAGGGACGGCATGACCGCCCATCTCGGCCAGAAACACCGGCAGGGTCAGGACAAGCGCGATCAGAAACGACCGCCGCAGCGTCGCCGCATCGCCGCCATGGTCGTGCAGATGCGGCACGGCGTCGTGCCGGACCTGTGCCGGATAGCCCTTTTCGGTGACGATGCGGGCCAGCGCCTGCGGATCGACCGCCGCCGAATGGCTGACGGTTGCCGTGCCCGTGGCAAGGTTCACCGCCGCCTGCTGCACGCCCGGCACGGCTGCCAGCGCCTTTTCGACCCGACCTGAACATGAGGCGCAGCTCATGCCGCCAACCTCCAGCCGGGTTTCCTGCGGCTGGGCCGGATACCCGGCCTTTTCCAGCGCGGCGACGGCATCGGCCAGTGCCTCGGGGCGGTCCAGCCCGAAATGCGCCCGCGCGGTCGCCAGATTGACGGTGGGCTGGCTGACGCCGGGCACGGCGGCCAAGGTGCGTTCGACACGGCCCGCGCATGAGGCGCAGCTCATGCCGGTGATGGCCAGATCGGCCTGTTGATGCGGTTTCATGGGATATCCTTTCCGAAAATGCGAAGACAAGACGCAGTTCAGAAAGAGCAGGGCGGTCCCTGAGGCGGCTGCGGACTGTGCGCCGGTTGCGGCGCGGGCAGATGCAGGATGCGCGGCGGCACGGGGTGCGATTGCGCGACTGCCGGGCGCGCCGCCATATGGCAGCGACAGCCACGCCCACCCCGACCCCGGCACAGATGCGCGGCCCGCACGGGCGCACGGCGCTGCGCGGACGCACGGCGCGGCGCGGGCGGCACAGGCGAAACGGCAAGGGATTTGGCGGCGCAGCACATGGAAAAACGCTCCTGACCCGATGCAAGCTAGGCACGATCAGGCCATGATGCAACCGCGTCACGGCGCTTTGAGTTGATAACAGACCGTCAAGACGCTACCGCCTTGGTAACAGAGGCTTGAATTTCAGGACAGGAATATGAACCGCCGTCAAATTCTGATGCTTTCGCTGCCGCTGCTGGCCGCGCCCTCGCTGGTTCTGGCGCAGGCCCGCACCGCGCCCGCTGCGGGTGCCGTCGCCGCGCAGCCCCGCGACCCCTATGCGCCGACCGAAGTGGCGATCCGCCCCGATTTCGAGGTGGGCAGCATCGTCGTCGTATCCAAGGATTTCTTCCTTTACCACGTCATCGCGCCGGGCCGGGCCATCCGCTATGGCGTGGCCGTGGGCACGGCCGAGCTGGTCTGGAAAGGCCGCGCCACCGTGGGCCGCAAGACCGAATGGCCCAGCTGGACGCCGACGCCCTCGATGATCAAGCGCAAGCCCGAACAATACGGCAAATGGGCCGACGGGATGCCCGGTGGTCCGACGAACCCGCTGGGGGCACGGGCGCTGTATATGTATGACGCCAAGGGCAACGACACCTCGATCCGCATCCATGGCACGACCGAGCCGAACTCGATCGGCCGCGCCGTCTCGAATGGCTGCATCCGGATGCGCAACGAAGCCGTCATGGACCTGTATGAGCAGGTTCCGGTGGGCACGCCCGTCTACGTCTATTAAGACAGGCGACTGCGCGGCTGGATCAGCCGCGCAGAAACCGCCGCAAGACCTTCTCAAGCAGTGCGGCGCCCAAGGGTGCCATCGCCTTGGTGTGGTCATGGCTGATGGATTCGTCCGACAGCCCCGCGCCCATATTGGTGATGACCGACACGGCGGCGCAGCGCAGTCCCAGAAAACGCGACAGGATCACTTCCGGCACCGTGGACATGCCCACGGCATCCGCCCCCAGCACGCGGGCGGCGCGGATCTCGGCCGGAGTTTCAAAGCTGGGACCGGAAAACCAGCAATAAACGCCTTCGGGCAGATCGACACCCTCGGCCTGCGCGGCGCCTTGCAGCCCGGCGCGGATCTGGCGGTCATGCGCGTCGGTCATCGGCACGAACCGGGCCTCCGTCGTCTCGCCGATCAGCGGGTTGGTCCCGGCAAAGGCGATATGGTCGGACAGCAGCATCAGCGAGCCGGGCGGATTTTCCGCGCGCAGGCTGCCTGCCGCATTGGTCAGGATCAGTTGCCCGCAGCCCAGATCGCGCAGCACCTCAAGCGGCAGGCGCATGATATCGGCGCGACCCGATTCATAGTAATGCGACCGTCCGCCGAATACGGCCACGCGCCGCCCCTCAAGCTGGCCCACGACCAGTTGCGGCACATGGCCCGACACGCCCGCATGGGGAAAACCCGGCAGATCGGAATAGGGAATCGCCACGCCCTGAACCGCCTCCGACAGATGCCCAAGGCCAGAGCCAAGGATCAGACCGTATTCCGGCGGTTCGGTCCCGGCGCGGTCCTGGATCAGACGGGCAAGCTCAGCGCTCTTTGACATAGGGTTCTCCGCCCGCGCGTGGCGGGATGGCGCGGCCGACAAAGCCCGCAAGGATGATGACGGTCAGGATATAGGGCAGCGCGTTCATGAACATCGACGGCACGGTAACGATGCCCAGATCAAGGTTCGGGAATCGGTTCGCCAGAGCCTCCAGCAGGCCGAACAGGAAGGTGGCGCCAAGCGCGCTCCATGGCCGCCATTTGGCAAAGATCAGCGCCGCCAGCGCGATATAGCCGCGCCCCGCCGACATCTCCTTGACGAACCCGGCCGAGATGCCGGTCGCGAGATACGCCCCCGCCATGCCGCACAGCACCCCGCAGATCAGCACGGCGGAAAAGCGCATCCGCGTGACCGACACGCCCGCCGTATCGACCGAGGCCGGGTTTTCCCCGACCGCGCGCAGCCGCAGCCCGAAGCGGGTGCGATACAGCACCCACCATGTCAGCGGCACGCAGGCAAACGCCACATAGACCAGCACCGAATGCCCCGAGATCAGATCGGCATAGATCGGCCCGATCCCCGGCACGCCGCGCAGCGCATCGGCAAAGGGCAGGGTGATTTCATTGAACCGCGCAGCACCTTCCAGCGAGGGCGTGCGCCCGCCAAGGCCAAAGATCTTCTGCCCCAGAAGCACTGTCAGCCCCGAGGCCAGAAAATTGATCGCCACCCCCGAAATCAGCTGATTGCCCCGGAAGGTGATCGAGGACAGCCCATGCACCACCGACAGCGCCAGCGCGCCGGCGATCCCGGCCAGCAGCCCGGCCCAGGCGCTGCCGGTGGCATAGGCGACCGAGGCGGCGGTAAAGGCCGCCATCAGCATCTTGCCCTCCAGCCCGATGTCGAACACCCCGGCGCGTTCCGAATAAAGCCCGGCCAGGCAGGCCAGCAGCAAGGGCACCATCAGACGGACCGAGCTGTCAAGGATCTGGATGATCGTCGGAAAATCCATCAGCGACGCCCCTCTGCCATGCAGGTCGCGGTCATCATGCCCCCTTCCGGCGCAGCGCACCGAACAGCCGCTCCAGCGGGATGCGCACCATATTGTCCAGCGCGCCGGTGAACAGGATGACCAGCGCCTGAATGACGACGATCAGCTCGCGCGGGATGCTGGTCCACAGCGCCAGCTCACCGCCGCCCTGATACAGAAAGCCGAACAGGAACGCCGCCAGCAGCACGCCCAGGGGGTGATTGCGCCCCATCAGCGCCACGGCGATGCCGATGAAGCCCGCGCCCTCGACCGCGTTCAGGACCAGCCGCTCGGCCTCGCCCATGACGTTGTTGATCGCCATCAGCCCGGCCAACCCGCCCGAGATCAGCATGGCGATGACCGTGATCCGCGTCGGAGAGATCCCGGCATAGACCGCCCCCGGCTCGGACTTGCCAAAGGCCCGGATCTCATAGCCCAGCCGGGTGCGCCAGATCAGCAGCCAGACCAGCAGACAGGCCAGCAGCGCGACGAACAGCGTGACATTGACCGGGGTGTTCTTGCCCCATTCGATCCCGAACCCCAAAGCCAGGTCGGACAGCGTCGGCAGATGCGTCGCGGGCGGAAAGTTGGCCGAGGCCGGATCCATGCTGCCCACCGGCCGCAGCAGGTTCACCAGCACATAGTTCAGCAGCGCCGCCGCGATGAAGTTGAACATGATGGTGGTGATGACGACATGGCTGCCGCGCCGCGCCTGCAGCCAGGCCGGGATCAGCGCCCAAAGCGCGCCAAAGGCCGCCGCCCCGATCATCGCGCCCGGCAAGGCCAGCGCCCAATGCGGCCACGGCACATACAGCAAGGCCAGCGCCACCCCCAGACCGCCGATGGCCGCCTGCCCCTCACCGCCGATATTGAACAGCCCGGCGTGATAGGCGACCATGACAGCCAGCCCGGTAAAGATGAAATTCGTGGTGTAATACAGCGTGAAACCCCAGCCATAGCTGGAAAACAACGCCCCCTCGACCATGACCTTCAACGCCTCGACCGGGCTTTCCCCGATGGCCAGAATCACCACCGCGGAAATCGCAAAGGCCAGCAGCAATGAGATCAGCGGCGTCAGAATCACATCCGCCCATTTCGGCATCCGCTCCATCAGCGCGCCTCCGTCCGTCTTCTTCGTTCCAGAAATACTCCCGCCGGAGGCAAGCAAGCCCGCATCACGCGCTTCCCTCCGATCCGGGCGCGGCGGCGGGGGTGATCGCATCTTGCGGCGCGGTGGTGGCGGGATCGACCCCGGCCATCAGACAGCCCAGATCGCCGGTCGTGGCCTCATTGGGCAGGCGCTGGCCCATGATGCGGCCATCGAACATCACCGCAATGCGGTCCGACAGCGCCATGATCTCATCCAGCTCGACCGAGACCAGCAGCACCGCCTTGCCCGCATCGCGCAGCGCAACGATGCGCTTGTGAATGAATTCGATCGCACCGATATCGACGCCGCGCGTCGGCTGGCCGATCAGCAGCAGGTCGGGATTGCGCTCGACCTCGCGCGCGACCACGATCTTCTGCTGGTTCCCGCCCGAAAAATTCTTGGCCGCCAGATCCGGGTTGGGCGGGCGCACGTCGAAGCGTTCGATCTTGCCCATTGCATCGGCGCGGATCGCGGCATTGTCCATCAGCAGGCCATTCTGAAACTCGGGCGCATCGTGATAGCCAAAGGCCACGTTTTCCCAGGCCGAGAAATCCATGATCAGCCCCTCGACCTGCCGGTCCTCGGGGACATGGCCGATGCCCGCTTGCCGGCGCGCCCGCGCATCGCTGCCCGTCAAGGGCAGGTCGCGGCCCTTAAGCCTGACCGCGCCATCGAGCTTCGCGCCCTTTTCCGGATAGCCGCCAAGGATCTCCAGCAATTGCGTCTGACCATTGCCCGAGACCCCGGCGATGCCCACGATCTCACCGGCGCGGATATCCAGATCGATGCCGCGCAGCCGCTCGACGCCTGCGGCATCGACCATGCGCAGGCCACGGATCTCCAGCACCGGCGCGCCGGGCTGGGCGGGGGCCTTGTCGACGCGCAGCAGGACCTTGCGGCCCACCATCAGCTCGGCCAGATGCGCCGGGCTGGTCTGCGCCGTCTGGACCGAGGCCACCATCTCGCCGCGCCGCATGACGCTGACATTATCGGTGATCTCCATGATCTCGCGCAGCTTGTGGGTGATCAGGATGATGGTTTTCCCCTCATCCCGCAGCCCGCGCAGGATGCGGAACAGGTGGTCGGCCTCGGCAGGGGTCAGAACGCCGGTTGGCTCGTCCAGGATCAGGATATCGGCCTGACGATACAGCGCCTTAAGGATTTCCACACGCTGCTGGTGGCCCACGGACAGATCCTCGACCAGCGCATCGGGATCGACCTGCAATTCATATTCCCGCGCCAGCCGCTGCAATTCGCCCCGCGCGCGCGACAGCGACGGCCGCAGCAGGCCGCCATCCTCGGCCCCAAGGATGATGTTTTCCAGCACGGTGAAATTCTGCACCAGCTTGAAATGCTGAAACACCATGCCGATGCCGGACCGGATGGCGGTCTGGCTATCGGTGATGGCCACAGGCTTGCCGCCGATCAGGATCTCTCCGGCGTCGGGGCGATAAAAGCCGTAAAGGATCGACATCAGCGTCGATTTCCCGGCCCCGTTCTCGCCGATGATGCCGTGGATCGAGCCGCGCGGCACCACAAGGTCGATGCCCTTGTTGGCCTGCACCGGACCGAACGCCTTCGAGATCCCCCGCAATTCGATTGCGGGGGGCGTGCCGCCTGTAGGCAGATCCTGCATTACTGCACCGGGCAGGTATTGTCGGTCATGTAATCGTGGACCTTGATCTCGCCCCCGGTGATGCCTTGGGTGGCGGCATCGACGGCTGCGGTGATGTCCGGGGTCATCAGCGGCTTGTTGCTGTCATCCATCGCCACCGACACCCCGCCCGAGGCAAGGTCCATCACCTTGATGCCCGGCTGCAGATCGGCCCCGGCCTTGAACGCCTCATAGACCGAATTGTCGACGCCCTTGACCATCGAGGTCAGCACCTTGCCCGGATGCAGGTGGTTCTGGTTGCTGTCCACGCCGATCGACAGGATGTTCGCATCCGCCGCAGCCTGCAGCACGCCGATGCCCGTGCCACCCGCTGCCGCATAGACCACATCCGCGCCCTGACCGATCTGGGCCTTCAGCAATTCGCCGCCCTTCACCGGGTCGTTCCATGCCGCGGGCGTCGTCCCGGTATAGTTGATCAGCACCTTGCCATCGGGATTGGTGGCCTTGAAGCCCTGCGCAAAGCCGCATTCGAACTTGTGGATCAGCGGAATGTCCATGCCGCCGATAAAGCCCACCGTGCCGGATTTCGAGGCCTTCGCCGCCATCACGCCCGCCAGATACGAGCCCTGTTCCTCGGTAAAGACGATGGATTGCACGTTCGGCTGTTCGACCACCATGTCGATGATGGCGAATTTGGTGTCGGGATAGTCGGGGGCCACCTTGTTCAGCACCTCGCCAAAGGCAAAGCCGGTCATGACGATGGGATTGGCGCCGGTTTCGGCCAGACGGCGAAGCGCCTGTTCGCGCTGCGCCTCGGACTGCATTTCCAGTTCCTTGTAGGTGCCGCCGGTTTCGGCCTTCCAGCGCTCGGCCCCGCCGAAGGCCGCCTCGTTGAAGGATTTGTCGAACTTGCCGCCCAGATCGAAGATCAGCGCCGGGTCCGCAAGAGCCGTCAGCGGCAGCAGCGAAAGGCTGGCACCGGCCAGCAGCGATTTCATCAGGGACATGTCTTGACCTCAACCTGTTGGGGGCGATTCAGCTCGCTCATGCCCGGATTAGGGCGCATGGGTCCAGAGCCGTCAACCGGCTTATGCTGAAAGATCGCGCCGCATCAGGATCGCGTCGATGCCGGGGGCGTAATAGTTGCGGCGCTGACCGACCTGTGCCCAGCCATCTGCCGCGTAAAGCGCCCGTGCCGCCGCATTGTCCGAGGCGACCTCCAGAAACGCCTCGACCGCGCCGCGCGCCTTGGCCGACTGGCGAAAATCGCCGATCAGCCCGCGGGCGATGCCTTGGCGGCGGGCCTCGGGGGCGACGGCAAGGGTCAGCAGCTCGGCCTCATCGGCGACGCTGCGTCCGATCAGAAAGCCCTGCGGCATCTGAATCAGAAAGTTCAGGCGGCTGGCCAGCAGATCCTCGATCTCGGCCGCCGACCACGGCCGGGGGTGCATCCCGAAGCAGCGCAGATGCAGATCGGCCAGCCGGTCCGGACTCATGTTGGCGCACTCATGCCAGGATGACCGGGCCGCGGTCGCGGGCCGGGGCGGCATCGGCGGGACGCAGATAGATCGGCGCGGGCCGGGGCTGGTCCGGATCGTCGCGGCGCGACAGCGCAATGCGGGCAATGGCTGCGGCGGGCACGCGGGTCAGCATCCGCAGCGGCGGGCCGGGCGGCAAGCCGTGCAGTGCCGATTGCTGCGGGCCCGATTGTTGCAAGGCCGATTGCTGCAAGGCCAAGGCGTCGTTGCCGAAATCCTGCCAGATCACCTCGCCCGCGCGCGACGGGATCGCCACACGGCAGGGGCGGGGCAGGTCCAGCGCGCCCGCCTCGGTCGCCGACACGCCGATGGCGGGGATGCCCAGCGACAGCGCCAGCCCGCGCGCGGCGGCGACGCCGATGCGGATGCCGGTAAAGTTGCCCGGCCCGGTGCCGACGCCGATCACCGTCAGATCGCGCCAGTCGCAGCCCGCTTCGTCCAGCAGGTCCTGCAACAGCGGGAACAGCCGTTCGGCCTGACCGCGCGCCATGTCTTCATGGCACTGCGCCAGCACGCGGTTGCCGTCCAGCAAAGCGGCCGCGCAATGCGCGGCCGATGTGTCGAACCCAAGCGACAATCTGTCGGGCAAGGGTCTCTCAGGCAACGGGACGAACCTCGGTCACCTCGGGGATATAGTGACGCAGCAGGTTCTCGATCCCCATCTTCAGCGTCAGGGTCGAGGACGGGCAGCCCGCGCAGGCCCCCTGCATATGCAGATAGACGACGCCGCGGTCAAAGCCATGGAACGTGATGTCGCCGCCATCCTGCGCCACGGCAGGGCGGACGCGGGTGTCCAGCAATTCCTTGATCTGGGTGACGATCTCGGCATCTTCGCCGCCGTCATGATCGCTGTGGCCGCTTTGTGCTGCGGTTTCCATGACCGGCGCGCCGGACTGGTAATGCTCCATGATCGCCCCCAGAACCGAGGGCTTCAGATGGTCCCAGACGGCGCTGTCGGCCTTGGTCACGGTGACGAAATCCGACCCCAGAAACACGCCCGTCACGCCCGGCACCGCAAAGATACGGCTGGCCAGCGGGCTGGCGGATGCCGCCTCGGGTTGCGTGAAATCGGCCGTGCCCTGTTCCAGCACGATCTCGCCGGGCAGGAATTTAAGCGTGGCGGGGTTCGGGGTGGTTTCGGTCTGGATGAACATGCGGCGCTCCTTTGCAGGGGGATATGGGGATTGAGGGGGGCGCGAGTCAAGGCAAACCCGATGCCGGATTCCGTGCGGCAAGCATCGCAAAGGCCAGAAGATTGACCAGCACATGCCCGATGGCCCCCGCGCCTGCGCTGCCCGAATGCAGCCGCGCCGCCATGGCGGGCAGGCCAAGGATCAGCGCCGCCAGCAACAGCCCCGCCATGCCGCCCTGACCGGACAGCGCCACCGCCCCGAAACCGGGTGCGGCGTGCCATGCGACGAACAGCGCCAGCGACGGGGCTGCGGCCCGCAGATCGCGGCGCGTCAGGCCGGGGATCAGCGCGCCGCGCCAGAACGCTTCCTCCAGCGTGCCGTTCAGCAGGGCCGCCGCCGCGACCGTCAGCAGCACGACCGGCGACAGCGACATCAGATCGCGCACGCCGCCCTGCCAGATCAGCGCCGCAAGGATCGCCAGAAATCCGGCAAGCGCCCAGCAGCCGGGCCAGCGCGGACGCAGCGACCATGGCCCGCGCGACGCCAGCAAGGCCAGCGCCAGCAGCAGCCAATAGATCTCAAGCGCCGACAGATAGCCTGCCAAGGGCGAAGGCCCGCTGCGGGTCAGCAGGTGAAACAGCACAGCCATGACCGGGATCGCGCATAGCGCGGCCACGGCAAGGCGGGGGTGCATCAGGTGATCTGTTCCAGCCGTTCGCGCGACATGTCGCCCGGCACGATGGTGATCGGGCAGGACAGGCTGGGCATTTCCCGCATCAGGCGCGAGACCAGCGGCCCGGGTCCGGCGCTGTCGGTCGAAGCCGCCAGCACCACGATGCCGATTTCCGGGTCGTCGTTGATCTGGGCCAGCAGTTCATTGCCCGGCTCGCCCTCGCGCACGACCAGTTCCGGCTCGACGCCGGGGCGGTCGCGCATCCATTTGGCGAATACCTCGAAATGCGCCTGAATGCGCTCATAGGCCTCGGCGCGCATGACATCGGCGACGCCCATGCCATGAGGAATTTCGTTCGTGGGGATCACGGCCAGCACCTGCACGCCGCCACCTGTCTTGGCCGCGCGCATGGCGGCAAAGCGGATGGCATTCAGGCATTCGCGTGAATCATCCAGAACCACCAGCGATTTCCGCATATTCTTGCTCCGGTTGACGCCGAATTGGCAAAGACTGGCCGAAAGGACACGGTTGCGCAAGTGCGTCGCGCTTTTCCTCTTGCCTTGGCTTGCAATTGGCAGACCCTGTGTTACGGCAGATCTAATGAGCAGTCCAAGAAAAACACGGGACGACCAAACTGTGACAATTCATCATGATTGGGACAGAGCTGATCGCCGTGACCTGACCTCGGTTCCGGGGCTGGGGCTTGGATGGATTGCCGATGAACAGGCTGCGCGGATCGGCATGACCCGACGCAAGCGCGCCTTTGATATCCTGTTTTCGCTGATCCTGCTGGTGCCTCTTGGGCTGGTGATGGCCGTGGTCGCGCTGCTGCTGCTGGTGACGCAGGGCCGTCCGCTGTTCTATGTCGCGCCCCGGATGCGCGCGCCGGGCGAGCAGTTCGATCTGCTGAAATTCCGCACCATGCTGCGCGAGGATGACGATTGCGGCGCCACCGGCGCGCATAAGCATTGGCGCATCACCAAGGTCGGGCGCCTGCTGCGCCGCACCCGCATTGACGAGCTTCCGCAGCTTTTCAACATCCTGCGTGGCGACATGAGCTTTGTCGGCCCCCGCCCGCCTTTGAAGGAATATGTCGAACGGTTCCCGGCGCTGTACAATCAGGTGCTGCAGAACCGTCCCGGCGTGACCGGCCTTGCCACGATGATCTATCACGCGCATGAGGATCGGATCATGGCGCGCTGCAAGACCGCCGAAGCGACCGAGGCCGCCTATTACCGCCGCTGCTTGCCGACCAAGCTGCGGCTGGACATGATCTATCAGCGGCGCCGCACGCTGCGGGTGGATCTGTGGATCATCTGGCACACGCTGATGACGGTGCTGATCCCGTCCTGGCAGGGCCGGGGCCGCCGCCGCATCCCTTCGGGTCACGGGCTGACTGCGGCCAAGGCCACAGCGCCTGCCTCAGCGCACGTCTCCGCGCCCGTCGCGGTCAAGATCCCCGCCGAATAACCGCTTGGCCGCTCAGCCGCTGCCGAACGGCGCCTGCGGATAGCCCACCCCCGTCAGATACAGCCCCTGCGGCGGGCAGACCGGCCCGCAGGCGGCACGGTCGCGCGCCGCGATGGCCTCTGCCACGCGGTCGGGATGCCAGCTCCCCGCGCCGACCCGCTCCAGCGTTCCGACGATCGAACGGACCTGATTGTGCAGAAACGACCGCGCACGCAGGTGAAAGCGGTATTCGCGACCCTGTGGCAGGGGCAACTCCTCGATCTGGATCTGGTCCAGCGTCTTGACCGGGCTTTTCGCCTGACACATGGTCGAGCGGAAGGTGGTGAAGTCGTGCTGCCCCAGCAGATGCGCCGCGCCCGCCCGCATCGCATCGGCGTCCAGCGGCCCCAGCACCTGCCAGACGCGCCCGCGATCATGCGTCACCGGCGCGCGGCGCGCCACCAGCCGGAAGGTATAGCGCCGTTCCGTGGCCGAGAATCGGGCGTGAAACGCCTCATCGACCCGCGCGGCGGCCAGAATGGCGACGGGGGCGGGTTTCAGATGCCAGTTCAGCGCCTCGGACAGGCGGAAGGGATCCCAGTCGCGCTGCAGATCGGCATGGGCGACCTGACCCGAGGCATGCACCCCCGCATCCGTCCGTCCCGCCGCCGCGATCCGCGCGCCGTCGCGAAAGCCGGGGTCCAGCCGGGCCAGCGCGGATTCGATTGCGCCCTGCACGCTGGGCTGGTCGGCCTGCGCCTGCCAGCCGGCAAAGGGAGAGCCGTCATATTCGATCAGAAGGGCATAGCGGGGCATCAGCGGCGTTGCTTGTCGGTCTCGCGCGGGATCAGCAGATCGTCGAGGGTCATCGAGCGTTCCAGCTCGGCCGGGTCCGAGGGCTGGGGCGTATCGGCAGGGCGCACACCTTCGCGCAGCAGACGGTCGCGCAGAACGCTGATTTCGATATCCAGATTGGCCTTGTCCCCCTCGGCCAGCTTGCGGGTGCGGGCGGCGAACTGCATCTCAAGATCGCTCAGCAGGGTTTCGTAATCCTGCCGGGCGCGGGGGTCGCGGGTCTGCGCGTAAAGATCGGCGAATTTCACCGTCGCATCGCGCGCGCCCTGCAGATAGATGCCCAGATAGCGCCGGGTGGCCGAGATGTCGCCGGGATCCTGTTCGATCTTGGCGAAAAGTTCGCGCGCGGTGGCGGCGAACATGCCGACGCGGGCGTCCAGCCTGCGGTCGCCGGTGCGCAGGATCGCGTCCTGCATGGCGACCAGATGGGCCTCACCCTCGCCGATGATGCGATGCGCGCGGTCCTGCTGGAAGGTGTCGATCCCCTCCATCCCCTTGTCGCGCATCGGGTCCGAGCCGAAGGACAGCCAGTGCAGCACGCCTGCGGCCACGCCGATGACGGCGGCACCTGCCTCGGCGCCCGGCACATAGGATCCGGCGGCCAGCCCAAGCCCGGTCAGGATGCCGCCGAACAGCTTGCGCGGCACCGCCGGACGCCGGGCGACGCGGCGGGCGTCATAGGCAGCTTCGGCCTGCAGGCCTTCGCGCGTCAGCATCATGCCGGTGGCAAGGCTGCCAAAGGCCGCCAGATGCGCGACCAGCCCGACCGGATCCTGCCAGAAGGCGCTCAGCAGAAACGGGATCCCCATGATGGTGATCCAGCGCGTGCGCGATTGCAGCGGATGCGGCAACGGGGTGGGCGCGGGACGCGGCGGCGGGTCGTCCAGCGATTGGCCCTGCGGCGAAAAGCGGCCTCCGAAACGTTTGGCCATGGGCTTAGCCAGCCCCCACGAAAGAGGCATAAAGCGTCAGTCCCATCAAAAGAAAGAAGGACAGGCGCTGCGTCGCTTTGCGTGACATCGGCTTCCTTTCGGCCAGAGGAATTGCCCGCAGGATATAGGCTTGGTTGCGTCCGAAAGAAAGGCCAGCCGACCGGGACGCGCGGCGGTTCAATCCTGCCGCGTGCAGCGTTCGATGAATTCGCGCATCAAACGGGGCATCATCAGGTGAACCGCCTCGGCCGAGCGACGCTCACCCATGCCTTGCGCCTGCGCCTGTCGCATGGCCTCGGCTTCGATGGCGGGCTGATTCTGCAACCATTTCTCGAACAGTTTATTGGGCATCAGGCGGCTCGGCTGCGCGGGGTTATATCGTGCAAAATATAATCGAGCGCGATTTATGCAGCAATCAATTTGTACAAATGACGCAGCGCGCATGGCTTGGGATCTGGGCGCTGTCCGGTGTGCAGCGGATGCGGCGGCAGCGCCCTTCAAGACGGATCAGATATGGCGATGCCGCAGCCGCCATATCAGGACATCTGCCCGCCTTCATGGGCGGCGCCCTATATGGCGCGCCCGCCCATAGCTTGCTGCAGGGCCGGGTTCGGCCCCGCAGATGTCAGTAGATGGCATAGACCTTGCGCACGGTCTCGATCACGTCCCAGCGGCCCGACCAGCCCGGCGGCAGAATGACCAGATCGCCCGCGCCGATCTCGGTTACGGTGCCGGTGGCATCATCGGTCAGCCGGGCGCGGCCCGAGACAATATAGGTGAATTCGGTGTCGGGGCGGTTCACCACCGGCCAGCCGCCGGGCTGGCATTCCCAGATGCCGGTGCTGCCTGCCGCTTCGGGTGCCAGCTTCTGCAGGCCCAGTTGCGGATCGCCGCGGTCGGCGCCCGCGCGTTGGCCCGCGGCGGGCAGGGCGGAGCCGCTGATCTCGGCTGCTTTGACGATCACCATCGAGGGCATGGTCTTCTCCTTGTTGTTCAACCGGGGATTAATGCCCGCCGGTCAGCGCCTCAAGCAGCCTTGCGACCTGCGACGGGCGCCGGGTCAGGCGTTCCTCGGCATCGCCGATACCGGCGGCGGTCAGGCCGAAATTCACCCCCAGCCAGCGCAGCGGCTCATGCTCCCACAGGGGCGAGCGGTGGTTGACGATGGGCAGGCGGTTGATCGGCGCGTCCTGCCCAAGGATCAGGTTGCGCAGGATGCGGCCCGCCAGATTGCTGGTCGCCACGCCGTCGCCGACATAGCCGCCCGCCCACGCCATGCCGGTCGCCGCGTCCAGCCCGACCGAGGGGCAGAAATCCCGCGCCACCCCCAGCGCGCCGCCCCAGCGAAGCGTGATGGTGGTGTCGCGCAGCGCCGGAAAGAATTCGACCAGCGTGTCATGGATCCGGGCATGGATGCCGTCCACCAGATCGCTGCGCATCGCCGAGCCCAGCCGGTAGGGCGCGCCGCGCCCGCCAAAAACCAGCCGTCCATCCGCCGTCATCTGGGCATAGACCCGCAGGTGGCGCAGGTCGTTGAAGGCGCGGCGGTGGTCCAACCCAAGGCTCTGCCGCACCGCGTCCGGCAGCGGCTCGGTCGCCATGACCAGCGAATAAAGCGGCACCACGCTGCGCCGCTGGCCGGGCTGCTGGCAGGTAAAGGCCTCGGTCGCGCGCAGCACGATGCGGGCGGTCAGCCGACCCTGCGGCGTGGTCACGCAGTGCGGCGCGATGGCGTCAGGTGGCCTGCATCGAAACCGATATCGACCGCTATGGCGCAGCGTCGCGGAATGTTCGGTCGGAAAGGACAGCCTCAACCGCTGGATGGTGCGCGAGGGGTGGGCTGTCGCATATCGCCAGTATTCGACCGATTATGTGCCGGATGAAACCCGTGCGCGGAACGCTGCGGTGGGCATCTGGGCATCGACCTTCGACATGCCCTGGGATTGGCGGCGCGGGCTTCGGCAAAGTGAAGCCGATCCGCAGTCGCCGCATCTTCAGCGGCTGATGCAGATGGCAAAGGGCGGCTACTCCTGCAGTCCACGCAAAACCTGCGGCGCGATTGGCAGCTGCGAGGAAGCGATTTGGTATCTGAACAATTGCGGCTGGGGCGGCAAGCTGGACCGCGACAGCGACGGCGTTCCTTGCGAAAGCATGTGCTAGGCGCCGGGCCTGCCACAGCGGCGCAAAGTTCTTCGTAAGGAAAGCGACGCAGACAGCGGCCTGACGCAGAACTGCGACGCATTTTGCCGGCTCACGCATCGTTTTGTGGGAAGTTGGAGCGGGTGATGGGAATCGAACCCACGTATTCAGCTTGGAAGGCTGCTGCTCTACCATTGAGCTACACCCGCATCGCCGTTTTCCATAGGCAATCCGGCGCGGGCTTGCAAGCATCTTGGCAAGGCTTGACGCAAGCGGGGCGGCGCGGCAAGCAGTTGGCATGATCGACATCCGTCCCGTGGCCAATATCGTCGGCAAGCTGGTCATCACGCTGGGGGCGGCGATGGTGCTGCCGATGGCTGTCGATTTCTGGGCTGGCGATCCGCATTGGAAAAGCTTTCTGGAAGCCTCGATCCTGACTATGCTGGCGGGCGGGCTGATCACGCTGGCCACGCGCGATGTGCAGCGGCAGATGACGATGGAGCAGGCGTTTTTGCTGACCGCCTCGATCTGGGCGGTGCTGCCGGCGGCGGGGGCGGTCCCCTTCATGATCGGCGCGCCCGGCGCCAGCTTCACCGATGCCTATTTCGAGGCGATGTCGGGCGTCACCACCACCGGAACCACGGCCTTTCCTGATCTGGACAACCTGCCCATGGGCGTCAATTTCTGGCGGGCGTTTCTGAACTGGTTCGGCGGGCTGGGGATCATCGTCGTCGCCATGATCTTTCTGCCGGTCATGAAGGTCGGCGGCATGCAGTTCTTCAAATCCGAGGGGTTCGACACGCTGGGCAAGATCCTGCCCCGCGCCTTCGACATCGCGCGCGAGATGACATGGGTCTATATCGCGCTGACCGCCACCTGCGCCATCGTCTATATCGTCATGGGCATGAGCGGTTTCGACGCGATCGTGCTGGCGATGTCCACCTGTTCGACCGGCGGATTTTCCAATTATGACAGCAGTTTCGGACCCTATCTGGGGCCGCTGGAATATGCGGCGGCGTTTTTCATGTTCATGGCCTCGATCCCGTTCATCCGCATGGTGCAACTGGTGCGGGGCAGCGCGCAGCCGATGTGGCGCGACGTGCAGATCCGCGCCTATCTGCGCTGGACGCTGTATGCCATCGCGGCGGTCGTGGCCTATCGGCTGTTGCTGGGCGGTGCCACCGACATTGGCGAAACCCTGCGCGAGACGACGTTCAACGTGGTCTCGACCTTTTCCGGCACGGGGCTGGTCAGCAGCGATGTGACGGCATGGGGGCATTTCCCCTTTGCCATTCTGGTCGTGGTGGGGCTGATCGGAGGCTGCACCGGCTCGACCTCGTGTTCGGTCAAGGTGTTCCGCTATCTGGTGCTGATTCAGGCGGTCAAGGCGCAGTTGCGGCGGATGCAGTCGCCGCGCCGGGTCTATCCGCTGCTGTATGACGGCCGTCCGCTGAACCATGAGGTCGTCGATTCCGTCATGGCGTTCTTCACGCTGTTCATGCTGACATTCGGTCTGCTGATCGTCGGGCTGGCGATGACCGGGCTGCATCCGCGCACGGCGCTGACCGGCGCGTGGACCGCCATCGCCAATGTCGGCGTCATGTGGGGCCCCGAGCTGTCTCCCAATGGCGCGGTGAACAACCTGCCCACCGCCGCGAAATGGATGATGAGCGTGGGCATGTATGTCGGCAGGCTTGAACTGCTGACGGTGCTGGTGCTGTTCATGCCGCGCTTCTGGCGCGGCTAGTTCGCCAAGGGCGTGGCGGGGGTGTCGGGAGCCGTCTCTGCGGGCGCCGGATCCATGGCCCCCGGCGCAAAGCGCGACAGGTTGTCCGAGATTTCCGAGGCGATGCGGCGGCTTTCCTGCATGTCCTGCAAGGGCCAGATCAGCACGAAGCCCTGCGCGCGGCCATCGACCACGCGGCCCTCGGCATGGCCCACATGGGTCTGGTTGCGCCCGTCAAGGATGACGCTGCCCTGACGCACCTGCCGCACGGGCGCGGGCACCCAGCCAAGCGCGGTGACAAGCCCCGCCATGTCCAGCATCTCTTGCTGGCCGCCCGGCTGGCTGAACAGGATCAGCGCCGCGCCCGATCCATCCTTCGGGCCATAGATCGACAGCGCGCGTTCGGTGCGGTCGAATTGCAGCTTCTGCATCGGCGCGGGCAGGGCAAGGCCGGTATGGGGGTCGCGCAGCTCGGTCAGGCCGATCTGGGTGCGCCATGCGTCGCGGCGGCGGATCAGTTCGCCCATGGCCGAGGCCGGATCGGGCGAGGCGCGCAGCCGCACGATTTCATCCGCGATGGCCGCCTGCGTCATCGGGCCGTCCTTGCCGTCGATCGCGCCGTCATAATGACCGGCCCAACGCAGGGCGCGCTGCACGTCCTCCAGCGGCGGCATGACCAGCGGCATGGCGGTTTCGCCGGGTGCTGCGCCAAGTTCAGGCACCTTGCCGATGATTTCGTTCTGGCCCAGATCGGCGGCGGGCGTGACAAAGGCATCGCGCGGCACGGCTTGGGCATCCTTGAAGGCGCGCAGCCATGCCTCGCCCGTGACCTGATCCGTCGGTCCCAGCGCCACGACGAAGCGGCCATTCGGCAGCGTCCACAGACCGACATCGGGCAGGATCTCGCGCCGCTTGGCCAGCATGTCTTCGGCGGCGGCGCGGTCGGCGCTGGATTCGATGCGGATGAAGAACTGTGCCGGGGCCTCGGGCGCCTCGGGCGCGGCGGGCATGTCCGGCGCGGCGCTTTCGGGCATCTCGGGGGCAGGGGCGGTGTCCGGCGCGTCCTCGCCGGCCAGATCGGCGGTCGCGGGCTCGGCCGCGTCCGGGGCAGGCTCGGCCGCTGCCGGGAAGGTCGAGGCGCTGGCAGGCGTGGCGGCTGATTGTTCCGGCGTGGCCGCGGTGGCGGCATCCGGGTTGCCCCCCGGCACGGCGTTCAGTACGCGCCCTTCGGCAGGGGCCAGGAAGCTGTCGCCGGGCACACGGTTCTGCGCTCGCAATTCGTCCAGCCGCACCGACGCCTGTTCGCGTGGCATCGGACCAAGGGCGATGCCGGTCCAGCCATCCGACAGCGGGAAGGTCACGACATCGGGAAACTGCCCTGCCCAGTCTTGCGCGGCGGTGGCCGCGGCATCTGCGCCGCGCTTGGCTTCGATCCGGATGACCACATCTTCGGCCATGGCGGGCAACGGAAGTGCCAGTCCCGCCCCCAAGACCAGTGCAAAGCCCCGCATCAACCGTCCCTCTCATTGACCATGCGCCAGCCGATGCCTAGAAGGCGGCTGACATTTCTTTCCAGTTATGCCCAAGGAAAACCGGATGACCAGCCCCAAGGATGATCGGATAGCCCGGCCCGTCTGTTTTCAGGACGTGATCCTGCGCCTGCAATCCTACTGGGCCGCTCAGGGCTGCGCGGTGCTGCAACCCTATGACATGGAGGTGGGCGCGGGCACCTTCCACCCGGCCACCACCCTGCGGTCGCTGGGCCAGAAGCCCTGGGCTGCGGCCTATGTCCAGCCTTCGCGCCGTCCGACGGATGGGCGTTACGGCGAAAACCCGAACCGGCTGCAGCATTACTATCAGTATCAGGTCATCATCAAACCCAGCCCGCCGCAGATGCAGGAGCTGTATCTGGGCAGCCTGCGCGCCATAGGCCTTGATCCGATGATCCATGATGTGCGCTTCGTCGAGGACGACTGGGAAAGCCCGACGCTGGGCGCATGGGGCCTTGGCTGGGAGGTCTGGTGCGACGGCATGGAGGTCAGCCAGTTCACCTATTTCCAGCAGGTCGGCGGTCATGACTGCCGCCCCGTCTCGGGTGAGCTGACCTATGGGCTCGAGCGGCTGGCGATGTATGTGCTGGGCGTCGAACATGTCATGGACATGCCCTTCAACCATCCCGACAGCCCGATTCCGCTGACCTATGGCGACATCTTCAACCAGACGGAACGCGAATATTCCCGCTGGAACTTCGACGTCGCCGATACCGACATGCTGCTGCAGCATTTCAAGGATGCCGAGGCTGAATGCGACCGCATCCTGTCCGCCGCCGAAACCGACGCGGCGGGCCGGGTGATCCCCATGGCACATCCTGCCTATGATCAGGCGATCAAGGCCAGCCATCTGTTCAACCTGCTGGACGCGCGCGGCGTGATTTCTGTCACCGAACGGCAGGCTTATATCGGGCGCGTGCGGGCGCTGGCGAAACGCTGCGCGGATCTGTTCGCCACGACCCCCGCCGCCACCGGCGCGCCGCTGCCCGCCTTTCCGGCCGGTGCCTGATGGACGGGCGCATTCCCGCCATTGCCATTCTTGCCACGGCCATCGCTGCCGGGGGCGGGATGTGGTATGCGCAGGAATACGGCTTTTACGACAGGATCGACCCCTCGACGGTGCATCTGACCGTGATGCGCAACGGCGCGCCCGTGGCGCTCAGCATCGACGCGGTGCAGGCCATCGACGCGGGCAGCTCACCCATCCGCTGGCGGGCGTGTTTCCAGCTTCTGGAACCGCTGCCCGACGGGGCCGAGCCTTTCCCCGACGCCACGCCGCTGGTGCCGCCGAACTGGTTTTCCTGCTTCGATGCGGGCCGGATTCAGGCCGATCTGGCCTCTGGCGCGGCGCAAGCCTACCTCTCGCAGCCTGAAATCCGCCCCGATGTGGACCGCGTGATCGCGGTCTATCCCGACGGGCGCGCCTTCGGCTGGCACCAATTCAACGACAAGACCCCCGAACGCGGAGTAATGGACTGATGCCCGACCTTCTGATCGAGCTTTTCTCGGAAGAAATCCCGGCGCGGATGCAGGCCCGCGCGCGCGAGGATCTGAAGAAACTGGTGACCGACGGACTGGTCGGCGCGGGGCTGACCTATGCCAGCGCAGGCGCGTTCAGCACGCCGCGCCGCCTTGCCCTGACGATCGAAGGGCTGACGCCCAACAGCCCCACCACGCATGAGGAACGCAAAGGCCCCCGCACCGACGCCCCCGAGGCGGCATTGCAGGGCTTCCTGCGCTCGACCGGGCTGACCCGCGATCAGTTGACCGCCCGCGACGACAAGAAGGGGCAGGTCTGGTTCGCCCATATCCACAAGCCCGGCCGCCCGGCCGCCGAGATCGTGGCCGAGGTGCTGGCCGCCACGATCCGCGATTTCCCGTGGCCCAAGTCGATGCGCTGGGGCAGCGGCGCGCTGCGCTGGGTGCGTCCGCTGCATTCCATCATCTGCCTGCTCAGCGACGAAACCGGCGCGACCGTGGTGCCGCTGGACATCGAAGGCATCGCCTCGGGCAACAGCACGCGCGGCCACCGCTTCATGGCCCCCGATGCCGTCACGGTGTCCGGCTTTGACGACTATGCCGCCAAACTGCGCCGCGCCCGCGTCATGCTGGACAGCGCCGAGCGCGAGGCCGCCATTCGTCAGGAAGCCGCAAATCTCGCCTTCGCCCGTGGCTGGGAGATCGTCGCCGATGACGGTCTGCTGACCGAGGTGGCGGGGCTGGTCGAATGGCCCGTGCCGCTGATGGGCGCCATCGAGGACCGCTTTCTGTCCCTGCCGCCCGAGGTGCTGCAGACCTCGATGAAGGAACACCAGAAGTTCTTCTCGGCCCGCAACCCCAAGACGGGCCGGATCGAGGGCTTCGTGACCGTCGCCAATATCGACACGCCCGATCACGGCGAAACGATCCTGAAAGGCAACCAGCGCGTGCTAGCGGCCCGGCTGTCCGACGCGGCCTTTTTCTGGGACAACGACCTGCGCGAGGCGCGCGCGGGCATGCAGGACTGGGCCGAGGGCCTGAAATCCGTGACCTTCCAAAGCAAGCTGGGATCGCAAGCAGACCGGATCCAGCGCATCGCCGCACTGGCGCGCGAGATCGCGCCGCTGGTGGGCGCAGATCCCGATCAGGCCGATCAGGCCGCGCGCATCGCGAAACTGGACCTGCGCTCGGCGATGGTCGGTGAATTCCCGGAATTGCAGGGCACGATGGGCCGCTACTACGCCTTGCAGGCGGGCCATGCCGATGCCGTGGCCGACGCCGCCCGCGACCATTATTCGCCGCTGGGCCCGTCTGACGCCGTGCCCTCGGCCCCGGTCTCGGTCGCGGTGGCGCTGGCCGACAAGCTGGACACGCTGACCGGCTTCTGGGCCATCGACGAAAAGCCCACCGGGTCCAAGGACCCCTTCGCGCTCCGCCGCGCCGCGCTGGGGGTGATCCGGCTGGTGCTGGGGAATGGGGTGCGGGTTGGGTTGCTCGATACGATCAGCACCGGCAGTCAAGGCCATGGAATCGTCCGTGATGATCGCGATCAGAGCGATTATTCCAAGATTGCCGAGGCAACCGACCTCCTCACCTTCTTCCACGACCGCCTCAAGGTGTTCCTGAAAGATCAGGGCATCCGCCACGACATCATCGACGCGGCCATCGCCATGCCCGGCAATGACGATCTCGTTCTGCTGGTCAACCGCGCCACCGCACTGAACGAAACGCTGAAAACCGAAAACGGCGCTAACCTGCTGCAAGGCCTGAAACGCGCCAGCAACATCCTCGCGCAGGCCGAAGAAAAGGACGGCGTGGAATACTCCTATGGCGCCGATCCGAAATTCGCCGAAACCGATCAGGAACGCGCACTGTTTGCTGCACTGGACCGTGCCGAGCCGGCGATCCGCGAAGCCGTCAAGCATAACAATTTTGAGGCCGCGACCCAAGGTATCGCCACATTGCGCGGCCCCATCGACGCCTTCATCGATGCGGTCCAGATTAATGCCGACAACCAGATCACGCGGCGCAACCGCCTGAACCTTCTGTCGCGCATCCGCGAAACCGGCCGCCTCATCGCCGATTTCAACCGCATCGAGGGCTAGGCCGGCTTCTTCGTTCCGAAAATACTCCGGGGGTGTGGGGGCAGAGCCCCCATCCTTTGCCGCACTTGCACGATCAACCCACCCGTGCCTAATCTGACGCCAGCATGTCCGCCCTGACCGAACCCGATGCGATCGTCCACATCACCCCCTCGGCGGGGGTGCAGGTCGTCAGGCATGGCTGGCGCGCGAAATGCCTGCAACGGCTGGTGCGCATGGAACTGCCCGTGCCGACCAGCTTCGCCTTCTCGGCCGATGCGGTGCGGGCCATCGGCAATGGCCAGACCCCGGACCGGGCCCGCCTGTCCAGCATTATCGGCGGCGCCGACGGGCTGGTCAGCGTGCGCCCCTCGGCGGTCAATCCGGCATGGGGCGGGCCAAACACGGTGCTGAATGTCGGCATCAACCACGAATGCCACGCCAGACTGGCCGAAAAACGCGGCAAGGCGGCGGCGGATGCGATCTATCTGGGCTTCGTGCAATCCTATGCCATCCATGTCGCCCGGCTGGATCCGGACATGTTTTCCGACAGCGATGGCGGGCTGAAAGCCGCGCTGGACGCCTATAAAAGCGAAACCGACGAGGAATTCCCCCAGGATCCCGCCCGGCAATTGTCCGAGGTGCTGCGCAGCATGGCCCGCGCCTGGGACGGGCCGACCGCGCGGCTGCTGCGTCAGGCCAAGGGCGCACCGGCGCAGGCCCCCTTGGGGCTGATCGTGCAGGACATGGCGCTGGCGCTGGGGCCGGGGGTGACGGGCTCGGGCTCGATCCAGCTGATCGACAGCACCACCGGCACGCCGCGCATCACCGGGCGCTTTCGCGGCCAGACGCAGGGCCGCGCCCGTGGCAAGGATGCCGAGACGCTGTATCTGACCCGCGACCCGCGCGGCCCCTCGCTGGAAGAAGCCGCCCCCGAGGTCTTTGCCGATCTGGTGCGGTACGGCGTCGCCGCCCGCGAACGCCTGCGCGAAGAGATGCAGGTGGAATTCGTCGTCTCGGACAGCCAGCTGTCCATCATCGACGCGGTGCGCGTGCAGCGCTCATCCCGCGCCAGCGTGCGCATCGCGGTGGCGCTGGCGCGCGACGGCATCATCCCGCCCGAAGAAGCCGTCATGCGGGTCGAACCGCGCGTGCTGTCGGACCTGCTGCATTATCAGGTCGATCCCAGCGCGCCGCGCGACATCATCACGCGCGGCATCAATGCCAGCCCCGGCGCCGCCACCGGCCGCATCGTCTTTTCCGCCACGGCCGCGCAGGCCGCCGAGGCGCGGGGCGACCGCGCCGTGCTGGTGCGGCGCGAAACCGTGCCGGAGGACATTCGCGGCATGCACGCCGCCGTCGCGGTGCTGACCGAACGCGGCGGCATGACCAGCCATGCGGCGGTGATTGCGCGCGGCATCGGCCTGCCCTGCATCGTGGGCGCCAGCGGCATCTCGATCGACAGCCGCGCGCGCACCCTGCGCTCGGGCGGGCGCGAATTTCACGAGGGCGACGAGATCACCATCGACGGCACCTCGGGCGAGGTGCTGGCGGGCGCGGCCGAAATGCTGGAACCGGCGCTGGACGACAGCTTCAACCAGCTTCTGGACTGGGCCGACGAACAATCCAGCATCCGCATCCGCGCCAATGCCGACACGCCCGAAGACGCCCGCACCGCGCGGCGCTTCAACGCGCAGGGCATCGGGCTGTGCCGCACCGAGCATATGTTCTTCGATGACGAACGCCTGCCCGCCATGCGCGAGATGATCTTTGCCGACAAATCCGAAGATCGCCGCCTGTCGCTGGACCGCCTGCTGCCGATGCAGCGCGGCGATTTTGTCGAGCTGTTCAAGATCATGGCCGGGCTGCCGTTAACGATCCGCCTGTTCGACCCGCCGCTGCACGAATTCCTGCCGCATGACCGCGAAGGCATGCGGGCCCTGGCGGAATCGCTGGATCTGCCCTTGTCCGACGTGACGCGCCGGGTCGAGTCGCTGACCGAATTCAATCCCATGCTGGGGCTGCGCGGCGTGCGTCTGGGCATCACCATCCCCGAAATCTATGACATGCAGGCCCGCGCCATCTTCGAGGCCACCATCGAGGCCAGCCGCAACGGCGATCCCGTCGTCCCCGAGATCATGATCCCGCTGGTCAGCGCCCGGCGCGAGGTCGAGCTGGTCAAGACCCGCATCGATGCCGTGGCCGCCGCCGTCAGAAACGAAACCCGCACCGATTTCGCCTATCGTCTGGGCGTCATGGTCGAAACGCCGCGCGCGGCGCTGCGCGCGGGCGATATCGTCCAGCACGCGGCCTTTCTGTCCTTCGGCACGAACGATCTGACGCAGATGACCTATGGGCTGTCGCGCGACGATGCCGGGCGGTTCATGGGCACCTATGTCGGGCAGGGCGTCTATGCCGAAGACCCGTTCCACATCCTTGACCGCGACGGGGTGGGCGAGCTTGTGGCCATCGGCACCGAACGCGCCCGCAAGCAGGCCCCCGACATCACGATCTCGGTTTGCGGCGAACATGGCGGCAATCCCGAATCCATCGCATTTTGTCTGCGCGCGGGGGTGAACTATGTCTCATGCTCGCCCTTCCGTGTGCCTGTCGCACGGCTGGCAGCGGCGCAGGAATCAGTGCTGATCCGGCGCGAGTCGCTGGAATATGACGCCGCGGCGCAGTCGTAGGCCAATGGCCATTTGGCCGAAACCCGCCCGTTAACGAAATCACTGTCGGCGGCTTTCCGCTTAAATCATTCGTTTTCCTGCCATTTTTCGCGATCACGCCTAAGTGGGGTAGATCGCCGGAACCGCTTGCGGCCCATTGCACGCCAGAACAGGCCTTGGATGGCTGTAACAAACGACCCGGGACAGTGAACCTTCGTACCCAGTTGAACAGGACCAAAATGTCGAAACCAACGTCATGGTTGGCGCGCGTTTCTGTGTGTGTTGCTCTTGCGCTTCCTGCCGTCGCAGCCGCACCGGCACTGGCAGATACCCAGCAGCGCGTGACCTACAAGACCAGCGCCGCCGCACCCGCCGCGACGCCGAATGTCAGCAATACCGATCTGCAATGCCTTTCCGAAGCTCTGTACTTCGAGGCCCGCGGCGAAGGCTCGCAGGGCCAGCGCGCGGTGGCCGAGGTCATTCTGAACCGCGTCGATCATCCGCGCTTTCCGAAAACCGTCTGCGGCGTCGTGAACCAAAGCGGGCAATTCACCTATAAGAAGGGCCGCATCCGCGAGCGTGGCGCCTATGCCCGCGCCCAGCAGATCGCCAAGGCCGCACTTCAGGGTGCGCCGCGCAATCTGACCGATGGCGCGACCTATTTCCACACGCCCGCCGTCAAGCCGAAATGGTCGCGCAAGTTCGAGCGCACGGCCCGCATCGGCAGCCACATCTTCTATCGCTCGGAACAGCGGCTGGCGTCGAACTGACGCAAATATGCCGATGCTCCTGCGGCCCTGTCCCTTGCGGCGGGGCCGTTTTCCTGTGAGATGGGCCCATGGACCAGCCTGACCGTATCCACCTGCGCGATTACATCGTTTCGGCCGAAATAGGGGCGTTCCAGACCGAACGGGGTCAGGAACAGCGCCTGCGTTTCAACATTCAGGTCGAACTGGCCACTCATGTCGTCGGCGTCGACGATGAGGTGGACCGCATCCTGTCCTATGACATCCTGACCGGAGCCGTGGCGGCGGGGCTGGCCGATCGCCGCTATGATCTGCTGGAAACGCTGGCCGAAAAGATCGCCGCGCAGGTGCTGGCGCATCCGCGTGCGGCGCAGGTCAGCGTCACGGTCGAAAAGCTGGACCGCATCCCCGGCGCGCTTGGCGTCACGCTGAGCCGCCGTCAGGCGCGGGTGGCAGCGGACGCGACGGCGGCGCAGTTGCGGGTGATCTTTCACGGCACCGAATTCCCGCTGCCCGCCGGTGGCGTGGCGCTGGTTCCCGATGCGCCGGGCCTGCCGCTGCCGCAGGGCGGCAACCCGCGCGAGGTCGAGCTTCTGGCGCTGGATCAGGCGGCATGGGCGCTGGCAGGCCATCTTGGCCTGACCGTCGCCGCCACGCAGACAGAACTGGAATGGGCCGCGACCGAAGGCCGCGCCGTGGTCTGGGCACCCGCCCGCATGGTGCGCGACGTGGCGGGTCTGCCCTCGGACCCGCATGTGCTGGCGCTGTGGCTGGCCGACCGGCTGCAGGCCAGCCAATTGGACTGGGCCCTGCCCAAGGCGGCGGACCTGCCTGCGGTTCCGAACGGCTACCGGATCCCGACGGGCCGGATTTAAGCCCTCTTGCATCGCAGCGTGCCGCGCGGATGATGCGCCAAGCCGGTCAGGACCACCATGGAACACAGCTATTACCGCCCGATCCCGACCGAACATGGCCGCTGGCAACTTGCCGGAGGCTGGGTCCGCTTTTCGCAATTCGAGCAGTTGCAGCGGGGTGCGCCGCCCCGGATCGTGGACAGCGCCCCCGATGCGGTCATGGCCGCCCTGACCGCGCCGCGCGCGCCGGTCATGGGGCTGGCGATGGAACGCCCGCAGATCATGGGCATCGTCAACGCCACACCTGACAGCTTTTCCGATGGCGGCGCCTATGACGGGCTGGACCATGCGCGCAGGCTGATCGCCAAAGGTGCCGCCATCGTCGATATCGGCGGCGAATCCACCCGGCCCGGCGCGCTGGAGGTGGCATCGCCCGATGAAATCGCCCGCATCATCCCGGTGATCAAGGGGGCAAGGGGGCAGGCCGCCATCTCGGTCGATACGCGCAAGGCCGATGTGGCACGCGCCGCCGTCGCGGCGGGGGCGGGGCTGGTCAACGATGTCTCGGGGCTGGACCATGATCCGGGCATGGCCGCTGCCGTGGCGCAGATGGGCGTGGCGCTGTGCATCATGCATGCGCAGGGCGTGCCGGAAACCATGCAGGACAATCCCAGCTATGGCGATGTGCTGCTGGATGTCTATGACGCGATCAAGCTGCGGATCGACTGCGCCATGGCGGCGGGCATCCCGCGCAACCGCATCGTGATCGACCCGGGCATTGGTTTCGGCAAATCGCAGGCGCATAATCTGGCGATCCTGCGGCGGATCTCGGTCTATCATGGACTGGGCTGTGCCGTGCTGCTGGGCGTGTCACGCAAGCGCTTCATCGGCGCGATCGGCGGGGCTGAACGCGCGGCGGACCGTGCGGCGGGCACGCTGGCCGTCACACTGGCCGGGGTCGCGCAGGGCATACAGATCCACCGCGTCCATGACGTGGCAGACACAAGACAAGGCCTCGCGTTGTGGCGCGCAGTGGCAGGAGAGGGCGAATGAGCAGGAAGCTTTTCGGGACAGACGGCGTGCGCGGACGCGCCAACACCTATCCCATGACCGCCGAGATGGCGCTGCGCCTTGGCGCCGCCGCCGGGCGCTATTTCCGCAGGAAGGGCGAGGACCGCCACCGTGTCGTGATTGGCAAGGATACGCGGCTGTCGGGCTATATGCTGGAAAACGCCCTGACGGCCGGGCTGACCAGCACCGGCATGAACGTGCTGCTGCTGGGGCCTGTGCCGACGCCTGCGGTGGGGTTTTTGACCCGCTCGATGCGGGCGGATGTGGGGATCATGATCTCGGCCAGCCACAACCCGGCGGCGGATAACGGCATCAAGTTCTTCGGCCCGGACGGCTTCAAGCTGTCCGATGAGGCCGAGGCCGAAATCGAGGCCATCGTCGCCAGCGAGATCGAGCCCGCGCAGCCGCAGAATATCGGCCGCGCGCGCCGCATCGACGATGGGCGCGGGCGCTATGTCGAATATGCCAAGACCACATTCCCGGCGGGGCAACGGCTGAACGGGCTGAAGGTGGTGATCGACTGCGCCAATGGTGCTGCCTATCGCGCTGCCCCGGATGTGTTGTGGGAACTGGGCGCCGAGGTCATCCCGCTGGGCGTGCATCCCGATGGCTACAACATCAATGACGGCGTCGGCTCGACCCACCCTCAGGCCTGCGCCAAGGCGGTGCTCGAGCACGGGGCGGATCTGGGCATCAGCCTGGACGGCGATGCCGACCGGGTGATGATCATCGACGAAACGGGACAGGTGGCGGATGGCGACCAGCTGATGGCTCTGCTGGCGGGCCGCTGGGCCGAACAGGGCCGGTTGCGCGGCGGCGCGCTGGTTGCCACGGTGATGTCCAATCTGGGCCTTGAGCGCTATCTGCAAGGCCGCGGCCTGCGGCTGGAACGCACCGCGGTGGGCGATCGCTATGTGGTCGAACGGATGCGCGGGGCGGGCTTCAACCTTGGCGGCGAACAATCCGGCCATATCGTCATGACCGATTATGCCACCACCGGCGACGGGCTGATCGCTGGCCTGCAATTCCTTGCGGCGCTGGCCGATGGCGGCAAACGCGCCTCGGAACTGGTGACGCAATTCCAGCCGGTGCCGCAGATGCTGAAGAACGTGCGCTATGCCGCAGGGGCAGATCCGCTGTCCGCCGATGCGGTGAAGGCCGAGATCGCCCGGGCCGAGGCGCGGCTGCACGGATCGGGCCGGGTGCTGATCCGGAAATCCGGCACCGAACCCCTGATCCGCGTCATGGCCGAGGCCGAGGACGAGCACATGCTGCGCGAAGTCGTGGACGGCATCGTCGCCGCCGTGGAGAAAGCCGCCTGAGCCGCTGGCCGCCCATGCCGGGTTCGGATCGCAGGGCCCGGTTTCTCTGTTCTACAAATACTCAAAGGACATCGCCGCTGGCGCCGTCGCATGAGTATTTGAGGAACAGAGAAACGCTCAGCCCTGAGCCGCGATGCTCGTCGGATCGTAATCGTAAAGCCAGGCAAAGCGTTCGATCAGCAAACCCGGCGTCAGGGTCGAGATGGCGCGCAGGCCCGCATGTGCGACGGCGCGGGTCGGGCCGCGCATGTGATAGTTTCGGGCATTGCCATTCGCGGCTGCGACGATGCGCTGGCATCTGGGTTGGCGCAGCGACTGGAAGCGGGCCAGCGCCTCAGCCATTGGCGCGCGGGCAAGGCAGTCTGCAAGGATCCATGCATCCTCGATCGCCATCACCGCGCCTTGCGCCATGAAGGGCAGGGTGGGATGTGCCGCATCACCGATCAGGACCAATGCCGGGCCGTCGCTGGCCGGGCGCTGCCAATGTGCGGCGACCGGGTGGCGAAAGAGGCCCCACAGGCTGACCTGTTGCACCTGCGCCAGCCAGCCCGGCACCGGCCCGCCGAAGTGGGCAAATGCGGCACGCAGCTCGGTCGGATCTCCGGGGTGGGACCAGCCTTCGTCATGCCAGTCCGGACGTTCCACCACCGCGACGATATTGCGCAGGCCCTTGGCCAGCGGATAGCTGACCAGATGCCGCCCCGGTCCCATGAAGACCTGACTTGCCGGGGCCGCGCCGGGTTCTGATGGGATCAGCGCACGCCATGCGGTCTGCTTGGTGAAAAACGGCGTTTCGGGGCCGTTCAGGCGCGGACGGATGCGGCTTTTGATGCCATCCGCGCCGATGACCAGATCGGCCTTTGGCAGATCCGTCACCTCATGGCCCAGCGTGATCTGCGCCCCCGCCGCGCACGCTGCATCGGCCAGCAACTCGATCAGCCTTGCACGATGCACCAGCCGGAAGCGGTCCTGCGGGCGATACTTCGCCAGATCCAGCCGCGACACCAGACGCCCGGCCGTGTCGAAAAGCTCGACCCGCTGGGACGGGGCCGAGATCGCTTCAAGCTGCGGCCATAATCCCAGCGCGTCGATCACGCGCAGGGCATTCGGGGAAAGCTGCAAGCCCGCGCCGGTCTCCTCAAGCGCGGGGGCGCGTTCCAAGACCGTCACCTGCGCGCCATGACGCGCAAGCGCGCAGGCGGCGGTCAGCCCGGCGATGCCTGCGCCAATAATGCTGATCGAAGATGCGCCAAGACCGGTCATCGCGTCTTGTCCATGCGGACCCAATGCGAAGGACGGGGCCGGAACAGGCCCCGCCATGCCGCCATTCCCGCGATCAATCGTCGCGGTGGACGCGTTCGCGCCGCTCGTGCTTTTCCTGCGCTTCCAGCGTCATGGTCGCGATCGGGCGGGCATCCAGCCGCTTGAGGCTGATCGGCTCGCCCGTCATTTCGCAATAACCGTAATCGCCGGTTTCGATGCGGCGCAGCGCCGAATCGATCTTGCTGACCAGCTTGCGCTGCCGGTCACGCGTGCGCAGCTCCAGTGAGCGGTCGGTTTCCTCGGAGGCGCGGTCGGCCAGATCGGGCACGTTGCGCGCGCTTTCCTGCAGACCCTCCAGCGTCTCGGCGGACTGGTCGAGCAATTCCTGTTTCCAGGCAATCAATTTGCGCCGGAAATATTCCAGCTGCATGTCATTCATAAAGGGTTCGTCTTCGGCGGGACGGTAATCTTCGGGCAGAAAGGTCTGGGCTTTCATCGGTCCTCCGGGAGCCGGGCGCCTGTATGCCAGCTCCGTGCCGCCCGCATAAAGGATGGTGCGGGCTTTGTCACTATGCCTTTCCTGCTAGGTTTGGATGCTGCGCTTGCACGGCATCACCTGCGCAATTAGGCTTTCGGGCAGTGTCCCAACACATGGTGTAGGAGGCCGCGCGCGGAGCCTTCGGCGTAGCGCAGCGCGCGGCCGTTGGTGACGCTGGCGGTCACCGTCGATCTTCGGACAAGTTTCGGGTTGCGAGACCTTGA